>CAVXLT010000006.1:0-182500 GCA_963762715.1 uncultured Thermoleophilia bacterium | reverse complement strand
GAAAAGCGTCTAGGGAGGTGGGACGTGCCCGTACCAAAACCGACACAGGTGGGCAGGTAGAGAATACCAAGGCGATCGGAAGAACCCTCGAAAAGGAACTCGGCAAAATGGCCCCGTAACTTCGGGAGAAGGGGCGCCACGGTAGGGTGATGATCCCTCGCGGATCAAAGCCCGAGGTGGCCGCAGTGAAACGGCCCAAGCGACTGTTTACCAAAAACACAGGTCTCTGCGAAGTCGAAAGACGACGTATAGGGGCTGACGCCTGCCCGGTGCCGGAAGGTCACGAGGAGAGGTTAGCTTTCGGGCGAAGCTTCGAATCCAAGCCCCGGTAAACGGCGGCGGTAACTATAACCGTAGGCCCGAGGGTTGTGCCTCGGAAGGGCGGTTGAAAAATCCGACTATATGCTGGGACATCCGGTGTATCCCGCACTACTCGTGGCGTCCGAAGGGATGTCTACAGTGACAACGTGACGGGTGCGGACAATCAGCAGGAAAGGCTCGGAAGCACTGAATCAGCACGCTGGTTCCTTGCGGGCTTCATCGAAGGTGAAGGCTCGCTGTGCGTGAGCGTCAAACGGCACCCGACGTGCCGGCACGGTTACTACGTCGATCCAGGATTCTTCCTGTATCAGCACGAGAGTGGCCGCGCGTTGCTCGAGCTCGCACAGTTGGTTTTCGGGAGTGGGCGGATCTCACGGAAGTCGGGAAGCGAAAGCGTCCTGGTGTACGAGATCTCGTCGACTGCCGTGCTTCGTGACCGCGTGATCCCGTTCTTTGAGCGGTACGTCGTACCGTTCAGTTGCAAGCGGGAGACGTTCATGCGGTTCAAGGAGATCATCGAGATGATCGACCGGAAGGAGCACCTGAGGGACGACGGTCTCGCTGAGATCGTTCGTAAGGTGTATTCGATGAATCCAGCGAGCAAAGGTCGAGCGCGGCTCCGCCCGCTCGATGAGGTGCTTGCGAGAATCCTCAGAGGCCATACGTCGGACATCCCTTCCTCGGGATGAAGATATGGTCCAGTCCTCACGGCGACGTGGGGGATAACTGCCTAAGGTAGATTCGCTGCCCCCCGCACCGGCAACGGTGCGGTGCGCATCTGGCTATATGCTGGAAACCCCGAGTATCCCGCGCTACTCGCCGCTCCACGCGGCAGTGACAATGCGTCGGGTGCGGACAATCAGCAGGAAAGGCCCGCCATCATCACGGCGGGAATCCTCAGAGACCATACGCCAGACGTCCAGCCTGTCGGCTGGATGATGAGATGGTCCCTCTGCATGGCGACATGCAGGGAATGACGTCAAAGGAAGCGTCATTCCGTTCGGAAGAAATATTTCCGAATAAGACCTGAAGCGAAATTCCTTGTCGGGTAATTGAATTGCCCGAGTCAGGAGTGATCCTGGCGAACAAACCGGCTAATAACGGGGAAGCCCTCCTCGTATGCGACGCTTCAAGGACGTCGTAACAGCGAAAGGGTAATCCCGTGGGAAGTCGCCTCTGCACGAACGGGAGGTTGACCCCGTAACGACTGATCGTCCTTCGGGACGTGACATCGCGTTCTCTGCCGCCTTCGGGTGGTAAATCTATGGACGTGATGAGACGCCGGCCCTTGGTAATGCTGTCGCGAGTTCCTCTCACGCAGGTTGAGAAGTCAGCTCTGAGTGAGCGGGCTCGCAAGCTACGTCAAGGTGAAGGGATAGTCTGCGCCCTCAGAAATGAGGGATCAACGCGAAGTTCCGACCTGCACGAATGGCGTAACGACTTGGGCGCTGTCTCTTCGAGGGATCCGGTGAAACTGTAGTCTCGGTGAAGATGCCGAGTACCCGTGGTTGGACGGAAAGACCCCGTGAACCTTTACTACAGCTAGATGTTGGAGTTCGGGGTACGTTGTCCAGGATAGGTGGGAGGCTGCGAAGCCGGCACGCCAGTGTCGGTGGAGCCAATCTTGGGATACCACCCTTCGTAGTCTGGGCTTCTAACCCGCTGCCGTGATCCGGGGCGGGAACAGCATCTGGTGGGTAGTTTGACTGGGGCGGTCGCCTCCTAAAATGTAACGGAGGCGCGCAAAGGTTCCCTCAGCACGGTTGGAAATCGTGCGTAGAGCGTAATGGCATAAGGGAGCTTGACTGCGAGAGCGACAGCTCGAGCAGGTGCGAAAGCAGGCCATAGTGATCCGGCGGTAACAAGTGGAAGTGCCGTCGCTCAACGGATAAAAGGTACTCCGGGGATAACAGGCTTATCCTCCCCAAGAGTCCACATCGACGGGAGGGTTTGGCACCTCGATGTCGGCTCGTCGCATCCTGGGGCTGAAGCGGGTCCCAAGGGTTGGGCTGTTCGCCCATTAAAGCGGTACGCGAGCTGGGTTCAGAACGTCGTGAGACAGTTCGGTCCCTATCCACCATGGGCGTTGGAGGCTTGAGAGGAGTCGTCTCTAGTACGAGAGGACCGAGACGAACGGACCTCTGGTGTATCAGTCGTTCTGCCAAGAGCGCTGCTGATTAGCCACGTCTGGATGGGATAACCGCTGAAAGCATCTAAGCGGGAAGCCCACCTCGAGATGAGGCCTCCCATCTCCTAGAGAGAGTAAGAGCCGTGGAAGACCACCACGTTGATAGGCGGGACGTGCACGCACAGCAATGTGTTCAGCGGACCCGTACTAATTGCTCGAGGTCTTGATTTGAAGAACTCGTCCGTAGCTATGGAGTTTTGAGGGTGCAGCGATCCGCGCACGCTCGCCGGTTGGGCGGTCATAGCGACGGGGAAACACCTCTTCCCATTCCGAACAGAGAAGTTAAGCCCGTTAGCGCCGATGGTACTCGGAGCGCAAGCTCCCGGGAGAGTAGGACGCCGCCCATTTTGTTCGCGAAGAGCCCCCGTGCGGGGCTCTTCGCCGTTCCCCCGTTACGTGGCGTGCAGCCGGGCGCGCCACTCCGGGTCGAGCGCCCGGAGGCGGCGCACGCGCTCGCCGAGCGGCGGATGCGAGTCGAACAGCGCGCCGAGGCCCTCGGCGGCGAACGGGTTCGTGGTGTAGAGCGGCTCGCTGGCCGCGCTCGCCTCGAACGCGACGAGCCCCATCGCCTCCTCGAGGCGCAGGAGCGCGTCGGCGAGCCCGTGCGGCGAGTCGCACAGCTCGGCCGCGAGCCGGTCGGCGTCGAACTCGCGCTTCGGCGAGAGCAGCAGGTGGATGAGGGCGGCGGCGACCGGGCCGAGCACGAAGAGGAACGCCCGCTGCAGGAACCCGCCCAGGCGGGACGCCTCGACGAGCGCGGTCGCGAGCACCACCACGACCGACTGCACCAGGACGTCGCGATGCCGCAGGTGCGCGAGCTCGTGCGCGACGATCCCCTCGAGCTCGGCCGGCGAGGCGACGCCCAGCAGCCCCACCGAGACGGCGAGACCGGAGCCGCCGCCCGCGCCGCGGCCGGTCGAGAGCGCGCGGGGATAGCCGTCCGAGAGGAGATAGAGCCGCGGCTTCACCACGCCGGCGCGGGCCGCCAGCCGCTCGACGGTCGAATGGAGCGCCGGCGCCTCTCCCTCGACGAGCTCGCGTGCGCCGAGCATCCCCATCAGGATCCGGTCGGCGTACGCGTACACCGCGGCCGCGAGCAGCACGATCGAGCCGGCGAACAGGATCGAGAGCCGGTACCCGCCGAGCCGCCAGCCCAGCAGGGCGAACAGCGCGGTCGGAACGGCGAAGACGAGCCACGCCTTCGCGACGTTCCGCAGCACGAGCAGCCGGCGGTTCACGCCTCGTCGTCGGCGTCGCCCGCGTCGTCCTCGAGGCCGCGCGGCGGCCAATCGGGCTCCGGGGCGTCGCAGCGGCTCGAGCAGTGGAGCGACGCCACGTTCTGCAGGGGAATGAGGATGTGGCCGTTGAGCTCGATGTGCGCCACGTCCTCGAGGTAGCAGTAGGCGGTCAACACCCCGTCCTGGTACTCACCGCCGAACAACGCGATCTCGACCTGCTCACCCTTGTACTTGTTCGTGTAGTCCTCCATGCCCTCCGCGGCGCTGAGCCTATCCGATGGGGGCCCGGAGCCGGTCGTCGCGGAAGTGGAGCTCGATCACCCCGCAGTTTCCGATCGGGTGGAACGGCTCGTCGCTGACGTGGCCGTGCAGTGCTCGCAGCGTGCCGCCGTGGGTGACGATCAGGATCCGCCGCCCGGCGTTCGCCCGGGCGATCCGCTCCACCGCGGCCAGCACCCGGGCGGCGTGCTGCTCGCGCGTCTCGCCGTCCGGCCGCTCGCCGCCCGGGAACCGCTCGGCGATCTCGTCACGGGTCAGGCCCGACCACGAGCCGACGTCGATCTCGCGCAACCCCGGCTCCGTGATCACGGGGACGCCGTGGGGGGCGGCGACGAGCTCGGCCGTCTCGTGGGCGCGCCGCAGGTCGCTCGAGTACACCGCGTCGAACGGCGTCTCCCGCAGCTGCCTCGCCAGCACCGCCGCCTGCTCCCTGCCGGTGGAGTTGAGCGGTGGATCCGCCCAGCCCTGCCAGCGGCCTTCCCTGTTCCAGTCGGTCTCGCCGTGTCGTGCGAGGAGGACGGTGGTCACGCACGCTAACGTAGCGACCCGTGGAGCTCGGGCTGAGCGGCAAGGTGTGCCTCGTCACGGGGTCGACGGCCGGCATCGGTCGGGTCGTCTGCGAGCAGTTGCGCGCCGAGGGCGCACGGGTCGTCAGCACCGGCCGCAGCTCCGACGGGCCAGGCGACCTGCACGTCGTCGCCGATGCGAGCCGGCGCGGCGAGCCGGAGCGCGTGGTCGCCGCCGCAGCCGAGCAGTTCGGACGGCTCGACTGCCTCGTCAACAACGTCGGTGGGACGGAGATCCGCAAGCTGGCCGACCTGACCGACGACGACTGGCAGGCGTCGTTCGAGCTGAACCTGATGAGCGCGATCCGCGCCACGCGCGCCGCGGTGCCGCTGCTCCGGGAGGCGGAGGGCGGCTCGATCGTCAACGTCTCGTCGACTGCGGCCAAGCGGCCGTCCGGAGGCATGCCGGACTACTCGGTGATGAAGGCGGCGATGCTGTCGTTCTCGCGGCTCGTCGCCGACCTGCACGCGGCGGACGGCATCCGCTGCAACGCCGTCACGCCGGGCCCGACCGCGACCGGCGCCTGGCTCGGCGACGGGGGCCTCGCCGACCAGCAGGGCGAGCGGGACGCGGTGCTGGCGAAGGTGGCCGCCGGCCGGCCGCTCGGGCGGCTCGCCGAGCCGGAGGAGATCGCCTCGGTGATCGTCTTCCTGCTCTCGCCGCGCGCGTCGTACGTCACCGGTGCCGCCTGGAGCACCGACGGCGGCACCGTGCCGATCATCCTGTAAGACACACCTCGCGAAGTCCGGCTCTGCGACTACCCTGGCCCGCATGCAGCAGGCCGGCACGGTGAGCGATGCCTTCCAGGCCCGGGTCAGGGAGCTGGAGGAGGTCGCGCTTGCGCCGGTTGCCGTCCGCTCGTACGACACTCGCGGGCGCGCCCGGGCCGAGGAGGAGTGCGGGCTGCGGACGCCGTTCCAGCGCGACCGCGACCGGATCCTGCACTCGAAGCCGTTCCGGCGCCTGAAGGGGAAGACGCAGGTCTTCATCGACCCCGTCGGCGACCACTACCGCACGCGGATGACCCACACGCTCGAGACGACGGGGATCGCGCGCGTCGTCGCCCGCGCCCTGCGCCTGAACGAGGACCTGACGGAGGCGATCGGGCTCGGGCACGACACCGGGCATCCGCCGTTCGGGCATGCCGGGGAGGCGGCGCTCGACCGGCTCGTCCCGGGCGGCTTCCGGCACAACGAGCAGTCGGCGAGGATCGCCGAGCGCCTCAACCTGACCCACGAAGTGGTCGACGGGATCCTCACGCACACGGGCGACGGCGAGCCGGCGACGCTGGAAGGCAAGATCGTCCGCATCGTCGACCGCGTCGCCTACATCAACCACGACATCGACGACGCGATCCGCTACGGCATCCTCTCCGAGGGCGACCTGCCACACGAGGAGCTCCGGGTGCTCGGCCCGACCGGAGCGAGGCGCATCGACACGCTCGTGCACGATCTCGTCGAAAGCTCGGCGGCGGCCGGCGACATCGTCCAGAGCGAGGAGATCGGGGCCGCGATGCTGTCGCTGCGGGCGTTCATGTTCGAGCGCGTCTACCTGGGGCCGGTCACGCGTCCGGAGCACGAGCGGGCGCACGCGACGATCGAGCGCATCTACGCGCACCTCGTCGGCCGTGACGGCGAGGTGGAGGACGCGGTCGAGTTCATCGCGGGGATGACCGACAGGTTCGCTCTGTCGTACGCTGCGTCGATCTAGTGGCGCGGATCAAGGACAGCTCCGTGGAGGCGGTGAAGGCGGCCTCCGACCTCGTGGCGGTCGTCGAGGAGCGGACGGCGCTGCGCAAGCAGGGCGCCCGTCTCGTCGGGCGCTGCCCGTTCCACGAGGAGCGCACGCCGAGCTTCTCGGTCAACGCCGCCACCGGCCTCTACCACTGCTTCGGCTGCCACAAGGGCGGCGACCTGATCACGTTCGTCCGCGAGACCCAGGGGCTCGACTTCGTCGGTGCGATCGAGTGGCTCGCAGAGCGCTTCCGGGTGACGCTCGAGTACGAGGACGTCTCGCCGGAGCAGGCCGCGTTGCGTGACCGCCGGGCGCGGCTCTACCAGTTGCTCGAGCAGGCGACGGTGTACTACGAGCGCGCGCTCTGGGAGACCGAGGTGGGCTCCTTCGCGCGCGACTACCTCAAGGGACGGGGCCTGCAGGAGCAATCCGCGCGCGAGTTCAGGCTCGGCTTCTCGCTCGGCGGCAACTCGCTCTCCCGCAAGGCACTGCAGCAGGGCTTCACGCGGGACGAGCTGCAGGCAGCAGGGCTGACGCGCTCACGCGGCGACGACTACTTCCAGCGGCGGCTGATGTTCCCGCTGGCCGACGCGCGGGGCCGGATCGTCGGCTTCCAGGCGCGCAAGCTTCACGACGACGACCCGCTGCGGGGCAAGTACGTGAACACGCAAGAGTCGGAGCTCTTCCACAAGAGCGCCGTCGTCTACGGGCTCGACCGGGCGCGCGCGGCGATCGCCCGCGAGGACCGTGCCGTCGTGGTGGAGGGGAACACCGACGTGATCGCGCTGCGTCAGGCGGGTTTCGAGCCGGTCGTCGCGTGCATGGGCACCGCGCTGACCGAGCTGCAGCTGCGCGAGCTCGGCCGGCTGACGCGCCGGCTCTGGCTGGCGTTCGACGGTGACGCGGCCGGCGAGTCGGCCGCGCTGCGCGGCATGGAGGGTGCCGTCGCCCAGGGCTTCGACGTCAACGTGGTGGCGCTGCCCCCCGGTGTCGACCCCGCCGACGACCCGGGCTCGTTCCCGTCCCTGCTCACCGGTGCGGAGCCGTACGTGCTCTACCGCGTCCGGATCGAGCTCGGCCGCGCCGAGAACCGCCAGGACGGGTTCCGCGCGGCGAAGGCGATCCTCGACGGCTTCCCCGAGGGGCCCGACAAGCTGGCGGCGCAGCGGCTCGTGAGCGACCGCGTGGGGATGACGGTGCAGTTCCGGATGGGGGCGATCCCGTCCGCGCGGGCGCTGGCGTCGCGGCCGCAGGCGCTCGACGCCGGCACCCGGCTCGAGCGGAGCGCCCTCGCCGGGGCGCTCGCCCACGAGCGTCTGCGCCCGCTGCTCGGGGAGCTGACGCCCGAGCACTTCTACGACGCTCTGCACCGCCGGGTGCGGGCGCACCTCGTCGACGGCACCCCGCTCGATCCCGACGCGCTCGAGCTCGTCGCCGAGCTCGACGCTCGGGCCGAGTCGGAGGGGATCGACGACGCCACGGGCGAAGAGCTCCTCTGGCGGCTCCGCGAGCGGGAGCTGCGGCGCGAGCTGCAGCATGCCGACCCGGCCCGCACGAAGGAGCTGCAGGAGAAGCTGCAGTCGCTCCTGCGTCACGTCGCCGCGCTCAGCAGCGCCTGAGGCGGGCGCCGGCTCAGCGTCGCATCGACGTCAGCTGGCCGGCGATGCCCTGCAGAAACCAGTACGCGAAGAGCCAGGCGAGGGTGAGCACCGGCAGGACGACCAGGAAGACGCTCGCGTAGAGCGCGAGGTAGCTGCCGGTCCAGATCGGCAGGTACTGCAGCAGGAACCCGCTCAGCAACATGCCGGCGCCGCGCCAGACGGTCGACGTCGGGGCGAGCCGAGGGAAGCGGACGCCGAGCCAGACGGCGAGGGCGGCGGTCGCGAGGAAGAGGCAAGAGGGGAAGACGACGTTCATCGGCAGGAGTCTGAGTCTCCCGTGCCGGACACCGCACGGCCACCGACCTTCCGGCTGGTCGCGCGCGCTCTTCGTCGTGCCTCGAACGAGGGAGGGCGACGAGGCGGCGCGGCGAACGGGGGATGATTGCCGTCAGTCCGCCGCAGACCGCGCCGCCGCTTCTCCCATCGGCGCGGCGCGGGCAGAACTTGATTGCCCTACCGCCGAGCCGAGGTGTCCCGTAGGCTCCGCGGGTGCCGACGGGCAGCTTCAAGGCCGACGAGCTCGACCAGCTTCGCGACTGGGGCACCGGGCTCCAGCAGGACCGTCGACCGGAGGTGGCGGCGGCCGGCAAGGCGATCGTGCTGCTGATCGAGGAGGTCGAGCGCCTCCACGTCCTGCTCTGGGACGAGCGCCTGTATCCGGCCGTGCGGGAGGCCGCCGCGGCACTCGGCGCCGAGCCGGCGGACGCGGCTCCTGCGCGGGAGGACCTGGAGGGCTCGCTGCTCCAGCGGGTGCGGCGCCTGCTCCGGCGACGGTCGCCCGACGATCATCCACAGGGGGAACCCACCGAGGAGGCGGGTTTCCACACGTAATCCACAGGGCCCGCGGCCGATCCCGCGACAGGGTCCTCAAGATGTGAGAGAGTCGCGCCGACGACGATCCTTGCAGCCGTCGATCTTCGGGAATCGCCGCCGGCGCGCTTACGGCTACGTGACGCGTCGGCGGAATCCTCTACTGCCGTGGTGGGGGCCCGACCTGCGAGCGTATCCCCGCCGCCCGTCCCCGTTCGAACCGGATGCCGTCTGCCTCGTCCTTCGTCGACGTCGAGCTGCTGGTCGTGATCGCGCTCGCCGTCTGGGTGCTCGTCACCCGGCCGCAGCTCGGGCCGGGCAGCGTGCCGGGCGCCGTGGCGCTGCTCCCGGGCGTCGCCGCGTGCGGCTGGTTCGTGCCGGACGCGGTCACCGCGGCGCTCGCGGTGCCGCACGGGCGCTACCTCGCGCTGCTCGGCTGCGTGCTCCGGGCCCTGGGCGAGCCCGCCGAGGAGAGAGTTCGGCGCTCCTCGCACGACCCGTTCTAGAGGCTTGATGCGCATTTGTGGGCATACGCGGCTGGTGCGCCTGACGCGGCGCGGCTCGGCCGCGTCGGGCTTGCCCGTAGCCACCGCTACGCGCTGCGCCCGCCCCGTCCGATCCGCTTGGTCAGGTGCATCCCCGCGCACACCCCAATACACATCAAGCCTCTAGATGAGTAGTTCCACGGGCTTAGGCGATGTAGGCGATGAGTGTGCGTGGGGGTCGGCCGAGTTGGTGGTTGAGGCTGATGGCTGCGGCGAGTGCGAGGAAGCGGCTGCAGATGCGGGTGCGGAGTCCGTGGAGGGTGCGGGCGCCGTGTCGTTCGAGGGTGAGCAGGTCTTTGCAGGTGTGGAAGATCGACTCGATCCGCTGTCGGATCGGGGCGAGATGCGGGCCGGTTCCGGGTTCGTCTCGGCGTTTGGGGCGGATGATCGTCGCTTGGAGCTGTCTAGCGGTCTGTTCGAACTCGCGGCCGGCGTAGCCTTTGTCGCCGATCACGGTCACGGGCCGGTCGCGGTCGAGACGGGCGAGCAGTTTGAGGCAGACGTCGCGCTCCGGTGTCTTTGGAGAGGTGAGCTGGAGCGCGCGCGGTGTGCCGTCCGGGGCGAACAGGCCGTGCAGGCGAAAGCCCCAGAAGTAGCGGCTGTGGCTGGAGCAGTAGCCGTAGTCGGCGGCGTCGGCGAGCTGGCTGCGCTTGGTCGTCTCGATCGAGCGGGCACACTCGACCGGCGTGGAGTCGACGAGCAGCAGGTCGTCGTAGAAACCGGGACTGCTGCGCGCGAAGACCTCGATCAGCGCCTCGATCGTCTCGGAGAGCCGCTCGCGTCGTTTGTAGTAGCCGGATCGCTGCGGCAGGACCGGGAAGAGGTGACAGAGCCGCTTACGTGCGACAGCGACGAACCGCTCGTCGGAAGGAATCCCCATGATCGCTTGCGCGACCGCGAGGGTGACGACCTCCGCGTCGGTCAGGATCCGCTTGCCGTTGCCGGCTCGCTTGGGCAGGAGATCGTCGGCGGCGCAGAACACCGCGATCAGCAGCAGGTCGAGGTCGGCGAGCATCGTGGCCCCCTTGGGTCGACGGTGGCGATAAGGCACCGCCGACTTCGACCGGCTGCTCCTGGTCCCTACAACACGGCCAACGCCGTGGAACTACTCATCTAGAGGGATGCCCCCGTTCTCGAGGGATCAGGTCCGCGGCCCGTCCTGCCGATAGAGGGCGGGCATGGTGGACAGACGGCTGCTTGCACACTGGAAGCGGGAGCGCGCCGCGCGTGAGCGTGCGCGGGCGTCGCTGCCGCGCGAGTGGCGCGAGGATGAGCGCCCGCGGATGACCGAAGTGCGCGAGACCTTCGTCGAAGGCATCGTCGACCTGCGCCGGACGGTCGTCCTGATCGACGAAGACCGCTGACCCGCGGGCTCCGGGCCGTCCCGCGGCGTTACGCCCAGGGCGGCGCTGCGTCGCGCAGGACCGCCGCCGAGTGCAGGCGGATGTAGCCGCAGTTGCGGCAGGCGTACACCATCAGCTTGATGTCGCTTCGCCTCCCGACGGCGGCGGGATCGCTGCCCACCGGTGTCAGCGCGTAGTCGCCGAGCGGGCCGTCGAGCGTCCAGTCGCAGGCCGGGCAGCGCATCGAGACGCCCCGCTTGCGGAGCGCCTTCGTCAGCGCAGCCGCATCCACGTCGTGTTCGTTGCCTGCCACCGTTCTCCCGAAGGTACCTGGGCCCGGCCGGATCCGCCGGACGCGCGAGCCATGACGTCTGGATGGACCGGTCGTCGCCTTGCGGACGGCCCGCCTGGCGGCGCTTCTCTCCCTCAGCTCCCCGGGTTGGACTCGAACCAACAACCCTCCGGTTAACAGCCGGATGCTCTGCCAATTGAGCTACCGGGGACAGTCCCGAGCGGGCGGATTGTAGCGGTCGACCTGTCGATCAATCCTCTAGCCTGCACGTGCGTGCTGAACCTGCTCTTCCACGCCGCTCCGATCTCGTACAAGTTCCCGCTCCCGGTCTGGCTCTACGTCGCCGCGGGCGGCGCTGCCGTGCTGCTGTCGGCCCCCGCCGCCGGGTTCGCGGTCACCGACCCCGAGGTGGTCGAGCGCCGCGGGGTCGACCTCTATCGGTTCGCGCGACCGCTCGGCCCGGTGCTGACCGTGATCGGCAGCCTGCTCGTGCTCGCGGGGCTCGTCGGCGGGATCGGGGCGTTGAACGAGCAGTCGCGCGAGTTCTTCGAGAACCCGATGACCGTGCTCACCTGGGTCGACTTCTGGGTGGGCCTGGGGATCGTCTCGTGGCTGGTCGGCAACGTGTGGGAGCGGGTGTCGCCGCTGAACGTCGCGGCGCGGGCGGTCGACCGTGCGCTCGCGCGTCGCGGGATCGAGCCGCTGCCGTATCCGACGTGGCTCGGACAGTGGCCGGCCGTGGCGCTGCTCCTCGTCTGGTCGTGGATGGAGCTGATCTGGGGACAGGCGAAGGACCCGCACACGCTCGCGCTGATCATGCTCGCCTACGCGGGCGCCGACGCTCCTCGGCTGTGCTGTCTACGGCGCCGAGGCCTGGCTCGGGAACGTCGAGGTGTTCAGCGTGTTCGCGCGGACGCTGTCGCGCTTCTCACCGCTCGAGCTGCGGCCGTTCGTGCCCGAGGAGTGGGCGGCGGCGCCGCGGGAGGAGCGACACGCCCGGCTGCGCCCGTACGGCGCCGGGCTCCGCACCGATCCGGCGCTGCCCGTCGGCGGGAGCCCCTTCGTGCTCGCCACCCTGTCGACCGTCGTCTTCGACGGGTGGTCGCAGACGGATCGCTTCGGCTCGTTCCAGCAGTGGTTCTGGGAGCGCTGGGCGTTTCTCGCCCATCACGTCGCGGTGCTGCAGACGCTGTCGATGCTGTTCGTGGTCGCGGTCTTCGTCGCCGCGTACGTGCTCGTCACCGGGAGGAACGCGCGCGCCTACGCCTCGACGCTGATCCCGATCGCGGCGGTGTACTTCACCGCGCACTACTTCGCGTATCTGCTGATCGCCGGCCAGGCGACGCTCGGAGTGCTGGTCGACCCGTTCGGGCACAGCTGGAACCCACTCGGCTGGGGCGAGTACGAGCTCTGGCGCGGGATCGCCCCCGCGGCGGGCGTCTGGTGGACGCAGGTGGTCCTGATCGTCTTCGGGCACGTGGCAGCGGTGTTCGCGGCTCACCGGCTGGCGCTGCGCGGGTCGACCCGGGTGCGAGCGGTCTGGGCGCAGGCGCCGCTCGTCGTGCTGATGGTGCTCTACACCGTCGCCGGGCTGTGGGTGCTCGCCCAGCAGCTCAAGGCTTGACGGTCACCTGCACGTCGACCTCGTGCTGGGGCGACCCGTCGGCCGCGGAGGGCGAGTACGCCCTCACCGTCAGGGCGCCCGGCGTCGCGTGCATCGTCGCGTCGAAGCTGCCGCGCCCCGGCGCGCCCTCCGACGCCATCACCGTCGTGCGCCCGAGCGCGGCTCCGTCGCGGACGAGCTCCACGACGAGGGTGGCCTCGAACACGCTTGCGGTTCCCGAGACGTGGAACGTCGTCGGCACCTCGGCGCCGTCGGCGGGGCTCTCGACGAGGATCGGCGGGACGTAGGCGCGGACGTCGTCACGGGTCAACCCCGACCTGCCGCCGACGTCGACCCGCTCGATCGACCCGTACTGCGTGAGGGTGTAGACGATCTCCGCCGTCTGCGCGTCCGTCACGCTGTCGAGCGAGACGTGTGCCGTGCCGTCCGAGATCGTGACGGCTGCCGCAAGCCCGAGGGCGCGGAGAGAGGCGGCCGCGACGGCGGCCGACCGGGGCACCTGCGCCGTCTCGGCGCGCAGCCGGTCGCCCTCCACCCGGAAGACGGTCACGGCCATCGTCTGCGGCGGGTCGTTCCCCGGGTCGTCGTTCCCCGGGTGGTGGTCGGGGCGTTCGTCGTGGAGGAGCCGCAGGCGGCGCCCGTGAGGGCGAGCACCGCGAGGAGCAGGAACCGCTTCGTCACCGTGCTGACGATTCTTGCGGAAGGCCGACTATCCTTGGGGCATGAGCCCGATCGCCATCGCTCTCCTGGTGGCCGCGCTCGTGCTCGTGGTCGCGGCCGAATGGCCGCGGCTCGTCGGGCAGAGGCGCAGCCCGTTGCCGCTGCCCGCGCGTCGCCGCCGCCGCCGGAAGACGCACCTGCGCGTCGTCGAGCCCGACGAGAGCGACGACTTCGCCCGCTCGGTCGAGCGCGACCTCGCGAACCTGCCGACGTACGACCCGCGCGCGAAGCGCGACTGACGCGCAAGCCAAGCCGCTAGAGGCTTGATGCGCATTTGTGGGCATACGCGGCTGGTGCCCCTGACACGGCGCGGCTCGGCCGCGTCGAGCTTGCCCGTAGCCACCGCTACGCGCTGCGCTCGCCCCGCCCAATCCGCTTGGTCAGGAGCTTCCCCGCGCACACCCCAATACACATCAAGCCTCTAGCTGGTCCTGAGCACGTTGGTCCATCCGGGCCGCCTTGGAGGCTGAGCCTCGCACGCGTAGGGTCGTCGTCAGGACGGTCGTGTTCGGCAGGATCGGCGGCACGTCCTCCATGTTCTTCGTCTCCTGGTAGTCGGCGACCGTGACGGAAAGCCGGTGCCGGCCCGGTGCCGCGGCGATCCTGATCGAGCCGCTCCGGTACGTCGTCGCCACCGGCCGCCCGTCGAGGGTCGCGTGGATCGAGACGGGATCGACACCCGAGCCGTGGTCGACGGCCGAGAGCCGGATCGCCCCCGTGCTCGAGACCACCTTCACCTTCGGCGGTGTGACGTCGTTCACCCAGTAGCGGAAGGTGAAGGGGCCGCCCCGGCCGGCGCGCGTGTCGAAGACGACGTCGTAGGTGCCGTGAGCCGGGAGCACGACCGCCGAGACGGGCCGCCGCGCTCCGTAGGTCTTGCGGTAGGGGTTGAGGTCGAGCGGCAGCGCCGTGTAGCCCGCAAGGCGATTCTCCGAGCCCCAGAACGTGATGTGCGGCACGGCGCTTCCCGAGAGCACGGCGACCCCGGCGTTGGCGGGCTTGCCGGTGAGCCGGATGCGGTAGACGCGCTCGGGCCCGGGATACGCCGTGTCGCCGCCGGTCGGGTAGCGGTAGGAGGAGACCAGCCGCGCCCCGCCCGAGGTCGTGCCGCTGTGGATGCCGCCGCGACGGAGGGGGACCGTCTGCTCGAGGCGCAGCTTCGGTGCCGAGCTCGCGAACCAGAACGGAATCCGCCGGGTGTCCGTGCCGCGGGTGAGCACGATGAAGCCGGTCTCGTCCCCGGGAGTCGGTCCGGCAGTCGCGGTGACGGTCAACGACCCCGGCACCGTCACCGTCGCGGGTACCAGCACGGTCCCGCTGCCTTGCTGGATCTGGGTGCCGACCGTCCAGTCGCCCGCCCCGCCGCCGGCGTCCGCGAGCTCGACGGTGCGGCCGGCCGAGACGCCCGGGAGCAGCTGCCCGAACGAGAGGCCGGTGGGCGAGGCGAAGACGAGGGGCGCGTCGGCCCGGACGAGGTCGACGACGCCGCCGCCCTCGCGCGTCGTCGGCGCCTCGGCGAGACCGGAGACGTGGGCGGGGTCGCCGGTCTCCACGAGTGCCGACTTGATCTGGGCGACGGTCCAGCCGGGATGACGCTGCTTCAGCAGCACGGTGGCCCCGGTGACGTGGGGAGCAGCCATGCTCGTGCCGCTCAGGCGGCCCCAGGTGCCCTGGTTGCGGGGTAGGGAGGAGAGGACGTCGACGCCCGGCGCGGCGACGTCGGGCTTCTGCTCGAGCGAGACCGGCGTCGGCCCCGCCGAGGAGAAGTCGGCGACGCGGTTCTGCGCGTCGACGGCGGCGACCGTGATCGCATCCGGTGCCGAGCCGGGCGAGGAGACCGAGCCGTAGCCGAAGTCCGAGAAGTCGTTGCCGGCCGCCACGACGGGCACGACCCCGGCGGCCGCGGCGTGCTCGATCGCCTGGACGACGAGGTCGCGGGACGGCTCGACCTCGGGCTCGCCGAGCGAGAGGTTGATCGCGTCCATCCCGTCGGCCACCGCCGCCTCGATCGCGGCGGCGATCTCGGCGCTGTTCCCGTCCAGACCCGAAGCCGGGCGTCGGCACCGTCAGTGCCTTGTAGTTGCCGAGGTACGCCTGCGGCGCGACACCGCTGATCACGGCGCCGTTCGCGTTTGCGCCGTGGACGCCGGCCGCGATCCCCGCGACGTGGGTCGCGTGGAACGAGTTGACCGGGTCGAAGGGCGACTTCGCGTACTTCCAGCGTCTCCCCGGGCGGCGGGAACGTCCGCTGGACGATCACCTTCGGAGTCGCGAACTGCGTCTGGCCCCTGGGAAAGCCGGCGGGATACGCGAGCCCGGTCGGCGAGAAGTACGGGTTCGTCGCGTCGAGGCCGTCGTCGATGATCCCGATCTTCATCCCCTCGCCCGCGGTCGCAAGCGTCGGGCCCCAGAGCTTGTCGGCGCCGATCTGCTCGGCGCCGCCCGTCGTGCTCAGCGCGTGGTAGCGGACGTTCGGCCACACGGCGGCGACGCCGGGAAGCTGCCGGAGCCGCGGCACCTCCGACCGGGGCAGCGCGACGGCGAGCCCGTTCGCCACGAGCCGGTAGCGCCATCGCACCCGCGCGGCCGGGACCGACGAGGAGATCCGCGCGGCGAGCACGTCCTGGGCGGCGTCGATCTGCCGGACGTAGGTGCGATGCGACGCCGACTGGAGGGTCCGGCCGAACGCCGACAGCGACGGGGCACGCAGGGTGACGACCACCTCGGTCGTCGGCCCGAGGCCGCGACCGCCGAGGACGTCCCCGGAGAGAGCGACGGCGGCCAGCGCCGCCGCCACGGTGAGGACGGTGAGCTTTCTCAGAATGCGGATGAGAGGACTTGAACCTCCACGCCCTTACGGGCACACGGACCTGAACCGTGCGCGTCTACCAATTCCGCCACATCCGCGCGGCGGCATTGTAGCCCTCGCGGGATCAGGCGGCCGTGAAGCGCTGCTGCACGGAGTTGACGTACTGGGCGAGGTCGGCCTCGCGCTCGGCGAGCCTCGCCTCGCGCGTCTCGAGATCCTCGAGCCGCTCCTCGAGCCGGTCCTCGCGCAGCTCGATGTCGGCCTCGACCCGGGCCTGGCCGACGCGCAACTCGTCGCCCCGCTCCTCGATCTCGCGTGTCCGCTCGGTCAGCTCGCGCTCCAGCCGCTGCAGCCGCTCCTCCCGCGACTCGAGCCGCTCGTGCCGCTCGGAGTAGTACTTCTCCCTGGCGGTCAGCTCGTCCTCTCGCTTGCGAAGCTCGGCCCGGAGCTGGTCGACCAGGTCGTTGTCGCGCTCCTCGCGGGCGGCGCCGGCGAGACGGCGGGTGAGCTCCGCCTCCTTCGCGACGAGCTCCGCCTCGCGCTCGTCGAGCTCACGCAGCCGGTGCGGATCCGACTCGGCCGCCTGGAGCCGCGACTGCGCGTCGATCAGCTCCGCCTCGCGCTGCGAGAGGATCGCCTCGCGGGCCTCGAGCTCCGTCATCAGGGCGAAGGCGTCCTGCGAGGTGACGCCGTGCTCGGCCCGCTCGTCCTGCATCCGCTCGGCCTCGTGGCGCAGCCGCTGCTCCCAGGCCTGCAGCGCCGCCTCGCTCTCGGCGACGACCCGCGCGCGGTCGTCGAGCGACTGCTCGACCGCCGCCCGGCGCTCGTCGAGTGCGGCCGACTCCCGGCCGAGGCGAGCCTCGGTGGCGGCGAGTGCGGTCTCGCGCGCCTCGACGCGCACCCGCGCTCCGGCGAGCTCGGTCTCGGTGTCCCTGACGGTCCGCTCGCGGGCGGCGACGGTCGCGTCGCGCTCGCGCACCGCGAGCTCGCGGGCGGACAGCCGTGCCTCCGCCTCCTGCTGCCGGGCCTCGAACGCCGCCCGCTCGCGCTTCAGCTCCCGCTCGCGCTCCGAGACCTCGGCGACCTGCTTGGCGATCTGCGCCGCGGCCTCGGCGCGGTCGCGCTCCGCGGTCTCGAGCTCCTCGACGCGGTTCTCCGTATGGGAGCTGAGCTCCTGGACGCGTGCGTACTCGGCCACGATCTCCGTGTGCCGCTCGACGAGCGCATGGTGCTCCCGCTCGAGCTCCTCGCTGCGTGCGGCGAGCGCCTGCTCGCGGTCCTGCAGCTCCTGCGTCCAGACTTCCAGCTCGGTCTCGCGCTCGGCCACGGCCCGGCAGGCGGCGTGCACCTCCTCGCGCAGCGCCTGCTCCCGCTCGAGGGCGGCCTGCAGCTCGATCCGGGCGTTGTCGAGCTCGGGGACGACCCCGTGCACGATCACCTCGACGTGGCTCGCGGGACTCGGCTGCCGGAGCCTGGGCCTCCTCCTCGGGCGGGACCTCGACGATGCCCCCGTTCTGCTTGCGCTCGAGCAGCGACCGCAGGCCGGTGCCGAAGCCCTTCTCGGTCTCGGGAGCCATTACTTGAACACCTTCATGATGTTCAGGAACGCGGGCCCGAGGACGACGATGAACATCGCCGGGAAGATCATGAACACGGTGGGGAAGAGCATCTTGATCGGCGCCTTCATCGCCTTCTCCTCGGCAGCCGTCTGACGCCGGACTCGGGTGTCCGCGGCCTGCACGCGCAGGATCCGGCCCAGCGAGATGCCGAGCTGGTCGGCCTGGATGACCGCGCGGACGAAGTTCGACAGCTCGGGCGCGTCGACGCGCTCGGCGAGCTTGCGCAGCGCGACGGGACGCGACTCGCCGACGCGGATCTCGCTGAGCGTGATCGCGAACTCGTCGACGAGCGGGCCGTCCATGTGCTCCGTCAGCTTGGTGACCGCGCCGTCGAAGCCGAGGCCGGCCTCGACGCTGACGGCGAGCAGGTCGAGCGCGTCCGGCAGCTCGCCGCGGATCTGCTCACGGCGCGAGCGGATGCGGGCCGAGAGCACCCATTCGGGCGCGATCAGCCCGATCGCCGCGAAGGCGGGCATGAAGAGCAGGCCCATCGCCGGTGATGCTGTCGCGAGGAGCAGCGCGACGAAGCAGCCGGCGATCGCCGCACCCCCCTTGAACGCGAGGAACGTCTTCACCTTGAGGCGCTGATTCAGGCCGCCGGCGACGAGCCGCGCCTGGATCGCCTCGAGATTCGTCCGCGGCAGCAGCTTCAGCGGGATCGCGGCGAGGCGTGCCGCCGCCGGTGCCACCACGCGTTCGCGGAACTGCAGGGTCTCCTGCTCGTTCTTCGGGATCCGCACCGAGCCGTACTCGGCTGCCCGCTTGATCGAGCGGGCGCGGACGCGCGCGGGATAGGTGACGGCTTCGCCGACGAGGAAGGCGGCGCCGCCGGTGAAGAGGACGGCGAGAACGAGGATCATCACGATTGGCTCACCCCTTGAATGCCACGATCTTCTTGAGGAGCAGGCTGCCGACGGCGATCATCGTGAGGCCGGTGGCGATCATCTTCTGACCTGCCGATGAGTGGTAGAGCGGTGACATGTAGTTCGGGTTCATCGCGGTGATCATCAGGGCGACCCCGAACGGCAGCGCGACGAGCACGTAGGCGGACATGCGCCCCATCGCGGTCAGCGCCTTCACCTTGCGGCCGAACTGCTGCCGCTGCCGGACGGTGTCGGCGACCATGTCGAACAGCCCGGCCAGCGAGCCGCCCAGCTGACGCTGGATCGTGACCGCGTTGATCACGAAGGTCAGATTCCGCGACCCGACCCGCGCCGCCAGGTCGCCGAGCGCGTCGTCCATCGGCTTGCCGAGCTGGGTCTCGGTGATCACGCGGCGAAACTCGTTCGCGGCCGGCTCGGAGCCCTCCTCGACGACCGACTGGATGCCCTGACGGAAGCTGTGGCCTGCCTTCAGCGAGGCCGAGATCGTGATCAGGATGTCGGGAAGTTGCTCCTCGAAGCGCCTGATCCGAGCACCGGCGCGGAACCAGACGTAGCCGATCGGCAGACCGCCGCCGACCGCCATCGCGATCAGGATCACGATCGTCGACGAAGCGGACACGGCGCCCGCGAGCCCGAACACGACCGTGCCGATGCCTGCGAGCGCGACGAGCTCGCCGGCCCGCAGCGGCAGGTCGGCACGCTCGAGCTGCAGCTGCAGGCGTTTGAACTGGCGGAGGTCGCCGAGCATGCTCTCGAGGCCGTCGGCGACCCGCCGCCGGGCGGCCTCGCGGTCGCTGTGCCGCCTGGCCCTGCTCGCGTTTGCGACGGGGAAGAGGTGCGGCTCGATTCGCGCGTGCAGCCGGGACGTGCGCCGCGAGGCGAACCAGAACAGGCAGGCACCCAGGACGAGCAGGCCGGTGAAGAACGCGACCATGACCGTTCCCATCGTCGAGTAGCCGAGTGACGGGATCAGCACGGTCGGGGAGGCCGCCGCCGCGCTGTGGCCGGCCGACGGTCAGCTCGGAGCGGGCGGTGCCCGCGCCGGGGACGGTCGCGGCCAGGTCGATCGTCGCGCCGGGCCGGGCGGCGGTGACGTACGAGAGCTGCCACGTGCGCGCCAGCTCGTGTCCGAGCGAGGAATAGAGGCCGGCGAGATCCCTCGGGCTCCGTGCCTGCCGGTACGAGCCACCCGTTTCTCGCGCAAGTGCCCGGAGCGTGTCGGGCGTGAAGCCCGGCCCGGCGATCCCGATCGCATAGACCGCGGCGCGGGCCGCATGGGCGGCCCGGACGGCCTGTTCGAGCGTGTGCGAGCTGGAGACGTCCTGTCCGTCGGTGACGACGACGAGCGCGCGGCCCGGCCGCGGGTCGCTCGAGAGCTGCTCGGCGGCAAGGACGATCGAGTCGTAGAGCGCGGTGCCGCTCTTGGCGTCGACGGCAAGGCCGTCGAGGGCGGCGCGAGCGTCCGAGGGTGCGGTGGCGCCGCTGGTGAGCGCGATCGCGTCCCGGCCGAACGCGACGACGCCGACGTGGTCGCGGGCCCGTGCGGAGCCGGCGAGCGACTGCGCGGCCGCGACGGCGGCCGCGAGCGGCCTGCCGCGCATCGACTGCGACCGGTCGAGCGCGAGCACGAGCGCCTTCTCCCGGCCGAGGTTGACGGCCGAGTATCCCGCCACGGGGGCTCCGTTCTCCGTCAGGGTCGGCGGCCGGGGCGCCGAGCGGCACGACGACCGTCGCGCGCACGCGGGGGAAGCCGCTCGTGTCGACCGACTGCAGCCGGATCCCGGCCGAGGCGGTCGAGACGAGGACGAGTGCCGCGGCGGCGACCGGCAGCGCGCGCAGGGGACGGCGCGTCACTCGTAGCCACCACCGAATCCCGCCGCCGCGAACGACGCGCGTAGCTGCTCGGGATCGTCGCCCGTGAAGAAGGTGGGCGGGAGGACGACGTTGTTCGACGCGAGCTTCTCCAGGAAGTGCGGCTTCAGGCCGGTGGCCCGCAGCGGCGAGAGCAGCCGGTGGGCGCCGCTGTAAGCCTCGCCCTCGCCCGGAGGCGAGGCGACGAAGACGTCCTGGAGCGTGACGACGTCCGCCTCCATCCCGAGCACCTCGGAGATGTGGGTGATCCGGCGGGAGCCGTCGACGAGGCGCTGGATCTGCACGAGCAGGTCGAAGGCGCTGGCGATCTGCTCGCGGATCGCGCGGTGCGGCAGCTCGACGCCGGCGGTCAGGACCAGCGTCTCGAGGCGGGCGAGCGCGTCGCGGGGCGAGTTGGCGTGGATCGTCGTCAGCGAGCCCTCGTGGCCCGTGTTCATCGCCTGGAGCATGTCGAGCGTCTCGGCGCCGCGAACCTCGCCGACGATGATCCGGTCGGGCCGCATGCGCAGGGCGTTGCGGACGAGCTCGCGGATCTTCACCTCGCCGACGCCCTCGATGTTCGGCGGCCGGGCCTCGAGCGTGATCACGTGGTCCTGCTGGAGCTGGAGCTCGGCGGCGTCCTCGATCGTGACGATCCGCTCGTCGCCGGGGATGAACGCGCTCATCGCGTTCAGCGTCGTCGTCTTGCCGGTGCCGGTACCGCCGGAGATGAGGATGTTCAGCTTCCCTTTGACGCAGGCGCCGAGGAACTGGGCCGAACGGGCGGTGAGCGTGCCGAAGGAGATCAGGTCGTTGACCGTGTAGGGGTCGCGCGAGAACTTCCGGATCGTCAGCGTCGGTCCACGCAGGGCGAGTGGCGGGATGATCGCGTTCACGCGGCTGCCGTCCGGCAGGCGGGCGTCGACCATCGGCGAGGCCTCGTCGACGCGCCTGCCGATCTGCGAGACGATCTTGTCGATGATCCGCATCACGTGCGAGTCGTCGACGAAGCGCACGTCGGTGCGCTCGAGCTTGCCGCCGCGCTCCACGTAGACCTTGTCGACCCCGTTGACCATCACCTCGGTCACGGAGTCGTCGCGCAGCAGCGGCTCGATCGGCCCGTAGCCCAGGATGTCGTCGGTCAGCTGGCGGACGATCTCGCGCCGCTCCTCGCGGGTCAGCGGCGTCCGGTCGAGCGCGAGCTCCTCCGTGACGGCGCGGTAGACCTGGTCGGAGATGTCGGTGCCGCCGTCATGCTTGAAGAGCTCCGTCCCGAGCTTGGCGATGCACTGGTGGTGCACGCGGGCCTTCAGCTCGGCGTACGGATCCTCGATCAGCACCGGTGCCGGCCGGCTCTCTCCGACGACGGTCAGCGGCGGCGGGGTGTCGCCCTGGCGGGAGAGGCGATCGTGAAGCCCCATGTCAGCTCCTCGAGAGGCTCAGGCGCCGCCGCCGCTTGACCGAGCCCTGTTGCGGCAGCACCGCCTTCGCGAGCACCTCGATCGCCTTCGCGAAGTCGGAGCCGGAGTCGTGGAGCACGGCGGGCGCTCCCTGGTTGACGGAGATCGGCACTGCGCGATCCGACGGCAGCTCCAGCTTCACCTCGAGCTTCAGTGCGCTCTCGACCTCGTGCTTGGAGAGGCCGACCTTGGTGTTCGCGCGGTTCAGGACGAAGCGGATGCGGCTCGTCGGGAACGAGAGCAGCTCGAGCGTCTGCAGTGCGAGCCGCACGTTCTTCAGCGTCGGCACGTCGAGCCCGCACAGCACGAGCAGCTCGTCGGTGCGGTCGAGCGTCGCCAGCATCGGGCCGTGGAAGAACGGCGACGTGTCGACGACGATGACGTCGTAGCACTCCCGCGCCACCTCGAGCAGCCGGGTGATCTTCGACTCCGTCACGAGCTCGGCGTCCTCCGGGCGCAGCGGCGCCGGCAACACGTCGAGCCCGCACGGATGCTTGGTCGTGTACCCGGCGAGCTTCTCGAAGTCCAGCTCGCCCGGGGCGACGACGAGGTCGTAGATCGTCTTCTCGGGCTCGATGCCCATCACGATCGCCGCGTCGCCGAACTGCAGGTCGAGATCGAGCAGCAGGGTCTTCCGTCCCTGCCGGGCGATCGCGGTCGCGAGGTTCGACGAGGTGACGGTCTTGCCCGTGCCGCCCTTCGGCGAGAAGACGGTGATCACGCGGCCGAGCCGCGCCCGCGTCACGTTGGGCACCGCGCGCTTCGCGTGGGCCGCCTTGCGGATCACGAAGACGACGTTCTCGACGAGCTGCGGCAGGAGCAGTACGTCGGCGACGTCGGCATCGAGGGCTCCCTCGAGGATCGCGGTTGCGACGCCGGCCGCGACCAGCACGACCGGGGCGCGCGTCTGCTCCCGGATCGCCGCGAGCTCGGTCGCCGGGAAGGCGTCGGAGCGGGTCGCATGGAGGATGCAGTCGAGGTGGCCGCCGGCGAGCGCGCCCGTCGCCTGGCCGACGTGCTCGCTCGCGCCGATCACCTCGAGATCGGCATGGCGGCCGAGCGACTCGCGGAGCTCGGCGAACCCGTCGCAGTCTCCGGTGAAGTAGATGCGGATGGCCTTGGTCTCTGGGGTGCTCATCTGGTTCCGTCCTTCATGACCGACTTGAGGTCCTCGACGCCGACCGGGGCGTCCGTGGCATTGGCGACCGGGCGCAACGCGAGCGACCACCCGGCGGAGTTCTCGACCGCGTACCAGATCTTCTGCTCCTGCCTGGCGTCGGAGACCGCGAGCAGCACCGAGCTGTCCGTCCTCGGGGACGAGAGCTTCGAGCCGGTGTTCGCGGTGGGCGCGTGCAGGACGAGTAGGTTGCGGGCGACGTCACGGACGGCGAAGCACGTCGAGCAGTCGCCGGTCTTCAGGTTGGCCACCAGATCGACGTGGTCGCCGTCCTTGAGCGTGCCGGACAGCAGCTCGTTCGGGGTGCCGGGCAGCGAAAGCGCGCGCAGCGTCCCGTGCAGCTGCACGCGGACGCCCTGCTCGGCATGGTTCGCGAACCGCCGCAGCGAGATCTGTTCGCCGCGGTAGACGTCCTGACTGGTGATCAGGTTGCGCACCTGGTTGGGGCTCGAGATCGCGCCGGGAACGACCGTGCGCTGGGCGACCTCGGCCGGGCCGATGAAGCCGTGCTTGACGAGGTCGGAGCCCAAGGTTCCCTGGGGGATGTCCTTCGTCGCGACGTAGATCGTGACGGTGCTTTCGCTCTGACGGACGTGGCGCTTGTAGTTCGCGACGTAGAAGGTCGTCAGGAGCGCCGCCACGAGCGCGAGCCCGACGGCAATGGCGATGTTTCTGACTCGGTAGGTCATGGGGAGAGGTTCCTTCTTCGCTAGTTGACGAGGGCGACGGAGTAGACCCCGAGATCGGGGATCGACGAGTCGGGGCCGGAGGTCGAAACGATCCCGTCCCAGATCGTTCGGTCGAAGTAGCCGCTCAACGTCCCGTTCGATCCGTTCGCCTGCGAGAGCGTCAGGTGGAAGGACGCCCAGCCGACGATGTGGTACACGGCGTTCGACCCGTTGCCCGTGAGTTGGTCGTAGATCGGGAACAGGAGGTCCGTGCCATACCGTTCCTGCAGTGCCGTCTGGATCTGGGACGAGTTGAACTTGGCTCCCGGATCGGAGTCGTAGTTGCCGGGGGCGAGGTAGCCGTCGAACCCGTTCAGGATCCAGTCCGCGAGGGTCGAGGTGCCCGTGTTGCCGTTGTGCGACTGATTGAGGTCGATCATCCCGAACGCGCCCGGGACGCCCTTCTTGCCGAGCGGGATCGTCGTGGGAACCCCGAAGCACGGGCAGCCGGGACCGGAGAGATAGGGGTGGAGAATGTTGACGGCGATCGGTGCGACGTAGGTCGCGGCCGTCGGGATCTCGGCAACCGCCGAGGCGTGGGCCCGAGTGGTGATCGTCGTGATCCCGAAGAGCCGCGAGAAGAATCCCGCAGCCGGCCGGGCCGAATCGACCGTGATCATGTCCTGTGGCGTGAACTTCGAGCCGAAGGTGATCGAGACGCCGGAGCTGCCGCCGTTTCGGCTCGCAAAGTCGGTAGCGAGTGTGTGTGCCGTCGCCGTGTCTCCGGGAAGAGCCTGGGCGCCGGCCAGCGCCGCGGCATCGGCCGTCGACTGCGCTTCGCGCTGCTGGCGAAACCACGAGCCGACGTCGATCACGACGCCTGCGAGCCCGAGGATCGCGACCATGAAGACTGCAGCGAGCACGGTGACCTGACCCCGTTCGTCCCGGAGGCGGTTCATTCGAGGCGCTCCTTCGTGGTGCTCGTGATCGTCCCCGACTGGACGACCCAGCCGAGGATGTCGATGGAATACGGGTAGGTGGCGGTGACGGTGACGTCGCTGCCTGGCACGGTCCAGTTCGTCGCGGTGACCGTCACGTTCAGCTTCGACTGATCGAGCGACGAGGCCGACGACTTGACGAGCGCCGCCGCCGCCGACCCGTTGTCGCCCGTGAAGCGGGAGACGGCTGCCTTGCGCGCGCCGGTGCGCGTCGCGTCGGTGAGCGTCAGGTAGTTGTTGAGGGCGATCCCGAACTGCGCGATCGCCAGGAGCACTGCGATCAGGATCGGCAGGACGATCGCCATCTCCGCGGCCGCCTGGCCGTCCTCGCGGCGCAGGTGCGTGGTGAGCGGCACGGTCAGCCTCCGAAGAAGGCGCTCGCCTGGCCGATCAGCCCGGAGACCGCGCTGCCGACCGCGGGGACGGCGACGGCGACGGTGACGGCGATCAGGGCGACGAGGAGCGAGTACTCGGTCATCGTCTGGCCCTGCTCGTCGGCGGGGTCGATCTGGGCGAAGTGGCGGCGGTGTGTTTGCGGCATGTGTGTGGGTGGTGCGTCGTGGTGAGTGGAACGGCGGGCCCCCAGGGCGGTGAGGGCCCGCCTACTGCGTCCTACAGCCCGAGGCTGGTCCCCAGGCCGTTGAAGAAGCTGTTGAGTGAGCCTCCGAAGACGCCGACACCGACCGCGGCGATCACCGCGATGAGCGCGACGAGCATCCCGTACTCGGCCATCGTCTGGCCCTCCTCGCCGGTGAGCTGGATGCGCACCAGCTCGATCAGGTCACGAAGCTTCATGGACGTACACCTCCTTCCAGTTCCTCGGCGGGACGACGTTCGAGCGACGTGCGTTGATGAAGAAGCCGAAGGGAGCGGGAATCTTGCGGCGAAAGAGCGAAGATCACTCCGACGGGGTAGGAGCTGTACCCAATGCGGGCAACATCGCTGAGGCAATCGGACGGGCAGGTGGTCTGCGAGCGGCTGTCGCTCGCCGTCAAGCCGTGGACCCGGCTCCGCGGCCTGCTCGGCAGGTCGTCGCTCGACCCGGACGAGGGCATGCTCTTTCGTCCGGCCGGGTCGATCCACATGTTCTTCATGCGGTTCGCGATCGACGCGGTGTTCTGCGACCGCGAGCTGGTCGTGCTCGACGTCGTCCACGGTCTGCGGCCGTGGCGGATGGCGTCGCGCCGTGGCGCGAAGATCGTGATCGAGCTCGCCGAGGGGGCGGCAGAGGGGATCCGGCCGGGCGACCAGCTCTCGCTGGGTACGATCGAGAAGTGAGCACCGACCGGCTCAACGAGCTGCTCGAGCGCGCCTTCCCGGACGCGACGAAGCTCGACGTGGTCGATCGCACCGGCGGCGGCGACCACTTCCAGGTGGTCGTGACGGCGCCGTCGCTCGCGGGGCTCTCGCTGGTCGAGCAGCACCGCCGCGTCTACGAGGCGCTGTCGGAGCCGCTCGCCGACGGGACGATCCACGAACTTCGCATCAAGACGAAAGGACCGACGTGAGCTACAGCGACAGGATCAAGGACGTGATCGAGGGCTCGGAGGTGGCGCTCTTCATGAAGGGGACGCCGTCGTTCGTGATGTGCGGGAACTCCGACCGCGCGCTGCAGGCGCTGCGCCGGGCCGGCGCGCCGGTGACGGCCGTCGACGTTCTGCCCGACCCGCAGATCCGCCAGGAGCTCCAGTCGATCTCCGGCTGGCCGACGATCCCGCAGGTGTTCGTCAAGGGTGAGCTCGTCGGCGGTGCCGACATCGTCGAGGAGCTCGAGCAGAGCGGTGAGCTGGAGCAGACGCTTCGCGCGAAGCTGGGCGACGACTACGCCTCCTCGCGCGACGAGACCACCGTCGCTCTGGGCTGAGAGGTGGCGGCGGCGGGACGGTCCCGCGCGCCCCGCTACCTCCCCGCCAGCCCGATCGCCCGAGGCTGGGACTGGCTGCGTGGGACGCCCGGTGGCCTGGTCGTGCTCGCACTGGTCGTCGGTGCCGGCGCCGGCGCCGGTGCCGTCGCCTTCCGGTACCTGATCCTCGGGTTCACGCGGCTCTTCACCGGTCACGACGACTACGCCGGCGCCGGTCACGCCTCCTACGGCGGCCAGCCCGGCGTCGGCTTCTGGTTCGTCGCCTTCGTCCCGGTGGTCGGCGGCCTGCTCTACGGCCCCCTCATCCACGTGTTCGCGCGCGAGGCGCGCGGCCACGGCGTCCCCGAGGTGATGCTGGCGGTCGCCGAGCGTGGCGGGCGGATCCGGCCGCAGGTGGCCGTCGTCAAGTCGCTCGCCTCCGCGCTCTGCATCGGCTCCGGCGGGTCGGTCGGTCGCGAGGGCCCGATCGTGCAGATCGGCTCGGCGCTCGGGTCGACGTTCGGGCAGATCGTGCGACTGTCCGAGTCGCGCCTGCGCATCCTCGTCGCCTGCGGAGCCGCCGGCGGGATCAGCGCGACCTTCAACGCGCCGATCGCCGGCACCTTCTTCGGGCTCGAGATGATCCTGCGCGACTTCGAGGCAGAGTCGTTCGGGGTCGTCGTGCTCTCGTCGTTCGTCGCCGACATCATCGGCCGCGCCGCGTTCGGCTCGAGCCCGTTCCTGCGCCTGCCAGCCTTCCACATCCAGTCCGGCTGGGAGTACCCGCTCTACCTCGTGCTCGGGCTGCTCGCGGCACTCGTCGGCGTCGCCTTCATCCGGATCCTCTACGGGACCGAGGATGCTGCCGACCGGATCTGGCGCGGCCCCGAATGGCTGCGGCCGGCCGTCGGCGGGCTGCTGCTCGGCCTGCTCCTGCTGGCGGTGCCGGAGCTGTACGGCGTCGGCTACCCGCCGCTCGAGCACGCGATCCGGGGTGGCTACGCGGTCTGGTTCCTGCTGCTGCTGCTGGGCGGGAAGCTGGTCGCGACGAGCCTGACGATCGGCATCGGCGGCTCGGGCGGCGTCTTCGCGCCGTCGCTCTTCATGGGGGCGATGGTGGGCACCGCGTTCGGGGTCGCCGTGCCGCACATCGTCCCCGGGACGACCGCGCTGCCGGGTGCGTACGGCCTGGTGGGCATGGGGGCAGTGTTCGCGGCCGCCGCCCGCGCGCCGATCACCGGCGTGATCATCATCTTCGAGTTGACGGGCGACTACCGCATCATCCTGCCGCTGATGTCGGCGGTCGCGATCGCCACCGGCGTCTCGAGCTTGCTCTCGCGCGACACGATCTACACGCTCAAGCTGCGCCGGCGCGGGGTCGAGCTACTGGCGGGACGGGGCGCGAACCTGATGCGCTCCCTCCACGTCCGCGACGCCATGCAGGCCGTTCCGGAGTCCGTCGACCCGGAGATGCCGCTCCTCGAGGTGATCAGCCTGCTCGGCGAGAGCGGCAGCGAGGGCATGCCGCTGATCGACGAGGACGGTGTCTACCGCGGGACGGTCTCGGCGACCGAGGTGGAGCAGGCGATGCGCGACAACGCGCTCGACGCCACCGCGGCCGACCTGGCGCGGGAGACGACGCCCCTGCGGGCGAACCAGACGCTGGAGCGGGCGCTCTCCGCGCTCGTCCGCGCCCGCTCGGGCCTGCCGGTCGTCGACGATCGCGAAGGCCAGGTGGTGGGCTGGATCACACAGTTCGACCTGCTCCGCACCTACCACGGCCGCATCGAGGACACGCTCCAGGGAGGCGGCCGTCCCGTGGGCCCGGCCGTGGGGCCGCTGCCCCGCAAGCGACGAGCCTCGCGCCTGAACGTGCTGCGCGGACATCGCCTCGTCGACGTCGAGCTGCGCAAGGACGCGCCGATCCTCGGCTCACGGCTCGGTGACGTCTCCTGGCCGCCGTCGGCGGTGATTCTCGGGCTCGTGCGGGACGACGCGGAGCTCGAGGCGGCGTCGGACCTCGTGCTCGAGGAGGGCGACCGCGTCACCGTGCTGGTGGCGAGCCGCGACGCCGCCTCGCTGCTCGAGCGGCTGACGGTTGTCTAGCCTGCGAGCACGGCGAGCACGTCGTCTGCGTGCGTGGCCGGCTTCACGTTCTCGAGCACGCGCTGCACCGTGCCGTCGGCGCCGATCACGAAGGTCGTGCGCGCGACGCCCATGTACGTGCGGCCCATGTAGCGCTTCTCGCCCCAGACGCCGTAGCGCTCCGCCACCTCGTGCTCGGGATCGGCGAGCAGGGTGAACGGGAGGTCGTACTTGTCGCGGAACTTGACGTGCGAACGCTCGTCGTCCGGCGAGATGCCGAGGACGACGGCGCCGGCGCGCTCGAACTCGGCGTACGCGTCGCGGATCCCGCAGGCCTGCGTCGTACAGCCCGGCGTGTCGTCCCTGGGATAGAAGTAGAGGACGACCGGCTTGCCGCGCAGGGCGGAGAGTGTCACCTCGGCTCCGGAGTCGGCCGCGAGCGTGAAGTCCGGCGCCGTCTCGCCCTCGCTCACCACACGCGCGAGCCTACCCGCTAGGAAGCACCCTGCGCCTGCGGCTCCCGTGAGCGGTCGAGCAGGGCACGCAGCCGCGGCAGCGCGACGAACGACAGCGGCTGCGGCACCCAGAGGGTGAAGAACCGGTACGTGAAGGTGCCGAGAACGGCCGGCGCCCACGGGGCGCCGCAGACCCAGAGCGTCGGCGGCAGCGCCACGCCGAGCAGGCCCGCACCGCCCAGAGGCCCGGTCCGGCGCGTCACGATCATCGCCGTCCCGAAGGCGATCACGACGGCCGCGCCGCCCATGTGGAACCCGAAGCCGGCCATCGCGGCCCAGAGCGCGAGCATGTCGGCGAGCCAGAAGACGAGCATCCCGCCCACCTCGAGCCAGCGGCGTCCCGGCGAGGAGAACATCACGCCGATCAGGTGCACGGCGTCGAGCAGCACGGAGAGCATCCCGCGCCAGCCCTCGCGCCCCCGGAACCGCTCGCGATAGCGGGGGGCGGCCCAGAAGGCGATCGCAAAGCCGAGCGCAGGCAGGATCGCCCATGGATACGTGAAGTCGGGCGGCGGCTTCTTCGCTCCCACGATCAGCAGCCCGATCGCCGCGATGCTGCAGGGAAGCGCCAGCACGCCGTGCTCCAGCCCGGCGAGTTGCGTGACGCGCACCTTCGCCTCGCGCTCGGACGCGCCCCCCGCACGCATCACGAACTCGTCCAGGCCGGAGCCGCCCTGTGCGAGGAAGCCGCCGAAGCCCGCCGCGACCACCGCGAGCCGCGAGCGCAGGTCGAGCTCGGCGGGTCCGCGCTCGACCTCCGAGACGCCGCGGTGGCCGAAGTAGTAGCCCACGAACGAGACGGCGGTCGCGGCGAACGAGGCGCCGAGCCACGCCCAGTGCGGACGGACGAGCAGGCGGTGGACGTCGTCGAAGCCCGCGACGTAGGCCATCCCGACTCCGGCCGCCATGTAGAGCACCGCCGCGAGCGCGGTGAGCGCCGCGAGCCGTTTCGGATGGGACTCGACGAGATGGCGGGTGTTCCAGCTCACCCGACCTGGATCTCCGCTCGCGCTCCGGGAAAACGCAGGAATGTACTGTGCGGGCGCCGGTGCTGACCGCTCATCACGTCAACGCGTTCGTGCTGATCGCGATCTGCCTCGCCGCCTCGGCGGCGGCATTCTGGGCGCGCCGCCGGCGGGCGGGAGGGGCCGTGACGCACCTGCTGGCGCTGGCACAGACGCTGCTCGTGGCGCAGGTCGCGCTCGGCCTGCTGCTGCTGTCGGGTCATCACCGAGCAAAGGACCACCTGCACTACGCCTACGGCACGATCGCGCTGCTGGCGGTGCTCTCGCCGTGGCTGTACGCGCCGGCAGAGCCCCGGGCCCGCCTCACGTGGTTCGCCGTCGCGACGCTGCTCGCCGCCGCCCTCGGCGTTCGTGCTTGGATGACGGCATGAGCCGAATCAGCCCCTTCGTCCGCAACCTGGCGATCCTCGCGGTGGTCGCGCTGCTGATCGTGGTGCTCAACCAGGAGACGGCGCTCGCGACGGCGGGCACGCTTCTGCGAGTGGCGTTCGTGCTCGCGATCGCCGTGGTCGCCTACTTCGCCTGGCGTGATTTCGGCCGCCGCGAGATCGCGACGTGGCCCGGCCTGGCCTCGGGCGTCTTCTACGGAGCGGTGGCGCTGCTCGTCGTCGACATCGGCTGGGTGATGCTCGCCCATCCGGCGGGCGTGGACTTCCTGGCGTTCATCGTCGTCGCCGCGGCGTGCGGCTACGTCGGCTTCAGCACCTGGCGCCGGCAGAAGTCGTACTACTGAGGCTGCCCGACGAGCGCCGAGGCGCCGTCCAGCCGGTCGAGCGCCTCGCGGATCGGAACGTGCTGACCCACGAAGATCGGCGTGTCGCGCTCGGTATAGCGTGACGCCTCCGAGTAGCGGAGGCGCAGCATCAGGTGCATGAAGTCGGCGGGCTCGTCGCATTCGAACGCCGTCATGAACTCCTGGTCGTCGATGCCGAACGAGTAGGTCGTGTGGTTGTGGATGCCCGGGAACTCCTCGCGGCCGATCGTGATGTGCTCGTCCATCGCGCGCTGCCGGTCGTCCTCCGGCACCTCGTACCACGGACGGACCTTCACGAACGGGTAGACGACCAGGTACGGCGACCCCTTCGGCGTGATCTTCCGCGCACGGCGCGCCGAGGTGTACTGCGAGGCCTTCGTGGTCGCGAGGTAGGAGTACGGCGTGTCGAGCCACGACGCGAGTGGCGTCGCGTTCAGCGCCGCGCCCAGCTCGCCCAGGTCCTCGTACCGCTCCGTGATCTTCCAGAGGAAGAAGTCGGTCTCGGGACGGACGCCGGTGGTGGAGTAGGCCCGCAGGTGCGAGTAGCGCGGCGCCCACTCCTCCAGCACCTCGGCGAACGCGTCCTTGCCCGCCGCGCGCTCCTCGATCGACAGGCGCCGCCAGGCCCGGTCGACCCGGAAGAACGTGTACGCGACGTATTGACCGCTCGACTCGACCACGCGGCTCATGCCCGGAACGTTACCGCCCGCGTGACCCGCGACCCGGCGTTGGTCGTCGCCGAGGCGGTCAGGGACAGGCGGTGCCGTCCGGCAGAGAGACGGAGCGGGACGACGACGACCGTCCGCACGCGCCCGAGGGCCGTTCCCGTCACGGGGTGGCGTCCGTCGACCGTGATCCGATACCGGCAGTCGACCGAACACGTGAGCAGCGCGCGTGCGCCCGCCTTGGTCGGCTTCGCCGCGCGGAAGGATACCTTCGGGGTCAGCTTCAGGCCCGGGCACGTCGAGATCACGCCCCGGTGCACCGCGTCGGCCGCGTCGCGAATCGCCGGCAGGGAGCTCTTCGGGGTGCCGTCGACGTAGTACTCGCCCGACTGCCAGGCGGCGAGGGACGCCTCGTCCTGGACGTGGAACAGCAGGATCCCCATCACCGTCGGCTGGCAGAACGTCATCTGCAGCGCCTGCGTCACCATCTGCGCCTGCGTCGCCTCGGCGACCGGCTTCGTCGTCGCCGGCTCGGTGCCGGTGTACAGCGGCGCCTTCGCGGCGGGGATTACGCTCTCGATCCCGAACTCGTCGTAGAGGATCGGCAGCGAGGATCCGTGCTGCGCGGTGCCGTCGAACGCGCTGCCGAGCAGGCCCACGAGCTTGTCGTAGTCGGCGAGCCCGATCGAGCTCGAGAGCGGATGCGGAAAGTCCGGGCCGATCGCGGAGTTCTCGGGATAGGGGTGGAACGCGAACGCGTCCATGATCGGGACGGCGCGCCCGCTCGCGCGGTAGGCGGCGCCGAGGTCGGCGATGAACGAGGTCGGCGAGTGCGTGTCGCGCTTCGTGCCCGGCTTGTCGACACCGCGGGGAGCGAGCGCGCCGCCGTAGATCGTCGAGTGGGGGCGGACGGCTTTCAACGAGTCGTAGGTGGTGGCGAGCAGCGACTCGTAGCCCTGCGCCGCCGCGTCCTCGCCCTCCGGCCCGAACTGGGGCAGCCAGAAGCGGTTCAGGTTCGGCTCGTTGCCGACGATGAAGTCGTGGACGAGCGGGTAGCGCCGTGCCAGGTCGGCCGCGAACGCCGCGAAGTCGGCGCGATCCTGGTCGGTGAGGGGCGTCACGCTCGACCCGTACGGGAAGATCGAGAGCACGACGCGCAGGCCGCTGAACTGGGCGGCCGCGATCGCGTTCCCCAGCGTGATCTGGTCGGTGGGGCCGAGCGCGGTCTGGTTCCGGACCCAGGTCTGGGTCAGCCGGATCGTGTCGAGGCCGGCGAGCCGGGCGCGATCCATCTCGGCCTTCGCGAACGCGTAGTCGTGCGACTTCCCGACGTCCTCCGCGGCGCCGACGAGCATGTACGGCCCGCCGGCCCACGCGGGCGCGGCGAAGGCCAAGAACACCAGCAAAACGCAGACGAGACCCCGCACGCGGCCCCAGAGTACCCTGCCGCTGGGATGGCAGCCGACCGCATCGAGGCACAGCTCCGGCTCGTGCCCACGCAGCCGGGCGTCTACCTGTTCCGCGACGACGGGGGCGAGGTCCTCTACGTGGGGAAGGCGAAGTCGCTGCGCCCGCGCGTGCGCTCGTACTTCCAGGCCGGCTCGAGCGACACCCGCCAGGGAATCCGCCACATGGCCTCGCGGGTCGAGCAGATCGAGACGATCGTCACCTCGAGCGAGGTGGAGGCGCTGCACCTCGAGCAGAACCTCGTCAAGCGCCACCGGCCGCCGTTCAACGTGCGCCTGCGCGACGACAAGTCGTTCCCGTACATCGCCGTCACCGTCGAGGACGACTATCCGCGCGTGATGTTCACGCGCGAGCGGCACCGGCGAGGGGTCGTCTACTTCGGGCCCTACGCGAATGCGAAGAAGGTGCGCGAGACCCTGGACGTGCTGAATCGCGTTTTCCGGTACCGCCCCTGCGAGGGGCCGCGACCGGGGCGGCACAGCGGCATCCCCTGCCTCGACTTCCACATCGAGCGCTGTCACGCGCCCTGCGTCGGCTACATCTCACAGGAGGACTACCGCGAGCTGATCGACCAGGTGATCGAGTTCCTCTCCGGCGACGACCGCCCGATCCGGGCGCGGCTGGAGGCCCAGATGCGCGAGGCGGCGGCCGAGGAGCGGTTCGAGGACGCGGCCCGCTACCGGAACCGGCTGCGGGCGATCGAGCGCCTAGCCGAGCGCCAGGCGGTCGAGCGGCCGTCGACCGGCTCGGTCGACGTGATCGGGGTCGCGGTCTCCGCCGAGCGGGCGGTCGTCCAGCTCTTCCCGTTGCGGGAAGGACGGCTCGTCGACCGGTACTCGTTCCACCTCGAGAACGCTGCCGGCGAGGACCTGCAGGAGGTGCTCGAACAGTTCTGCCTGGAGTACTACGGAGCCGCGCCGTCGATCCCGCAGCAGATCCTCGTACCTCGCGGCACGGCCGAGCTCGGCCCGCTCGAGTCGTTCCTCTCGGAGCGCCGTGGCTCGCACGTCGAGGTGCGCGCGCCCGAGCGGGGCGAGAAGCGACGGCTGCAGGAGCTGGCGCAACAGAACGCCAGGCTGGCACTCGAGTCGGAGACGTTCGTCGCCGAGACCAAGCGGGCGCGCCGTGTCGAGTCGCTCGAGGAGCTGCGGGAGGTGCTCAACCTCGAGTCGCTGCCGATCCGGATCGAGTGCTTCGACATCTCGAACATCCAGGGGCAGGAGATCGTCGGCTCGATGGTCGTCTTCGAGGATGCCGTCGCGAAGAAGGCGCACTACCGCAAGTTCACGGTGCGCGGCATGGACGGGCAGGACGACTTCGCCTCGATGCGCGAGGTGATCTCCCGCCGCTTCTCCCGGCTCGGGGTCGAGCCCGGCTCCGACGAGTGGAACGAGTCGTTCGCCGCCTCGCCGAACCTGGTCGTGATCGACGGCGGCAAGGGCCAGCTCGCCGCCGCGCTCGCCGCCCTGCAGGAGCTCGAGCTGCCCCGGGTGGCGGTGATCGCGCTCGCCAAGCGGATCGAGGAGGTGTTCGTCCCGGGCCGGGCGGAGCCGATCCTGCTGCCGCCGAGCTCCCCGGGCCTGCAGCTCCTGCAGCGGATCCGCGACGAGGCGCACCGGTTCGCGATCACCTTCCACCGGCAGCGCCGCGACGCGGCGGCGCGCGAGTCGATGTTCGACCAGCTGGAGGGCGTCGGCCCCGCGCGCCGGCGGGCGCTCCTGCGGCACTTCGGCTCGGCCGAGCGGGTGGTCGGCGCGAGCGAGGAGGAACTGGAAGGCGTGCCCGGACTGCCGGCCAAGACCGCCCGCTCGATCTACGCGCAGCTGCACCGGACTGGCCGCGCATAGACGCGCGCACGACGCAGCTGGGCGCCGGTGTAGGCCCGTCCGCGGCCTGGCGCGTGATCCGCTCGCGGAACTTCGGCCCCTACTTCGCCGGCAACGCCGCCTCGGCGAGCGGCACGTGGTTCCAGAACCTCGCCGCGTCGATCCTCGTCTTCCGGCTCACGCACTCCCCGTTCCTGCTCGGCGTCCTGAACTTCTGCCAGTTCACGCCGGTGCTGCTGCTCTCCCCGTGGGCCGGCGGGCTCGCCGACCGCTTCGACCGCCGGCGACTCCTGCTCGGCACCCAGCTCGCCGCCACGGCGCTGACGGCAGTGCTCGCCGCGCTCGCGTGGGGCGGGCACGTGTCGGAGTGGGTGGTGATCGGCTTCTCGGCGGCACTGGGGGTGACGAGCGCCGTCTCGGTGCCGTCGCAGCAGTCGCTGATCGCCGCGCTGGTGGACGAGGCCGACGTGCCGCAGGCGGTGGCGCTGAACTCGATGACGTTCAACCTCGCGCGGGCCATCGGGCCGGCGAGCGCCGCCGGCGTGATCGCGACGCTCGGCATCCCGTGGGCGTTCGCGATCAACTCCGGGTCGTACCTGCTGCTGGTCGCCGCCCTGCTCGTCGTGCGGCCGCGGCAGGAGGCGCGGGCGGAGCGAGGCTCGCTGCGGGAGAGCCTCGCCCTGCTGCGGGCGAACCCGAAGCTGGTGGCGGCGCTGCTGGTCGTGATGACGGCGGGCTTCGGCTCCGACCCGGTGAACACCGAGTCGCCGGCGTTCGCGCATGCGTTCGGCCGCGCCGAGACGTGGGCGGGAGTGATCGTCGCGTGCTTCGGGGCCGGCGCCGTCGGTGCGGCGCTGCTCGTGGCGGGGCGGGTGGCGGGCTCGCGCCGGCGGATGGCGGCCACGCTCGCCGCCCTGGGCGGCGGCATCCTGCTCTTCGCGGTGACGCCCTGGCTGCCGCTCGCGCTGGGGTTCCTCGTCGTCGCCGGCTTCGGCTACCTCGGCTCGAACACCGCCGCGACGACGCGGCTGGCCCTCGGCGTGCTGCCGAGCCAGCGCGGCCGGATCATGGCGCTGTGGTCGATCGCGTTCCTGGGCCTGCGACCGGTGGCGAGCCTCGCAGACGGCGCACTGGCGGGGGCGTTCGGGGTGCGCGTCGCCGGCGTCGTGCTCGCGGTGCCCGCGCTCGCCGGGGCCGCGGTCGCCCTGCGCGCCCACGAGCGATGACTACGCTTCCCGGCCGTGGCGCGCTTTCTCCCCCTGGCTCTCGTCGCCGTGCTCGCGGGGTGCGGCGGCTCCTCCGGCGCAGCGGGCCCGACGACGACCGCGGCGGCACCCGCGCCTCCCGGCCCCGGCAAGGTGCTGTACGCGGGCGGGCCCTGGGCCGTCGTCCTCGACGGGACGAAGGCGACCGTCTTCCACCTGACGGGCGGCAGCTGGCACGCCGACAGCGGTGGGAACGTGACGATCACGATTCTCGGCCCGCAGCCCGGGAGCAAGGCGCCGAGACAGCCGCAGGTGGCGGCGGAGCTGCGGGCCGCGAGGCCGCTCGTCGAGTCGGGGCTGTGGGTCGACGGGCGGGAGCTGCCGGTCAAGGGCGGCGGGCTGAAGCCGACGCGCGGCACGATCTACGGCGCGCCCGGGGGGAAGCTGGCACCCGGCAGGCACGTCGCCGTCGCCTACGGGCGGACCGACGCTCACGCCGCGGTGGTCGCGTGGTCGTTCCGCGTGTGAATTTGCCGGCGGGACTTGAAACAGGGGCTGCGGCACGATTGGATGCTCTCCGCACCGGGCGTTCCTTCCGCCACATTCCCCCCACGCGGCGAGGGAGCGCCGGGGCTTCGACCCACTGCGGCCTGCGAGGACCGGGCGTCGGGTCAGGCGTTGGCCGGTCGTCCGGGAGGCTCTCCCCCGCCTGGACGACCGGCCGCCGCCCAGGTCAGGTGCCCGCCGTGTCCGGCTCGTCGTCCATGAACGGATAGCGGTAGTCGCGCGGCGGCGTGAACGTCTCCTTGATCGACCGGGGGCTGACCCAGCGGATCAGGTTCCACATCGAGCCCGCCTTGTCGTTCGTGCCCGAGGCACGGGCGCCGCCGAACGGCTGCTGCCCGACGACGGCGCCGGTCGGCTTGTCGTTGACGTAGAAGTTGCCGGCCGCGTAGCGCAGACGGTCGCGGGCCACCTCGATCGCGGCGCGATCCTCCGAGAAGACCGCTCCGGTCAGCCCGTACGAGGCTCCGCCGTCGATCAGCGACAGCGTCTCGTCCCAGCGGCTCTCGTCGTAGACGTACGTCGTCACGACCGGGCCGAACAGCTCCTCGCGCATGGTGCGGAACCCGGGGTCGCGCGTCTCGATCACGGTGGGCTCCACGAACCAGCCCTGCGCGTCGTCGTAGCCCCCACCGACGACCACGTCCGACTCGGCGTGCGCCTTCGCCTCCTCGATCGCGTCGGCCTGGGTCCTGAACGCCGCACCGTCGATGACCGCGCCCATGAAGTTGCGGAAATCGGCCACGTCGCCCATCCGGATCGTCGCCACCTGCTCCTGCAGGCGCTCCCGGAGCGCGGGCCAGAGGTTCGACGGCGCGTACACGCGCGACGAGGCTGAGCACTTCTGCCCCTGGTACTCGAACGACCCGCGCACGATCGCGGTCGCGACCGCGTCGACGTCTGCCGACGGATGGGCGACGATGAAGTCCTTGCCTCCGGTCTCGCCGACGATCCGCGGGTAGTTGCGGAAGCCCTCCATGTTCGAAGCCACCGTGCGCCACATGCCGTTGAAGACGGGAGTGGAGCCGGTGAAGTGGATCCCCGCGAGGTGCGGGCTCGAGAGCGCGGCGTCGCCGATCGTGGCACCGGAGCCGTAGACGAGGTTGATCACCCCGTCGGGCAGCCCTGCCTCCTGGAACAGGCGCATCAGGTGGTAGGCGGAGAGCATCGCCGTCGAGGCCGGCTTCCAGACGACCGTGTTGCCCATCAACGCGGGCGAGCTCGTCAGGTTCGCGGCGATCGCGGTGAAGTTGAACGGCGACACGGCGAGCACGAACCCCTCGAGCGGCCGGTACTCCAGGCGATTCCAGACTCCCGCGCGACGAGATGGGCTGCTCGGCGTAGATCCGGGTCATGAACTCGACGTTGAAGCGGAAGAAGTCGATCGCCTCGCATGCGGCGTCGATCTCGGCCTGGTGCGCCGTCTTCGACTGGCCGAGCATGGTGGCGGCGTTCAGCGTGTCGCGCCAGGGCCCGGCCAGCAGCTCGGCGGCGCGGAGGAACACGGCGGCGCGCTCCTCCCACGGCCATCTCGACCAGTCGGCCCAGGCCGTCGCGGCGGCGTCGACCGCCTGCGCGACGTGCTCCGCCGTGCCCTGGTGGACGTCGGCGAGCACGTGCTCCTTGTCGTGCGGCATGACGGCCTGCTTGAGATCGCCGGTGGTGATGTCCTTGCCGCCGATCACGAGCGGGATCTCGATGCGGTCGTTGCGCATCTGCTCGAGGCGGAGTTGCAGGCGGGCGCGCTCGGGGCTGCCGGCCCCGTACTCGTGGATCGGCTCGTTGACGGCGCTCGGGGGTCTGAAGATCGCGTGGGTGCTCATGCGCCGTACATTACGGCGGTTGACCGGTCCGACGGGCCCGACAGCCCGCGGCAGGCCCGGGCGGTGGGGATTCAGCGCCGCAGCAGGTACGTCGCCGTCGCGAGCACCCAGACCATGAACCCGAGCGACGAGGCGAAGACCGAGTGCTGCGCCAGCTTCCAGTCGGCGCCCGACTCGACGAAGCCGACGATGCCGATCGCGCCGCCGCCCGCGACGCCCGCGTTGCCGAACCAGCGTGGGATCTTCCGCGCCCGCAGCGCCGCGAGCGACGCGGCGATCACGACCGAGGCCGAGCAGGCCGACGCGGGGCCGGCGATCGCCGTCTCCCCTCGCAGCACCGCCAGGGCCTGGAGTGCGAACTGGGAGGCGCCGGCGAGGACGACCACGAGCGCGAAGAACCCCTCCGGCTCGAACCGCTCGAGCTTGCGCGCGAGGCTCGCCAGGAACCAGACGTAGGCGAAGCCGGCCGCCGTCAGGAGCGCCGAGCTCGCCTGCAGGTGAGCCTCGCCGAGGATGAGGGCCGGAAGAGCGAGCGCGACGTATGCGTACCCGAGGGCGGGGAGATGCGCTCGCGTCACGCGGCGAAGCTACAACATCCGGAGATGAGGCCGACGCTGGTGCAGTACGACGCTCCGGGATTCGGCGTGGGGGAGGTGTGGCTCGACGAGGACGGTCGCGTCTTCCACACCGAGCTCCCACGGCCGCGGCGTCGGCGGGCCGCGCCGCCCCCCGGGAGAGGCGGCAGGCGAATCGCCGGCCGCCTCGAGGCGTTCTTCGCCGGCGCGCCCGATCCGATCGACGACGTCCCCCTCGTGCTCGACGACGGGTTCTACGGGGCCTGCGCCCGCGCCCTGCGGGCCGTCCCGCGCGGCGAGGTGGTCACGTACGGGGAGCTCGCGGCGCTCGCAGGGCGTCCCGGCGCCGCGCGCGCGGCGGGGACGTTCTGCGGCCGCTGCGACCTCTCCCCGTTCGTGCCGACCCACCGCGTCGTCGCGGCCGGGGGAATCGGCAGCTACGGCGAGCTCGGCGTCGCGTACAAGCGGCGGCTGCTCGGGCTCGAGGGCGTGCTGCTGTGATCCCGGAGAGACCGTGAACTCCGAGGAGCTGCGTGACGAGCTTGCTCGCATCGCCCCGGAGCGCCGCTGCTGCAAGCTCGCCGAGCTCTCCGCGCTCTTCCACGCCTCCGGCGCCTGGCACCTGCGCGAGGGACACGTCGCCGTGCACCTCGACCTCGCCAGCCCGGCGGCGGCCCGCCGCGCGTTTCGCCTGCTCCGCGAGCTCGACGTCCGGTCGGAGATCCGCACGTATCCACGGCGCTCGTTCGACCGCGCGACGCGCTACCAGCTGCACGTCGCCGTCGACGACCGCGCGCTCGCGGTGCTGCGCGAGGCGGGTGTCCTGTCGCGGTCGGGCGCACCGCTCGCCAGGCCGCCGAAGCGCGTGGTCGGTCGCGTCGTGCTGCCGCGGCGCCTACCTGCGCGGCGGGCTCCTCGGCGCGGGCTCGCTCTCCGGCCCGCGAAACCCGCACCTCGAGCTGCGCGCGTCCGGGGTCGACGGTGCGAGGTTCATCGTCGAGGTCGCCGCGCGCGAGGACGTCCACCTGCGAGTCGCCGAGCGGCGAACGCACGCCGTCGCCTACGCCAAGGGCCACGACGCGATCACCGACGTGCTCGCGCTCGCAGGCGCCGGCGACACCCTGCTGCGGCTCGAGGAGCACGCCGTCGTCGCGCGCGTTCGCGCCGACGCGAACCGGCTCGCGAACGCCGACGAGGCGAACCTCGAGCGCGCCGCACGCGCCGCCCACGAGCAGATCGAGGCGATCCGCGCGGTCGGGCTCGACGCGCTCCCGCCGCACCTGGCCGAGATCGCGGAGCTCCGCCTCCGGCATCCGTCCGCGTCGCTGCGCGAGCTCGCGGCGAAGGCCCGGCCGCCGATCACGAAGACGGCCGCCCACCGGCGGCTGCGTGCCGTGGTCAAGCTCGTTGAAAACTGACGTTGTCTGATTTGCAACTCCTCTAGCGCACCCCGCCCGGGCGTCCCCATACTCCGATCGGCGGTCCGGGCCGAAGCGGCGGTGGATACAGACCCCGTCCGCCGCTGCCGACGGCTCGGTGAGAAGCCGGAGGGAGGGTCGTCCTCGGAGCCTCCCTCCGGCCCGCCTTTGCGCGGGCTTGCCCGGCGCAAACGGGTACTCGTCCACTACCGTCGACGCCGCCTGCGGCGGCGTCTCTTAGTGGACGGGGGATCGCCCGCGATCCGGCCGGGGTGAGGCGTTCCCCGGCGAAGCCGGTGAACGCCACTTGCAGGAACCGTCGGCGCGCCGTGGGCTTGACCCGAGGGCGCCCCTCTCACGTGATATAGGTTTCTCCTTCGATGAGCGAGTCGAAGTTCAGTGAGCTGCGCACGCGGTTGGCGGAGATCTCCGACCTCGGGAAGACGATGGCGCTGCTCTCCTGGGACCAGCAGGTGATGATGCCCCGCGGGGGCTCCGCGAACCGGGCGGAGCAGCTGGCGACGCTGGGACGGATCGCGCACCAGAAGTTCGTCGACCCGGCCGTCGGGTCGCTGATCGACGGGCTCCGCGGCTGGTCGGAGCGGCACGAGCCCGACTCGTTCGAGGAGAGCCTCGTGCGGGTGGCGGCGCGCGACTGGGAGAAGATGAGCAAGGTGCCGGCCGACCTGCGGGCCGAGATGGCCCGGGCCGGCGCCCTCGCGACGCCCGTCTGGATCGACGCGCGGGCGCGCAACGACTTCTCGGCCTTCCTGCCCTCGCTGCGGACGAACCTCGACCTGCGCAAGCGGTACGTCGACTGCTTCGACGTCGAGGACGAGCCGTACGACATCCTGCTCGACGACTTCGAACGAGGCATGAAGACGGCCGAGGTGCGCCGGCTCTTCGACTACCTGAAGGCCCACCAGGCGCCGCTCGTCCGCGAGGTGGCCGAGCGGGGGCCGAACCCGCCGTCGCCGTCCGGGTTCGACATCGACGCGCAGAAGGTCTTCGAGCTCGAGGTCGCGCGCGAGTTCGGGTACACCGACCACGCGTGGCGGCTCGATCCGACCGTGCACCCATTCGCCACGGGAACCGCCATCGACGACATCCGCATCACCACCCGCTACTTCGAGGAGCATCTCGGCGGACTGTTCGGGACCATGCACGAGTTCGGCCACGGGCTCTACGAGCACCAGGTCGACCGGGCGCTCGAGCGCACCCCGCTCGCGCGCGGCGTCTCGCTCGGCATGCACGAGTCGCAGAGTCGGATGTGGGAGAACCTCGTCGGCCGCTCCCGGCCGTTCTGGCGGCGGTTCTTCCCGCGCTTGCAGGAGCTGCAGCCCTCGGCGCTCGCGGGCTACGACGTCGAGCGGTGGTACCGCGAGGTGAACCGGGTCGAGCCGTCGCTCATCCGCGTCGAAGCCGACGAGACGACCTACAACCTCCACATCATCCTCCGGTTCGAGCTCGAGCAGTCGATGCTCGCGGGCGAGTTCCCGCTCGAGCAGCTCCCCGAGGAGTGGAACCGCCGCATCTGGGAGTACCTCGGGATCGAGGTGCCCTCCGACACCGAGGGCGTCCTGCAGGACGTCCACTGGTCGGGCGGCTCGATCGGCTACTTCCCGACCTACGCGCTCGGCAACCTGATCTCGGCGCAGATCTGGGAGCGCATCACCGCCGAGATTCCCGACCTCGAGGACGGCTTCGAGCAGGGGGAGTTCGGGGCGCTGCGCGACTGGCTGCGCGAGCACCTGCACCGTCACGGACGCAAGTTCACGCCGAGCGAGACGCTCGAGCGCGCCACCGGCAGCAGCCGGATCGACCCGGAGCCGTACGTGCGCTACCTGCGGTCGAAGCTCGCAGAGATCTACGGAATCGCCGCCGCACCCGCGTAGATAGAGTCGGCCGCATGGCCACAACACGCGTAGGAATCAACGGGTTCGGCCGGATCGGCCGCAACTTCTATCGCGCCGCCCTCGAGCGCGGCGGCGACTTCGAGATCGTGGCGTTCAACGACCTCGGCGACGTCGACACGATGGCGCATCTGCTCAAGCACGACTCGGTGCTCGGCACGTTCCCGGAAGAGGTGTCGGTCGAAGGCGGGTCGCTGCGGGTCGGCGCACGGGAGCTGAAGGGGCTCGCCGAGCGGGATCCGGCCGCGCTGCCCTGGGGCGAGCTCGGAGTCGACCTCGTGATCGAGTCGACCGGCTTCTTCACGAAGCGCGGCGACGCTCAGAAGCACCTCGACGCGGGCGCCCGGAAGGTCATCATCTCCGCGCCGGCGACCGACCCCGACATCACCGTCGTGCTCGGCGTGAACGACGACGCCTACGACCCGGACGCGCACCACATCATCTCGAACGCGTCCTGCACGACCAACTGCGTCGCGCCGATGGCGAAGGTGCTCGACGACACGTTCGGGATCGAGCACGGGTTCATGACCACCATCCACGCCTACACCAACGACCAGCACGTGCTCGACCTGCCGCACAAGGACCTGAGGCGCGCCCGCGCCGCCGCGATCAACCTGATCCCGACCTCCACCGGTGCCGCCCGCGCGATCGGTCTCGTCCTGCCGCACCTCGAGGGCAAGGTCGACGGCATCTCGGTGCGCGCCCCCGTCCCGACCGGCTCGGTCACCGATCTCGTCGTGACGCTCCGGGACGGCGGAACCGCGGACGAGATCAACGCTGCGTTCCTGCAGGCCGCCTCCGACGGCCCGCTCGCGCCCTACCTCGACTACTCGACGGATCCGCTCGTCTCCACCGACATCGTCCATTCGCCGGCCTCGTGCACCTTCGACAGCGGGCTGACGATGGCAGGCGGCGGCTCGGCCAAGGTGTTCGGCTGGTACGACAACGAGTGGGGCTACAGCTGCCGTCTGGTCGACCTGGTGGCGAAGGTCGCGTGAGACTGCCCCGGTCGGTCGAGCAGGCCGAGGTCGACGGCACGACCGTCCTCGTGCGGAGCGACCTCAACGTCCCGCTCGAGCAGGGGCGCGTCGCCGACGACACGCGCATCCGCGCGTCGCTGCCGACGCTCCGCCTGCTGCTGGAGCGGGGCGCCCGGGAGGTGCGGGTCTGCTCGCATCTCGGGCGTCCGAAGACCGACGAGGACCGGGCGAAGTACTCGATGCAACCGGTCCGCGAGCGCCTCGCGGAGCTGCTCCCCGACGGTCGCATCACCGTGCTCGAGAACACGCGCTTCGACCCGGGTGAGACCCGCAACGACGAGCGGTACGCGCGGGAGCTCGCCGACGGCTGCGACCTGTACGTGAACGACGCGTTCGGGTCGGCCCACCGCGCGCACTCGTCGACCGTCGGGGTCGCCCACCTGCTCCCGTCCTACGCCGGGTTGCTGCTGCTGGCGGAGCTCGAGCACCTCGGCCGCCTGCTCGGCGACGTCGAGCGGCCGTTCGTGATCGTCTCCGGCGGTGCCAAGGTCGACGACAAGATCGCCGTGCTCGAGAATCTCGGCAGCCGCGCCGACGACGTGCTGATCGGCGGCAAGATGGCCGAGGACGTTCGCAGCCGGAACCCGTTCTCGTTTGACGTCGTCCTGCCCGACGACGTCGTCGCCGCCTCGGCGTTCGACGCCGCAGCCGAGACGCGGACGACGCCCTACGACGAGCTGCCGGAGGGCTGGCTCGGGCTGGACATCGGACCCCGAACCCGCGAGAGCTTCGCGCGCCGGGTCGCGCAGGCCCACACCGTGTTCTGGAACGGCCCGATGGGCGTGTTCGAATGGCCGGCGTTCGCCGACGGCACCTTCGCCGTCGCGCGCGCCCTCGCCGACTGTGACGGGTTCACCGTCGTCGGCGGCGGCGACTCGGTGCGGGCGGTGCACGAGGCGGGGGTCGCCGACCGCATCTCCTGGATCTCGACCGGCGGCGGCGCGTCGCTCGAGCTGCTCGAGGGCAAGGAGCTGCCCGGCGTGGGGGCGATCCCGTCGTGAGCCTGATCGCCGGGAACTGGAAGATGGTGAAGGGGCCGCGTGAGGCCGCCGCCTTCTGCCGCGCGCTGCGCGAGGCCGAGCTGCCCGACGGGGTCGACGTCGTCGTCTGCCCGCCGACGGTCTCCCTCGCCGCGGCCGCGCAGGCGCTCGCCGGAACCGAGATCGGCGTCTTCGCCCAGAACTGCCACTGGGAGGCGGAGGGAGCCTTCACCGGCGAGATCTCCGCACCGATGCTGCAGGAGCTCGGCGTCTACGGCACGCTCGTCGGGCACTCCGAGCGGCGCCAGTGGTTCGGCGAGACGGACGAGCTCGTCGCACGGCGCGTGCACGCATGCCTCGAGGCGGGTCTCGACGTGATCGCCTGCGTCGGCGAGACCGAGGAACAGCGCGAGGCGGGGGCCACGCACGCGGTCCTCCGCCGCCAGGTGGCCGCGCTCGACCCGGACGACAAGCTCGTGATCGCCTACGAGCCCGTCTGGGCGATCGGCACCGGCAAGACGGCCACCCCGCAGATGGCCCAGGAGGCGCACGAGACGATCAAGGAGCTGATCGACGTGCCCATGCTCTACGGGGGCTCGGTCAAGCCCGAGAACGCGGCGGAGCTGCTCGCCCAGCCGGCGATCGACGGCGCCCTCGTCGGCGGCGCGTCGCTCGAGATCGCCTCGTTCACGGCGATCTGCCGCGCGGCGGCGGCGTGAGTCTCGTCGCACTGATCATCCTCGACGGGTTCGGCTGCGCTCCGCCCGGCCCGGGCAACGCCGTCGATCTCGCCTCGACACCGGTGTTCGACCGGCTGTGGGAGACCTACCCGCACACGACGATCGAGGCGTCCGGCGAGGCTGCCGGCCTGCCGCCCGGCCAGATGGGCAACAGCGAGGTCGGCCACCTGACGATCGGCTCCGGCCGCCGCCTGTACCAGGACCTGATGCGCGTCGACCGGGCGGTCGCCGACGGCTCTCTGGCCGAGATCCCGGCGCTGCGGGCGGCCTTCGAGCGCGGCAACCGCGTCCACCTGCTCGGGCTCGTCTCGCACGGCGGCGTGCATTCGCACATCGACCACCTGAAGGCGCTGCTCCGGATCGCACCCGAGAAGACGTGGGTGCACGCGTTCACCGACGGCCGCGACGTCTCTCCGACCTCGGCGGCGCGGGATCTCGCCGAGCTCCCGACCGACCGCATCGCCACCGTCGTCGGCCGGTACTACGCCATGGACCGCGACCAGCGCTGGGAGCGGACGCAGCGCGCCTACGACGCGATCACCGCCGGCACCGGCGTGCATGCGACCGACCCGATCGCCGCGGTGCGGGCGAGCTACGAGGCGGGCGTCACCGACGAGTTCGTCGAGCCGATCGTGCTCGAGAGCACCCCGCGGCTCGAGCCCGGCGACACGGCGATCTTCTTCAACTTCCGGCCCGACCGTGGCCGCCAGCTCACGCGGATGCTGCTCGACCACGCGTTCGACGTGACGACGATGACGCGGTACGCCTCCGACCTCGCGACGCCGGTCGTCTTCGAGGAGCAGGACGTGCCCAACACGCTCGCGCAGGTGCTCGCCGACCACGGCCTGCGGCAGCTGCACGTCGCCGAGACCGAGAAGTACGCCCACGTCACGTACTTCTTCAACGGCGGGCGCGAGGAGGCGTGGCCCGGCGAGGAGCGCGTGCTGGTGCCGAGCCCGCGCGACGTGCCGAGCTACGACCTGAAGCCCGAGATGTCCGCAGCCGAGGTCGCCGAGCGCGTCGTCGCCGGGCTGGGCGACGGGTACGCCTTCTGCGTCGTCAACTTCGCGAACCCCGACATGGTCGGCCACACGGGATCGATCCCCGCGGTCGTGCGGGCTGTCGAGACGGCCGACCGCTGCCTCGGGCTCGTTGTCGACCGGGTGCGGGAGCTCGGCGGGGTGTGCCTCGTCACGGCCGACCACGGCAACGCCGAGACGATGCTCGAGCCCGACGGCGTCAGCCCGCACACGGCGCACACGACGAACCGGGTGCCGCTCGTTCTGACCGCCCCGGGCGCGAGCCTGCGCGACGACGGCGAGATCGCCGACATCGCACCCACCGTCCTGCACCTGCTCGAGCTCGCGCCTCCGGCCGAGATGACCGGGCACGATCTGCGCCGATCTTCGTAAACCGCCTGCAAAATCGGCGCTCGATCTCGGATCCGACCGGAATCGGGGCTATACTCCGGCACCTTGTCGCTGCCCCAGCCCGACCTGGCCATTCTCCGGAAGGCCCAGCGTGGAGACGAGCGTGCATTCGCCATCATCGTGCGGATGTACGAGACGCCGGTCTACAACTACGTCCTCCGGCTCACGAACGGCGAGAAGGCGCTCGCGGAGGATCTGACCCAGGAGGTCTTCCTGCGCGTGTTCCAGGGCCTGCCGCGCTTCTCGCTGCGCTGCAAGTTCACGACCTGGCTCTTCCAGGTGACGAAGAATCGCGTGCTCGACGAGCTGCGGGCCCGGGAGCGGCGCCCGCTCACGCCCGTGACGCTCGACGACGCGCCGCACCTCGAGGTGGTCGACCAGCCCGCCGAGCAGGTCGAGGCGATCGACGCGCTCTGGCGGGCGATCGACGGCCTGCCGGTCGACCTGAAGATGGCGCTGCTGCTCCGCGACATCGTCGGCCTCTCGTACAACGAGATCGCCGACTCCCTCGAGGTCACCCTCGCGACGGTCAAGTGGCGGATCTTCAAGGGCCGCGAAGACGTGCAGGTCGCTCTCGCACGGCAGGGCTTCACGTTCGGCGCCGGCGCCGACGCCCACGCGATCTAGCGTCTGGCCGCGTTACACACCGTGCGCAAGCCGTGCGGCGAGCGCCTCGGGGAGCCCGTTCCCCCGGATCTCGTCCTGCGTCCGGCCAACGTCGTAGGGAACGCGCCGAAAGCTCGCCCGGGCGGCGTCGGTGTCGAGCAGCAGCCAGGCGGCGCGCGGGTCGCTGTCGCGCGGCTGCCCCACCGATCCCGGATTGACGAGGAACCGCGCGGCGCCGAGGTCGAGCTCCGTTCCCGCCGGGGCAAGGCCGCCGGCGACGCCGTCGCCGTCCGGCGAGAGCGCCAGCGCCACGTGGCTGTGTCCCACGAGGACGAGCGGCGCCTCGGTCGCGAGGAGGTTCGCGTGCGCCACGCCCTCGCTGAGGACGTACTCCCAGACAGGGTCGCGCGCGCTGCCGTGGTACAGCTCGACCCCGGGCCGCCGGCCCGTCGGCTCGAGCCCCTCGAGCCAGTTTCGCGAGGCGGTGTCGAGCCTGCCGGCCGACCAGCGCGCGGCGGCCGCCGCGTCGCCGGAGAACTCGGAGACGTCGAGCGCCCCGATCACCGCCAGGTCGTGGTTGCCGCAGAGGGCGAGCGCCGCGCGCTCGCGGACGAGGGCGCAGCATTCCTCCGGGCGCGGCCCGTAGCCGACGGTGTCGCCGAGGCACCACAGCTCGTCGACGCCCGCCGCCTCGACCTCCGCGAGCACCGCCTCGAGTGCGCATAGATTGGCGTGGATGTCCGAGATGACGGCGACGCGCATGGTGAGGGCAGGGACGGTAGCCGTCGCCGCGGTCGCGTGGAGCGTCGGCGCGTGGCTGCTCTGGCGCACGAGCGTGCCGCACCTGCATCTCGCGGGGCTCGACGCGCACCGGTACTTCACCGCCCGCTCGCTCCGCCGGGCGGCGCGCTTCAGCCGCGGCGAGGAGGCGCTGTGGCTCGCCGGCACCGTCTCGACGCTCGCCGCGCTCGTCGTGCTGGCGCGCCGGCTGCCGCGCTCGGTGCGCAGCATGGGGCTGGGGCCGATCTCGAGCGCGGTCGTCGCCGGGATGGTGGTGCTCGTCACGCTCTGGTTCGTCTCGTTGCCGTTCAGCCTCGCCGACCTGTGGTGGCAGCACCGCTGGGGGCTCGGCCCGTTCGACGTGATCGCCTGGGCGACCGCGCAGTGGGCGACGCTGGCCCCGGAGGCCGTCTCGGTGCTCGCAACCGTGGTGCTGGTCGTCGGCCTCGCCCGCCGCTTCCGCCGCCGCTGGTGGCTGCTCGCGGCGCCGGTCGTCGTCGCCGTCGCGGCCCTCTTCGCGCTCGTCTCCGGCTGGGCGGTCGCCGCCGGCACCCATCCGCTGCGGAACGCGGCGCTCGCCGCCGACGTGCGGCGGCTCGAGCGGGTCGAGCGCGTCCAGGGCACGCCCGTCTCGGTGCAGAGCGTGTCGTCGTGGACGACGCAGGCGAACGCGTTCACCGACGGGTTCGGCCCGTCGGCGCACGTCGTCCTCTGGGACACGCTGCTCGACGGCCGCTTCTCGCGCGGTGAGATCGACGTCGTGATCGCCCACGAGCTCGGCCATGTCGCGAGCCGGCACATCCTCAAGGCGATCGGCTGGGCCGCGCTCGTCACCTGGCCGGTGCTCTGGCTCCTCACACTGCTGACGCGCCGCCGCGGCGGCGTCGGCGACCCGGCGAACCTCGGGTACGTGTTCCTCGTGCTGACGGTGCTCACGCTGCTCGCGACACCCGTCGAGAACGCGGTCTCGCGGCGCTACGAGGCCGAGGCCGACTGGCGCGCCCTGAACGCCGCCCGCGACCCCGCCGCGCAGCGGCGCCTCTTCCGCGACTTCGAGCGCACGAGCCTGCAGCGCCCGAACCCGCCGCTCTGGGCCTACCTCTACCTGGAGAACCACCCGACGCTGATGCAGCGCATCGCCATGGTCGAGCGCTGGCAGGCCGCCCGTCGCTAGCGGTCGTCGGTCTCGGGCAGGTCGTGGATGCCCTTGACCGTCGTGTACTTCGAGTAGGCATCCTGCATCGCGGCGAGCAGCTCCTTCATGAACTGCTGCGACATGTTGACGCGCGTGACCACGACGCCCGGCACGTCGCCCTCCTCGACCTCGTGGTCGATGCGGGCGAACGTGAGCGTGAACTCGTAGTCGGAGAACGTGATGTTCGCGAAGTTGGCGTAGACCCCGGCGAGCAGCGCCGGGTCCATGTGGATGTTCAACTGCCGCTCGTGGCCTTCGTCCATGCGCTGTCGACCATACTAGAGGCTTGATGCGGGTTTGCGGACGCACACGGCTGGTGCACCAGACGCGGCGCGGCTCGGCCGCATCGAACTTGCCCGTAGCCACCGCTACGGGCTGCGCTCGCCGCGTCCAATCCGCTTGGCCTGGCGCATCCCCGTGCACATCCCAACCCGCATCAAGCCTCTAGAGCCGTGGAGCCGGTCGACCGGAGGCGCGTGCTGGTGGCCGCCGTCGCGGTGGCCGTGGTCTTCGCGGGCGGCACGGCCGGTTTCATGGTCACGCTGCACGAGTCCTGGCACGCCGCGCTCTACCGCACGATCGTCTCGGCGTCCCTGACCGGCCTCGACTCGACACCCCGCGGGCTGCACGCGGAGCTGATCACGATCGGTGTCGTCCTCTCCGGCGTGGCTATCTTTGGCTACCTCGCAGCGCAGATCGTCGATGCCGTCGCGCACGGGATCCTCGGCGGCGCCTGGCGGGAGAAGAGGCGACGCAAGATGATCGACGAGCTCTCCGACCACATCATCGTCTGCGGCTACGGCCGTGTCGGCCGCCGTGCCGCGGACGAGTTTCGGGCTGCGCACGTTCCGTACGTCGTGCTCGACTTCGGCGAGCAGGCGCTCGCCTACGCCGCCGAGAACGGCGACCTCTACCTGAACGGGAACGGCGCCGACGACGACGACCTGACGACTGCGGGCATCGATCGGGCGCGCGGCCTCCTCGTCGCCTCCGACGACGACGCCGACAACCTCTACATCACGCTGTCGGCGAAGGCTCGGCGGCCCGACCTGGTCGTGATCGCCCGCGCTTCCAGCGAGGAGGCGGAGCGGAAGCTGAAGCTGGCGGGCGCCGACCGGGTGGTGACGCCGTACACCACCGCCGGCCGGGTGATGGCGAACCTGATGGTCAAGCCCCAGGTGACGGCGTTCGTGAACGTCCTCACCTCGGTCGCGGAGCCGAACCTCAGCTTCGAGGAGATGGAGGTCCGCTCGACCTGCGACGCGGTGGGCAAGACGATCGGCGAGCTCGAGGTGGCCCGGCGCACCGGCGCCTACATCGTCGCCGTCCGCAAGCACGCCGGGCAGCTCGAGCTGCGGCCGTCCAGGGAGACGGTGCTGGAGGCGGGGGACGTGATCATCGGGATCGGCTCGCCCGACGAGATCCGGCGGCTCGAGGCCGTGTTCGAGCCGCGGGAAGCAGTTGTCTAGCGCCGTCGAACGGCTCGCCGCACAGCTGGCCGGGATCGTCGGCAGCGAGGTGGAGCTCGACCGGCCGAACGACGCCGGCCACGGCGACTTCGCCACGAACGTGGCGCTGAGAACCGCCAAGCAGGCGGGCCGCCCGCCCCGCGAGCTCGCGGAGGAGCTCGCGCTGGAGGTGGTCGTCCCTCGACGCGGTCGAGCGCGCCGAGGTCGCGGGGCCCGGATTCCTCAACCTGTGGCTCACCGACGGGTTCTTCCTCGAGGCGCTCGCCGAGCTGGGAGAGGGCTACGGCGGCGGCTGGGCCGATCCCGCCGAGCGCGTCCAGGTGGAGCTGGTCTCGGCGAACCCGACCGGCCCGATTCTCGTCTCCCACGCGCGCAACGGCGCATACGGCGACAGCGTCGCCCGTCTCCTCGCCTTCGCGGGTCACACCGTCGAGCGCGAGTACTACTACAACGACGCCGGCGGGCAGATCGCCCGGTTCCGCGCCTCGGTCGAGGCGCTGAGGAAGGGCGAGCAGGTGCCCGAGGACGGCTACCGCGGCGACTACGTGGCCGCGATCGCAGCCGGCTCCGAGGATCCCGTCGCGCAGATGCTGACGTCGATCGAGCACACGATGGAGCGCTTCCGCGTGCACTACGACTCCTGGGCGCTGCAGAGCGAGCTCGAGCGTCGCCTGCCCGCCCTGCTGCCGCGGCTCGACACCTACGAGGCCGACGGCGCGCTCTGGGCGCGCTCGTCCGCCTACGGCGACGAGCAGGACTGGGTGCTGATCCGCTCCTCCGAGAAGGGCGGCACGCCCACCTACCGCGCCGCCGACGTCGCGTACCTCGTCGACAAGCTCGAGCGTGGCTTTGACCGGTCGATCTACGTGCTCGGCGCCGACCATCACGCGACCGCCCGCTGGTACGCCGCGATCGCGCGCATGCTGGGCTACGACCCGGAGCGGGTCGAGGTGCTGCTCTACCAGTTCGTCCACCTGACGCGCGGCGGCGAGTCGACGAAGGCGTCGAAGCGCGCCGGGAACGTGGTGTTCCTGGACGACGTCCTCGACGAGATCGGTGTCGACGCGGCCCGCTGGTACCTCGTCAACCGCGGCCCCGACCAGACGATCGAGATCGACCTTGACCTGGCGGCCGAGCAGTCGGCCAAGAATCCCGTCTACTACGTGCAGTACGCGCATGCCCGGATCGCCGCGATCCTGCGCAACGCCGAGGATGCCGTCGTGGGAGGCGACCCACCGGGGCCGCTCACGGTCGAGGAGAAGGAGCTCGTGAAGCGCCTCCTCGACTTCCCCGGCACCGTGCGCGAGGCCGCCGCCCGCCGCGGCCCGCAGCTCCTGCCCGCGTACGCGATCCGGCTGGCCGACGACTTCCACCGCTTCTACCACGAGTGCCGCGTGCTCGGCGACCCCGCGCAGGCGTTCCGGCTCGGGCTCTGCCGGGCGACCCAGCAGGTGATCGCCCGGTCGCTCGACCTCGTCGGGGTCGAGGCGCCCGAGCGGATGTGACTCAGCCGGCGCCGTAGATCCGGCGGACGATCTCCTCGATGTCGGGCTCGGTGATCTGCAGGTCGACGAGCCGCTCCGCGGCCGCGACCCGCGAGGTGAGCTCGGCCGCCGAGCCGCGGAAGCGCAGCCACTGCCGCGGGCCTTCCACCTTCTCGACGACCGCCCCCTCGATCTGGAGGGGCGGGGCGGGACGCTCGAGGTCGACCACCAGCAGCCGCTCGGCTCCGAAGCGCTCCTTCAGGGCCGGAATGCCGCCGTCCCAGATCAGACGGCCGTGGTCGATCACGAGCAGCCGGCGGCACAGCCGCTCGATGTCGCCCAGGTCGTGGGTGGTCAGGAGCACCGTCACACCGCGCTCGCGGTTGATCTCGACCAGGAAGTCGCGCACGCGTTGCTTCGCGACCACGTCGAGGCCGATCGTGGGCTCGTCCAGGAAGAGCAGCTCGGGATCGTGCAGCATCGCGGCCGTCAGCTCCCCGCGGATGCGCTGTCCCAGCGAGAGCTGCCGGACGGGCGTCGATATGAACGGGTCGAGCTCGAGCACCTCGCGGAAGCGCGCGAGGTTCTGCCGGTAGCGGTCGGCCGGCACACGGTAGATGTGGCGCAGGAGCTCGAACGAGTCCTGCAGCGGGAGATCCCACCAGAGCTGCACCCGCTGGCCGAACATCGCTCCGATCCGTCGGGCGAGCTCGATCCGCCGGCGCGACGGGTCGAGACCGGCCACCGAGACGCGGCCGGCAGACGGCACGAGGATGCCGGTGAGCATCTTGATCGTCGTCGACTTGCCGGCGCCGTTCGGGCCCAGGTAGCCGAGGAGCTCGCCGCGGTCGACCCGAAACGTGATCCCGTCGACCGCGCTGACGACGATCCGCTCGCGGCGGAACCGCCCCCGGCGGACGACGAACTGCTTGCTCAGCTGCTCGACCTCGATCATCCGCCGGCGCTGCGGTAGTGGCGGACGGCGAAGCGCCAGGCGAGTCCGGCGACCGTCGCCGCGGCGAGCGCGACGAGGGGCGAGGCGGGCTCGAGCGCGCGTGGCAGGCCGAGCGGATCCGGCTTGCCGAGGATGAAGAGGGCGGGGAAGTAGCAGACGAAGGCCAGCGGCACGAGGTAGGCCAGGAACCGCCGCAGCCAGGCCGAGTAGATGTCGATCGGGTACTGCGCCATGAAGTTGCCGCCGTAGGTGAACGCGTTCGTGAACTCGCCGCCGTCGGTCGTCCAGAACGCGAGGCAGGCTCCGACCACCCAGACGGAGCCGAAGATCACCATCCCCGCCGGGACGGAGAGGACGCCCAAGAGGACCTTCCAGACGGTCCAGTGCACGTGCAGGGTCGTCAGCGCGTAGACGAGGACGACGGCGCCCTGCACGGCCTTCGCGAACCGTCTCACCGCGAAGTCCGAGCCGAAGATCTGCAGCAGCGTGCCGCGGGGTCGCACGAGGACGATGTCGAAGTTGCCGCTGCGGATCGTCTGCGGGAACTGGTCGAGGTGGCCGATCAGCATGTCGGTGAGCGCGAAGGAGATCGCGGACAGCGCGTAGAGGAACGCGACCTCGTGCACGTTCCAGGTGTTCAGCCGCGGCACGTTGTGGAACACGACGAGCACGGCGAGGAAGTCGAGGAACGAGATCAGGCCCGACCCGACGAAGTCGAGGGCCATCGACGCGCGGTACTGGAGCTGGGAGCGGATCTGCGCCCCCACGAGCCGTCGCCAGACGAGAAGCGGCTCAACCACCCTGCACCACGAGCCTGCGGGTCGCCCGGGCGAGCACGACACGGCCGAGCGCGAGCAGGACGAGCGCCCAGAGGCCCTGCAGCGCGAGCACGCCGAGCAGCGCCGCGCCGGCCCGCTTGCCCAGCCAGACGTCGACGGGCGTCTGGAGGATCGAGGCGAACGGCAACGCGTACGAGATCTCGCGCAGCAGGTGCGGGAAGAACCGGAGCGGCATCACCATGCCCGAGAAGAAGAGGACGACCGTGGTGGAGAGCGTCACGACGCCGCGGTAGTCGAGCAGCCAGAAGGCGGCGGAGTTGTAGAGGAACCGCACGCCGAAGCTGACGACGACCGCGAGGACGACGCTGAGCACGAACGCGGCCGCGTCGAGCGGAGTGGGGTAGTGGAGGCGGAAGACGAGCGCCCCGAAGACGAACGGAAGGAGCCCCCGGAAGAGCAGGTGGTACGGCGCCCGCCCGAGGTCGAAGGCGAGCCAGTAGCGCTGCGGGTCGAGGGGGCGGACCAGGTCGGTGGCGATCGAGCCGTCGCGGATGCGGAGGGCGAGCTCCTGCCAGCTGAAGATGTAGACCGTCATGATCAGCGACTGGGCCAGCCAGACGTAGGTCACCGTGTCGGCCGAGTCGAAGCCGCCGACGTTCGTCCGGTGCCGGAACACGGCCAGCAGGATGTAGGCCTGGATGAGCCCGAAGACGGTGTTCGTGAAGACGCCGGCGGCGGTCGCCCAGGGGTAGGCGGCGTAGCGGCGCCAGCCGCGCTTTGCTATCTCCCAGTCGAGGCGCACCCGCTCACTCTAGGATCCACTCCCGATGAGCAGCACTCGCCCCGACCGCAACCTGGCCCTGGAGCTCGTCCGCGTGACCGAGGCGGCCGCGATGGGGGCGGGGCGCTGGGTCGGGCGCGGCGACAAGGTCGCCGCCGACCAGGCGGCCGTCGACGCGATGCGCGCCATGCTCGACACCGTCGTGATGGACGGCGTCGTCGTGATCGGGGAGGGCGAGAAGGACGAGGCGCCGATGCTCTTCAACGGGGAGCGGGTCGGGCACGGCGGGGGCCCCGAGGTGGATGTCGCGGTCGACCCGCTCGAGGGCACCCGCCTGACGGCGCTCGGGCAGCCGAACGCGATCGCCGTGATCGCCGCCGCCGACCGCGGCTCGATGTTCTTTCCAGGCGCCGCGGTCTACATGGAGAAGATCGCCGCGGGGGCCGACGCCCTGGACGCGATCGACATCACCGCGACGCCGACCCGGAACGTCGAGGCGGTCGCGAAGGCGAAGGGCCGGCGCGTCACCGACGTGCGGGTGGTCGTGCTCGAGCGCGAGCGGCACGAGAACCTGATCGGCGAGCTGCGTCAGGCGGGCGCGCGCGTCACCCTGATCCGCGATGGCGACGTCGCGCCGGCGATCGCCGCCGCACGGCCCGAGACGGGAGTCGACCTGCTGTACGGCATCGGCGGCACGCCGGAAGGCGTGATCACCGCGGCCGCGCTGAAGTCGGTCGGCGGCGGGATCCAGGCGCGCCTCTGGCCGCGCTCGGACGACGAGCGCCGGGCGCTCGTCGAGGCCGGTTACGACCTCTCGCGTGTCCTGACCACGGACGACCTGGTGCAGAGCGACAACGTCTTCGTCGCAGCGACCGGGGTGACTACGGGTGCGCTGCTCCGCGGTGTGCGGTATGTCAGGGACGGGGCGATCACCGATTCGATCGTCATGCGCTCGCGCTCCGGCACGGTCCGTCGGATCGAGGCGCGCCACCAACTGAGCAAGCTGACGCAGTTCACGGGAAGGGAGTACTGATGAGCATCGGACTGGACGAGCTGGGATACGACGACCGGCTCTACATCCTGGCCTTCGACCACCGAGGGTCGTTCGAGAAGATGGTCGGCAACACCGAGAACGTGCCAGGCGCGAAGCGGCTGATCTGGGATGGCTTTCAGCGGGCCGTCGAGCAGGGGGCGCCGAAGGCGTTCGCGGGCGTGCTGGTCGACGGGCAGTACGGGGCCGAGGTCGCGCGCGAGGCGAAGGCCGGCGGCTTCAAGCTCGCGATGCCGGTCGAGAAGTCGGGCCAGAACGAGTTCGACTTCGAGTACGGCGACGCCTTCGGGCAGAAGATCGAGGAGTTCGATCCCGACTTCACGAAGGTGCTCGTGCGGTACAACCCCGAGGGCGACGCGGCGATGAACGAGCGCCAGGTCGAGAAGCTGCGCCGGCTGTCGGAGTGGCTGCACGAGCGGCGTCGCAAGTACCTGTTCGAGCTGCTCGTGCCCGCCGAGGCGGCGCAGCTCGAGAGCGTCGGCGGCAGCACCGAGCGCTACGACGTCGAGCTGCGGCCGCAGCTCATGCTGGAAGCGATCCTGCAGCTCCAGAACGGGGGCGTCGAGCCGGACATCTGGAAGATCGAGGGCATCGACGACCGCGAAGCGTGCAACGAGATCGCCCAGCTCGTCCGCCGCGAGGGCCGCGACCACGTCTCGTGCGTCGTGCTCGGACGCGGCGCCTCCGACGACCTCGTCGACCGCTGGCTCCGCGCCGGCTCCGGTCTCGAGGGCTACATCGGCTTCGCGATCGGCCGGTCGATCTTCGGTGCGTCGGTCAAGGAGTACGCCGCCGACCCGGACGGCTTCGACCGCGACGCGGCAGTGGAGCAGATCGCCCGCAGCTACCTGCGCTTCATCGAGGTGTACGAGGGCGCGGCGGCACCTGCGTAGACCGGCAACGCCGGGCGAGGACACAGGATCCTCGCCCGGCCGCACGGCCGCTAGACTGGGCGGCCCACGCGGGCGTAGCTCAGTTGGTAGAGCATCAGCTTCCCAAGCTGAGGGTCGTGGGTTCGAGCCCCATCGCCCGCTTAGGAAGCTCTAACTGAATGAGAAGACCGAGCACGGGACCGCTTCGGCCGTCACCAACGAAGGCTTCCTCGCACTCGCCTGCTGCCTGATCTGCTGGCGCCGAGTGGAGGCCTCATTGAGCTACGGGAGATCAACCTGGAAAGCTGGTCAGCTGTCGCCTAGATGAGTAGTTCCACGGCGTTGGCCGTGTTGTAGGGACCAGGAGCAGCCGGTCGAAGTCGGCGGTGCCTTATCGCCACCGTCGACCCAAGGGGGCCACGATGCTCGCCGACCTCGACCTGCTGCTGATCGCGGTGTTCTGCGCCGCCGACGATCTCCTGCCCAAGCGAGCCGGCAACGGCAAGCGGATCCTGACCGACGCGGAGGTCGTCACCCTCGCGGTCGCGCAAGCGATCATGGGGATTCCTTCCGACGAGCGGTTCGTCGCTGTCGCACGTAAGCGGCTTTGTCACCTCTTCCCGGTCCTGCCGCAGCGATCCGGCTACTACAAACGACGCGAGCGGCTCTCCGAGACGATCGAGGCGCTGATCGAGGTCTTCGCGCGCAGCAGTCCCGGTTTCTACGACGACCTGCTGCTCGTCGACTCCACGCCGGTCGAGTGTGCCCGCTCGATCGAGACGACCAAGCGCAGCCAGCTCGCCGACGCCGCCGACTACGGCTACTGCTCCAGCCACAGCCGCTACTTCTGGGGCTTTCGCCTGCACGGCCTGTTCGCCCCCGACGGCACACCGCGCGCGCTCCAGCTCACCTCTCCAAAGACACCGGAGCGCGACGTCTGCCTCAAACTGCTCGCCCGTCTCGACCGCGACCGGCCCGTGACCGTGATCGGCGACAAAGGCTACGCCGGCCGCGAGTTCGAACAGACCGCTAGACAGCTCCAAGCGACGATCATCCGCCCCAAACGCCGAGACGAACCCGGAACCGGCCCGCATCTCGCCCCGATCCGACAGCGGATCGAGTCGATCTTCCACACCTGCAAAGACCTGCTCACCCTCGAACGTCACGGCGCCCGCACCCTCCACGGACTCCGCACCCGCATCTGCAGCCGCTTCCTCGCACTCGCCGCAGCCATCAGCCTCAACCACCAACTCGGCCGACCCCCACGCACACTCATCGCCTACATCGCCTGAAGCCCGTGGAACTACTCATCTAGAGGCTTGATGTGTATTGGGGTGTGCGCGGGGATGCGCCTGACCAAGCGGGTCGGGCGGGGCGGGCGCAGCGCGTGAGCGGTGGCTACGGGCAAGCCCGACGCGGCCGAGCCGCGCCGTGTCAGGCGCACCAGCCGCGTATGCCCACAAATGCGCATCAAGCCTCTAGACCAGACCGTCTGGGCCATTGCGCCGAATGGCAAAGTGTGAAATGTTACTTTCGTGCCTCTTATGCTGCGAAGTTGCAGTGCGCTCGGTGGGGTTGCTGTTGTGGTCGCGTTGGCATGCTCAGTCGTTCTCGCTGGATCACAGGCGTCGTGGTCGAGTGCGTCGACGGCGGTGATCACGGCGCGTTCCGCGACGTCCGCACAGAACGGGATCGCTCCGGTGATTTCGATCCCCGTTCCGTCCACGACCCAGCCGGGCGACGTGCTCGTGGCGGTGATCGACATCCAGTATCGGCCGGCAATCACCGCACCGGCGGGGTGGCAATTCGTACGTAGCGACGTCAGTTCGAGTGGCAACCACCTCGAGCAGGCGGTGTATACGCACGATGCGGGAACGAGTGAGCCGGCGAGCTATGCGTGGGCGTTTTCCAGTTCGCACGGAGCCGTCGGCGGTGTGATCGATTACGTCGGGATTGACCCGGTCAGCCCGGTCGAGGCGTCGGCTGCCGCCTTCACGACGAATCGCCTTGCGGTTGTCGCGCCGTCGCTGACCACGACCGCCACGGGAGCCGTCCAGCTTGCGGTGTTCGGTGTCCAGGGAGACCACATGGCGACACTGCCCGGATCGCTCGGAGCGGAGTATGCCATCGCGATGAACGGCCTTGTCGGCGAGAAGCTGAGCGCACTCGCCGGCGATCGGACCATCTCTTCTGTCGGCGCCACAGGCAACGTTTCTGCGAGCTTTAGCCAGTCATCGACCGGCATCGGGGCGTCGATCGCGCTCCGACCGGCAACGTCCTCCGGGGGCACGAATCAGCCGCCGGTCGTGGATGCGGTAACGGTGTCGCCTGCATCGCCGGTCACGAACGACGTGCTACAGGCCGTCGTGACCGCACACGATCCGGACGGAGACCCGCTTACGTTCAGCCATCAGTGGGTACTGAATGGGGTCGACCTCGCCGGCGCGACGCGTGCCACGCTCGACCTCTCCCAGGCGGGCAACGGCGATCGCGGCGACCAGCTCGCCGTGCGCGTGACGGCGAACGACGGCCAGGCAGCGAGCGTGCCGGTGACATCGCCGCAGGTGACGGTTGCCGACTCGCCGCCTACGGCGACCGTGGGTCTGAACACCATCGCCCCGACGGCGACGTCCACCCTGACAGCCTCGGTGCATGTCGCTGACGCCGACGGTGATTCCGTCATGCTCACGTACGTCTGGACGGTAAACGGCGTGGCCGTCCAAACGACGACGACGTCCGCTCTCAGCGACGATCTAGATCTCTCTACCGCCTGCAGCTGTTCCGGGGGCGACCGGGTGGACGTGTACGTGACTCCGAACGACGGAACGCTCGACGGAGCGCCCGCGACCACTTCTGCCGTCGTAGGGTTGTTATCGTCGTTCGGGTCGGTCTCGAGCTTCCCGCTCGCCGCGATGGGGATACCGGGGAACATCGCGACTGGTCCCGACGGAAATATCTGGTTCACCGAGGAAAATTTGCCTGATGTCGGCCGGATCGATGTCACTAGCGGCGCGATCACGCTCTTCTCTGTCCCGTCAAACATGACCGGGCTCGCTGGGATCGTGACTGGACCCGACAACAACGTGTGGTTTGTCGACCCGAAGGCACTCGAGGTCGCGCGGCTTGTTCCGTCGACCGGCCAAGTCACAGAGTTCAACACCTCGGTCGCGGGCGTCGGGATCGTCAGCGGCTCCGACGGCAACCTCTGGATGACCGCCTCGGCCTCGAACAGGATTCTCGTGATTTCGACGGCCGGGAACGTCCTGCACACCTACGTTGTCCCGACCGCGAACGGCTTCCCACACGGGCCGACGCTCGGCCGCGACGGCAATATCTACTTCGCCGAGCTCAAAGCGAGCAAGCTCGCACGGATCACCCCGATGGGCACCTTCACCGAATGGAAGCTTCCGCACACGGGCTCCAAGCCCTTCGTCACCGCGTTCGGCCCGGACGGCCTTCTCTACGCGACCGAGAATGCAGGTAATCGGATCGCCCGCCTCAACCCCTCGAGCGGAACGATCGCCGAGTTCACAGTGCCGACCGCCAAGTCGGCGCCTGCCGGGATCGCGGCGGGATCGGACGGAAACGTCTGGTTCGCAGAGCTGAACGCGAACAAGCTTGCCCGAATCACGGCCGGCGGCGCCATTACCGAGTTCCCGCTGCCGACTCCGTCCCAAGGCCCCGACAAGCTTGTCGGGGGATCCGACGGCAACCTCTGGTTCGCCGAACACAGCGCCCATGCGATCGGGCAGTTCTCCCTCCACTGCAACCAGCACCCCAACGAGAGAGGGCGCGGGGTTTCCGGGATCGTTCGCCCGCCCGTGAAGCCTCATGGGCGCCTGCCTCGCCTCCTGGGCGCCTGCCTCTTGGGGTTGGTGCTTTGGCAGCCCCCGGCCTCCAGCGAGGCTTGATGAACAGCCTCTTGCGAGCCGGTGGTGGGTGGTCTCGGGGAATCGTCGCACCGGGGAGACGAGTCGTTTATGGTCCGAACGATGCAAAGTGGCCACCTCGGTGGTCGGGGACTGGGAGGTAAATATGAGTAAGAGCAGCACTGTTCGCGGTTGCGTCGCGACGTTGCTCGTGCTCGCGCTCGCGGCGTTGATGGTGAGTGCGGCATCGGCAGGTGACGGTGATCACCACAAGAAGAAGGATGGCGATGGCGCTAAGGCGGCAGAGAAGCACGCCACGGCGTCGACGACCGCGGTCTCGACGGTTACGGTTTCGGCGGTTGCGTCTGGGTTGGATAACCCACGTGACCTGGCATTCGGCCCCGACGGAACGCTTTATGTGGCGCAGGCGGGGCACGGCGGCCCGTACTGCATCCCCGGTGGCGGGCCGGAGACGGGGAACGGCGATACCTGCATCGGCTTCACGAGCAAGATCAGCCGGATCGACATCGGCAGCGGCGCGGTCACAAATGTGGCCACCGACTTCTTCTCGATGGCGGATCAGACCGGTTCCGGCGCGACCGGCATCGACGGCATCTCGGTCGCTCCGGACGGATCGGTCTACGGTATCGAGACCGGGTCATCGCGCGGCATTCCGCCGGGACTGCCGCTGCCCGAAAGGGTCGTGACGAAGGGGCTGTCGCAGATCGGTCGTCTGATCAAGATCAGCGGCGGCTCCGTGTCGACGGTCGCGAACGTCGGCGACTTCGACTTCGACTGGACGCTCGACCACCAGTCGCTGGTTCCGGATCAGTTCCCGGATGCGAACCCGTACGGCGTTCTCGCCCTGACGAACGAGACGTGGGTTGTCGATGCCGCTGCGAACACTCTCGATCGCGTGCGCCCCGACGGGTCTATTCAGGTGGTTGCGTTCATCCCGAACCCGCCGGTCTCAGACGCGGTCCCGACGTGTGTCGACCGCGGCCCTGACGGTGCTCTCTATATCGGCGAGCTTACGGGAGCCGGGAACGCCCCTGGAACCGGCAGCGTTTGGCGGTGGACCGCCGCGTCTGGCCTGCAGCAGTGGGCGACGGGCTTGACCGCAGTGACAGGCTGCGGCTTTGGTGCCGACGGCCAGTTTTACGCCGTCGAGTTCTCGAAGCTCGGCCTGGTCAACGCAGCCCCAGGCACCGGCGCCCTGGTGCGGGCGGCGCCCGGCAGCACGAGCCCGGAGATTGTCGTTGACGACCTGAACTTCCCAGGCGGCTTCGCGGCCGGCCCGGATGGGTCGCTCTACTTCTCCAACTGGAGCATCGCTCCCGCAGCGAGCGGGATGGGCGCAGTCGAGCGCGTCCAACTCCACTAACGAACAGGGACTGCGTGGGGTGCCGCGGTTGCGCACCCCACGCATACCTTGGGGACGGGTGGCCGGCCACCGCGCCTCTCGTAGACGCGCCCCATCCGGACGCGGCGGCCACGGCAGTCGATTCGCGGTGAGTGGCTCCCTCGACGGAGCCCCCTCACCGCGAATCGGCGGCGGCATCGATGGTGATAGCGGGAAGCACGAGTCGTAGATGCACCGCTCGCTGCCGGCTCGAGACGCTGCGCGCGGCACCGCATGCAGCCCGGTGAACCGGGCTGACGCCCGAAGACGCCCGGTCTAGCGGATACCGGTGTCGATTGCGAAGTCGTGGATCGCGATCCGTCCGCGCGGGACGATCACGTGGACGGGAAAAAGTCGCATCGCAGCCGACCTTACTGTGTAGAGGCCGGGGTGGAGGACGATGCGATAGCGGCCGTTGTCGTCCGTGCGTGTCGTCCAGGTGCGGCCGAGCCGCATGAATGTCAGCTTCACGTGTTTCGCAGGTGCACTGCAGGGCCGCCCGGCATGGCAGACCGGTGTGATCGGGGCCCGGGTGACGGTGCCTCGGAGCCCACTGGTCGCTCCGGCAGCGGGAAGCGCGACGGCGAGAATCGCCGCGTAGGTCGCGAGCGTCCTCATGCGTGGAATGGTAGCGCTCCGCCGACGAGGGTGTGTGCGGGCCGCAAGCCCGCACACACCCTCGATCCTCCGCGTTCTACGGAGTCAGCTGGCTGATTCTGGTGCCCCAGTTGATCAGCGGCGCTCGTGTGCCACCGCACGTCAATCCGGTCGCCAGGAACTGCCGGTAGGTGCAACTCTGGCCGATGTACTCGGACGCGAACCAGAGCGAGTTGCCGTCGGTGACGGCGGCGCCGTAGTCGCCCCAGCGGGGTCGCGGCACGCCGTCCCCGAACGGCGAGAACACCTTGTACTCGCTGAACCCGTCTTGCGGTCCGACGCCGGCGGCGGCGACCTGCACCGCTCCGACCGTCATGCCGCTCGACGTCACCTGCACCGTTGCGTATGCCGCCGTCGGGAAGTAGTCCCGACCGCTCAACGTGACAGCCATCAAGCCGCGGCCGTCATGCAACGTCGCGACGGCGGGCATGGTCAGGTTGTTGCTTGGGACCGCCAGGTAGCCCTGCGAGGCGACCGTCGGCTTCCCCCTCGGGTCCCCGCTCGGGTTGAACGCGAACCAGGCGATGCCGGCCTTCTGCTGGTTGTCCACGTTCACCGCCGTGCCCATCGACCCGATCACCAGCCCGTTGCTGATCCAAACCTGCTGCATGCGGCTGTCGAGCGCGTCGAGTGACCCTTCCGCTTCGCCCGTTGCGAAGGGGTCGTTCAGCGGGTTCCCGGCGTCGCTGAACACGCCGCTGACCGCCTGGCTGCAGGTCAGCCCGCCGAAGAAGTCTCGCGGCGTGAAGTCCTTGAGGCAGGAGAGAAGCGGCAGGTTCTCGAGCGGCGCGGCCTTCTGGTCTGCCAACGGCGGGATCGCGTACGTTTCGGTCTCGACGATGTTGTCCGCCAGCGCCGGTACGCCACCCCGGTCGAGCAGGTTGGTGTGAGTGAGCGACCAGACTGCGATCCGGTTGTCCTTGCCGGTCGAGTTGTTCGCCTCCGGCGTCGCCATCGAGCTCAGGAAGTACTCGGTCCCGTCGTTGCTCGTGACGTAGTCGGACGCGTTCGCGTTCGCCGGCCAGACGGTGAAGCCCGGGTTCTCGGGCGTGCGGAGGTTGTTGTAGTGGAGCACCCTCGTGCCGGGCGCCCCCGAGGTCAGGTTCAGCTTCGAGATGGCGTACAGCTGCGCACCGTTGAAGGCGTCCGTGAACCACGAGTACTCGTTCGTCGTCAGGTAGTAGCCGTTCCCGTCAATCCCGACGTGCGGGTAGTCACCGAGGCAAGGGCAAGCCCGATGCACCGGCGTGCCCTCGGTGCCGTCGTCGGCGACCTGGAAGTCGTACAGGTTCCACGCACCCGTCGGGTCGCTCGTCTGGCTGACCGCGAGGTCGATTCGGTTGGCACCCGTCGGTGCGCCCGTCGCCGGGTCGACCATGTAGGTGAGCGCGTTGACGATGAACCGGCCACTCACCGGGTCGTACAGGCACGATGGGTCCGTCACCTGCGGACCGACCATGCCGGTCTGGCGGTTGAGCGCGGCCGGGTAGCTGAGGAACTGGTTGAGCGACTCCGACGCAAGCAGCGTTCCGCCCGACTGGCTGAACACGCCGATCACGTCGTTGATCGGCTCCACCACGAATCCGTTTCCGGCACAAAGACCCTGGTCGGGCGGCTCGACGCTGAACTGGTTGCCCTCGGCCGCGTAGCGCGTGTCGAACGCGTCCAGCCCGTTGAAGCTCTGCGTCACCGAGCCCTGGGCTACCGATGAGCCGGGCACGGTCGGAACAGGGCCGCCGTGGGAGCGACCATGCGCACGGTCCGTCGACCCTGGCCCCGAGCCGGGTCCGTCCGCGAGGCCCTCGGCCCCCGGTGAGAACTCGCTCTTCAACGGCAGCGTCGTCTGCCCCGACGATGAGCCGATGCCCCCCCGGAACGACGACGTACCGCGCTGCAAGAGCGCCTGCACCGTCACGTCAGCCGACGCGGCGCTACTGCTGTTGGCCTTTCCGGCATCCGAGCCCTTTCCGGAATCGGACGACGGCTTTGCAGGCTCGGTCGAACCACCTCCGTCGTTCGTCTTGCAATGTTCGGCCTTCCACTTGTCCGTCTTCGTCGACTGGGCAGAGCAATCCCCCGTCCCACCGCCGTCATCACCACGTGCGGCAGAAGACATCGCACCGGAAGTGGCAAGCGCCACCACCAGCGCCACCCCAGCAAGTCCGAGCCACCGTTTCATCGGAGCCCCCTTTTTCTCCCGTGGACTTGACACTCGGTCGCGCTGACGACCAAGAAGGGGACGATATAACACCACCCCGTATCTTCGTGTCGGTCGAACCGACGGGTGCGCGACGGGCCCGTCGGGACCCGTACGGAGAGGCGATCACCAGGCCTCGAAGACACCAACCGGCTGGTGCAGTAGGCGTTCGACATTGAGGCGGGTTACGCCCCGAACGGCCAGGGGAGCCGCACCGGGGCGTACTCGCCCGGCCAGTCCGCGTAGGCCTCGTCGGGATCGTCGGTCGCCGCGACGGCGGACGCGCCGTGCTTCGCCGCCACCTCGCTGACGGGATAGTGGAGCTGCTCGGGATCGGGGCGGGATCCGATCATCAGGATCGCGCACGGGCCGTCTCCTGCGCCGACGAAGATATGGCGGGTTCCCGCGGGGCAGTGGACGAAGTCCCACTGCCGAAGCGGCCGCTCGTCCTCCTCGACGATCAACGTGCACTCGCCCGCCAGCACGAGGAAATCCTCCTGCGCGCCCTCCGAGTGGTAGAGGCCGTTCGGGTCTCCCGGCCACAGGATCTTGACGTTGACGCCGAAGTCGGAGAACGGCGCCTCCCGCGCCTCGAGCGGGTACGCCGCTCCGCCCTTCTGCTCGTTGCGGACGGCAAGCGCCTCGGTGAGGTTGAGCACGAACCAGCCGTCGGAGGTCACGTAGCGGCCGTACGGCGTCTCCTCGGAGCGTGCTTCGTTCACCGGCATTCGTCCTCCTCGAGCGTCGGGCGCGGGCCTCGCAAGTCTAGAGAGGCATCCGTTTGGGTGAGGGGTCTGCGGGAAACCCACGAGGGGCGGCGACCAGGCTGTGGTTTCCTGGTGGTCGTGTCGGGTGCAACTGCAAAGGAGGCGGTGCGGCACGTGGATCGCGACGTCCGGGGCTCGGATGTCTGGACTGCGGAGATTCGACGGCTCTGCGAGGCGGCGCCCGACCTCAGCCCGCAGGCGCGGAGCGCGATCCAGGCCGTCGTCGAGTCGCTGCTCGAGGAGGCCGAGGCCGGGACGACTGTGCGGCGCGACCTCGATCTGCTGCTCGACCGGCTCCAGCCCCGTCGCGGCCGCGCGGACGCGAGCGAGAGCCGGAGCAGGCTCGGTCGAGGCCGCGACGCGTCCGCCTCGCGGCGGCCGCGCCCGCGGCGCCGGCGCGACTGAGTGCAGGCCGTCCGATCGATCCCTGGCAATTCGCGGGCGATCGGCGTAGCATCAGGAGGCGGCCATGCGGCCGGCAACGCGGCTCCGCAACCTGGGGAGAGGTGATGCGGAGCCGTTGCCGTGCGCGCGCGGCGCGGCGCAGCGCAGCCGCTCTCGGGAAGGGGCCGGCGGCGGGCCGCGAACACTGTTCGTGGCGACCCGCCGCTGGTCGGGGAAGGCTGCGGCACCCTTCCCGGCACTAGGGCCCCACCGTAGTTAAGGGAGATTTTCGGTCGCCGCATCCTCCCGATGGGGGAGGCACGAGAGAGCGGAGCCCTGCCGCCAAGCGGGCCCCGCTCGATCTCGACGCTGCACGTTCACGAAGCCGTGCCCTTCAGCCGGTGGGCCCCGCCGCATCGGGCCCAACCGGCACACGGATCATCTTCGGGCGCTGCGGTTGACGGAATCACCCAGTTTGTTGTTGACGAGCGTGCTTCACCGAACCTCACCCGTTCGAGGCAAGCCGATGAGCGACGAGAAACCGCCCCTTCGTCGATGGTTCGCTCCGCGCCCGTCGCACACGCTGCGCCGGTCAGGGGAACCGACGGAGGAACACAGTGAACGCGAGCGGCCGGAATCACCGACACGACAGGACGACCACCGTCCACTGCGCCGAGTGCAAGACCTCGAGCGGCCTGTATTGGCATGGATGGGGTGCCTACCGGATCGACGATCCGGAGCAGGGTGAGTTGCCGGCGCTCGCGTTCTACTGTCCCACCTGCGCCCACCGCCACTTCGGCAAGCCGATCGTGCGCAGGTAGTGCGCCGGAGATGACGCAGTTGCGGCTGAGCGATCCGACGATGCGGGACGTGCTGATCGCGGACCTGCAGGAGCGACCGGACCTGATCGTCGCGCCCGTCGGCGACGACGCGATCGAGGTGTCGCTGCTCGGCTCGTACAACATCGACGCGATGCGCATGACGATCTACCTCCGCGTCCGCGCCTGGGAGGCGGCTCAGAACGCCGCCGGCAACGACATCCAGGTCGAGCTGCGCTAGGGACGACGGTCAAAATGCGGGCGCAGCCGCTCGGCCGTGCGCAGGAGCGACTCGGGCAGCACCTTCGTGTCGCCGAGCACCGGCATGAAGCTCGTGTCGCCGTTCCAGCGAGGGACGACATGCTCGTGCAGGTGGTGCTCGATCCCGGCCCCGGCCGTCCGGCCGAGGTTCCACCCGAGGTTGAACCCCTGCGAAGCGTACTCGCTGCGCAGCGCCTCGATGCCGCGCGTCACGAGCTCGTGGATCTCGACGGTCTCGTCCGGGGTGAAGGCCGAAAGCTCGCCGAGATGCCGCCGCGGAGCGACGAGCAGGTGCCCGGAGGCGTACGGGAACTTGTTCAGCAGCACGAGCGAATGCCTGCCGCGGTGGACGAGTAGCGCCTCCTCCGGCTCGCAGAAGATGCAGCGGTCGAGCTCATCCGCATGCTGGACGTACTCGAGGCGCCACGGCGCCCACAGCGGTTTCGGCATGCGGCGAGCCTAACGGCCCACCGCCTGTGCATCGAACGCGACCTTCGTCCACCCGTCCTTGCGCTTGTCGAACTGCTCGTAGGCCTCGACGGCAGACGACAGGTTCTCGTACTGCGTCAGGATCGCGAGCGGATCGACACTCCCGTTCCGGACGAGCTCCACCAGCTGCGGGATGTACTTGCGGTGGTTGCAGTTGCCCATCGTGAGGGTCAGGTTCTTGAACATCGCGAGACCGATCGGGAATCGCTCGACCGTCGGCGGGTAGACGCCGATCAACGTCACCGTGCCGGCCTTCGCCGCCAGCTGCACCGCCCACTCGAGCGCCTGGGTGGGGCCGCTGCCCGGATGCCAGTTGCCGTCGCTCGGATTCTGGTTCGGCGCCAGCTCGGCCACCGCGTCCTCGAACGCGCCCTCCTCGCCCGGCCTTGCCTCCGCGTCGACCCCGACGGCGTCGATCACGCGATCGGCGCCGGTACCCCTCGTCATCTGCGTCACGAGCTCCACCGGATCCTCGCGCGAGAAGTCGATCGTCTCCGCGCCCAGGTCGCGCGCCTGCGCGAGCCGGTCCGGCTCCCGGTCGACGGCGATCACGCGGCCCGCGCCGAGGTGGAAGGCGCTCCAGATCGCGAACAGCCCGACAGGCCCGCAGCCGAGCACGCAGACGATGTCGCCTGCACGGATCTCGGCGATGTCGGCCGCCTGGTACCCGGTCGGAAAGATGTCGGAGATCAGGATCGCCTGCTCGTCGGAGACCTCGTCGGGAAGCTTGACGAGCCCGACGTTCGCGTACGGGATCCGTGCGCGCTCCGCCTGCAGGCCGTCGAACCCGCCTGCGTCCTCGGGCCCGCCGAAGAACGCCGTCGTCCCCTGCGGCGACGCCGCGTTGGGGTTCGCGTTGTCGCACTGGGCGTAGTAGCCGGCGCGGCAGTAGGAGCAGGTGCCACAGGCGATCGTCGACGGGATCACGACCCGATCGCCCGGCTCGAGGTTGCGGACGTGCTCGCCCACCTCCTCGACCACGCCCACCGCCTCGTGGCCGAGGATGCGGCCCTCCTGCATGCCCGGGACGGTGCCGCGCACGAAGTGGAGGTCGGTGCCGCAGAGCGCGCTGACGGTGATCCGCACGATCGCGTCGGTGGGCGCCTGGATCTCCGGCTCCGGCACCTCCTCCAGCCTGATGTCGCCGATGTCGTGAAAGACGACTGCCTTCATCGCTCTGGTCTCCTTCCAAAAGATTCGCGGTCGTCTCCGTCTCTCACCGCGACGCGAACCGAAACGCCCGGTCCGCGGAGCGGCAGGCCGCTGCTCCTTGCGAGGCGCAAATCAGGGTAATACGCATGTAAAACCTGAGACACCCCTGACACATGTCACTCGATCGAGGGGTGCCGGGGCGCCGCTGCCCGCCGACGCATCTCTCACCGATGTGCTGTGGCAGAGCGCCCGTTCCGGGCGGACGGCGGGAATGATGCTTCACCTCTACGCGCCGTTGGCGCTGCGGCCGGCGGGCGAGCGCCGCGTGATCGTCGTCCTCGGCCTGCTCGCCGCCGCGGCCTGGCTGGCCGTCCCCGTCGAGCTCGTCCTGCTCGGCGGCTCCTGAGGAGAGCTTGCCGCCTGTCCCGCCTGGCGGTCAGAGCCAGCGCTTGTACCGGAAGAACGCGAGCACCCCGGCGAGCGTCGCGACCATTCCGACGAAGACGACCCAGAACGCCCAGGCCGTGTCGTAGCCCGGGAACCGGAGGTTCATCCCGAAGAAGCCGGTGATCAGCGTCAGCGGCAGCAGCACGACCGAGAAGACGGTCAGCACCCGCAGCACGTCGTTCTGGCGGTGGGAGATCACCGATTCGTTCGTGTCCTCGAGCGCCTCGACGACTTCCTTGTAGTTGTCGAGGATGTCCCAGATGCGCTCGGCGGCGTCGACGATGTCGTCGAAGTACAGCTCCAGCTCCTCGGGCAGGAACCGCTCGACGTGCCGCTCGAGCAGCCGCAGCGTCGACCGCTCGGGCTTGACGATCTTCCGGTAGCTGATGATCTCCTGCTTGACGTTGGAGATGTCGCGGACGACCTCCTCCGACCGTCCCTCGAACACGTCGTCCTCCAGCGAGTCGAGCTTGTGCCCGATCTTGTCGAGGATCGGGAAGCAGTAGTCGAAGAGATCGTCGAGCACCTCGTAGAGCAGACGGCCGGAGCCCTTCGAGAAGAGCTGCTCGCGGAAGGCGTCGTCCTCCTCGCAGCGCCGGAAGAGCCGGGTGATCGGAAGCAGCTCGACCGTCGGCAGCGTCACCAGGTAGTCGGGCCCGACGAACACGTCGAGCTCTCCCGCGTTCAGGCGCTGGATTGCGCGGTCGTACACCGGGAAGTGCAGCACCCCGAACAGGTAGCCCTCGTCGGCGTAGTCGTCGACCTTCGGCCGCTGACGCTTCGACATCACGTCCTCGACGTCGAGCGGGTGCCAGCCGTAGCGGTCGGCGAGCTCCTGGGCGTGCCCCAGGTCGGGGGCGACCAGGTGGATCCAGGTCAGGCCGGCGGCGCTGAGCTCAGCGGGCGCGGCCGGGGGCGTCGAGACGATCGCCGCCGTGTCGTGCGCACGCGTGCGCCGGATGCGAGGCAGGCTCGGCATCGGTACTGAACGGATCCTCGACGACCGGCAACACGGACATGTTCGCCATTCTAGCCTCGACTCCCGCTCTTCAGCCCGCGGTGACGACGTCGAGCACCGGCGGTTCTGGCTCGCGCCGCGGGATTCGCCGGTAGGGCTCCGGCACCCGCGGCTCGAGCGCGAGCGCTCCCGCGGCCGCGACCACGCAGACGGCCGCGGCGACCGGCCAGAGCGCGAAGGGCGCGGCGGCGAGCAGGAACCCTCCTGCGGCGGGCCCGACCGTTCCGGCGAGCCCCCAGGAGAGGGAGTGCACCGCGAAGTAGCGGCCGCGGAGGTGGCCGGGCGCGATCTCCGCGACCAGCGCCTGGTGGGCGGGCCCGTGCAGGCATTCGCCGATCCCGAAGATGCCGAGGGCGACCGTGATCGTTACGAACGCGGCAGTCGCGTCCAGGAAGTACCCGCCGGCGTCGAGGAGCAGCCAGCTCCCGACCCAGAGCAGCGGCATCAGCGCGAGCGCCCGCAGTCGGCGGTGGCCTTCGATCGCGCGCGAGATCGGCAGCTGGGCGACCACGATCAGGGCCGTGTTGACGAAGAAGATCGCCCCGATCTCGCGTTCGCTGACGTGTGCGTGGTCGCGCGCGAACGCGGGCACGAGGTTGACGAGGGAGTAGCCGGCCGCGACGAAGAGGAAGTTCAGGGCCCAGAGACCGACGAAGACGCGGTCGCGCAGGACGGCGGCGTAGGACGCGGACTCGTCGGATCGCTCGTCCTGGGCGATCCCGGGGTCGTGGACGAGGCTCAGCACGGCGACGTAGGCGAGAAACGTCGCCGCGTCGACGAGAAAGAGCACGGTGAACGAGCGGGGGTCGTGCACCTGGGCGATCAGTCCGCCGGTGAGGCCGCCGAGCCCGATCCCGAGGTTCATGGTCACACGCTGCTGCGCGTACGCCGCGTGCCGCCGGTCGGCGGGGGTGAGGCGGGCGATCAGCGTCGACTGGCTCGGCCAGAACCCGGCACTGCCGGCGCCCTCGATCGCGATCAGGGCGAATGCCTCCCAGGGGCTCCGGACGAGCGGGAAGAGGCCGAAGCCCACCGCCTGCAGCACGAGCCCCCCGGCCAGGACCGGGCGCGGCCCGAGACGGTCGACGAGCGGCCCCGCGACGAGCCCGGCGAGGAGTTGCGCGGCCGCGGAGACGGCAACGACGAGCCCGGCGACGCCGAGGCCGAACCCACGGACGTCGTGCAGGTAGATGACGAGGAACGGCAGGACGATCCCGTTCCCGAACGAGTTGGCGACGCCGCCGAGTTGCAGCAGCCACACCTCACGGGGCAGCCGCGGGTCGAGCGCGGCCACGACGCCCTTCACGGGGCCGCCGGGGAGTCGGGCGCGCCGAGGACAGCCAGATGCACGGCGCGAGGGTATCGTCGCGCCGGTGGAAGCTCGCTGGTGGACGATGCGCCCCGCCCAGAGCCTGAAGCCGGCGAGCTACGTGTGCCCGTTCTGCGACGGGATGCTGCACGCGACCAGCGCGCATACGCTGGTGGCGCCCGAGGGCGACGTCTCGCGACGGCGGCATGCGCACACCGAATGCGTGCTCGAGCAGCGGAAGCATGGCAACCTGACCAGCGAGGACGAATGGCGGAATCGGCACAGAGATCGGTGACCTCGCGCCTGCGCGCGCTCGTGGAGGCGGGTATCACCGTGAGCTCGGAGCTCTCGCTCGACGCCGTGCTGCAGCGGATCATCGAGGCGGCGGCGGAGATCACCGGCGCGCGCTACGCGGCGCTCGGGGTGATCGATCGCACCGGCCAGCGGCTCGAGCGGTTCGTGACCACGGGCCTCTCGAGCGCGGAGCACGCGAGGATCGGCGAGCTGCCGCGGGGGCGCGGGATCCTCGGCGTGCTGATCCACGACGCCCGGCCGCTGCGGCTCCAGGAGATCGGCAGCGACCCCCGCTCCGTCGGCTTCCCGCCGAACCACCCACCCATGCACGCCTTTCTCGGGGTGCCGATCCTGCTGCGGGGGATCGCCTACGGGAATCTCTACCTGACCGAGAAGGCGGATGGCTTCACCGAGGAGGACGAGGGCCTCGTCACGCTGCTCGCCGCCCAGGCCGCCGTCGCCGTCGAGAACGCGCGGCTCTACGAGTCCGCGACCCGCTGGTCGCGCCAGCTCGAGTCGCTGAACGAGGTCGGCTACGCGATGATCGGCGAGCTCGAGCTCGACCGTCTGCTCGGACTCGTCGCGTCGAGTCTTCGGGAGCTCATCCGTGCCCGCATCGTGCTGATCGCCCTGCCCGTGGACGACGACCGCCTGCGGGTCGAGGCCGCGGACGGCGAGGGTGCCGAGGACATACGTGCGTCGACGTTCCCACGCGCGACCTCGAAGGCCGGGCGGGTGCTCGGCCGCGGCCGCAGCGAGCGGGTGGACGAGCTGCTCGAGGATCCGGAGGTCGACCACGAGTCCGCCCGCCGGTTCCGCGCCCGCACGGGTCTCTACGTCCCGCTCGTGGTGCGCGACCGGCCGATCGGGGTGATCGTGGCGCACGACAAGCTGGGTGCGGACAACCGGTTCGGCGACGACGACGTCCGCGTCTCGGAGCAGTTCGCAGCGCGGGCGGCGATCGCGGTCGACCTCTCCGAGCGGGTGGCGCGGGACGCGCTTCGACGGGTCGTGAGCGGTCAGGAGCTCGAGCGCCGGCGCCTCGCGCGTGAGCTGCACGACGAGACCGGGCAGGCGCTGACGTCCATTCTGCTCGGGCTCAAGAGCGTCGAGGAGGCGGAGGACACCGAGACGATGCGGGCCGCTGCGGTCGGGCTGCGCGACCAGGTGGTGTCGACGCTGCAGGACGTGCGGCGCCTGGCGGTCGAGCTGCGGCCCAAGGCGCTCGACGACTTCGGCCTCGTGCCGGCGCTCGAGCGCCTGGTCGAGACCTTCCGCGAGAAGACCGCAATGCAGGTGGAGCTGGAAGCGCGCCTCGGCGACGACCGGCTTCCGGCCGACGTCGAGACGACGCTCTACCGGTTGATCCAGGAGGCGCTGACGAACGTGGTCAAGCACGCCCACGCACGGACGGTCAGCATCCTGCTCGTGCGGCGTGACGGGGCAATCACCACTCTGATCGAGGACGACGGGCAGGGCTTCGACCCGGCACTCGTGCGCGACGACGCCCTCGGTCTCGTCGGGATGCGGGAGCGGGTCGGGCTGCTCGGCGGCAAGCTCACCGTCGAGGCGCCGTCGGGTGCAGGCACTACGCTTGCGGTCGAGGTGCCGATTCGATGAGCCCCGGAGGAACCACGCGCCTGCTCGTGGTCGACGACCACGCCGTCGTGCGCTCCGGCCTGCGGATGCTGCTCGACGCCGAGCGCGACTTCGAGGTGATCGCGGAAGCCGGGAATGCGCGCGACGCGATCTTCGAGGCCCGCGCGCACAAGCCCGACGTGATCGTGCTCGACGTCGTGATGCCCGGCGAGAGCGGCATCGAGGTGCTGCCGAAGCTGAAGAAGGAGGCGCCCGACGCGAAGGTGCTCGTGCTCTCCATGCAGGACGACCCGAGGTACGTGCGGGAGGCGTTCGCCCAGGGGGCGAACGGCTACGTGCTGAAGGAGGCGGCCGACGCCGAGGTGGTGGGTGCGGTGCGGGAGATCGCCGCCGGCGGGGAGTACGTGCATCCGGCGCTCGGCGCGCGCATGGTCGCAGCCGAGGCGCAGGCGCGAGCCGCCGCCGCCGCCGATCCGCTCTCCGATCGCGAGCGCGAGGTCCTGCGCCTGCTCGCGCTCGGGCACACGAACCAGGAGATCGCCCAGAAGCTGTACATCTCGGTGCGGACCGCCGAGACGCACCGGGCGCACATCATGCAGAAGCTCGGGCTCTCGACCCGGGCCGAGCTCGTGCGGCATGCGATCGCGCACGGCCTCCTCGCCGAGGACGGCGAGACCAGCCCCTGAACGACGAAAGGCTCCCGGAGGAGCCTTCCGTCGGCGCGAGGTGGCGCGAACTAGAGGGCGGGAACCGCCTCGGACTTCTTCCCCGCCTTGTGCGGAAGGTGCACCAGCGTCTCGCGGTTGCGAAGCGCGCCGGAGAGGGCGAGGATCCCGAACCCGATCCCGGAGAGCAGGAGGGCGACTCCGACGACGACGCCGAAGAGCGAGATCTGCTCGGCCAGGTAGCTCGTGTTGAGGGCCGTCGTCAGCGCGGTCTCGGTCACCCAGAGGTTCCGGGCGGCGTTGTCCATCGGCTGGCCGGTGGCCGTCTTGCTGGCCTGGGCGGCGTCGTTCGTGCCCTTGCCGTCGGCGGTCGCGTAGCGCGGCATCTGCGCGTAGGTCAGGCCGCCGCTCGCCTCGAGCGTGTGGATCCGCATGTAGCTCGCGAAGCAGCGGGCACGCGCGCCCGTGTCGATCTGCTGGTTCGCGACGGAGCAGGTGGGAAGGTCGATGTTCTTGAGGCCGGCAGCCGTGGCCTCGGTCTTGATCGCGCTCGGCGTCATGTCGGCGGAGCCGACGATCTGCTCGAGCTTGAGGCTGTGCCGCACCGTGTCGCGGCCCTGCATGCTCATGACCAGGGAGCCGACGCCGAAGGCGATCAGGACGACCGCGGCGACGAGCCCGCCGATCTCGAGTGACTTACGCATGATTTCGCTCCTTAACCTCGCGGCCGGCCTCTTTGCAGTCGGCCCTTTGTTGAGACCCACTGTGCGGCACCGTGGAAACCACGGCATCAGCCCTTATCCGTGCCGCGTTGCGGATTTACCGCAGATGTGGCTTCGAGGAAGTCCGCGCGCTCTCAGCGCGGCCGCGCGAAGGCCACGAGCACCGAGAGCTGCTCGTACGCCGTGAAACGGTGGTCGGCCCCGGCGGGCACGAAGATCGCCTGGCCCACGCTCAGCGGATGCTGTGAGCCCTCGACCTCGAGCGCTCCGCTGCCCTCGAGGACGACGTACACCTCGTCGTCGGCATGTGGCTGTTGCCGGTCCGGTTCCGGGGCGACGAGCACGTAGACGCCGAGCTCGAGGCCCGGGCTCTCGTGGACGATCTCGTAGCCGCCGCCCGCTGCTTGCAGACGCCGCTTCGCCTCGTCCACATCGAAGGCGTGGGAACTCATGGATGGGACCATAGGGTTTTTTCCGGATGCACGACAGAGGTCGCCTCGTCACCGTGCACCCATGACACCGCCGAGCTACGCGATGTTCTGGACGATCGGCGAAGGGCCGCGTCTGGTCGGGCGCATCGAGCTCGATCGGGACTCGGTCGAGTTGAGCGCGACGGGGCCGACGCGGTCGATCGAGCGTGTCGGGTTCCGGGAGCTCGGCGAGGTGCTGATCGAGCGTGGCCTGCTTCATCTCGCGCGGCTGGGCCTGCCGACGATCCACATCGGGAGCCTGGACACCCCCGGTGCCTTGCGCGAGCTGCACGATCGCCTCGCCGAGGCGACACACGGCGCCGGCACCCGTTGACGTCCCACCTCGTCGGCTTCGCGGATCACGTCCGGCGCGAACCGTGCGAAACGTGACAGACTTGTCACGTCGTTGCGTTTCGCAGGCGTGAGACCGTCTCAGGTCGCAGAGCAGCGGCGTCAACAGGAGGCTCGCATGTACGCCACGGTTCGGACGTACTCGGCCGGCCATGAGCTGGCCGACGCACTCGTCAGCAACGAAGCCGCCGTCAAGAGCTTGCTCAGCGGGATCGACGGGTTCCGTTCCTACTACCTCGTCCGCACCGACGGCGGGGCGGTCTCGGTCAGCGTCTACGACAGCGAGGCGGGCGCGAACGCATCGAACAGCGCCGCCGCCAGCTGGCTCCGCGAGAACCTGCCGGACCTCGGCGGCACGGTGCCGCAGGTCTTCGCCGGCGAGGTCGTCATCTCGGCGTAGGAACGATCGCGCCTGCTGCGGTCTGCGGGCAGCGTCGGGCGATCGGACGTCAACGTGCTCGGCTCGGAGCTCGCGTCGCTCGGGGCCGCCGGCGCGCAGGGCGGCGAGCGAGGCGGACGTGACGGGCGCCCTGCCGTGGCGCACGCGTCGGCCACCGCCGAAGCGCCCCGCGTCCGTCGTCTCGGTTGCCCGGTGCAGAGCACCGGGTCGCGGGCGTCCCACCCGCCTCTCCAGCCGGTGCCTGACACCGGCGCGAGCATCCCGCCCGCAGCGCCAGCGTGCTTGACGCCGCGCTCGTCGGCAAGGGTGTGGACGAAGTGTCACACCGCGATAACGGTGACTGGCACCGATCCGGGGTGGCACCGCTCGGGCGCGCCGATGCGGCCAGGGCCGGCACGAAGACCGCGGCGCCTGGTGACAGGTTGGTGACGCGGCTTGCGCCGCCTCGCCTGTTCCACCAAGATCGGCTTGTGGATCGCCTGCCCGTCGCCTGTTGCACCCCGCTCGCCGGCTCGTCCCTGCGCGACGAGGATGCCGTCGAGCTGGAGCGGCTGCTGCGCTCGATCGCCGACCGGCACCGCCTGCAGATCCTGAACATGCTCGTCCGTGCCGGCAGTGTGGCGATCTGCGTCTGCGAGTTCACGGCGGCGTTCGACCTGCCGCAGCAGAACGTCAGCTACCACCTGAAGCAGCTCGTCGACGCCGGCGTGGTCGTCCGCGAGCGCCGCGGCCGCTACTCGTACTACTCGCTGCTCGAGGGGTCGCTCGACCACATCGCCGCGCTCGTCGCCGGCAGCCCCGAACGGCTGGTCGCCGCGTGAGCCGCGCGCTGCTCCGGCAGCTCGCTGCCGAGGCGATCGGCACGTTCGCGCTCGTCTTCGCGGGCTGCGGGGCGATCATGGTCGACGCGAAGACGCATCAGCTGGGGCACGTGGGCGTGGCGATCACGTTCGGGCTGGCGATCATGTTCGGGATCTACGCCGTCGGGCACATCAGTGGCGCCCACTTCAACGCGGCCGTCACCTTCGCCTTCGCGCTGACCCGGCACTTCCCCTGGTCGCGCGCTGCTGCCTACTGGTGCGCGCAACTCGTCGGCGCCGTCGCCGCCGCCGCGCTGCTGCGAGCCTCGCTCGGCGACGTCGCGCACGTCGGCGCGACGCTCCCGGCAGGGTCGCAGGGCCAGTCGTTCGTCTGGGAGCTCGTGATGAGCGGCTTCCTGATGTTCGTGGTGCTCGCGGTCGCCACCGACACGCGTGCGGTCGGCGAGGCGGCAGCGATCGCGATCGGCGGCACCATCGGCCTCGACGCGATGTTCGGGGGTCCGGTCTCGGGAGCGTCGATGAACCCGATCCGGTCGCTCGGCCCCGCGCTCGTCTCCGGAGAGCTGCACGCCCTCTGGCTGTATGTCGCGGCGCCGATCCTCGGTACCTCGCTCGGCGGTCTCGCCTACCAGTTCGTGCGCGGGGAGCAGACACAGCTGGGCGAGATCCACGACACCGGTCCGGCGCGGGAGCCCGCATGAACGTGCTCTTCGTCTGCGTGGCGAACTCGGGCAGGAGCGTGATGGCGGAGTACCTGCTGCGCGCACGGGCCGCCGGGCGGCACGAGGCTCGCTCGGCCGGGTCGATGCCCGGCCCGGCCGTGCACCCGCAGGTGCTCGACGCGCTGCGCGAGCTCGGGATCGACGCCTCCGCCCACGTCCCTCGCCTGCTCGACGACGAGGCGATCGGCTGGGCCGACGTGATCGTCGCCACGTGCGACGACGCCTGCCCCGTGGTGCCCGGCAAGCGCTACGTCGCCTGGCAGCTGCCCGACCCGAAGCACGAGCCGATCGAGCGCGTGCGCGAGATCCGCGACGACATCGACGGCCGCGTTCGCGAGCTCCTCGTCGACTGACGACGGGCCGTCGCGAGGACGCGTCCGACGGCGGGACTCCTCGTGGGGGACTACGGCTGCACGGGTCAGTGGACGCACCGGATGCCGCGACTCCCTGCAAACCGTTCAATGGGGGTTGAACAGAGGGCCTCTCGGGGCCGGGTCGTCTCCATCGACGTCGATGCACGAACATCCACCTTCGCCCAGCCGCATCGCATCTCTCCGTGCCGTCGCAGACCCGGTGCGACTCGCGCTGATCGACGAGCTCGCCCGCGAGAATGCGTGCGCCTGTGAGCTGCGGGCACGCCTCGAGCTGTCCGCCCCGTTGCTCTCGCATCACCTGAAGGTCCTGTGCCGGGCCGGGCTCGTCTCGTGCACCAAGGTCGGGAGGCGGGTCGAGGTGAGGCTCGACCGGGAGGCACTGGCGCGGCTCGCCGGATCGCTCGGTGCCGCATGAGCGCGACCGCTCTCCGTAGCAGGGCCGTGCAGGAGCGGCATCCGGTCGTGCTGCTCGGCGTCGCCGCGGTCACCTGGCTTGCGCTCTACCACTGGCTGCTGCCGTTCTGGAACTGGTTCCTCTACGGCGTCGTCGGGCTCCCGGCGGGCCGGAGGTGGTCGGACGCGATTCACTTCTTCGTCTACGACACCACCAAGATCCTGCTGCTGCTCGGCGGGATCATCTTCGTCGCGTGCATCCTGCGCAGCTTTCTGTCGGTCGAACGCACCCGTGCGCTACTCGGCGGCAAGCGGGAAGGCGTCGGCAACGTCGCTGCCGCGTGTCTCGGGGTCGCGACGCCCTTCTGCTCGTGCAGCGCCGTCCCCGTGTTCATCGGCTTCGTCGCCGCCGGAGTGCCGCTCGGGATCACGCTGACCTTTCTGATCGCGAGCCCGATGGTGAACGAGGTCGCCGTCGTGCTCCTCTTCGGCATGTTCGGCTTCACGGTCGCCGCTCTCTACGTCGGCTCGGGGCTGCTGATCGCGATCGTCGCCGGCGCAGTGCTCGGCAGGATGCGGCTGGAGCGCCACGTCGAGCCGTTCGTGCTCGAGGCCGCCGGGCGGGCCGGACCGGCAGCCAGGGGATCGACGCCGAGCTGGGGTGAGCGGCTCGAGCTCGGCCGCGCCGAAGTCAGGAGCATCGTCGGCAAGACCTGGCCGTACCTGCTGGTCGGGATCGGGCTCGGCGCAATCGTCCACGGCTGGGCGCCGACGGACTTCTTCGCCCGCTACGCCGGCTCGGGTAGCCCGCTCGCCGTGCCCTTCGCCGTGCTGATGGGGATCCCGCTCTACTCGAACGCCGCCGGTGTCATGCCGTTGGTGGCCGCGCTGCACGCGAAAGGTCTCGCAATGGGAACGCTGCTCGCCTTCATGATGAGCGTCGTCGCCCTCTCGCTGCCGGAGCTGATCCTGCTCCGGCGGGTCCTGCGCCCCCGGCTTCTCGCCTGCTTCGTCGCCGTCGTCGCGGCCGGCATCCTCGCGACCGGCTTTCTCTACAACGCCATTCTCTGAAGGGACACGTCATGCTGAAGCACTCCACGATCGGCACCGTCAAGATCCTCGGCTCCGGCTGCGCCAACTGCCGGCGGCTGGCCGCGCTGACCGAGCAGGCACTCTCCGAGCTCGGGCTCGACGCGGAGGTCGTCGAAGTCACCGACTACGCGCAGATCGCCGCCTACGGCGTCATGAGCACCCCGGCGCTCGTCGTCGGCGAGCAGGTCGTGACGGCCGGGCGCATCCCCGGTCTCGTGTCGCTCAAGGCCGCACTTGTCGAATGCGGAGCCGCCTGACGCCGGTTCAGCCTCGGCCGGCGAGGGCGACGAAGAGCGCCGCGTGGTCGGACGGCCACGTGCGCCCGTCGACCGAGCTGATCACCCGGGCCTCGGTGGCGTGGACGTTCGGCGAGTCGAAAACGTAGTCGATCCGCCGCTCCCAGTGGCCGTAGGGCGGAGCGCCGATCGTGAAGCCGGGGTCCTGCTGCACGGTGTAGAGCTCCCGGAACGAGTCGACGTAGCCGGCGCTCTGGAGCAGTGGGATTACGAGCAGCGGCGTCCTGTCGTTCTCGCCCGGCGTCTGGGAGTTCAGGTCGCCGGCGAGCACCACCGGGTCGCCCAGGTGGGGCTTCATCCGGGAGAGCAGGAACGACGCCTCCTGCGCCCGCTCGCTCTCGAGCGAGCACGGGCACACAGGTGGGCGCCGAAGATCCACCAGCTCTTTTCGCCGAACAGGACCTCCCAGCCGTAGGCACTGTGGTGGAGCGGCGGCCGGGTGTAGCCGGTGCACGACCGGAGGGGGTAGCGAGAGAGGATGCCGACGCTGTACCCGTCTCGCGCCTGGACGTAGTAGGCGTGAAAGCCCACCGTCTTGGCGATCCGGTCGAAGATGCTCCTGACGGTCACCTCGTCGAGGGTGACCACGTCTGCGTTCGAGGCCTCGATCACCGCCGCGACCGCGGCGCTGCGACTCCCGGTCGCTCCTTCTCGCACGTTGAACTGCAACAGGCGCAGGCTCGACGGGGATGCCGCGGCATCATGGACGGGAGGACGGGTCGCGCCCGCGCAGCCGGCGAGCACGGCGGCGGCGACGACCGTGAGAAGAACGCTCAGACGCACGAGGCCCAAGGTGGACACGAACGGTGAGGAGCGTCCGCGACCGCCTATTCCGCCGCCGGCTCGTCAGTACGGAGAGGCGAGGCCCGGGAGCATCGGGAAGTGCCGCACGTTGGTCGTCAGCAGATCCGCCTCGAGGAGGAGCGCCGTCGCGGCGATGAGGTAGTCGGCGTCGTCGATTCCGCTATGGGCGCGGCGGTGCTTCCGTGCCAGCTCGCCGGCCGTGCGAGCAACGTCCTCGCCGATCGCAACCCACGACAGGGCCGAGAAGAACTGCTCGAGCGCGGGCAGCTCGTCGTCGCGTACTCCCGCCACGAGCTCGAAGCGGACAACCTCGCTGGCGGCGAGCGTCTCCTCCCTCTCGACGAGGTCCCGCAGAAGCGCGACTGCCGCCTGGTCGCCTCGCAGATGGTCGACGGCGACCGTGGTGTCGAGCAGCTTCACTCGAGTCCGAGACGGCTCAAGCGCTCGGCGAGATCGCCGCGAACCGAGTCGACGTACTCGCTGCCGGTGAAGCTCCGGCCGCGCCAGGTGCCCGCGCTTGCGGCGAGCGCCTGGAGCTTGTCGGCTTTCGTCGGCTGTCCGAACGTGCTCCGCACGGCCCGTCGGACGAGCTCGGACCGCGAGGCGCCCGTCGCCCGCGCGACGCGATCGAGTAGCTCGAGCTCGTCGCTGCCGAGGTAGATTTGCGTCCGTCCCATGGTGTCACTATACACCATTGTGTGTGGCTCTTACTCGGCCGAGCAGCTGCGCTGCTTTGAGATCGTCGAGTTCGCATTACCAGCCTATTCTCGCGCACGGCGTCGTTGGCTCCGAAGCCGCCTTCGAGCCTTCGTCGAGGATCCGACTCCGCGTTGACGCGCGAGGGCGGTACTGCAAGCACCTGCTCCTGACGCCATCCTCGGCTCGTCCCATGCCGGTCTACACCGACTCCAGCTCAAGTGCAACGCGCTCAAGCACACCGAGGAGAACGAAGCCGTCCTCGCCAGCTCCTCGGGCTCCGATCCGGCTCCCCCATCAGTTATGCGCCCGGCAGGAATCGAACCTGCGACCTTTCGCTCCGGAGGCGAACGCTCTATCCCCTGAGCTACGGGCGCCGGAGAGCACTAGTCTTGCCCGCGTGGAGCTGAGTGCCCGCATCGTGACGTTGCGACTCGCGTCGACCTTCGTGATCGCGCGCGAGTCGCAGGACGAGGCCGAGGTGGTGCAGGTCGAGGTTCCCCCCGACGGCGCCTCGGGATTCGGTGAGGCTGCGCCGATCGCGCGCTACGACGAGTCGGCGCATTCGGCGCTCGCCTGGCTCGACGGGGTGCGCTCGGCGACGATCCGTTCGCGCTCGACGAGATCGCGCGGCGCTGCCGCCCGGCGAGCACGCCGCGCGCGCCGCGTCGACGCCGCACTCCACGATCTGCAGGGGAAGCTGACCGGGCTCCCGGTGTTCAGGCTCCTGGGGTTGCGGCGCCAGGGGCCGCCGACGTCGTGGACGATCTGGCTGGGCGACCCGGACGACATGGCTCGCCGCGCCGAGCAGGCGGAGCGGCGGGGGTTCCGGCGCCTGAAGCTCAAGCTCGGCGGCCGCGACGGGCTCGACGTCGCGCGGGTCGACGCCGTCCGTGCGATCACCCGGCTCCCGCTGCAGTGCGACGTGAACGAGGCCTGGTCGCTGGAGGAGGCGCTCGAGGCGCTGCCGCAGCTCGACGTGCAGTACTGCGAGCAGCCGCTTCCCGCCGGCGACCCGGGCGGCCCCGAGTTGAAGCGCCGCTCCCCGCGTCCGATCTTCGTCGACGAGGACTGCCACACGCTCGCCGACATCCCGAGCTGCGCCGAGCGGGCGCACGGCGTCACGATCAAGCTCGCGAAGTCGGGAGGCATCCGCGAAGCGGTGCGGATGGTGCATGCCGCCCGGGCGCTCGGCCTCGGCGTGATGCTCGGGTGCATGGTCGAGTCGGGCCTCGGGATCGCCGCGGGCGCCCACATCGCGAGCCTCATGGACCACGTCGATCTCGACGGCAACCTGCTGCTCGCGAAGGATCCGTGGCCGGGAGTCGGGCTCGTCGACGGCGTCCAGCTGCCATCCGACCGGCCGGGGCTCGGCGTCGACCGTGCCGCGTAGCGTCCTCCTGCTCGCCGAGGGCCGGGCGCGCGACCCGCACTACGGCAAGACCGCGCGCGGGGTTCTGCGCTACCGGCGCGCGGACGTCGTCGCCATCCTCGACTCGACGAGCGCAGGCGACACCCAGGACGGCGTTCCGGTGGTCGGGACGGTGGCGGAGTCGATGCCGCTCGGGCCGACCGTCGCGCTCGTCGGGGTCGCGACCCAGGGCGGCCGGTTCCCGCCCGCCTGGCGCGCGCTCCTGCGGCAGTGCGTCGAGCACGGCCTCGACGTCGAGAGCGGCCTGCACGAGTTCATCTCCGACGATCCGGAGCTGACCGCGCTCGCGGCGCAGCACGGGGTCGAGCTCCGCGACCTGCGGCAGGCGCCCGCGGGTCTCGACGTGCCGAGCGGAGCGAACCTCGCTCTGGAGGCGACCACGATCCTCACCGTCGGGTCCGACTGCGCGATCGGTAAGATGACCGTGTCGCTCGAGCTCGACCGCGAGGCGCGGCGGCGCGGCTACGCCAGCGAGTTCGTCCCGACCGGGCAAACCGGGATCGCGATCGCCGGCTGGGGGATCTCCGTCGACGCCGTGGTCGCGGACTTCATCGCGGGCGCCGCCGAGCGGCTGGTGGTGGAGGGCGCAGAGCGTGGGGGGAGGTCCTGTTCGTGGAGGGGCAGGGGTCGCTGCTGCATCCCGCCTATTCCGGCGTCACGCTCGGGCTGATCCACGGCTCGGCGCCGCACGGCTACGTGCTCTGCCATCTGGCAGGGGCGACGGTCGTGGACGAGGACGAGCGCTTCCCGATGCCGCCGCTCTCGGAGCTGGTGGAGCTGCATGCGCGGACGAGCCTGCTCGCCCGGCCGGCCCGCGTCCACGCGATCGCCCTGAACACGCGCCTGCTCGAGGACGCCGAGGCGAGGGCGCAGATCGAGGCGGCCGAGGCCGAGACGGGCCTGCCGGCCGACGACCCGGTGCGGTACGGGGCAGCGAAGCTCCTCGACGCGCTCGAGCCCCTGCTGCAGGAGTAGACGGCACTCCCGCCGAAGAGCAACGGCCGACGCGGGGTCGCGTCGCGGCGTTTCGCTCCGAGAGGAAGTGGCGAGATTTGCGGCGGTTTGCGGTAGTCCTACTGGCGGTCGCGGCGCTGTTCGCGCTCGGCGCCGCGCGTGGCTCGGCCGACGGCGTCCGCTTCGGCATCAACGACGACGAGGGGATGTTCGAGAAGGGCGCAGGGCCGTTCTTCGACGACCTGACGGCGCTCGGCATGCACGACAACACGCTGACCGTCCGCTGGGACGACACGCAGCCGAGCGGGTTCGAGGACCTCGGCGGCGGAGTGACGCTGCAGAACTTCCTGCCCGCCGCGATCGCCGCGGCCGAGGCCGCCGGCGTGACGATCACGCTCGACGTCTACCCGCGCCACTCCGCCGTGGCGGGCGACACCGCCGAAGCACCCAGATTCGCGGCCTGGCTCGCCAACCTGGCGGAGACGTATCCGACCGTGACCCACTACGTGGTGATGAACGAGTGCAACCAGCCGCTCTTCGTGAGCCCGCAGTACGACTCCCGCGGCGGCCTCCTCTCGGCGGCCTCATGCGGCGCCTTTCTCGCCGCCGGCTACCGGGCGCTGAAGTCGGTCGACCCGGCGATCTTCGTCTGGGGGCTCGGGCTCTCGCCGCACGGCGCCCGGGTCGACGGGAGGCGGCACCGGGACTCGAGCCCCTTCGACTTCCTCGACGCCCTCGGCAGGTGGTACCGGTCGAGCCCGTACGCCGGCAGCCCGATCATGGACGGCCTCGACCTGCATCCGTATCCGATCCCGCAGTCGGTTCCCTTCGTCGTCGGCAACTCCGACGCCGGTGGGCCGGCCTTCGGCGTGGCGACGCTCCCGCTCGTCTACCGGGCCTTCTACGACGCGTTCGTCAGCTCCGGTCAGCCGACCGTAGGTCCCGGACGGCTGCCGGTGAGCCTGAACGAGGTCGGCATCCAGACGACCTCCCCGGGTGAGCCCTACACCGGCACGGAGACGTCCGGCTGGGGGATCGACGGCCTGACCGGGACGGAGCAGTACCAGGCCTCCTGGTACAAGCAGCTGATCGACACGACGGAGTGCGACGCGTCGATCACGAACGTCGACATCTTCAAGCTGCTCGACCAGTCGGAGCTCGCCGGCTGGCAGAGCGGCCTCTACCGTCCCGGGTGGGTGCCGAAGGCGGCGGTGGGCGTCGTGCGCGACGAGCTCGCCTCCGTCCACGGGTGCCCCACCGGCACCGCCGCCTACTGGTTCCCCTCGCCGACGGACGTACGGGCACGCACCGTGAGGAGGGCAGGAGAGGAGGCGAGCCGTGAGCGGGCGAGGCCCAGCGGCTGCCTGAAGCGCGCGCGCAACGGCCGCTGCCTCGTGCCGGCGGGCAAGCCGAAGCGGAAGTGGACGATCTGGACGATGCATTGAACAGTGCATTCCGGTGAAAGACCAGGCGTGGTGGAGATCGCCGTCGTCTCCGACACCCACCTGCCGAAGGGCAGACGCCGGCTGCCTGCGGGCTGCCTCGAGCTGCTGCAGCGCGCCGACCTGATCCTGCACGCCGGCGACCTGGTCGGTGCCGGCTTCCTCGCCGAGCTGCGCGCGCTCGGGCCGCCGCTCCGGGCGGTGCACGGGAACGTCGACGACGAGACGGTGCGCGCGGCGCTCCCCGCCGAGCTCGTCGTTGAGGTGGAACGCCTGCGCATCGGCATGACCCACGTCCCCGGGCCCCGCGCGGGGCGCGAGGAGCGGCTGCTCGCGCGGTTCCCCGGCTGCGACGCAGTCGTCTACGGCCATACGCACGTCCCGCAGGTCGAGCGGGTGGGGGAGGCATGGATCCTCAACCCGGGCTCGCCCACCGAACGGCGCACCGCGCCCCACCGCTCGCTGCTCCGGCTCCGGGTCGAGGGCGGAGCGATCGAGCCCGAGCTCGTCGTGCTGGGCTCCTGAGCAGGTGGGCTCCTGAGCGATCGGGCTTGACGGACCGAACATCTGTTCGCTATGCTGGGCGAACAGATGTTCGTCCGGATCCTCATCATCGTCGGAATCGCCGTCCTCGTCTGGAGCTTCACGGCACGCAGCTCGCAGGCGCACGGCGCCAAGCAGGTGGTCACGGTGCAACCGCACCAGACGCTCTGGACGATCGCCGCCGCGCATTACGGGGGCGACGTCAGGGGAGCGATCTGGCGGATCGAGCATGCGAACCACCTGGCGGGCGCCGACATCACGGTCGGTCAGACGCTCGTCCTGCCGTAGACGATTGATTCCCAAGGCCGGCGCCCCCGGATGGGGGCCTACACACGGTGCATTGCGGCCGTCTCGCCCGGCGCCAAGGCCCACCGGCCTTGACACCGATCGATCCAGCCCCACTGCTTGGTGCAGACCCTCCCCGGAAGCACCTACTTAGGAATCAATCGTCTAGCCCGCGATCCCTCCGCGGCCGGGTGCGACAATCGTTCGCCCGTGGACCTCGACATCGTCTTCCTCGGCACCGCCGCCAGCGCCCCCACGGCGGGGCGCGCGCCCATGGCCACGCTGGTTCGGCGGGGCGGCGACCGGCTGCTCTTCGACTGCGGCGAGGGGACACAGCGCCAGCTGATGCGGTCGTCGCTCGGGCTGCCCGACCTCGAGGAGATCTTCCTGACGCACTTCCACGCCGACCACTACCTCGGCCTCCCCGGCATGCTGAAGACGTTCGGGCTGCGCCAGCGCGAGACGCCGCTGACCCTCTACGGCCCTCCCGGCCTGCGGGAGCTGTACGGCGACCTGCGGCGCGTGATCGGGCGACTGCCGTATCCCGTCTCCCTCGAGGAGCTGCACGCCGGCGACGCGCTCGCCCGCGACGGGTACCGGATCCTCGTGTTCCCCGTCGAGCACGGGGTCTCGGCCGTCGGCTACGCCCTCGTCGAGGAGGACCGGCCGGGCCGTTTCGACGTCGAGACCGCGGATGCCCTCGGTGTGCCGCCCGGCCCGGAACGCGGCCTGCTCCAGCGCGGCGAGTCGGTGACGCTCCCAGACGGACGCGTGGTGACAGCCGCGGACGTGCTCGGCGAGGCGCGCGCAGGGCGGCGGATCGTCCTGCCCGCCGACACGGCGCCCACCGAGACCGTCCGGGTCCTCGCCGAGGGCGCCGACGTGCTCGTCCACGAGGCGACGTTCTCCGAGGACGAGCGGGATCGCGCGGCAGACACCCTGCACTCGACCGCCCGGGAGGCGGCCGAGCTCGCGCGGGACGCGAGAGTCCGGATGCTCGCGCTCACGCACCTCTCGCCGCGCTACTTCGGCCCCGAGCTCGTCGACGAGGCCCAGGCCGTGTTCCCCGCGACGGTCGCCCCCCGGGACTTCGACGTGATCGAGGTGCCGTTCGCCGAGCGCGGGGCGCCGACGCTCGTCCGCAAGGGCGCACGCCCACCACGAAGCACGCCGTCTTCCTGAGCGCCGGTGCTTGCGCTGCCCGCCGCGCGTGAGATGGTATGCCCCTGGGGTCGCGCTGATCGGAGAGGAGCTCTCATGCCGACCGTCTTCGGCTACCACGACGTGAAGGACACCGACCACTGGCTCGCGTCGCCCCGGCGGGAGGAGTTCTTCGGGCCGCTCGGCGTCACCAACATCCGCACCTTCGTCGATCCCGAGCAGCCGACACGGGTCGGCGTCCTGATGGACGTCGCCGACATGGATGCGGTGATGGCCGCGATGGAGACCGACGCCGCCGCGGCGGCGATGGCGCACGACGGCGTCCTGCCCGAGACGCTCGTGCTGCTGGTCGAGCGCTAGACGCGCGGCGCCGCGGCGGCGCAGTGCTGCGCGGTCGCTCGGCTCGCTCAGATCTGCCAGCTGCCGCCGCGCAGCACGGGCACGCGCTCGCCCGCGTGGGTGACACCGGTCACGGAGACCTCGTCGCTCCCGACCATGAAGTCGATGTGGATCGCGCTTCGATTGATGCGCGCGGCGTCGCCCGGCCCGACCGTGGTCTCGTACGCGTTTCCGAACGCGAGATGGCTCGCGGCGTTCTCGTCGAGCAGCGTGTTGAAGAAGACGATTCCGGTCTGCCCGATCCGGCTCTCGCGGTCGACCAGCGCCACCTCGCCGAGCCGGGAGGCCCCCTCGTCCTTCGCGCAGCGCTCGCGCAGGGCGGCGGCGCCCTCGTCGGCCTCGATCTCCACCGCGCGGCCCGCCTCGAAGCGGATGCGCAACCCGGTGACGAGCGTGCCGCCCACGTCGAGCGGCTTCGTCGCCGCGACCGTCCCGGTCGTGCGGGTCGGGTCCGGAGCCGAGAAGACCTCCTCCGTCGGCAGGTTCGGATGGTGGCTCACCCCGTGCACGGTGGTCAGGCCCGGCGTGTCCTGGGCGAAGCGCGACGTGGGCAGGAGGCCCACCGTCAGGTCGGTCCCCGGCCCCTCGAAGTGCAGAGCGTCGAACCGTGCCTCGGTCAGCTTCGACCCGACCTCGTGCAGGCTCTCGACGCGCGCCGCCCACGCGGCCGCGGGGTCCTCGGCGTCGAGCCGGAGGACGTACGTGAGCTGCCGCCAGAGGGCCGCGACCGCCTCTCGATCCTCGAGACCAGGGTGCACCGCGTGCGCCCACTCGGTCGTCGCCCACGGCACGACCAGCCAGTTCGTCGTCCGCTCGTTGATCACCTCGAAGAGCTCCTTCAGCGCCGGCAGCTGGTCGCGGCCGGCGCGCGCGGGATCGACGCCGTCCATCAGGCCGGGCGGGACGCCCGGTGTGATCGAGATCCGCGAGCCGCCCGCGTCGGCGAGCTCGAGCACCCGCCGGCCGTACCACGGCGGCACGTACTCCAGCGTGTCCTCCGCCGCCCGCTCGGCCCGGATCCGCTTCACCTGCGGATCGAAATACCAGGCGTCGACGAAGCTCGCGCCGCGGCGATAGGAGGCCGCGGCGATCGCCCGCACGAGCGGCGCCGCCTCGGGCGAGGCGATCACGAGCACCGGCCGGCCGGGCTGGATGTTCGCGCCGAACTCGACGATCAGGCGCACGTACCGCTCGAGCTCGATCCCTTCCACGGCGTCAGAGCGTACTCCGTCCGGCCCGATCGCCTACACTCGACCCGGAAGCACCCCTTTAACCCGGTCCAGCGAGGCCGGAAAGGAGTCGAATGTCCCACCCTGCCGTGACACACGCGCGCCGCGTGCTCCTCGACGAGGAGCAGGTGCGCCGGACGCTTTCGCGCATCGCGCACGAGCTGATCGAGCGGAACGACGAGCTCGAGTCGGTTGCGCTCGTCGGGATCCACACGCGCGGCGTCCCGCTCGCACAGCGCCTGCGGAGCCTCGTCGAGGAACGCGCCGGCGTCGAGCTCCCGCTCGGCCAGCTCGACATCACCTTCCATCGCGACGACGTGCACGTCCGCGGCGGGCACGCCCCACGGCGCCCGCAGCCGCTCGTCCGCGACACGAGGCTCGACTTCGAGCTCGAGGGCCGCACGGTCGTACTCGTCGACGACGTCCTCTTCACGGGCCGCACGATCCGGGCGGCGATCGATGCGCTGCTCGAGTACGGGCGCCCCGACCGGGTCCAGCTCGCCGTCCTCGCCGACCGGGGGCACCGCGAGCTGCCGATCCGGCCCGACTACGTCGGCAAGAACCTGCCGACCGGCCGCGACGAGCGCGTCCAGGTCGAGCTGGTCGAGATCGACGAGATCGACCGGGTCCTTCTCGTGGGCGCAGAAGGGGAGGCCGGCGATGACTGATCTACGCGTCGTCGGCGGCGACCTGCTGCCTCCGGCGGCCGAGCGCCGCCACCTGATCTCGATCGCCGACCTCACGCGCGACGACGTCGAGCGGGTGCTCTCGACCGCCCGCGCCTTCGCGCTCTCGCAGGAGCGCCACACGAAGAAGCTGCCGACGCTGCGCGGCCGCCTCGTCCTGAACGTCTTCTACGAGGCCTCGACCCGCACGTCGTCGTCGTTCGAGCTCGCCGCCAAGCGGCTGTCGGCCGACACGATGACCCTCAAGTCGTCCGGCTCGTCCGTCGACAAGGGCGAGTCGCTCCGCGACACGGCGCTGACCCTCTCCGCGTACGACCCCGACGTGATCGTGCTTCGGCATCCCGAGATCGGAGCCCCGCAGCTCGTCGCACGTGCGACGGGCACGCGGGTGGTGAACGCCGGCGACGGCAAGCACCAGCATCCGACCCAGGCGCTGCTCGACCTGTACACGATGCAGGAGGCGTTCGACCGGCTCGAAGGGCTGCAGGTGGCGATCGTCGGCGACGTCGCCCACTCGCGGGTCGCACGCTCGCTCCTGCAGGCACTCGAGCTCGTCGGCGCACAGGCGATCCTCGTCGGGCCACCGGCACTCGTACCTGCCGGCCTCGCTCCCTCGTCGCACGAGATCGGCGCGATCGCCGACGCCGACGTCGTCTACGTGCTGCGGATGCAGCAGGAGCGGATGGCGGCCGGAGCCAACTTCATCCCGTCCCTCCGCGAGTACACGGAGCGCTGGGGCATCGTCCCGGAGCGGCTGCGCCCGGGTCAGCGCGTCATGCACCCGGGACCGATGAACCGCGGCATCGAGATCGATTCGCGCGTCGCCGACTCGGCGGCCTGTCTCGTGGTCGACCAGGTGCGGGCCGGCCTCGTCGTGCGGATGGCCGTGCTCTACGACCTGCTCACCGCCGGTCGCCCGGTGGCGGTCGACGCGGCCGTGGGGGTGGCGTGATGCTGGCCGGACGCAACGGAGCAGACGACGTCCTGATCAGGGGCGCGCGCCTGCTCGACCCGGTGGAGGGAGTCGACGCGGTCCTCGACGTTCGTGTCGACGGCGGCGTGATCGCCCGGATCGGAAGCGATCTCGAGGAGGCCGATCACCGCGTGGTCGAAGCCGGCGGGCGCACGCTCGTGCCCGCCTTCGTCGACCCGCACGTGCACCTGCGCACCCCGGGACGCGAGGACGAGGAGACGATCGAGAGCGGGACGGCGGCCGCTGCGGCCGGCGGCTACTGCGCGATCCTGGCCGTCCCGAACACCGACCCCGTCGTCGACACGCCGGAGCTCCTGCGCGGGCTCCGCGCCCGCGCGACGGAGGAGGCCCGCGTGCCGGTCGGCTTCATGGCCGCCCTCACGCGGGGCCAGCGCGGCGAGGAGCTCTCGGAGCTGGGAGCGCTCGCCGACGCGGGTGCGGTCGCCTTCAGCGACGACGGCCGGCCCGTCACCTCCGCCGGCGTGATGCGCCGCGCGCTCCAGTACAACGCCGTCACCGGCCGGCCGATCGCCGTCCACTGCGAGGAGCCGGCCCTGACCCGGGGCGGTCACGCGCACGCCGGCCGCGTCGCGGCCGAGCTGGGGCTCGGGGGCTGGCCGTCGCTCGGCGAGAGCCTGATGGTCGGCCGCGACGTCGACCTCGCCGCCGACACCGGACGGCCGCTGCACCTGATGCACCTGTCCGCCCGCGCCTCCGTCGAGCACCTGCGCCGGGGGCAGGCCGCGGGTACATCCGTCTCCGCTGAGGCGACGCCGCACCACCTCTGCCTCACCGACGAGGCGATTCGCTCGCTCGACCCGAACCTGAAGATGAACCCGCCGCTCGGCGACGAGCTCGATCGCTCCGCGCTCGTCGACGCGGTGCGGGACGGCTCGATCGCGGCGATCGCCACCGACCACGCGCCGCACGCGCCGGAGGAGAAGGACGTCCCCTTCGAGGCCGCCCCCTTCGGGGTGCTCGGGCTCGAGACCGCCTTCGCGTCGCTCTACACCTACCTCGTGCTGCCCGGGCTGCTGCCGCTGGAGACGCTCCTGCAGCGCCTCTCCGCCGGGCCGGCGTCGATCTTCGGCCTCGACCGCCCCCGGATCGCCGTCGGGGCGCCCGCGAACCTGACGCTGCTCGACCTCGAGGCGAGCTGGCGGGTGAAGGCGCAGCGGCTGCGCTCGCGCTCGACGAACTCGTGGCTGCTGGGCACGCGCCTCACCGGCAGGGTCGCGCTGACGATCGCGGCGGGCGGGGTCGTGCACGACGAGATCGCCGATCGCGCGCCGGCGGCCGCCGGAGCGGGCGCATGACCGGCGGCGCCGAATCCGGAAGCGTCGTCCTCGAGGACGGGACGGTCTTCGGCGGGCAGTCCGTCGGCGCGGAGGGGTTCGCGCTCGGCGAGGCGGTGTTCACGACCTCGATGACCGGCTACCAGGAGGTCGCCACCGATCCCAGCTTCGAGGGCCAGATCGTCTGCTTCACCGCCCCGATGGTCGGAAACTACGGCGTCGCCGAGACGCGCAACGAGTCTCGGCGCGCCCATGCCCGGGCCGTCGTGATGCGCGAGGCCCGCGGGCCGGAATGGACCGACTGGCTGCACGCGCGCGGCCTCGTCGCCCTCACCGGGGTCGACACGCGTTCCCTCGTCCTCCATCTGCGAGAGCAGGGGGCGATGCGAGCCGCCGCGGTCGCGGGCGAGATCGAGCTCGACGAGGTGCTCGACGCGATCCGGGCGCAGCCCCGGATGGCGGGAGCCGCCCTCGTCGCCGGCGTCTCCACGCGCGAGGCCTACCGCTACGCCGCGGAGGGCGCTGTCCGGGTGGCGGTCGTCGACTACGGCTGCAAGCGCTCGATCCTCCGTCGGGTCGCGGCCGCGGGCGCGACCGTCGACGTGCACCCCCACGACGTCGACGCCGACACGCTCGCCGACTACGACGGCGTCGTCCTCTCGCCGGGGCCGGGCGACCCCGAGCCCCTCGCCGCCGAGACCGCGACCCTGCGCGAGCTGCTCGGGCGGACCCCGGTGCTCGGCATCTGCCTGGGTCATCAGCTGCTCGCGCTCGCCACCGGCAAGGAGACCTTCAAGCTCCCGTTCGGCCATCGCGGCGCCAACCACCCGGTCGTCGACCGCCGCACCCGCCGGGTGCTCGTCACCTCGCAGAACCACGGTTTCGCCGTCGCCGCCGGGGACGAGTCGGGCGTCACCCACAGCTCGCTCTACGACGGCACCGTGGAGGGGCTCGACTACCCGGAGCTGCGCGCGCGCTCGGCGCAGTTCCACCCCGAAGCCTCGCCGGGGCCGCACGACGCGGCGTCGGTGATCGAGGAGTTCGTCGAGGAGCTGAAGCGCGTTGCCTAGGCGCGGCGACCTCCACTCGATCTGCCTGATCGGCTCCGGGCCGATCGTGATCGGCCAGGCCGCCGAGTTCGACTACGCCGGCTGCCAGGCGCTGAAGGTGCTGCGCGAGGACGGCTATCGCACGATCGTCGTCAACTCGAACCCGGCGACGATCATGACCGATCCCGGCTTCGCCGACCGGACCTATCTCGAGCCGCTCGACCTGGACGGGGTCTCGGGCGTGCTGCGCCGCGAGCGCCCGGACGCGCTGCTGCCGACGATGGGAGGCGGCACCGCGCTGAACCTGGCGCGTGAGCTCGACCAGTCCGGCATCCTGCGCGAGCTCGGGATCGAGCTGATCGGCGCCGACATGGCCGCGATCAACCGTGCCGAGGACCGCGAGCTGTTCAAGCAGACGGTCGAGTCGTGCGGGCTCAAGGTGCCGACGTCCCGCATCGTCACCTCCGTCGACGAGCTGGCCGGCGTCTCGCTGCCCGCCGTCGTCCGGCCCGCCTTCACCCTCGGCGGTCACGGCGGCGGCTTCGCCGACACGCCGGCGCAGCTCCGCGCCCAGGTCGAGCGGGGGCTCTCGGAGTCGCCGATCAGCCAGGTGCTCGTCGAGGAGTCGGTCCGCGGCTGGGACGAGTTCGAGCTGGAGGTCGTGCGCGACCGCAACGACAACGTCGTGATCGTGTGCTCGATCGAGAACCTCGACCCGATGGGCGTGCACACCGGCGACTCGATCACCGTCGCGCCGCAGATGACGCTCTCCGACGAGGCCTACCAGGAGCTGCGCGACAGCGCGATCGCGGTGATCCGGGCGGTCGGTGTCGACACCGGCGGCTCGAACATCCAGTTCGCGCGCGACCGGCGGAGCGGCGAGCTGCGGGTGATCGAGATGAACCCGCGGGTCTCGCGGTCGTCGGCGCTCGCCTCGAAGGCGACCGGCTATCCGATCGCGAAGGTGGCCGCCAGGCTCGCGGTCGGGTACACGCTCGACGAGATCCCGAACGACCTCACGCGGGACGACGCCGGCGAGCTTCGAGCCGACGCTCGACTACGTGGTCTGCAAGATCCCTCGCTTCGCGTTCGAGAAGTTCCCGGGCGCCGACACGACCCTCGGCACGCAGATGAAGTCGGTCGGCGAGACGATGGGCATCGGCCGCACGTTCCTGGAGGCGTTCGTGAAGGCGAAGCGCGGGCTCGAGGGCGAGCTCGACTGGCACCCCGAGCACCTGCATCCCTGGTTCCGGCACGAGCTCGCCGGCCTCGAGGCAGAGGAGGCGCGCCAGCAGGCGGAGCCGCCGATCTACCGCCGCATCGACTCCTGCGCCGGAGAGGTGGCCGCGAGCTCGAACTACTACTACGCCACCTGGGGCGAACGCGACGAGGCGCCGCCCACGGGTGACGGCCGCCGCGGTCGTGATCCTCGGCTCGGGCCCGAACCGCATCGGCCAGGGCATCGAGTTCGACTACTGCTGCGTCCACGCCGTGCAGACCTTCCGGAGCCTCGGCTACGAGGCCGTGATGGTCAACTGCAACCCGGAGACGGTCTCCACCGACTACGACACCTCCGACCGGCTCTACTTCGAGCCGCTCGACTCGGCCTCCGTGCTCGCCGTCTGCGAGCGGGAGCGGCCCGAGGGAGTCGTGATCCAGTTCGGCGGACAGACGCCCCTCAAGCTCGCCCGCGCGATCGAGGCCGCCGGCTTCCGCATCCTCGGCACCCCCTTCGAGGCGGTCGACCTCGCCGAGGATCGCCGCCGCTTCGGCGACCTGCTGCGGCGAGCTGCAGGTCCGCTGCCCCGAGTGGGGCATCGCCGAGTCCGGCGCCGAGGCCGTCGACATCGCGGAGCGCATCGGCTACCCCGTGCTCGTCCGTCCCTCCTACGTGCTCGGCGGCCGGGCGATGCGGGTCTGCCACGACGACGAGCAGGTGCGGGTGGCGTTCTCCGGCGTGCAGGGGCCGACCCTCGTCGACCGCTTTCTCGAGAACGCGGTCGAGATCGACGTGGACGCGCTCTGCGACGGCACCGACACGTACGTCGCAGCCGTCATGCAGCACGTCGAGGAGGCGGGCGTCCACTCCGGCGACTCGGCGTGCGTCCTGCCGGCGCAGTCGCTGACCCCGGAGGCGCTCGGCGAGATCCACGCGATCGTGCGCCGGCTCGGCCCCGCGCTCGGCGTGGTGGGGATCCTGAACGTCCAGCTCGCGGTCGCCGACGACCAGGTGTTCGTGCTCGAGGTCAACCCGCGCGCCTCCCGGACGGTGCCGTTCGCGTCGAAGGCGACCGGCGTGAACCTCGTCGCGGCTGCCTGCCGGCTCGCCGCGGGGGAGCGCCTCGCCGGGCTCGGGCTACCGGCGGAGCGGCCGCCGCGCCAGGTGAGCGTGAAGGCGGCGGTGCTGCCGTTCGCGCGCTTCCCCGGCGCGGATCCGGTGCTCGGTCCCGAGATGCGCTCGACCGGCGAGGTGATGACGAGCGCCGCCGATCTGCCGTCGGCGTTCGCCAAGGCCGAGCGGGCGGCGGGACGGGCGCTGCCGAGCGAGGGAGCGGTGTTCCTCTCGGTGCGCGACGACGACAAGGCGACGTCGATTCCCGTGGCGGCGGCGTTCGCCGGGCTCGGCTTCCAGCTGTACGCGACCGGCGGCACCGCGCTGACGCTGCGCGGCGCCGGGCTCGAGGTCCACGACGTGCGGAAGGTGAGCGAGCCGGGGGAGGGGCCGAGCGTGGTCGACCTGATCCGGCGCGGGCGGTGCAACCTGGTCGTGAACACCCCCGACGGCGGCCCCGAGCCGCGCTCGGACGGATACCTGATCCGGGAGGCGGCGCTCTCCGGTCGCGTGCCGTGCATCACGACGATCGCCGCGGCGACCGCGGCCGTGCACGCGATCGCGAACGCGCGCGCGGAGACGGCCCTCTCGCTCCAGGAGCGGATGGATGCCGAGGCCCAGGCGCGAGCGTCGTAGGGTCGTCGCCGTCGAGCCGGTCGGGCCGTACGTGCTCGTCCGGCTCGAGCGAGGCACCCTCGACCCGGGGGCGCCCGGGCAGTTCTTCATGCTCGAGGCGCCGGGGCGCGTGCTGCCGCGGCCGATGTCGCTGTGCCTCGCACCGCGCGGAGAGCTCGCCTTCCTGCTCGACCCGATCGGCCCGGGAACGACCGCGATCGCCGCGGCCGAGCCCGGCGACGCGCTGCACGTCTTCGGGCCGCTCGGCAACGGCTTCCGGCTCGACGTGCCGCGGCCGCTGCTCGTCGGCGGCGGCATCGGCGTCGCGCCGCTCCCGTACCTCGCGGAGGCGCTCGAGCGGCCGCCGGCGGTGCTCGGCTTCCGGTCGACGCGGCACGCGGAGGCCGCGGTGCTGCTCCCGCAGGCGGAGGTGGTGATCGATCCGGTGCTCGTCACCGAGGCGATGCCGCTCGACCGCGACGTGCTCGCCTGCGGCCCGGAGCCGATGCTGGAAGCGGTGCGCGCTCTCGTCCCCGACGCGCAGCTCGCCTGGGAGGCGCCGATGGCGTGTGGATACGGCGCCTGCTACGGCTGTGTCGTCGAGATCGACGGTGAGTCGAAGCGACTGTGCGTCGAGGGGCCGGTGCTGTGCAGCTCCTGAACGCGAGCGGCTGCCTGGACGCGCTCACCGCGCCCGACGTCGCCCGCGGCCTCGACGCGTTCGTGACGAAGACGGTCACGCCGGAGCCGCGTGCGGGGAACCCGCCCGTGCGGATCGCCGAGACCGAGCACGGCATGCTGAACGCGATCGGCCTGGCCAATCCGGGCCGCGAGCGTTTCCTCGCCGACGTGCTGCCGCGCCTGCGCTCGCTCGACCTTCCGCTCTGGGTCTCCGTCGGCGGCTTCGCCGCCCACGAGTACGCGGAGACCTGTGCGCGGCTCGACGGCGTCACGATCGAGCTGAACCTCAGCTGCCCGAACGTCGACGAGGCGCCCGAGTCGGCCGCCGAGATCGTCGCCGCCTGCCGCGAGGCCACGTCGAGCCCGCTCTACGCCAAGCTCTCGCCGCACGCCTGGGACGTGGGCGAGACGGTGCGGGCCGTCGAGGCGGCCGGCGCCGACGGCATCAGCCTGGTCAACACGCTGCGCGGCGTGGCACTCGATCGCCGCCTGCGAACCGTGCTCGCGCGCGGTGCAGGCGGCTACTCGGGTCCCGCGCTGAAGCCGGTCGCGCTCGCCGCCGTGCTCGCGGCGCGGCGGGCGACCGAGTTGCCGATCGTCGGCATGGGCGGCGTGCGCACCGGGCGTGACGTGCTCGAGCTGCACGCGTGCGGCGCCACGCACGTCGCGCTGGGCACGGTCCTGTTCTCCGACCCGCATGCTCCGGCGAGGGTGCGCGCGGAGCTCGAGGACGCCGCCGTCGAAGCGGGCTTCGCGTGCGTCGCGGACGCGTTCTGCGCGGCCCTCGAGACCGTTGCCAAGATGGCCAACTGACTGCGCCGGGTGCGGGTTGCATGCGGCTCCCAGGTTGGTAGGATGCTGCGCTCATGGTGCCCCCCCAGACTCAGGTGCAAGCCCCTGTCCGGTCGCTCGACCAGCGCATGGAGGCGTTGAAGAGGGCGAATGACATCCGTGTCAAGCGAGCGCAGCTGAAGAAGGACCTGAAGTCGGGCGCCGTCTCGATCGAGCAGATTCTCGGCAACCCTCCCGAGTTCGTCTCGACGGCCAAGGTGTTCGACATGCTGATGGCCGTGCCGAAGTTCGGCCGTGTGAAGGCCGCGCGCCTGCTCAACCAGTGCCGCATCAGCCAGTCGAAGACGGTCGGCGGCCTCTCCGACCGCCAGCGGCACGAGCTGATTGGCCTCTTCAACCATCGCTCCTAGCACCGCGCAGCCCGTCTTCGTCGTCACCGGCCCGTCCGGAGCCGGCAAGGGGACGCTGATCCAGCTCGTGCTGCCGCGCTTCCCCGAGCTCGCCCTCGCCGTCTCGGCGACCACGCGAGCCCAGCGTCCCGGAGAGGAGGACGGCGTCCACTACTGGTTCCTCACGCCCGACGACTTCCAGGCGAAGGTCGACGCCGGCGAGTTCCTCGAGTACGTCGACTACGTCGGCAACCGCTACGGGACGCTCAACTCGGAGATCGACCGGCTCCGCGCCGCCGGCCGCGCGCCACTGCTCGAGCTCGAGACCGAGGGCGCCAAGCGCGTGAAACGCCGCACCTCGAACGCCGTCACGATTTTCGTCACGGCGCCGGTGGCGGAGCTCGAGCGCCGTCTGCGCGAGCGGGACACCGAGAGCTCGGGGCAGATCGAGGAGCGGATCGCGACCGCGGCGCGGCAACTCGCGGAGCTCGAAGATTTCGACGAGGTCGTGGAGAACGACGATCGCGAGCGCGCCGCCGACGCTCTCGCCGCGATCATCGCGCGGGAGCTGGACGGTGCCGCTACCATGGCGCGACCATGATCCATCCCCGCATCGACGAATTGATGAACCAGGTCGACTCGCGCTACTCGCTCGTGATCGTCGCGGCGAAGCGCGCTCGCCAGATCAACAACTACCACCATCAGCTCGGTGAGGGGACGTTCGACGAGTTCGCGCCGCCGCTGATCGAGTCGCGCTCGAAGAACTACCTGACGATGGCTCTCGAAGAGGTCTCCGAGGGCAAGATCGTCTACGAGTACCCGAAGAAGTAGCCGCATCCGGCTCGCGCAGCTGCGCTCCGGCACACTTCCGGCATGAGTCGGATCCTCGTCGGCGTCACCGGCGGAATCGCCGCCTACAAAGCGTGCGAGCTCGTACGGCTGCTGGTCAAGGGCGGGCACGAGGTGATCCCGCTCGTCACTCCCGACGCGCAGCGGTTCGTCCGCGAGGAGACGTTCGTCGCCCTCGCCCGGCGCCCGGCCGCCGAGGACGTCTATCCACACCTGGCCCGCGCCGACCTGCTGGTGGTCGCGCCCTGCACCGCGAACACGCTCGCGAAGCTCGCGCACGGCCTCGCCGACAACGTCCTGACCGAGGCAGCACTCGCACACCGCGGCCCGGTGCTCGTGGCGCCCGCCATGAACCCGCGCATGTGGGCGAACGCCGCGACGCAGGCGAACGTGCAGGCGCTACGCGAACGCGGGTTCGAGCTGGTCGGCCCCGACGAGGGCGAGCTGGCGGAGGGAGAGTGGGGCGTCGGGCGGCTCGCCGAGCCGGCGGAGATCGCAGAGCGGGCGGCGCGGCTGCTGGCGCCGCCCACGCTCGCCGGCCGGCGGGTGCTGGTGACGGCAGGAGGGACCCGGGAGCCGCTGGACACGGTGCGTTTCGTCGGCAACCGTTCCTCGGGTCGCATGGGCGTCGCACTGGCCGAGGAGGCGCGCCGGCGGGGCGCCGAGGTCGTCCTGCTCGCAGCGAACCTCGCGGTCGAGCCGCCGTGGGGCGTCGAGACGATCCCCACCCCGACCGCGGAGACGATGCTGAACGCCGCACTGGCGCTCGAGGACGTGGACGTCGCGCTGCTCGCGGCCGCGGTCGCCGACTACACCCCCGCTGCGCCCCTGGCCGGCAAGCGGTCGAAGGACGGGGAGGAGTGGGTCGTGCAGCTGACGCCGACGGCCGATATCGCCCGGATGCTCGGCGAGCGCAAGCGGCCGGGCGAGCTGCTGGTTGCCTTCGGCGCCGAGCACGGCGAAGCGGGGCTCGCACGCAAGCGCGGCATGCTCGAGTCGAAGAACGCCGACCTCGTCGTGTACAACGACGTCGGCCGCTCCGACATCGGCTTCGACGCCTCCGAGAACGAGGTCGTGCTGCTTCGCCGCGACGGGGAGCAGGTCGTCCCGAAGGCGTCGAAGAGCAGGGTCGCGGCGGCGATCCTCGACGAGGTCGAGAGGCTGCTCCGATAGAGGCGGTCGTGATGGCGGCGGGCGAGGGACGGCGCCTGCGGCCGCTCACCGAGCGCTGGCCGAAACCGATCCTGCCGATCGACGGGCTGCCCGTCGTCGTCACGCTCGTCCACGAGCTGGCCGGCGCGGGTTGCGAGCGCATCGTCGTCGTCACGGGTCACCTCGCCGACCACGTCGAGGAGCTCCTGCGGCCCCTGCCGTACGCCGTGCGGTTCGTCCGGCAGCCGCAACCGCTCGGCTCGGCCGACGCGGTCGCGCGCGCGGAGGCGACGGCGCCGTATCTCGTCGCCGCGGCGGACACCCGGTTCGCCGACGGGGCGATCGCATCGTTCCTCGCCGCCGCCGGGGGCGGCGACGGGGCGCTCGCAGTGCGCAGGCAGCAGGGCCGGGACGCACATACGCGGGTGCACGTCGAGGACGGCTCGGTGATCCGCGTGAGCGCACCCGCTGCTCGCGGGCCGTGGACGGGCGCGCCGCTCTGGTACCTCGGCCCTGCGGTCGAGCGTTTCCTGCGCCCGCTGCCGGGAGCCCCGCCCCACGAGCTGGCGGCGGTCTTCCAGGCGGCGATCGACGCCGGGGTGCGGGTGTCTGCTATCCAGGTCGGGCGCACGCGCGACCTCACCGACCCAGCCGACCTCGTGCGCGAGAACTTCCCGTACCTCGATGAGTGACGCCTACCACCTGTTTCGCGAAGGCCAGAAGCGACTCCGGAAAGGGATGACCGCCCAGGCGACCGTGCCGCTCGAGAAGGCGAAGCGGCTGGAGCCCGAGAAGGCGTCGATCCGCGAGGCGCTCGGGATCGCGTACTTCCGGCTCTCTCGTTGGGAAGAGGCCGAGGAGGAGTTCCGCACGATCGTCGAGGATCTCTCCCCGACCGACGCCTATGCGCACTACGCCCTCGGGCGGGCGCTCGAGCAGCTCGGGCGACCGGCCGAGGCAAACGGCCACTACAAGCTCGCGAGCTCGATGCAGCCCGGGTCCGAAACCTACGCGGCCCGGATCCTGGATCTCGACGAGACATGAGAGCGGTCGTCCAGCGCGTCACCCGCGCGGCGGTCGCGCCCGGCGGATCGATCGCAGCCGGCGTGTGCGTGCTGCTCGGGATCGCGGTCGGCGACGGCGAGGAGGAGGCGCGCCGCCTGGCCGGCAAGCTCTCCCGGCTGCGCATCTTCGCCGACGAGGCCGGCAGGTTCGACCGCTCGCTGCTCGACACCGGCGGCGGCGCGCTCGTCGTCTCGCAGTTCACGCTGCTCGCCGACACGGGCAAGGGCAACCGCCCGTCGTTCGCCGCAGCCGCCCCGCCCGAGGTCGCCGAGCCGCTCTACGAGCGGTTCGTGGCCGCTCTCCGCGAGCACGGGGTGCCCGTCGAGACGGGAGTCTTCGGGGCGCGGATGAGTCTCGAGCTGGTCAACGACGGGCCCGTGACGATCGTCCTGGAATAGCCCTGGTTCTGCTACCGTTCCCGCACCACATTTCGGGCTTTTCGAGATGGGCGCGCGGCGCCCATTTTTCGTAGATGGGGAGCACGTCACCTTGGCAACGGGACAGCACGAGAGGGAGATGCAGCTGCAGCGCGACGTCGCACGAACGGTCGAGTCGGCCCTGCCGGGGGTGGAGGTGCTGGCACTCGAGCTGACGGGCAAGGAGCGCTTCTGCGTCTACGTCGACCACCCGCAGGGGGTCGACCACGCACTGTGTGCGCGCGTCACCGACGTCCTGCGTCCGTACCTCGACTCGTACAGCGTCGAGGTCTCCTCGCCGGGGCTCGAGCGGCCGTTGCGCACCCGCGCGCACTTCGAGCACGTCGTCGGCCGCGAGGTGCGCGTCAAGACGCAGAGCCGCCGGCTCCGCGGCGAGGTGTTGAAGGCCGGAGAGCGCGTCGTTCGCATCCAGAACGGCGCCGAACCGGCGGACATACCGTACGGCGAGATCGTGCGGGCCAATCTGATCGATGAAGGGACGAGGGGATGAGCCAAGAGATCGTTGACGCGGTTCGCGAGATCGAGCGCGAGAAGGGAATCGAGAGCGGCACGCTGGTCGCGGCGCTCGAGGACGCGCTGCTCGCGGCCTACAAGAAGACGCCTGGCGCGTCGCGGCATGCGACGGTCGAGCTCGACGACCGCGGAGACTTCCGGGTGTACTCGATCGAGTTGCCGGAGGATCTCGAGTTGCGCCTGCTCGACGAGGCGCGCGAGCGCGCGATCGACGAGCTCGAGCGCCTCGAGGAGGAGACGGGCGAGAAGAATCACACGCTCCTCTCCGACGACGACCTCGAGATCGATTGGTCGGACATCCCCGACGAGCAGATCACGCGCGAGGACGTCACGCCCGGGAACTTCGGCCGGATCGCCGCGCAGACGGCGAAGCAGGTGATCCTGCAGCGCATCCGCGAGGCCGAGCGCGAGATGATGTACGACGAGTACATCGACCGCGTCGGCGAGGTCGTGACCGGGATCGTGCAGCAGACCGGCGACCGCCGGAACATCCTGGTCGACCTCGGCAAGGTCGAGGCGCTCCTTCCCGGCAACGAGCAGGTCGACGGCGAGCGGTACGAGCAGGGTTCGCGGATCAAGGCCGTGATCCGCGAGGTCAAGTCGGGCACCAAAGGCCCGCAGGTGATCCTCTCCCGCCGTGATCCCGAGCTGATCAAGACCCTGTTCGAGCTCGAGGTTCCCGAGATCGCCGACGGTCTCGTCGACATCCGCGGCGTCGCCCGCGAGCCCGGCTACCGCTCGAAGATCGCAGTGGAGTCGCACGCCCAGGGGGTCGACCCCGTCGGAGCCTGCGTCGGCCCGCGCGGTTCCCGGGTGCGGATGGTCGTCTCGGAGCTTCGCGGCGAGAAGATCGACATCATCCCGTGGAACAACGAGCCAGCCCGCTTCGTCGCGAAGGCGCTCTCGCCGGCGCGCGTCCGGGAGGTCTACCTCGACGACGAGGGCCGCGAGGCGACCGTCGTCGTCCCCGACGACCAGCTCGCGCTCGCGATCGGCAAGGAGGGCATGAACGCCCGGCTCGCGGCCCGCCTGACCGGCTGGAAGATCGACATCGTCTCCGACTCGGAGTTCGCCCGCCAGGAGGCGGAGTCGGCCTTCGGCGGCGAGGGCGAGGAGGGCGAGGACATCTCCGGCCGCTGCGCGGCGATCCTCTCGAACGGCAAGCGCTGCCCGAACGCCGCCCTGCCCGGGTCGAAGTACTGCGGCGTCCCGGCGCACCAGGAGCTCGAGGGCCAGGAGATCCAGACGATCGCCGAGCCGGAGCCCGAGCTGGAGGCGGAAGCGGAGCTCGCCGACGAGGCTCCCGCGGGCCCGGGCGACGCGCCCGTCGCGGCCGCCGTCGACGGCGAGCCGGCGGTCTCGCCCGACGCCGGCCGCGCACCGGAGACGGTCGAGGTCGTTCCCTCGGCCGAGGAGGCCGGTCGGGACGAGTAACGCGGTCCGCACCTGCGCCGGCTGCGGCCGCAAGGCGCCCCGGCACGAGCTGCAGCGCTTCCATTCGGAGCACGGCGAGCTCGCGCCCGGCGCCGGGCCCGGTCGCGGCACCTACACGTGCCGCCGGCTGCAGTGCTTCGAGCGCGCGACGGCGCGGCGGGCGTTCAACCGGATCCTGCGCCGCACCGTCCGCGTCGACCCATCCCTCTCACGTCTCTACACTGGACAAGCGAATGGCCAACGGTAAGCCCAACAGACCCATCAGACCACGCGGCGGCGGCCCCAAGGGGCGGCGCCGGGTCGTGATCGACCAGGGCGGCGGACGCCCCGGGCAGGGTCAGCGCCAGCGCCCCGGCGACCGCCCGGCCGATCGCGGGCCGCGCCAGCCGCGCGACGTCGCGCCGCCCACCGGGCCCGCAACCGTCGAGTCGGGCGTCACGCTGCGCGACTTCTCGCAGGCGCTCGGCGTGGCGATGCCGCAGATCATCAAGCTGCTGATGAACCTCGGCACGATGAAGACGGCGACGCAGTCGCTGACCGACGACGAGGTGCAGCTGATCGCCGCCGAGCTCGAGCGCGAGGTGACGATCAAGCACGCCGAGGACGACGACCCGGCGCCCGAGTCGTTCGAAGACCCCGAGGAGTCGCTCGAGGCGCGGCCGCCCGTGGTCACGATCATGGGGCACGTCGACCACGGCAAGACGACGCTGCTCGACGCGATCCGCAAGACCTCCGTCGTCACGTCCGAGGCCGGCGGCATCACGCAGCACATCGGCGCCTACCAGGCGGAGGTCGACGGCCGCCGCATCACCTTCCTCGACACCCCCGGTCACGAGGCGTTCACGGCGATGCGCGCCCGGGGCGCGAAGGTCACCGACATCGCGGTGCTCGTCGTCGCCGCCGACGACGGCGTCATGCCCCAGACCAAGGAGTCGATCTCGCACGCCCGCGCCGCCGAGGTGCCGATCGTCGTCGCCGTCAACAAGATCGACCTGCCCGACGCGAACTCGGATCGGGTGCTCGGCGAGCTCGCCACCGAAGGGCTTCAGCCCGAGGAGTGGGGCGGGGACGTCCAGGTCGCGCGCGTCTCGGCCAAGCAGGGCGAGAATCTCGGCGACCTGCTCGAGCGGATCCTGCTCGTCGCCGACCTCGAGCTCGACCTGCGCGCGAACCCGTCCGCGCCCGCTTCCGGGCCGATCATCGAGTCGCGCCTCGACGTCGGCCGCGGGCCGGTCGCGACGATGCTGATCCACCGCGGCACGCTGAAGGTGGGCGACGCGATCGTCGCGGGCGACGCGTGGGGCCGCGTGCGCGCCCTCTACGACTACCGCGGCGAGCGGCTCCAGGAGGCTCGCCCGGGCGAGCCCGTCGAGATCCTCGGCTTCGACCGGCCGCCCCCCGCAGGCGAGCTCGGCCGCGTGGTCGAGAACGAGCGTCGGGCGCGCGAGCTCGCACAACAGCGGGCCGAGCGACTGCGGCGCGAGGCGATGGCCAAGCAGCGCACCGGCGGCGTCTCGCTCGACAAGCTGTTCGAGCAGCTCCAGGCAGGCGCCGTTCAGGACTTGAACATCGTCCTCAAGGGCGACGTGCAGGGCTCCGTCGAGGCGATCGTCTCCGAGCTGGCGAAGATCCAGCATCCCGAGGTGCGCGTGAACGTCATCCACACCGGCGTCGGCGGCATCACCGAGAACGACGTCAACCTCGCTGCCGCGTCGAACGCGATGGTCGTGGGCTTCAACGTGCGTCCCTCCGCCGAGGTCCGCGGGGTCGCCGAGCGCCAGGGCATCGAGATCCGCCTCTACCGGGTCATCTACCAGCTGACCGAGGAGATCGAGCAGGCGCTCGTGGGCATGCTGACGCCGGTCGAGACCGAGGCGATCCTCGGCGAGGTCGAGGTGCGGGCGCTCTTCAAGGTCTCGCGGCTCGGCACGATCGCCGGTTGCATGGTCACGAGCGGCGTCATCCGCCGCGGCGCGCACATCCGGCTCTTCCGCGACGGCACGCGGATCCACGAGACGACCGTCGCACAGCTCCGGCGCTTCAAGGACGACGTCCGGGAGGTCGTCGAGGGCTTCGAGTGCGGGATCCTGCTCGAGGGCTTCAACGACCTGCGGGAAGGCGACGTCTTCGAGGTCTTCGAGACGCGCGAGGTCGAGCGCACGTCGCTCGACGAGCCGGCCGGCAGCAGCCAGTCCTGAGCACCTGCCGTCGGTGGCCGCGGGCTTCGTCGCGATCCTGACGGTCGAGCTCCACTTCCCGGAGGCCTCGTCGCTGAAGGGAAAGCGGCAGTTCGTGCGCTCCGCTAAGGATCAGCTGCGCAACCGCTTCGGCGCCTCCGTCGCCGAGGTCGACCATCACGACCTGTGGCAGCGGGCGACGCTGACCGTCGCCTGCACGGCGCGCACGGCGCGTGACGCCGAGGAGCTCTCCGCCGGCGCGGAGCGCTGGCTCACCGGCCAGGCGTGGCACGTGACGCGCACCGCTCACCGGCTCGTCTCCCCGGACGACGACGTCGTCTGAGCCTCCGGGCCGGGAGCCCCTCGATCGGTGTCAGTCACCGTTCAGCGGAGGAACTCTCCGCCGGCGCGGAGCGCTGGCCCACCGGCCAGGCGTGGCACTCGATCGGTGTCAGTCACCGTTCAGCGGCTCATCGTGGCGAAAGCGGGTCGACTCGTCCACACGGCTTGCGCCGGGGTAGCGGGTCGGGAATGCTTCCGGGTGCGGGTGGGATGCCCGTGCCGGTGTCGGCTCGTCGGTCGCGGCGTTCGTCGGCCGGGCATCGGGTGGAGCGACGGGCGGGATGCCCGAACGCCCCTCGCGGGGCCGGAGATTCGAGATCGATCAACCAGAGGCCTGATGCGGGTTGGGGTGTGCGCGGGGATGCTCCTGACCAAGCGGATTGGACGGGGCGAGTGCAGCGCGTAGCGGTGGCTACGGGCAAGCCCGACGCGGCCGAGCCGCGCCGGATCAGGCGCACCAGCCGCGCATGCGCCCGCAAGCCCGCATCAAGCCTCTAGGCTGCCGCCGTGTCCGAGCGCATGCGCCGCGTCAACGAGTCCGTCCGTGCCGTCGTCGCGGAGGGGGTCGCCGCCCTGAAGGATCCCCGGATCGGGCTCGTGACCGTGACCGGGGTGACGGTGACGCCGGACCTGCGCGAAGCGACCGTCTTCGTCTCCGTCCTCGGCGGGGAGCGCAAGCGGCGGGCCACGCTGGCCGGGCTCGAGTCGGCCCACGGGGTGCTGCAGGCGAAGATCAACCGAGAGCTCGCGCTTCGGCGGACACCGACGCTCGCGTTCGCCTACGATGACTCGGTCGAGCGAGGCGTCCGCATGACGAAGCTGATCGAGGAGCTGGCGGCGGAGCTGCCCGATGATGAGCCACACACAGACGATGAGTGAGCTTCAAGCCGTCGCGGCTGCGATTCGCGACAACGACCGCTTCGTCGTCGTCACCCACGAGAACCCGGACGGCGACGCGCTCGGCTCGCTGCTCGCGACCGCGCTCGGGCTGCGGGCGCTCGGCAAGGACGCGGTCATGTACCTCGCCGGCGACGTGGCGCTCCCCGGCGAGTACGAGTTCCTCGACCTGGCGGAGCTGCGCCGGACGCTCCCCGACGACATGGAGGAACGGGTGCTGCTCGCCGTCGACTGCGCCAACGAGAGCCGCATCGGCTCGGATCGCGCGCCCGTCGAGCGAGCGCGCCTCGTCCTCGACGTCGACCACCACCACGACAACTCGTGCTTCGGCGACCTCAACCTGATCGTCCCCGACGCGTCCTCGACAGCCGAGATCGTGCGCGACATCCTCCGCGAGCTCGACGTCGAGCTCACCCCGCCGCTCGCCGAGGCGCTGTACGTCGCACTGGTGACAGACACCGGGCGGTTCCAGTACACGAACACCACACCGAAGGCGCTCCGGCTGGCCGCCGAGCTCGTCGAGGCCGGCGCCGACGTCCACGGGATCTTCCGCCGCGTCTACGAGAGCGTGCAGTTCGCGAAGCTGAAGCTGCTCGCCCGCGCGCTCGAGCGGGCGCGGCTCTTCGAAGGCGGCCGCCTGGTCGTCACCTACCTGCTGCGCGGCGACTTCGCCGAGGTGGGTGCCGAGGAGCCGTACTCGGAGGGCATCATCGACTACCTGCGCGCCGTCGAGGGCTCCGAGATGGTGGGGCTGATCCGGGAGCCGCCGCGCGACGAGGGGCCGAGCCGGCGCGTCTCGCTTCGCTCGAGCCACGACGAGGTCGACGTCTCCGCGATCGCGCGCAAGGAGGGGGGAGGAGGGCACCGGCAGGCTGCCGGCTTCTCGTCGGAGCGATCGATCGACGAGCTCGTCGACTTCATCCACCGCGAGTTCGTGCTCGCGACGGGCGACGGCGGTGCCGCCCAGAGCGCTTAGGCCGGTCGGCGTCGCGCTCGTCGACAAGCCGGCCGGACCGTCGTCGTTCGCAGTCGTCGCGGCGCTGCGTCGCCGAACCCGTGCCCGCACCGGCCACGCGGGCACGCTCGACCCGTTCGCGACCGGGCTGCTCGTGCTGCTCTCCGGTGCGGCCACACGGCTCGCGCCCTGCTTCGTGGGGCTCGACAAGCGCTACGTCGCCACGGTCGACCTGACGGCCACGACCACGACGGGCGACCCCGAGGGTGAGCTGCTCGACCGGCACGCCGCCCCGTCGCGCGACGCGCTCGAGGCGGCGCTCGAGGAGCTCCGCGGCGAGGTCGAGCTCCCGATCCCCGCCGCCTCGGCCGTCAAGATCGACGGCGAGCGGGCCTACCGTCTCGCCCGGCGGGGGGTCGCCGTCGAGATGCCGCTACGGCGTTCGCGCATCCACGAGCTCGAGATCGTCACGCACGACGGCGACCAGGTCACGCTCTCGCTGCACGTCGGATCGGGTACCTATGTCCGCGCGATCGCGACCGCGCTCGGCGGGCACTGCCGGGAGCTCCGCCGCACTGCGGTCGGGCCCTTCTCGCTCGACGAGGCGGCCCCCGTCGAGGAGGCGACGCTGCTCGACGTGACGGGCATGCTCGCCCGCCTGCCGCCTGAGGCACTCGCCCGGGTGCCGGCGGAGATCCGCGCCGGCGTCCTCGCGTTTCCGTTCGACCGCGACGGGAGCGCGGCGTGAACGTCGCGTCCGGCCCCGGGGAGCTCGAGCGGACGAGCCGCTCGGTCGCGATCGGCACCTTCGACGGGCTCCACCTCGGCCACCGTGCCGTGATCGAGGCGGCCGCGGCCGCCGGTGGGCCGACGACGGTCGTCACCTTCCACCCTCATCCGCGGACGGTGCTCGGCAACAGGGTGCAGCTGCTCGCGACGCTCGAACGGCGCCTCGAGCTGCTCGCGGACGCCGGCGTCGACGACGTGCTCGTCGTCGAGTTCTCGCCCGCCGTTGCCGGTCTCGAGCCAGCGGCGTTCGCCCGCGAGTACCTCTCGCGAATCGGGGCCGCGACGGTCGTCGCCGGCAGCGGCTTCCGCTTCGGCCTGCGCCGCTCCGGCGACCTCGCGCTCCTGCGAGAGCTGGGCTTCGACGCCCGCGCGGTGCCGCTCGTGCAGGGCGTCTCCTCGACCGGGATCCGGCAGCTCGCCGAGAGCGGCGACGTCGCCTCAGCGGCGGCCCTGCTCGGCCGGCCGTTCGAGGTGGAGGGGCGGGTCGTGCCGGGCGACCGGCGCGGCGGCACGCTCGGCTTCCCCACGGCGAACCTCCAGGTCGACCCCGAGCTGCTGGTTCCCGCCTACGGGATCTACGCGGGTGCGGTGGGCGCGATCCGCGCGGCTGTCTCGATCGGCGTCAACCCGCACTACGGCGGCAGCGAGCGGCGGGTGGAAGCGCACCTGCTCGACTGGGAGGGCGACCTCTACGGCGAGCGGATCGTGCTGGAGCTCTGGCGGCGGCTCCGCGACGAGCAGGCGTTTCCCGACGAGGCGGCGCTCGTGGCGCAGATCGCCCAGGACGTCGACGCGGCGCGCGCCTCCACGCGCCCGGCTACCTGACGGAAACCCCCGCTCAGCGCAAGATTCGGCAGCGGACGGCGTCCCGACTCGCGTGCCGCCCCGCCCCAAGGTCGTCCCGCTCGAACGTGTCCGTTGCCTGGAATGCGCGGCCACCTACCTGAAGCCGTCGGGCGGAGGCATCGTCGGCGACAACCCCGGCTGCCCGCGCTGTGGCTACGTCGGCTGGATCTCCCTCGTCATCCCTCCGGCCGACGAACGGCACCGCTCCGACGCGGATCCGCTCCGGCGCCTGCTCGCCCGCACGCGCTGACGCCGCCGAAGTAGTGGTGGAGGGCCGCCCACCGACGGACGGGCCTGCCCGACTGCTCGAGCTCCTGAAGCCACGGCTCGTCGACGCCGGGCTCGGCGTGGACGACGTCCCCGTCCGGATGGAAGCGCGGCCGCTCGATCGCCGCCTGCGGGGCCAGGCCGTCGTCGAGGCACCCCGCGAGCACCGAGACGAGCGCGGTGCGCAGTCGCGTGCCGCCGGCCGCTCCGAGCGCGAGCTCCAGCCCCTCCGCGTCCAGTACAAGCGTCGGCGCCATCATGCTCTCCATCCGCTCGCCGGCGACGAGTGGGCCGCGGACGAGGTCGGTCTCCCCGAGCATGCTGTTCAGGTGCAGGTCGAGGCCGGGCAGCCAGTCGCCGGAGCCGAGGCCAAGGCTCGAGGTGAGAACGCAGGCGGCGCCGTCGGCGTCGACCACCGTCAGATTGGTCGTGTGCCCGTCGGGGCGCCGCGGCTGCTCGAGCGCCGCGAGGAGCGAGGCGGGGCCACCGGGCTCGAGTCGGGCGAGAGCCTCGGGCACGCCCGACAGGCCGCCGCGCGTCAGGATCTCGCGCCTGCGCCGGCGCACCACGGCGGGCGGGAGCCTGCGCACCCGGTAGCCGGCGAGGTCGGACTCGGTGATCGCTCCGCCGCGCGCCCGGACGAGCGCCAGCAGCGCGCGCGCGATCGAGCCCGTGTAGACGGACGCGGCGCCCTCGTCGCGAACCAGCTCGAGCGCCCGCACGAGCCCGGGCTGGCGCAGGAGCTCGCCGGCCACGAGCAATCTTCCCTCGGGCGCATAGAGGGATGCACCCTCGCGGAGCGTCATCACCGGCTCGAGCATCGCGAGACAGGACGCGTGAGCGGGGGGCATCGGCACACCGGCCCGGGCGAGCCGCAGGGCGGGCTCGACGAGCCGCGCCCACGGCAGCCGGCCGTGCGCGCGCCAGAGCGCATCCAGTCCCGCAGGCAGGCCCGGCACGGCACAGGAGGAGGCGCCGACCGCATAGTCGACGAGCTCTTCCCCGAAGGGCACGCGCAGCTTCCGCATGGGAGCTCCGCGCCCCGAGGGCACGGTGACGAAGCAGTCGAGGAGGTACGCCTCGCCGGGCGAGGCCGCATACAGCGCGTGGCCGCCTCCGAGCAGGCCCGTCATCACCGTCTCGGCAACGCAGGAGGCGAGGCAGGCGGCGACTGCGGCATCGGCGGCCGTGCCTCCGTCCGCGAGGATCTCGGCACCGGCGTCGGCGGTCGCCGGGTGCCCGGCCGCCACGGCGGGGCCGATCACGCGACCCGCTCCGCGATCCGGCTGCCGAGCCGCACGAGGCCCGCCCGTGGGAAATCGGCCCGCTCGCCCTCGAACGGGCCGTCGGGCGCCTCGAAGCGCGCCGAGCCGACGGCGCGGAGGAGCCGCTCGCCCTCGGCCGTGGCGACGACGATGCCTCCCGGCCCGGCACGCACCTCGATCGTCTCGTCCGCGTTCGCATACGTTCCCGTATACGTCTCGAGCAGCGCCGGGGGCAGGGACACGAACGCCGGTCGCCTGCGGCCCGCCCCGAGCACCTGCTCGAAGAAGGCGTCCTCGACCTCCCGGAGCGCCCTGCCGCCCGTGGTCGAGTTCGTGAGGCCGACGAAGACGGCCTCGTGGGAGGGGACGAGGAGCAGCGAGGCCTGGAACCCGCCGTAGGAGCCGGGATGGCTCCAGACGCGCGTCCCGGCCACGACCTCGCCGAAGAGGCCGAGCCCGTAGACCCCGCCGATCGGCCGGCCGTGGACCGCGCGCATGGCCGCGAACAGCGGCTCGGCGAGCAGGCGCCGGCCGGCACGCAGCAGGTCGCCGGCCGTCGAGACGAGGCCGCCCGACGGCCGCCGGGCACGGGGGTAAGGGCCCTCGCCCGCGTCGGCGCCCGTGCCCTCGAGGTCGGGCTCGCCGAACGAGGTCGACTCGAGCCCGAACGGGTCGAGCACGCGCTCGGCCAGCGCGTCCTCGTAGGGGCAGCCGGCGCCCGCGGCGGCGAGGTGGCCGGCGAGCCAGTACCCCGTGTTGGCGTACGACCACACCCGCCCGGTACGGAGGAACCGGCGGACGCCCGGCAGCTCCGCCACCGCCGCCGTGAGGGCGCCGTCGCCGTCGCCGAACCGTGCCAGGTCGCGCTCCGGCAGCTCGCAGTCGAAGCCGCTCGTGTGGGAGAGCAGGTGGCGGACGCGCACGTCCGGCGGCCAGACGCCCGTGGGCTCGTCCGGGTCGAGCAGGCCGAGCGCGAGCAGCGCGGTCAGCGGCTTCGTGATCGACGCGACGCGGAACCGGTCGTCGGGCCGGCAGCCGAGGGCGACGGCCGTCTCGTTGCCGCGGGCGAACGTCGCGACCGCGAGCGCGGGCACCGACCGGCGCACGGCCGCGGCCTCGCAGGCAGCGGAAATCCATCTATCCATCGGGAATTCGCTACCCTAGTCGGCGACCCGGCCTCGGCCGCGCGCGGTCTTCCTAACGCGGCGGCTTGGACCTGGGCGACCGACACACGAGAGGAGACGCGTTGCCCCTCACCAAGGAAGAGAAGCTGGAGCACGTTCAGAAGTTCGGCAAGCACGAGACGGACACCGGCTCGCCGGAGGTCCAGATCGCGATGCTGACCCAGCGGATCAACGAATTGACCGAGCACCTGCGGACGCACAAGCACGACCACTACTCGCGCCGCGGCCTGCTGAAGCTGGTCGGCCGCCGCCGGCGCTTCCTGAACTACCTGCAGCGCAAGGATCTCGAGGGCTATCGCGCCCTCATCAAGGAGCTCGGCCTGCGCCGGTAGCTCCTTCGAAAAACCCGGAAGGGTGGAAGTTCGAGCGAGCCCTGCGCGGAAGGGCTGTCTCGAGCTCCCACCCTTCACACCGCCTCGGATTCGAGGCTCAAGAACAGTGGAGGCATAGAGGCATATGAGTATCGTCGAGGCCGAGCATCCCGCAGGGGTGCCGGTTTCCGTCTCCGTCGAGATCGGCGGACGGGAGATCACCTTCGAGACGGGCAAGCTCGCCAAGCAGGCGGACGGCGCGGTCGTGGTCTCCAGCGGCAACACGGTCGTGCTCGGCACGGCCCAGGGCCGCACCGAGCCGCGTGAAGGCGCGGACTTCTTCCCGCTCACCGTGGACGTGGAGGAGCGGATGTACGCCGCCGGGAAGATCCCGGGCGGCTTCTTCAAGCGCGAGGGGCGCCCCACGGAGCGGGCGATCCTGACTGCGCGCATGACCGACCGCCCCGTGCGGCCGCTCTGGCCGAAGGGCTACCGCAACGAGACGCAGTGTGTCGCGACGGTGTTCTCGGCCGACATGGTCGTCTCGCACGACATCCTGTGCATCAACGCCGTCTCGGCGGCGCTGACCGTCTCGCCGCTGCCCTTCATGGGGCCGATCGGCGCCGTGCGGATGGGCCTGATCGAGGGCGAGCTGGTCATCAACCCGACGCTCGAGGAGACGGAGCACAGCTCCGACCTCGACCTGATCGTGGTCGGCACCAAGGGGGGCCTGACCATGGTCGAGGCGGGCGCGAACCGCGTCCCCGAGTCAACCATCCTCGAGGCGCTCGAGATCGCCCACCGCGAGATCGTCAAGCTCTGCGAGGCACAGGACGAGCTCCGCGCCAAGGCGGGCAAGCCCAAGTGGCTCGACGCGGCCGTCACCGAGCGGCTCGAGGCCGAGCACGGCCACGCGCTCTGGACGCGGATCCAGGAGCAGGGCCTCAAGGAGGCCGGCTCGTTCGTGGACGAGATCGTCGCCAAAGAGGCGGGCGAGCTGACGATGAGCTCCGGCCATGACCAGGTCATGCGCGGCCTCCAGGCCCGCATGTCGATGGCGCAGATCCTCGAGAAGCAGCGCGCCGTCGCCGTCGAGGGCCCCGTCCGCGAGCAGTTCGAGTCGGAGCTGCGCGGCCTCACCGAGGCCGAGCAGGACTCGAAGGACCTCAAGTCCGCGAAGCGGAGCCTGCTCTACGATCGGATCGTCGAGACCGTCAAGCTGCCCTTCCCGGTCGGCGAGGCCGAGGGCGAGAAGGACGCGTTCACCAAGGGCTACGTCAAGAAGGCGTGCGAGTCGATCTACAAGTCGCTCGTGCGGCAGAAGATCGCCGTCGACAAGCGGCGCCCGGACGGGCGCTCGGAGACGCAGATCCGGCCGATCGAGGTGCAGGTGTCCGTGATGCCGCGCACGCACGGCTCGGGCCTCTTCACCCGCGGGCAGACGCAGATCATGACGCTGCTGACGCTCGGCACGGCGAAGGAGGGTCAGCGGATCGACGACCTCTCGCTCGAGACGGATCGCCGCTACATGCACCACTACAACTTCCCGCCCTACTCGGTCGGGGAGACGGGCCGCATGGGCTCGCCGAAGCGCCGCGACATCGGCCACGGCGCGCTCGCCCAGCGGGCCCTCGAGGCGGTCATCCCGTCGGCCGAGGACTTCCCGTACACGATCCGGCTCGTCTCCGAGACGCTCGAGTCGAACGGCTCGTCGTCGATGGGCTCGGTGTGCGGCTCGACGCTCGCCCTGATGGACGCCGGCGTGCCGATCAAGGAGCCGGTCTCCGGCATCGCGATGGGCCTCGTGATGGAGGGCGACGACTACACGATCCTCACCGACATCCAGGGTGCGGAGGACCACCTCGGCGACATGGACTTCAAGGTCGCCGGGACACCCGAGGGGATCACCGCGCTCCAGATGGACATCAAGATCACCGGCGTCAGCCGCGAGATCATGGAGCGGGCACTCACGCAGGCGAAGGAGGCCCGCACCGCGATCCTCGGTCGCATGCTGGAGGCGATCCCGGAGCCGCGCGAGGCGCTCGCCGAGCACGCACCGCGGATCTCGTCGATCCAGATCAACCCCGAGTACATCGGCATGGTGATCGGCAAGGGCGGCGAGACGATCCGCGGCCTCGAGGCCGAGTACGACGTGCAGATCGACATCGAGGAGGACGGCACGATCCTCGTCTACGCCACCGAGGGCACGAAGGGCGACGCGGCGATCTCCGCGATCGGCGCACTCACCAAGGAGCCCGAGGTCGGCGACCAGTACACCGGCAAGGTCGTGAAGACGACCGACTTCGGTGCCTTCGTCGAGCTGAAGAAAGGCACCGACGGGCTGCTCCACGTCTCGAACGTCGGCCCGGGCCGCGTCAACCACATCGAGGACGTCATCCAGCGCGGAGACGTGCTCGACGTCGTCGTCCAGGAGGTCGACAAGGCGCGGGGCAGGATCGGCCTGAAGCTCGTCCAGAAGCACGAGAACGGCGGCTTCGTCTCGCCCGAGGAGCTCGTCGAGCGGGCCAAGGACGCGCCGCCGCGTGAGCCGCGGGAGGAGCGGCCACGCCGCGACGGCGACCGCCGCGGCGGTCGTGGCGGTCGTGGCGGCCCGCGCCGCGAGCGCGAGGAGTCGCGCAGCGAGTAGCTCGTGTGTAGCGTCGGCGGCGTGCTCAGGCCGCCGCCGACGCTCACCGACGGAGTCGTCGTCCTGCGCGAGCTGCGGGAGGGCGACCGCGCCTCCGTGCTGGAGACGATGCGCGACCCGCTCGTCGCGCGCTGGCTGAACATGCCCTCCCGCCCGTCCGACCGCGACTTCGACGCGCTGCAGCGGCTTGTCCGGGACGGGCGGGCGACGGGTGACCGGTTCGACTTCACGGTCGGCGAGGGCAGGGACGGACCGGCGCTCGGCGCCGTGATCGCCTCGCGCCGTCCGCGCGACAACTACGAGCTCGCGTATCTCGCCGGCCCGAGCGGCCGCGGCCGCGGCCTGATCACGACCGCGGTGCGGCTGCTGTGCGACTGGCTGTTCGCGGAGGGGGTCGGGCGGCTCGAGGTGAGGACGCATCCCGACAACCTGCCGTCGCAGCACGTCGCCGAGCGATGCGGCTTCCAGCGGGAGGGGTGCGAGCGCCGTTCGATCTGGCTGCACGGACGCCGCGAGGACGCACTCGTGTGGTCGCTGCTTCCCGACGACCCGCGATGACGCTGCACTCGATCCGCATGCGGTCGCTCTACGTGGCGCCGATCAGGCTCGGCCTCGCCGTCGTCTGGTTCTTCGCCGCGCGCGCGGCCGGCGTCGGGCAGCCGAGCGCGGCCCTGGCCGGCGCGGGCGGGATCTTCGTGATCGTGTTCGTCGCGTTCAACGACCCGCGGGGGCGATTCCTACCGGACCGAGAGCCCGGTCCCGTGCCTCCCGAGGCGGGCTTCGCAAGGCCGCTCCGGCAGGCGCTCGCAGCCACCCTCCCGAGCACGGTCGGCGTCAGCGTGCTCGCCGCAGTCGCGCTGGCCTTTCAGCCCGTGCTGACGGCGCTTCTCGGCGGCATCTCCGCCGGGCTCGGCGTGACCGGCCTTCTCTCGGTGGCCCGCTCCGACCCTGCGCTGTGGTTCGACCGCAAGACCGGGATCGTGTACCGGCGGTAGCCTTCCGCGCGCGATGACGTCGTACCTCGCAGCGATCGCCGCCACGTGGGGCGTCGCGATGGCGCTCTCCCCGCTGCTGCAGATCCGGGCGATCCGCGCGCACCGCTCGTCGAAAGGGGTGTCGGTCGGATATCAGCAGGTACTGCTCGTCGGGTTCTTGCTGTGGCTGTCGTACGGGATCTCGCTCGGCAATCTCGCGATCGTGATCCCGAACACGGTCGCCGCCGTCGTCTCCGTCGCGACGATCGCCGTCTCGGTCCGCTATCGGTAGGCGACCCGTACGCTACGGCAGATGCAGAACTGGACGTTGACGGAGCTGGACTCCGGGGAACGGGTGATCTCGGAGCGCCTCGAGCACGTCCGCTCGGTCGCCGTCGGCTACTGGATCGGAGCCGGCTCGCGCGACGAGGACGACGGCGAGGCGGGAGTCTCGCACTTCATCGAGCACCTGCTCTTCAAGGGGACGCAGCGGTACGGAGCCTTCGAGATCGCCGAGATCTTCGACGGGCTCGGCGGCGAGCTGAACGCGGCGACGTCCCGCGAGCACACCCTCGTCTACGCCCGGGTTCCGGACCACCACCTGCCGGTCGCGATGGAGGTGATGGGAGACATGGTGTTCGCTCCCGCCTTCGCCGAGCTGGACGCCGAGCGGGAGGTGGTGCTCGAGGAGATCGCGATGTACGACGACGCGCCCCAGGAGCTCGTGCACGACCTGATCGCCGAGGCGGTCTTCGGGGACCATCCGCTCGGGCGACCGGTGATCGGGACGGCCGAGGTGATCTCGTCGATCCCGCGCGAGACGATCGACCGCTATCACGCCGAGCTGTACGTGCCGGCGAACATCGTCGTCGCCGCGGCCGGAAACGTGCAGCACGAGCAGGTCGTCGAGCTCGTCGAGGGTGTGCTGCGGCGGGAACGGCTCGCGGAGCGCTCGCGCATGAACGTGCGCCCGCCGCTCGTCCAGGCGCCGCCGCCGCGTCGCCGCTTCCTGCGCAAGGAGACCGAGCAGTACCACGTGTGCCTCGCTGCCCCGGGGATCTCGCGCTCCGACCGGCGGCGCTTCGCCGCGTCGCTGCTCGATGCGATCCTCGGCGGCTCGGCCTCGTCTCGCCTCTTCCAGGAGATCCGGGAGAAGCGCGGCATGGCCTACTCGGTGTACTCGTTCGTCTCGCAGTACACCGACACCGGGCAGATCGGCATCTACCTCGGCACCCGGGAGGAGAACCTGGCCGAGGCGCTCTCGATCGCCGGTGAGCAGATCGCCGACCTCGCGTCCGGGAACCTGTCCGACGCCGAGCTGGTACGCGCGAAGGAGAACCTGAAGGGCCGCATGCTGCTGTCGATGGAATCGACCTCGACCCGCATGAACCGCCTCGGGCGGTCGCTGATCACCGACTCGGAGCTGCTCTCACTCGACCGGATCGTCGCCGAGATCGACGCGGTCGAGGCAGCCTCCGTCTGTGAGCTCGCCGGGGCGCTGCTCGCGCCGTCGCAGCTGTCGGCCGCGTGCATCGGGCCGGACGAGGAGCGGTTCGTGACCGCGCTCGAGCGCGTGACGCCCGAGCTCGCCCGCGTCGCATGAGGATCCTCCTGAACGGCCGGCGAGGCAGGGTCGGCAGCGCGCTCGCGCCCGGCCTGGAGACGGCGGGTCACGTGCTCGTCGACGCGCTCCACGAGGCCGAGGCGATGGTCGACTTCACCCGTCCCGACGCGGCCCTCGCGAACGTCCAGGCGGCGATCCTCGAGGGGGTGCCGAGCGTGGTCGGAACGACCGGGTGGGACCCTCGAGCCCGTGCGCGACGCCCCGGTGGCGGTCTTCTACGCGCCCAACTTCGCGATCGGCGCCGTGCTGATGATGCGTTTCGCGGCCGAGGCGTCGAAGCACCTCGAGCGGGCCGAGATCGTCGAGCTCCACCACCCGGCGAAGCTCGACGCGCCGTCCGGCACCGCCCGGCTGACCGCCGGCCTGATGCAGGGAGACGTGCCGATCCACTCCGTCCGGCTGCCGGGCCTGAACGCCCACCAGGAGGTGATCCTGGGCGGCTCCGGAGAGACACTGACGATCCGCCACGACGCGCTGACCCGGGAGGCCTACACGCCGGGTGTGCTGCTCGCTCTCGAGCGGCTGCGCGGGCTCCCGCCGGGGCTGACGGTCGGTCTCGACTCGCTCCTCTGACCCGGATCCCAGGCGCCGTGGAGCTGCGCGAGGACGAGGTCAGGGTGGGGGAGGTCGAGCTGCGCCTGCGCCGCCCCTCCTCGCCGGAGGCGCTGATCGACGAGGCGGCGTTCGCGCGCGACGAGTTCCTGCCCTACTGGGCAGAGCTCTGGCCGGCCGCGTCGGCGCTCGCGGGAGCGCTGCCGGACGTGGCGGGGCTGCGCGTCGCCGAGCTCGGCTGCGGGCTCGGCGTGCCGGCGCTTGTCGCGGCGGCACGCGGCGCCGACGTCACCGCCACCGACTGGGCGGCGGATGCGATCGACCTGCTCCGCGCCAACGCGAAGCGCAACGGGTTGACACTGCGCGCCGAAGTGCGCGACTGGCGCCACCCCTGGAGCGAGCGATTCGACCTCGTGCTGGCGGCGGACGTGCTCTACGAGCGGCGGAACGTCGAGCCGCTCCTCGACAGGCTGCGCGAGCTCGCACCCGTCGCGCTCGTCGGACTGGCGGGCAGGCCGTGCGAGCCGGAGTTCCTGCGACGGGCAGGCCCCGTCGAGCAGGTCGCCGAGCGGGTCGTGCGGTGCACGCGCGCTGCAGCCGGAGCGCAGTGAGGCGGCCCAGGCCCGCGCGGGGAGGGGGAGTATTCTCCAGGGCAACGATGCTCGGCAACGTCCTGACCGCGATCGTGACGCCGTTCCGCGACGACGGCTCCGTCGACTTCGACGCGTTCCAGGCGCTCGCGCGGCACCTCGTCGAGCACGGCTCGGACGGTGTCGTCGTCGCCGGCACGACCGGCGAGAGCCCGACGCTCACCGACGACGAGCGCCTCGACCTCTTCCGGGCGGCGCTCGAGGCCGTCGGCGACCGCGCGACGGTCGTCGCCGGCACCGGCACGTACTCGACGCACCACTCGGTGCAGCTGACGGAACAGGCGCACCGGCTCGGCGTGAGCGGGTTCCTCGTCGTCGCGCCGTACTACAACAAGCCGCCCCAGCGTGGGATCGTCGCCCACTTCGAGGCCGTCGCGCAGGCGACCGACCGCCCGGTGGTCGTCTACAACATCCCGGCGCGGGTGGTCGTGAACATCGAGCCCGACACGATCAGCCGGCTGGCGGAGATCGAGAACGTCCGCGCCGTCAAGCAGGCGAACGACGACCTCGAGCAGGCGCGGCACATCGTCGACGCGGGGCTCGACCTCTACGCGGGCGACGACAACCTGATCCAGCCGTTCCTCGAGCTCGGCGGCTGCGGCGGTGTCTGCGTGCACACGCACGTCGTCGGCCCGCAGGTGGCCGACCAGGTGCGGGCCGCGCACAGCGGCGAGCTCGAGCGGGCGAGGGAGATCGATCGGGAGCTGTCCCCCGCCTACGAGCTTCTCCGCGTTCAGTCGAACCCGATCGCGATCAAGGCTGCGCTGCGGCTGCTCGGTCACCCGGTCGGCGGCCACCGGCTGCCGCTCGTGGCTGCGACCGACGAGGAGGTCGCAGCGGTGCGGAGCTGTCTCGAGCGGCTCGGGCTACTCGTCTCCGCATAGGTTCCGCCCGGGTTCGCCGTCACCCCTACACTGCTCGCGATGGCAGACGCACTCCGGGTGATCCCCCTCGGCGGGTTGGGCGAGGTGGGCAAGAACATGACGGTGTACGAGCTCGGCGACGAGCGGATCGTCGTCGACGCCGGCATGGCGTTCCCGCGCGACGAGCATCTCGGGGTCGACGTGATCCTGCCGGACTTCGGCTACCTGCGCGACCGGTCGCTGCGCGCCGTCGTCCTCACCCACGCACACGAGGACCACGTGGGCGCGCTGCCGTTCCTGATGCGGGAGGTCCGCGTCGCGGAGATCTGGGGGACACGCCTCACGCTGGGGCTCGTGAAGTCGAAGCTCGACGAGCACGGCCTGCTGCGCGCCGCCGAGCTGCGCGAGGTCGATCCGGAGGGCCCGCCGATCGACCTGGGGCCGTTCCGCCTGGAGTTCGTGCGCATGTCGCACTCGATCCCGGACGCGGTCGGGATCTCGATCGAGACCGAGGTCGGCCGTGTCTTCCATACGGGGGACTGGAAGCTCGACCACACTCCCGTCGACGGGCTGCGCACCGACGTCGGGCGGCTGGCGGAGCTCGGGAACCGCGGCGTCGACCTGCTCTGCGGCGACTCGACGAACGCGGAGCGCCCCGGCTTCACCCGCTCCGAGCGAGTGGTCGGCGAGGCGTTCCGGCAGATCATCCCCGCCAGGAGCGGCCGGATCCTCGTCTCGAGCTTCGCGTCGAACATCCACCGGATGCAGCAGGCGATCGACGTCGGCGTCTCGTGCGGGCGCAAGGTGGTGGTCGTCGGTCGCTCGATGCGCCGCAACCTGAACGTCGCCCGCAACCTCGGCTACGTCGAGGTGCCCGACGACGCGCTCGTCCGTCCCGCCGACCTAGACGACATCCCGCCCGGGCAGCAGCTCGTGATCTGCACCGGCTCGCAGGGTGAGCCGCTCTCGGCGCTGACGCGCATCGCCTACGCCGACCACCCGGCGATCAAGGTCGAGCGCGGTGACACCGTGATCATCTCGGCGCGGCCGGTCCCGGGGAACGAGCTCCGCGTGCACGACGCGATCAACCGGCTCACGCGCAACGGCGCCGAGGTGCTGCACGAGGAGAACGCCGACGTCCACGTCTCCGGCCATGCGCGCGCCGAGGAGCTTCGAACGCTGCTCGGCCTGCTGCGGCCGAAGGCGGTGATGCCGATCCACGGCGAGTACCGGATGCAGGCCGCGCACGCACGGCTGGCGCAGGAGGCGGGTGTCCCGTCGAACGCGATCGTGATCGCCGAGAACGGTGACGTGGTGGAGCTGACGCGCGGTGGCGGCGTGCGGATCGCCGATCACGTCGAGTCGGGTGTCACGTTCGTCGACGGCCTCGGCGTCGGCGACATCTCCGACGTCGCGTTGCGCGACCGCCGTCACATGTCGGAGGACGGTGTGCTGATCATCGTGACGACCCTCGCCGACGGGGCGGCTGCCGCGCCGGAGCTGATCGCGCGGGGCTTCGGCGAGAGCGACGAGCTGCTCTCGGAGATGCGCCAGGAGGCGCACGACATCGTCCGCGAGCTGATCGCCGACGACATCCGCGAGATCAAGCTCCTGCAGGAGCACCTCCACGACGGCATCGGCCAGCTCGTCTACGACCGCACCCGCAGGCGGCCGATGATCCTGCCGGTCGTCGTCGAGGTATGACGATCCCGCTCGGAACCCGCCCCGAGTGGGCGGACGTGATCGCCGAGCACGCGGGCGAGGAGTCGACCGCGCAGCGGCTGATCGCACAGCTCCTCGCGGTCGAGGTGGCGTCGCTCGCGTTCTGTCGGCTGCTCGAGCGCTGGTCGCGGGGCGAGGCGGAGCCGGCGACACCCGGCCGCCGCCAGGCGGCGCTCCGTCGTGCGGCCGACCGTGTCGAGACGGCGCTCGCGGGTCTCGAGCGCCCACTGGGGCGCTACCTGCTCGAGCTCGACGTGACCGAGGCCGAGGGCCGTTCGTGGTTCGGCGAGCCCGGCCAGGGCGAGCTCGTCGACTGGGAGCCGGTGCTCGAGCGTGCAGGCGTCCACGTCGCGTCCCACCGCGTCGCGTCGGCGTACCTCGAGCTCGCCGTGCTCGTCCGCGCGCTCGAGGGGCTGTCGTCGGCGGTGCGGTGGCAGTCCGAGGTCGACGCCGCCTCGCTCTGGGCGGGCCTGTTCGATCTGCGCGAGAACCTGCTCGGCAGCGCGCTCGACGACCTGCGCGCGATCGCCGCGTAGAGCTTCCCGACCGTGTGCGGCGTCCCGCCGCGAGCAGTACGCGGTGGCCCTCTCCTGCGACCCACCGCCGGGCATCCCACCCGCCCGACCATCATGCCGCCCCGGGCGGGCCGGCACCAGCCCTGTGGAGCAATCGTCACGCTCCCGCCACCGCCGCCGGCGCGCATCCGGCCACGAGCGGTGACTGTCACCGGTGCGGGGTGCTCCCGGAGCGAGCGATCCCACCTCGACCGTCGACTCGAGCGGTGACTGGCACCATGGCGTGGCGCAGGGTGGCGCAGCGTCTCCGGTTCGGCAGCGCCGCGGCCGGACCTCCCGAGTCGGCGACTGGCACCATGGGTGGGCCGCAGCGGCGGCGGCGGCGGCGCCCTGAGCCTCTAAGCTGCCGCCGTGCCCGTGGAGCTGACCGTCGTCGGGTCGATCAACCTCGACCTCGTTGCCCGCGTCGAGGCGCTTCCTCGCCCGGGCGAGACGGTCTTCGGTGAAGCGTTCGAGCGGTTTCCCGGCGGGAAGGGCGCGAACCAGGCGGTCGCGGCGGCACGCCTCGGCGCCCGGGTCCGCCTGGTCGGCGCCGTCGGGCAGGACGAGCTCGCCGGGCCGGCCCTCGCCGGCCTGCGGGAGGCGGGAGTCGAGCTCGAGCTCGAGCACCGCGGCGCCACCGGGATCGCGCTGATCCTGGTCGACGCCCAGGGGGAGAACCAGATCGTGGTCGTCCCGGGCGCGAACGGGAAGCTGACGCCGCGGTCGCCCGGTGGGGCGGTGCTGTGCCAGCTCGAGGTCGACGACGCCGTCGTGCTCGCGGCCGCCGACGGCGCCGACTTCTTCGCGCTCAACGCCTCGCCGGCACGGCCGGTCGACCTGGAGCCCGACCTGCTGATCGTGAACCGGCTCGAACACGAGCTCGTGACGCGCGGGAAGCTCGTCGCGGTCACCCACGGCGCGGAGGGCGCGGCGCTCTTCGAAGGCGGCCGCGAGGTCGCCCGCGCGGCGCCGCCGCCCGTCGACGCTGTCGACGGCACCGCCGCCGGCGACGCCTTCGCCGCCTGCCTCGTCGTGTCGCTCCTGGAGGACCGAGGCCGGGAGGACTCCCTTCGCCGCGCCTGCGCGGCGGGAGCCCTCGCCGCCGCCCGCGCGGGCGCCCAGCCGTCGCTTCCCACCGCCGGCGAGGTAGCCGCGATACTCGCGGCATGACGCCGACTCCGATCATCCTCGACTGCGATCCCGGTCACGACGACGCGATCGCGATCCTGCTGGCCCTCGCCTCGCCCGAGGTCGAACTCGTGGCGGTGACCACCGTCTCCGGCAACCAGACGCTCGACAAGACGACCGCCAACGCCCTCCGCGTGCTCGAGCTCGCGGGACGCTCGGACATCCCGGTGTACGCAGGCGCCGACGCACCCTTCGTGAGAGCACGCGACGTGGCGGCACACGTCCACGGCGAGAGCGGCCTCGACGGCCCCGACCTGCCGCCGCCGTCCGCATCCGCCCGGCCGCAGCACGCCGTCGAGTTCCTCGCCGAGCGCTTCCGCGGCGGCAGGAAGCCCGTGCTCGTGCCGACGGGGCCGCTCACGAACGTCGGGCTGCTGCTCGCGACGCATCCCGGCTCCCGCCCCGAGAGGATCGTGCTGATGGGCGGCGCGATCGGCGAGGGCAACCGCACTCCTGCGGCCGAGTTCAACATCTGGGCGGACCCCGAGGCCGCACAGCGCGTCTTCGCCGAGAGGATCGACACGACGATGGTGGGGCTCGACGTCACGCACCAGGCTCTGATCACGACCGCACACACCGAGCGGATGCGCGGCGCCGGCCGCGTGGGCAAGGTCGTCGCCGAGCTGATGGACTTCTACGCGCGCTTCCACCGCCGGCGCTATCCCGACCTCGACGGGGCTCCGATGCACGACCCGGTCTGCGTCGCCCACGTGATCGACCCGACGCTGATGGAGGTGCGCGACGCCTTCGTCGAGGTCGATTGCACGACGGGGCCGAGCTGGGGGCGGACAAACGTCGACTGGCGCGGTCGGGAGCACTTCGGCCCCCCGAACGCGAAGGTCGGGCTCTCGATCGACCGCGACCGCTTCGCGGAGCTCGTCGTCGAGCGCATCTCCTCGCTGGGATGACCCCGGTGACTGGCACCGTGATTCCCGCGTGGAGGATCCCCGCGATTGCGGTGACTGGCACCGTGACCGCGGTGACTGGCACCGTGACCGGGAGGAGGGCCGACCGCCTCCACGCCGAGCCGTGATCGTCTTCGCCGCGATCGCGCCGCACGGGGGCCCGGTGTTCGACCGGCCGGACAGCCCGACGCGCAAGGGGATGGAGGAGCTCGGCCGCCGTTTCGCGCAGGCCCGTCCGGAGGCGGTGATCGTGATCACCCCGCACGGCGTGCACGTCGACGGCCACTTCGCCGTCGTCCGCTCGGTGCGGCTCGAGGGCGACGCGTCGCAGTGGACGGAGGCGGACACCCACTACGACGGCCCCGGCGACCCGGTGCTCGCCGACGACTGCGTCCAGGCGCTGCAGAGCGCCGGGCTGCCTGCGCTCGGGATCACCTTCGGCTCGACCGCCGCGGGCTCCTCGACGATGCCGCTCGACTGGGGCGCGCTGATCCCGCTCTGGTTCATGCGCGCCCCCGCGGTCGTCGTCAGCCCCTGCCGCGCACGCTCGAACGACGAGCACGTGGCCGCCGGGCGTGCGCTCGCGGCGGCGACCGCCGACCGGAGAGTCGCGCTCGTCGCGAGCGCGGACCACGGTCACGGTCACACCCCGGACGGCCCGTACGGCTTCGCGCCCGAGTCTGCGGAGTACGACGACGAGATCCAGTCCGTCGTCCGCGACAACCGCCTCGAAGCGCTCGTCGGCTGGGACCCCGGCTACGCGGTGGCCGCCAAGGCCGACAGCTTCTGGCAGCTGCTGATGCTGCACGGCGCCCTCGGCGGCGGCTACGACGCCGAGCTGCACTCCTACGAGGCGCCGACCTACTTCGGGATGCTGACGGCGTCCTTCAGCCCGCGCGGATAACCCTCACCGGGAAGGAGCGACGGCTCCCGGGACGAAGTGCCTGCCATGGCGCGCAGGAAGCGGCCCCGCAAGACGTCCCCGAAGACGCCCTCACGCGTCAAGCAGCGCCGCCGCAAGCGGGCGAGCAGAGCGCACCACCATCCCGAGCTGATCGGGCTCGGCCTCGCGGGCCTCGGCGTGTTCCTGGCCGCCGTGCTCTGGTTCGGGTTCAGCGGCGGCCCCGTGGCGCACCTCGTGCGCAGCGGCGTCGGCGCAGCGGGCTACCTCGCGCCGGTCGTCCTGTGCCCGCTCGGCGCCCTGATCGTCGCGCAGAGCGCTCTCGTCGACATGCGGCCCTTCCGGCTCGGTCTCGGGGTGGCGCTGCTCGGCCTGATGCTGACACTCGGCTCCGGCCACGGCGGCGAGCTCGGCCACGGTCTCGAGTCCCTCGCGGCGCTCGGGCTCGGCTCGACCGGGTCGACGATCCTCGGCGTCCTGCTCACGATCGCCGGCGTCCTCTTCCTGACCGGAGCGAGCCTCGGCGCGATCCTGCGGCGCACCGGCCACGTCGTCTCCCAGGCGCGGCACCACGTCGTCGCACGGCGGCCGGCGGCCCTCGAGCCCGACGAGTTCTCGACGCCGCCCCCGGAGCCCCCGGTCGACGTCAGCGAGGACTACCCGGACCTGATCTCCGACTCGGTCTCGGTCGGGCCCCCGCCGGCGCTCTACATCCAGGAGGACGACCCCGAGCCCGAGGAGCCCACGCAGGAAGAGCTGTTCCCGGCGCCTGTCCCGGCGCTCGCCGACTACCGGCTGCCCGACCGTGCGCTCCTGCGCGCCTCGAAGCCCGGCAGCGGCCCGAACAGCGAGGCGAACCAGCGCGTGGCGGAGGCCCTCGTCACCTGCCTCGCGCACTTCGGGGTCGAGGCGGTCGTCGTCGGGCAGATCGCCGGCCCGCGCGTCACGCGCTACGAGCTGCAGCTCGCGCCGGGCACCAAGGTCGGGAAGGTCGCCAACCTGAAGGACGACCTCTCCTACGCGCTCGCGACGACCGAGATCCGCATCCTGGCGCCGATCCCCGGCAAGCAGGCGGTGGGCGTCGAGGTGCCGAACCTCAGCCCGAACCTCGTCACGCTCGGGGACATCTACGCCGACCTGCCGCAGAGCGCGAGCCCGCTCTCGGTCTGGCTCGGCAAGGACATCTCGGGCGCCGCCGTCTGGGCCGACCTGGCCCGGATGCCGCACATCCTGATTGCGGGCACCACCGGCTCGGGCAAGTCGGGCTGCATCAACACGATCCTCACCTCGATCCTGCTCCGCGCCACCCCCGACGAGGCGCGGCTGATCCTGATCGACCCGAAGAAGATCGAGCTCAACTACTACGAGTCCATCCCGCACCTGCTGACGCCCGTCGTCTCGAGCCCCAAGGAGGCGAGCGCGGTCCTCCTCAACGTCGTCACCGAGATGGAGCGCCGCTACGAGCGGCTCTCCCAGGTGCGCGCGCGCAACCTGCCCGAGGCGAACCGTGCCTTCCGCAAGCGCGGGGAGGAGGAGCTTCCCTACCTGCTCGTCGTGATCGACGAGCTCGCCGACCTGATGATGGTCAGCCCGCAGGAGGTCGAGGACTCGATCATCCGGCTGGCGCAGAAGTCGCGCGCGGTCGGCATCCACCTCGTGCTCGCGACCCAGCGCCCGTCGGTGGACGTGATCACCGGCATGATCAAGGCGAACGTCCCCTCGCGCATCGCCTTCGCCGTCTCCTCGCAGACCGACTCGCGGGTGATCCTCGACTCGAACGGCGCCGAGAGCCTGCTCGGCCAGGGAGACATGCTCTTCAAGCCGCTCGGCACGTCACGCCTGCAGCGCGTCCAGGGCGCGTTCGTGACCGAGGAGGAGATCGCCCTGATCGTCGACCAGACGCGCGCGCAGCGCGATCAGTCGATCGACGAGACGTTCCTCGAGGCGCCGCAGGTGTTCGCCGACGAGGGAGACGAGGACGGGGGAGAGTTCGACCCCGACGAGGATCCGCTGCTCGACAAGGCGATCGAGGTGGTCGTGACCGCCCAGACGGCGAGCGTCTCGCTCCTGCAGCGGCGCCTGCGGGTCGGGTACACGCGTGCCGGGCGCCTGATCGACATGCTCGAGCGGCGCGGGATCATCTCGCCGTACGAGGGATCGAAGCCTCGCCGCGTGCTCGTCTCGGAGCACGATCTCGAGCGTCTGAGCGCTCCCGCGCCGATCGTGGACTGAGAATCGGAGGAAATACGTAGAACTTCCCTTTGAACCTTCCGGAAGACTGGATACCCTACGCGCGCACTCCCCCCAGATCGGGTTCCAAATACAGGAGGGTTCATCCAAGTGAGGAAGCGTTGGCTCTCGCTCGCGGCTGTCGCAGTCGCGACGGTGCTGCTCGCGTCGCTGTTCGCCGCTCTGCGCGGCGGCTCGGCGTCGGCGGCACACAAGGCCTCCTTCTCTGCGTGCCTCGTCACCGACATCGGCGGGCTGAACGACAAGTCGTTCAACCATCTCGCCTACGTCGGTCTCCAGCACGCCGAGCGGGCAGGCATCAAGGGTCGGGTCATCCAGTCGAAGTCGCCGGCCGACTACATCCCGAACCTGAAGGCCTGCGTGCAGTCCGGCGCCGGCATCACGATCGGGGTCGGGTTCCTGATGACCGATGCGATGGACGCCCTCGCGGCCTCGTATCCCAGCAGCAAGTTCGCGATCGTCGACGTCGACGTGACGTCGATGAAGCACAAGCCGAAGAACGTCGAGGGCCTGCTGTTCAGGGAGCAGGAGGCCGGGTACCTCGTCGGTTACGCCGCGGGCATGTGGGCCAAGTCCCACAACGGGAAGGCGATCGGCTCGGTCGGGGGCCTCAAGATCCCGCCGGTCGACCGCTACATCGCCGGCTTCCAGTACGGCGCCAAGAAAGCCGACCCGGGCATCAAGACGCTGAACGACTATTCCCAGGACTTCATCAAGCAGGCGACGTGTAAGGAGAAGGCGCTCAACCAGATCGCCCAGGGCTCGATCGTCGAGTTCCAGGTCGCCGGCCAGTGCGGTCTCGGCGTGCTCGACGCGGCGCACGAGAAGGGGCTCTTCGGCATCGGCGTCGACGCCGACCAGGGCTACCTCGGCTCGTGGGTGATGACGAGCGCGCTCAAGCGCGTCGACGTGTCCGTCTACAACGCCATCCAGGCGGCCAACCACGGCACCCTGGCGGGCGGCAAGAACAAGGTGTTCGGCGCCAAGATCAAGGGCGTCGGCTACGGCAAGTGGAGCAAGAAGGTTCCGGCGTCGATCAAGAACGCCGTCGCCAAGCAGTTCAAGCTCCTCCGCGCCGGCAAGATCAAGCACATCCCGGCGACCGTCAAGTAGGCGCGTCGACGAGATGGAGAGCTGCGACGGGGCGGGCCGCACGGCCCGCCCCGTCCGGTTCGGAGCCCCGATGCGGCAACGAGCGGCGGTACTCCTGATGGCTCTCGCGGCCGCGGGCTGCGGCGGCGCGTCGACGCACGCCCCGACCACGACCGCCGGCCGAACGGTCGCGGCGGCCGCACCCGCCGGCCTGCGGGTCGCGGTCGTCGGGCCGCTCAGCGTGCGGGTCCCGGGCACCGTCGTCGTCCGCTCGAGCCTGCGGGCGATCCCACCCGCCACGCTCGTGCTCGTCTCCGCCCGGAGCGCGCCGGCGGTGCGGGTGGCGGCGCTCGCCGCGGCACATCCGCACACCCACTACGGGCTCGTCGGCGCGTCGACGAAGGGCAGCCGCCGTCCGAACCTCGTCGGCCTCGTCGTCCGCGACGACGAGGCGGCCAGTGCGGCGGGCATCGTGGCGGGCCTCGTCGTCCAGGCCGACGGCGCGCTCCGCCCGCGCGTGGCGTGGATCGGGCCGCGCGAGCCGACGCTCGCCGACGCGTTCCTCGCCGGCACGCGCAGCGTCGTGCCCGGCGCGATCCTGCTGCGCGGCTGGAGCTCCACGGTCCCGGCGCGCTGCAAGGAGGCGGCACTCGCAGCGATCGGGCGGGGAGCGCTGGTCGTCGCCGCTCATGGAGGCCTCTGCGCCGACGCGGCGATCGACGCCGCCCACCAGCAGAACCTGGTCGGGATCCGGCTCGGCGACTTCGAGCTGCCGTCCGTCGCCGCGAGCGCCGCCGCGCGCGATGCGCTCGCCGGTGTGTTCCACGGAAACGAGGACGTCGTCTTCGGCGCTGCGAGCGGCGCCGTCGGCGTTCGCCGGCTCGATCCCCGGATCGCGCAGCCCCTCGCCGTGCACGCCCGGGAGGTCGTGCAGGAGTACCTCAGCGGCCTCCGCTCCTGAGGATAGGATCGCTCGGCGATGGCGGACGCACCCCTGCTCGAGCTCCGTGGGATCACGAAGCGATTCCCGGGCGTGCTCGCAAACGACGACGTCTCGTTCGACCTCCGCGAAGGCGAAGTGCATGCGTTGCTCGGCGAGAACGGCGCCGGCAAGTCGACGCTGATGAACATCCTCTACGGGCTCTACACGCCCGACGCCGGGCAGATCGTCCTGCGCGACAAGCCCGTCGAGCTCGGCTCGACGAAGGCGTCGATCGAGCAGGGCATCGGCATGGTGCACCAGCACTTCATGCTCATCCCGGTGATGACCGTGGCCGAGAACATCGTCCTCGCCACGGAGCCGCGCCGTGCCGGTGTGCTGCTCGACTACGACGCCGCCCGCCGCCGCGTCCGCGAGCTGTCCGAGCGATACGGGCTCGCCGTCGACCCCGACGCTCGGATCGACCGGATCACCGTCGGCCAGCAGCAGCGCGTCGAGATCCTGAAGGCGCTGTACCGCGGCGCCGACATCCTGATCCTCGACGAGCCCACCGCCGTCCTGACGCCGCAGGAGGCGAAGGAGCTCTTCGAGATCCTGCGGGCGCTGAAGGCCCAGGGGAAGTCGATCATCTTCATCTCGCACAAGCTGAACGAGGTGATCGACATCGCCGACAGGATCACGGTCGTGCGCCGCGGGGTGGTGGTGGACACGATCCCCGTCGCAGGCGCCACCGAGGAGGGGCTGGCACGGATGATGGTCGGACGCGAGGTGCTCCTGCGGGTCGACAAGGAACCCGCCGCGCCGGCGGAGCCGCTGCTGCAGGTCGAGCACCTGACGGTGATCGACGACCGGGGGCTCGAGACGGTGCACGACGTCGGCTTCGTGGTGCACGGCGGCGAGATCGTGGGCCTGGCCGGCGTCGACGCGAACGGGCAGAGCGAGCTGATCGACGCCGATCTGCGGGCTCCGCCGTGCGAGGTCGGGGCGCGTGCTGGTCGACGGGCAGGAGATCACGAACGAGACGGCCAAGCACGCGCTCGACAGCGGCCTCGGGCACATCCCCGAGGACCGGCACCGGCGCGGGCTCGTGCTGCCGTTCTCGCTGACCGAGAACCTCGCCCTGCACGCCTACCGGCACAGCCCCAACTCGCGCCGCGGCTTCCTCGACCTGCGCGCGATGACCGACCGCGCCCGCCGGCTGTTGAAGGAGTTCGACGTGCGCGGCGGCACCCCCGACGACCCCGGCCGGCGCACTCTCGGGCGGCAACCAGCAGAAGGTCGTGCTCGCCCGTGAGATCGACGGCGATCCCCGCGTGCTGATCGCCGCGCAACCGACCCGCGGGCTCGACGTCGGAGCGATCGAGTTCGTCCACCGGCGGCTGGTCGAGCAGCGCGACGCCGGCCGCGCGGTGCTGCTCGTCTCGCTCGAGCTCGAGGAGATCCTGTCGCTCTCGGACCGCATCCTCGTCATCTACGAGGGACGCATCGTCGGCGAGTTCCCGCCGACCGCCACCGAGGAGGAGCTCGGCTTCGCCATGACCGGCGGCGGCCGCGAAGGGCGGGCTGCGTGACGGGCGAGGCACGGCGGTGAGCGACGAGCTCTACGAGGAGGAGTTCGAGGAGACTCCACCACCCGAGGTTCCGCAGCCGCAGCAGCATTTCGCCGCGCGCCTCGGGGGGCTGAAGGGCGCGATCGGGCCGATCCTGACGACGTTGATCGCCTTCCTGATGGGCGGCCTCGTCGTCACCTTCACGGGCAAGAACCCGTTCAAGGTCTACCGGGCGATCTGGGACGGCACCGGGCTCAGCTGGTTCGTCCACGTCGGCAACCACTCCGCGCGCGTCCCGTTCTCGACGGCGCACATGTGGTTCCCCTGGGATACCGCCTCGACCGCGGCGGGCAACCTGCAGCAGACGCTGCTCCTGACGACGCCGATCATCCTCACCGCGCTCGCGGTGGCGTTCGCGTTCCGCTGCGGGATGTTCAACATCGGCGGGCAGGGCCAGTACTTCGCAGGCGTCTACTTCGCCGTCTGGCTCGGCTCGTCGTTCGCCGGCCTCACGCCCTGGATCCACATGGTGCTCTGCCTCGTGGTCGGCACGCTCGCGGGCGCCGCCTGGGCCGGCATCGCGGGGATCCTCAAGGCGACCGTCGGCGCCCACGAGGTGATCTCGACGATCATGCTCAACTGGACGGCGATCTGGGTCGGGTCGTACCTGTTCGGGCAGGGAGGGCCGCTGCAGGGCCCGCAGGCCTCCGTGCCGATCTCCGCGGACATCGTCGAGGGCGCGAAGCTCCCGGTCTTCTGGGGCCTGAAGCTCCTGCAGGGCCTGTCGATCGGCATCTTCATCGCCGTCGCGTTCCTGGTCGTCTACTGGGTGATCATCAACCGCACCACCCTCGGCTTCGAGGTGCGCGCGGTGGGCTTCAACCCGGAGGCGGCGCGGTACGGCGGCGTCTCGGTCGCCCGGAACTACTTCCTCGCGATGGCGATCTCCGGCGGCTTCGCCGGTCTCGGCGGCGCGCTCGACATCACCGGCTGGGAGTACCGCATCGGCCAGAACGACATCCCCGCCAACCAGATCGGGTTCATCGGGCTCGCGGCTGCGCTGCTCGGCCGCAACACCGCCGTCGGCGTCGGGTTCGCGGCGCTCCTCTTCGGCGCGCTGATCAACGGCACGTCGGGCCGCCAGCTCGACCCGTCGATCTTCCGGCCCGACCTGGCGGGGAACCTGACCACGATCATCCAGGGGCTCGTGATCCTCTTCGTCGGGCTCAACCTGAGCGGCGCCCTGGTGTGGCTCAAGCGGCGCCGCCGGAGCGGCTCGTGACCGCGGTCGCGGCGAGGGTCGGCGGCATTCGCTGGACCCACCCGAAGACGGTCGGGATCGCGGGCATCGCCCTGGGCGCGCTCGCCTTCTGGCTCGCCCTGCCGCCGCTCGCCGCCCGGACGACGGTCCTGCCGATCGCGATCGGGATCCTCGCGATCGCCGCCGGCATCTGGTCGTGGTCGCGCGACCAGCACCGCGTCGGCGGCGGCGCGGTCGCAGCGGGCATCCTGGGGATCGCGCTCGGCGTGCTCGCGACCCGCTCGTCGGCCGCGCACCTCGACACCGTGGTGGTCTGGAGCGCGCTCGGGGCGGCCACCCTCCGCTACGCCACGCCGCTGACCTACGCCGCGATCGGCGGCCTCTACTGCGAGCGCAGCGGCGTGATCAACGTCGCGCTCGAGGGGATGCTCCTGACCGGGGCGTTCTTCGGCATCTGGGGCGCGATCTGGGCCCACGGCTGGGCGGGCGGGTACGCCTGGATCGTCGGCCTCCTGATCGCGGCCGCCGCCGGGATGACGCTCGCGGCGATCCACGCGGTCTGGGCGATCCACCTGAAGGTCGACCAGATCATCTCGGGCACGGCGCTCAACTTCCTCGCGCTCGGCATCACCGGCTACCTCTTCATCCAGCAGTACGGCGATACCGGGACGCCCGGGAACGTCCCCGACTACGGCATCCCCGACATCCACCTGCACTTCCTCTCGGGCTGGTACTTCATCGGGCCGATCCTGGGGCAGCTGAACCTGATGATCTGGCTCTCGTTCGTGCTGCTCGTCGGCACCTACGTGTTCGTGTTTCGGACGCCCTACGGCTTGCGGCTCCGATCCGTCGGCGAGCATCCCCGCGCGGCGGACACCGTCGGCATCTCCGTGCGCCGGATCCGCTACATCGCCGTCATCTCCTCGGGTGCGATCGCCGCCATGGGCGGCGCCTACCTCTCGCTCGGGTTCGTGCACTCGTTCAACGAGGGCATGACGAACGGCACCGGGTTCATTGGGCTCGCCGCGCTCGTCTTCGGCAAGTGGCGGCCGTTCCCGACCTGGGGAGCGGCGTTGCTGTTCGGCTTCTCGAGCGCGCTCGCCGATCGCCTGCCGACCGCCTACGGCAACCAGTGGGGCACGCTCTTCCAGGCGCTCCCGTACATCCTGACGCTGATCGCCGTCGCCGGCGTGATCGGCCGCTCGATCGGGCCGGCTGCCGCCGGACGGCCGTATGACAAGCAGTAAGCCCGCCGCGGCCGCGGCGATCGTCCTGGGGACGCTCGCCGTCGCCGCGATCCCCGCGGGTGTCGGCGCCGCGCAGCTCTCGCAGCGCCTCGGGCTGCTGCAGACGCTCTACGTGGTCGTCCCGGCTGCCGTCCTGCTCGGCCTGCTCGCGCTCGCCGCGGCGCGCCGGGCGCGCCGTGCGCTGCTGCGGAGCGTCCGGGGCGACAGCGCCCGGCTCGTGCGGGTGGCCAGGCTCGTCGCCTGGTTCGGGGCCTACGCCGGGATCACGGGGGCGCTCGCGCTCGGCGTGTTCGGCCTGCTCCGTGCCGCGCAGTAGCCGCGGCGAGGGAGGTGCGGCTACCCTTGCCTGGCTGTGTTCGAGATCGGCAACAGCCTTCGCGAGGCCCGCGTCCGTCGCGGCGTCGACTTCGGCGAGGCCGAGCTCGCGACGAAGATCCGTGGGAAGTATCTCCGCGCCCTCGAGGAGGAGCAGTTCTCGCTCCTGCCGGCGCAGACCTACGTCAAGGGGTTCCTGCGCACGTACGCCGAGTACCTCGGCCTCGACGGCCAGCTGTACGTCGACGAGTACAACTCCCGCTTCGTCAGCGGCGAGGAGCACGAGCCGCGTGCACGGCGCTCGACTGCCGCGCCGCCGCGCAGGAACCGTCGCGTCGAGACCAACGTCGTCCTGATCGCGCTCGCCGTGATCGGTGTGCTCACGGTGGTCGTGATCTCGGCCTGGAAGGCGAGCGGCGGCAAGGGCGGCGGCACGCCGACGGTCGCCGGCGGGACGCACACCTCGACCGGTTCGCGGATCGTGCCGCCGCTCCTCGAGCTGAGGGCGACGACCGGCTCGACCCACGTGATCGCCCACCGTGGCGGCACCGTCAACGGCAACCTCGCCTACGACGGCACGATCTCCGCGGGCGACCCACCGGTCGCGATCCGCGGCAGCAAGACGCTGTGGGTGTCACTCGACAGCCCTTCGAACGTCCAGATCCGCGTGCGCGGCCATCTCGTCCACGTACCCGGGTCGAAGCCCCAGGTGATCCTCGTCACGGCGACCGGTTGGCGTCCGGCGGGCAGCTAGAGGCCGCGATCGTCGCGTCGGGGTCGGAGCTCGTCCGCGGCGACCGCTCCGACCGCAACGGCCCGTATCTCGCCGCGTCGCTGCTCTCGCTCGGCATCACGCCGGTGCGCATCACCGTGGTGGGAGACGACCCGGCGGAGCTCGAGCGGGCGCTCGCGGAGGGTCTCCGGCACGACCTCCTCGTCGTCACCGGCGGCCTCGGGCCGACCCACGACGACCGCACGATCGAGCTGCTCGCGAGGGCGGCGGAGGTGGGTCTGCGCGTCGACGAGACGTTGGCGGGCGAGATCGAGCTGCGCTCGCGGGCCGTCGCCGAGCGGCTCCGGCGCCCCTACACCGACTTCGAGGAGGGCGTCCGCAAGCAGGCCACCCTCCCTGAGGGGGCGCTGTGGGCGGGTCTCGCCGGCACGGCGCCGGCGGTCGTGCTCGAGCGCGGGGCGACCGTCGCGGTCGCGCTGCCCGGGCCGCCGCGGGAGCTGCAGGAGCTCTGGCCGCGCGTTCTCGAGACGGCGCCGCTCGCACGGCTGCGCCGGCGCGCGGTCGCGCCGGCGCGCCGGGTGCTCCGGTTCTACGGCGTCCCGGAGTCCGCCGTCGCCCGCTCGCTCGCGGCCGCCGGTGGAGAGGGGGAGGGGGTTGACGTCACGATCTGCGCGCGCGACTTCGAGCTCCACGTCGATCTCTTCGTAGCCCCCGGAGCCGAGCAGCGCGCCGACGCGCTCGAGCAGGCGCTCGCGGGTGAGAACGAGCGGTTCGTGTTCGCGCGCGACGAGCGCTCGACAGCGGAGCTCGTGCTCGACCTGCTTCGCGACCGTGGGTTCACCCTGGCGACGGCGGAGTCCTGCACCGGCGGGCTCGTCGCGGTTCGGCTCACCGACGTCCCGGGAGCGAGCGACGTCTTCCTCGGCTCGGTCGTCGCGTACGCGAACGAGGTCAAGACGGCGGAGCTCGGTGTCCCCGACTGGGTGCTGCACGAGCACGGTGCGGTCTCGCCCGAGGCGGCGGCCGCGATGGCGCGCGGCGTCCGGGAGCGCCTCGGCGCGGCCGTCGGCGTCGCCGTCACCGGCGTCGCCGGCCCAGGCGGCGCGTCGGCCGACAAGCCGGTCGGGCTCGTCTTCCTGCACGCCGCCGGCCCCGACGGAGAGCTCGCGCGGCGGATCGACTTCCCCGGCGACCGGGAGACGATCCGGCAACGCGCCGCCGTCGCCGCGCTCCACCTCGTGCGCGCACTTGTCACGAAGCCGTGACAGACACGGCACAGTTCGCCCGGTAGCGTGGCCGGAGATGAACGGATCAGGCTGTTCTGCGCCCTGCAGCTCCCGGAGGACGGCCTCGACGCGCTCGTCGCCTGGCAGACCGAGTGCCTGCCGTCCCCGGCAGCGGGCATCCGGCCGGTGCGCCGCGACGACCTGCACGTCACGCTCGCGTTTCTCGGCGCACGCGCGGCCGGGGAGATCCCGATGATCGCGGCCGGGCTGCGCGCGGCCGCGGCGGCCGCGTCGCCGATCGAGCTCCGCCCGCTTCGCTACCGCGAGACGCGGCGCGTCGGGATGGTCGAGCTCGACGATGCCGGCGGGGCGGCCGGGGCGCTCGCGGTCGACCTCCAGGCCCGGCTCGAGCGGGAGGGCGTGTACCGGAGGGAGGCGCGCCGCTGGCTCGCGCACGTGACCGTGCTTCGCTTCCGCACCCCCGCAGGACTCGCTCCCGAGCCGCCGAACACGTGTTCGATTCATGTCGTCCGGTCGGCTCTCTACCGTTCTTCGCTCGGCCCCGGTGGGGCGCGGTACGACGTCCTCGAAACGGCAGCTCTAGGAGGTAGGTAGACGATGGATCGCGAGCAGGCACTCGACACGGTGCTGGGACAGATCGAGCGCCAGTTCGGCAAGGGCGCCGTGATGAAGATGAACGACCAGGCCCAGGTCGCGATCGGCGCGGTCTCGACCGGGTCGCTGTCGCTCGACGTCGCCCTCGGCGTCGGCGGCCTGCCGCGCGGGCGCGTCGTCGAGGTCTTCGGCCCCGAGTCGTCGGGCAAGACGACCCTCGTCTACCACGTGATCGCCGAGGCCCAGCGTCGCGGCGGCATCTGCGCGTTCATCGACGCCGAGCACGCGATGGATCCCGCCTACGCGAAGCGCATCGGCGTCAACATCGACGAGCTGCTCGTCTCGCAGCCCGACACGGGCGAGCAGGCGCTCGAGATCTGCGAGCTGCTCGTCCGCTCGGGCGCACTCGCCGTCGTCGCGATCGACTCCGTCGCGGCGCTGACGCCGAAGGCGGAGATCGAGGGGGAGATGGGCGACTCCCATGTCGGCCTGCAGGCGCGCCTGATGAGCCAGGCGCTGCGCAAGCTCGCGGGAACGCTCAACCGCACCGACACGATCTGCCTCTTCACGAACCAGCTGCGCGAGAAGATCGGCGTCATGTTCGGCAACCCCGAGACGACGTCGGGCGGCCGCGCCCTCCGCTTCTACGCCTCGATCCGCCTCGACATCCGCCGGATCGAGACGCTCAAGGACGGGGTCGAGGCGATCGGCAACCGCGTCCGCGTCAAGGTCGTCAAGAACAAGGTGGCACCGCCGTTCAAGCAGGCGGAGTTCGACATCATCTACGGCGACGGCATCTCCTGGGAAGGCACCGTGCTCGACACGGGCCTCGACCGGAAGGTCGTCCAGAAGTCGGGCTCGTACTTCTCCTTCGGCGACGAGCGGCTCGGGCAGGGGCGCCAGAATGCGACCGCGTTCCTGAAGGAGCACCCGGACGTCGTGCAGGGCATCCTGCGGGCGATCCAGGACCAGGCACCGCCCGAGCAGGTGATCTCGGCCCGCCTGCTGCCGCAGGCAGAGGTGCCCACCGAGGTGATCCCGGTACTCGACGAGGAGGACGAGCCGGCGGTCGTCTAGAGGCTCGATGCGGGTTGGCGTGTGCGCGGAGATGCTCCGGCACGAGCCCGCGCATGCGCCCGCCAACCCGCAACACGCCTCTCGATCGCAGCCGCTGCTCGAGGAGATGCCCGGCGACCCCGATCCTGTGGAGCTCGCGGCACGCGCGCTCCGGCACCGCGACCGCTCCCGGCGCGAGCTCGACGAGCGGCTCGCCCGGGCCGGCGTCGGCGACGACCAGCGCGCCGCCGCGCTCGACACGCTCGAGCGCGTGGGCTACGTCGACGACGGGCGCTTCGCCGCGGCGCGGGCGGCGGCGCTCGCCGAGCGGGGCCACGGCGACGCGTCGATCCGGCACGACCTCGGGCAGCACGGCCTCGACCGCGAGCAGACCGAAGCGGCGCTCGCGTCCCTTGCTCCGGAGGCGGAGCGGGCCGCGCAGCTCGTCCGCCGCCTCGGGCCTGGGCCGAAGACCGCCGCGCGCCTCGCGCGCAAGGGATTCGGCGAGGAGGCGGTGCGGGCCGCCGCCGGGCCGTTTGCGGAACCTCACGACGAGGCGTAGAGTTCGCTCTCCATTCCGTTACCAAAACTGCCTGCACGCACGCTGAAACCGAATTGGCCCAGTCACGCTTCTTGAACTCGTTCTCCCGTCATCGATCGCCCTGCCGGCGCGCGGGGACAACGCACCTGCAGCGATTCTGACCTGAGAGCACAGGGCGCAGTCGTTGCGCCCACGGGAGACGCCGATCGGCGACTGAATGCGTGCGGGTGAGGCCCGAGGAGCGCCCGTGCTCGTAGCCGTGGCAGTCGTGATCGCTCTTGCCGCCGGTGTCGCCGGCACGCTGCTCGTCCTGCGCATCCTCTCCGGCTCCCGGCTCGCCGAAGCCGGCCGCGCCCGCACGCTGCTCCTGGAGGAGGCGCGCCGCGACGCCGAGGCGACCCGGCGCGAGGCCGCGGTCGACGCGCGCGAGGAGGCCGTGAAGCTGCGGTCGGAGCTCGAGACCGAGCTGCGGCAGCGGCGCGACGCCGTGATGAAGATCGAGGAGCGGGTGATCGCGAAGGAGGACGACATCGACCGCAAGCTCACCGAGCTCGTCCGCCGGGAGCAGGGGGTCGCCGACCGCGAGATCCACCTCCGGCAGCTCCAGGAGGAGCTGAAGCAGGTGAAGGTCGACCACCGCCGCGAGCTCGAGCGCATCGCAGGGATGACGACGGGTGAGGCGCGGCGCCGGATCCTGGAGCAGTCCGAGGAGGAGGTTCGGCACGAGCTCGCAGGCCGGGTGCGACAGCTCGAGGAGGAAGCCGCGAGCGAGGCGAAGCGGCGGGCCCGGAACCTCGTTGCCGATGCCCTGCAGCGGGTGGCCGCGAGCGCGGCCGCCGAGACCACGGTCACGCTGGTCGAGCTGCCCTCGGACGACATGAAGGGGCGCATCATCGGCCGCGAGGGGCGCAACATCCGCACGCTCGAGCATCTCACCGGCGTCGACTTCATCATCGACGACACCCCGAACGCCGTCGTCCTCTCGTCGTTCGACGGGATGCGCCGCGAAATCGCACGCATGACGCTCCTCAAGCTGATCGAGGACGGGCGCATCCACCCGACGAGGATCGAGGAGATGTACTACCTCTCGAAGGCGGAGCTCGACGAGCACGTCCACCAGGCGGGCGAGCAGGCCGTCTTCGAGGCCAACTGCGGTGAGCTGCACGAGGAGCTGGTGAAGATCCTCGGCCGGCTGCGCTTCCGCACGAGCTTCGGTCAGAACGTGCTCAAGCACACGCTCGAGGTCGTGCAACTGGCGGGGATCATGGCCGCCGAGGTCGAGGCGTCCGTGAAGACGGCGAAGCGGGCGGCGCTCCTGCACGACCTCGGGAAGGCGATGACCCACGAGGTGGAAGGCTCCCACGCCGCCATCTCGACGCAGCTCGCGCGCCGCTACGGCGAGAGCCCCGCCGTCTGCCATGCGATCGAGGCTCACCACTACGAGGTGCAGCCGCAGACGGTGGAGGCGGTGCTCCTGATCGCGGCCGACGCGATCTCCGCGTCGCGCCCGGGGGCGCGGGGGGAGAGCCTCGAGCACTACGTGAAGCGTCTCTCCACGCTCGAGGAGCTGGCGGCGTCCCACCCCGGCGTCGACAAGGTCTACGCGATCCAGGCCGGCCGCGAGATCCGCGTGATCGTGAAGCCCCAGGAGGTCGACGACGACGGGGCGGTGCTGCTCTCGCACGAGATCGCCCGCCAGATCGAGGGACACCTCGAGTACCCGGGCCAGATCAAGGTGACCGTGATCCGTGAGAGCAGGGCCGTCGACGTCGCCGCGAACCGGGTCGAGCTTCGCCGGTCGCCGGTACCGCGCGTCGACGCGGCCTGACCGCGATAGGGTCCACCCGATGGCCGAGGAGACACTCACCGTTCGTGACGACCGGACGGGAGAGGAAGTGACGCTCGCGATCGTCGACGGGGCGATCCGCGCGAACGACCTGCGCAAGCTCGGCGTCCTGTCCTACGATCCCGCGTTCCTGAACACCGCCTCGTGCCGCAGCGCGATCACCTACATCGACGGCGACGCCGGGATCCTCCGGTACCGCGGCTACCCCATCGAGCAGGTCGCCGAAGAGGCGACGTTCCTCGAGACCGCATACCTGCTCCTCGAGGGAGAGCTCCCGTCCGCGGAGCAGCTCGACCGCTGGCAGGAGGACGTGAAGGTGCACACCTACGTGCACGAGAACGTGACGAAGTTCCTCGAGGGATTCCGCTACGACGCGCATCCCATGGGGATGCTGCTCGGTGCCGTGGGCGCCCTCTCGACCTTCTACCCCGACGCGAAGAACATCTCGGACCCCGAGAGCCGCTACCTGCAGCGGGTGCGGCTGATCGCGAAGCTGCCGACGATCGCCGCCTACATCTTCCGGCACTCACGCGGCCTGCCGTACGTGCTGCCCCGGAACGACCTCGACTACATCGGCAACTTCGTCAACATGACGTTCGAGATCGGCGGCGTGCACGACCCGAACCCCGTGCTGCAGCGGGCGCTCGAGATCCTCCTGATCCTGCACGCCGACCACGAGCAGAACTGCTCGACGAGCGCCGTCCGCGGGGTCGGCTCCTCTCAGGTCGACCCCTTCTCGGCCGTCTCGGCCGGCATCGCCGCGCTCTACGGCCCGCTGCACGGAGGTGCGAACGAGGCCGTGCTGCGGATGCTCGACGAGATCGGCGACACCGCGCACGTGCCGGCGTTCATCGAGCGTGTGAAGGCGGGGGAGGGGCGCCTGATGGGCTTCGGCCACCGCGTCTACAAGAGCTACGACCCGCGCGCAAAGCTGATCAAGCGTGTCGCCGACCAGGTGTTCGAGCAGACCGGGCTGAACCCGAAGCTCGAGGTCGCGCTCGAGCTGGAGCGGATCGCGCTCGAGGACGACTACTTCGTCTCGCGCAAGCTGTACCCGAACGTCGACTTCTACTCGGGCCTGATCTACCAGGCGATGGGCTACCCGACCGACTACTTCACGGTGCTGTTCGCCCTCGGCCGGCTGCCGGGGTGGATCGCGCAGTGGGAGGAGATGCTCGACGATCCCGAGCAGAAGATCGCCCGCCCGCGCCAGCTGTACGTGGGCGAGGACGAGCGTCCGTTCGTGTCGCTCGCAGACCGCTAGACGATTGATTCCCAAGGCCGGCGCCCCCGGATGGGGGCCTACACACGGTGCATTGCGGCCGTCTCGCCCGGCGCCAAGGCCCACCGGCCTTGACACCGATCGATCCAGCCCCACTGCTTGGTGTAGACCCTCCCCGGAAGCACCTACTTAGGAATCAATCGTCTAGAGCGAGCGGCTGCGGCTACCGTGGCGCGCCGACCTCGGCGCGAGCGATGCCTTCTGCCTCCTCGAGCAGCGTGTGCACCTCCCGCTGCGTCCGCTCGCCGCGATCGTTCCAGGCCGCGAGCGACGGGTCGTTGATCAGTTCCGCGAGGGCCGCGACGGCGACCGCGATGTCGCCGATCGCCGTGCCGCCGTCCCCGAACGCCGCGGCCTGCAGGGCACCGAGCAGCGACCAGCTCGTCGCCTCGTCGGAGCGGACGTCGACCTCCTCTCCACGGTCGCTGCGCGCGTCCGCGCCCTGGCACCAGCCCGTCGCGACACGCCGGCCGGCATCGTTCAACAGTTCAGCACCGTTCACGAGGAGCTCCCTTCGAGTCGCGGGTTCCGGGCGACCTTGTCTCGCCGGGGACCCGCATGCCCGTTCGCGCGAATCGCAACCCCGGGGAAGCGTCGCCGCCCGGCCGTGGAGTCTCGGCCGGTTTCCGGCACGGCTACCCTCTCCCGTGGTGCGCCGGTACTTCGTCACCACCTTCGGGTGCCAGATGAACGCCCACGACAGCGAGCGGATCAAGGGCTTGCTGGAGGAGCTCGGGCTGGGAGAGGCCCCGAGCGTCGACGACGCCGACGTCGTCGTCTTCAACACGTGCACGATCCGCGAGAAGCCGGACACCAAGCTCGCTGCGTACCTCGGTGAGGCGGCGGCCCGGAAGCGCGAGGATCCCGCCCGGGTGATCGCGGTCGGCGGCTGTTACGCGGAGGCACAGCGTGAGCGGATCTTCGAGCGCTACCCGTTCGTCGACGTCGCGTTCGGCCCGGGGTCGATCGCGCATCTCGGCGACTGGCTCGGAGCGGGCGGTGTGGGTGTCGCTCGCGGCCGCTTCGGCCTCGACGATCGCGCCTTCGCGGCCGACCTGCCCGACCGCCGCGAGCGGCCGTTCCAGGCGTGGGTGCAGGTGTCGATGGGCTGCAACTCGAAGTGCGCCTACTGCATCGTCCCGTCGGTTCGCGGCCGCGAGCAGAGCCGCCGTCCGGGCGAGATCGTCGCCGAGGTGACGGCGCTCGCCGCGCAGGGCGTCAAGGAGGTGACGCTGCTCGGCCAGAACGTCAACTCGTGGGGCCGCGACCTGCTGCCGGAGCTCCACACGGGCTTCGGCGAGCTGCTGCGCGCCTGCGACGCGGTCGCGGGTATCGAGCGGATCCGGTTCACGAGCCCCCATCCGAAGGACTTCCGCGCGCCCGTGATCGAGGCGATCGCCTCGTGTGCGTCCGTCTGCGAGCACGTGCACCTGCCGCTGCAGTCGGGTTCGTCCCGCCTCCTGAAGGCGATGCGCCGCACGTACTCGCGCGAGCGCTACCTGGCGGTGGTCGAGCAGCTGCGCGACGCGATCCCCGACCTCGCCCTCGGCACCGACATCATCGTGGGCTTCCCGGGCGAGACCGAGGCCGACTTCGCCGAGACGCTCGAGGTGGTCGCCGAGGTCGGCTACGACAGCGCGTTCACCTTCGTCTACTCCCCGCGGGCCGGGACGGAGGCGGCGGCGATGGAGCACCAGGTCCCGCACGAGGTGAAGATCGAGCGGATGGAGCGCCTGGTCGAGCTGACGCAGGACGTGGCGCGCCGGCGCAACCGCGCGCGCATCGGCCGGATCGAGGAGGTCCTGGTGGAGGGCGCCTCCCGCACCGACCCTGAGCTTCGCCGCGGCCGGACGCGCCGGAACACCACGGTCAACTTCGCGGGCTCCGCCGCGGCGGGCGAGCTGGTCGAGGTCGTGATCGAGGACGCCACCTCGACCACGCTGCGCGGCTCACAGGCCGCGCTCGTGGCCGCCTGAGCCGGCCGACCACATCGTTTCGTCATACCGTTCCGTCACACTAGGGACCGATGCGCGTCCTCGTTACCGGCTCCTCCGGCCAGATCGGCACGAATCTCGCGCTGCGGCTGGTCGCCGACGGCCACGAGGTCTTTGGCGTCGACAAGCGCCGCAACCCGTGGACCGACGCCTTCCCGACGCTGCTCCAGGACCTCGCCGGTCATTACCCGGCGTTCCGCGGCGGGATCGGCGGCGTCGAGTACGAGCAGGTCGACCTCGTCGTCCATCTCGCCGCCCACGCGAAGGTGCACCAGCTCGTCCGCGAGCCCCACCGCGCCCTCGAGAACGCGATCATGACGTTCAACGTGCTCGAGTACGCCCGTGCGCTCGGGCTGCCGCTCGTCTTCTCGTCGACCCGCGAGGTGTACGGCGACGTCCACCGGTTCGAGGAGTACGCCGAGGAGGCCGCCGACTTCGCGTTCACGGAGAGCCCCTATTCGGCCTCGAAGATCACGAGCGAGGCGTTCATCTACTCCTACGCCCGGTGCTACGGCCTGCCGTACCTCGTCTTTCGCTTCTCGAACGTCTACGGCCGCTACGACAACGACCTCTGGCGCATGGAGCGGGTGCTGCCCCTGTTCATGCACCAGCTCTCCCGCGGCGAGGGCGTCACGGTCTACGGCGAGGAGAAGGTGCTCGACTTCACCTATGTCGACGACTGCGTCGACGGCATCGCGCGCGGCGTCTACGCGCTGGCCGGGGGGCGGGTCGCGAACGAGACGATCAACCTCGCCTACGGCCAGGGAAACACGATCGTTCGCGCGGCCGAGCTGATCGCCGCCGAGCTCGAGGTCGAGCCCCGCATCACGGTCGCGCCGTCGCTCCTCGGTGAGGTCACCCACTACGTCGCCGACGTGACGAAGGCGCGGACGCTGCTCGGCTGGGAGCCGGCGACGCCGCTGGCGGACGGCATCCCGCGCGCCGTCGCCTGGTTCAAGGAGTGGCGCGCGGCGCACCCGGAGGAGGACCGGCCGTTCGAACGGCCGCGCTCCGGACTCGAGCTCGAGCATGGCTTCAAGCAGCCGGCCGGCGCCGGAGCCTGAGCGGGTCCTCGCCCTGTTCGGCCCGACGGCGTCGGGCAAGACGGCCGTCGCGGGAGCACTGCGCGAGCGCCTCGGCGCAGAGGTGATCTCGGCCGACAGCGCGGCCCTCTACGAGGGGCTGCCGATCCTGACCGCCGCGCCGCCGTACCCCGCGCACCTCGTCGGCATCGTGCCGCTCGACCGCGAGGTCTCGGTCGGCGAGTTCCAGCAGCTCGCCCACCGCAGCCGTCGACTCCGTCGGGCGCCCGCTCGTCGTGGGCGGCACCGGCCTCTACTTTCGCGCCGCGCTCGCCTCGCTCGAGCTGCCGCCGCCGCCTGCCCCCGGGCGCCGCGCCTTCTGGCAGGCGGAGGTCGACCGGCTCGGCGCCGAGGCCGCGCACGCGCTGCTCGCCGAGCAGGACGCCGCGGCGGCCGCCCGCGTGCACGCGAACGACCGTCGCCGCGTCGTCCGGGCGCTCGAGCTCGCCGAGGCCGGATCGTCGCTCGCGCCCCGCTCCGGCACGCTCTGGACCGACGACACTCGGCGGCCGACGCTGGTCGTCGCCCTCGAGGTCGCTCTCGACGAGCTCGACCGGCGCATCGAGGCCCGAGCCCGGGCGATGGCCGAGGCCGGTGCAGGGGCCGAGGCGCGCCGCGCCTGGGCGGGGCCGCTCTCGGAAACGGCGCGCAAGGTGCTCGGCCTCCGGGAGTTCGCGACGCTGCCGGAGGACGACGCGATCGCCGCCGTCGCCCGCGCGACGCGCAGGCTCGCCCGGTATCAGCGAAAATGGCTGCGCCGCATGCCCGGCGCCGTCACGCTGGACGGAAGCCGGCCTGCAGAGGAGATCGCCGATGAGATCGTCGCGCTGGAGCGCCAACGGGAACGTCTACCTGGTCACCGCGGAGGCGATGACCCCGGAACACGTGCGCAGGCAGGTCGGTGACGCCGACGGCATCCTCGAGATCCACCGGCACGAGTCCGACCGCGTCGAGATCGGCATCTGGAACCCCGACGGCTCCCGCGCCGAGATGTCCGGAAACGGCACGCGGATTGCGGCCCGGTGGCTCGCCGAGCAGAGCGGCGCGCCCCGCGTGACCGTCGTCGTCGGGCCGCGCGAGGTGACGGCCACGATGCTCGACGGCCTGCTCGTCGAGCAGGACCTCGGCGAGGTCGCGATCGGTGCGCCCGAGATCGTCGCCGGCCTCCGCGTGGTGCCCGTCGACGTCGGGAACCCGCATGCGGTCGTCGAGGGCGACCCGGCGGAGTTGCCGCGAATCGGGCCGCTGCTCGAGGTGCACGAGCGGTTCCCGCACCGCACGAACGTCCAGGTCGCCCGGCGCACCGGCCCCGCCGAGATCGAGGCGCGCGTCTGGGAGCGCGGAGTGGGCGAGACCGCCTCGTCGGGCTCGAGCGCCGTCGCAGTCGCCGCCGCCCTGGGCTGCGACGACGCGATCGTGCGGTTTCCGGGTGGGCCGCTCGGCGTGCGGTTCCAAGGGCTGCGGGCGTTCCTCACCGGTCCGGCGGAGCGAATCGGGTGACCCGCGAGGCACGGCTCGAGAACGCCGGCAGCGGCCTTGTCCCGGCGAGCGACGGCTGGTACGTCGTCAACGCGCACGACGCGGCGTGGGTCGTGCACGACGTCTTCGGCGCCCGCTGCAGCTTCGACGCCTCACCACGGGCGCTCCGCGACCGGCCCGACCTGGAGCCGCGCGCCTTCCGCGACCTGGGCCACACGCTCTGCGTTCTCCAGCCGGGCGAGCGCAGCACCCTCTATCACGCCGAGACGATGGAGGAGAGCTTCCTCGTGCTGCGCGGCGTCTGCCTCCTGCTCGTGGAGGGCGAAGAGCGGATGCTTCGTGAGTGGGACTTCGTCCACTGCCCGCCCGGTACTGCGCACGCGTTCGTCGGCGCCGGCGACGGCCCCTGCGCGATCTTCATGTCCGGCGGACGGGCTCCGGGGCGCGGCATCGTCTATCCGCGCTCCGAGCTCGCGGTCGGCTACGACGCAGGCGTCGAGCAGGAGACCGACTCGCCGCACGAGGCCTACGCGCCCTATGCGCACTGGCGTCCGGGCCGGCCGGACCTGCCGTTCTGACGGGCAGGCCCGGCCGCGGAGCCAGGCGCTAGACGAGCGCCGGGACGAGCACGCGCTGAGCGAGCTCGACGAGCCGGGTCGCGTAGCCCCACTCGTTGTCGTACCAGGCCACGACCTTGACCTGCGTCCCGCCGGTGACGAGCGCGAGAGGCGCGTCGTAGATCGACGAGTAGGTCGACTTGACGATGTCGGTCGAGACCAGCGGCTCCTCGCTGTAGCGGAGGATCCCCTCGAGCGCACCGGCGTCGGCGCGATCGCGGACGGCGGCGTTCAGCTCCTCGAGGTCGGTGGGACGCTCGAGCTCGACCGTCAGGTCGACGAGGGACCCCGTCGGAACCGGCACGCGCACCGCGTATCCCTGCAGCTTGCCGGCGAGCTCGGGCATGACGAGCCCGATCGCCTTCGCGGCGCCGGTCGACGTCGGCACGAGGTTGGCGGCCGCCGCGCGGGCACGGCGGAAGTCCTTGTGCGGCGCGTCGAGCAGACGCTGGTCGGACGTGTACGCGTGCACCGTCGTCATCACGCCGTGCCGGATGCCGAAGGCCTCGTGCAGCACCTTCACGACCGGAGCGAGACAGTTGGTCGTGCACGAGGCGTTCGAGACGATCGCGTGGTGCTCGGGGTCGTACGCCTCGTCGAAGTTGACGCCCAGCACGACCGTCACGTCAGGGTCGGTCGCGGGGGCGGAGATCAGCACCTTGCGCGCGCCGGCCGTGAGGTGCAGCTCGGCCTCGGGGCGCTTCCGGAACTTGCCGGTGGCCTCGAGCACGACGTCCACGCCGAGCTCGGCCCACGGCAGGCGGGCCGGATCCGGCTCCGAGAGCGCCGCGATCTCGACGCCGTCGACGATCAGCGATCGGTCGCCCGCCTCGACCGTCCCGGGAAACGGCCCGTAGACGGAATCGTGGCGCAGGAGCTGCGCGAGCAACTCCGGCTCGGCGACGTCGTTGACGGCGACCCACTCGATCTCGGCGCCGGTTTCGCTGGCGGCGCGAAGCGCCGCGCGGCCGATGCGGCCGAAGCCGTTGACGGCCACCCTGACGGCCATGGTCTCCTCCTCTGTTCGGTGTCGAGCCCAGCGTCGCCGCCGGGCCGCTCCGCCGCATCGGAGGAACTCCCTATGTGCCGATGCCGAAGTCCCGCAGGGCGTCGTTGAGCGACGTCCGGAGGTCGGTCGACTCCGAGCGGCGGCCGATCACGAGCGCGCAGGCGAGCTGGTACGTGCCGGCCGGGAACTCCTTGGGGCGGGTGCCCGGCACGACCACCGACCGCGGCGGCACCACTCCCCGGTGCTCGACGGGCTCGGGCCCGGTGACGTCGATGATCGGCACCGACGCCGTCAGGGCCACGCCCGAGGCGAGCACGGCCTCGCGCCCGATCCGGACACCCTCCGTGACGATGCAGCGCGAGCCGATGAACGCGCCGTCCTCGACGATCACCGGCGACGCGCCGGGCGGCTCGAGGACGCCGCCGATGCCGACACCGCCGGCGAGGTGCACATTCGCGCCGATCTGGGCGCCGGAGCCGACGGTCGCCCACGTGTCGACCATCGTCCCGGGCCCGACCCAGGCGCCGATGTTGACGTACGAGGGCATCAGCACGACCCCGCGGGACAGGAACGAGCCGTAGCGGGCGGTCGCAGGGGGGACGACGCGCACGCCGAGCTCCGCGTAGTTCCGCTTCAGGGGGATCTTGTCGAGGTACGTGAACGGGCCGATCTCCTGGGGCTCGAGCTCGCGGGTGCGGAAGTAGTCGAGGATCGCCGCCTGCACGTCGGCGTTGACGCGCCAGCCGTCGCCGTCGGGCTCGGCGACGCGCACCTCGCCGCGGTCGAGCGCACGGATCGTCTCCTCGGTCGTCACGGCAGAAGCCTCTGGGCGGCTCGCCGGCACTCCGCCTCGGTCGGCACGAGCGCGAACCGCGCGTATCCCTCGCCCGCCGGGCCGAAGAACGCGCCGGGGGCGCAGACGATGCCCTCGTCGAGCAGGGCCCGGGCGAACGGCTCCGAGGGCCCGCCGACGTCGACCCAGAGATAGAACGTCGCCGCCGAGCCGGCAAGTCGCAGCCCGCGTGCCTCGAGCGCGGGGAGGAGGATGTCCCGCTTGCGCCGGTAGAGCGCCCGCACGTCCTCGACGTGCGCGTCGTCCGACCAGGCGACCGCCGAGGCCCGCTGCACGAACTCCTGGGGCGCGGTGCCGACCGTGGGCCGGAAGGTCCGCAGCGCATCCGCCACGCCGGCCGGAGCGCAGACGAAGCCCGAGCGATAGCCCGTCATCGACGATCGCTTCGAGAGCGTGTTGAAGACGACCACCCGGCCGCGGTCGCCGACCTGCAGCGCCGAGACGGGCGGCTCGTCGAACCACAGCTCCGAGTAGGCCTCGTCGGAGCAGACGAGGAAGCCGTGCTCGCGGGCTCGTGCCGCCAGCTCCTCGTAGAACGAGAGGGGCGCGACGGCGCCCGTCGGGTTGTTCGGGTAGCAGACCCAGAACAGGGCGAGCTCGTCCCAGCCATCGAACGCGTCGAGGTCGGGCAGCCACCCGCGATCCTCCCGCAGCGGCACGTGGACGACGGTGCCGCCCGCGAAGAGCGCTCCGCGCTCGTAGACGGGATAGGCGGGTTCCGGGATCGCGACCAGCCGCTTCTCGCCCAGCGCGACCTGGGCGAACGAGAAGATCGCCTCCTTCGAGCCGAGCGTCGGCACGAGCTCGCGCGCCGGGTCGACGGCAACGCCGAAGCGCCGGTCGATCCAGCCGGCGATCGCCTCGCGCAGCTCCGGCAGCCCGGTGGCGCGCGGGTAGGACGAGACCTCGTCGACGGACGAGAGCAGCGCCTCGCGGATGAACGACGGCGTCCGCTCGCGCGGGTCGCCCATGCCGAAGTCGATCAGGTCGATGCCGCGGGCCTGCGCCTCCGCCTTCCAGTCGTCGAGGCGGGCGAAGGGATACTGCGCGAGGTCGGCCAGCACCGGCGAGAGCTGCACCGGCCGCGTATGCCCGGAGATGCGCATCGAGGCTCTAGACGCTACCGGCGAGGAAGCGGCGGAGGGCCGCGTAGCAGCGGTCGAGCTCGGCGATCTCGACCCGCTCGTCGACCGCATGGGCATACCGCGTGCCGCCCGGGCCGAGGTTGACCGCGTCGAGCCCTCGCGCCGCGAAGTCGGCGACGTTCGTCCACGCCTGCTTCGGCTGCACCTCGAACCCGCCGGCGGCCCGCAGCCGCTCGACGAGCGCCGACGAGCGGGCGACGTGGGCGGCGGGCGAGTTGGAGAGGATCTGCAGGTCGTCCCCGACGAGCTCGCGCAGCCGCGCCTCGGCCTCGGCAGGGGTGCGGTCGGGCGCGTAGCGGAAGTTCAGCGTCGCCTCGGCGCGCGCCGGGATCACGTTGGCGGCGATCCCGGCGTGGAGCTCGGTCACGGAGATCACCTCACGGAAGCGCAGCCCTTCGAGCTCGACGTCGCGCGGCGTCAGCTCGAGCAGCGGCGCGAGCTCGCGCACGGCCTTCGCGATCGCGTTCTCGCCGAGCCACGGACGGGCCGAGTGGGCGGAGCGGCCCTCGAAGACGAGCCGCGCGTTCAGGTTGCCGAGGCAGCCGAGCTGGAGCGTGTTGTCGGTCGGCTCGAGGCAGATGACGAGCGCCGCCTCGTCGACGACCGGCGTGCGCTCGAACAGCGCCGGAAGCGGGTTCTCGGCGGGACCGAGCTCCTCTCGCGGGAAGAAGAGGAGGCCGAGGTCGTACGCCAGGCCCGCGTCCTGCGCCCAGATACCCAGCTCGATCATCACCGCGAGCCCGCCCTTCATGTCGCTGGCACCGAGGCCGATCACCGCGCCGTCCTCGATCCGGCCGGGCAGGTTGCCCTGCGCGGGGACCGTGTCGAGATGGCCGGCGAGCAGCACCAGCGGCTTCCCCTGGCGCCGGGTGAAGAGCAGCGACTCCCCGTCGTCGAAGGCGAGCTCGAGCGGCACCGACGCCTTCACGAGCTCGTACAGCGCCTGCTCGTGGCGAGACTCGGAGGGCACGTCGACGAGTGCCAGGGTGCGGTCGGCCGGTGCCATACTGTTCGCCGATGATCCCACGTTCCTCGGAGCCCGAGCGGGGGTTCGTGCTCGCGGTCCTGGCTTCGGGGACGGATCCCGAGCAGGAGCTCGCCGAGGTCCGCGAGCTGGCTCGCACCGCCGGGGTCGAGCCGGTCGGGTCGATCGTCCAGCATCGTGCCCGGCCCGCCCAGCGCACGTACGTCGGCAAGGGGAAGCTCGAGGAGCTGAAGCAGCGCTATCGCGAGGCGGGGGCGGAGAGCCTTCTGGTCGACGACGAGCTCGACCCCGCCCAGCAGCGCTTCCTCGAGAACGCCCTCGACACGCGCGTGATCGACCGCACCCAGCTGATTCTCGACATCTTCGCCCAGCACGCGACGAGCGCCGAGGGGAAGTTGCAGGTCGAGCTCGCGCAGCTGGAGTACAACCTGCCGCGCATGCGCGGCATGTGGCAGCACCTCGAGCGCCTCGGCGGCGGTGTCGGCACCCGCGGTCCCGGCGAGTCGCAGCTCGAATCCGACCGCCGCATGGCCCGCAGGCGCATCACCGTGTTGCGGCGCCGGCTGACCGACCTGCAGCGCCAGCGCTCGACGCGGCGCCAGGAGCGGGAGCGAACGGAGGTTCCGACGGTCGCGCTCGCGGGCTACACGAACGTGGGCAAGTCGACGCTCCTGAACGCGCTGACGGGCGCCGACGTCTCCGTCCAGAACCAGCTCTTCCACACGCTCGACCCTACGACCCGCGGCTTCGAGCACGACGGGCGGCGCTACCTCGTCACCGACACCGTCGGCTTCATCCGACGGCTGCCCCACCATCTGGTCGAGGGCTTCGCTTCCACGCTCGAAGAGACGCTGGTCGCCGACCTCGTCCTGCACGTGATCGACGCCTCGGCGGCCGACGACGAGCAGGACGCGCAGCGGCAGGCCGTCGACGAGGTGCTGCACGAGATCGGCGCGGCCGACCTGCCGATGGTGGTCGTCCTGAACAAGATCGACCGGGTCGACTTGCCGGCGCGGCGCCGGCTCGGGAACCGGTTCCCCGGCGCGCCACAGGTCTCCGCCCTGACGGGAGAGGGACTCGACGGGCTGAAGGAGGAGCTCGCCCGGCGGTTCGAGGATCGCTGGGAGCGCGTGCGGCTGCTCGTGCCCTACGAGCAGGGTGGGCGCCTGTCCGAGCTCTACGCGCTCGGCACCCCGATCGAGGAGCGTGAGGACACGCCGGACGGGGTGCAGGTCGTGGCGCGGCTGCCGCGGCGCGAACTGCCCCGGTTCGCCCCGTTCCTCGTCGCCGAGCCGCGGCAGTCGAGCCCGCCGCTCGCCGGGTCGTCCGACCAGCGGGGAACCGCCTGACCCGCGTGTACCTGAAGCGCCTGCGTGCCGACGCGATCGTTCCCGCGCGCGCGTACGCCGGCGACGCCGGCCTCGACCTCTCGGCGTGCGAGCGCGTGGAGCTCGACCCGGGCGAGCGGGCGCTCGTGCCGACGGGCCTCGCGGTCGCCATTCCCGAGGGTCACGCAGGCTTCGTGCAGCCGCGCTCCGGCCTCGCCGCCCGCCACGGGATCTCGATCGTCAACACGCCCGGCCTCGTCGACTCGGGCTACCGGGGCGAGCTGCTCGTCAACCTCGTCAACACCGATCCGCGCGAGGCGTTCGTGGTCGAGCCGGGCATGCGGATCGCGCAGCTCGTCGTCGTCCCGGTGCCGGAGCTCGAGCTCGTCGAGGTTGACGACCTTCCCGGCAGCGAGCGGGGCGAGCGCGGCTTCGGCTCGTCGAGTCACTGATGGAGCCGCGGATCCGGGTCAGCGCGATCCTCCGCTGGCGCGACCGCGTGCTGCTCTGCCGCCAGGAGAAGCCCGGCAAGGAGTACTGGCTGCTGCCCGGCGGAGGCGTCGCGAGCGGCGAGTCGCTGATCGAGGCGCTCCGGCGGGAGCTGCGCGAGGAGCTCGGGATCGACGCGGACGTGCAGTTCGAGGGCCCGGTCGCGATCGTCGACTCGATCGCGCCGCACACGACCGTTCCCGTGCGCAAGCACGTCGTCCACATCATCTTCTCGGCGGATCTCTCGCACCGCTCGCTGGAGGACGTCGAGACGCGCGACGCGGCGGTGAAGGGCGCGCGGCTCTTCTCCAACGACGAGCTCGAGGACGTCGTCGTCCACCCGCCGATCAAGCGGTTCCTCTCGCGCTGGCAGCCGGGCGACCCGGCCGTCTACCTCGGCGCGCTCTGGGCGAGGTAGCGCGCTCAGCGCCTGCCGCCGCGGCTGCGCGCCCGGCCGGCCGAGACCCGGTGGGCGGCGCGCTCGAGCTCGTCGGGGAGCGGGGCCAGCTCGTCCGGCCCGCCGCCGTGGAGGAGCGCCTCGCCGAGCAGCCGATCGGCGAACCAGGGGTTGCGGGGGAGCAGCGGCCCGTGCAGGTACGTCCCGTAGACGCGCCCGGCGCGGCAGCCCTCGAAGCCCGAGGAGCCGTCGTTCCCGAAGCCGGCGACGACGCGCCCGAGCGGCTCCGCGCCCGGGTCGAGCAACGTGCGCCCGGCGTGGTTCTCGAACCCCGCGAGCGTCTCGCCGGCCCACTCGCACTCGAGCAGCACGTCGCCGATCATCCGGCTCCTGCCCGCGACCGTGCGCAGCGGCAGCAGTCCGGTGCCCGGCAGCTCGTTGCCCGCGACGTCGACGTAGGAGCGCCCGAGCAGCTGGTAGCCGCCGCACACGGCGAGGAAGGCGGCACCGCCCGCGACCGCCTCGGCGAGCGCTCCGGCCTTCGCCGCGAGGTCGCCCGCGACGAGCGCCTGCTCGCGGTCCTGGCCGCCGCCGATGTAGAAGAGGTCGATCGCGCCGGCCGGCACCGCCTCGCGCATGCCCACGGAGTGAACCTCGAGCTCGTGCCCGCGCGCCCGCGCACGCTCGGCCAGGACGGCGATGTTGCCGCGGTCGGCGTAGATGTTCAGGTAGTCCGGGTAGAGATGGCCGACGCGGATCTTCACGCTGCGCCCTCCCAGTAGTTCGCCACATGTCCCCGGTCGGCGACGATCTTGCGCAGGCCGAGCATCGCGGTGTAGGTGGGGAGGAGGGTGAGCTCGCCGCCCGCCGGCGTCAGGGCGAGCCCCCGGTCGAGCGCCTGCTCGAGCGACGGCACCACCTCGATGCGGTCGCGCGGGAGGCCGCCGTAGGCGAAGCGCAGCGCGAGCTCGGCCGCGCGCGTGCCGGTTGCGACGAGCCGGTCGAGACCGTCGAGGAGGGGCTCGAAGTCGACGTCCCAGATCCACGAGACGTCGCGCCCGTCCGCGATCGCGTCGTTCAGCGCCACGACGGCGATGCCCGGCGGGCCGGCATCGACGAGCGTGCGCACCGCCTCGTTCGCCCCGGCCGGGTTCTTGATCAGGAGCATCAGCAGCCGGCGGTCGCCGACGGCGATCCGCTCGAACCGGCCGAACGCGGCCGAGAACCGCCCGATCCCGGCGGCGACCCGATCGAGCGGCACCTCGAGCGCAAGCGCGAGCGAGGCGGCGCCGAGCGCGTTGTAGACGTTGTAGAGGCCGGGGAGCGCGAGCTCGCACCCGCACCGTCCCCTCGGGCGCGGCGAGGGTGAACGACGAGCCCTCGAGCCCGTGGAGGTCGATCTCGCGCGCCGCCACGTCGAGCGGGGGCCGGGCATGGCCGCACGCCGGGCAGCGGTAGTCGCCGAGATGCCCGACGTAGGCCGCCGCGTACTCGTAGGGCGTCCCGCAGCGCAGGCAGTACTTCGAATCGGCGGCGTGCTGCAGCGACGGCCGCGCACGTCGCGGGTCGTCGAGCCCGAAGATCGCGGCTCGACGCACGGTCGCGGCCGAGGTCGCCGACCTGCGGGTCGTCCCCGTTCAGCACGAGCCGCGCGTCCGGCAGCGCGGCCACCGTCTCCCGCCAGCGCGCCGCCACGGTCTCGAGCTCGCCGTAGCGGTCGAGCTGGTCGCGGAAGAGGTTCCCCAGCAGAAGCGCCTTCGGCCGGACGCGCCGCGCCACCTCCGGCAGCGCGGCCTCGTCGACCTCGAACAGGCCGAGCTCGGCGCCGCGGGCGCGGAGGAGGGTCGAGGCGACGCCGGAGACGAGGTTCGCTCCCGAGCTGTTGTGCGCGACGCGGACGGTGGGGCGGAGGACCTCGGCGACGAGCGCCGTCGAGGTCGTCTTGCCGTTGGTCGCCGAGACGAGCACGGAGCCCGCCGGGAGCCGCCGCGCGAGCCGGTCGATCGCGCCGGGATCGAGCTTCCAGAGAAGCTTTCCCGGCAGCGTCGTGCCGCCGCCGCGCCCGGCGAGACGCGAGAGGGCGCCCGCGGCGCGCACGGCGGCCGCTTCGACGGCGAAGGGGATCGGCGGGCGCACGGAAGGAGAAGGTATCGCCCGGCGCCCCCGTGGCCCTCGCGCGTTCGGACGCACTTGCGCTCAGGAGAATCTGCTCTACCATTGTTGGTGGTGGCTCGCAAGCCCTACCGCGTCGTCGCGGCCGTCGATCCGGAGGCGCTCGCACGCTTCCAGTCGGGGATCCGCCGCCGCTACACCGACGACCAGATCCTCGAGGCGCTGCAGGCCTCGGCGGAGCGGCTCGGGCGCTCGCCGACGATGAAGGAGTTCGCCGCCGACGAGCAGGCGGCGATGCACCCGCAGACCGTGATCGAGCACTTCGGCACCTGGAACGCGGCGAAGCGCGCCGCGGGGCTGATGCCGCGCCGGTTCGCGACGAGAGCCGAGCTGGTGGAGCAGCTGCGGTCGCTCGGCGAGGAGCTCGGCCGGACGCCGAGCGCCCAGGACATCCGCGAGCGGCGCGGGGCGATGCCGTCCGCCTCGCTCTACTGGCACACGTTCGGATCGCTGACGAACGCCCTGCGCGAGGCGGGGTTCGACGTCGCGGTGGGGGAGGAGCGGCTCGAGCGCGCGCTCGAGCAGGGCTGCGCGCTGGCACGACGGCTCGGGCGGCTGCCGAAGTTCGCCGACTGGCAGGAGGCCCGCCGGGCCGACGAGGCGTTCCTGACCGAGTGGCAGGTCTACCGGCTCTTCGACGCCCGCCGCGGCGCGTGGGCGACGTTCCAGTACCTGATCCGTGAGCGGCTCGTCGACGCCGGTGCCGCCGTCTCCGACGACGGCTCGGTCGACTGAGCGGTCAGGCCGCCGGGGCGACGAGCGCCGCGAGGCGGGTGAGGCAGAACTCGCGCTCGCCCGGCGCCCGCACGGCCGGCAGCGGGTTCGACTCGACGTACTCGAGGTCGGGCCGGAAGCGGCGGCGGTCGACGACCGCCCCGTTCGCGACGGCGAGCAGCGTGCCCTGGCGGACCTCGCTCTTGCGCAGCCTGACGCGGATGTAGCGCTCCAGCACCTCGAGCGCCGTGCGGGTCGAGGCGAAGAAGACACCGTCGGCGCCGACGCCCAGCCAGAGCGGGCGGCCGCTGCCGCGGGCGATGAACAGGACATCCGGCTGCCGCTCGTCGAGCCAGGCCGTCGCGAGCGCACCGCGCAGGAGCTCGAGCGCGCGCGCGTCGTTCCGCGAGTGGGCGGCCACGGCGAAGATCGCCTCGGAATCGACGGTCATCCGAGGCTCGCTGCGGGCGCAGGAGTGGGGGGCGAGCAGCTCGTCGTCGTTCGTGATGATGCCGTTGTGGATCCCCACGACCGGCCCGTGCCGGACGGGATGGTTGTTGGCGGTGATCGACGGATGCCCCTTCGTGTAGTCGCGGACGTGCACGAGCAGCTGGTTGACCTCCTGCGGCACGGCGACGCGGTCGAGGAGCTGCGAGGCGGGCGTGCGCTGCTTGACGACGGTCGCGTAGGCGTCTGCGGGAGCGCGGTAGGCGTAGCCGACGGCGTCGGCGCCTCGCTCGGCGATCGCGGCCAGCAGGGCCTGCGCGGCGATCGTCCGCTCGATGCTCGAGCCGGCACGAAGGCTGTATCCCGCGATGCCGCACATGCTCAGCTCCTACCCGCTATGCCGCACATAACTCAATCGTATGGATGGAGACGGCGGGCGCCATCGTTTGTTGGCAGTTCGAATCCACTCTTTACATCTCAAGCTCCGGCTTCCTGCCGCCGATAGGTCAACCGTGGAGGAACCTGTGACCCCTGTCACCCTCGAGCTGCTCCCCGAGCTCGACGGCGTCGACGACCTCGGCACGGAGCTTCCCGACAACGCGACGCTCAGCGACGACGAGCGGCTCCAGTCCGCCGACCCGCTGAAGCTCTACGTCCGCCAGATCGGCGACGGACCGCTGCTCACGCCCGCCGAGGAGCGCGAGCTGGCCCGGCGCAAGGATCTCGGGGACGAGGCGGCCAAGCGGCGCCTGATCGAATGCAACCTGCGGCTCGTGATGTCGATCACGCGCCGTTACACCAAGGCGGGCGTACCGTTGCTCGACCTGATCCAGGAGGGCAACCTCGGGCTGATCCGGGCGGTCGAGAAGTTCGACTACCGGCTCGGCTTCAAGCTGTCGACGTACGCGACCTGGTGGATCCGCCAGTCGGTCACCCGGGCGCTCGCCGACCAGGGCCGCACGATCAGGCTGCCCGTCCACGTGGCCGAGCAGGTGCGGCGCGCGCAACGCTCACGCCGGCAGCTGGCCCAGAAGCTGAACCGCGACCCCTCGATCGAGGAGATCGCGAAGGACGCCGGCTTCAGCGAGGACCGGGTGCGCGAGCTGTTCGACCTGGTCGAGGACCCCGTCTCGCTGGAGACCCCGGTCGGGGACGGCGAGAGCATGGTGGGAGACCTGATCGAGGACGAGCGCTCCGAGTCGCCCGACGGCGCCACGGCCGCCGCGGCCCGCACGGTCGAGCTGAGCGAGGCCGTCGAGCGCCTGAACCCACGGATGCGCCACGTGATCCTGCGCCGGTTCGGCCTGGACGGCCGCCCGCCGCAGACGCTCGAAGAGGTGGGGCACGACCTCGGGATCACCCGGGAGCGCGTCCGGCAGCTCGAGACCCGCGCCCTCAAGGAGCTGCGCTCCGTGGCGCCCGGGCTCCAGCACTACCTGAACGCCTGAGCGCGACTCGCGCCCCGGCGGCCAGAACGCGCCGGCTAGAACGCGGCGCCTAGAAGGCCACGGCCTCCATCTCGTGCAGCGTCGAGAGGCGCTTGAGCGCCTCGACCTCGATCTGCCGCACGCGCTCGCGCGTCAGGCCGAGCCGGCGGCCGATCTCCTCGAGCGTCTTCGGGTCGGCGTCCTCGAGCCCGTAGCGCAGGATCACGACCGCGCGATGGCGCTCTGGCAGCGCGAGCAGGGCCTCGGCGAGCCGCTGCGAGCGCAGCGAGGTCTCGACCTGCTCGTCGGGCAGCGGCCCCTCGCCGGCGACGAAGTCGCCGACAACGGCGTCGTCGGCCTCGCCGACGGGCGCGTCGAGCGAGGTGGATGCCCGGGCGGCGGCGCGCACCTCGCGTGCCTGCTGCACCGGCAGGTTCGCCTCCTCGGCGATCTCCTCGAGGGTGGGCTCGCGGCCGAGCCTCGCCCAGAGTTGCCGTTCGGCGCGGCTCATCTTCTGCATCCGCTCGACGATGTGCACCGGCATCCGGATCGTGCGCGCCTTGTCGGCGAGCGCGCGCGCGACGGCCTGGCGGATCCACCAGGTGGCGTACGTGGAGAACTTGTAGCCGCGCCGCCAGTCGAACTTCTCGACCGCGCGGATCAGGCCGAGCGTGCCCTCCTGGATCAGGTCGAGGAACGGCAGCCCCTGGTTGCGGTAGTTCTTCGCGATCGAGACGACGAGGCGCAGGTTCGACTGGATCATCCGCTGCTTGGCGACCGGGTCGCCGCGCTCGATCTTCTTCGCCAGCTCGACCTCCTGCGGCGCGGTCAGCAGCGGATGCCGCCCGGCCTCGCGCAGGAAGAGCTGCAGGGCGTCCGTGGTCGTCTCCCAGGAGACCTGCAGCGGCTGTGGCTCCGGCTGGACGACGGGGCGCTGCTCGCCGTCCTCGGTGAGGTCGTCGACGAGGTCGATCTGGCGCGTCTCGAGCTCGTGGTGGACGAGCTCGAGCTCGAGTGCGTCGAGCATCAGCGGCTCGAGCAGCTCGTTCAGCTCCGACTGCAGGACGGAGCCGCGCTCCTCGGCTGCCTCGAGAAGCCGCCTGAGGTCGTCGCTCAGCTGGAGAATGTCCATCTCCGTCGCCACGCAGCCGGGATATGGCCGGATCGGGCGGCGTCGAAACCCCTCTACCGCCGACGATCGCCCGTGCACGATAAGCGGTGTTACGTCAAGTTGGCGGAGAAGCGGTCGCCCCGGCCTCCGCCCCTGCTCGCCCGCGGGCCCAGCGGGCTCGTTCACCGGTCCGACCGACCCGGCGCGGCACGATCCACAGGGTTGTCCCCAGACGGCGGGAAAAGCCGTGGAAATGTGGACAATTCACTGTGCGCAATTTGCGTCGATTTCGCGTCGGCGGGCCTTGATCGCCGGCGCTTCCGCCCGTAACGTTGCCCTTGCACCGAGCACGGAGCGCGAGTAGGTCGAAGCCGCTCCCGAGGGCCGTAGGCGGAAGCCGAAGGTTCACGGGGAAGGTGGACGAAAGCGCAACCGGCTCGGTGAATTTCTGGTCCGGCCCCTTTCGAGTGTGCAGCAGCGGCGGCAACCTGGCGCGTGCATACGACTCTTCCCGCAAATTGCGGAAACCTTCCGCGCCACCCCCTTGCGCAGGGCCTCCCGACGCCGTAGGTTGGCTCTTGCACCGAGCACGGAGCGCGAGTAGGTCGAAGCCGCTCCCGAGGGCCGTAGGCGGAAGCCGAAGGTTCACGGGGAAGGTGGACGAAAGCGCAACCGGCTCGGTGAATTTTTTTGCCAGTCGACGCCCGAGCGCGGCAGCTGCCCGGGCGGGGTCAGGCACCGGTCCTGCAGAGCGGCGCCGTAGGCCGAGCGGGCGATCGTGCAGAAGAGCGTGCGCCGGGTGGCGACGCAGGCGATGTTCCCGGAGGGCGTCCGCAGCGCGGGCAGCACCCGCGCCGGCGCCGCGCGCCCGGGGGTCGCTGCGAACAGGAGCGCAGTGCAGAGCGCCGCCGCCCCGATACCTGACACGGCCGTCATTGGTGACAGGCCGCGAGCGTACTCCTCCCCCGACCCAGCCGGTAGGATCGTGCGATGCACCTCCGGCCGCCCGCCTTCGACCACGGCGTGATCTCGTTTCTCTGGGCGGTGCTCTTCTTCGTCTTCATCTGGCTCGGCGGCAGCGCCGTCGGCTACGGCAGCGCCGTCTCGCTGATCATCGGCGCGGTCGCCGGCTTCCTGATCTTCGTCTTCGTCCGGATCTACGGCGAAGACGAGCCGCGGCGTCCCTGACCCCCGGCCAGCGCGACCACGAGCAGCTGCGCGAGGTCGCCGCCGATCTCGTCGACCAGGCGCGCGTAGGCGCTGGGACGGCTCGGCTCGAGCGCCGCGCAGTGGACGAGCAGCAGCCCGGCTCCGCGGGTCGGATGTGGCTGGAAGACGCTCATCGCAATCGCCTCAGGTATCGGTGGCGGAGCGGCTCGTGCGGATCCCTGGCGGGAGTGAACGGATCGCTCAAGGTCCGCTCACTCGAGTGCGAGGCGGCGCGCGTCGAAGGAGTCCGAGGCGAGCTCGGCACGGAACTCGTCGATCGTGGCGGCGGCATCGCCGGCGAACAGGTGCCCCACGACGCCGATCTCCCGGTCGTTCACGAACGGCACGTCGACGTGTGCCGACGAGACGAGGTTGACCGACACCCTCCCGCAGACGGGGCAGCGGACGGCGACGCCGATGCGGTCGCCGTCGGCACCGGGCGCGAGCAGCTGGAAGGCGGAGGGCGACACGGGCCGCGGTCGCTCCTCCGGCCAGCAGAAGAAGCTCCAGGGCCACTCCCCCGCCTTGATCCGCGTCGCGGCGAGGTCGCCGAGCTCGGCGCCGACGGGGTCGACGCCCGACGTCATCAGGTTGACGAACGACGTCTCGTCGTCGAGGCCGAGCGGCGCCCAGTCGAGCTCGTCGTGTGTGACGAGCCCCGGGTGCAGCCCCCCGCACCCGCAGGTGAACTCGACCTGGTAGACCGCGGGATGCGCCGCGCCCGGCAGCTCGGCGATGCGGCGGAAGCGCGAGAGCCGGACACGTGCCTCCCCGTGCAGCGGGCAGGCGAACGTGTACGCGTTCCTGAGCGTGTCGTACATGCGGAAGTCCTACCCCACCGGGCGGACGGAAACTCGCTCTGCCGCTGCCGCGGACGCGGTCAGTACGCGATCAGGGCGTGCAGGTCCATGCCCCGCAGCTTCTCGCGCCCGCCCAGGAACGTGAGCTCGATGATGAAGCAGGCGCCGACGACGATGCCGCCGAGCTGTTCGACCAGCCCCTTGATCGCCTCGACCGTGCCGCCGGTGGCGAGGACGTCGTCGTGGATCACGACGCGGGCGCCCCTGGCGATCAGCTCCGGGTGCAGCTCCAGCGAGTTCTCTCCGTACTCGAGCACGTAGCTCGCGCTGACGGTCTCCGGAGGCAGCTTGCCGGGCCTGCGGGCAGGCACGAACCCCACTCCCGCCTCGACGGCGATCGCCGAGCCGATCCAGAAGCCCCGCGCCTCGGCGCCCAGCACGAGGTCGGCGTCCTTCGCCTTCACCCAGGTCGCGAGCTCCCCGACCGTCTGCTTCAGCGTCGCGGCGTCCGCGAGCAGCGGTGTCACGTCCTTGAAGCCCACGCCGGGCGTCGGGAAGTCCTGGACCTCCCGGACCATCGAGCGAAGATCGGTCGTCACTGCGCCAAGTCTCTCAGGTCGCGCCAGAAGAGCAGCGAGGAGAGCTCTCCGGCGAGGTCGGCGAGCTGCTGGAGCTCGCGGAGCGCCTGTGCGCGACGCTCGGGGTTCCGCGACCGGAGCGCCGGCGCCACGAGCTGCTCGAGCAGCGCCGCCTGCCGGCCGGTCGCGGTGCGCACCGTCCGCAGATTCCTCGGAGCGACGCCGTAGCGAGCGAGCTGCGCGCAGGTCGCAGCCACGTCGACGTCCGACTCCGGGTAGCGCTTGTCGCCGCCGCTCCCGTGCGCGGCGAGCAGGCCGAACTCCTCGAGCTCTTTCGCGAGGTCGGTGCCGATCCCGGCACGGTCGGCAAGCTCGTCGAGCGTGATCGACTCCTCCTCGACCCCGAGCGCGGTCGGGCGGCGCCGCTTCCGCTCCTTCTGGCCGGGCGCGTCGAGCTCGTCCTTGATCACGCGCAGCGGCAGGAACTCGTCGCGCTGAAGCCGCAGGATCGTCTGCAGGCGCTCGAGGTCGTCGCCGCTGAAGAGCCGGTAGCCGCCCTGCGTGCGCCGCGGCGTCAGGAGCCCCTCGTCCTCGAGGTAGCGGATCTTCGAGATCGAGATGTCGGGGAACTCGTCGCGCAGCCGCCGGACGACCTCGCCGATGCGCAGGAACCGCTCGCGCTGCTGGCGGGCGGTCGACGTCATCGGATGAAGGTGAGCCGGTACTTGCCGACCTGCAGCTCGTCACCCTCCTCGAGGGGCGCGCGGTCGATGCGCTTGCGGTTGACGAAGGTGCCGTTCAGCGACCCCTGGTCCTCGACCACGAACGTGCCGTCCTCCTCCAGCAGCACCGCGTGGTTGCGCGAGACCGTCACGTCGTCGAGGAAGATGTCGCAGTCGGGCGAGCGGCCGATGCGGGTGCGCTCGCCGGCCGGACGGAAGCTCTCCCCCGCCCTGCCGCCGCCGGCGCGCACGACGAGCGCCGGGCCCTCGAGCCCCAGCTCCTCGATGCTCTGGAGGTCGATCACCTCCTCGGGGCCGAACGTCTGCGTGGTCTCGCTCGATCCCTCGCCCTTCTGCAGCAAGGCACCGCAGCGCGAGCAGTAGTTCGCCGCCTCCGGGTTCTGGAAGCCGCACTCCCCGCAGTAGACGACGTGGCTCACGAAGGAGGCGCAGCCTTCCCGGTCAGGATCTCCGTCAACCGGTCGACGTCGACCTGGTCGAGCACGGAGCGCCCACCGGAGCGCTGCAGTCGCGCCACGAGCTCGGCGCGCAGGATGTCGATCTTCCCGTGCAGCAGCCGACGCCGGTAGCTGACCTCGTGCTCCTCCTGTTCGAGGTCGCCGATCATGCCCTTCAGGTCGTCGTCGGAGAGGGAGCCGAGGTCGGGGAGCGGTTCCACGGATGTGCCGCCTTTCTCGCGCGTAGTGGTCCTTGGATTCCAGCAGAGGTTGGCGGAACCGTCAACCTGAGGTTCAGGGTTTCTTGTTCAGGATGCGGCGCCGATCTCCTCCCGCTCGATCAGCTCGCCCACGATCGTGCGCAGCTCGGTCTCGAGCTCCTGCGAGCTCTCGGGCGTCTCGCCCTCGGCGTAGAGGTGCACGAGCGGCTCGTCGGCGTCGGGCAGCACCTGCACCCAGCCGCGGTCGTCGAAGATCTTGATCCCGTCGCGCAGGTCGACGTTCGCGTCGGCGTAGCGCTCGTTCAGCACCCGCATCACGGTGCCCTTGAGCGCCCACGGGCACTGGAGCTGCCGGTGGATCAGCGTCGGCCGCGGCAGCGCGGCGACGAGCTCGGAGAGCGGCTGCTCGACAGGTGCGAGCAGCTGCAGGAGCTTGCAGAGCGAGGCGATCGCGTCGTAGGCCGCGAGGAAGCGCGGGAAGATGTAGCCGCCGCCCGGGGCGCCGGCGAAGATCACGCCGTCCTCGGTCGCGGCCTGGGTCAGCGCCGACAGGCTCGCCGGCGTCCGGAGCACCTCGAGCCGCCCGGACACGACCTCCTCGACCTGGCTCGTGGCCGTGATCGGCACCGCCACCTTGCCGCCGTCGACCGGCTCGAGCAGGCTCAGGTAGAGCAGCAGCACCTGGTCCGGGCGGATCTCGCGGCCGCGCTCGTCGATCAGGAAGATGCGCTCGGCGGAACGGTCGAAGACGGCGCCGAAGTCGGCGTTGACGGCGCCGACGAGCCGGCGGGCGTGGTCGATCGTGTCGTCGAGCCGGGCCGGGAGCGTGCCCACGTCCGACTCGAAGGCGTGCCCCGTCACCGCCTCGACCCCGAGCGGCCCCAGCACGAGCGGCAGCACGAAGCTGCCGGCGGAGTAGCCGAAGTCGACGACGATCCTGAAGCTGCGCGTCCGGATCGAGGGTACGTCGAGGTCGGCGATCAGGTCGCTCGCATAGCTCTCCCGTGCCCGCGCCGGGTACGAGATCGAGCCGACGTCGTTGAACGGGACGCGGCGGAGCTCCTGGCGCGTGAAGTGCTTCTCGATCTCCTTCTGCATCACCGTCGAGAGCGAGATGCCCGGCCGCTCGAAAAGGCGGATCTGCACCGCCTCCGGATCGGTGGTCGACGCGCCGACGTGGAACGCCGCGTCGTAGCCCTGCGTCTTCAGCAGGTGCTTGCCGACCGGTGCGGGCAGCGTGCGCAGGTCGGCCACCTGCACACCGGTCGAGTTGAGCCCGGAGATCAGCGCGCGCTTGATCATGCGGTAGGCGGGCGCGCTCTCGCGGCTCGCGACGACACGACCCCCGCGCTTCAGCGCCGTCCCCAGTGCCGCCCCGAGGCGCAGCGCCACCTCGGGCGTCAGGTCGACGTTGACGAGGCCCACGACCCCGTCCTGCTGGAAGACGCGGGTGGTGCCGCGCGACTCCCAGATCAGGCTCTCGTGGATCTGCGCGCCGTACTCGACCTCCTTGTAGGGGTAGATGCGCACGCCGGGGTAGATCACGGACTGGTCGCCCAGGGTGACCTGGTCGCCGATCGCGACCCCCTCGTGCACGCGCGCGTGGGCGCGGACGTCGCAGTTTCGGCCGAGGACGGCGCCCTCGACGACGGCGCTGCGGCCGATGTAGCACGAGGAGTCGATCACCGTGCGCGAGATGCGCGCCCGCTCGCGCAACGTCGTCGCGGGGCCGAGCACCGTGTACGGGCCGACCGACGAGTGCGGGGAGATCGTCGAGTAGTTGCCGATGAACGCCGGCCCCTCGACGCCTTCGACGTCGTCGATCTCGACCCCCTCGCCGAGCCACACGTCCCCCCGGATCTTCAGCCCGCTGATGTTCAGCTGCACCTTGCCGTCGAGCGCGTCGAAGTTCGCCTGGCGGTACTGGTCGAGGTTCCCGATGTCCTGCCAGTAGCCGTCGCAGACGTGCCCGTAGATCGGCCGGCCCATCTCGAGCAGCAGCGGGAAGAGCTCCTTCGAGAAGTCGTAGGGCCGGTCGGTCGGGATGTGACGCAGCACCTCGGGCTCGAGCACGTAGATGCCGGTGTTGATCGTGTCCGAGAACACCTGCCCCCACGACGGCTTCTCGAGGAAGCGCTCGACCCGGCCGTCCTCGTCGGTGACGACGATCCCGAACTCGAGCGGGTTCTCGACCGACTTGAGCCCGATCGTGACGGCGGCGCCCTTCTCCTTGTGCGCCTCGACGATGCGGTTGAGGTCGATGTCGCAGAGGGCGTCGCCCGAGATGACGAGGAACGTATCGTCGAGCCGGTCGGAGGCGAGCCGCACCGAGCCGGCGGTTCCGAGGGGGCTTTCCTCGACCGAGTACTCGATGTCGATCCCCATCGTCTCGCCGTCTCCGAAGTACGACCTGATCGCCTGCGGCAGGAATGCCACCGTCACGACGACGTCGTCGAAGCCGTGGCCGCGCAGGAGCTCCAGGATGTGCTCGACGCACGGCTTGCCGACGATCGGCACCATCGGCTTCGGCTGGTTCGAGGTGAGCGGGCGCAGCCGGGTCCCCTCCCCACCCGCCATCACGACCGCCTTCACGCGAACGCCTCCCGCTTCGCCTTCAGCGCGTACTCGACGAGCGCGGCCACGGCGAGGACGAGCCCGGTCCAGAAGATCCAGAGCGGCCAGTGGGTCGCCTTGTGCGTGACCATCACGAAGCCGAGCGACGCGTACAGGAGCCAGGTGGCCGCCTTCCCGAGCAGGTTCACCTGGAACTCGTACCCGCGTCCCATCAGGATAGGCGTCCCGGCCAGCGCCACGAGGTCGCGGGCCGGAATCACGAGCGCGACCCACGGCAGGCGTCCGGCGTGGATCAGCAGCACGACCGCTGCGTCGATCATCAGGCGGTCGGCAAGCGGATCGGCGATCTTGCCGAACGCCGACTCGACGTGCCAGCGCCGCGCGAGGAAGCCGTCGACCTGGTCGGTGATCCCGGCGACGCCGAAGACGATCGCCGCCGGCCAGGAGCGTCCCCCGGCGGCGGTGGTGATCAGCACGACGTAGACCGGGATCAGGACGATCCGCCCGATCGTCAGGGCATTCGGCAGCTGTGCGCGCCCGATCACGCTGACAGGATACGGGCGTGCGGCCGCTCTCTCTGCCCGGCTTCGTGGATACCCACTGTCACGCCTTCCAGCGCGCGCTGCGCGGGCGGTCGCGCGGCGGCGACTTCTGGGCCTGGCGCGACGAGATGATCGCGCTCGCCGAGTCGCTCTCCGTCGAGCAGATCCGGCGGGAGTACGCACTCGTCTACCGAGAGCTGCGCGAGAACGGCTTCACCGCCGTCGGTGAGTTCCACTACCTGGGAGTCGACGAGGCGCTGGCGGCAGCGGAGGCTGCCGCCGAGGCGGGTATCGAGCTCGTCCTGCTCGCCGCCTGCTACCTGCGCGGCGGCAGCCCTCGTTTCCGGCAGGAGTCGGTGGCCGACTACCTGCGGGGGCTCGAGCGGCTCCGCGACGCCGGCATCCGCGTGGGTGTCGCCCCCCACTCCGTCCGCGCGTGCCCGGCCGGAGCTCTGCGCGAGCTCGGTGCGTACGCAGAGGAGCACGGGCTGCCGCTGCACGTCCATGCGGACGAGCAGCCGCGGGAGATCGAGGACTGCCTGGCCGAGCACGGCCTCCGGCCGATCGAGCTCCTCGACCGGGAAGGGTGCCTCGGGCCGCACACGACGGTCGTCCACGCCACCCACGCCGACGGGCACGAGCTCGACCTGCTCGCCGCGGCGGCGGCACGCATCTGCGTCTGTCCGACGACCGAGGCGAACCTCGGCGACGGCTTCCTGCCGGTCGCCCGCGTGCGCCACCGCGGGATCGCCGTCTGCATCGGCAGCGACTCGAACGTCCGCATCGACCCGCTCGAGGAGCTCCGCGAGCTCGAGGGGATCGCACGCCGCCAGACCGGGAAGCGCGGCGTCGTCCCGGTCGACGACCTGCTCCGCATCGGCGCCGCCGAGGGAGCGTCGGCGCTCGGGCTCGAGAGCTGGCCGGACGCTCTCGTCGACGTCGCTCATCCGCAGCTGCGCGACGCCGACGCGGAGGGGCTCTACGAGTGCCTGATCTTCAGCTGCACCGGGAACGTGCTGCGGAAGACATCCGACCAGTAGCGCGTCCGCTCGAGGTAGGCGAGCTCCGAGCCCGCGCCGTGGAGCCCCCACGCGCCGTCGTAGGAGAGATAGCGATAGAGGCCCCGGCGCCGCACGGTCGACGCCGGTTCGATCTGGGTGCCCTCGTGCCATTCGTTGAAGGACGTGATCGTGACGCGATCCGCCCCCGCCGAGATCGCGGTCGACCACATCGCGTCGTAGGTGCGGCCGTGTCGGCGCGGCTTCACGCGGGGGTCGCCGCTTCCCCGGCGTGCGTTGTAGCCGGGCCCGACCGAGGGGGCGCACAGCAGGTGCATCGCGTGCGCCTCCGTGCAGAGGCGCCTGAACTTGTCGGCGCCGTACACGACGATGTCGTAGGTGTAGACGCCGTCGAAGCCGGCCGCGGCCGCGGCTCCGGCGAGCGCGGTCTGGGCGAAGAGCGTCGCCCCGCCGGCGTGCAGCTCCCCCTGCACCGCCGTCCAGTCGGCCACGGGCAGGTCGAACGGCCGGTACACGTAGAAGGTCGTGATGCCGTAGCCCTCGAGGTAGGCGACGTCCGCCGCCGTTCCCGCCGCCGTGCGGCCCGGATACGGCTCGAGGTGCGCCGCCACCGCGATCCCGTCCTGTCGCGCGGCGGCGACGACCTCGGCGAGCCGCGCGTCCTCGGGCGACCCCTTGCCCCACCAGGAGACGGCGATCTCGTCGATCCCGGCCGCCCGGACCTCGTCCATCTGCTGGGCGACCACGAGCCGGTCGGTGGACGAGTAGAGCCCCTCCGCGGGGTAGTAGGACGACGCGATGTCGTCCGGCGGTGCGTGGTTCCGCTGCGCCCAATGCTCGTAGGAGCCGTCGTCCGCGCTCGTGCCGTACCAGGGGTAGTAGAACGCGGAGACGCGCACCGGCGAAACGCGGCCGCCGCCCTGGGCCGCCGCGGGCAGGCAGAGCACGACGAGCAGGCCGAGAAGAAGGTGCCGCATGTCGGGGGGTTCGTGTCGATCATCTCGCACCCTCCCGCGGCGGGCAAGGGCCGTTTGGCCCATTCAGGGCGGCGGCTCGTTGTCACGGCAGGAACCCTCGCGGGGGCCGACCGGCCGTCTCGCAGCCGGCCGCTGGCCGGTCAGTCGGCGGGAGCGTCGGGCTTCGCGGGCACGGGGTTCCCGCGCTCGTCCGCCGGGTCGTGCGGCGGCTGCAGCTGCTCGGCCTGCTCGTTCGTCCGTTGCGTGCGCTCGCGCCAGGCGCGGTCGCCCTCGGTTGCGTGCTCGTCTGCCATCCCGCTCCGCCTGCCCCGGCAGGCCCCGCCGTAATCCCGCGGCGGCGCGGCCGGTGAGCCGGGCCGCGCCTCACTTCGAACCGGTGTCAGACACCTTTAAGTGTCTGACACCAGTTCGACCCACGGCGCGGTTTGGGCGTGCCTCATGGACCCCGGCAGGCGCGGAGAGCGTAGGAGCGGTAGTGATCCGCCTCGCCTTGGTGCTTGCCGCAGCGGCGTTCGTCGTCGGCTGCGGCTCGTCCGACCGCGGGACGCTTCGGTTACACCGGCTTCCGTACGTCGGCCTGGCCTGCAGGCAGGCGCGGCGCAACCCCTGCACGCGGGTGGGTCTCGCAGTCTGGGTCCCGCGCCCCGCCACCTCGGTCTCTGCCGATCTCCATGGGCACACGCTCATCCTCGTCACCGGGCCGGGCGGCAGCGGTGAGTACGCCGCCGGACGTTTCTGGCAGGCGTTCTTCTCCGACCCGTCCGTCGCCCGGCTGGCCGACGCCTCGCAACGAGTTCGCGTCGATGTCCGCGCGCGGCTCGTGTCGGGCGAAGTGAGGACGGCAGCAGCCTCGGTCCCCGTCTCGCAGGGCTACGGGTAACGACCTCGGCGGGCGGCGCGGTCCGGGAGAATGCCGCCGTGGACCTGACGGGGAAGGTTGCGATCGTCACCGGCGCCGGCAGCGGCATCGGCAAGGCGATCGCCCAGGCGCTTGCCGACGCTGGGGCCGCCGTCTGCATCAACTGGTGGCAGTCCTACGGTGACGAGGCCGAGCAGCACGCCGCCTCCCTCCCCCGGGCGATCGCCGTACCGGCCGACGTCTCCGATCCCACCGCGGCCCGCTCGCTCGTGGACACGACCGTCGAGCGGCTCGGCGGGCTGGACGTGCTCGTCAACAACGCCGGCATCGAGCACTCCGCCCCGCTCCTCGAGATCGAGGCCGCCGACTGGGACGCCGTGGTCGCGGTCAACCTGCGCGGGGCGTTCTGCTGCCTGCAGGCGGCCGCCCGCGCGATGCGCGACGCCGGCCGCGGCGGGTCGATCGTGAACATCTCCTCGATCCACGAGGACGTCGCGTTTCCGGGCTTCGCCTCGTATGCCGCCTCGAAGGGCGGCCTGCGGATGCTGATGCGGAACGCGGCGGTGGAGCTCGCCCCGCACGGGATCCGCGTCAACAACATCGCCCCGGGTGCGATCGCCACACCCATCAACGCGCGCACCCTCGGCGACCCCTCGAAGATCCACGAGCTCCAGCGCATCATCCCGCTCGGCGCACTCGGCACGCCGGAGCAGGTGGCGAGCGTCGCCGTGTTCCTCGCCTCCGAGAGCTCGAGCTACGTCACCGGCGCGACCTACTTCGTCGACGGCGGCATGTCCCGGTACGCGGAACCGCTCTGACTCACGACCACGTCGCCGCCGAGAAGGCTCAGCAACCTCCCCCGGTCCTCTCGCAGCTCGCCGACCGCGGCGGCGAGGCGCCGTTCCCCCTCGCCGGTCAGCCGGAGGTGACGGATGCGCGCGTCTCGCTCGGCATGCTCACGCCGGACGAGGCCGAGGTTCTCGGCGCGGCGGACGAGCTGCGTCGCCGTGCTCACGGCGAGCTCGAGCGAGCGGGCCAGATCGCCAACCGTCACCTGCGCCCCGCCCAGCTCGGCAGCCTTGATCGCCAGCAACAGCTGGTAGCGCTCGCTCGTCAAGCCGTGTGAGCGCAGCACCCGCTCGCTCGCGCGGGTGAACGCCTGCAGCGCCTGCCGGAGCGCCACGGCGCTCTGGAAGTCCGCGGACGTGAGGGAGTCGGCCGCTGTCATGGAGGGATGCGGAAGTTTAGCCCCTTTCATGACGGGTTACGCGTTTATCGTGTACTAGGCTGAAAAAGCCGTCGACGACAAGGAGATTGGGAGACGATGACTGCCGACAGGCCGACCCGACGCCCCACACCCATCCTCGCCGGCCTCGTACTGGCGCTGGCGCTGGCCGTGGGCATCCCGAGTGCGATCGCTGCGATCCGCGCCGCCCAGAAACCCGTCAACACCGCACGTCCGATGATCTACGCGTCCTCTACGACGTTCCGTCAGCACGACGTCGTCTCGGCGTCGGTCGGCTCGTGGACCGGGACGCCGACCATCTACTACACCTTCCAGTGGCTCCGCTGCTCGACGCCGGTCTTCACGAGCTGCTCCCCGATTCCGGGTGCGAAGAAGCCGGTCTACACGATCACGTCGGCCGACGTGAATCAGGGTCTGATCATGCAGGTCAAGGCTCACAACAACGGGGGCACCACGTTTGCGCTCTCGCAGATGACTCCGACCGGTGTGTCGACCGCGCTGCACGACGCGGTTCCGCCGTCAGTGCGGGGCTCCGCCGTCGTGGGCGCGCAGCTGACCGCCGATCCCGGCACGTGGACGAGCGCGCAGCCGATCACCTTCACCTACCAGTGGACCCGTTGCACCTCGGGTGGCTGCTCGCCGATCGCGGGCGCAAAGCTGCAGAGCTACACGGTCGCGGCCGCCGACCAGGGTCATTCGCTGTTCGTGCAGATCAAGGCGACGAGCGGCGGCAAGGTCGTGTTCCTCAACTCGTCGCGGACGAAGCCCGTCGCAGCAGCGCCTGCGGCACCGCCCACCACCACGACGACGGCCACGACCGGCCCGGTGAACATCGCCTCGGTCGCCCTGCCCGACCGGCTCGTCGTCTCGAACCTCCAGTTCTCTCCGAGCAAGCTCCACTCGCACGACCCGTTCGTCGCACGCTTCCGCGTCACGAACCACGACGGCCGCCCGGTCCAGGGCGCCCTCGTCTACGCACTCGGCATCCCCTACAGCTGGGTCGCGTCCGGCCGTGAGGTGCCGACCGACGCCGACGGGTGGGCGACGACTCACGATCACGCCCACGGCGCGGCTGCCGCTCGCTACGCGGCACGGCGCTCGTGATGTTCGTCCGCGCGCGCAAGCCCGGCGGGAACCTACTCGGGGGCGTCTCGACCAGGCGGCTCGTGCAGATCGTCGTCGGCTAGAGGCTTGATGTGTGTTGGGGTGTGCGCGGGGATGCGCCTGACCAAGCGGATCGGACGGGGCGGGCGCAGCCCGTAGCGGTGGTTACGGGCAAGCCCGACGCGGCCGAGCCGCGCCGCGTCCGGCGCACCAGCCGCGTATGCCCGCAAATGCGCATCAAGCCTCTACACGGGCCGGACGGAACGCAGCCCGGACGTGGAGGGAGTCGCAGCCGGCGCGACTCCCTCCACGTCCACGAGCCACGCGCGGACGAGCGGCAGCTCGGCCTCGGCGAGCCAGCCGCGCTCGACGAGCAGCTCGTAGCAGCGGAGGAGGTTGCGTCCGACGCTCGCGGCGCCCGGGTGCAGGTCGAGCCGCTCGAGCGCCGCGCAGATCGCCCGGTTCTCCAGGTAGCCCGTCAGCTCGTCCCGGAAGTCGCGCATCAGGTCGTGGCTGTTCCGCTCCTGGCGGATGGTGGCCGCGTGGAACAGCACGCTCCAGCCGTTCACCCAGGCGATGCGCTGGGCGACGAAGCTCCGCCAGATGTCCGTCATCCGGAACGAGCACGTGCTCGGCAGGTATGACAAGCGGGTACGCATCCGGCCACCAGGTCGTGTTCTGGCTGTTGAAGGGGCACCACGACCCCGGGCCGAGTGCCAGGCTGGGCCGGTCGTCGAACGAGAACGGAAGCTCGTGCAGCAGCCGGTAGAGCGCGTCCACGTCGGGATCGACGTCGACGAGCCCCTGCTGGATCGGGCAGTCCACCTCGGCGGCGCTGAGCGACTCCCGCGCCGTGACCGCGCTGCGCGCGTCGTCGAGCGGAAAGCCGCGCGGCCAGATCGGCGCGTCCGCGAAGTAGCGGTAGGCGTTCACCCAGCCCGGTGCCGTGGCGACCGGGAGGCGTTGCAGGCGGGCGCGCTCCTGCCAGAACGAATCGTAGGCGACGGAATCGTCGTCGGTCTCGACGATGCAACGGGCACCATGCTGCATCGCGAGCAGGTACCCGAGGTTCTTGCGGGCGTAGTGCCGGGTCGGCGCGATCCTCGCGAGGTCGAAGTCGAGAGTGCGCTGCTCGGCGAGACCGTAGAACTCGCAGCCCGGGAGCTCGAAGTCGGGCGGGCTCGCCTCGTCGCCGACGAGGAGGAACTCGACGTCGTGCCGCGCAGCACCGTCCGCCAGCGCGCGCAGGCCCGCCGTGGGCTTCGGCCATCGAGGTGACGACGAGACATCTCGGGCCGGCCATCAGAGGCTCCCCGCCAGCCGGCGCCCGAACAGCCACGCGAGGTTCGCGAGCGCCTCGCGCAGGGCGACGCGTCCCACCGGGTGGCTCGCGGCGTCGTAGTGGATCGGCACCTCGGCGACGCGCAGCTTGCGGCAGTGCACCTTGACCTCGGTCTGGAAGAACGGCCCCTTCGAGCGGATCCCTCGCTCGAGCACCGCCTGCAGCGCGCCGCGCCGAAAGAGCTCGAAGCCGCCCGTCATGTCGGACAGCCGGGTACCGAGCAGCGCGTTCGTCAGCAGCGTGCCGCCCCGGCTGATCGCGCGCCTGCGGACCGTCGCCCGGCTCGTCCCGCCACCCGCGAAGCGGGTCCCGAAGACGCAGTCGCGCCCGTGCATCGCGTCGAGCAGGCTACCGGATCTCCGCCGGGTCGTGGCTGAAGCCGGCGTCGATCTCGAGGATCCAGTCGCTCCCTGCCGCGAGCGCCTCGCGGTACCCGCGCAGGTAGGCGTCGGCGACGCCGCGGCTCTCGGGCGCCCAGACGACCTGCAGCTCGGGCCGGCGCCGCGCATACTCCTCGAGCTGCGCCCGGGTGGTGTCGCGCGAGACCGTGTCGAGGATCGCGAACATCGCGATCTCTCCGAACCCCGCCTCGGTGCACTCGTCGAGCACGGCCTCGGCGAAGCGGACCGCCGAGCGCTCCTCGTTCGCCATCGGGCAGACGACGCCGAGCCGGAGCAGCGAGCGATCAGTGGAAGGGCACATGGCGGAGCGCCGCGGCGGTCGTGCGGCGGTAGACGGCGAAGAAGTCCCGGTCGTCCGGGACGAGGTAGCGGTTCGTCGGCTGCTGGGTGTTCGGCACGACCTTCGTCGCGTTGCCGACGCCGCCGGGCCCGTACGTGACGAGGCTCGGCCACTCGGCGTTGATGTCGAGCTCGACGGCGCGCACCGCGCCGGCCCGGATCAGCGCGTCGGCGAGGCTCGCGGCGGTCTGGTCGGGTGCGGCGAGGTAGATGAGGTTGCCGTGCCGGTCGACCCCCGCACCGGAGCGCCACACGCGGATCGCGTTCCCGAGGGTGGTTCCCCAGCGCGAGTTGTCGGCGAGCAGCGGATTCGGACGACCGTCGTGGACGATCAGCGGCAGGTTCTGGCGGGCGGCGACGACCTGCTTGCCCGGCGCCTCGCCGCCGTGCCAGCTGAGGACGTCCACGCGCCCGGACGCGTAGCGCGACGATCGTTCCCTGGCCGCGCTGCAGCGGCTGGACCGTCTGGCCGTTCACGAAGAAGCCGCCGTGGCTGTCGCGGTACATGAACCCGCTGTTGAAGGTCGCGAGCAGCCGCCACCGCTCGGCCTGCGGCACCTCCATCGGCCCGCGCGGCGAGGCCCCCGGCGGCTCGTAGCGTCCCGGGTACAGCGCGAGCTGGGTGCGCGTGTGGTCGAACCAGGCGGCGTACGCGACGATCCGCGGATACACCGGATCCGTGCGGAACGTCGTCACGTACATCTCGGGAGCGCCGGCGGCCCACCGTCCGGTGGGGTTCCAGACGCCCTCCCCCGGCAGCGCGGGCCGGATCGCAGGGGCGATACGCGGCGGGGCGTACGCGTGCACCACTCGTCGCGCCGCTGTGTGCGCCGCGGTGACGCCCACGGTCGGCAGCGTCCGCAGCGGAGGCCCACCCTTCGCCGGCGCCGTCCAGGAGTAGTAGAACCGCTCGGCCGTGTTGACGATGAACGCGCCATGGTGCGTCCGCACCCACTCGACGCTTCGGATCGAGAGCGGCAGGCTCGACGGCCGCATCATCGTCGAGACGTACGAGTACACGACGGGTGCGAGGACGACGGCGACCCCCGCGAGGACGATCCGCCGCTTGCGCCTCCGGCGGCGGTGTGCGGCCGCACGCGCCCGCCGCCCGGACCGCGCGTCGTCGCCGCCTCGGGACGGCGTTGCCTCAGCCGGGGACAGCACCGCGCGCCGCAACGAGATCACGCCGCAATTCAAGTGACGGCGCCATGAAGAGAGCATGAGCGAGGCGCCCGCGATCCGAATCGGTGACGGCCACGATGCGATTCGATCCTGCCCCGTCGAGCCTGTGAGAGGTCGATTCCGGCTTCCCTGCGCCGGGCACGACAGGATGTGACCGATGACCCTGCTCGCACTGGACGCGATCAAGTTCCACCGCTTCGGGCTGGGCGGCCGCGAGCCCCTGCTGCTGATGCTGGGAGCGTCGCTCCTCACCTTCGCCGTCACCCGCCTCTACACGCGGCTCGCGCGCGCCCGTCGCTGGGGCAGCGGCCGGGTGGGTGACGTGCACCTGCACCACCTGGTCGTCGGCAACGTGCTGACGCTGACGTGCGGGATGCTCGAGCTCGCCTTCCAGCCACGCGACATCGGCCTCGACCTGCTCGCGGTCGGGTTCGGCGTCGGTGCGGCGTTCGTGCTCGACGAGTTCGCGTTGACGGTGCACCTGCGCGACGTCTACTGGACACCGGAGGGTCGCCACTCGATCGAGGTCAGCATCATCTGGACGCTGCTAGGCCTGCTCCTGCTGACCGGCGTCTCACCGTTCGGGATCCACGACCAGACGGAGATCCCGCGCATCGTCGGCTTCGCCGTGATCTGCCTGAACATCGTGCTCTCGATCGTGACCTGCCTGAAGGGCAAGCTGACGCTCGGCCTGCTCAGCATCTTCCTGCCGCCGGTCGGGCTCCTCGCGGCGTATCGGCTCGCCCGCCCCGGCTCGGTCTGGGCCGCGCTCTTCTACGGCCCCGACCGGCTGGTGCGCGCCCGGGAGCGGTTCGACCCGTCCGGCTCGCGGCTCGAGGGACTGCGCCAGGGACTCGCCGACCTGCTCGGCGGCAGGCACGATCTTCCGCCGAGCTCCTGAGCGCGCTTCAGTGCGACCCGCGTGCGGCCGATGCAGAGCGTGCGAGTGCGTGCCGCATCCTCACGGCGCTGTCACTGCGGCGCGTCCGGAGAGCCCGGTGCGCACTCGCGAGTCTTGCCGAGCAGCTCGGACAGGTCTTCGACGACGGTGTCGGCGCCCGCGCCGAGAAGCGCGTCGCGGTTGCCCCCACGGTCGACTCCGACGACGTAGCCGAACCCGCCGGAACGCCCCGCCGTCACCCCCGCGGTTGCATCCTCGAAGACGGCCGCGTGCGGCTCGTCCACACCGAGCGCTTGCGCCGCTGCGCTGAACGTGTCCGGTGCGGGCTTTCCGCGGAGCCCTCGCCGCCGGGCGACGACGGCGTCGACGACTTCGTCGAAGAGGTCGGCGATACCCGCGGAAGCCAGCACGGCGCGGCAGTTCGCGCTCGACGAGACCACCGCCCGCCCCAGCCCAGCACGGCGAGCGGCCTGCGCATATCGAACCGAGCCTGGGATCGCGACGATCCCCTCCCGGGCCATCAGGGCGAGCTCCAGCTCGTTCTTCCGGTTGGCGAGCCCGCAGACGGTCTCGCGCGTCGGCGGGTCGGACGGGTCTCCCTCGGGCAGGTCGATGCCCCGCGAGCGAAGGAAGGCGCGCGCACCGTCGTAGCGAGTCCTGCCGTCGACGTAGTCGCGATAGTCGGCGTCGGGGTCGAAGGGAACGAACGGCTCGGTGTGCCCCGACAGGTATCCGTCGAACATCTCCGTCCAGGCGCGGACGTGCAGGGTTCGGGTGTCGGTCAGGACGCCGTCGAGATCGAAGAGGCAGGCGCGGATGCCCGCCGGCAGGCCGCAGACCGTTGTCGGGCCGGCGACGCTCACGCGGCCACGGCGAGCAGGTCGGCGAGCCCCGTCACGACGCGGTCGGCCTCCTCGAGCTCACGCGCGCCGTTGCCGTCGGCGTCGACACCGATCACGAGCTCGAAGCCGGCGAGTCGCGCCGCGGTGACGCCGGCCCGCGTCGTCTCGAACGCGGCCGCATGCGCCGGCTCGACCCCGAGCCTTGCGCAGGCCGCGAGGAGCGTGTCGGCTTCCGGCTTCGCCCGGAGGTGCTCCTGCGCCATCGTCGTGCCGTCGACGCAGTCCTCGACGAGCGTCGTGAGCCCCGCCCCTTCGAGCATCAGGCGAGCGTTCGCGCTGGCGGAGATCACCGCGCGGTGCACACCTGCGTCACGCGCGATCTCGAGGTAGTGGCGGGAACCCTCGAACGCGCTCAGGGTGTGTGCGCTCAGCCGACGGACGAGCGCGTCACGCTTCGCGTTCGCCAGCCCGTGGACGGTCTCCGCCCCCGGGGGATCCTGCGCGGCGCCCTCCTCCAACCGGATGCCACGGCTCTCGAGGAACGCCCGTACACCGTCGAGCCGCGGCTTCCCGTGGATGCAGCGGTAGTAGTCGCCGATCGGATCGAACGGTACCCAGGCGCCGCCCGTGCGCTCTCCCCTCGCGACGAGAAACCGGTCGAACGTCTCGCGCCACGCGGCGGCATGCACGGTGGCGCTCCCGACCAGCACGCCGTCGAGGTTGAAGATGCAGGCGGTGACGTCGGGCGCGAGCCCGAGCAGGCGCCGTACGTCGCGCTGCGCGACGGCCAGGTGCGAGAACCGTCCGGTGGCCCGCCGGTCGCGCGCGAGCACCTGCAGGAGGTGCACGACGTCCTTGCGCTCGACGGCCAGGACATGCGCGTGCTCGCGGACGTCGTCCGGCCCGAGCAGCGTGTGCGCCGCTGTCAGCGCGGACTGCGCCGCGTCGAGCGACCGGTGCCACTGGGCGCCGAGCTCCTCGACGTCGACCGGCGCCGACCCGTTGGACGATGTCATCGCCCCGAGTCTCGTTCCGCGCGGACGTTCCGGCATCCGAGTCGCAACGGCTCCGCGGATGCGGGGAAGTACGCGTTGGTTTCCGGGCTCGCAACACGAGACAGGACTCCTCGGCTCGAGCAGGAAGGTAGTCCGTGCTTGGGGGCTCTGATTTCTTCAGATCCTCACGCTCGGCAATACGGCAGCGGCCCCGCGCCACCTCTCCCCGGCGCGGGGCCGCAATTGCCGGCCACGCCTCGAGCGCCTCCAGGTTCAGCTCTTCGAGCGCAGGTCGGTGAACCGGATCTCCGCGTAGGGGAACCAGCCGCCGTCGTCCTCGCGCAGCGACCCGAAGGCGTTCGTCGACCCCGCCAGGGCGTGCGCCGCAGCCGACGCGGTTGCCCGGTCGGAGTCGAGCCCGGGGTCGGCCTCGGCGTCTGCCGCCGTCACGAGCCCGCTGTGGGTGCGGGCGAGGTCGAGGATCATCTGACCGTGCCTCTTCGAACGTCACCGCCGCATCATGGCAGCGGGCGAATTCTCGTGCGCCGATTGGCCTACGGCGTGCGCACCGGATAGCGGAGATGTGTGACGCCCACTCCGGCGACGACGGTCGGGTCTCCGAGGACGACCGGGGTGTTCGAGAGGTGGTCGAACAGCCGCACGCCTGCGCCGAGCAGCACGGCGGCCAGATCGATGTGGATCTCGTCGAGCAGGCCGGCATTCAGGCACTGCTGGATCGTCTGCGCGCCGTGGACACCCACCGCCTTCGACCCGGCCGCCGACTTCGCCCGGGCAACGGCGGCTCTCGACGCCGTCCGGGACGAAGTGGACGGTCGAGCCGGGCCGCGGCCACCCGTCGGGCACGGCGTGGGCGACGACGAACGCGGGACCGTCCCACGGGTGCCGTCCACCCCAGCCGTCGGCGCGCTCGAACGTGCGCCGGCCGGTGAGCATCGCCCCGACCTCGGCCTGCAGGCGTCTCAGGTGGCCGGCGCTGGGCGCCGAGACCCGGAACGTCATGCCGGAGCTCGTCGCTCGCCGTGGCGACCTCGACGTCACCTGCGAAGTACCAGTCGAACACCTCGTCGAACCCGTCGTCCGGGTCGGCGACGTACCCGTCCGAGAGACATCGACATGAGTGCGACGACCTTGCTCGCCATCCGATGCTCCTTTGCTCGCGGGGAGGAACGCTGCGTATCTCCGAAGACCCATCGGAGAGCCATACCTCATCGGTCCGGCGTCGACGCGAACGGCCCCGGTCGAGCCGTGCGGCTATGGTCGTCAACGGTGGACCGCCGCGAGGCGACCCGCCTAGATGCAGCACAGGTTGTAGATGCAGCAAAGGTCCGAGAAGCAGTGGTTCCGCCGTCGCGGCGTCGGCTTCGGCTGGCGGCCGGCGAGCCGGCAAGGCTGGCTGGTCACCGTGGCCGCGCTCGCGCTCGTCGCGGGCGTGCTCGTGGCGCTGCGCGGCTCGCCCGCCAGGCTGCCCGTCACCATCGCGATTCTCGCGGCGTACGCGATCATCGCGCGTGCCACCGGCGGCGGCCGGGTCGCCGAGACGCCGCCGATCGGAGAGGTGCCGGAGGTGACCGAGCCGCCCGAGCCCCCGAGCCTCCAGGCCAAGCGACCCGTCGGTTCCGGCGCACGCCGAGAGGGCGTCGACCGGGCCGGCGCTCGTCGTCGACCATCTGACGAAGCGATTCGGCGAGCGCATCGCGGTCGACGACGTCTCGTTCACGGTCGACGCGGGCGAGGTGTTCGGGTTTCTCGGCCCGAACGGCGCCGGGAAGACGACGACGGTGCGAATGCTCGGGACGCTGATCGCGCCGACCTCCGGCTCTGCAGTCGTCGCCGGGCTCCCACTCGCCCCGGCGAACGGCGTCGCGATTCGGCAGCGGATTGCGGTGATGCCGGAGAATCCCGGTCTCTACCTGCGGCTCACCGTGACCGAGAACCTCGAGTTCTTCGGCGGCCTGTACGGCATCGAGCAGCCGCATGCTCGGATCGCGGCGGCGCTCGACGCGGTGAACCTTCGCACCCGCGCGAACGACCTGTGCGGAAGCCTCTCGAAGGGGCTGCGACAGCGCGTCGGCCTTGCGCGCGTGCTCCTCAACGACCCGGCGATCGTGTTCCTCGACGAGCCGACGTCCGGGCTCGATCCGGTCGCGAGCCGGGAGGTCCACGAGCTGATCGACGGTTTGCGCGAGCGCGACGTGACGGTGTTCCTGACGACGCACCGGCTCGAAGAGGCCGAGCGTCTGTGTGACCGGGTCGCCATCCTCAACACCGGCCTGCGCACCCTCGGCCGCACCGACGAGCTCCGCGACCGGCTCTTTCGGAAGGCCCTCGTCGTCGAGACCGCCTCGCCGCTCGCAGACCCCGGGCGCGTCTTCGCCGGCCTGCAGGGAGTGACGAGCTGGGAGAGCCGCGACGGCGGCCGATACGAGCTCGCCGTCTCCGACGTGCGAGTCGCAGCCCCCGTTGTGGCCCGGGCGCTCGTCGCCGCCGGCGTCGACGTCCTTTCGCTCGCCGAGCAGCGCCATTCGCTCGAGGACGTCTATCTCGAGTTGATCGACGACGACGTGGAAGCGGGCGCGCGATGAGCGTGGGACGCATCGCCGCCGTCGTGCGCAAGGAGCTGCGTGACTATCGGCGCAACCGTTTCACGGTCACGACGACGGCGGTCATGCCGCTCGTCTTCCTCATCTCGCCGACGATCGCGCTGCTCCGCATCCCCGGATCGGTGACCGCCACGGTCGTCGACCGCTCCGTCGGCATCACCTCGCTGCTGTTGCTCGTCGTGCCCGCGGTCATCCCGCCGATCATCGCCGCCTACTCCGTGATCGGCGAGCGCGACCAGGGGACGCTCGAGCCGTTTCTGACCACGCCCATCCGCCGCGAGGAGCTCTTGCTCGGCAAGGCGGCTGCGGCGTTCCTGCCCTCGGTGAGCGTCGCCTTTACGATCTACGCGATCTTCGCAGTGACGGTTCGGCTCGGCGCCGCGCACGCCGTCAGCGCCGCGGTGCTGCACACCCCGCAGGTGCTTGCCCAGGTGCTCTTCACGCCCCTGATCGCGATCTGGGCGATCTGGGTCGGGATCGCCATGTCCGTGCGTGCACGCGACGTCCGCGTCGCGCAACAGCTCGCCACCCTGGGGAGCTTGCCGGCACTCGGCTTCATCGCCCTCATCTCGTTCCGCGTGCTCACGCCGAGCGTGCCGCTCGCCGTCGGCCTCGCGCTCGCGCTGCTGGCACTCGACATTGCCGCCTGGCGCGCAGTCTCACGCATGTTCGACCGGGAGCGCCTCGTCACCGGCGCCCGTGGGACCACCGCAGGATCCGGGTCGAGCTGAACGTCCTCCAGCGGTGTGTCGCCGACCCTCGACCGTCCCGCGAAGGTCTCCTGAATCCGCAAGGATGGAGTTGCTCCCGAGCGCGAGTGGTGAAAGGATCTCCGCCGTGCCTGGTTGGACCGCAACGGACCTGAACGAGATCGCAGCCGAGCAGTGGCCGTACTGGGCGCCGATCCGCCACCATTTCGGCATCACCGCCTTCGGTGTCAACGCGTGGCGCGGCGGCCCGCAGGACGAGGTGATCAAGCGTCATGACGAGAGCGGAAGCGGCCATGAGGAGCTCTACCTCGTGCTCAGCGGCCGGGCGCTGTTCACCGTCGGCGGTGAGGACGTCGACGCGCCGGCCGGGACGTGCGTGTGCATCAGGGACCCGGCACTCGAGCGGGTCGCGGTCGCACAGGCGCCTGGCACGGTCGTGCTGTCGATCGGCTCGAGCCCGGCCGGCGCCTACGAAGGCGGCTGGGATGCCGGCTACCTGGAGGGATGAGATCGAAACCGACGTGCGTGCCCTGGTCGAGCGCTACAACGACGCGTGGAACCGGCAGGACCTCGAGACGATCGCGTCGCTGCACCATCCCCAGGTCGTCTTCCACAATCACACGGCAGACGAGCGTGCCGAGGGAGCCGGGCCCGTCCGCGAGCACATCGCCGAGATCTTCCGGCAACACCCGGATCTTCGGTTCTCGACGCGGAGCCTGAACTGCGGCGAAGGCTTCGCCGTCTGCGAATGGACGGCGCGCGCCGGTGGCCGCGAATGGGACGGGGTCGACGTCTTCCCACTGGAGGGCGGCCTGATCAGGCGAAAGGACGTCTACTCGTCGTCGCACCGGCCGCGCGAGCCCCACGGCTGAGGCCGTCGTTCCCGGGACACGAGGAGTCGCCAGATGCCGCGTTACCTGATCTCGTTCGATGCCCACGCGATGGACCACATCCCCGACGAGGACATGCCTGCCGTGGCCAAGGCGGCGCACCAGGTCGTTCAGGAGGCCATGGCTGCGGGCGTGTGGGTGTTCGGAGGAGGGATCGAGCACCGGCGAGCGAGCATCGTGGCCGTGGACGGGACGGTCTCGGAGGGCGGGCTCCCGGAGGCCGTCGGCGGGTTCTGCGTCGTCGATGTTCCCTCACGCGAGGAGGCGCTGAAGTGGGCAGCGAGGACCGCCGCCGCCTGCCGGTGTCCGCAAGAGGTGCGGAAGTTCATGCCCGACCCCGCCGTCGGCAACTGAGCGCACCCCGACCAGTCTGCGCGACGGACGGATCAGGCGAGGGCGCGTTCGAGCGCGGCACGGTCGGCGGGCTCGCCGTGTGTCGGCAGAATGACCGCGACGGGCTTGTCGAGCAGCGGTCTCAGCCCGGCCGCCACCTGCTCGACCGTGACGCCTTCGGGCAGCCAGGTGTCGGGTATCTCGAGGCCGTTGCCCAGGTCGACCAGCGTGTCGCCGGCGATCACCGCGGCAATCCGCTCGCTCCAGAGCACGAGGTCGAGCTGTCCCTCGCGGCCGGGATACGCCTCCAGCCCGAAGAGCGAGTCGCCGATCGCGTAGCGCGTCGCCGGGACGAGCTGGTCTTCCGGGCGATCGGGCGCCGGCGCCCACACGGGAAACCCCAGCGTCGCCGCGTCGCGCTCGTGCCAGGTGGAGGTGAGCACCGTCACCACCTCCCGCGAGCCGAACAGTGCCCGCACCTCGTCCGGAACCGCGATCGGGTCGGCGAGGAGCAGTCGCGCTCCGTCGTCGATGGCATACGCCGACACGGGTCCCTCCCACTCGGGATGCGTCGCCGTCCAGTGGTAGACCCCCTCGGGAAGCATCACCCGATCATAGGTCGGAGCCGACGCCGTAGACTCGCCGCGTCTCGGATCGAGGAGGGCGTGGATGCGCGAGGACGATCCGGTCGGGGTGCTGCGTGACGTGCTCGAGGCGTTCAACCGGCACGATCTCGACGCGATCATGTCGTATTTCGCCGAAGATGCCGTCTTCGAGAGCCCGCGTGGCTCCGACCCGTGGGGCCGGCGCTTCATCGGCAAGGACGAGGTACGGCGCGGTCTGGCGGCGCGCTTCGAGGGGCTTCCCGATGTCCGCTCGATGGTTGATCGGTAAATGCGGTTGTCGCGGGGAGGGTCTGCACCAAGCAGTGTGGTCGACTCGAACGGTGTCAAGGCCGGTGGGCCTTGGCGCCGGGCGAGGCGGCCGCAATGCGCCGTGTGCAGGCCCCCAGCCGCGGCGACCTCGATTTGCCGATCAATCATCTAGGTCTTCGACGACCACTTCGCGTGCGGCCGACGCGGCGTCTCCGAGTGGACGATCCTCGGCACGACCCTCGACGGCGTCAGGATCGAGGTGCGGGGATGCGACCTCTGGGCGTTCGATCCCGACGGCCGGATCACGCGGAAGGACAGCTTCTGGAAGATCCGGGAGTCGTAGTCCGGCGCCGGACCGGCCGCCGCTCACAGACCTCCGAGAACGCTCGCGCTGAGTCCGGCTCATGGCTGGTCGTTGTTCCTTGGCTTCTGTGGATGTACCGTCTCGCCGCGCGCGAGCATCGCCACGAACTCCGCGATCTTGCGGGCACGAGTCTCGGGGCGCTTCACCGCCTCGATGCGATGCAGAATCGCGTAGCGATTCTGGCTGGTGAGCCGTCCGAACATCGTCTTCGCGTTCGGCTCGGCAGCAAGCGCAGCTGCCAAGTCGTCGGGCATGCGGGCCGTCGCGGGGCCGGCGTAGGCAGCCTCCCAACGCCCGTCGGCTTGTGCTCGCTCGACCTCGGCGATTCCCGAAGCCTGCATCCTGCCCCCGCTGATCAGCCGCTCAGCGAGGGTCGTGTTTCGCTTCGACCAGCGGCTCCGTGCACGCCTCGGCGTGAAGCGCTGAACGTACGTTTGCTCGTCGCGGCGGCGAACCTGACCGTCGATCCATCCGAAGCAGATCGCCTCCTCGAGGGCCTGGTCGTAGGTGAGGCTCGTCGGCGAGGTCGTGCCCTTCTTCGCCAGGACGAGCATGACACCCGCCCACTCGGTGTGGTTGCGCCCGAGCCACTCACGCCACGCGCGCGCGTCAGAGACAACCAGTTCGCCGTCCTCACCGCCGATCCAGTACTTCTAGCATTGTCCGGTGGGCGGAGGAACTCCGCCTGGATCAGCGTTCTGGAACGACGCCGGAGGCGGCTAGACTCGGTCGATGCGCCGTGGGGACGTCTCGGGCTGGCTCGAGCGGTACGT
>CAVXLT010000005.1:0-262263 GCA_963762715.1 uncultured Thermoleophilia bacterium | reverse complement strand
GAGGTGGTGGCGGTGGAGCCGTTCAGCGGCATGCGGCGGCTCCTTGCCCGCAACGTGCCCGCCGCCCGGGTCTACACGCTCGGCCTCACCGCACGCGTCTTCACGGCGGAGCGGACGTGATCGACCCGGCTCGCAGCTTCGACCGGGCGGCCAAGGCCTACGAGCGCTCGCGGCCCGGCTACCCCGAGGAGCTGCTCGACCTGCTCCCGCTGCCCGAGACCGCGGTCGTGCTCGACCTCGGCGCCGGCACCGGGAAGCTCACCCGCGTCCTCGCCGAGCGCTACCTGCACGTGGTCGCCCTCGAGCCGCTCGACGGGATGCGGGCGATCCTCAAGCGGGTCGTGCCCGAGGCGGAGGCGTGTCGCCGGCAGCGCCGAGGAGATCCCGGTGAGCGACGGCTTCGTCGACGGCGTCTTCGCCGGGCAGTCGTTCCACTGGTTCCGCAACGACCAGGCGGTGCGGGAGATCGCGCGCGTGCTGCGGCCGGGCGGCGTCTTCTGCGCCGTCTGGAACGAGGGCGCGGAGCCCTCGCCGCTGCCCGACGACTACCGCGCCTACCTGCAGGCGCTGCACCAGCCCTCGCTCGACCGGATCGACGAGGGGCCGACGCTCGAGGAGTTGCTCGCGCGGGGGCCGTTCGGGCCGCTCGAGCGGGCGACGGTGCCGCACGTGCAGGTGCAGGTGCGCTCCCAGGTGCTCGACTTCGCCTCGTCGGTGAGCTGGGTCGCGAGCCGGCCCGAGGAGGAGCGCGAGCGGATCATGCGCGAGCTCGACGCACTGCTACCACGGGGGCCGTTCCGGTTCCCGCTGCGGGCCGAGGTGCACTGGGCCGTGCGGCGCTGATTACGAGCCGACCGCACATTCAGAGTTCAAAAGAACGGTCGATTGTGAACCCAGCATGGTATCCTTGTGACCATGGCAGAGAGGACGCTTCCGAAGGAACAGGTCGTGGGCGGCATCGTCCGGCTGCGGAGGCTGACCGGGACGCTCGGTGACGACGAGCGCGCGCAGCTCGATCCCGTGCTCACGTTGCTCGAGGACGCCGCCGGCCCGACGCTTTCCCAGTCGGAGGTCGCCCGGCTGCTCGGCGTCAGCCACACGACCGTCGGTCGATGGATCAAAAAGGGGGAAATCCCTGTCGTCCCGACGCCGCGCGGCCGCAAGGAGATCTCCCTCGGACAGGCGGTTCGCCTGTTGCACTCCGTGGAAGAGCTGACCGAGACACCCCGCGAGGAGGCGCTCGCGAAGGTCATTCATGATCAGCGCGACCGCGCGAACAGCCTCGATGTGCACACGCTGCTTCCAGCGCGGCTCGTGAAGAACACCAAAGGCCACCGCAAGGCGGAATTGCGCTCGTTGGCGTATCACCGCGCCGTTGCGCAACGCTTGAGCAAGCAGGTGGTTCGTGATGCACAACATCGGTTGTCTCGCTGGGAGCGGGACGGGCGCGTGCACCCGACATGGGCGAGCGAGTGGCGTCGGGTTCTCGCGATGCCCGAACCACGCATCGCTCGCGCGCTCTGCTCGGACTCGGAGCGTTCCCGCGCCCTCCGACAAAGCTCGCCGTTCGCGGGTGTGCTCACCGAGCAGGAACGCCGTCGTGTGATCGACACCGTCGAGGATCTCGAAGAGTGAACGCCGCGGAGCTCGAACACGTGATTCGAGCTGCCGCCGCGATCACGAACGACGAGATCGTCGTCATCGGCAGCCAGGCAGTTCTCGGCGTTCGAGAAGACCTGCCCGCCGAGTTGCTGGAGTCGATGGAGGCGGATCTCTACCCGCTGAGGACGCCGGCACGAGCAATCGAGATCGACGGTGCTCTCGGTGACGGCTCGGACTTCCACGAGCAATTCGGCTACTACGGCCACGGCGTCGGCCCGGAAACACCGGTCGCGCCTGCCGGCTGGGAAGCGAGGCTGACGAAGAAGGTCTATCCGGCAAGCGACCTCTGGAAGAAGCCGGCAGTCGCGTGGTTCCTCAGCGTTGACGATCTGGTGCTCGCAAAGCTCGCGGCGGGCCGTCCAAAGGACATGTCGTTCGTGGCGGAGGCCATTCGATCGAAACTCGTCGCGATCGACGATCTCGAGCGAGGGCTCGAGCTGATGCCGGAGAGCCACCGTGACGCGACGCGGGCGAGGCTGGCTACGGCGATCTCGAAAGCTGCGGGTTAGGTCTCGTGCCTCGGCAGCGTCAGCCGGCGTCGCGGCGCGCGGTCACGACGATGCCCGCGACGGTGGCGACGACCAGGTAGCCGAGGAAGACGAGCGTGCCCGGCAGCACCGCCAGGCGGTGCGCGACGTCGATCTGGGTGAGCGCGTTCCCCGCCTCGCCCGGCAGGTAGCGGCCGACGCCCGGGACGAGTGCGAAGAGGATGCTCTCCACGAACAGCACCCAGACGAGCAGGATCACGATCGCCGCCACCTGGTTGCGCACGATCGCGCCGAAGCCGACGCCGAACGCGCCCCAGAGCGCCGAGGCGGCGACCGCGCCGCCGAGCACGAGCGCCACGTCGCCGCCGTCGAGCGCGAACGCGGTGCCGCGGGTGGAGAGCGCGAGCTCGCCGAGCCCGAACGAGACGGCGACGCCGACGATGCCGAGGCAGGTGCCCACGAGCGTGCTCGCGACGAGCTTCGCGAGCACGAGGCGGCCGCGGCCCGGCGAGGCGAGCAGCGTCGGGCGGATCGTGCCGTGCCGGAACTCGCCGGTGAAGAGCATCACCCCGAGGAGCGCCGCGAACGCCGAGGCGATCGAGCCGTTCGCGAGCAGCTCGAACTGGTGCCCGCGCTGGGCGATGAACGCCGCGTCGGTGGCGTAGCCGTTCAGGAGCGTCACGAGCACGACGAGGCCGAGCATCCCCGCGACGAGCGCCGCGGTCGTGCGCGTCGTGCGCAGCTTCAGGAGCTCGGAGCGGAGCAGCGCGGTCATGCGGGCACCTTCGCCGTCAGCTCCAGGAAGATCTCCTCCAGCGAGCTCCCCTCCTGCACGAGCTCGTGCAGCACGATGCCGCCGGCGGCGGCGATCTCGCCGACGGTGCGGCTTTGCGCGCCGGCCACCAGCAGCTCGTCGCCGTCGAGCTGCGTCGTCTGCAGCCCCGCGCTCGCGAGCAGCGGCTCGAGCGCCTCGCGCTGCGGCGTGCGCACGCGCACCGCGCCTGCGACCCGGGCGGTCAGCTGGTCGAGCGGCGACTCGGTGACGAGGCGGCCGCGGTTGATGATCACGACCCGGTCGACCGTCTGGGCGACCTCGGCGAGCACGTGGCTCGAGACGAACACCGTGCGCCCCTCGGCGGCGAAGGCGCGCAGGAAGTCGCGCAGCCAGTGCACCCCCTCCGGGTCGAGCCCGTTCGCCGGCTCGTCGAGCACGAGCAGCTCCGGGTCGCCGAGCAGCGCCGCCGCCAGCGCGAGCCGCTGCCGCATCCCCAGCGAGTAGCCCTTCACGCGCCGGCGGGCGGCGCCGTCGAGCTCGACCAGGCGCAGCACCTCGTCGACGCGGCTCGCCGGGAGCCGGGCGGCCGTCGCGATCGTGCGCAGGTGGTCGCGGCCGCGGCGGCCGGGATGGAAGTCGCTCGCCTCCAGCACCGCGCCGACGCGGCGGGCGGGCTCGGCGAGCTCGCGGTAGCGCGTCCCGAAGACGAGCGCGCTGCCCTGCGTCGGCTCGGCCAGGCCGAGCAGCATCCGCAGCGTCGTCGTCTTGCCGGCGCCGTTCGGGCCGAGGAAGCCCGTCACCGTTCCGGACTCGAGCGCGAACGTCAGCCCGTCCACCGCGACGAGCGTTCCGAACCGCTTCGTGAGCGAGTCGACCGAGACGACGGCCATCGCCGTGAGCCTCGCGCCCGCGCTCGCGCTCCGCGTCGGGGTTTCTCCCTAGACTGGCCGCGGATGACGCGCGAGAGGTGGGACGAAGAACGGGCGCGCGTGGGGATCGCGACGATCATCGCCGGCGCCGAGGCCGCCCTCGAGGGCGCGCTCTGGCCGGTGCACGAGCTCGACGACGACGTCGAGCCGGTCGACCGAACGACGCTCTACCTCGGCGCCGCCGGGATGATCTGGGCGCTGCGCCGGCTCGGCTCGTCGCTCGACCTCGACGCGCTCGCGGCCGAGGCGCTGCGCCTCTACCGCGAGACGCCCGCCGCCGACGAGCCCGCGAGCCTCTTCCTCGGCGAGACCGGCCCGCTGCTGCTGACGCGCTCGGACGACGAGCGGCTGCGCGAGCTCGTCGTCGGCAACGAGCGCAACCCCACCTGGGAGGTGCTCTGGGGCTCGCCCGGCACGATCCTCGCCGCGCGCGCCGCCGGTCTCGAGGCCGAGGCGCGGCGCTCGGCCGAGCTGCTCGCCGAGGAGTGGGAGCGGGGGCTCTGGACGCAGACGCTGCCCGGGGAGCAGGGCCCCGTTCAGTACCTCGGCCCCGCGCACGGCTTCGCGGGCAACGTGCACGCGCTGCGCGGCTTCCTGCCCGACGACGAGCTCCGCCGGCGGATCGAGCCTGCGCTGCGCGAGCACGCGGTCCCGGACGGCGATCGCGTCAACTGGCCGCCCGTCGTCGGCGGCGAGCCGAACCGCGTCCAGTGGTGCCACGGCGCACCCGGGATCGTCGCGACCCTCGGCGACCTGCTCCCCGAGGACCTGCTGCTCGGTGGCGCCGAACAGACCTGGCGGGCCGGGCCGCTCGCGAAGGGGCCCGGCCTCTGCCACGGCACCGCCGGCAACGGCTACGCGCTGCTGAAGACCTACGAGGTGACCGGCGACGAGCGCTGGCTCGAGCGAGCGCGGTCGTTCGCGACGGCGGCGCTCGAGCAGCTCCAGGGCCGCTACTCGCTCTACACCGGCGACATCGGCGCCGCCCTCTTCACGCGGGCCTGCCTCGACCGCGACGCGCGCTTCCCGATCCTCGACCTGGTCTGACGCCCGCACCGGGGTTTCTCCCGGGGTCGAGGGGGCCACGACCCCGCTTCAGCCCGTTCGGCCTGCACACCTGCCCCTTCGTCCAGGGACGCGGGCCGGAGATGTGACTAAGTGGTGTACGGGGTCACGATGCAGTATCTCTGCGACACACCGACGCCGTGCACCTCCGGGTTCCCCCCGGGGCTGCTGCGATGAGCCCGCTGCGGGTGCTCGTCGCCGAGCACCACGAGCCGACGCGCAGCAAGGTGCACGACGCGCTGCGCGCGTCGCGCCGGTTCACGGTGTGCGCCGAGGAGGCGACGGCGGTCGGCGCGGTCGCGAGCGCCGTCCGCGAGCGTCCCGACGTCTGCCTGATCGACCGCGACGTGCCAGGCGGGGCGATCCCTGCCGCCTGGGAGATCGCCTCCCGGCTGCCCCGCGCCAAGATCGTGCTGATCGGCGATTCCTCGGAACAGTCCAACCTGGTGCTCGCTCTCACCGCGGGCGTCTCCGGCTTCGTCGATCGCGCCGGCGACATGGCCCGGCTCCCGGACACCCTCGCCAGCGTGGCCGGGGGCGAGGTCGCGATCCCGCGCGCTGCCGTCGCCGGGATCGTCGAGGAGCTCTCCGACCGGCGCGCCCGACGCCGCGCGGTGATGCTCGACGCGCGGTCGGAGCGGTTGACGAGCCGCGAGTGGGAGGTGCTCGATCTCCTCTGCGCCGGCCTCGGGACGGCGGGGATCGCGAAGCGCCTCGACGTGGCCCCCGCGACCGTACGGAGCCACACCGCCCACGCCCTGCGCAAGCTCGGCCTGCCGAACCGCGAAGCCGCGATCCGCAAGCTTGGCCGCCGGTAGATCCACCCCCGGCGAACGGGCGTGTGCGTGGAGAGAACTCCACGCACACGTCCGAAATGTCACTTGTTTACGATCGGGATCCGCCCTACTTTGAGCCGGCAGTCCGAGGTCGTCGCGGCGTCAATGCCGACGGCGGATTCGGGCGGCGCGGATCCGGCACGTCGGGATCCATCTGCGGCGTAGGGGGAGGAAAACCGATGGCAGGCAGGCAGCAGCGTACGCGTGGTCGCGAGGAACGCCCGACCTGGCGCAGGCGCCTTCCGTATCTGCTGGCCGCCGTGGTCGGCGCCGCAGCCCTCTTCGGTCTGCAGGACACGCACGCCGGCATCGGCGACACCGCGCTGAACCTCGGCAGCGGCGGCGCCTACGTGTCGGTCGGCAATCCGGCGAAGCTCGGCCTGGCGACGTTCACGGTGGAGACGTGGTTCAAGCGGACGGGCACGGGCGTGTCGAACTCGACCGGGACGGGCGGCGTGGCCGCGCTGCTGCCTCTGGTGACGCACGGTGCGCCGCAGGCGGAGAACTCGAACGTCGACGCGAACTGGATCCTGGGGATCAGCACGAGCGGGACCGGGACGACCAACGTGCTGGCTGCCGATTTCGAGGAGGGCGCCGGCGGCGCCTCGCCGGGGTTGAACCATCCGGTCTACGGGACGACCGTGATCGCGAACGACACCTGGTATCACGCCGCCGCCACCTACGACGGGACGACCTGGAAGCTGTACCTGAACGGCAACCTGGAGACGACGCTGACGGTGGGGCAGCCGCCGCGCTCGGACTCGATCCAGCAGGTCGGCCTCGGCGCGATGATCACCTCGACGGGCTCCGCGCTCGGTCGCTTCCAGGGCACGCTGGACGAGGCCCGCGTCTGGGATCACGCGCTCACGGGTGCGGAGATCCTGGCGGCGAAGGACCAGGAGCTGACCTCGGGCACCGGTCTCGTCGCGCGCTGGGGGATGAACGAGGGGACCGGCACGACGGTCGGAGACAGCATCGCGACGGCCGCCAACGGCACGATCACCGGCAGCGGCTACGCGTGGGAGTCGACCGGGAACGCCGCGCCGGTTGCGACGGCCGACAGCTACTCGACGCCGCAGGGCACGGCGAAGGTCGTGGCGGCGCCGGGCGTGCTCGGTAACGACACCGACGCGAACAGCGACCCGCTGACGGCGGTGCTCGACACCGACGTCAGCCACGGCACGCTCAACCTCGCCTCCGACGGCGGCTTCACCTATACGCCGACCGGCGGCTACAGCGGCCCCGACAGCTTCACCTACCACGCGTTCGACGGCACCGACCCCTCGAACACCGTCACGGTCGACCTGACCGTGACCGGTGCGAATGCGGGGCTCGACCTCGGCAGCGGCGGCGCCTACGTTGCCGTCGGCAATCCGGCGAAGCTCGGCCTGGCGACGTTCACGGTGGAGACGTGGTTCAAGCGGACGGGCACGGGCGTGTCGAACTCGACCGGGACGGGCGGCGTGGCCGCGCTGCTGCCTCTGGTGACGCACGGTGCGCCCGAGGCGGAGAACTCGAACGTCGACGCGAACTGGATCCTGGGGATCAGCACGAGCGGGACCGGGACGACGAACGTGCTGGCTGCCGATTTCGAGGAGGGCGCCGGCGGCGCTTCGCCGGGGCTGAACCATCCGGTCTACGGGACGACCGTGATCACGAACGGCGTCTGGCACCACGCTGCGGCGACCTACGACGGCACGACCTGGAAGCTGTACCTGGACGGAAACCTGGAGACGACGCTGGCGGTGGGGCAGCCGCCGCGCTCGGACTCGATCCAGCAGGTCGGCCTGGGGGCGATGATCAATTCCTCCGGGACGCCGTTGGGCCGGTTCCAGGGGGTGCTCGACGAAAGCCGCGTCTGGGATCACGCGCTCACCGGTGCGCAGATCCTGGCGGCGAAGGACCAGGAGCTGACCTCCGGGACGGGCCTGGTCGCGCGCTGGGGGATGAACGAGGGGACCGGCACGACGGTTGGTGACAGCATCGCGACGGCCGCCAACGGCACCGTCACCGGCAGCGGCTCGGCCTGGACCACCGGCTTCACGCCTGCCGCCGGCAGCGGCGCCCCCGACGCGCCGACCCTCAACGCGCCGGCGGACGGTGCGACGGGGACGTCGGCGAGCCCGACGCTGAGCGTCGGCGTATCCGACCCGGATGCGGATCCGTTGACGGTCACCTTCTACGGGCGGCCGTATGCGAGCGGCAATTTCACCCAGATCGCGCAGAACACGAGCGTGGCGTCGGGGTCGACGACGACCACCGGCTGGTCGGGGCTCGGTGACGGGCAGGAGTACGAGTGGTATGCGACCGTCGGCGACGGCACGCACACGACGACCGGGCCGACCTGGACGTTCCACACCGCCGACGGCGCCGACCCGGTCTTCGTCGGCGCCGGCGACATCGCCGACTGCGCCCGGACGCAGGACGAGGCGACCGGCGCCGTGATCGGTGGCATCGACGGCCACGTCTGGACCGCCGGCGACAACGTCTACCCCGACGGAACGGCGACCCAGTTCGCCAACTGTTACGACCCCGGCTGGGGCGGGGCGATCAAGGCGAGGACACGCCCGATCCCCGGCAACCACGACTGGAACACCGGCAACCTCGACGGCTACAACAGCTACTTCGGCTCCGCCGCCACCGACGGCGGCGGCATGAGCTACTACAGCTACGACATCCCGTCGAGCAACTGGCACGTCGTCAACCTCGACAGCGAGTGCCAGTACGTCACCGGCGGCTGCGCCGCCGGCTCGGCGCAGGAGCTGTGGCTGCGGGCCGATCTCTCCGCGAACGCGAGCAAGAACGTGATCGCGCTCTGGCACAAGCCGCGCTTCAGCTCGGCGGTGACGAACCTCACCGGCATGCAGGCCTTCTACGACGATCTCTACGAGTTCGGGGTCGACATCATGCTGCAGGGGCACGACCACGTCTACGAGCGGATGGCGCCGATCGACGCCTCCGGTGCGGTCGACACCGCCTACGGCGTGCGGCAGTTCACGGTGGGAACCGGAGGCGCCGCACTGCAGAGCTTCGGCACGATCCTGGCTTCCAGCCTCGTCCGCAACAGCTCCACGTACGGCGTGCTCAAGTTCACGCTGCATTCGTCGAGCTACGACTGGCAGTTCTTCCCGATCGCCGGCCAGACCTTCACCGACTCCGGCACCGGGCTGACGCACGGGGCGGCCCCGGGAGCGAACACCGCGCCCGTCGCCACCGGCGAGAGCTACACGACCGCGCAGGACACGGCGAAGGTGGTGGCGGCGCCGGGCGTGCTCGGCAACGACACCGACGCGAACAGCGACCCGCTGACGGCGGTGCTCGACACCGACGTCAGCCACGGCACGCTCAACCTGGCCTCCGACGGCGGCTTCACCTATACGCCGACCGGCGGCTACAGCGGCCCCGACAGCTTCACCTACCACGCGTTCGACGGCACCGACCCCTCGAACACCGTCACCGTCTCGCTCACCGTCACGCCCGCGTCGGCGACGACCTACTACGTCGACAACACCGACGGTGCGTGCTCGGACTCGGGGCCGGGGACGATCGCCGCCCCGTTCTGCACGATCGGCAAGGCCGCCGGCCTCGTCGCCGCCGGCGAGACCGTGCACGTGCTCGCGGGAACCTACGCCGAGACGGTGAACGGGCCGAACTCCGGCACCGCCGGCAATCCGATCACCTACATGGCGGGCTCCGGCGTGATCGTCACCGGCAACGGCACCGCGACCGGCAACGCCTTCCGGATGTCGAGCAAGAGCTACATCGTGATCGACAACTTCACGATCAAGGACACCGTCGACTACGGCATCTACTCCTCCGGCTCCGACCACATCACGATCTCGAACGACCACGTCAGCTCGGCCGGCAGCCCGGTCTCGGGCTCGACGCGGGCGGGCATCTACTTCAGCAACACCGACAACTCGACGATCACCGGCACCACCTCGGACCACAACAGCCAGGACGGGATCAGGCTGACCGGCGGCTCGTCGGGCAACGTGCTCAGTGACAACGTCTCGTACGCGAACGCCGAGGAGTGGCAGCGCAACGCCGCCGGCATCCAGGTGACCGGCGCCGGCAGCGACGGCAACATCCTCCGCCACAACATCACCTACGGCAACGAGGACACCGGCCTGCAGTTCTACGCCGGCGCCCAGAACAACGTGATCGTGGGCAACCTGACCTACGGCAACGGCGACCACGGCATCGACAACAACGCCGCGCCGGGCAACACGATCGTCGGCAACACGGTGCAGGGGAACGTCACCGCCGGCATCAACCTCGAGGGCGCCTCCGCGCCCGGCTCGGGGAACGCCACGGTCGCGAACAACATCATCCGTCGACAACGGCCTGCGCCTCCAGGTCGGCGGCGGCACCGCCAGCGGCCAGCCCACGAACATCCGCGTCGACGCCCAGTCGATCGACCGGCACGACGCTCGACTACGACGAGTTCTACCTGTCGAGCGGCAGCGGCATGATCCAGTGGAACGGCACCACCTATGCCTCGCTGGCGCTGTTCAAGGCGGCCGTCTCCGGCCAGGAGACGCACGGGCTCCAGTCCGACCCGCTGTTCGCCGCGCCGGCGCCGATCGCGCAGCGGCCGGCGGCCGCGCCGTTCAACGTCACGGTCGACACCGGCGACTACCACCTGACCGCGGGCTCGCCCGCGATCGACAGTGCCGACTCGGGCGCCCCGAGCGAGCCGGCGCTCGACCTCGACGGCACCGCCCGGATCGACGATCCGGCGACGGCCGACTCGGGCGCGGGCACGCGGAGCTACGACGACCGCGGCGCGTACGAGTTCGTGCCGTCGACCAACACGGCGCCGGTCGCGACGGGCGACAGCTACACGACCGCCCAGGACACGGCGAAGGTGGTGGCGGCCCCGGGCGTGCTCGGCAACGACACCGACGCCGACAGCGATCCGCTGACGGCGGTGCTGGTCTCGGATGTGAGCCACGGCACGCTGAACCTCGCCTCCGACGGCGGGTTCACGTACACGCCGACCGGCGGCTACAGCGGCCCGGACAGCTTCACCTACAAGGCGAACGACGGGACGGCCGACTCGAACACGGTCACCGTCTCCCTGACGGTGACCGCGCCCCCGAGCAACACGGCGCTGCAGTTGAACGGCTCGAGCCAGTACGCGACGCTGGGCACGGCCGCCGATCTGCGGAGCGCGACCTTCACCGTGGAGCTGTGGGTCAAGCGCACCGGTGCCGGGGTCGGGACGAGCACGGGCACGGGAGGGATCGCGAACGCGATTCCGCTGATCGCGAAGGGTCGCGCGGAGGCCGAGACGGCAGCCGCCGACATCAACTACTTCGTGGGCATCGACGCCACCACGGGCAACCTCGTCGCCGACTTCGAGGAGGCCCAGAGCGGCAGCAGCCCCAGCGCCAACCATCCGATCACCGGTACCAAGACGATCACCGCCGACGGCATGTGGCATCACGTCGCGGCCACCTACGACGGCAGCACCTGGCACCTCTACCTCGACGGCACGAATGCGGGCAGCCTCAGCGTCGGCAAGCCGGCCAACGCCGCCACCAACGTGCCCACCTCGATCGGTAGTGCGCTGAACACGGGCGGAACCGCCGCCGGCTTCTTCGCGGGCAGCATCGACGAGGTCAGGGTCTGGGACAACGCTCGCAGCTCCGCGCAGATCAACGGCGCCAAGAACAGCGAGATCACCGGCCCGCAAGCCGGGCTCCTCGGTGTCTGGAACCTGAACGAGGGGAGCGGCAGCAGTCTCGCCGACAACTCCGGCAACAACCACGGCGGCGCCGCTGTCGGCTCGCCCACCTGGGGGCCCGGCTTCGTGCCCCCGGCCGGGAACGGCGCGCCGTCGGCGCCGACGCTGAACGCGCCGGCGGACGGTGGCACCGGCGTCGGGCTCTCGCCGACGCTGAACGTCGGCGTCTCCGACCCCGACAGCGACCCGCTCACGGTCACGTACTTCGGACGCCCGCTCGCGAGCGGCAACTTCGCCCAGATCGCACAGCACACGGGTGTCTCCTCGGGCGGCAACGACACCGCGACCTGGTCGGGTCTCGGTGCCGGCCAGACGTTCGAGTGGTATGCGACCGTCGACGACGGCACGACCACGACGACCGGGCCGACCTGGACCTTCCACACGGTCGCGAGCAGCGACCCCGTCTTCGTCGGCACGGGCGACATCGCCTCGTGCACGGTCACCGAGGACACCGCCACCGGCAACGTCATCCAGGGCATCGACGGCAACGTGTTCACCGTCGGCGACAACGTCTACGACAACGGCACTCCCTCCGAGTACGGGACCTGCTACGCGGCGACCCCCTGGGGCGCACCCGACGTGCTGTCCCGCACGCGGCCCGCCCCGGGCAACCACGACTGGGGCGCAGGCGTCACGGACAGCCTGGCCGGCTACTTCGGTTACTTCGGCTCGGCGGCGACCGACGCCGGCGGCAACAGCTACTACAGCTACGACATCCCGGCGAGCAACTGGCACGTCGTCGTGCTCGACAGCGAGTGCGAAGACGTGCCGGGCGGCTGCACCGCCGGCTCGCCGCAGGAGCTGTGGCTGAAGTCCGACCTCGCCGCCAACGCGGCCGAGAACGTGATCGCCATCTGGCACAAGCCCCGCTACAGCTCCGGCGCAACGAACTACCAGGCGCTCCAGCCGCTCTGGGACGACCTCTACGCCGGCGGCGTCGACATCCTCCTGGACGGCCACGACCACATCTACGAGCGGTTCGCGCCGATGAAGTCCGGGGCGACGCTTGCGAGCCCGCCGGTCGCCGACCCGACCTACGGGATCCGGCAGTTCACGGTCGGCACGGGCGGCGAGGGCCACCACGGGCTCGTCTCGACGCTCCCCACGAGCCAGGTGCAGGACGACACGACGTTCGGCATCTTCAAGCTGACCCTGCACGCGACGACCTACGACTGGCAGTTCCTGCCGATCGCGGGGAGCACGTTCACCGACTCCGGCACCGGCACGGTGCACGCCGCACCGTCCCCGGCGGGGCAGACCGTGCTGCACCCGGGCGACTCGCTCACCCCGGGACAGTCGATCACCTCGCCGAACGGCCTCTACAAGCTCGTGATGCAGAGCGACGGCAACGTGGTCGCCTACGACGGCGCCAGCGTCCTCTGGGCCTCGGGCACCAACCCGGCCGGTGCCGTCGCGGTGATGCAGAGCGACGGCAACTTCGTCGTCTACGACGGCTCGAACAATCCGCTCTGGGCGACCGAGACGAGCGGCAACCCGGGCGCGTACCTGACGCTCGGCAACGCCGGCGAGTTCGGCGTGCTCTCGGTCGGCGGCTCCACGACGCTGTGGGCGCCCGGACGGCTCTTCTCCGGGCACCGCCTGCTCGCGGGCCAGTCGGTCTTCTCGCCGGCCGGCCGGTACCGCCTGACGATGCAGAGCGACGGCAACCTGGTGGAGTACAGCCAGGCGAACGTCGCCGTCTGGGCCTCCGGCACCTCCACCGCCGGTTCGACGGCCGTCGTGCAGTCCGACGGGAACGTCGTCGTCTACGACGGGTCGAACACCCCGCTCTGGGCGAGCGACACGAGCGGCCACCCGGGCGCGTTCCTGCGCCTCCGCGACACCGGTCAGCTCACGGTCGAGAGCACGTCGGACGGGCTGCCTCTGGGCAGGCCCGGCCGAGCTCGCCCCCGACCGCCAGCTCACGCTCGGGCACACGCTCTTCTCGCCGACCGGCGCCTACCGGCTGACGCTGCAGAACGACGGCAACCTGGTCGAGTACGGCGCCGGGGACGCGGTCGTCTGGGCGACCGGGACGAGCACCGGCTTCCGGCTGAGCATGCAGGCCGACGGGAACCTCGTGCTCTACGACAGCAGCGACACCCCGCTCTGGGCCTCCGACACGAGCGGCCGGCCCGGCGCGAGCGTCACCCTGCTCGACGGCGGCCAGCTCGTCGTCACCGGCGCCTCCGGAGCCCCGCTCTGGGCCGGGCCCGGCGCGCTGCTCCCCGACGCGACCCTTGCCTCGGGCGCGTCGCTCTCCTCGCCCACCGGCGCCTACCAGCTGACGATGCAGGCAGGCGGCAACCTCGTCCTGCACCAGGGAGCGACCGTCGTCTGGTCGTCGGGCACGAGCACCGCCGGCGCGCACGCCGTGCTGCAGGGCGACGGCAACCTCGTCGTCTACAACGGCACGACCCCGCTCTGGGCGAGCGGTAGCGCACGGCAACACGGGCGCCTACCTCGTCGTCGGCGACGACGGCACGATCGCCCTGATCTCGACTGCCGGAGGCACGCTGTGGTCGGCCGGCTGAGCCTCGCCGCCCTGACGGCGGCGTCGGCGCTCGCGGTCGTCGCCGGTGCGACCGCGGGCTACGGGCCGACCGCCGCCGCCGGGGTCGGCGGTCCCGGGCGGCTTCTCGATCGTGATCGCCAGCAAGACGTTCGGCTCCGCCGGCGGCAACCTGACCGCGAAGGCGGGGAAGACCCACCTGACACTCCACGTGCAGCGCGGGGCGCTGAGCCGCCGCACCCTGTTCACGTTCACCCGGCCGCGCCTCGGGAACCTGCGCAAGCGCGTCCCGCACGGCACCGTGCCCGTGGCGGGAATCGCGCTGCTCGCCCGGCACCCGAACGGGCAATTCATCACCGGCAAGTTCGGGAAGAGCGCGGTGCGCATCACCGTCGTCGACAAGAAGATCACCAAGCGCTCGACGGTGCTGATCTGGAACGCGAAGAAGAAGCGGTTCGTCCACTACCGGGCGACGGTCAGGGCGGGGAAGGCGACCTTCGTGCTCAACCGCATTCACGAGCTCGTCGTCGCCCGACCCAAGTAGGCCGCGGGAGACGGGCGAGACCGTGACCGTGAACTCGCAGCTCTGGCACGGGGCGGCGGACCGCCTCGGCCCCGAGCGGAGGCGTCCGCCGAAACGCGTCGAGCGGTCGGAGGCGGGGCTCGTGATCCGCCTCGGCGACCTGCGCGACGACGTGTTCGTGCACCAGGTGCTGCTCGCGCTCGCGACGCTGAGCCTCTTCGGCGGCGGCTTCAACGCCTGGATGTCGATCGTGCAGCTGCGGACGATCGGGATCGGCGCCGTCGTGCTGCTCGGCACCACGCTGCTCGTCCTGCTCGTCACCGTCGCCGCGACGACCGCCCGCGCGCTCGTGATCGCCGACGTCGCGACGCTCCTGCTCGGCCTGCTCACGATCGTGCTCTGGTCGGCGTCACACCTCTACTTCAACCCCGGCTACGGCACCGACGAGGCGGCGTTCGTCCAGTACGGCGCCACGATGCTGATGCACGGAACCGACCCGTACACCCACTCGATGCTGCCGGCGCTGACGAAGTTCCACGTCCCGATCGAGTACGCCACCTACACGCTCGACGGCAACATCTCCTCGCAGCTCGCCTACCCGGCGCTGCCGCTCTACGCCGTGATCCCGTTCATCTGGCTCACCCACGGCGTGCAGTCGGCGATCGTCGCCAACGTCTTCTTCCTGGCGGTCAGCACGATCATCGCGTTCTTCCTGCTGCCCCGCGTCTTCAGGCCGCTCAGCGTGCTCGTGATGATCGGGCTGCCGATCCTCTTCGGCTACACGATGTCCGGGATGAACGACCTGCTGCTGATCCCGTTCCTGCTCGTCGTGGCGCACAGGTGGAACGAGGTCGGCGAGGGCTCGGCCTTCCGGCGCCGCGACGCGCTGCAGGCGGCCGCGCTCGGCTGCGCGCTCTCCGTGAAACCGCTCGCCTGGTTCATCGCGCCGTTCCTCGTGCTCGGAATCTGGCAGATCTGCTCCCACCGCAGCGGCCTCCGCATCGGCACCCGGATCGCCGCGCGCTACGCGGCGACGTCGCTCGCGGTCGCTCTGCTGCTCAACGCGCCGTTCATCGTCTGGCACTTCGGCGCCTGGTGGCGCGGCGTGCTCGCGCCGCTCCGCCAGCACGCCGTCCCGTACGGGCAGGGCCTCGTCGACGTCTCGCTGTTCTTCCACCTCGGCGGTGGCGACACCGGCGCCTTCACGATCGCGGCCGCGTTCCTGCTGGTCGCCGCGTTCGCCGCCCAGGCGCGGTTCTTCCCCGCACTCGGACGCGCGGCGCTCGTGATGCCGGGCTTCATCCTCTTCTTCCCGGCGCGGTCGCTCGCCGCCTACTTCATGACGCTCCTGCCGGTCTGGATCGTGGGGCTCGTCACGTGCCGGCACGGCACTTCGCGCTCGCCCGCATCCGTCGCCGAGCGGCGAGAGGAGCGCTGGTCGTTCGTGCTGGCGGGCGCGCTGCTCGGCGCCGGCGCCTTCCTGGGCGTCGCCGCGGCGACCCCGGCGCCGCTCGACCTGCGCATCGAGAGCGTGCAGACGAACGGGCAGCTGCAGGGCGTGTGGCAGATCCGCGTGCACGTCCGAAACCGCACCGGGCGGACGATCTCGCCGCACTTCGCGACGAACACCTTCGGGCAGGTGACGACGTTCTGGCACGTGATCAGCGGCCCGGCCGCGCTTGACCCGTCGCAGACGGCGGAGTACGTCCTCGACGCGCCGAACCTCGGCTCGATGCCCGGGATCACGACGCCGTTCCTGCTGCAGGCGCTCACCGACCATCCCGCGACGATCAGCTCCGCGCCGATCTACACGCCGCAGCGCTACTCGGCCTACCTGATCCCCGACTACGTCAACCGCATCGTCAAGCTCGGCGCGCCGTCGAGTTCTCCGTGCAGCTGCGCTCGCCGTACGGCGCCCCGGTGCACAAGCAGGGGGTGCCCGTCGCGCTCGGCCAGCTGATCTACGGCCAGTCCGACCTGATCCCGGCCGAGGCGCGCATCAACGACGGCAACGTCGGCCAGTCGCCGGTCTACGCGAGCACGAACCGCGACGGAATCGCCTCGTTCACCGTGCGCAACTGGAGCCGCGGCGACGGCAACGCCGTCTACTTCCAGAGCTGGGTGGCACCCGCTGCGCGGCTACCCGTTCGGCTACTCCGAGATCGTCGACGTGCTCTGGCGCTAGAGGTTTCTCCCTAGACTCGGGACTGTGCCGAGCCGGGTGAAGCTCTCGAGCGCCGAGCGCGTCCTCTTCCCCGACGACGGGATCACGAAGGGCGACCTCTTCTCCTACTACGACCGGGTCGCCGACGCGCTCGTGCCGCACCTGCGCAACCGGCCGTTCACGATGAAGCGCTGGCGGGAGGGGCTGCCCGGCGGCTCGTTCTTCCAGAAGCAGGCACCGAAGGGAATGCCCGACTTCGTACCGACGCGGCAGTTCCGCACCTGGCCGCGCGGCGGCAAGGGCGCGAGCCGGCTCGTCGACTTCCCGCTCGTCAACTCGCGCGACGCGGTGCTCTGGATGGTGCAGATGCATTGCATCGACATGAACGCCTGGTACTCGCGGATCGACAGGCCCGACCGGCCCGACTGGGTGCTGTTCGACCTCGACCCGCCCGAGGAGGAGGGCGCGTTCGCGCTCTGCGTGCGGGTCGCGCACCTCGTGCGGCAGGCGCTCGAGGAGCTCGAGCTCGCCTCGTGGGTGAAGACGTCGGGCGCCGACGGCATCCACGTGCTCGTCCCGATCCAGCGCCGCTCGAGCTACGAGGACACCTACGCGTTCGCCGAGCTGCTCGCCCGGCGGCTCGAGCGCGACCATCCCGGCGAGGTGACGACGGAGTGGCTGAAGCGCAAGCGCTCGGGCGTGCTCGTCGACCACCGCCAGAACGGGCACGGCAAGACGATCGCGTCGGTCTACTCGGTGCGGCCGAAGCCGGGCGCGCCGGTCTCGACGCCGCTCCGCTGGGACGAGCTCACCGAGCAGATCCGCCCGCGCGACTTCGGCATGGAGCAGGCGCTCGAGCGGATCGGCGAGCACGGCGACCTGTTCGAGCCGGTGCTGCACGGCCGGCAGGCGCTCGGGCCTGCGCTGCGCGCTCTGCGCGGTTGAGCGCCGGTTCGCCGGAAGGCGGTGATTCCTACGGTGAGCGGTTGCGGCCCGGCCACGATTCGCGCGGAGCGGCGAGGCCCGACGATGCGGGCGACCCCTCTGGAGGAGACCCTCATGACCCTGAAGCCGAAGACGCCGACCGACCTGACGCTCGCGCCCGTCGCGGCCGAGATCGACCGGAACCTGCAGACCCTGCGCGACGCGGAGGTCGACCAGATCACCGAGGCAGTGGTCTTCGGGCTGAACGTCGACCCCGGCCAGACGCGCGAGGAGCGCGCGAAGCAGATCCTGCGCGTCGCGACGAGGCTCGTCGACCTGCACGGCTGGGACGCCGCGATCAGCGGCGACGCGACCCGCGTCGAGCTGCGCGGCGGCTCGGTGCGGCTCGACGTCGGCCTGAGCGCGAACGTGCGCGACTTCATCGAGACCGGCCCGCCGGCCTGACGACGGTTGCCGCTCAAGGCGGCCCTCGCTCCTGCCGAAGGAGCGGGGGATGGGGTCGTACGTGCTCGTGCTGGTGCTGCTCGTCGTGGCCGGGATCGGCATCGCCGCCTGGGCGGTGCTGAAGACGGCCGCCGACGACGACGAAGCCCTCGAGCGCGACGAGCGGAACATCAGCGCCGGCCGTGAGCCGGGGCATTCGCGGCCCTGGTAAGCCTCTGGCAGGCCGAGTCCGCTTCGGCCGACGCGCGGCTCAGGACGGAACTGGTGTCTGACACCTTGTGGTGTCAGACACCAGTTCGAGGCGAAGCGCGCTGCGGGTGAACCTGGTTCGTTCTTCGAACCAGGTTCAGGGTGTCGGCGGTGCGCCACGCCCTCGGGGCCGAGCGAAGCGCGCCACGGGTGAACCTGGTTCGCTCTTCGAACCAGGTTCAGGGTCACGCGGATCCCGACGGCCCCCGGGCCAGGCGCCTTTCGCGGCCGAAACCCAGGTCACGCGCCCGCGGAGAGCGCGGCGCGGAGCTGGTCGAGGTTCTGGCGCCAGAGCCGCTCCGGGAGCGGCGGGAGGACGTCGTCCCAGATCGCGGCGAAGGAGCCGAGGAGCTGCGGGACGCGCGCGGGGCGCGCCATGAACCAGACGTGGAAGTGCTCGCTGCCGTCGCCCCAGCGGCACACGTGGACGTTGCCGATCTCGCCGACCGAGACGACCGCACGCTGCACCTTCAGGAGCATCGGCCCGAGCTCGGCTGCGAGCTCGTCGTCGAGCTCGGGGAAGTCGACGTGCCGGCGCGTCTCGAGGAAGCAGACGAGCGGCAGGCCGGTCGGCCACGGGAGCGTGGTGACGAGCCAGTGGTCGTTCGCCCAGAGCGCGTCGTCGCCGCCGCGCGCGCAGCGGTGGCACTCGACGCCGCCGGCGCCGTGCCGCGGCTCCTCGGCGGCGACCGGCGGGAGCAGCTCGCGCAAGCGCGAGCTCGCCGGCGAACGGCCAGGTCGCCCACTCCTCGACCGGAGGCATCCGGAGTGCGTCGTGGGTGCGCTCCCAGAAGGCCTCCGGGCTCTCAGGCACCCCTGGCGGCCTTCTTGTAGGCGCGCTTCCACGCCTGGTAGCGCTCGAGATCCTCGGCCGAGGAGACGTCGCCGAGCGTGGGATGGTCGGGGGCGAGCCCCTGCCGCCGCCTCGACGCCGAACTGCTTGGCGAGCACCGCCGCCAGCGACTTGATCTTCATCTCGCCGAACCCGGGCAGCGCGGCGATGCGCTTGCGCAGGTCGGCGCTGTCGGTCGCCTCGGTCCAGATGCGCGATGCATCGCCGCCGTACTCCTCGGCGACGACCGCCGCCAGCTCGCGGACGCGCTCGGCCATCGAGCCGGGGAAGCGGTGGATCGCCGGCTTCTCGGCGAAGACCTCCCGGAGGTCGCGCCCGGCGAGCGCGCGCGGCTCGAGCGTGCCGAGCCGCTGCTTGAGCACGTACGGGCCGGCGAAGGCCTTCGGCACCGGCACCTGCTGGTCGATCGCGAAGCCGACGAGCAGCGCGAACGGGTCGGTCGCGAGCAGCTCGCAGGCCGCCGGATCGCTCGTGAAGTGGAGCGCCTCGGGCACCGCCCAAGCCTATGCGACCTGCCTAGAGGCTTGATGCGCATTTGTGGGCATACGCGGCTGGTGCGCCTGACGCGGCGCGGCTCGGCCGCGTCGGGCTTGCCCGTAGCCACCGCTACGCGCTGCGCCCGCCCCGTCCGATCCGCTTGGTCAGGCGCATCCCCGCGCACACCCCGATACACATCAAGCCTCTAGTGCAGGGCCGGGGGCTGCGGTTCCTCGTCGGGGCGCAGAGGCTGTGCCGGCGGCGCCGGCTCGATCACCGACTGGAGCGTGCGCCGCAGCCGGTCGCGCAGGTCGTTCTCGAGCCGCTGCAGCCGGTCGAGCTCACCTGCCGATTGCCGCACCGAGACCCGCGCCTCGCGCTCGATCACGATCGCGCGGCGGCGTGCCGCCTTCAGCACCGCCTTGCACTCCGATCGCGTCGACTCGCGCAGCTCCCGCGCCGTGCGCTGCGCGTTCGCGAGCAGGCTCTGTGTCAGCTCCTCCCGGCGCTCGAGGTCGGCAACGGCGCGTCGCGCCGCCGCGAGCTGCGCCTCGAGCTCCGCCGTGCGCTCGGCGACGAGCTGTTCGCCGCGCTCCTTCAGCTGCGCCTGCTCCTGGGCGAAGACGTGGCGCAGGGCCTCGGTCTCGCCCTCCAGCTCCCGCACCCGCTCCTCGAGTCGCTTCGTCGCTTCGCCGGTGGTGTCGCGGGCCCGGACGAGCTGCCGGAACTCCCAGGCGATCGCGTTCAGGAGCTCCTCGGTCGCCTCGCGCTGATACCCACGCATGGCGGTGGGCAGTTTGGCAGCGGTGATGTCTTCGGCTTTGATCGCCATGGTCGGTTGCTCCTCGGGGGATGGGAGACAAACCGTACCCCGGCAGACCGTAATTCGCCAGGTGTGGGGCGGGAAGGGCCCGGGTACCGGCCCGACATGGCGGAGCAACCGAAGGATCTCGTCGACGAGGCACAGCGCGGCCGCAGCGAGCGAACGCCCGTGATCGCCGTCAGCGGCGTCGCGCTCGGCGTGACGGCCGTGGTCGCGGTGATCCTGCTCGCCGCGCTGCTCGTCTACTACCTCGTCAAGTAGCGCGGGAGTACCCTGGCGGGATGGACCCGCTCGCCTCCTTCTCGCCCGCGACGAGGGGCTGGTTCGAGCGCACCTTCGCCGCGCCGACGCCCGCCCAGGAGCTCGGCTGGCCGGCGATCGCGACCGGCGCGCACGTCCTGATCCAGGCGCCGACCGGCTCCGGGAAGACGCTCACCGCGTTCCTCTCGGCGATCGACCGTCTGAACGCCTCGCCGGGCGAGGGGCTGCGGCTGCTCTACGTCTCGCCGCTCAAGGCGCTCAACTACGACATCGAGCGCAACCTGCGCGGCCCGCTCGCCGGGCTGCGAGTCGACGCTGCGCGTGGGCGTCCGCACCGGCGACACGCCCGCGAAGGAGCGCCGCGCGCTCGTCAAGGAGCCGCCCGGACATCCTGATCACGACGCCGGAGTCGCTCTACCTGATGCTCACCTCGCAGGCGCGCGAGAGCCTCCGCTCGGTCGAGACGCTGATCCTCGACGAGGTACACGCCGTCGCCGGCACCAAGCGCGGCTCGCACCTCGCGCTCAGCGTCGAGCGGCTCGAGGCGCTCTGCGAGCGTCCGCCGCAGCGGATCGGGCTCTCGGCGACGCAGCGGCCGCTCGAGGAGATCGGGCGCTACGTGGCCGGCGGGCGGCCGATCGAGCTGGTCGACGCCGGCACCCGCAAGACGCTCGACCTGGAGGTGGTGGTGCCGGTCGAGGACCTGCGCGAGCTGGGCTCGACCGCCTCGCTCTCCTACCCGGTGCCCGCCGACGGACAGGAGATGGACGCCGGCACCGAGCTCGGGACGCAGTCGATCTGGCCGTCGATCTATCCCGAGATCCTCCGCCTCGTCCGCGCGCACCGCTCGACGATCGTGTTCGTCAACAACCGGCGCCTGGCCGAGCGGCTCGCGCTGCGGCTGAACGAGGCGGCCGCCGAGGGCGCCGACGGGCCGCCGCGGGAGATCGCCCGCGCCCACCACGGCTCGCTCGCGCGCGAGCAGCGGGTGCTCGTGGAGGAGGACCTGAAGGCGGGCCGCATCCCGTGCCTCGTCGCCACCTCGAGCCTCGAGCTCGGCATCGACATGGGCGCCGTCGACCTCGTGATCCAGGTCGAGTCGCCGAAGTCGGTCGCGCGCGGCCTGCAGCGGATCGGCCGCGCCGGGCACGAGCTCGGCGCCGTCTCGAAGGGGCGGATCTTCCCGAAGTTCCGGGCCGACCTGCTCGAGTCGGCGGTCGTCGCGCGCGCGATGCGCGAGGGCGAGATCGAGGAGACGAAGATCCCGCGCAACCCGCTCGACGTGCTCGCCCAGCAGGTCGTCGCGATCGCCGCCGACGAGGAGATCCGCGTCGACGACCTGCACGCGCTCGTCACCCGCGCGCACCCGTTCCGCGACCTCTCGCGCCGCAGCTCGAGAACGTGCTCGACATGCTCGCCGGGCGCTACCCCTCCGACGAGTTCGCCGAGCTGCGCCCGCGGATCGTCTGGGACCGCACCGGCGGCACGATCCGCGCCCGCGAGGGCGCGCGGCGGCTCGCGGTCACGAACGCCGGCACGATCCCCGACCGCGGCCTGTTCGGCGTCTTCCTCGTCGACGGCGGCGGCCGGGTGGGCGAGCTCGACGAGGAGATGGTCTACGAGGCGCGCGCCGGCCAGACCTTCCTGCTCGGCGCGTCGACCTGGCGGATCGAGGAGATCACCCGCGACCGCGTGCTCGTCTCGCCCGCGCCGGGGCTGCCGGGAGCGGTTCCGTTCTGGAAGGGCGAGGGGATCGGGCGCCCGTACGAGCTCGGCCAGAAGATCGGCGCCGCCTCGCGCGAGCTCGCGGCGATGCGCGAGCAGACGGCGGTGAAGCGCCTGCGCGAGGATTTCCATCTCGAGGAGCGCGCGGCGCGCAACCTGCTCACCTTCCTCGGCGACCAGCAGGACGCGACCGGCGCCGTGCCGTCGGACCGGACGATCGTGGTCGAGCGCTTCCGCGACGAGATCGGCGACTGGCGCGTCTGCATCCTCTCGCCGTTCGGCGGCCGCGTGCACGCGCCGTGGGCGATGGCGATCACGGCGCGGCTGCGCGAGGCGCACGGGGTCGAGGCGCAGTCGATCTGGTCGGACGACGGGATCGCGCTGCACTTCCCGGAGGCCGACGCGCCGCCGCCCACCGGCGACCTGATGATCGACCCGGACGAGGTGGAGGATCTCGTCGTCGCCGAGCTTGGCGAGACCGCGCTCTTCGGCGCGCGCTTCCGCGAGAACGCCGCCCGGGCGCTGCTGATCCCGCGCCGCCGTCCGGGGCAGCGGACGCCGCTGTGGCAGCAGCGGCTGAAGGCGCAGTCGCTGCTGCAGGTGGCGCGCAAGTACGGCAGCTTCCCGGTGATCCTCGAGACCTACCGCGAGTGCCTGCAGGACGTCTTCGACCTGCCCGCGCTGCGGTCGCTGCTGCAGGGGCTGAAGACGCGCGAGCTCGACCTGGTGGAGGTGGAGACGCAGAGCGCCTCGCCCTACTCGGCGTCGCTCCTCTTCGACTACATAGCGACCTACATGTACGAGGACGACACGCCGCCCGCGGAGCGCCGCGCGCAGGCGCTGTCGCTCGACCGCGACCTGCTGCGCGAGCTGCTCGGCCAGGAGGAGCTGCGCGACCTGCTCGACCGCGACGCCGTCGACGACGTCGAGCGCTCGCTGCGCGGCGCGCCCCGGAACGCCGACGAGCTGCACGACGCGCTGCGGCTCCGCGGCGACCTGCGCGCCGGCGAGTACGACACCGCAGTTCGCGGCGGCGCTGGTCGCCGAGCGGCGCGCGCTGCTGGTGCGCATCGCCGGCGAGGAGCGGCTGATCGCCGCCGAGGACGCGGGCCGCTACCGCGACGCGCTCGGCGTGATGCCACCCTCCGGCCTGCCGGACGTCTTCCTCGAGGGCGGCCCCGAGTCGCTGCGGCAGCTCGTGCTGCGCTTCGCGAAGGGACGCGGCCCGTTCACCACCGACGAGGCGAACGAGCGCTTCGGCCGCGACGTGCAGCCGGTGCTGGCCGGGCTCGAGCGCGCCGAGCAGCTCGTGCGCGGCGAGCTGCGCCCCGGCGGCAGCGAGCGCGAGTGGTGCGACCCCGACGTGCTGCGGCGGCTGCGGCGCGCCTCGCTCGCCGCGCTGCGGCGCGAGGTGGAGCCGGTCGAGCAGGACGCGCTCGCCCGCTTCCTGCCGGGCTGGCACGGGATCGACCGCCGGGCCTCGCTGCGCGAGGCGCTCGTGCCGCTGCAGGCGCTGCCGCTGCCGGTGGCGCTCTGGGAGTCGGAGGTGCTGCCGCGGCGCGTGCCCGGCTACCGCCCGGAGCACCTCGACGCGCTCACCGCGACCGGCGAGGTCGTGTGGGTGGGAGCGGGACAGGACCGCGTGGCGCTCTACTTCCGCGAGGACGCGGCCGCGCTCGGGCAGGTGCCGCGGCACGCCGCGCCCCGAGGGGCCGGAGCACGACGCGCTCCGGGCGGCGCTCGGCTCGGCGCTCTTCTGGGACGAGCTGCTCGCCGAGACCGGGCTCGAGGAGGCGGTGGCGCTGCCGGCGCTCTGGGAGCTCGTCTGGGCGGGCGAGATCTCGAACGACGCCTGGACGCCGCTGCGGGCCGCACGGCGCTTCGGGGTGCCGAAGCCCGAGCGGCGCCCGCGCCGCTTCTCGCGCCGGCGCGTGCAGGGGCCGAGCGCCGACCTCGGGCCGCTGGTCGCGCACCGAGCGGCTGTTCGGGGGCAGCCCGACCGCCGCGCGCTCGCCGAGCTGCTGCTCGAGCGCCAGGGCATCGTCACGCGCGACGGCGTGCGCGCCGAGGGGATCCCCGGCGGCTACGGCGCCGTCTACGCCGAGCTGCGCGCGCTGGAGACGCTCGGCCTCTGCCGCCGCGGCTACTTCGTCGAGGGGCTCGGCGGCGCCGCAGTTCGCGCTCGGCGGCGCCGTCGAGCGGCTGCGCGAGCTGCGCGACCCGCAGGACGACGGCGAGGTGCTCGTGCTCGCGGCCGCCGACCCGGCCCAGCCGTACGGCGCCGGGCTGCCGTGGCCGAAGCGCGCCGGCGCCCGGGCCGCGCGCGTGGCGGGCGCGTTCCTCGTCATGCTCGGCGGCGAGCCCGTGCTGTACGTCGAGCGCGGCGGCCGCTCGCTCGTGCCGCTGCGCGACCCCGACGAGGAGCTGGCTGCGGCCGGCGCTCGCAGGCGCTCGTCGCGCACGTCCGCGGCGGCGCGGTGAAGCGGCTCGCGGTCGAGCGCTTCGACGGCGAGCCGATCGCCGAGAGCGAGCTGCTGCCGCTGCTCGTCGAGCTCGGCTTCCTCGCCGGGCCGCGGCGGGCCGTGCTACGCCCGTAGCGCCGCGACCACCTCGGCGGCCGGCACCGCGCGTGCCTTCGCGTGCGCGGTGCCCGCCCAGAGGTTGACGCGGTCGGCGTCCCCGGCCGCGCGCGCGGCGGCCCGCATCGGCGCGGTCAGGTAATGGATGTGCGGGTACGCCGACGGCGCGTCCGTGTGCGCGCGCATGAAGCCGTTCGCGATCCCGCGGGCGCGGCGGCCGGTGAACGCGCGCGTGACGGCCGTCTCGCCGCCGCGCTCGAGGGCGGCGCGGTGCACCGGGTGCGTCCCCGCCTCCGGGCAGAGGAGGAACGCGGTGCCCGCCTGCACGGCCGCCGCCCCGGCCGCCAGTGCGCTCCGCGCGGCGGCCGCGTCGCCGATGCCGCCGGCCGCGACGAGCGGCACGTCGCGGCGGATCGCCCGCAGCAGCTCCAGCAGGGGCAGGTCGCTCTCGTCGGCGTCGTCGAAGGCGCCGCGGTGGCCGCCGGCCTCGATCCCCTGCACGACGAGGACGTCGGCCTCGACCTCGGCGTCCGCCGGCGACGAGACGGTGGCCCACACCGGCACGCGCGCGGCGTCGAGCAGCCGGCGCGGGGGAGGGCCGAACGTCGTCGAGATCGCCTGCACGTCGGCCGCGAGCGCCACCTCGATCTTCTCGTCGAGGCGGTCGTCGTCGAACCGCGGCTCGCCCAGCTCGACCCCTGCGCGGGCGAGCTCCTCCGCGTAGGCGGCGAGCGCGTCCTCGTCGACCGGCTCGTCGCGCACCACGAACAGGTTCACGCCGAGCTGCCCGTCGGTGAGGGCCCGCGCGCGGACCAGCCGCGCCTCCAGCTCCTCCGGCGTCAGGTAGCCGCCGGCGACGAACCCGAGGCCGCCCGCGTTCGCGACGGCCGCGGCGAGCTCCGGTGTCGACGGGCCGCCGGCGAGCGGCGCCAGCACGACCTGCGGGATCTCGACCATCGACGGCGCCGATCCCACTCCCGCTCAGCGGCCGATCCGCGCCAGGGCCGCGCCGAAGACGACGTGGCGGAACGTCGCCTGCGCGAACCCGCGCGGCGTGAAGAGCGGTGCGAGGCCGCGCTCGCCGGCCGCCGGGTGGTAGCGGTCGATCAGCGGCGCGAGCGGGTAGAGCGCCGTGTTCTCGAGCAGCGCGAGCGTGAGCGCGCTCGTGCCGCGGCGGCGGTGGAGCTCGCGGTAGGCGAGGCCGAACGCCGCGCCGTTCGCGGCGTGCAGTGCGAGCCCCACGGCCGGCCACGCCTTCGAGCGTGTGAGGAGCTTCCCGAGCATGGCGGTGTCCGAGTAGTCGTGCCGGAAGAGGCGGATGTCGAGGGGCTCGACGGCGGCCCAGACGAGGGCGGCGGCAGCGCCGGCGGCGGCGGAGCGAAGCGGCGTCATGTGGGTACGTTGCCCGATGTGCCCGAAGGCGACTCGCTGCACCGCGCCGCCCTGCGGTTGCAGCCGCTCGTCGGGGAGCGGGTGGCCGCGTCGTCTCCGCACCTGCGCGGGCTCGCGACCGGCGTCGCCGAGCGCGTCGACGGCCGTGTCCTCGAGTCGGTCGAGGCGATCGGCAAGAACCTCGTGCTGCGCTTCTCGGGCGGCGTGGTCGTCCGCTCGCACCTGCGCATGAGCGGCCGCTGGTCGCTGCGCCCGGCCGGCGAGGCGCGGGCGGGCCGGCCGTGGCTCGTCCTGCGCGGCTCGGTGTGGGAGGGGGTGCTCTGGAACGGGCCGGTGCTCCAGCTCCACACGCGGGCGATCGACCGTCTCGGCCCGGACATCCTCGAGCGGCCGCCGCGCATCGACACTATGCTCGCGCGCCTGCGGCAGGCAGACGGCTCGCGCTTTCTCGGCGAGTCGCTCCTCGACCAGTCGCTCGTCGCCGGGATCGGGAACATGTGGCTGGCCGAGGCGCTCTGGGACGCCGAGCTCTCGCCCTGGCTGCGGCTGCGCGACGTGAGCGAGGAGAAGCGGCGCCGGGCGCTCGAGACGGCGGCCGGAATGATGCGGCGCGCGCTCGACGGCGGCCGCACAGGCCCGCATCGCGTCTATCGCCGCACCGGCCGCCCGTGCCGGCGCTGCGGCGGGCGCATCCGCTCGTGGGGGCAGGGCGACGACAACCGGATCGCCTACTGGTGCCCCGGCTGCCAGCGCGGAGGAGACCGGCCCCGCGGGGCGTAGATCACGGCGTGCTGCGTGCGCCGCATCTCTACGAGTCCCTGCGCGCGTTCTGTCTCGCCGCGTTCGCGGCCGAGCGGGGCGCCCAGGTTCCGTTCGCTTTCGAGGAGCACACCACCGTCGCCGGGCCGTCGCTCTACGAGTACCGGCCGCTCGTGCGCAGCTTCGTCGAGGAGCAGTCGCCGACGCTGCGCCGTCTGCCCGACGCGCGCAATGCGATCGACGACCTGAAGCGCGAGCCGGCGGCCGCGATCTTCGCCCGGGCGCACGCGGGCATCGGCGACACCGGCGACGAGGCGCTCTTCCGCTCGATCCTGCTGCCGATGCTCACCTGGACGGCCGAGCGCTGCGGCGGGTTCGACTGGGAGGACGACGCCTTCAACGCCGCCTACCACGACCTCGAGCGCACGCTCTTCGGCACCGCCCGCACGTACGTGGCGCTCGCACCGGTCGTCGGACTCTCGGCGGGCACCGACGCCGACCTCGGCGGCGGGCTCGGGCTGCGGCCCGTCGTCGCGGGCGAGATCTCGAACCTGTGGCCCGAGGCGCAGGGGCTGATGCCGCCCGAGTTCGGGCGCGACGTCGACCGGATGCTCGTGCTCGAGTGGAAGCGCGAGCTCGCGCCCGACGAGACCGACGCCCCCGACGCGGCCGCCGAGCTCGCCGACGCCGTCACCGCGCTCCGTCTCGCGACCGCCGGTGCGATCGCCGCCGGACCGGTCGTCTTCGAGCGGCTCGACTTCCGGCCGCTGCGGATCTCGCCGCTCCTGCCGATCGCGGCGACGCAGCCGCGCGGCGAGGCGACGCGCCTCGACCGTGTGCGCGCCGGGCTCGCGGCCGAGCTGCGCGGGAAGCTGGCCGTCGCCGACGACGACCGCCGGCTGGGCGAGGCGCTCGACCGCTGGGAGCTGTCGCTCTTCGCCGACGAGCCGTTCCGGTCGGCACAGATCCGCGAGTCGCTCGACTGCCTGCTCGGCGAGGACGGCGGCATGTGGGCCGCATCGATGCGCACCGCGATCCTGCTCGCGGAGAAGAACGGTGAGCGGCGCGACCTGGTCGCCGACCTGCGGGCGGAGCCCCTGCGGCGCGACGCGCGCGACGCGATCCGCCGCGCGATCGTCGAGACGCTCCTGCACGGAAACCGGGACGAGCTCGTGGTGGCACTGGACGAGACGCTGCTCGGGCTGCGCCCGCGGCCGGCGTCCGTGCTGCGCGTCGCGTGAGCCGCTCCCTGCGAATCAGCCCTTGAAGACGGTCCGTGGCTCCGGGATGCCCGGCGCGAACGGCCCGGCCGCGAGGCGCGCGAAGACCCCGTGCAGCGCGCGTCGACGGTGCCGGATCCAGCCGTAGAGCGGCACGACCCGGCCGCCCGCGTCGAGCTTCGGTTCCAGGGTCGTGATGCCGAGGTTGACGTGCTCGAAGCCCCGCTCGAGCGCGTCGCGGACGATCTCGTAGATCAGCCGGAAGTACGCCGACTCCTCGAGGCCCGCCTGCTGCTCGAAGCCGCAGTAGAGGAAATGCAGCCAGGGGCGGTCGTCGAGCAGGAGCGCGTACGAGGCGATCGAGCCGTCGGCTCGCCGCAGCACGAGCACGGAGGTCTCGTCGACGCCGGCCGCGCCCCGGAAATAGGCCTCGCCGAGGATCTCCCGGCGGACGTCGGCGCGCTCGTAGACGAGCCGCCAGAGTTGCGCGAGCCGGGGAGCGAGTGGTGCGAAGTCGTGGACGCGCTCCACCTCCAGATGCCGGGACTTCTTCAGCACCTTCCGGGCACGCCGGCGGTAGTGCGAGCGCATCGCGGCGAGGTACTCGTCGAAGTCGCCGAAGGGGAGGTCGAGCACCACCGTCGGTGGGATCGGCACCGGCGAGAAGCCGAGCTCGCGCAGCACCGGCGCCTCCGGCGACACGGGCGTGGCGAAGTTCTGCACGATCATCAGCTGTGCGCCGCCCCGATCCGCCTCGCGCACCGCCGTCCGCAGCACCGCCCGTGCACCCGCTGCGGGTGAGAGCTTGGTGGGGCGGAGGACGGGCGGCACGAGGGCCGTCGGCGAGCCGACCTCGTACACGCGCGTCTTCAGGAGCCGCGGGTAGAGGCGGCGCGCCATGTGGAGCGCGCCGAGCGCGACATGCGAGTGGATGCCACCCATGTCGAGCTCGTAGAAGTAGGCGTGTGCCGCCGCCGCGAGCGTCTCGTCGTCTCCGTGCACGGCGATCGGACGCGCCCGGAGCCCCTCGAGGTGCGCGTTCTCCCAGGCGCAGACGTAGCCGTGCCGCAGCGGGCCCTGGCCGGGCGCGCAGAGCGCATTCCACGCGCTGCTCTCGAGAGCACCGACGCCGTCGACCACGGTCGACGACCGCGTGACGGGAGCGGCGCTCTCGCTCCGGTTGACCCCCTCCAGCACCGTCTCCTTCTTCCTTTCGGGATCAGGAGGAAACAGTCGGGGCGTACGCGTCCCGCGCGCGGTGCAGCCGCGCGAGCGCCGGCCGGGCGTCGAGCCCGAGCCCGTCGTAGAGCATGCCCGGCCGCCACGGCGGCCAGGCCTCCCGCAGGACGTCGAGCCGCGAGACGCCCGGCGGCAGCTTCGGGCGCGGCGAGAGCGCCTCGCCGATCCGCAGCAGCTCGCCCATGATCCAGCGCATCTCCACGCCCGGGCGCGCAACCGCCGTCCTCTCCGGCACGACGCCGTCGAGGGCGAGCGCCGCGAGCCGCGGCAGGTCGGCTCCCGCCGCGATCGTCAACGGCAGCCAGCCGTACGGGCGCGCGCCGATCTCCATCAGGCACGGCCGCCCGTCGACGACGTGGTACTGCACGTCGCCGAGGCCCTCGAAGCCGAGCGCGACGAGCAGTTCGAGCGCCTCTCGCACACCGGGCACGTCGATGCCGACCGTGCGCCGGTGCACGGCCGTGCCGCCCGCGACCGGCGTCTGCGAGAGCCCCTCGCGGGCGCCCCAGCCGAGTACGCGACCGTCGTGGACGACGGCGGCGACGCCGATCGAGCGGCCGGGCACGAACGCCTGCACGAGCGGGAGGTCGAAGCCCTCCGCCGTGTAGCGCGCGGCGGCGGCGCGCGCCTGCTGGGGGGAACCGGCGATCGTGTGGCGCACCTTGTGCAACGCCTCGCCGCGGCGCGCGTACGAGGCGCGCGTCTTGACGACGCAGGGGAGTCCGATCTCCGCGGCGGCGGCCGGCACGTCGTCGAGAGAGGCGGGAACGACGAAGGCCGGGGTGGGAAAGCCCACCTCGCGCGCCCGCCGGAGCGTCGCCGCCTTGTCGAGCGCGAGCCGAGCGGAGGCGTGGTCGCCGCCGAGCACGCGCGCCTCGCCGAGCAGGCCGTCGCTCTCGTAGAGCAGCTGCAGCGTCGAGTCCTCCGCGGGTGAGACGAGTGTCACGCCGCGCCGCTCGATCGTCGTGGCGACCGCCTCGCGGAAGGCGCCGACGTTCTCGGTCGGGGTCGGCAGCTCGAGGGTCGCGTCGGCGTACGCGGAGCGGCCGGCCCGCGTTCCGCGCGGGGCGATGATGCGGTAGCCGCAGCCGGCGAGCGACCGCGCGACGGCGACGCTCGGCCACCCGTCGCCGTCGAGGATCAACGCGGTGCGGTCAGCTCTCCGGTTCGTGTCGATGAGGCGGCTATCGCCGCCCGCGGGCGCGTGAAAACCGCTGCGGCCGGAACCGGCAGCAACCTCGTCCCGGAATGCGCCCGAAACTGATCGGAGCTACCATGGACGGCGAACGATGGGGTCTCAGACGGTGTTCGCATTCCTTGCGGCCCTGCTCCTCGGGCTTCCCCTGCTGACCTTCCTGCACGAGCTCGGCCACGCGGTCGTGGCGGCGCTCGCGGTGGGCGGCCGGGTGACGGTGATCCAGGGGCCGGCGCCGGCCCGAGCACGTGTTCGCGTGTGGCGGCTCGACCTGCGCCTGCACGGCCCCGTGGCGCCGCACCGGGCGTGGGTCGGCTGGGCGCTCTGGGGCGCGCACCCCGACCGGCGCCGGCACGTGCTCGCAACCGCCGCCGGACCGGTGGTCTCGGCGCTCGCCGCACTTCTCTGCGCCGCCGCCGCCGGAATCGCGTCCGGCGCTCCGCGGCTCTTCCTCGCGCTCTGCGCGCTCGGCGCCGCCGCGCAGGCCGTCTCGACGTCGCTGCCGGTGCGCTACGGGGCCCGCTTCGGCGGGTTCGCGGGTGAGGCGAGCGACGGTCTGCGAATCGTCTCGCTGCTGCGCGGCCGCCCCGAGCCGGCTCCCTTCACGGGTGCACGGGTCGCGCTCGTCGGCCGGTGCTCGATCCCGCTCCGGAAGCTCACGCCGCAGCCGCTTCACCTGCGGCAGCAGCGCCAGGGCCGGGATGACCGGCAGCCAGAAGTTGACCGCGCGGTAGACGAGCGCCGCGAAGACCGCCTGCGAGAGCGGCACGCCGACCGCGTTGAGCGTGAACGCCATCGCCGCCTCCGAGACTCCCGACCCGCCCGCGGGCAGCGGGAGGAAGTTGATCGCCCACGCGGTCGCCTCGGCCACCACGAGGCGTGCCGGGCTCGTCGTGGCGCCGAACGCGCGCAGGGCGACCCAGAGGATGAACAGGTCGCCGATCCAGAAGAGCGGATAGCCGATCACGCCGCCCAGGTAGCGGCGCGGGTGGCGGAGCACGTGCCGGACGAACACGACGCCGCCGATCGCGTCGGCGAAGCCCTTGCGGATCTTGCGGCCGAGCCAGGCGAGCCAGGCGCCGACGTCGAGGCCGTGGGGCCGCTCTTCGTCGTCGGGCAGCTCGAGCAGGTCGGGAGCGAGCCGCCGGTCGGAGACGATCGCGGCGCCGACGGTCGCGGCGGGCACGACGATCGCCCAGATGATCGCCATCACGAACGCGGCGTGCGAGGGCGTGCCGGCGGCGAGCACGACGATCGCGCCGAGCACGGCGAGGAACGCGAGCCCCGCCGCCTGCAGCGTGTTCAGCGCGAGCGTGCGGCGGGCCGCCTCGTGCGTCTCGGCGCCGGCCCTGCGCATCGCCCAGTAGTCGACGGTGAGGCCGCCCGCCTCCGAACCGATCACGTAGGCGCCGAGCCCGAGGCCGACGACGCGTGCTGCGTCGCGGTAACGCAGCACCGGCCCGCCGTCGGTCGCCGCCACCGAGCGGTACGCGATCACGTAGCCGAGATAGGCAACGAGCTCGCCCGCGAGGGTCAGCGGCAGCCAGATCTTGTTCGCCTCGCGGAGCGCCTGCCAGAGCTTGCCGTAGCTCGTGATCTGCCCGAGCAGCGCGACCGCCGCGAGGCTCAGCCCGAGGGCGAGGCCGATGCCGATCAGCGCCTTACGGCGTTCGATCCCGAGGATCTCGCCGCCGCTCTCGTCGCGGGCGTTGCCGCGGTTGCCGTTGGCGCCGTCGGTGTTGCTCACGCGGGCCCCCTGCGCAGGCGCGTGCCGGTCATATGGGCGGCGATCGAGAAGCCGGCGATCACGGCGGCGGCGGTGACCGTCAGCAGTTGCGCCGCGAGTGCGATCGTCACCGCCTCCTTGGTGTGGATCCCCGAGCCGGCGAGGACGGCCGCGCCGACGCCCGCCTGCGTCGCCTGCCCCGCCGGGCCGATCGGCAGCGCCGCCGCGCCCGCGCCGGCGACGACGTAGGACGCGGCGACGGAGAAGTTCGCGTCCAGCCCGAGCGCGTCCAGCAGCACGAAGAGGCCCGCCACGCGGGTGAGCCACGAGCAGGCGACGAGCAGCCACGCCCAGAGCGCGTCGAGGCGCGAGGCCGGTGCGTGCACCGCGAGCCAGTGACCGAGCCGGTAGCGGATCAGGCGGTCGCTGCGGCGGATCGACGGCAGCGCGAGCGCGAGCAGCCCGGCGCCCACGCAGATGCCGGTGAGCACCAGCATGGTCACGCGCACGCCGACCGATCCGGGGACCGCGACCGCCGCGAAGACGGCGAACGGCGTCAGCGCCGCCATGTCCATCAGCCCGAGCAGGAAGAGGCTGAGCGCGAGCGTCCCCACCGACGGCGGCTTCCGGCGCGACAGCTTGCGCAGCACGAGGATCGCGATCGCGTCGTCGACGCGCGAGGGCAGCGCGATCGCCGCGGTCGCGGCGGTGGCGTTCGAGGCGACGAGCGCCAGCGAGCGCGGCCGCTCGCGCGGCCGGAACAGGCGCTGCCACGCGAGCGCGCGGAGCGCGAACGTCGAGAGGAAGAAGGCCACGGCGGCCGCCGTCCAGAGGGCGCGCGCCTGTCCGAGCGGCCAGCCGTTCGAGGAGAGCTGCCAGGCGACGAGCGCGCCCAGCGCCGCGGCCGCGACGCCGAAGACGACGTTGAACGTGCGGCGGACGCGGGTCGAGCGGCGCAGAGAGAGCAGTGCGCGCATCAGCCGCAGCCACAGCCCGGCCGCGGCGGCGAAGACGGTGGCCGGTGCTTCCTCCGCCTTCTCCTTCACGTCCGCCTGCGTTGGCTTCGGCGGCGGGGCGGGCAGGTCGGGCGGCGGCGGCGGCGAGCCCAGGCGCGAGAGGCGCCAGACCCGGCGGAGCGGGGTGACCGTCCGGCGCCAGACGTCGGCCTGAAGCTCACGCAGCGCCCAGACGCCGAAGAAGAACGTCGGCACGACGTAGAAGAAGAGGACGCCCCAGCCGGGAACGACGTCGAGCAGGGCCAGCGAGGCGACGGCGAGGCAGGCCGCCGCGACGACGAGGGCGGCCGACGCGATGCGTGCGGCGAGGGACACGAGGTTGGCTTCCCGCCTCAGCGGCAGGAAAACGCCGGCGGGGTCTCGCGGCGGCTGCTGCGGGCTGGAGAGGCTTTGAGGATTGGCGAAGTCGGCACAGGCCCGGCACAGACACGTCACACCTTCCCGGCTACGGTCGAGGGATGGACGTGACGGAGCGAGTGGTCGAGCGGTTGCGGCGCATCGAGCGGCTTCGGTCGGGCGAGGCGGGCCCGGAGCTGCTGCACGAGTTGCGGGCGCTCGTTCCGGAGGCGGAGGCCTGGGCGAGGGTCGAAGGCGACGCCCGAGCACGGGCCGCGGTCGAGAAACTTCGAAGGGGGGCGGAAGGAATGCACTGAGGCAACCCGAAATGGCGTTCACATGGGTCTCGCGCGCCTCCTTCCGCGTCCCAACGTGCGCCCCGGGGGTGCAGCCGCGCCTGCGGAGACGCAGATCATCGCGTTTGCGAACCAGAAGGGCGGCGTTGCGAAGACGACGACGACGTTGAACCTGGGCGTGGCGTTCGCCGAGCGCGGCTTCAAGGTGCTGCTGATCGACCTCGACCCGCAGGGAAACCTGACGATGTCGCAGGGCCTCAACCCGGACACGATCGAGCGGTCGATGTTCGACGTGCTCGTGCACCGGATGGCGATCGAGCAGGTGATCGAGACCCGCGAGGTGGACATCGCCGTCTCGTCGATCGACCTCGCGGGCGCCGACATGGCGCTGTCGAGCCAGATCGGCCGCGAACGCGCGCTCGAGAAGGCGCTTGCACCCGTCAAGGGACGCTACGACTACATCCTGATCGACACCCCGCCGTCGCTCGGCCTGCTCACGATCAACGCGTTCGTGGCGGCGACCGGCGTGATCGTCCCGGTTCAGACGGAATACCTGTCGCTGCGCGGGCTCGTCCAGCTCGAGAACACGCTCGAGATGGTGCGCGAGAACCTGAACCCCCAGGTGCAGATCGTCGGCATCGTCCCGACCATGTTCGACCGCCGCGTGACCCACTCGCGCGAGGCCGACGAGATCCTGCGCGAGAACTTCGGCGACCTCGTCTACCACACGCGGATCCGCAAGACCGTCCGTTACGCCGAGGCACCCGTCAAGGGAACCTCCGTGCTCGCGTACGATCCAACCGGAGAGGCGGCCGAGATGTATCGCGACCTCGCGAAGGAGGTGCTCCGTGGCCAGAAATCGCGCCAGCATGCGTGAAGGACCGCTCGCCGAGCTCTTCCGCGCGACCGAGGCGGCGCAGCGCGGGAGGGGCGCAGAGCACGAGCAGCAGCAACTCGACACGGCTGCTGCCAAGCCCGCGCCCCGGGCGGAGAAGCCGAAGCCGGCGAAGCGCGCCACGCCGATCCGGGCCGTCGAGCCCGCACCCGAGCCCGATCCCGAGCCGGCCGCCGAGGAGCGCCGTCCCCTGGCGCGCTGGCTCGACCCGCTGCCCGACCAGCCGGCGCGCCTCGAGCGCAGCCGCGACAGCGCGTCCTATCTGGCGGTGATCCGCGTCGTCGGCGTCGGCGGCGCCGGCCTGAACGCGGTCGACCGGATGATCGACGCCGGGATCACCCAGGTCGACTTCCTGGCGGTCAACACCGACATCCAGCAGCTGCAGATGAGCGACGCGTCGACGAAGATCCACATCGGCAGCGAGCTCACCGAAGGGCTCGGCTCCGGCGCCGACCCCGAGATCGGCCGGCAGGCCGCCGAAGAGGCTTACGACACGATCAAGCGCTCCCTCCGCGGCTCCGACATGGTCTTCGTCACGGCCGGCGAGGGCGGCGGCACGGGCTCCGGCGCCGCACCGGTCGTCGCGCGGATCTCGCGCGAGCTCGGCGCCCTCACCGTCGGGATCGTGACGATGCCGTTCAAGTTCGAGGGCTCCCGGCGCCGCAAGCAGGCAGACGACGGGCTGCAGGCGCTGCGCGAGGCGTGCGACACGCTGATCGTCGTGCCCAACGACCGGCTGCTCGAGGTGCTCGACAAGTCGACCTCGATGCTCGACGCGTTCAGGATCGCCGACGACGTCCTCCGCCACGGCGTCCAGGGCATCTGCGACCTGATCACGAACCCCGGCCTGATCAACCTCGACTTCGCCGACGTGCGCACGATCATGGCCGACTCCGGCTCGGCGCTGATGGGGATCGGCTACGCGAGCGGCGAGAACCGGGCGAAGGAGGCCGCCGAGCGCGCCCTGCGCAGCCCGCTGATCGAGAGCGAGATCACCGGCGCGCGCGGCATCCTGCTCTCGATCGCAGGCGGCGACGACCTGACGCTCTACGAGGTGAACGAGGCCGCCGAGGCGGTGCGCGAGGCTGCGACCGACGACACGAACATCATCTTCGGCGCGACGATCGACGACCGGATGAGCGGCCAGATGTGGGTCACCGTCGTCGCGACCGGCATCGGCGCCCGCTCGGGCCGTCGCGGCACCTTCATCACGGCCGGCTCCGGCGAAGGCTCGCTCGAGACTCCGTCGTTCCTCCGCGATCTGTAGCGCGCTGCGCCTACAGGACGAGTGCGACCAGCTCGCCGAGCCCGACCGCGAACCCGATCGATGCGCCGACCGTGGCGCTCCGCAGCAGTGCGCGGCGCCAGGTGGGGGAGAGCTGCACGAGCGAGAGCGCTCCCACCGAGCCGGCGCCGATGCTGACGAGCGTCTGCAGCCCTTGCATCGCGAAACCGACGCCGAGCGCGTCACCGGTCCCGATCCCGCGGCTCGCGAGCGCCACGGCGACGGCTCCGCTGCCGATGCCGATGCTGCCCGGCGTCACCGGCAGGGCGGAGGCGACCTCGAGCGCCGGCAGGATCACGAAGGCGGCCGTGAGCGGGTGGGGCAGGCCGAGCGCCGCGCCGACGGCAACGGTCGCGGCCAGTTGCGCGGTGACCATCAGGAGCGTCCAGGCGACGACGATGCCGAGCGCGCGCGGCGACCGCCCGAGCTCGGCCAGTCCGCGGACGACCTGGGCGATCGTGCCCTGGCGGGCGACTCTGCTCGAGTAGCGGATCGCGACCGCGAGCGCTGCGACGACGCCGCAGAGCGCGAACACCGGCCAGAGTGGCATCGCCCCGATCGCGGCGGCCGAGACGACGAGCGTCGCCAGAGCGAGGGAGCGGGCCGCGGCCAGCGCGGCGTAGGCCGCACCGATCGTCCGGATCCGGCTTTCGGCCTCGAGCACGCGGGCGCAGAGCGCGACCTTGACGGCGTCGCCGAGCTTGGCCGGAGCAAAGGAGTTGACCATTGCGCCGATCCCGAGCCGCGCCGCCGCCTGTCGTCGCGGGATGCGGCCGCCGGCCGCCGCGAGCGCGGCACGCCAGGCGGCGACGGTGCAGCCGAAGGCGGCGACGAATCCCGTGGCTGCGAGCAGGAGCCACCACCGCTCGGCACCCGCCAGCGCGGAGAGGGCCGAGGAGACGGGGCGCCCGACGACCTGCGGGAAGCATGCGAGCACGATCGCCGCCGCCACGAGCGCGGCGGCAGAGAGTGCGACGGTAAGTCGTTTCGTTTGCATCGACTGGGCGTTCAACTGGTGAAACGGCGCTCCTGGCATCCAGTTAGAGAAGAAACGGTGAAGATTGCGAGATGAGTACGGCCCCACCAGCGTTGTCGGCAGACATGACCGTCAGATGAAGGGCGCGATCGCAGCCGGTCACGAGCTGACCGCCCGTGCGGGCGCGCGCATGCTCGCGGAGGGCGGGAACGCCGTCGACGCCTGCGTCGCCGCCGCCTTCGCGGGCTGGGTGGCCGAGAGCCCGCTGACGGGCCCGGGTGCAGGCGGCTTCGCGCTCGTGTTGCCGCACGGCCGTCCTGCCCGGGTCGCCGACTTCTTCGTCGCCACGCCCGGGCTCGGCCGCTCCGCCGCGGCCGATGCCGAGATGCACGCGATCGACGTCGGCTTCGGCGGCGGCAGCGACACGACGCAGGTCTTCAGGATCGGAGAGCCGTCGTGCGCCGTCCCGGGTGCGACCGCGGGGCTCGAGGCGGTGCATCGCGCCTACGGCCGCCTGCCCTGGCGGGAGCTGCTCGTGCCCGCGATCGAGCTGTCCCGCGCCGGGCGTCGAGCTGACCCGCCCTCAGGCGCACCTGCACGCCATCCTCGACCTGATCCTGCGGCACACCGACGAGGGCACGCGCGTCTACAGCCGCCCCGACGGCTCGCGGCTGCAGCCGGGCGACGTGCTGCGCCTGCCGGACCTGGGGGAGACGCTCGAGCGGATCGCGGCCGGCGGCGCCGCCGTGCTGCAGCGCGGGGAGCTCGGGCGGGCCCTCGTCGAGACCGTCGCGGCGGGCAGGAGGGCTGATCACCGCGGAAGATCTGAGTCGCTACCGCGTGATCTGGCGCCGGCCGGTACGGATCTCCTACGGCGGCTACGAGGTCGTCTCGAACCCGCCGCCGTCGTCGGGCGGCGTCCTGATCGCCTACGGGCTCGCCCTGCTCGAGCGGCTGGGGCTGCAGGCGGACGGAAGCGCCGAGTCGATCGCGACGCTGGCGACGGTGCTGGCCGAGCAGGCACGGGCCCGCGACGACGCGTTCTCGGCCGGGCTGTACCGCGGTGGCCTGCCGCAGCGGCTGCTCGCCGACGACGCGATCTCGGCCGCGGTGGAGCGCCTCCGGCGGCCGGGCGCGGTCGAGCAGGCACCTGCGGGCGGCACCACGCACGTGTCGGCCGTCGACGCCGAGGGCAACGCGGCGTCGCTCTCCTCGTCGACCGGGTCCGGCTCCGGCGTGATCGTGCCCGGCACCGGCATCCACCTGAACAACATGCTCGGCGAGTACGACCTCGTCGGCGGCCCGGTGACACCGGGGCGAAGGCTGACGAGCATGATGGCGCCGACGATCGTGCGCGGCGACGCAGGCCCCCGGCTCGTCGTCGGCAGCGCCGGCTCCGTGCGTCTGCGCGGCGCGATCATGCAGGTGATCGCGAACGTGATCGGGCACGGTCTCGACGTCGCCCGGGCGATCGACCATCCGCGCGTCCACGTCGAGGGGGCGCACGTCCACTGCGAGGGCGGCTTCGACCCGGCCGAGCTCGACCGCCTCGAGGAGCAGGGCTACGACGTCGTCCGCTGGCGCCGGCCGAACCTCTACTTCGGCGGCACGAACGCCGTCGAGTTGCTGCCCGACGGCACCCTCGCCGCCGCCGGCGACGCCCGCCGGGGCGGCGCCGGCATCGTCGTCAGCTGACCCAGCGGCGCACCGACCCTGTCACAAAGCTCACCGCCCCGACGAGGCCGTGCCGGCCCTGTCTGGTGGCAGCCACCGTCGCGGACCGTCCACAATCGGGACCTGTCCCGCCGCCGGCTTCGGGGCCCTCCGCCCGGGGAGAGCGGTCCGGTGCAGGCAGGGGGCTGGGGAAAGAACCACAACAGCAGGGACATGTCCGCGCGCATGTCACGAAGCGGGGCAGACCCGCCCGCCGGCGCAGAGACCGGCGCGTCACGAAGCTCACCGCGCAGACCAGCCTCTGCGAGACCCGTCTGGTGGCAGCCACCCGCGCGGACCGTCCACATCCGGGACGTGTTCCCGGGGCGGCGGGTGGGGCTTGGCTCCGGGGGAGCCGTCGCTCCGGGGCAGGGGGCTGGGGAAAGAACACAACGGCGCGGACATGTCCGCGCGCTTGTCACGAACTGCGGCGAGGGCTACGGGTCGAGCGGGGTGACCTTGCCGTTGCCGCTCGCGCGCTCGCGCACCGTTGCTTCGAGGCGCAGCGCCTCCAGGGCCGACTCGAGCAGTTCCGCGAGGCGCCGCATCCGCGCGCGCGGCGAGGTGATGCCGAGCAGCTCCTGCTTCGGCGCGGCGCCGAACTCGATCCGTGCGGCGAGCTCCCAGTCGAGCATCGGCGACGCCTCGTCGGGCGGCTCGATCGCATCCTCGGCACGCTCGGCCAGCTCCCGGAACGCCGTCAGCGCACGCTCGACGTCTTCCGGGTCGGGCGGCTCCCCTTCGTCGAGCACCGGCTCCACGACCCCGGTCGTGAACGAGCGCCCACCGGTCAGCTCGAGCAGCCGGAAACGCTCGCCGCCGCGGACGATCACGTTCAGCCGTCCGTCGTCGAGCACCTCCAGCACCTCCTGCACGCTCGCGCGCGTGCCGATCTCGTGCACGGCGCCGCTGCCGTCGGTGAGCACGAACCCGAAGTCGCCGCCCGTCGCGACGCACTCGCCGATCAGCTCGCGGTAGCGCGGCTCGAAGATATGGAGCGGGATCCGCTCCGTCGGGACGAGCACGAGCGGCAGCGGGAACAGTCCGAGCTCCGCCATCGCCGTGCAGCCTACGCGCGGGCGCTAGTGTCCTGCGGATGGGAAGCGGCTTCGTCCGCCCGGCCGTCGAGGGCCTCCAGCCCTACCAGCCGGGCAAACCCGTCGAGGACGTCCAGCGCGAGCTGGGGCTCGACCGCGTCGTCAAGCTCGCCTCGAACGAAGGGCCGTTCGGCCCGTTCCCGGCCGCGCTCGAAGCCCTCGACCGCGCGACCGCGACGCTCAACCGCTACCCCGACGGCGGCTCGTACCGGCTGCACGCGGCGCTCGCCGACCACCACGGCGTCGACTTCTCCGAGGTCGCCGTCGGCGCCGGCGCCGACGGCTGCATCGACATGCTCAGCCAGGCGATCCTCGACCCCGGCGACGAGATCGTCTGCGGCTGGCCGTCGTTCCCGAGCTACGTGATCTACGCGCGCAAGCAGGGCGTCCAGCCGACCCTCGTGCCGCTCACCGACCACCGCTACGACCTCGACGCGCTGCTCGACGCCGTCACCGAGCGCACGAAGCTCGTCTACATCTGCCAGCCGAACAACCCGACCGGCACGATGAACACGACCGCCGAGCTCGACACGTACTTCGACCGTGTCCCCCCGCACGTCCTCACCGTCGTCGACCAGGCGTACTTCGAGTACATCGACCGCGACGACTACCCCGACGCGGTCGAGCGCTACTTCAAGAGCGGCCGCCGCATCGCCGTCCTCCGCACCTTCTCGAAGATCTACGGCCTCGCCGGCCTGCGCGTCGGCTACGCCGTCGGCCCTGCGGACATCTGCGCCGCCGCCGCCCGCGTCCGCCGCCCGTTCGACATCACCACACCGGCGCAGGTCGCCGCCCTCGCCAGCATCGGCGACGACGCGGAGCTCGCCCGCAGGCGGGCGACGAACGAGGAAGGGCTCGCCCGGCTCGGCCCGCTGCTCGCCCGCCACGGCTTCGACCCGGTGCCGTCGGTCGGCAACTTCGTCTACGTCGAGACCGGCTCGGACGCGACGGCGCTCTACGAGCAGCTCCTGCGGGAAGGCGTGATCGTGCGCCCCCTGGCGGGGTTCGGCTCGCCGACGGCGCTGCGCATCTCGGTCGGCACCCCGGAGGAGCTCGACGTGCTCGCGGGCGCCCTCGAGCAGGTTCTGCACCGCTCGACATCGTCTAGTACGCCTGCGCCCAGACGGCGGCGGTGGCCGCCGGCCCGCCGCAGCACAGGCACGCGCCCTGCGGGCCTGCGCCGTCGAGCGGCAGGCAGCGGATCGTCGCCGAGCCCTCCTCCTTGACGCGCGCCTCGCATTCGCGGCGGCCGCACCACGCCGCCGCGACGAACCCGCCGCCCGCGCGGAGGTACTCGAGCGCCTCGCCGAGCCCGCGCGGATCGCGAAGCGTTCGCCGCTCGAGCTCGGAGCGCGCCGAGTCGAAGAGCGACGCCTGCACGTCACGCAGCAGTTCGCCGACCGCGGCCGCCACGCCGCCGAGCGGGAGCTGCTGCTTCTCGCCGCGGTCGCGCCGCACGACCGTGACGGCGCCCGACGCGAGGTCGCGGGCGCCGAGCTCCACGCGTAGCGGCACCCCTTTCAGCTCCCACTCGTTGAACTTGAAGCCGGGCCGGTGCTCGGGCCGGTCGTCGACCCGCACGCGCACACCCGCCGCACGCAGCTCGCCCGCGACGGCGGCGGCCGCCTCGAGCACCTCGACACGCTCCTGCTCGCGGAAGATTGGCACGATCACGACCTGCTGCGGCGCGACGCAGGGCGGGAGCCGCAGCCCGCTGTCGTCGCCGTGGGCCATCACGACGCCGCCGACGAGCCGCGTGCTTGCGCCCCACGAGGTCGCGTACGGATGCTGCTCGCTACCGTCGCGGCCGGTGAAGCGCACGCCGAACGCGCGCGCGAAGCCCTGGCCGAGGTAGTGCGAGGTCGCCGCCTGCAGCGCCTTCCCGTCGCGCATCATCGCCTCGAGCGTGAACGTCTCGACGGCGCCGGGAAAGCGCTCGCTCTCGCTCTTCCGGCCGCGCAGCACCGGGATCGCGAGCACGCTCTCGATCGTGTCGGCGTAGACGTCGTGCAGGATCGTCAGCGCCTCGGCGACCGCCTCGGCCTCCGTCTCGTGCGCGGTGTGCCCCTCCTGCCAGAGAAACTCGCTCGTCCGCAGGAAGAGGCGCGGCCGCAGCTCCCAGCGGACGACGTTCGCCCACTGGTTGTAGAGCAGCGGCAGGTCACGGTAGGACTGCACCCAGCGGGCATACGTCGACCAGATCAGCGCCTCCGAGGTGGGGCGCACCGCGAGCGGCTCCTCGAGCGTCTTGCCGCCCGCCTCCGTGACGACGGCCACCTCGGGAGCGAAGCCCTCGACCAGCTCGCCCTCACGCGCCAGCACCGACGCCGGCACGAGCAGCGGGAAGTAGAGGTTCTCGTGACCGGTCGCCTTGATCCGGTCGTCCAGCTCGCGCTGGATCGCCTCCCAGATCGCGTAGCCGTACGGCTTGATCACCATCGCGCCCCGGACGGGCGAGCTCTCGGCGAGGCCCGCGCGGCGCACGACCTCGCCGTACCAGGCGGGGAAGTCGTCCGACTGCGCAGGCAAGGACCTGGCGCTCATCGGGACGCTCCCGCGAGCAAACGTGCTGCGACCATGGCGTTCTCCTTCGTGGACGTCGACCGGCGTTGACCGAGTGAGGGGCGGCGCTCCGGGCCGAGGCGGCGGGAGCGCCTACGCCGGGACGCGCACGAACGGCGGCCGCGGGGCGATCGCCGGAACCGGCAGGACCGCATCCACACGAGGCCGCAGCAACGTCATGCGCGGAGAATAGCTGCTCGCTCCGGCGGACATGTCCCGGCCGGACACAGGAGCGGACGCACCGAGAATCCGGCCTGGAGGCTCACCGGGGAATCTTCTACGCTCGACCAAGCGTGGGCACGTCCATCCGTCGTCAGGTGCGCCTGCTGCACAGGCAGGGCGGTTTCAGGCTGCTGTTCGGAGCCACCCTCGGCTCCGGGCTCGGCACCTGGATGGCGACGATCGCGCTGACCGCCGACATGACCGACCGCACCCACTCGCCGTGGTGGGTGAGCATGCTCTTCGTCGTCACCTTCCTGCCGTCGATCGTCGTCGGTCTCGCGGCCGGGCCGTTGATCGACCGGCTCTCGCGCAAGCGGCTGATCGTCACCTCCGACCTCGTCCGCCTGGTCGCGTTCGGCGTCCTGCCGTTCCTGCACGGCGCCGTCGCGCTGCTCACGGTCGCCACCGTCGCCGGCATCGCCAGCTCGTTCTTCCGCCCCGCGGTGCTGGCGGGCCTCCCGAACCTCGTCGACGAAGAGGACCTCGCGAACGGGACGTCGCTGCTGCAGGTGACCGACTGGTTCGCGGCCGCGATCGGGCCGGTGCTCGGCGGGGCGATCGTCAGCTTCGCGAGCGCGAACGCCGTCTACGGGATCAACGCCGCGTCGTTCCTCTTCTCGGCGCTGATGATCGTCCGCATCCCGCGCGGGCTGCTGCAGAGCGAGGAGGCGATCACGCGCGGCCACTGGCGCGACCTCGTCGAGGGCATCCACGAGTTCCGCCGCTCGCCGGCCCTGCGCATCGCGCTCTTCGCGTTCGGCTTCGGGATGCTCGCGACCGGCCTGAACAACGTCACCGAGATCTTTCTCGCCGAGCGGTCGCTGGGGAGCGGCGCCGTCGGCTACGGCATGCTCTGGACGGCCAGCGGCGTCGGCCTCGTCGCCGGCGGGCTGCTGACGGGCGTGCTGCTCGAGCTGCGCGAGGTGCGCGTGCTCTACCCGCTCGCCTTCCTGCCCTGGGGGCTCGGCCTGCTCGGCGCCGGGCTCTCGCCCACGATCTGGGTGGCCGCGATCGCGATGGTGCTCTCCGGGCTCGGCAACGGCCTGGCGTTCCCGCTCACCGTCGTGATCGTGCAGCGGTTCACGCCCGACCGGCTGCGGGGGCGCGCGTTCACGCTGATCATCAGCGCCCAGTCGGCGCTGCTCGGGATCGCGATCGTCGCCGCCGGCTGGCTGACGAACGCCGTCGGCCCGCGCTGGACCTACGTGCTCGCCGCCGCCCTGCTCGGGTGCGCGAGCCTCACCGCGGCGGGGCTCTCGGGCGGCCTCCGCGCCGAACCCGCCGTCGCGGGCGAGCCCGCTACGTAGCATCCGGCTCGTGGCCAACCGTCGTGACTGGACGCGTGAGCGGCTCGTCGAAGCGCTGCGCGCCGGCGACCGGCGCGCGCTCGCCCGTGCGATCACGCTCGTCGAGAACGGCGACCCGCTCGCCTACGAGGTGGTCAGCGACGTCTATCCCGCCACCGGGCACGCCTACGGCATCGGCCTCACCGGGCCGCCCGGCGTCGGCAAGTCGAGCCTCGTCTCGGCGCTGATCCGGCTCGCGCGCGCCGCCGACCAGAGCGTCGGCGTCGTCTCGGTCGACCCGTCGAGCCCGTTCACGAAGGGCGCGCTGCTCGGCGACCGCATCCGCCTCACCGACCACTTCCTCGACCCGGGCGTCTTCATCCGCTCGATGGGCACGCGCGGCCACCTCGGCGGGCTCGCCGAGACGACGCTGCAGGCGCTGCTCGTGCTCGACGCCGCCGGCAAGGACGTGGTCTTCCTCGAGACGGTCGGCACGGGCCAGAGCGAGGTGGGGCTGATCTCGATCGCCGACACGATCGTGCTGGCGCTGATGCCGGGCTCCGGCGACGCGGTGCAGGCGCTGAAGGCCGGGATCATGGAGATCCCCGACGTGATCGTGATCAACAAGATGGACCACCCGATGGCCCGGACGACGCTCACCGAGGTGCGGCAGGTGCTCTCGCTCGCGCCGCGGGACGGCTGGCAGCCGCCGATCGTGCTCACCGAGGCGCTGCGCGGCGAGGGCGTCGAGACGCTGTGGGAGAAGATCGGCGAGCACCGCGCGTTCCTCGAGGCGGGAGGCGAGCTCGAGCGCCGCCGCCGCCGGAACCTCGCCACCGAGGTGTTCCAGGTCGCCGGCGCGCGCGCCCGCCGCCACCTCGAGGCGGCCGTCGCCGACGACCCGGAGCTGCGGCGGCTGCTCGACGAGGTGCAGGAGCGTGAGCTCGACCCCCTGACCGCCGTGCGTGAGATCCTGGAGAAGGTCTTCCACCTTGCCGACGACGATCGCCCCGACGCTCGCTGACATCCAGGCCGCCGGCGAGCGGCTCGCCGGGCACGCCCGCGTCACGCCCGTCTCCGGGTCGGAGACCTTCTCGCGCATCACCGGACGGCGCGTCTGGCTGAAGGCCGAGAACCTGCAGCGCACCGGCTCGTTCAAGATCCGCGGCGCCGTCAACAAGCTGCTCAGCCTGGACGACGACGAGCGGGCGGCCGGCGTGATCGCGGCGAGCGCCGGCAACCACGGCCAGGCGGTCGCCTGGGCGGCGCGCGAGCTGGGCGTCGCCGCCACGGTCTTCATGCCGCAGGACGCGCCGATGGCGAAGGTGGAGGCGACCCGCACCTACGGCGCCGAGACGGTGCTGACCGGCGCGATCTTCGACGACTCGCTCGCCGAGGCGACGGCGCGCGCCGAGCAGACCGGCGCCACCTTCGTGCACGCCTTCGAGGATCCGGCCGTGATCGCCGGCCAGGGGACGATCGGCCTCGAGCTGGCCGAGCAGCTGCCCGACGCGCGCACGTTCCTGCTGCCGGTGGGCGGCGGCGGCCTCGCCGCCGGGATCGCGATCGCGCTGCGCGCGCTCCGTCCCGGCGTCCGGCTCGTCGGCGTGCAGGCCGGCAAGACGGGGCACGGCACGATCGCCGACGGGATCGCGGTCAAGCACCCCGGCACGCTGACGATGTCGATCCTCGACGAGCTGCTCGACGACCTCGTGCACGTCGAGGACGACGAGATCGCCGAGGCGATCACCCTGCTGCTCGAGCGCTCGAAGCTCGTGGTGGAGGGGGCGGGCGCGGCCGTCGGTCGCCGCGCTGCTCAGCGAGAAGGCGGGCGGCGACGACGTCTGCGCGCTCCTCTCCGGCGGCAACATCGACGCGACGATGCTGGTGACCGTCGTGCGGCACGGGCTGACGCGCTCGGGCCGCTACCTCGTGCTGCGCAGCCGCGTTCCCGACCGTCCCGGCGAGCTCCTGAAGCTGCTCGAGCTCGTCGCCGCCGAGCGCGGCAACATCGTCGAGATCAAGCACCGCCGCGAGGGCGTCGGCCTGCACGTGGCCGAGACCGGGGTGGAGCTGACGATCGTCACGCGCGACGAGCAGCACCGCGCCGAGCTCGTCGCGGCGCTCGAGGCGAGCGGCTACCCGGTCGAGACGGCTACGAGCCGCAGCGCCGGAAGCTGACCGTCTCGCCGTCGAAGCTGGCGACTCCGCCGGTCGCGACGGCGCGCACGTCGAAGCCGTCGCGCTGCAGCAGCGACGCGGCGACCGCGGCGCGCGGGCCGCTCTCGCAGACCGTCGCCACGGGCTTCGACCGGTCGAGCGAGTCGGAGCCGACCTTGCGCAGCAGCCGGTAGGGGATGTTGCGCGAGCCGGGGATGTAGCCGTCGTCGCGCTCGTCGGCCTCGCGCACGTCGACCACCTGCAGGTCGGTGTCGAGCAGCCGCTTCAGCTCCTGCACGCCGATCGTCGGCAGCGACTCCGGCGTCGCGGGCGCGAGCACGTAGCCCGCCAGGTCGAGCAGGCCGATGCGCCAGAGCGAGAACGCCGCGCGCAGCGCCTCGTCGCGGCTCGAGCGCGTGGAGCACGACGCGCTCGTCGGGCAGCAGCACGAAGCCGGCTTTCGTGGCGAACGACGAGCCGTCGACCGGCACGCTGATCGCGCCGGGCACGTGCCCCTCGGCGTGGGCGGCGAACGGGCGGACGTCCAGCACCGTCGCGTCGCCTGGGTCGGCGAGCTCCTCGGGCTCGGGCGGCAGCCCAACCCAGGGCCCGCGGTTCAGCTCGACCACCCGCTCGGTGGTGGGCGGGCGCGGCGTCTTCAGCGACGCCGAGGCGATGATGAACTCCTGCACCTCGCGGTAGGCGAGCGCGGCGTTCGTCTCCCGCTCGCGCGCGACCGTCGAGGAGGGATCGCTGCTCATGTTGACGCCGCACAGGGAGCCTGCGACGTGGCCGGGGTACACCTCCACGTCGTCGCCGAGCGCCGCGAGCTGCTCGAGTGAGTGGAAGAGCTGCTCGGCGCCCTCGCGCGCCTCGATCGCGAGGTCGGGGCGCGCGGCGTCGCCCACGAACAGCGAGTCGCCCGTCAGCACCTTCTCGCCGGCGACGAGGAAGGCGCAGTGCTCGGGCCGGTGGCCGGGCGTGTGCAGCACCCGCACCGCGATCGAGCCGAGTCGCAGCTCCTGCCCGTCCTCCAGCGGCTCGAACGGGTAGGCGGGCTCGGCGATCGGATGGATCGCCACCGGCACGCCGTGCTCGAGCGCGAAGCGGCCGTGCCCGGAGAGGTGGTCGGCGTGCGTGTGCGTCTCGAGCACGCGCTCGATCGTCACGCCGGCCTCCGCGGCCGCCTCGAGGTAGTCCTCGATCCGCAGCGACGGGTCGACGACCACCGCGGTGCCGGCGCCGGGGTCGCCGATCAGGTAGGAGGCGCACCCGAGGTCATCGTCGACGAACTGCCGGAACAGCACGACGCGTGAGGTTAACACTACGGCTGGCGCGTCTCGCCGGTCGGCCGCAGCCAGAGGTAGAGCCCGAGGAAGATGCCCGCCAGCGCAAGCAGCCCCGCCACGGCCCCGACCGCGACCGCGACCACCCCGAGCGTGCGCGGCGCCGTGGTCGGCGTTCGGCGAGCCGCTGACGCCGACGGCGATCCGGTAGGTGGTCGACTTGCCCGCCCGGTCAGCCACGGTGACCCGGAAGACGATCGAGCCGGCCCGCTTCGGCGCGGTGCCCCGGATCATGAAGCCCGCGAACTGCCCCTTCGGGATCGGCCCGCCCTGGTAGGTGATCGACCCGCCCGAGTTCGCCTGCGACCAGCCCGCCTTCGCCTCCGCGTCGTCGAGGTCGAACGACGCCGGCGGGGCGATCGTCACCCGGTCGACGCCGTCGGCGTAGTCCTCGTTCGGCGCGTTGAAGAGCAGGTCGACGAGTGCGCCCGTGTGCACCTTCTGCGGGTCGACCGAGAGATGCGCCGCCGCCGGAGCGGCCAGGACGAGCGCCACCGCCAGGGTCAGTGTCGCGGCGCTACAGGCCGAGGTGGCGCGCGATGACCATCCGCTGCACCTCATTCGTGCCCTCTCCGATCTCGAGGATCTTCTGGTCGCGGTAGAGCCGCGAGATCGCGTACTCGTCCATGAAGCCGTAGCCGCCGTGGATCTGCAAGGCCCAGTTGGCGGCGCGGTGCGAGAGCTCGCCGCTGTAGAGCTTCGCCATCGCCGCCGTCTTGGCGAAGTCGCGCCCCTGGTCCTTCTCCCACGCCGCCTTCCAGACGAGCTGGCGGGCGGCCTCGATCTCGGTCGCCATGTCGACGAGCTTCGTCTGGACGGCCTGGAAGCGCGCGATCGGCTTGCCGAACTGCTCGCGCTCGCGGGCGTAGGCGTGGGCGAGGTCGTAGCAGCCCTGCGCGAGGCCGACCCCCATCGCGGCGACCGAGATGCGGCCGCCGTCGAGGATCTGCAGGAACTGGCGGAAGCCCTCGCCGCGCGGGCCGAGCAGGTTGCCTTCGGGCACGCGGCACTCCTGGAACGAGAGCTCGCGCGTGTCGGAGGCGCGCCAGCCGAGCTTCTGCATCGGCTCGGAGATCACGTAGCCGGGCGTGCCGTTCTCGACCACGATGTTCGAGATCTCGTCGTCGCCGGTGCGAGCCGTGATCGTGACGAGCGCCGTGATCTCGGTGCCCGCGTTGGTGATGAAGATCTTCGAGCCGTCGACGATCCACTCGCCGTCCTCGAAGCGAGCCGTCGTGCGCGTCGCGCCCGCGTCGGAGCCGGCGCCCGGCTCGGTGAGGCCGAACGCGGCGAGCTTGCGGCCGGAGGCGAGCTCGGGCAACCAGCGGCGCTTCTGCTCCTCGCTGCCGAAGTACCAGATCGGCAGCGTCCCGAGCGAGTGGTGCGCCGCGACCGTGATCGCCACCGACGAGTCGATGCGCGTCAGCTCCTCGACCGCGATCGCGTAGGCGAGGGTGTCGGTGCCGCCGCCGCCGTAGCTCTCCGGGATCGTCATCCCCATCAGCCCGAGCTCGGCGAGCTCGGCGACGAGCTCGTAGGGGAAGCGCTTCTCCCGGTCGAGCTCCTCCGCGACGGGTGCGACCTTCTCCAGCGCGAACTGCCGCACCGTGTCGCGCAGCAGCTCGTGCTCGTGGTCGAGATCGAAGTTCAGGCGAGCTCCTCCGCCAGCTCGACGCAGAACCGCACGCCCCAGCCGGTGCCGCCCTGGTCGAGCGCGTAGTCGGGCCGGCGGCGGCTGAGATAGGCGGGGCCCGCGATGTCGACGTGCGCCCACGGCCCCTCGCCCGCGAACTCGCGCAGGAACTCGGCCGCGAGCACCGCCCCTGCCTGGCGCAGCTCCGAGCCGTTCTTCATGTCGGCGAAGTCGGAGTCGACGTAGCGCCGGTACCTGGGGTGGAGCGGAAAGCGCCAGGCGAGGTCTCCGCTCCGCTGCGAGGCGTGCTCGAGCGAGGCGGCGAGGTCGTCGTCGTTGCAGAACCAGCCGGCGTAGAGGTCGCCGAGCGCGATCGACATCGCGCCGGTCAGCGTCGCGAAGTCGACGACGTGGGTCGCGCCGCTCGAGCGGGCGTGGTGCAGCGCGTCGGCGAGAATCAGCCGCCCTTCGGCGTCGGTGTTGATGATCTCGATCGTCTTGCCGTTCGAGGCGCGGAGAATGTCGCCCGGCTTGTACGCGCGTGCGTCCTGCACGTTCTCGGTCGCGGCGACCACCGTGAGGATGCGAACCGGCAGCCCGAGCTCGGCGATCGCCGCCGTCGCCTCGATCACCGCCGCGCCGCCGCACATGTCGCCCTTCAGGTCCTGCATGCGCAGGGCCGGCTTCAGCGAGATACCGCCCGAGTCGAAGGTGATCGCCTTGCCGACCAGCCCGAGGGTGAGGTCGGCGCGGGCCTCCGGAGGCTCGTAGCGCATCACGATCAGCTGCGGGTCGCGGGGGCTGCCGGCGGCGACCGCAGCGAACGCGCCCATGCCCTGCGACTCGATCCAGTCGCGCCCGTGCGCCTCCACCGTCAGCGCGCCGCCGGCGAGGGCGTGCGCATGCTCGGCGAGCGCCTCGGGTGTCAGGTCGTTGGCGGGGCGGTTCGCGAGGTCGCGCGCCGCGTCGAGGTGCCGCATCACGAGCGCCGCACGGTGCGCGTGCTCCTGCAGCTCCTCGGGCGCGTCGAGCGCGAGCGTCAGCTCGGGCCGCTCTGCGTAGCCCCGCTTGAAGAGCCCCGGGTCGTAGGCGCCGTAGCCGGTCCCCTCGACGACCGCGCGCACCTCCTCGGCCCGCTCGGCCCGCCAGGCGATCGTGCCGCCGCGGCTCCGCAGCGTGCGGGCAGCGTGGGCGGCGGCCGTGCGCAGGCCGTCGTCCCCCGGAAGCTTCGGGGCGCCGACGCGGATCTCCGAGTCGGCGCGGACGACCTCGCCGGGCTGCAGCTCGAGGTCGAGTCGCGCCGTGACGTCGTCGGGCGCCGGGGGCCTGGTCTCCACCCGCACGAAAGGCGACTCTAGCCGAGGAATCGGGGCCGACGTGCCGAAGCTTCTTCCTCGGAGATCCGATGGGCAGCAACGACACGTCGATGATGCGGCAGACGGTCGAGAGCCTGAGCGACGAAATCGCCCGGATCGTCGGTGAGCGCCAGGACTTGCGCGCGGCCGGCGCCGACGCGGCGACCCTGGAGGAGAACCGCCGGCGGCTGACGGCCGCGCAGAGCCGCCTCTCGGCGCTTCTGATCGAGCGCCACCTGCCACGCCCCGCGACTGCGTAGTAGGTTGCGGTCGCACGTACGCGCAATCGACGAAAAAGGAGCACCGAGCGGTGGCAGCCAAGGACTTCTTCGACAGCCTCGAGTCGCGCGCCGACGAGTCGAAGCTCGCCGGCATGAACAACTCCTACCTCTTCGACATCGAGGAAGAGGGGAAGTGGCTGGTCACGGTCGCCGACGGCAAGATCGACGTCTCCGAGGGGGAAGGCGACGCAGACGCGACGATCACCACCTCGAGCGAGACGTTCGACAAGATCGTCGCCGGGGAGCAGAACCCGACGACCGCCTACATGACCGGCAAGCTGAAGATCAAGGGCGACATGGGCGCGGCCATGAAGCTCCAGAAGATCTTCTAGGAGATCCGCTAGTCGTCGAGCTCGACGAGGAGGGTGCCCCCGGCCACCCGGTCGCCCTCCTCGACGTGCACCGCGCGCACCGTGGCGTCGTAGGGGGAGAGGAGCGGCGTCTCCATCTTCATCGCCTCGAGCACGAGCAGCGGGTCGCGTGCGGCGACCGTCGACCCCGGCTCCACCAGCACCTTGATCACCGTCCCCGGCATCGGCGCGACGAGCGCGCTCGACTCCTCGCCGGGGCCGTGCTCGTGCGCCGCCGCGTCGACGTCCGGGGGAGCCGCGGGCGGCGCCGCGGGCAGGTTGAGCCGGAAGCCGCCCCGCCAGACCGCGTCAGGAAGCCGGGCAGGCGGCGCCGAGAGCGGCGGGTACTCGACGAGGAACGCCGTCGTCGCCTCGCCGGCGCGCAGCGCCGGGTGGGCGACGAGCCAGCGGAGGAACGGCAGGTTGGTGGTGACGCCGCGCACCTCGGTCTCGGCGAGCGCCGCGGCGAGCCGGTCGAGCGCCTCGTCGCGCGTCGCGCCGCTCGCGATCAGCTTCGCGATCAGCGGGTCGTAGCCGGTGCCCACCTCGTCGCCCTCGGCGACACCGGTGTCGACGCGCACCGACGCCGGCAGGCGCAGCGTCTCGAGGCGGCCCGCCTGCGGCAGGAACGTCCGTGGATCCTCGGCGTAGAGGCGCACCTCGACTGCGTGGCCCTGCAACGGCCCGGCGAGGCCCGGTTCGAGCCGCTCCCCGCGCGCGATCCGCAGCTGCCACTGGACGAGGTCGAGCCCTGTCACCGCCTCGGTCACCGGGTGCTCTACCTGGATGCGGCCGTTCAACTCGAGGAAGAAGAACTCCCGGCCGTCGAGCATGAACTCGGCGGTGCCGGCGCCCACGTAGCCGATCGCGCGGGCGAAGCGGACGGCCGCGTCGCCGATGCGGGCGCGCAGGTCGGCGTCGAGGGCGGGGGAGGGCGACTCCTCGAGCACCTTCTGGTGGCGGCGCTGCACCGAGCAGTCGCGCTCGCCGAGCGCGAGCACGGTGCCGTGCGAGTCGGCCAGCAGCTGGATCTCCACGTGCCGCGGGCGCTCGACGTAGCGCTCGAGGTACACGCGGTCGTCGCCGAACGCCGCGGCAGCCTCGCGCCGCGCGGCTGCGAGCGCCTCGTCGAGCTCCGTCGCCGTGCGCACGACGCGCATGCCGCGCCCGCCGCCGCCGGCCGCCGCCTTCACGATCAGCGGCGGCTCCGTCGCTTCGGGGATCGTCGGCACCCCGGCCTCGCCCGCCAGCCGCTTGGCCGCGAGCTTGTCGCCGCCGGCGCGCAACGCCTCGGGCGGAGGCCCGATCCACGTCAGGCCGGCGGCGAGGACCTGCTCGGCGAAGTCGGCGCTCTCGGCGAGGAAGCCGTAGCCCGGGTGCACCGCGTCGGCGTCCGCCTCGTGGGCGGCGCGGACGTGCTCGGCGCCGTCGAGGTACGAGGAGATCTCCACCAGCTCGTCGGCCGAGCGTGCGTGCAGCGAGCCCCGGTCGTCGGGCGCGACCACGGCGACGGTGCCGAGGCCGAGCGCACGGGCGGCTCGAAAGACGCGCAGCGCGATCTCGCCGCGGTTCGCGACCAGCACCCTGCGCACGTCAGCCATCGACGATCAGGTCGTTGAACGGGCCGAGGAAGCGGCGCGCGCGGCGCGAGACGTGCGGCAGCAGCGCGAGCCGCTCGTAGGCGTCGTCGTCGACGCGCTCCTTCCACAGCTCCACGCTCACCTCGTCGGCCCGCAGATGCTCCCGCCAGAGGCGCTCGCGTGTCGTCCGGGCAAGCTCCTCGTCGCAGCTGATCACGCACGCCTCGGTGTCGTTCAGGAACGAGTGCTCGTTCAGGTTCGCGGAGCCGATCGCGAGCCAGCGGTCGTCGACGATCGAGACCTTCGCGTGCACGTACACCTGCTCGGCGCGGCCGGGCTGGTAGAGGGTCGCGGCCTGCAGCCGCCGATGGCGGTCGGCGGCGACGAGCACGCCGAGCTGCCCGCGGGTGTCGTCGGCGCCGTTGTTCGGCTTCGCCGGCAGCAGCAGGACGACGTGGAACTCGTCGCTCGGCGGGTGACGCAGCTTCTCCGCCAGGATCCCGACGAGCGTCTCCGACCAGAGGAACTGGCTCTCGAGGTAGACGAGCCGCTGCGCGGAGCGGAGCGCGCGGATGTACGCCTCGAGGATGCGGAAGTCGCCGTCGGGCAGCGCGTCGTACATGTGATCCGGGATCGTGCGCACGAACTGGGCCGTCACCTCGCCGGCGCGCGGCTGCGGGACGTCGGGGAGCTCGAGCTGCTCGCCGGTGACGGCGCGCCAGCGGAACGCGAAGTGCGCGGCGACGTCGTCGACGAGCGGCCCCTCGGCGCGGCTCGAGGCGTCGTGCCAGCCGATCGCGCCGCGCGCGGGATGCTCCGGCGTGTCGAGCCGGTCGCCGGCGAGGGCGGTCAGGTCGATGCCGCCGACGTAGGCGATGCGGCCGTCGATCACCGCGAGCTTCTCGTGGTGGCAGTGCATCGGGCGCTCCTTCGCGTCGAGCGCCATGCGGATCTTCGTGCCGCGTATGAGCGTCTCGCGCTCGGCACGCACCCGGCCGCGGGCGGGCGTGAAGAGCGGCAGCGGCGCTCCGGCCCAGGCGAGCACGCGCACGTCGGCCCGCTCGGCCGTGCCGGCGAGCAGTTCGCGGAGCGTCGGGCCGCCGCGCGAGAGGCGGAAGTCGGGCTGGAAGTGCCAGCCGGCGAGCAGCACCGAGTGCTCGGCGGCGGCGATGTCCTGCTCGAGCCGCGGCAGCGCCTCGGAGCCGTCGACGAGGATCTCGAGCGCGTTGCCCTCGCGCGGCGGCGGCGTCGCCGGCGCACCAGAGGGTGTCGTCGGGCGGGTCGTAGGCGTGCGCCCAGCCGTGCCTGCTCAGGCGGCGGTGGTGGTGGGCGAGGACGAGCCGCTCGACGGCTCCGCCGACCTTGTCGTCGATCCGATCGAGTCTCGGCGTCTCCACAGCGCCGCAAGCGTAAGCGCACACGCCCCGGCGAGGAGGAGGTAGGGCACCGCGTCCCCCGTCGCCTGCGCGATCGCGCCGCCGCCCGCCGCGCCGACCGTCTGGCCCGGCGCCCAGGCGAGGTTGATCAGGGCGAAGGCGTAGCCGAAGTCGAGCCCGCGCTGCTCGCCGAGCCGGCTCAGGAGGGTCATGCCGGGCGTGAAGAACGCACCGAACGCGAGCACGGTCGCGACCACGAGCGCCGCGAGCACGAACCGCTCGCGCGGCCAGGGCAGGAGCGCCGCCACGATCGCCGAGGCGACGAGGCCGCCGAGCAGCGGGACGACGGGGCCGACGCGATCCGAGATGCGTCCCAGCAGCACGTTGCCGGCGGATTCGAGCGCGGCGGCGCAGAGGAAGACGCCGCCGATCGCCGCCGCGCCGAGGCCGAGCGCCGAGAGGCGCAGCGGTGCGAGCACCGACAGCGTGCCGAACGCGAGCGCCGGCAGGGCGACGAACCAGACGCCGAAGCGGATGCGCCGGTCGCGGAACGCGTCCACGAGCACCCGCGGCGACTGCGGCTGCTCGGGGCGCTTCGCCGGGGTGCAGCCCGGCCCAGACGGCGAGCACGAGCGAGAGCGCGGCGATGCCGCCGAACGTCGGTGCGATCCCCGCGACCGAGGCGACGGCGCCGACGACCGGTCCGAGCAGCGACCCGCCGACGGCGGCGGCGAACGCGGTGCCGATCATCGCGCCTCGCCGCTCCGGCGGGGTCGCCGCGACGAGCCAGGCGAGGGCGCCGGTCCACGAGAACGAGCTGCCGAGCCCCTGCAGGAAGCGGGCGAGGTCGAGCTGCCAGGCCGAGTCGGCGAGACCGAAGAGCAGGGTGCAGACACCGACCGCGCGCGACGCCGACGAGCACGGTCGGTTTCACGCCGAGCCGGGCGGCGACGATCCCGCTCGGGATGGCGCCGAGGAGCGTGCCGGCAGGGTACGCGGCGGTGAGCACGCCGGCGCCCGACTTGCCGAGGTGGAGCGTGTGCGCGAAGTGGGGAGCAGCGGCGTCAGCGCCGCGAAGAAGATCGTGTCGACGAGGACGACCGCGCTCGTGAGCAGGAGCAGGCCACGCATGGCGCTCGACGCTACCCTTTCGCCCTCGCGATGAGGGTCTGGGCCGCTGCAGCGATCGCCGCGCTCGTGCTCGTGCTGCCGGCGGCGGTGGCGCGGGCGGGCACCGTCTACCTGCTCGACGGGCGCGGCTGGGGTCACGGGGTCGGCATGAGCCAGTGGGGCGCGGAGGGCTATGCGCGCCACGGGTTCGGCTACCGCCGGATCCTCGCCCACTACTACCCGGGCACGCACATCGGGATCGCGCCCGACCGGCCGGTGCGCGTGCTGCTCGCCGAGGGGCAGGAGCGGGTGCGGATCGGCTCGGCGGCGCCGTTCCTCGTCGTCGACGCGCGCGGCCGCAAGCTGCATCTGCCGGCGCGGTCGGTGGTCGTCGACCGGCGCCTCCGGCTGCGCCGGCGTGCGCTGACGCCGCCACTGCATTTCGAGCCCGGCGCGCAGCCGTTGCAGGTCTCGTTCGCGGGCTACCGCGGCGACGTGTGGGTGCGGGCGAAGCCGGACGGCCTGGAGGTGGTGAACGAGCTGCCGCTCGACCGCTACCTGCGCGGTGTCGTGCCCGTCGGAGGCGCCGGTCGGCTGGCACACCGCCGCCTACGAGGCGCAGGCGGTGGCGTCGCGCTCGTACACGCTCGCGCGGCTCCATCCCGGCCCCGACTTCGACCTGTACGCCGACGAGCGCTCGCAGGTGTACGGCGGCATCGCCGCGGAGCGGCCCGACACGAGCGCGGCACTCGGCGCGACCGCAGGGCAGGTGCTCGTCTGGCGCGACCGGATCGCCGAGGCGATGTACTTCTCGTCGTCGGGCGGACTGGACCTCGTCGGTGCACGACGCGTTCCCGACGGCGCACCAGGTTCCCTACCTCGTCTCGGTCGCGGATCCGTACGACTACATCTCGCCCCACCACGTCTGGCCGACGCGCGTGCTGACGCCCGAGCAGGTCGGGCGGGTGCTCGGGGTGAGCGGCGTGCGCGACGTGCGCGTGGTCGAGAACTCCTCGCAGCGGGCGAAGGCGGTGCGCGTGCGCATCGCGGGCGGCTGGCGCACGTTCCCGGCGCAGACGGTGCAGGAGCGCTTCGACCTCGGCTCGACGGACTTCGACGTGCACGCGCTCGGGCTCGATCCGATCCGCGGCCGCTCCGAGTACGGAGCGAATGTGAGGGTGACCGGGTTCGTGCGCGGCCTCGGCCGCGCCCGGCTCGAGGAGCAGACGGCGTCGGGGTGGCACAGGCTGCGCGACCTCCATGTGACGCCGCGCGGCACGTTCGCGGTCAGCGTCAAGGCGTCGCGCTCCACCGAGCTACGGGTCGCCTACAACGACGTCGCCGGCACGCCGGTTTCGCTGCGCGTCGTCCCGCGCGTCAAGGTGCGCGCGGTCGGCGCGAAGTTGCGGGCGCTCGTCAGCCCGCGCCTGCCGCTGCGGGTGGAGCGGCTGACGCACGCGCACTGGCGTCCGGTCGCCACCTCCACGGGCAGCTTCGACGGCCGCGTGCGCCCGGGCAGCTATCGCGTCAGCGTGCCGGGCGACGCCGCCTACGCGGCGAGGATCTCGCTGCCCGTCTCGGTGCGGGTGCACGCGACGGGCCCGTAGCGCAGTCCGCGACCGCAGAGCAGCTAGTAACAGACTGTTACAAGCGGCGGTCGAAGCGCCGAAAACGTCTGCAACGAAGGGGTGGCGGCCGTGTTCGACCGCGCCCATTCGTTTGTAACAGTCTGTTACTAGCGTGGTGGGTTCGCGCCGAAGTTCGTGGTGCGATACAGTGACCCCGGCAGTCGTCCCACCTCGCTCGTCCCTCGCGCGGACCGCATCGGTCTCTTACGCCGGGGACCGCCAAATCGAGACAAGGGAGGCGCCGATGACCGAAACGTTGCAATCCAAGCGCGCCGGGCGGGTCGAGCAAGCCGCCGGACCGCGCGTCGGCACTCGGGTCGACGCGAACGTCGCCGGCTTCGCGACGGCTTTCGCCCTCGCGGGGCTCTTCTTCGTGCTTTACCCCGCGATCCGGCCGTTCTCGAGCGAGGTCGGCTCGGACGGGGCGCGGGCGTTCGCGCTCCTCGTCGTGGATCGTCGCGCACACGCTCGGGATCCTCGGATTCATCCTGCTCGCGCTCGGAGCGCTCGGCATGCACGTCCGGCTGCGCGGCGCCGCGACGCGAGGGCCGCGCGCGGCTTGCTCTCGTGCTCACCTGGATCGGCGTCGGGCTGACGCTTCCCTACTACGGGGCGGAGGTGTTCGGGCTGCACGCGGTCGGCGCGCGGGCGGTCGACCACAACCAGCCCGGGCTCGTCGACCCGCTGACGCATGCCATCCGCTGGGACGTCGGCATCTGGTTCATCGTCCTCGGCCTGCTGCTCCTCGCCGTGGGCGCGATCGTGCTCGCGACGGCGCGTGTGGCGCTCGGGATCGATCAACCGCTGGGCGGGCGTGCCGCTGGCGGCCGGGCTGGCGCTCTACATCCCGCAGTTCACCGGGCCGCAGTCGATCCGCATCGCGCACGGCTTGCTGATGCTCGCCGGCTGCTGGTGGCTCGCGTGGAGCCTCGTCGCCCCGAACGGCGGCTCGGTCGCCGGTCGCGGGGAGGCACGCTGATGCGCGCCGCCGAGCGGCTGAACCTCGTGCTGCGCGCGCGTGCTGGAGCTGGGCGTCGTCGCCGGCCTTGCCTACTGGGGCGTGCACGCCGGCGGCAGCACGGCCGGGAAGATCGCACTCGGCATCGGTGCGCCCGCGATCGGGTTCGGCTTCTGGGGCGCCGATCGACTTCCACCAGGCAGGGCGGCTTGCCGAGCCGGCGCGGCTCGTGCAGGAGCTCGTGGTCTCGGCGCTGGCAGCGGTCGCGCTGTACGCGGCGGGCCGGCCGGCCGCCGGAATCGCCCTCGCCGCGCTCTCGCTCGCCTACCACGCGCTCGTGTACGCGACGGGCGAGCGGTTGCTGAAGCCGAAGCCCGAGCCGCGTCCGGGCGACGGGCGAGCGCGGGTGCGGGAGCCGGCGGAGGAGACGTCGCGGTGACCGCGCGCCGCCGATCCGCGCAGTGCGATCCGCGGCCGGCTGCGCGGCGCCCTGATCGGCGGCGCGTTCGGGCTCGTGTTCGTGCTCGCGAACGCCGGCACGCCGCTCGGCCGCGTCGCCGCCGACCTCTTCCGCGCGCTCGGAGTCGCCGGCTTCGTCGCGCTGGCGCTCGCCCGGCGTCAGGCGCTTCGTCGGGCGGTACGCGGCCGCGTCCGCGAGCCGACCGAGCGAATGGAGCTGTTCGGCCGCAGCTACTGGCGGATCGTGGCGGGCGAGGTCGTCGCGCTCGCGGTCGGCTACGCCGTGATCGCGGCGATCGGCGCGCCGAGCAACACCTTCCTGCCGTGGACGGTTCTCGTCGTCGGCGTCCACTTCGTGGCGTTCCAGCTCGCCGGCGTGTGGCGCGGCGCGATCGTGCGGAGCGCCGCGCTCGCTGATCGTGCTCGGCATGGCCGGGCTCGCCCTTGCCGGCACCTCCGCATCGGACTGGATCCCGTTCGTCAGCGGCGTCCTCGCGGGCCTCGTGCTGCTGGCCGGCAGCCTGAACGCCACCGCCCGCGCCCTCCGGCTCACCGACGCGACCTGAACGGCCGGCCGCTCGCCCTCCGACGGCCGCTCCAGTCGCTTGTAACAGTCTGTTACTAGGACACGGTTTCGGCCCCGAATCGGCACGAACGCCTGACGAGTCGCGGGCGACACTGGAGCGGTGGCGACTCGCTCCGCGCCGAGGATCGACGACCGGTTGCGCCGGCTGATCGACGAGGCACCGCGCACGGCGACGGCGGCGGAGCTGACGCGGACGGTCGGTGACGCCGCGAACCGGATCGGGCTCCCGCGCCCGAGCTACCAGCAGATTCGCGTGCTGCTGCGCGAGGCGTCGAGGGTCGAGGCGCCGGTCCGCTCCGTCTCGACGAAGGCGATCCTCTTCGACATCTGGTGGCGGACCAGGCCCGCCTACGACCTGCCGAACTACCTCTGGGGCGACCCGCTCCCGTGGCGGCCGAACGCCCACAACGAGCCGCGCCGCAGCGCGCAAGAGCCGCTTGTAACAGTCTGTTACGAGCGCCAGCCCGCGGCGCGCTTCTCGAGGAAGGCCCGGAGGCCCTCCTGCCCCTCCGCCGAGGTGCGGTGCGCCGCGATGCGGCGGGCGGTCTCCTCGGCGTCGAGCGGGCGACGGGCGAGCTCCTTCGCGCCGCGGGTCGCCTCGGGACCTGCCGTGCCGAGCTCTGCGAGCACCCGGCCGACGGCCTCGTCGAGGTCGTCGGCCACTTCGTGCACCAGGCCGATCCGCAGCGCGACGGCGGCGTCGAACCGCTCACCGGTGACGAAGTAGCGCCGCGCCGCCGAGGTGCCGACCTTCGCGAGCGCGAAGGGCGAGATCACCGCCGGCACGATCCCCAGCTTCACCTCGCTGAACGCGAACACCGTGCCGGGTGTACAGACGGCGACGTCGCAGCACGCGACCAGGCCGACGCCGCCGCCGAGCGCATGGCCCTGCACCCGCGCGACCACCGGAGCCGGGCAGCCGTCGATCGCCTCGAGCATCGCGCGCAGCCGCAGCGCGTCCGCGACGTTCTCCTCGTAGGAGAGGTCGACCGAGGAGCGCATCCACTCGACGTCGGCGCCCGCGGAGAAGGACGGGCCGTCGCCTGAGAGTACGACCGCGCGCGCGTCGCCCACGTCCGCGAACGCCTCGGTGAGCTCGGCGATCAGCGCCGCGTCGAACGCGTTGCGACGGTCGGGCCGCGCCAGCGTCACCCTCAGTACCGCACCGTCCCGTTCGACGCGCAGCGCGCTCATTCGAACGCCAGCCCCAGCCGGCCGAGCTCCGGCGCCGCCGAGACCGTGGCCTCGAGGTCGAACAGCTCGACGATCTCCGGTTCCTTCCCGATCAGCTCGCGAGCGCGTGACGGCAGCGGTTGCTCGCTCGCCTCCCGCGACTCCCACACGTAGAACGCACCCCAGCGCTCGCCGAGCTCGTCGGACACCCACGACGTGAACAAGAGCCCGGGCACCTGCTCGAACTGCTCGACGGACTCGTCGGCGAGGTAGCGGCGCAGCTCGCCGACGTTCGTGAGCGAGTCCGCGAGGCTCCAGAGGACGAGGCGGACGACCACCGCTACATCCTGAAGACGCCGAACGACGTCTCGGGAATCGGCGCGTTCAGCGCCGCGGCCAGACCGAGCGCCAGCACGCGCCGTGTGTCGAGCGGGTCGATGATCCCGTCGTCCCAGAGGCGCGCGGTCGAGTAGTACGGGTTGCCCTCCGCCTCGTACTTGGCGCGGATCTCGTCGGCGTCGGCGTCGCCGACCATCGTCAGCACCGTCGCCGCCTGCTCGCCGCCCATCACCGAGATGCGCGCGTTCGGCCACATCCACAGCTGCCGCGGCGAGTACGCCCGTCCGCACATCCCGTAGTTGCCGGCGCCGAACGAGCCGCCGACGACGACCGTGAACTTCGGCACCTCGGCGCACGCCACCGCCATCACGAGCTTTGCGCCGTCGCGTGCGATGCCGCCCGCCTCGTACTCCTTGCCGACCATGAAGCCCGTGATGTTCTGCAGGAACACGAGCGGCACCCGGCGCGCGCACGCGAGCTCGATGAAGTGCGCGCCCTTCTGCGCGCTCTCCGCGAAGAGGACGCCGTTCGAGGCGAGGATCCCCACCGGGAAGCCCTCGACGTGCGCCCAGCCGCAGACGAGCGTCTCGCCGTAGAGCTGCTTGAACTCGTCGAAGCGCGAGCCGTCGACGAGCCGCGCGATCAGCTCCCGCGCGTCGATCTGCGTGCGGTGGTCGTCGGGGACGAGGGCGTGGAGATCGGCCGGGTCGACCGCGGGCGGCTCGGGAGCGGCGCGCTCCCACGGCGGCTCGGGACGTCGCCCCTGCGTCGAGGCGACGATCCTGCGCGCGATCGCGAGCGCATGCTCGTCGGAGGTGGCGTAGTGGTCGGCGACTCCCGACTGCCGCGCGTGCACGTCGGCGCCGCCCAGCTCCTCGGCCGTCACGTCCTGGCCCGTGGCGGCCTTCACGAGCGGCGGCCCGCCGATGAAGATCGTGCCGGTGCCGCGCACGATCACGGTCTCGTCGCTCATCGCCGGCACGTAAGCGCCGCCCGCGGTGCACGACCCCATCACGACGGCGATCTGCGGGATCCCCTTCGCCGACATGCGCGCCTGGTTGTAGAAGATCCGCCCGAAGTGCTCGCGGTCGGGGAACACCTCGGCCTGTAGCGGCAGGAACGCTCCGCCCGAGTCGACGAGGTAGATGCACGGCAGCCGGTTCTGCTCGGCCACCTCCTGCGCGCGCAGATGCTTCTTGACGGTGAGCGGGAAGTACGAGCCGCCCTTCACGGTCGCGTCGTTCGCGACGACGACGCACTCGCGCCCCTCGACGACGCCGATGCCGGTGACGATCCCCGCACTCGGCGCGTCGCCGTCGTAGATCTCCCAGGCGGCGAGCGCGTTCAGCTCGAGGAACGCCGTCCCCGGGTCGACCAGCCGGTCGATCCGCTCCCGCGCGAGCAGCTTTCCCCGCGAGCGATGCCGCTCGACCGCCCGCTCGCCGCCGCCCGCCGCGACCTGCGCGCTCCGGGCCTGCAGCTCGGCCACAAGCCCGGCCATCCGCTCCGCGCGGCGCGCGCTGCCTTCGTCGTGCTCGAGGCGGCTCGAGAGCAGGGACATTGCGCGGACCCTAACGACGGTTCCGGGTGGCAGGTCGCTTCGTTCCGCGGCAATCGGGCCTGCGGCAGATTCCCGACGGTGGGCTCCGGCGGTTTCGGCATGCTGGAGGGGTGAACAGGCAGCGTCTGATCCTGCTCGGCGTCGCGGTGCTCGTCGCCGCGGGTTGCGTCGGCGTCGTCCTCGCCTTCGTCGGCACCGGCGGCAAGAGCGCCGCCACGACGACGTCGGCCACACGCAAGACCGGTACCGGCACGACCGTGGTGACCGGCGAGGGCATCTTCAAGGGTGTGCCCCAGAAGGGGCTGCGGCTCGGGAACGTCGCCGCCCCGGCAACGCTCTACGTCTTCGAGGACCCGCAGTGCCCGTACTGCCGCGACTGGGATCTCGGCGCGCTGCCGACCGTCGTTCGCGAGTTCGTGCGCACCGGGCGCGTCAGGCTCGAGCTGCAGCCGGTCGAGATCATCGGCCAGCTCTCCCAGCCCGGGATCCGCGCCGTCTACGCCGCGTCGCTCCAGAACAAGGCCTGGAACATGCTCGAGGCGCTCTTCGAGCGTCAGGGCTCCGAGAACTCGGGCTGGATCTCCGACGCCGTCATCCGCGCCTCGGCGAAGGAGGCCGGCGCGAGCCCGCAGCTCGTCGTCGACGCGATCCCCACCCAGAAGATCCTCAACATGTGGAAGAAGGTCGAGCAGCAGTCGTCCGCGTGGGGCGTCAACGGCTCGCCCACCTTCATCCTGCAGAAGCAACTTGCCCGGCCGGTGCAGCTGAGCGTGCCTTCGCTCGACGCCGCCACGTTCTCGGCCGCCCTGCGCAACGCGCTCCAGTGAGGCTGCGCGCGACGATCGCGGCGCTCGCAGTCGTGGGCGGCGGGATCGCGGCGTACCTCACCTACGTGCACTACGCCCACATCGCACCGGTCTGCACGACCGGTGGCTGCGAGAAGGTGCAGCACTCCTCCTACGCCACCCTTGCCGGCATCCCGGTCGCCACGCTCGGCCTGGCCGCCTACGCGGCGATCCTGCTGACGACGCTTCGCACGGGCCTCCTCTGGGCGTTCGCGTGCGTGCTGCTGGCGCTCGTCGGCGTCGCCTTCAGCGGCTACCTGCTGTGGGCGCAGCTCGGGCCGATCGGCGCCGTCTGCCAGTGGTGCCTCGGGAACGATCTCACGATTGCGCTCGTTTGCGCGTTGAGCATGGTGAGGATGTTGACCGAGCCCGACCAGCACGCATGACCAGACGCGGACTGCTGCTCTTCGCGGTGATGTGCGTGATCTGGGGGATCCCGTACCTGATGATCCGTGTCGCGGTGCGCGAGCTCGCGCCGGTGACGCTCGTGTTCCTGCGGACGGCGATCGGGGCGCTGCTGCTGCTGCCCTTCGCGGCGGCACGCGGCACGCTGCGGCCGCTCGCCGGCAGCTGGCGGCCGCTGCTCGCCTACACGGTGATCGAGGTCTCGATCCCGTGGGTGCTGCTCGCGCACGCCGAGACGCGGCTCTCGAGCTCGCTCACCGGGCTGCTGATCGCCGCGGTGCCGCTCGTCGGCGCGGTCGTCGTGACGGTGACCGGTGAGCGCGAGCGGCAGGGTGGACGCCGCTGGCTCGGGCTCGGGATCGGGCTCGTCGGCGTCGCCGCGCTGGTCGGCCTCGACCTCGGGCGCGTCAGCCTGCTCGCGCTCGGCGAGATCGCCTGCGTCGCGGTCTGCTACGCGGTCGGCCCGATCATCCTCGCCCGCCGGCTGAACGACGTGCCGGCGCTCGGCGTCGTCGCCGCCTCGCTCGTGATCGCGACCATCGCCTACGCGCCGTTCGCGGCGTTCGACCTTCCCTCGTCGATGCCGTCGGCGCACGTCGTCGAGTCGGTGCTCGGGCTCGCCGCGGTCTGCACGGCGCTGGCGTTCCTCGTCTTCTTCGCGTTGATCTCCGAGGTCGGGCCCGTGCGGGCGACCGTGATCACCTACGTGAACCCGGCGGTCGCCGCTGTGCTCGGCGTGGCGATCCTCAGCGAGCACCTGACCGCGGGGATGCTCGTCGGCTTCGCCCTGATCCTCGGCGGCAGCGTGCTCGCCACCGGCCGGGGCCCCGACCCGGTCGCCGAGCCCTAGGACGGCTCTACACTCCAGGCGTGGCCGAGTCGCGCACCGCCCTGATCGAGTCGCTGATGGAGCGGTTCCCGCACATCCCGCGCGAGGCGGTGCTGAAGGAGGACCTGCTCCGCACCGGCATCGACTTCGGCCTCGACGCGCTCACCGACAACCTCGAGGGCGAGGTGAAGCCGAAGTCGTACTTCATCTTCTCCTTCGACCAGAAGCCGCTGAAGGAGCTGGGCGAGGCCGCGACCCGCCGGCCGCCGGAGGAGGTCGCCCTCACCGGCGGTCCCTACGAGTTGCGCCGCACGATCGTCTCGGTGCGCCTCAACCCCGACTCGCCGTACCGCGTCACCCGCAGCGCCGAGGGCGTGCTCGAGCTCTCGCTCGACGGCCGCCCGATCGCCGCCGTCGGCCTACCCCCGATGCCCGACTACTACCGGCACCCGCTCTCCAACGGCAAGACCGTGATGGAGACCGCGCCGACGATCCAGTGGGGCTACCTGATCTACCTCACCGTGCTCCGCCTCTGCCAGTACTTCGGCGCGAAGGAGGAGTGCCGCTTCTGCGACATCAACCACAACTGGCGCCAGCACAAGGCGGCCGGCCGCCCGTACACGGGCGTGAAGCCGGTGGACGACGTGCTCGAGGCGCTCGCCCTGATCGACCGCTACGACAGTGAGCACGCGAGCCGCGCCTATACGCTCACCGGCGGCTCGGTCACCTCGAAGGTCGACGGTCTCGCCGAGGCCGACTTCTACGGCCGCTACGCCGAGGCGATCGAGGCCCGCTTCCCGAACCGCTGGATCGGCAAGGTGGTCGCGCAGGCGCTGCCGCGCGCCGACGTGCAGCGCTACCACGACTACGGGATCAAGATCTACCACCCGAACTACGAGGTCTGGGACGAGCGGCTCTTCTCGATCATCTGCCCGGGCAAGGAGCGCTACGTCGGCCGCGCCGAGTGGCACCGCCGGATCCTCGACTCGGCCGAGATCTTCGGGCCGCGCTACGTGATCCCGAACTTCGTGGCCGGCGTCGAGATGGCGAAGCCGTTCGGGTTCACGGACGTCGACGAGGCGATCCGCTCGACGGGCGAGGGGCTCGACTTCTTCATGAGCCGCGGCGTCACCCCGCGCTTCACGACCTGGTGCCCCGAGCCGGCGACGCCGCTGGGGAAGGACAACCCGGAGGGGGCGCCGCTCGAGTACCACATCCGCCTGCTCGAGATCTACCGCGAGACGCTCGAGCGGCACGGCCTGAAGCCGCCGCCGGGCTACGGCGTCGCGGGCGCGGGCAACGCCGTCTTCTCGGTCAGCTCGTTCATGGACACGCTCGAGCCCGAGGCGGTCGCCGCGTGACGCGGATCGGCGTCGAGGAGGCACGGGAGCTCTGGCAGTCGGCCTCCGACGAGGAGCTGAAGGAGCGCGCGCAGGCGGTGCGCGCCCGCTACCACCGGCCCGACGAGGCCACCTACATGGTGATGCGGATCATCAACTACACGAACGTCTGCGTCGCCCAGTGCGACTACTGCGCGTTCTACGTGCTGCCGAACGCCGAGGGCGGCTACGTGCTCTCGCGCGACGACGTGTTCGCCAAGATCGACGAGCTGCTCGAGGCGGGAGGCGACCTCGTCGGCTTCAACGGCGGCTTCAACCCGCGCCTGCCGCTCGACTACTACTGCGACCTCTTCGCCGCCGTGCGCGAGCGCTACGGCGACCGCGTCGAGTTCTACGCGCTGACGATCGCCGAGTTCCTCTACCTCGCCGACCGCGCCGGGCTGACCCACGCCGAGGCGGCTGCGCGCCTGCGCGACTCCGGCGTGCACTGGGTGACGGGCGGAGGCAGCGAGATCCTCACCGAGGACTTCCGCAAGCGGCACGCCAAGTTCAAGTACCTCGTCAGCGACTACTTCGACGCCCAGCGCGCGATCGTCGAGAGCGGCATGCGCACCACCGCGACGATGGTGATCGGCTTCGACGAGACGCTCGACGAGCGGCTCGAGCACCTGCAGCGCACGCGTGATTTCCAGGACGACTGCCTGCGGGCCGGCCACGACGGCCTCTTCTCGTTCCTCTGCTGGACGTACAAGCCCTACGGGACCGCGTTCGGCGGGCGCGAGATCTCGGCACGCGAGTACTGGCGGCACATCGCTCTCTCGCGGATCTTCCTCGACAACGTCGGGCACGTGCGCACGTCGGTGCTGACGCTGAACGAGGACGCATTCCGCGCGCTCGAGTTCGGCGCCGACGACTTCGACCTGCCGATCGAGGACGAGGTGACCCAGAAGGCAGGCGCGAAGATCGATCTCGACCTGGAGAGCCTGCTGGCCGTGCCGCGCTCGCTCGGCTACAAGGTCGCCTACCGCCGGGCCGAGCGGCCGGCCGCGCTCACCGCGTAGTGCGGGCCGCGGCGACCGCCGCCTGCCCGTAGCTGACGCCGCCGTCGTTCGGCGGCACCACCCGGTGCGACAGCACACGCTTGCCGTGCGCCTCGAGCCGAGCGCGGGTCGAGGCGAGCAGGCGCAGGTTCTGGAAGCTGCCGCCCGAGAGCACGACCGTGCCGTCGCCTTCGGCCGCGCAGGCGGCCGCGGCCGCCGCGGCGACCGTCTCGTGGAAGGCGGCGGCGAGCTCCGGCCTGGTTCGTCCGGCCGCCAGCTCGTCGTGCACGGTCGCGACGAGCGCCGGGCCGTCGCCGAACCGCCACGGCCACGGCTCGGTCGTCACGCCCTCGGCCAGCTGCTCGAGCTCGATCGCCGCCTGCCCCTCGTAGCTCACCTCTTCCCGCACGCCCAGCAGCGCGGAGACCGCATCGAAGAGGCGGCCCATCCCGGAGGAGAGCGGCGCGTTCGCCCGCAGGCTCGCCCGCACCGCGTCCCAGCGCGCCCACGGCACGGGGCGCCCGGCGGCCTCGAGATAGGAGGCAGCGGTGCGCCACGGCTGGCGGATCGCCGCCTCGCCGCCCGGCAGCGGCACCGGCACCAGGTGGGCGAGCCGCTCGAAGTCGGTCAGGTCGCAGCGGAGGAGCTCGCCGCCCCAGAGCGTGCCGTCGGTGCCGAAGCCGGTCCCGTCGAAGACGAGTGCCAGCGCCGGCCCGCCCTCTCCGTGCTCGGCGAGGCAGGCGGCCGCGTGCGCGTGGTGGTGCTGGACGCCGACGAGCTCGGCGTCCTGCTCGACTGCCCACTTGGTCGCGAGGTACTCGGGATGCAGGTCGTGCGCCACCACCTCGGGCCGGACGCCGAGCATCTCGAGGTACAGCGCGAGATCGGTGCGGTAGGCCGTGTAGGCCTCCTCGGAGTCGAGGTCGCCGAGGTGCGGCGAGAGGAACGCGTCGGTGCCGCGTGCGACGCAGAACGTCGACTTCAGCTCGGCGCCCGCGGCGACGATCGGTCGTCGCGCCGCGACGGGGAGCGCGACCGCGCCCGGCGCGAAGCCGCGGGAGCGGCGCACGGGAAAGTCGGCGCGGACGACGGAGTCCTCGCAGCGGCGGTGGATCGGGCGGTCGTGCGCCAGGAACGCGTCGGCGATGCCGGCGAGACGCGAGCGTGCCTCGCCGTCGTCGAAGGCGATGGGCTCGTCGGAGCGGTTGCCGCTCGTCATCACGAGCGCGCCGCCGAAGTCGTGCAGCAGCAGATGGTGGAGCGGGGTGTAGGGGAGCATCACCCCGAGCCAGGCGGTGCCGGGTGCGACCGAGGGAGCGACGGGCGCACCGGTGCGGCGCCGCGCGAGCACGACCGGGCGCTCGCGCGAGCGGAGCAGCGCGTCCTCGCCGGCGTCGAGCTCCACGAGCAGCTCGGGGGTCGCGCTCATCAGCGCGAACGGTTTGTCCTCACGCACCTTCCGCGCGCGCAGCCGTGCGACCGCGTCCTCGTCGGCTGCGTCGCAGGCGAGGTGGTAGCCGCCGAGCCCCTTGACGGCGACGATGCGTCCCGTCGGCGAGCAGCGAGACGGCGCGCTCGAGCGGTAGCGAGAGCCGTGGCCCGCAGACGGGGCAGCAGACCGGCTCGGCGTGGAAGCGGCGGTCGAGCGGGTCCTCGTACTCGCGCCGGCAGTCGGCGCAGAGCGGGAAGTCGGCCATCGTCGTCAGCGCCCGGTCGTAGGGGACGCCGCGCACGATCGTGAAGCGCGGGCCGCACTGCGTGCAGTTCGTGAACGGGTACCGGAAGCGACGGTCGGCCGGGTCGAACAGCTCGCGAAGGCAGTCGTCGCAGGTGGCGACGTCCGCCGGGATCAGCGCCGTGCCGCCGGTGGGGGCGCTCAGCCGGATCTCGAAGGACGTCTCTCCGAGCGGCTGCGTCCCCTGCCAGTCGACGCCGTCGACGCGCGCGAGCGGCGGCGCCTCCTCCCGGAGCGCGCGCACGAGCTCGTCGAGCGCGCGCGGCTCGCCCTCGGCCTCGAGCAGTACTCCCTCGCCGTCGTTCAGCACCCAGCCGGCGAGGTTCTGCCTCCGGGCAAGGCCGTAGACGAACGGGCGGAAACCCACGCCCTGCACCACGCCCACCACCCGGATGCGCCGGCGTTCCATGCGCGCCATCATCCCGCAGAGTGTTCGGTCTCGACGAGCTGATCTCCGGGCTCGGCCGCGGGGGCAGCCCCATGGTCGTGCTGGCGGTCGCCGTGCTGCTCGGCCTCCGGCACGCGACCGACCCGGATCACCTCGTCGCCGTCTCCACCGTCGTCGCCACGGAGCGCGACCGGCGTGCGCGCACCGCGGGCACCCTGGGGCTCGCCTGGGGTGCCGGGCACGCCACGTCGCTGCTCGTGCTCGGGCTGCCGTTCGTGCTCGTGGCGGCCGTGCTGGCCGACGGCTACCGGCGGGCCGCGGAGGGCCTCGTCGGCGCGATGATCATGCTGCTCGCCGTGCGCCTCTACCGGCGGTGGCAGGCCGGCGCGTTCCACGCCCACGAGCACGAGCATGAGCACGAGCAGGGCCGGTGGTGCACCGTCACCTGCACCCGCATCCCGAGGAGGACGACCACGCGCATTCCCACGCCGTCCGCTCGCCGGCGACCGCCTTCGGGATCGGGCTCGTCCACGGCGTCGGCGGCTCGGCCGGAATCGCGCTGCTCCTGCTCGCAGGGATCGGCGACCGTCTCGTCGCAACCGGTGCCCTGCTCGTCTTCGCCGTCGCGACGGCGCTTTCGATGGCCGTCGTCTCGGCCGGGCTCGGCCTGGCCCTCGGCCTGCCCCGCGTCGAGCGCGGCCTCGGCCGCGCGCTGCCGGCGTTCGCGGTGCTCGCGTTCGCCTTCGGCGCCGCCTACGCGGCCGCGGCCGTCTGACGCGGGGGAGGGAGGCACTGTCGGTGCGAGCATCGCGACCCGCACGACGCGGCTCCTCGATCGCGCCGCCCGTGCGCCGCCGCCGTTCCGGAGCGGGGGAGTTCGAAACTCAGCGCCGGCGACCCCCGAGCCAAGCTAGTAACAGACTGTTACAAGCCCGGGGTCCGGACTGTCACCTGCCGGCCGCCGAAGGGTCGTCCGGCTCCGGCAGCGGCATTCCGTGAGCCGAACCCCTTGCTTGTAACAGTCTGTTACTAGCCAGGGGTGCGGACTGTCGCCGGGCGCTCGTCGAGGGGATTCGGCTCCGGCGGCGGCATTCCGTGGGTCGGACCCCTTGCTTGTAACAGTCTGTTACTAGCCAGGGGTGCGGACTGTCGCCGGGCGCTCGTCGAGGGGATTCGGCTCCGGCGGCGGCATTCCGTGAGTCGGACCCTTGCTTGTAACAGTCTGTTACTAGGGAGGGGGCGGACTGCCGCCGGCCGCTCGCCGAAAGGTCCGGCTTCGACGGGCGGCTTTCCGTGGGGCGGACACGTTGCTTGTAACAGTCTGTTACTTGCAGCTCGATGCGGCTCTGGGACCGCGGCTGGGCCGGCTGCGTTCGTGCGCGCCCGGGTGCGTGCGTGGCGAATCCTCAGGGGCGCCCGGCCATCCTCGCGGAGGGCCGGCTCACGCGCCCGCCGAGGCTCCCGCGAGCCGCGCGCCGGCGATGCCGGTGACCGACTCGTGCACCGCTGCGTTCCCCGTCACGGCGGTCAGGAACGACTCCTTGTCGAGTGTCAGTAGCGTGCAGTGCGTCGTGGTCGTGACGGTCGCGGTGCGCGGCACCTCGCGGAGCAGCCCCGCGCAGCGTTCGGCGGATCTGAGCGGCACGCGCCACCGTTGCGACAATGGCGCGTGGCGCCGGCGGAGGCAAGCTGCGCCTCCGGCGGAAGCCGGCTAGGAGCGCACGCGCGAGGCGGCCGCCAGCCGCAACGCATGCTTCGGGCACTCGGCGACCGCGCGGCGGGCGTGCTCGTCGAGCGTGCGAGGGATCGGCGTCGGGTCGATCACCGGAAAGCCCCAGTCGTCGAGCTCGATGCGCTCGGGAAAGAGCTCCGCGCAGAGACCGTGGCCGTCGCAGGCGATCGGGTCGACGCGAATCGTCGTCGGCTCCTTCATCGCGGCACCGGCAGGATCGCCCGCATGCTCCGGCCGCAGCCGCGATGCGACGCGTGCCGGGCGAACTCGTCGGCGAACACCTCCAGCGCGCTGCGGACGAAGCGCGCGACGCCGTCGGGATGCCGGCAGGCGCCGCGCCCGTCGACGAGCGCGGAGAGACGGAGCAGCTCGTCACGGCGGTCGCCGCGCCGGTCGAACGACATCGCATCCGCGATCGCCGCCAGGCCGTGCACGCACGGACCGCACTGGCCGGCGCTCTCGCCCGCCAGGTAGCGCACGACACGCGCGCACTCGGCCGCGGCGCAGGTGGAGGCCGGCAGCGCCACGATCGCGCCCGGCGCCCAGCGTCTGCGGGGTCAGCTGCAGCTGCGCCGCGTCTGCCGCGGAGTACCAGCGCCCGAAGTAGCCGCCGACGAGATACGCCGCGACCGGGCCTTCCGTGCCGCCGCAAGCGGCGAGCGTCCGCTCCAGCGTGCCGCCGATCGGCACCTCGTGCACACCCGGCTGCGCGACCGAGCCGCCGAGCGTGAGCAGCGCCGTCCCGGTCGCCGAACCACTCCGCGCCGAACCGGTCGATCAGCGCGACGTGCGCGAACGTCTCGACGTTCTGCACCAGCGTGCGCGCGCCGCCGAGACCGCGCTCGAAAGGGTAGGGGGGCTTCAGCGTCGGCTTGGCCGGGCCGCCGTCCAGCGCCTGCAGAAGCGCCGTCTCCTCGCCGGCGACGAACCGGTCGGGCACCGTCGCGGACCTCGAATCGGACCGTGTCGAGATTGCGGCTCTCCCGTTCGCGCACGGCGGCCTCGAGCTCGGGCGCGGGGCGGGAGATCGCCCACGACCACGTCGCGCGCGCCGATCGCCCGGGCGGCGAGCGCGGCGCCGTCGAGCACGAGGTGGGGTGCCACCCGGAGCAGCGAGCGATCCTTCTTCGAGGCCGGCTCGCCCTCGGCTCCGTTGGCGACGACCACGGGCCGCCCGCGCCCGGCTGCGAGCACGGCAAGCTTGGTCGCGGTCGGGAACGCGGCGCCGCCGCGGCCGTGCAGCGCGGCGGCCTCGACCGTCTCGATCAGGTCGGCACGCTGCCGGGGCGGCCCGAAGAGCGCCAGATGGCGGGCGAGCGTGGGGGGATGGCCGACGCCCGCCAGGAGCCGCGCCGACCCCTCGGGCGGGCGCACACGGCGCTGTTCCGCCGTGGCGGTCATCCGGAGCCGCCGGACGACGAGCTTGCATCGACGATGCCCGAGGCGGTACCTGCCCGGTTGTCGATCGACAGGTTCACATTCAGGTCGAGCTGGTCGCCGTTCGCGTCCTTGACCGTCGCGGCGACCTGGTTCCCCTGCAGGCCGGTGACGCTGCCGTAGTAGACCGCCCGTGTCGTCGCGGGCACGAAGGAGACGCCGCTCGCGTTCATCGACACGCCGCCGTCGCTCGGGAAGCCCTGGAGGTCGATGCGGAGCTCCCCGTGCGGTGCGGCCGACAGCCGTAGCTTCACGATCACCTTGACCGTGTCGCCGGAGCCGGAGGTCTGGGTGATCGTGCCGCGTGCGTACGAGCTGAATGACGCCGGCGGCGACTGCGCGCTCGTGAGCACGCCGGGCGCCGGAGTCGCCGGACGGGCCGCGGTCCGCTTGGAGGCGATCAGCCGAGTCGGCGTCCCGGCACGCGAGGCCCAGCCATGCTGCGCGGGGCCGCCCTGGTACCAGACGAACACCAGGATCGGCACGAGCACCGCGGCGGCGGCGCCACTGAAGCGAACGGCGGGTACGCCGCCGCCGACCGCGATCCGGGCGAGCACGGAGAGCACGACGGCGAGTAGCGACGCGGCGCCGAGGGCGAAGAGCCAGCCGGTGCGCGCGTCGCTGCCGGTGCCGAGCGCGTGCACGAGCGCGACGGGCCACGAGACGTAGGCGAGCCAGTGGATCCCCCGCCACATGCCGGCGCCGATCCGGTGGCGGAGGTAGCTCGTGACGACGAGCGCGAGCAGCAGGTCGAAGGCCACCGCACCGAGGCCGAGCCAGATCGGCCGGTAGGGGGAGGCGAAGGGGACGATCGCGTCCTTCAGGCCGATCGGCGCGTAGCCGTCGGCGACCGTCGTGACGACGTGCAGCACGACGAAGACGATCGAGAGCAGCGTCAGGTTGCGGTGCAGCGAGCCGACCGCGAACCGCGGCCAGCGCTCCCCGCGTACGCGCAGCGAGGCGAGGATCCCCAGCACCACCGCGGCGGTGAGGAGCACGAGCGCAACGACACCGCTGCCGCGCGTGAGGTACCAGAGCGCGGTCTTCGTCACGCCGCCACGGCCTCCGCCGGCCAGCCGGCGACGTGCACCAGCGCCCCGTCGCGGCCGACGAGACGCGCGGGGAGGTGCCGGCCGGCGAGCCACGCCGTCGCACCCAGGCCGAGCACGAGCGCAGCCGTGGAGGCGACGTTCGCCTCCACGCACGAGCCGGCCGCGACCGAGACGGTGCGCCACGGAGTGACCGCCGGCTCGCCCGTGCGCGGGTCGATGACGTGATGCGCCTCGCCCCGGCTCGTGTGCCAGCGACGAACGGTGGTGCTCGAGGTGGCGAGTCCGCCCGCCGCGACGGCGATCACAGGCCCGGGTCCAGTCGAGCGGCGCGGTGTGGTCGTCGGCGATCCGGACCGCCCAGCCTCCGGGCGGGGCCGTGCCCGCGACGGCGATGTCGCCGCCGAGCGACACGAGCGTGCCCACACGGGTCTCGGCCGGCGATCGCGGCCGCCGCCCGGTCTGCGCCGAAGGCCTTCGCGGTGGCGCCGAGGTCGAGCTCGACGCCCTCCGGAACCAGCAGCTCTCCGCGCTGGAGATCGAGTCGAACGTCCCGCCAGGCGCCTGCGACGGCGGGCGAGGGGGTAAACGCCCAGCCGTCGCGGGCGCGCACCAGGCGGAACGTCCGGTCGTACCCGGCGGCGCGCAGGTTCGCGCCGAGGGTCGGGGTGACGGCTCCTCCGGTCGCTGCCGCCGCGTCGAGCGCGACGCGGACCGCGTCGGCGAGCAGCGGGCCGATCCGGACGAGCTCCCCCGCACGGGTATTCGCATAGGTGAGCTCCGAGTCGTCGCGAAAGCGGCTGCACGCCTCGTCGAGCCGGTCGAGCTCGGCTTCGAGGAGCGCCCGCGCGCGCTCGAGCGCCGCAGCCTGCGCGACGACCACGGTCGCGGTGGTGCCGATCTTCTCGAAGGAGGCCGACGCGCTCACGATCCGCCCGAGACGACCACCGGCGGGGAGGCCGGCGCCGCCGGCGTCGGTGAGGCAGGAGCCTGAGCCGGCGGCGCCGTGGGGGAGGGGTTGTCGCTCTGCACGGAGACGAGCGGCGGCGCCGGCGCCGTGACGGGCGGTGCGGCCTTCGGCTTCGTGGCGGCGGTCGTCGTGGTCGTCGTAGCCTTCGTGGCGACCGTCTTCTTGAGGTGGGTCGAGCCGGCGGCGAGCGCGCTGAACGCGGCGGTGAGCGCGGCGCCGACCCCAACCGTGATTCCGGTCGCGAGGCGGACGCGCGAGAAGGCCGCGTTGCGCGCGGCGACGGCTCGCTGAACGTCGGATCTCATGGTTCGAGCGTGCCCGGAGCGCATGAGACGCCAATGAGCGGGCGCTGGGAGCGACCTAAGAACGGGTCACGGCTGTCGCGGCAGCGAGATCCACGCGTCCGAGCCGCCTTCCGGACGATTCGCGACGTGGGCCTCGCCGCCGTGCGCGCGCGCGATCAGGTCGACGATCGCGAGCCCCAGACCCGTCCCTCCCGACCCGCGGGCGTCGTCGGCCCGGCTGAACCGGTCGAAGGCGCGCTCGATGAACGGCTGCGGGAAGCCCGAGCCCTCGTCGAGCACGTGCAGCTCGACGTTCCCGTTCTCGACCTGGGCACGCAACTCGACCGCCCCGTCGCCGTACTCGAAGGCGTTCGTGACGAGATTCGCGAGCGCCTGCTCCACGCGCATCGCGTCGGCGTCCAGCCGCACCGGCTCGCCCGCCTCGACGTGCACCGCCCGCCGCAGCTCGGTCGCGCGCGGGGTGAAGCGGTCGCGCACCCGTTCGAGCACGTCGTGCGCCTCGAGCCGTTCGGGTCGGATCGGCAGGCGGCCCTGCTCGGAGCGGGCGAGCAGCAGCAGATCCTCGGCAAGGCGGGTGAGGCGCTCGGTCTCCTCGGCGGCCGACCGCAGCGCGGACTCCAGCTCGGCATGGCTCCGCGGGCGCCGCAGCGCGAGCTCGAGCTCGGCGCGCAGCAGCGCGAGCGGCGTGCGGAGCTCGTGGCTGGCGTCGCTCAGGAAGCGCCGCTCGTGCTCGAACGCAGCCTCGATGCGGGCGAGCATGTCGTTGAGCGTCACCGCGAGCGCGTGCACCTCGTCGCGGGCCGGCGGCACGGGCAGGCGGCGACCCGGCTCGGTGAGCGTCACCGCCTCGGCGCGGCGGCGCATCGCCTCGACGGGGTGGAGCGCTGCGGCCGCGAGCCCGTAGCCGGCGAGGATCGCGAGCAGCAGCGCCGCCGGCGCGGCGAGCAGGAACTCGCGGCCGAGATGGTCGAGCGTCTCGTGGCGCGCGGCGAGCGACCGCGCGACCAGCACGACGACGTCGTGACCGTCGACCACGCCGGGTTCCTGGAGCACCCGCCAGTCGCCCTGCAAGCCCGTCAGGTGCGTCGTGAAGAGCGCGCTGCCGGTGCCGCCGTCGTGAAGCGGGATCGGCGCGAGCGTCGCCGGAGTCCCCACGTACATCGTGCCGTCCGGGTGCTCGACGGCGGCGACGACCGGTCCTTCGCTCGCGTCGGGGTCGACGAGCGGACGCCCGGCCGCGGCGCTCCGCTTCGTCTCCTCGAGTTGCCCGCGCAGGTTGGAGTCGACCGAGGTGAGCAGCTGGCCGCCGACCCGGTGGTAGATGAAGAAGCCCATCGCGGCGAGCACCAGCGCCATCGCGACCGCGAACGGGAGGGTGAGCCGGACGCGGATCGGGAGCCGGCTCACGCGCCGTCCTCGCGCAGCCGGTAGCCGACGCCGCGCACGGTCTCGATCGAGCGGCGTCCGAACGGCCGGTCGATCTTCTCCCGCAGGTAGCGCATGTAGACGTCGACGACGTTCGAGCGGCTTTCGAACGACATGTCCCAGGCGCCGTCGAGCAGCTGCACGCGGGTGAGGGTCTTGCCCGGGTTGCGCATGAACAGCTCGAGCAGGGCGAACTCGCGTTGCGAGAGCTCGAGCTCGGCCTCGCCGCGCCAGGCGCGATGGCTCGCCGGGTCGAGGCGCAGGTCGCCTGCCTCCAGCGTCGTCGGCCGCTCGACGGGGCCGCGGCGCACGACGGCCCGGAGGCGGGCGAGCAGCTCCTCGAACGAGAACGGCTTCGTCAGGTAGTCGTCGGCGCCGGCGTCGAGGCCGCCCACCCGGTCGCCGACGGCGTCCCGTGCGGTCAGCATCAGCACCGGCGTCCAGACGCGCCGTTCGCGGAGCTTCCGCAGCACCTCGACTCCGTCGATGCCGGGCAGCATGATGTCGAGCACGATCGCGTCGTACGGGGCGGACTCAGCCATCCAAAGGGCGTCCTCGCCCCGGCCGGCGATGTCGGCCGCATGACCCTCCTCGCGCAGCGCGCGGGCGACGAGCGCGGCCATCTTCGGCTCGTCCTCGACGATCAAGATTCTCATGGCGGCATTGTGGGGGCCACAGGCCCCGGCCGCATCGTCACTTTCACGCGGCTCTCATTTCGGGCAAGGTTCAGGTTGTGGCGATCGCCGACCCGTTTCCCCTGGTGCACACGCTCGACGTCGAGGGCACCGCGTTGTTCTACTGCGACCGGCTCGGGTTCGAGCGCGGTTACCGCTTCCCCGAGGAGGGGACGCCCGCCTTCCTCGTCGTCGGCCTCGGCGGCCTCTCGCTCGGTCTTGTCCGCACCGAGGACGAGGAGGAAGCAGGCCGCGTCGACCTCTGGCTGTACGCCGACGACGTCGACGGGGAGATCGAGCGGCTGCGAGCGGCCGGTGCGACGATCGTGCTCGAGCCGGGCGAGCAGGAGTGGGGCGAGCGGATGGGCGCCGTCCTCGACCCGAACGGCATCCGCGTGTACGTCGGCTCGCGTCGGTGAGCGTCCGCGTCGTCTTCGAGACCCACTCGACGAGCGAGGACAACGAGCGCGGGGTCGCGAGCGGCTGGCGCGGCAGCCACCTGTCGGAGACGGGGCGCGCGCAGGCCGAGGAGCTGGGCCGCCGCAGGCGCGACGACGGCGTCGAGCTCGTGATCACCTCCGACCTGGCGCGGGCGGTCGAGACGGCGCGGATCGCCTTCGAGGAGACGGAGATCCCCGTGCTGCTCGACTGGCGGCTGCGCGAGTGCAACTACGGCTCGCTGGACGGGATGCCGCGAGAGCAGCTCGAAGCCGAGCGGAACGGCCACATCGACGACCCCTGGCCGGGCGGCGAGAGCTGGCGGGCGGCGGTCGCGCGCGTCGGCGGGTTGCTCGACGAGCTCGTTGCCGAGGAGGCAGGCCGCGTCGTCCTGATCGGGCACATCGCGACCCATTGGGCGCTCGAACAGCGCGCCGGCGCGACGCTCGAGCAGCTGGCCGCGACGCCGTTTCTCTGGCAACCGGGCTGGGAGTACAGCCTGTGAGCGGTGGTGTCTGATGCGGTTCGGGCCGGCGCGCGCCTCGTGTCGCAATGGTGTCTGACACCTAAAGGTGTCTGACACCGGTTCGGCCCGCGGCGCGGCTCGTGCTCGTAATGGTGTCTGACACCTAAAGGTGTCTGACACCAGTTCGGCCTGGCGCGCGGCTCGTGTCGTAGTGGCCTGACACCGCCTGGTCGCTAGCATCGAAGCCGTGGCGGCGCGATGAGGGAGCGGATCGACCGGCGCGCGATGGCCGCGCTTTCCGGCGGGCACCTCGCCGTCGACTTCGCCTCGGGCAGCGTGCCGGCGCTGATCCCGTTCCTCACCGACCGCTTCCACCTGGGCTACGCCCTCGCGGCGATGCTGCTGCTCGCCGCGACCGCCTCCTCGTCGCTCGTCCAGCCGCTCTTCGGGCTCTGGTCGGACCGCCGCGGCGCGCTGTGGCTGATCCCCGGCGGCACCCTGCTGGCCGCGGTCGGCATCGGCGGGGCGGCCGTCTCGCCGCTTTACCCGGTCGTGCTCGTGCTGGTGCTGGCGGGAGGCCTCGGCGTCGCCGCCTTCCATCCCGAGGGCGCGAAGTTCGCGACGTACGCGAGCGGCCGCAAGCGGGCGAGCGGCATGTCGTACTTCAACATCGGCGGCAACACGGGCTACGCCCTGGGCGCGCTCGTGACAGGCCAGCTCGTCGTGTGGCTCGGGCTCGTCGGCGGCCTGCTCGCGATGGTGCCGGTGCTGGCGGCGGCGCTCGGGTTGGCGCGCGTTGCGCCGTACCTGAAGCAGCTGTCACCGGCGCGCGGCGACACCTCCTTCCGGCGCGGCACCGACGACCGCGGCGCGATGGCGCTGCTCGGGGCGGTGATTGCGCTGCGCAGCGTCTCCTGGTTCACGCTGCTCGCGTTCGTACCGCTGTGGGTCGTCTCGCTCGGCCACTCGAAGGCATACGGCAGCACGCTGCTCTTCCTGATGCTGATCTCCGGCGCCGCGGGAACGCTGCTGCTCGGCCCTGTCGCCGACCGCGTCGGCCTGCGGCGCACGCTCGTCGTCACGCAGGCCGCGATCCCGCCGCTGATGCTCACCTTCATCTACCTCGGCGGCGCCGCCGGCGTGGTCGGCCTGATGCTCGTCGGCGTCTGCGTGGTGGGCACGTTCGGCGTCACGATGGTGCTGAGCCAGCTCTACCTGCCGCAGCACATCGGCATGGCCTCCGGCATCTCGGTGGGTCTCGCGATGGGAATCGGCGGGGTCGCCGCGGTCGTCCTCGGCGCCGTCGCCGACGCCGTCGACCTGAAGACCGCCCTCACGATCAGCGCGGTCGCGCCCGTGCTGGGCGTCGTCTTCTCGCTGCGCCTGCCCCGTCCGGCGGCCGCGGCGCCGACGCTGGGCTCGCCGCCCGGTGTCGCCCAGCCGGGACGCGCCTAAGCAGGCTCGACGGCGCGGAGCGGCGGGAACTTCGCGAGCAGGTCGTGGCTCTCGACCTGGAACAGCGTCTCCGGGTCGCGCAGGCCCTTGAAGCGCCAGGAGCCGAGGTCGCGCAGCGTCACCCCGTCGGCGAGCGCTTCGAACATCGCCGCGCGGGCCGTCGACGAGACGACGATCTGCCCGCCGTGGGCGCAGTAACAGATCCGTGCGGCCGCATGGACGGCGAGGCCCACGTAGCCGGTCTCGGTGAGCGTGGGGCGGCCGCTGTGGATGCCCATCCGCATCCGCACCTCGACGCCCTTCGGCCAGCGCTCCGCCCGCAGGGCGCGCTGAACCGCGAGCGCAGCCTCGAGCGCTCCCGGCGCTCGCTCGAAGGCGGCGAAGAACTCGTCGCCGCGCGCGTCCACCTCGTGCCCGCCGTGGCGGCGAAGCGCGGCCCGCACGATCCGGCGAACCGACGTCGTCAGCCGCGCGTACCCGTCGTCGAGCTGCGCGAGCAGGGTGGTCGACCCCTCGATGTCCGTCAGCAGGAAGGTGACGTGGCCCTTCGGGAGCCGCCGCTGCGGCTGCAGCTGGGCGCTGATGAAGCCGATCGGGACGACACCGTGCCTGCGGGCAGCCCGGAGCAGGCGGAGGCGTGCCTGGTCGCGGGCTGCCTCGTCCTCGAAGAGCACCTGGTTGAAGCGGGCGAGCGCGTTTCGCACGTGGGACGCGTCGTTGATCGGCAGCCGCCGCTTGCCCTGCGAGTCGACGTAGGCGAAGGCGCTGTCGGGGAGCTTCGCGCGCGCTTTCGCATCGAGCCGCGACACGCGCTCGATGATGGCACAAACGGGGTGGGTGAGAGCCGGCGCCGCCCCGCCGTGCCCGGCGCCCGAACCTGGTTCGCCTGCGGCGAACCAGGTTCGGGGCTCAGAGCGGCTGTGGCGTTCAGCCGATCGCGGGGCCGGGGTGGACGACGAGGTCGGAGGTCTGCCAGTACGTCTTCAGCCAGCCGTAGATCGGGAACGGCTGGCTGTCGTCGATCGAGATCCCGGCCGCGGCGTCGAGCGCGTCGATCGCGACCGGCTGCGCGACGTTCTGGTTGTCGAATGGGCTGACGGCCTGCGGTGGGTCGTAGAGGTCGGTGAGGATTCCGCGGTTCAGGACGACCGCCGGGAGGATGTTCAGGGTGAGGATGTCGACGATCTCGAGTGCGTCGATCACCCAGTGGTAGTAGCCGCCCAGCTCGTCCCAGTCCACGGTCAGGTCGTGCTTGCGGGGCAGGGGAGAGGGGTTGAGGTCGCCGAGGACGATCAGAATGCCGACGGTGTCGTGGCCGGCGTCGAAGACACGCACGGCAACGCCTTCGCGGCAGGTGAAGTGGAAGTTCACGATCAGCCGCTGCTGCTGGAAGACCGGGCCCATGTGGCCACGGGGCACCGGTGGCTGGACGAGCAGCTTGATGTAGGGACGCCCGTCGTAGGGCGGCGTGAAGATGTGCGGGTGCGCTTCCACCCGCCAGGAGTGCGGCACGCCGAAGGTCGTGTCTTCCACCTTTGCGACCTCGGCGAGGAGATGGTCGACGAAGTTTCCCTCGGCGAACGCCTGGCTGGTGCTGAACGGACGCGACATCAGCTCGACATGGGTCATCTGCGAGGCGCCGACGACGCCGGCGGGGGGAGGCTCCGGCTTTGCGACCGCCGTCAGCAGCGGCGGATGGATCTCGGTGTGGAAGTCGTCGTGACCGCAGTCGACGATCCAGCGGCCGAACGTTGCGATCCGGGCACCGTCGGTGACCACGTTCTGGAAGGAGCGCGGGACCAGGCCCTGGTCGATCTCGACCCCGATCACCCCTTTCGGCGCCGGTAGCTTCAGCACGTTCTGGGCATGCTGCGTGGCGTCGTAGAACTCCGTGTCCTTCTTGCCGGTGCCGGGTGTGATGCCGGTGTTGGAGGCGGAGCAGAGCGACTCGTACTGCGGATCCGGCGCGACGAAGTACTCGAAGTCGTTGCCCCATGGATGAACGAACCAGACGTCGGCGCCGGAGATCGGATGATCGGCGGCGACCACCCAGCCGGTCAGACCCGCGACCGGATTGTTGAGCGACCCCTCCTTCTCCGCCGTCGTGTCGTAGACCGACACCCACTCCCAGGGCGGGTGGCGAAGTGAGCCCGATCGTCGATCCGCCGCTGATCTTCTGCGCCCAGAGCGGGTCGCTCTCCGCGGGCGCGTAGCGCATGTTCTCGTAGGTCGTCTGCAGGATCGTCGCCGGTGGGCCGCCGACCGGCGCGGGAGGCGGCGCCGGCGCCGGCGGCTTGCTCGGCCCGATCACCGCCTCCGGCAGCGAGGCGACCACGTTCCGCAGCTGATCGCGCGGCACGGCGGCGAACAGCTGGCGGCGGTCCTTGCCCTCTGAGCTCGCGAGCGCCGCCTTCAACTCCTCGACGTCGAACGCCTGCAGTGTCTCCACGACGGCGGCCTCCGCCGAGCTGCCCGCCGGAGCCGCCTTCAGCCGCTCCAGCGCCGGCCCGCCGACGAGCCCCGGCGCCAGGTGCTTCTTCACCGCCGGGCTCGAGGACGCCTTCCTCTTCGTGCTCGTCCTCTTGGCGGTTGCCTTCTTCGCGGTCGCCTTCTTCGCGGTGGCGCTCTTCGCGGTCGTCTTCGTGGCTCTCTTCCTTGGTGGCACCGGTGGCCTCGCTTTCGGGTCAGTTCGAGAAGCAATCGGCCGCAGCGTCGTTCATCGTCGGGCTCAGGAAAGAACTGCGTCCCGCCGCTGCCATTCGAGCCGCGCGCCGGCGAGCGCCGAGACGGCAACACCGCAGAAGACGGCTACGAGGAGCCACTCGAGCGCGCCGCTGTGGTGGTCAGGGTCGAGGCCCGTCACGAGCTCGATCCAGTCTCTCCAGACCACCGTCAGCACCGCCAGCAAGCCCGACGCGGCACCTGCCGCACACTCGACCCAGTAACGAGCACGAACCTGCCGTTCCATTACGGCTCCCTCCGTGGTGGACGTCGAAGCGATGCGACCCGCGGTCGCGGGTATCGCGGCTGCGCGCGACGAGGCGTCGTCTGACCTGCGAGGGCAGCGGGTGTCGTCATCGGCCGACCGGCACCCACGTGCGACTGCATCCAGCTCCCCTCCCCGTACGAGCTGCCGCAGCGTCAGCCTCAGTGTAGGAGCCGTACCCGAAAACGCAACACCTGCCACAACGCAGGCGTCGAGCTCCTCGTAGACAAAGGGAAAGCCGCCCGGGTTGGCGGCTTTCCGAGCGACAGGGGCGACAGGACTCGAACCTGCAACCCCCGGTTTTGGAGACCGGTGCGCTACCAATTGCGCCACGCCCCTCGGTTGCGCGGATGATTGTATCGGCGGCTTGCGGGCAGGACCCGGCCGTGAGCACCACCGAGGAAGAACGCCCGGACGACGACGACCTGCTCTCGGAGCAGGAGGGGAAGGGCTACGGAGACGACGAGGGCGAGCGCGACGACGCGCTCGAGGCCGATCGGTAGCGGGATCGGGCAGTAGCATCGCCGGGTGCCCCTGGCGGTGCTCTTCTCGCTGATCACGCTCGGCTTCGCCGCCCTCGCCTACTGGGCGGGGTCGGCCCACCAGTGGCCGATCGCGGCCGCCGCGGCCGCGCTCGCGGTCTGGATGGCGACGCTCGTGGCATCTGCACTGAGGAGAATGCGTTCCTAGCGCGTATTCTCTTTCCGTGGCGGCTCAGGACACGCAGGCGCTGTGGCTCGAGTTTCGGCGCACGCACGACAAAACGCTGCGCGACCAGCTGATCCTCACCTATGCGCCGCTCGTCAAGTACGTCGCCGGCCGGCTCGGCTCGGGGCTGCCCGCCCACGTCGACGAGGGGGATCTCGTCTCGTACGGCCTGCTGGGCCTGATCGGCGCGATCGAGCGCTACGACCCGGAGCGGGACATCAAGTTCGAGACCTACGCGATCGCGCGCATCAAGGGCGCGATCATCGACGAGCTGCGCGCCCTCGACTGGGTCCCCCGTTCGGTCCGCTCGCGGGCCCGCGAGATCGAGCGGGCGATCGGCGAGCTCGAGGCGAAGCTCGGGACCGCGCCCACCGACGAGCAGATCGCCGAGAAGGTCGGAATCACGGTCGAGGAGCTCGAGGATTCCCTCACCGACATCTCCCGCTCGTCGATCGCGGCGCTCGACGAGCTGTGGTCGGTGTCGGGCGACGGCGACCAGATCTCGCTGATGGACACGATCGAGGACACCTCCGGCGTCCGTCCCGCCGACGCGCTCGACGAGACCGAGATGCGCGAGGCCCTCGCCGATGCGATCTCCCGCCTGCCGGAACGCGAGAAGCTCGTGGTCACCCTCTACTACTACGAGGAGCTGACCCTGCGGGAGATCGGCGAGGTGCTCGGCGTGACCGAGTCGCGCGTCTCGCAGCTGCACACGAAGGCGATCCTGCGCCTCAAGGTGCGCCTGGCGGGCGCCGCCGCGCGCGTCTGAGCACGCTCAGCGAATCCGTACCCGCGTCTTAGCCTCGGCTTAGGCCGGCCGGGAATGCTTGCGTCATGCAGGAACCGTCCCGGATCGACGTCGCGAAGCGCCGGCTTCGCCTCACCCGCTACGGCATCGGCGTCGCCGCGGCCCTCGGCTTTGCGGGCGCGGGCCTCGCCGTACGCGCAGCGCATCCCGGGCATGCCTCGGCCGGCACGTCGGGCAGCGGCGCTCAGGCGGCGATGCCCTCGAGCGCGTTCGGCGCCCAGCAGTCCCAGTCGGACGGGTCGTTCTTCGGCGACGGCGGCAGCAGCGGCGGCTCGATCTCGCCGCCGAGCCAGGGCGCTCCCTCCGTGCAGAGTGGTGGCTCGTGACCGGCTTTCGCTCGATGGGGTGCGAGGTCGCGCTCTCCGACCCGGCCGCCCTCGCGCCGGTGCAGGCCCTCTTCGAGCGGCGCGACCGCCGCTTCAGCCGCTTTCACCCTTCCTCCGAGCTGAACCGCGTCAACGGCTCCCCTCTCGGCCTGGCGCTGCTCTCGGAGGAGTTCGCGTCGATGCTCTCCCTTGCTCTCGACGCGGCCCGCGCCACCGACGGGCTGGTCACCCCGGCCGTCGGCGCCGCGGTGCTCGCCGCCGGCTACGACCGCGACTTCGCCGACCTGCCCCTTGACGGCGACGCGGTCGGGCCGGCCGGCGTGCCCTCTCTCGAATCGCTCTCGCTGCGCGGGTGCGCGCTGCTGCGCACGGTGCCGATGACGCTCGACCTGAACGGGGTCGTCAAGGGCCAGACCGTCGACGACGCCGTCGCCCTGCTCGGAACCGGGTGGGTGTCGGCGGGCGGCGACCTCGCGACGACCATGCCCGTCACCGTCGGGCTCCCCGGCGGCGGCGCGGTGACGCTCGACGCCGGCGGCCTCGCCACCTCGAGCACCGGTCGCCGTGCCTGGCTGCGCGGCGGCCGAGCGGCAGCACCACCTGATCGACCCCGCCACGGGAGCGCCGGCCGCCACGCCCTGGCGCGACGTGACGGTGTGCGCCTCGAGCTGCGCCCGCGCCGACGTCGCCGCCAAGGCCGCGCTGCTGCTCGGGCGTCGCGGGCCCGGCTGGCTCGACGAGCGAGGCCTCCCGGGCCGGTTCGTCGCCGCGGACGGCGCCCTCGTCCACAACGGTGCCTGGAGCCGGTCGCTCGAACAGGCGCCGCTCGCCGCGTGAGCGCCACGACCTGGTACGTCGCCCGCTCCGCCGGGATCGTCGCCTACCTGCTGCTCTCGGCCGGCGTCGTGCTCGGCGTCCTGATGTCGGCGCGGGCCCGCTTTGCCTGGCCGCGCTTCGCGATCGAGGACGTGCACCGCTTCATCACGATCGTGATGGCCGTCTTCATCGCGCTGCACGGGCTGACCCTCGTGCTCGACACCGTCGTGCCGCTCTCGCTCGCCCAGGCGGTCGTGCCGTTCACGTCGCCCTACCGTCCCTTCGCCGTCGGGCTGGGCGTCGCCGCAGCCGAGCTCGCCGCCGCGGTGGCGGTCGCGAACGCCCTACGCGGGCGGCTCCCGTACCGCCTCTGGCGGCGCAGCCACTACCTGACGATCGGCGTCTGGCTGGCGGCGACCGCGCACGCGCTGCTCGCGGGCACCGACCGGCGCGACTCGTGGTTCATCGCCCTGCTCGCGATCGCCGTGTCGGCGGTCGCGCTCGCGTTCCTCGTGCGCTTCGCAAAGGCAGCCGGGCCCGCAGCGATCGCGCTCGTCGGCGCCGCTGCGGCCGCGAGCGTGCTGGCGCTGGCGTTCGCGCCCCAGCCGCCGGCGCCGGCGCGGCCGTCGGCGGTCGCCGCCGCGGCGGGCGGCGTGCCGTCGTCCTTCAGCAGCGCGCTCGTCGGGACGGTCGTCAGCCGGGATCCCGTCGTCTCGGTGCTCGGCCGCGCCGCGCGGGGCGGCGCTCCGCGTCGACCTGCTCGTCGACCGGGGGCAGGTCGAGCAGAGCGCGCTCCAGATCGACTTCCCCTCCGGCGCCTCGTGCAGCGGAACGGTCGACCGGCTCGGCGCAGCCGGGCTCTCGGGCTCGTGCGGCCGCAGCTCCGTCCGGATCGACTGGCGGATCGACGAGAGCAGGCACGTCACCGGACGCGTCGCGGTGCAGCGCGGCGGCGCATAGGATTTCGGTCGGAACCGTCAGCTCGCCGAGGAGGACTCGATGCCCATCGAAGCCGGGAAGATCCGCAACGTCGCTGTCGTCGGCCACCGCGGAACGGGCAAGACCTCGCTCGTCGAAGCGATGCTCTTCCAGGCGGGAAAGACGAACCGGCTGGGCACCGTCGAGGCAGGGACCACCGTCACCGACTGGGACGAGGAGGAGCAGCGGCGGCAGATGTCGCTCTCGGCGTCGCTCGCGAACTGCGAGTGGCAGGGGCGGAAGATCAACCTGATCGACACCCCCGGCGACACCGGCTTCCAGGCAGACACCGTCGCGTCGTTGCGCGTGGTCGAAGGGGCGCTCGTCGTCGTCTCGGGCGTGATGGGCGTCGAGGTCAACACCTCCCGCGTGTGGGAGCGCGCGGAGGAGCTCGAGCTCTCGCGGGTCGTCGTCGTCAACATGCTCGACCGCGAGCGGGCCGACTTCTACCGGACGCTCGCCGCGATCCAGGAGCAGCTGTCCGACCGCTGCATCGCGATCCAGCTGCCGATCGGGGCGGAGCACGAGCTGCGCGGCGTGGTCGACCTCCTGCACAACTGCGCCTACCTGGATCCGGGCGGCGAGCGGGAGGGCGACCCGGTCGAGATCCCGGGCGAGCTGGCCGAGCTCGTCGCCGAGTACCGGACGAAGCTGCTCGACGCGGTCGTCGAGACCGACGAGGAGCTGATGGAGCGGTACCTCGGCGGCGAGGAGATTCCCGCCGAGGACATCGCCGCCGCCCTCAAGAACGCGGTCACGCGCGACGAGATCTACCCGGTCTCCTGCGGCGTGGCGACGAAGAATCTGGGGACGCACGCGCTGCTCGACCTGCTCGTCGAGGGCGTGCCGAGCCCCGCGAAGAAGGGCTCCCCGATCGAAACCGACGCCAGCGTCGCGGCCTTCGTCTTCAAGACGGTCGCCGACCCGTTCGCCGGCCGCATCTCCGTCTTCCGCGTCTACGCGGGCGAGGTGCGCTCGGACACGACGCTCGTCAACCATCGCGACCATTCGAAGGAGCGGCTCGGGTCGCTGATGACGCTGGAGGGCAAGGAGCACGAGAAGGCCGACGGCTTCGGCGCCGGCGACCTCGGCGCCGTCGCGAAGCTGAAGGACGTGCAGACCGGCGACGTGCTCGTCGACTCCGAGCACGACCTCGACCCGCCGCCGCTCGGCTTCGCGGAGCCGGTGATGAGCTTCGCCGTGACGGCGAAGACGAAGGGCGACGAGGACAAGGTCGTGCAGGCGCTGCGGCGGCTGTCCGAGGAGGATCCGACCCTGCACGTCTCGCGCGACCAGCGGACCGGGGAGGAGCTGCTCTCGGGGATGAGCCAGGTGCACGTCGAGGTCGCCGTCGAGCGCGCGCGACGGCGGTTCGGCGTCGAGATGGAGCTGCACCAGCCGCGGGTGCCCTACGTCGAGACGATCAAGGGCTCCGCCCGTGCGCAGGGCCGCTACAAGAAGCAGACCGGCGGCCGCGGCCAGTTCGGCGACTGTCACATCGAGCTCGAGCCCCTCGACGACCACGTGGGCTACGAGTTCGTCGACAAGATCGTCGGCGGGGTGATCCCGCAGGGCTTCCGCCCCGCGGTCGACAAGGGGATCCAGGAGGCGATGCAGCACGGGGAGCTCGCCGGTGCCCCGGTGCAGGGGGTGCGCGTGAAGCTCGTCGACGGCAGCTACCACTCGGTCGACTCCTCCGAGATGGCCTTCAAGATCGCCGGCTCGATGGCGTTCCGCTCGGCGTACGAGAAGGCGCAGCCCGCGCTGCTCGAGCCGGTGATGGAGCTCGAGGTCACGGTGCCCGACGATTCGGTCGGGGCGATCAACGGCGACCTCAACTCGCGTCGCGGCCGGCTGCTCGGCATGGAGCCGAAGGGCGGCGCGACGACGATCAAGGCCGAGGTGCCGATGGCCGAGGTGCTGACCTACAACCAGGCGCTCGTCTCGCTGACGGGCGGTCGCGGCGACTACCACATGCAGTTCCTCCGCTACGAGGAGGTGCCTGCGCACATCGCCCAGAAGCTGATCGAGCAGGCGCGGAAGGAGCACGAGGCCGTCCCGGCCTGAGAGACAGCTCGAACGCGTTTTCCTCGGTTACCCTGTCCGCATGACGCGGGTGACACGCGTGACCCTGGATCGCTCCTGCGCGATCTGCGAGCGCACGCTGCTGATGGGCGAGCGGGCGGTTCGGTTCTCGCCCAACGGCGGCTCCGACTACGTCGACGTCTGCCCGCTCTGTGCGGAGACGGCGATCGAGTACGGCTGGATCCGGGAGGGAGCGCCCACGTCCCCGACGGTGCCGGCCGAACGCAGGCGCCGCGGCGGCGGCGCCGGGCTGCTCTCCGCCCTGCTCGGCACCCGCCGGCGGGCCGCGGAGGAGACCGTCGCCTCCGAGCCGATCCTGCGTCGTCTCTCCGAGCAGGAGCTGGCGATCGTCGAGGCGGCCGACCTGTTCAACGCGTCGCAGTACCGCCGCACCGTCGGCGGGATCGCGAAGTCGCTCGGCGAGCCCCGCGTCTCGATCGTCCGCCTCTCCGGCGTCAACGCCGAGGTGGTCGTCACGGTCGCCTGGGACATCTCCTGGTACCAGTACCGCGTCTCGCCCGACTCGGACAACCCGGTGCGGCTGGAAGACCGGGGCCACGATCCCGACGACCTCGAGAGCGCGTTCGTCGCGTGGAACGCGCACATGCGCGAGGACGGCCGCGTGGTGCCCGACATCGCCCGTGTGTAGATCACCTCGGGGGCTGGCGCCGCCCGGGTCTGGCCGTACACTGAGCAGGTGATCTACTGCGTTGTCCCCCGCGAGCTCGAGGCCGAGCTCTACGACAAGATGGTCGCCTACTACGAGGGCAATCCGAACGTGACGGTGATCGTCGACCGTCGCGAAGGGCCCGACCGGCGCCACGGCGAGGACGGGGGATCGTTCCGGGAGCGCCGTGAGACGCGCGACCGCCGCCGGCCCCGTGTGAGCGGCACGTTCCCGGACGTCGAACCGCCGGACGAGTAGCCTCGTCTAGGGTTCGCCTGATGGCGAACGCGACCTTCGAATCGCTCAACCCCTCCACCGGCGAGGTGATCGAGACGTTCCCGCGCTCCGGCGCCGACGACGTCGACCGCGCCGTCGCGACCGCGCGTGCGGCCTGGGAGGACTGGCGGCTCGTGCCGGCGCCCGAGCGCGGCAACATCCTCTTCCGCTTCGCGCAGCTGCTCGAGCGCTCGAAGCCCGAGCTCTCCGACCTGATGACCCGCGAGATGGGGAAGGTGAAGGCGGAGGCGGGCGGCGACGTGCAGGAAGCGATCGACATGAGCTACTACATGGGCGGCGAGGGCAGGCGCCTCTTCGGGCATACCACGCCCTCCGAGCTCCGCGACAAGTTCATGATGAGCGTGCGGATGCCCGTGGGCGTCGTCGGCGCGATCACCCCGTGGAACTTCCCGATCGCGATCCCCGCGTGGAAGCTCTGCCCGGCGCTCGTGTGCGGGAACACGGTCGTGCTGAAGCCGGCCGAGGACACGCCGCTGCTCGCCCAGCGCTTCGTCGAGCTGCTGCACGAGGCGGGCATGCCGGAGGGCGTCGTGCAGATCGTCCACGGCTTCGGCGAGGAGGCGGGCGACGCGCTCGTGCGCCACCCCGACGTGCCGATCATCACCTTCACCGGCTCCCGCGAGACGGGCGTGCTCGTCACCAAGAACGCCGCCGACCGGCTCAAGCACGTGCACCTCGAGCTGGGCGGCAAGAACGCGATCATCGTGATGGACGACGCCGACGTCGACCTCGCCGTCGACGGCATCGTCTGGTCGGCCTTCGGCACGGCGGGGCAGCGCTGCACCGCCGCCTCGCGCGTGATCGTCCAGCGCGGGGTGTACGAGGAGCTGCAGCGGAAGCTCGTGGCGCGCGCCGAGCAGATGCGCATCGGCGCCCCCTGGGAGGACGACACCGAGATCGGGCCGGTGATCAACGAGACGGCGGTGGAGAAGATCCACTCGTACACCGAGATCGGCCGCGACGAGGGAGCGAAGCTCCTCACCGGCGGCGAGCGCGTCTCGGGTCACGGCTTCTACTACCGCCCGACGGTGTTCGCCGAGGTGGAGCCGCAGATGCGGATCGCCCAGGAGGAGATCTTCGGCCCCACGACCGCGCTGATCCCGGTCGACACGTTCGAGGACGCGGTCCGCGCGGCGAACAGCGTGCAGTACGGCCTCTCGTCGTCGATCTTCACGCGCGACGTGAACAAGGCCTTCGCCGCGATGCGCGACCTGCAGACCGGCATCACCTACGTGAACGCCGGCACGACCGGCGCCGAGGTGCATCTGCCGTTCGGCGGCATGAAGCAGACCGGCAACGGCCACCGGGAGGCGGGCCAGGCGGCGCTCGACGTCTTCACCGAGTGGAAGTCGATCTACGTCGACTACAGCGGCAAGCTGCAGCGCGCGCAGATCGACAACCAGGAGCACCCGGCGCCGTAGTAGTCGGGTGACCTGGTTCGCTGCGCGAACCAGGTTCAGGGTCCGGCTACAGCAGGATGTGGTGCAGGTCGATCTCGAGCCCGTTCGAGGTGCACGAGATCGCCTTGCAGATGCCGTCGCGCTCCTCGAAGCGGAGCACGAGCGTGTCCTGGTAGTCGTCGACCGAGTCGAGCTGGTCGAGCCGGAAGCGGGCCGACGAGGTCTGCTCGCCCTGGACGAAGAGCAGCCGGCCCTCGACGTTGTTCGCACGGCCGAAGTCGTGCCCCTCGTGGAGCGTGAACTCCCAGGATTGACGGGGCGTCGTCCACTCCTCGAGTGTCGAGGCGAAGACGGTGAGATCCTCGTCGACCTCGAGCTGGAGGTCGTCGCCGGCGCGCTCCTCGGGTGTCGGCCGCGGTTGGACGTGAAGTGTCGCCATGAGCCTCGCCTACCCCGCCGCTAGTGTCCGTAACCGTGAACCGGAAGCTCGTCGTCTTCGTCCCAACCGAGTCGCTCGACCCGGTCCGCGACGCGCTGTTCGGCGCCGGCGCGGGCGAGATCGGCGACTACCGGCGCTGCTCGTGGTACACGGCGGGAACAGGCACCTTCCTCGGCGGTGACGGGACGTCGCCGGCGGTCGGCGAGCCCGGGGTGGAGGAGCGCGTGCCCGAGCTCCGGCTCGAGACGGTGTTTCCCGCCGAGAAGCACGATGCGGTGATCGCGGCGCTCCGGCTCGCGCATCCGTACGAGGAGCCGGCCTTCGACGTGTACGAGCTGCTCTCGTGAAGGCAAGGCTCTTCACCGACGGCGGTGCGCGCGGCAACCCCGGCCCGGCCGCCTACGGCTTCGTACTCGAGGCCGACGACGGCACCGTGCTCGCGGCGGAAGGCGTCGCGATCGGCACGGCGACCAACAACGTCGCCGAGTACCGCGGTCTCGTCGAGGGGCTGCGCAAGGCGCTCGAGCTGCAGGTGCCCGAGGTGGAGGTCGTCTCCGACTCCGAGCTGATGGTGAAGCAGATGCGCGGCGAGTACCGCGTCAAGAACGAGGCCCTGCGCGGGCTCTTCGTCGAGGCGAGCGGACTTGCGCGGCAGCTCTCGGGCGTGGAGTATCGGCATGTGAAGCGCGCCCACAACGAGCTCGCGGACAGGCTCGTCAACGAGGCACTGGACGCCGCGTGAGCGTAGGCTCGACGGAGCTCACCACGAGCGCAGGCGCCGGCTTTGCCGGCGCCGGAGCGGCAGTCATAGGTCAACCGGAGGTCGACCTATGAGCGTCTCGCATCCGTTCGGGCGGGCGATCGAGGCGGGCGACGAGGACGCGGCGCTCGCGACGATCGCCGAGAGCGTCGTCTTCCGGAGCCCGGCGGTCTACAAGCCGTACGAGGGCAAGCAGCAGGTCGAGCAGATCCTGCGCCTCGTCGCCACCGTCTTCGAGAACTTCCGCTACGTGAACGAGTGGCGCGACGGGCAGACGACGATCCTCTTCTTCGAGGCGAGTGTGGGCGAGCGCGACCTGCAGGGGATCGACATCCTCGAGGAGAACGACGACGGCCTGATCGAGCGTTTCACCGTGATGATCCGCCCGCTCTCGGGCCTGCAGGCGGTCGCCGGCGCGATGGCGGAACGTCTCGGCCTCGCCTGACCGCGGCTATACTTCCCACCCGCGCGGATGTAGCTCAGTTGGCTAGAGCGTCTGCTTGCCATGCAGAAGGTCGTGGGTTCGAGTCCCATCATCCGCTTGATTCTCGACTCCGCCACGCCGTGCGAGACCCCGATCGGGACTCCTTGCGGCGGCGAAGCCGAGCGCTACCGGAACTTCTTGACGACCTGGTAGGTCCCGTGATCCTCGATCACGTGCTCCACGTGCGGATCGTCGTGGTCGGGACGGATGATGAAGCCGCCGGTCGCCCGTGCCTTCCGGTAGGCGTCGAGGGGGAGGGAGAGCAGGTCCTTGCAGTTCGTCGCGGAGCACTCGCAGAGAAAGGGCACCGGATCGACGCGATGGTGTTCGGCTGCCTCGCGAATCTGCTCGTTGGCACCGGCGAACGTCTCCTCGTTCATTCGCCTCCGGTCGATCTCCGCTCGCTGCATCGAGGTTTCGGACTTTCCCGTTTGCGGCCCGGCTCAACCACCACATCTGAAGGTGGGCAAATTCGCCCGGTGGCGATACCGTGTCGCGGATGTCCTCTCGCGAAGAGCGGCTCGCCGCCAACGAAGAGCTATTCCGCCAGGTCAACGAGCGGATCGTGGAGCTGAGCGACGCGTGGGGCGGCGAGCTCGACCTCGTCTGCGAGTGCGCCCAGGTGGAGTGCACGCAGCGCGTCACGGCGACGTTGCGCGAGTACGAGCTGGTTCGGCGGAACGCACACCACTTCGTCGTCCTGCCGGGACACGAGGTTCCCCACATCGAGGACGTCGTCGACCGCAACGACCGCTACCTCGTCGTGGAGAAGCACGTCGAGACGCGCGCGCAGGTCGAGGAGAGCGACCCGCGGTCGTAGCCACCGCTCCTCGTAGCCATCGTCGGGCGATCTCCCGAGTGAAGGCAGCGGCGGGATCAAGCCCTCGAAAACCGCAGCCGCCTCGGCTAGGCTCGTCTCGTGCCCTCGCCGCGCGACATCCTCGCCTACATGCGGACCGTCTCGCGCGGCAGCCCTGTCGACCCGCGCTGGTCGGTTCCCGGCATGCTCGTCTCGCAGCTCCGCCACGGCCGGGGCGGGGCGCCGGACGACTCGCCGCTGACGATGCAGGACGTGCTCGCGAGCGAGGACTACCGGAACCTGATGACGGCGAAGGTCGTGGTCGGCGACCCCGCGCCCGACTTCGAGCTCGCACGGCTCGACGGCGCCGGCATGCTGTGCCTCGGCTCGCTCGTCGCCGAGCGGCCGGTGGCGCTCGTCTTCGGCTCCTACACCTGACCACCGTTCCGCGCCCAGGTTGGGACGCTGGAGAATCTGGCCGTGCGGTACGGCGACCGCGTGCACTTCCTGGCCGTCTACATCCGCGAGGCGCATCCCGAGGACGGCTGGATCATCCCCGAGAACCGTCGCTCCGGGATCGCCGTGCGGGAGCCGCGTGACGGCGGCCGAGCGGCACGCGGTCGCCTCCACCTGCGCCGCCAGGCTGGAGCTGACGATGCCCGCCGTGGTCGACGAGCTCGACAACGCCGTCGCCTCCGCCTACGGCGGCTGGCCGGACCGCCTCTACCTCGTCGGCGCGGACGGACGCATCGCCTATCAGGGCGGCGAAGGGCCGTTCGGGTTCAAGCCGCACGAGCTCGAGCAGGCGATCGAGCGGGAGCTACAGGCGGCGCCGCTCGCTCACTCGGGCTGAACCCACCAGGCGGCTTGGGCCGCGCCGCCGAGTGGTTTACAGTCGTCGGTGATGGAGGCGACCGTTCGCGAGGGTCAGGCCCCGGCTGTGATCGTCAGCCTGCAGCCGGGCGAGCGGCTGACCTCGGAGGCCGGCGCGATGATGTTCCTCTCGGGAGACATCGCGATGGACGTCGAGATGCCCGGCGGCCTGATGGGCGGGCTGAAGCGGAAGCTGCTCGCCGGGGAGAGCATGTTCCTGACGCGGTACGTCGCGAACAGCGGCGGCGCCGTCGGCATCACCGGCCCGTTTCCCGGCTCGATCAGGCAGCACGAGCTCGACGGCGAGATCATCTGCGAGAAGCACGCCTACCTCGGCCACTTCGGCGAGATCGAGATCGAGAGCGCGTTCGCCCAGAAGCTCGGGATGGGGATCCGCGGCGGCGGCGAGGGGTTCTTCCTGCAACGGCTGCGCGGCAGCGGCACCGTCTGGCTGCACGGCGGCGGCGACTTCCTCGACTTCGACCTCGCCGCGGGTCAGCGGCTGATCATCGACACCGGCTGCATGGTGATGATCGAGCCGACGGTCAAGTACGAGGTGAAGATGCAGGGCGGCGTCGCCAAGAGCCTGTTCGGCGGCGAGGGCCTCTTCCTGGTGCACATGACGGGGCCCGGCCACGTGACGCTGCAGACGCTGCCGTTCTCGCGGACCGCCCGCCGCGTCCTCGCCGCCGCCGGCGGGGGCCGCGACGAAACGGGCGGCGGCGTGGCGGGTATCCTCGGCGGCATCCTCGAGTAGGAAGGCGGACCATGGGCTTGTTGGACAAGGCGAAGGCGGCTGCCGAGCAGGCGGCCGCAAGGGCGAAGGAGGGCGTCGACGACGTCCAGGCGAAGCGCGAGCTGAGTCAGAGCTACAACGAGCTGGGCAAGGCGACGTTCGAGCTGATCGAGGCAGGCGAGGTCACCGACCCCCGTCTGGACGCGGCCGCGGCCAAGATTCGCGAGCTGAACGAGAAGCTGGCGGACGACGGGCCGGTGAGCGCTCCCGCCGCCGCCCCGGTGGCCGAGACCTACGACTCGAGCCAGCCGCCGGCGATGCCCACGTAGGAGGTCGACGGTCCCCGGCTACAGGCCGTAGGTCTCGAGCAGGCGCAGCCACACCTCGCTGCGCGTCGGGAACGACGGCACGGCGTGCCAGAGCCGCTGCAGCGGCACCTCGCCGACGACGGCGATCGTCGCCGCGTGCACGAACTCGGCCACCTCGGCGCCGCAGAAGGTGGCGCCCGCGAGCACGCGCCGCCGCTCGTCGACGACGAGCCGGGAGATCCCGGGCGCACCCCGCCCGTAGAAGCTGCCGCCCGCGACGTCGGAGGTGCCGTAGTCGACCGCCCGGGCGTCGATCCCCGCCTCGCCGGCCGAGGCCAGCGTATGTCCGACCGCGGCGATCTGCGGATCCGTGAAGATCACCCGCGGCGACAGCGGGCCGTCGCTCAGCGGGTCGATCGAGGCCTCCTTGCCCAGGATCGCGTCGGCCGCGATCCGGCCCTGGTACTTGCCCATGTGGGTGAGCAGCACGCGCCCGTTTGCGTCGCCGATCGCGTACAGCCAGTCGCCCGCCTGCGAGCGCAGGTGGCTGTCGACCGCGATCGGCCGTCCCGGCTCGAGGCCGACGGTCTCGAGCCCCAGCTCCCCGGTCGCCGGGCGGCGCCCGACGCCGACGAGGATCTCGTCCCCGTGGAGCTCGGCGCCCGAGTCGAGGGTCAGCGTCACGCCCGCGGCGTCGCGGGCCACGCGCACGGCGGGTGAACCGGTGTGGATCTCGACCCCGCGCCGCTCGAGCGACTCGTGCACCAGCCGCGCCGCGAACTCCTCCTCCCGGGCGAGGAGGCGCGGCCCTGCCTCCACGATCGCCACCTCGGAACCGAGCGACGACCAGGCCTGGCCGAGCTCGACTCCGACGACCCCGCCGCCGAGCACGAGCAGGCGGCCCGGCACCGTGCTCGAGACCGTGCCCTCGCGGTTCGTCCAGCCGTGTGCCTCGACGAGCCCGGGGACGGGCGGCACGAGCGGCTCGCTGCCCGTCGCGATCACGACCGCACGGCGGGCGGTGTGGGGCTCGCCGTCCACCGACACGCGGCGCTCGCCGTCCAGCCGCGCGTGCCCGCGCAGCACGCGGACGCCTCGCTGCTCGAGCCACGGCAGCTGCTCGGAGTCGTCGAGCCCGTGCACCACCTCGTCGCGGCGCCGCAGCACCGCCTCGACGTCGAGCCGGCCGGTGACCGCTTCGGCCGCTCCCGGGATGCGGGCGACCTCGTCGAGCGCTTCGCCCGGGCGCAGCAGCGCCTTCGACGGCATGCAGGCGTAGAACGAGCATTCGCCGCCCACCAGCCGGCTCTCGACGACCGCCACCTCGAGACCTGCCTCGGCCAGCCGTCCGGCGCAGACCTCACCGGCCGGGCCGGCTCCGACCACGATCACGTCGAATTCCACGGCGTGACGTTACGGGATCGAGTTCAGCCCGGGTCGGGGGTGCCGGCGAGGTAGTTGACGTGCAGGATGTCGAGCGCGTCGGGGAGTGCCGGCGAGGTGAGCGCATCCTTGTGCAGAAAGCCCACCGCCCCGGCGGCGTCGGCACGGGCGACGTCGTCGTAGGCATCCGAGCCCGTGTAGATGACGACGTGCCGGCGGGGGTCGTCGGCGTGGATCGCCGCGGTCGCCTCGATTCCGTCGCGGCCGGGGAGGCCGATGTCCATCAGCACGAGGTCGGGGTCGTGCTCGGCCGCCAGGGCGACCGCCTCGTCGCCGTCCCGGGCGCGGCCGACGACGTCGAAGCGCGCATCGTCGGCGAGCACCTCCTCGACGAGGGCGGCGAGGCGCTCGTCGTCCTCGCAGATCACGATGCGCAGCGGAGTGTCGGTCACAGCCCCGGGACCCTGCCACAGGGCGCCCGTAGGATGCGGCAGTGGTCATCGACGGGCACAACGACCTCGTGCTCCACCGGTGGCGCGGCGAGCCGACGCGGCACATGGATCTCGAGGCCGCGCGGGCAGCGGGCTTCGCGGGCGGGTTCTTCGCGCTCTACGTCCCGTCGCCGCGGCCGCCGGACCCCACCTCCATCCCGTACGCCCTGCCGCTTCCGGAGCCGATCCCGTTCGAGGAGGCGTCGGCGACCGCCGAGCAGCTGTACGAGGTGTTCTGCTCGCTGCCCGTCGACCGTGCGACGTCGGCCGACGACTTCGCGCCCGCCCGGGTCACGGCGATCCTCCACTTCGAGGGCGCCGAGGCGATCCGTGCCGACCTCGCCAATCTCGAGCACTGGTACGGGCGCGGGCTCCGGTCGGTGGGGCTCGTCTGGTCGCGGCCGAACGCGTTCGCGGAGGGCGTGCCGTTCTGCTTCCCGGGCTCGCCGGACACCGGTTCGGGCCTCACCGCCGCGGGGCGGGAGCTCGTGCGCGCGTGCAACCGGCTCGGGATCCTCGTCGACCTGTCACACCTCAACGAGCGTGGCTTCTGGGACGTCGCAGGGCTCTCGGAGGCGCCGCTCGTCGCCACCCACTCGAACGCCCACGCCCTCTGTGCGGCGACGCGCAACCTCACCGACGAGCAACTCGACGCGGTCGCCGCCTCGGGCGGCGTCGTCGGCGTCAACTTCGCCGTCTCGTTCCTGCGCGAGGACGGCAGCGTCCTGCCCGCCGAGACCGGGCTCGACGAGATCGTGCGCCACATCGACTACCTCGTCGACCGGATGGGCATCGAGCACGTGGCCTTCGGCTCCGACTTCGACGGCGCCGACGTGCCGGCCGAGCTCGCCGGCGCCCAGGACTTCCCGAAGCTCGTCGACGCGCTCCGTGACGCAGGCTACGACGAGCGGGCGCTGGCGTCGATCACACACGAGAACTGGCTGCGCGTCCTGCGCGCTACCTGGTGAGGCGAGCTAGTCGACGATCTCGACGCCGAGCGCGGTTGCGAACAGCGCCGCGTTCTCGACCACGTCGCTCCACGGCAGCCGAGCGCCCCGCAGCGCCTCGGCGCCGCGGAGCCCCGTCAGGTCGCAGCCCCGGAACTCGACCCGCTCGATCTTGCAGCCCGAGAACGTCGCCTCGCGCAGCTCGCAGCCCTCGAAGAGCACGTCCAAGAGCAACGCGCCGTAGAAGTCGCACTCGCCCATCCGGCACTCCCGGAAGACGACGCGGTCGAGCCGCGCGAAACGCATCCCGGCCAGGTCGACCCGGCACTCGTCGAAGGTGACGTCGCGAAGGGTCGCCTCCGCGAGCTCGGCACCCGTGAGCCTGCAGCGGCGTAGCTCCGCGCGGAGGGCGCCGATCCGGCCGGGCCGCACGTTCGACCAGTCGCGGTCGGTTGCGACGACGTCGACCAGGTCGTCGAGCTCCGCAGGGGCGGCCTGCTCGTCGTCGGCGTCGAGATCGGGCGGGTAAGGATCGCGCGGCGGCTTCGACACGGCCTCGAGGATAGGCGCCGCGCCCGGTTACCGTTCCGGTTCGATGGCACGACAGCGTCCCGACCGGTCGATGCTCCCGCGCGGAGGCCCGCCGGCGACCGTGCGCGCGCTCGCGCGGGCCGGCGAGGCGCGCGCGATCGTCCTCGTCGAGGGCATCAGCGACCAGGTGGCCCTGGAGACGCTCGCGGCGCGCACGGGTCGCGACCTGGCCACGGAGGGCGTGGCGATCGTCCCGATCGGCGGCGCCCAGGCGATCGGCCGGTTCCTGGCGCGGTTCGCCGCCGGAGAGTGCGCGACGCACCTGGCGGGGTTGTGCGACGCGGGGGAGGAGGCGGTGTTCCGTCGCGGGCTGGAGGCGGCGGGCTTCGGTCTCGGCGCTCCGCTGACGCGTGAGGGGATGGAGCGTCTCGGCTTCCACGTGTGCGTCGACGACCTGGAGGACGAGCTGATCAGGGCGCACGGCGCGACGTCCGTCGAGACGGTGATCGACGCGGAAGGCGACCTGGGCTCCTTCCGGACGTTCCAGAAGCAGCCCGCCTGGCGCGGGCGGCGCGTGGAGGAGCAGCTGCGACGGTTCATGGGCAGCGCCGACCGGCGGAAGATCCGGTATGCGCGTCTGCTCGTGCAGGCGCTCGAGCCGGACGACGTGCCGCGACCCCTGCGAGGCGTGCTCGCGCACGTCTGATCCGGGATACTTCCGGGTGATGGTTCCGGAGTCGCCCCTCGAGCAGACCGAGCATGGGCTGGTGCCGACGGGGCCGGGCTGGTTCGTGCTGAACGCCCGCGAGGCGCCGTGGCGCGAACGGGACGGGCGTGGCGCCTACTGCGAGTTCGAGGGCTCCGACGGCAGGGCCGACTTCGAGCAGCTCGGCATCAACATCCAGGCGCTCGGGCCGGGAGAGCCGATGAGCATCTACCACTGGGAGGCCGACCAGGAGGACTTCCTCGTCCTCGGCGGCACCGCGCTGCTCGTGGTGGAGGGAGCGGAGCGGGAGCTCCGAAAGTGGGATCTCGTGCACTGCCCGCCGGGCACCGCGCACACGATCGTCGGCAGCGGCGAGGGCTGTCTCGTGCTCGCGGTCGGCGCGCGCGACCGTTCCACCGGGCCCGACTGGGGCGCCTACACGGTCGACGAGACGGCCGTCCGGCGCGGCGTCGGCGTCGAGGAGGAGACGAGCGACCCCGACACGGCGTATGCCCGCTTCGGCGAGTCGCGGATGGCGCCCTACCGGGAGGGCCTGCTTCCCTAGACGACGGCGATCGCGGTCAGCCGCTGATCGTCTCGTGGACGGGGAACTCCTTGATGTCGGGCGGGCCCGACGGGTGGACGCCGGCCGCCTCGATGCCCGCGGTGATCCGTCCGGCGAACGCGTCGAAGTCGGCCCGCGACTCCCAGAAGTCGATGATCCCCCAGCCGTCCTCGATCGGGCCGGAAGCATGGAACAGGAGCCCGCTCGGCGGGTCGCGAACCGGATTGACGTGATCGTGCACGGCGTCGAACTGCTCCTGGGTGACACCGGGGATCTTGATGCGGATACCGACGGTCATGCCGAACTCCTTCCCGCGCATTGGACAGGGTGAGCCTGGGCGCGCCGACTCTACGCCCTTGCGCCCCCGCTGTCACGTTCGCCCGGCCGGTGCCAGTCACCGCCTCCCCGGTGCCAGTCACGGTCACAGGAGTGCGACGAGAACCGAAGACGCTGGCGTGCGGCCGGCGTTGGCGGCGCGCGGGCCGGTGCCAGTCACCGTTACGAGTGTGTGACGGGGGTCGCGGATTCGGCTTGGGGCCGGCGGTCGGGGCGCGGCGGCTGGTGCCAGTCACCGTTACGAGTGTGTGACGGGGTCGCGGATTCGGCTTGGGGCCGGCGGTCGGGGCGCGGCGGCCGGTGCCAGTCACCGCTGGGAGTCACCGTTGGACTGCTCGGCGGGGGGCCGGGACGCGGGAGGGTGGCTTGCTCAGGGTCGGCGGGCGAAGAAGCCGCGCGCCTTCAGCGTCATCACGAGCGTTCCGTCCTCGGTATGGACCTCGCTCGACGTGAACACCGTGCCGCGGCCGGCATTCTTCGACGACGGCTGCACGTCGGTGACGGTGACGCGGCCGCGGAGCACGTCGCCGGGCCGCACCGGCGCGGTCCAGCGGATCTCCTCCACGCCGGGCGAGCCCATGGAGGCCGAGTCGAGCAGGATGTCCCGCACGAACATGCCCATGAAGAGGGCGGCGGTGTGCCAGCCGCTTGCGATCAGGCCGCCGAAGGGGCCGTCCTGTGCCGCGACCGGGTCGATGTGGAACGGCTGCGGGTCGTAGCGGCGGGCGAACTCGAGGATCTCCGCCTCCGAGACCTCGATCGGCCCGATCTCGGTCACCTCGCCCGGCGTGAAATCCTCGAACCAGCGCATGACCCGGCACGCTATCGCTACGGTCGCTCGATGCGCACCCGGAAGCTCGGCCCGCTCGAGGTGACCGTCGTCGGCCTCGGCTGCAACAACTTCGGCGGCCGTCTCGACGAGGCGGGAACACGCGCCGTCGTCGACGCGGCGCTCGACGCCGGCGTCACGTTCCTCGACACGGCCGACATCTACGGGAACAAGGGCGGCAGCGAGGAGCTCCTCGGCCGTGTGCTCGCGGGCCGCCGCGACCGCGTCGTCCTGGCGACGAAGTTCGGCAAGCCGATGGGGGACGGGAGCGAGCGCCGCGGCAGCCCCGGCTACATCCGCTCCGCGCTCGAGGCGTCGCTGCGGCGCCTCCAGACGGACGTCGTCGACCTCTACCAGCACCACGAGGAGGACGAAGGCACGCCGCTCGAAGAGACGATCGGCACGCTCGACGAGCTCGTCGCCGAGGGGAAGATCCGCGCCTACGGAACCTCGAACTACCGTCCCGCGACCCTCGAGCGCGCGCGGGCGCTCGCGAAGGGCCCCTACGTCTCGGAGCAGAGCGAGTACTCGTGGCTCGCCCGCGACGCCGAGGCGGAGCTGCTCCCGGCCTGCAAGCGGCTCGGGCTTGGCTTCATCCCGTTCTTCCCGCTCGCGCGCGGTCTGTTGACCGGAAAGGTCACGCGCGACCGGCCACCGGCGGAGGACTCGCGCCTGCACGGCCGCGCGATCGACGACGCCGACCTCGACCGCGTCGAGGGGCTGCGTTCCTGGGGCGAGATGCACGGCGTCTCGCTGCTCGACGTCGCGATCGGCGGTCTCGCCGCCGTCTCGCCCGTCGTCTCGGTGATCGCGGGGGCGACCAAGCCCGAGCAGGCGCGCGCCAACGCCGCGGCGGGCGACTGGGAGCCGTCCGCCGACGAGCTCGCGGACTTGCTGCAGAACGACGCGTGAGATCCCCGATGCGGGAGGACCCGCGCCGGAGGACCTTCCCCTCGTGTTCGGTGCGATCGTGCTGGCCGCCTGCTCGCTCGGCGGCGTCTCCGCCCAGTGCGGCAGCCTGAACGTCCCCGAGAACTGGGCCCGGCCCGACGGCCGGCAGATCGCGCTCCGCGTCGCTGTGCTCCCCGCGACGGAGAAGACGGGCAGGCGCGGCGAGCCGCTCTTCTACGTCACCGGCGGCCCCGGCGGCGTCGACCTGGACACCGTTCCGGGCGTCGCGGCGTCGTTCGCGCCGCTGAACGCCCACCACGACATCGTCTTCGTCGACCAGCGCGGCGTCGGCGGCTCGAATCCGCTCGGGTGCCAACTCGCGACCACCTCGACCTCGATCGCGCAACTCGTCGCGCAGTGCCTGGGGTCGCTCGACGCCGACGTGGGCCACTACCGCACGCCCGACGCGATGGACGACCTGAACGCCGTCCGCAGCGCGCTCGGCTACGAGCGGATCAGTCTCTACGGCGCGTCCTACGGGGCGACGGCCGTGCAGGTCTACCTGCGCCGCCACCCGGAGACGGTGCGCACCGTCACCCTCGACGGGGCGACGCTCCTCGACGTGCCCCTGTTCGAGACCTGGGCCGCGACCGGCCAGCGCGCGCTGAAGCTGCTCGACCGGCGCTGCCGCGCCGATCCGGCCTGCGAGCGGGCGTTCCCGCACTGGTACGCGCGTTTCCCCGCGCTGCTCGCAAAGCTCGCGCGCCACCCGGCGCTCGTCGGCTCCACCAGGGTCGATGCCGCCGCGACCGCGTCGACCGTCCGCGAGCTGACGGCGTCCCAACCGGGAGCCGTGCAGGTTCCGTTCCTGCTCGCACGCGCCGAGTCGGGCGCCTACGCGCCGCTCGCGCGCCAGATCCGCGCGAACGCGCTGTTCGCCCCCACGGTCGGCGTGATGCCGCTCGCGATCATGTGCACCGAGCCCTGGGCGGCGGCCGACCCGGCCAAGACCTCCGCGAACGCCAGGGGCACCTATCTCGCCTACTACCAGCCGGCCTGGGCGAACACGATGCACGAGGTCTGCGCGGCCTGGCCGCAGCCGGACGCCGGGCCTGAGGACTGGTCGCGGGTCCGCTCCGCCGTGCCGGTGCTGGTGCTCGCCGGCGGCGCCGACCCGAAGGACCCGCCGGCGAACGTCGCCGGGATCGGCGGTGCGATGCCGAACGCGAAGGTCGTGACCGTCCCGGGCGGCGCCCACGGCGTGGAACAGCTCGGCTGCCTGCCGAACGTGGTGCGCGACTTCGTCGACGCGGGCACGGCCCGAGGGCTCGACACGAGCTGTGTCTCCCTCACGCCGTACCCGACGTTCCGCCTGCGCTGAACCGGTGTCAGACACCTTTTAGTGCCTGACACCGTTGCGTACTGCGCCGCGGCTCGGGGCCGCACGGTGGCGCGAGCCGAACTGGTGTCAGACACCTTTTGGTGTCTGACACCGTTGCGTAGTACGCCGCGGCTCGGCGGACGTGCGGCAGCGCGACCCGAACTGGTGTCAGACACCTTTAGGTGTCAGACACCACGAGGTGTCTGACACCGGGAACCGGGGCGCGGCCCTCAGTCGATCTTCAGCGCCACGTGCTTCAGCTGCGTGTACTCCTCCATCGAGTAGATCGACATGTCCTTGCCGTACCCCGACTGCTTGTAGCCGCCGTGCGGCATCTCCGAGGTGATCGGCAGCAGGTGGTCGTTCACCCAGACGGTGCCGAACTGGAGTTTGCGCGCTGCGTTCAACGCGCGGCCGACGTCTCGCGTCCAGACCGACGCGGCGAGGCCGTACGCGCACGTCGTTCGCCCACGCGATCGCCTGGTCGTCGTCGGCGAACCGCTGCACGGTCACGACCGGCCCGAACACCTCGCGCTGGACGATCTCGTCGTCCTGGGCGACGTCGGTGACGATCGTCGGCTCGACGAAGAACCCGCGGTCGCCCCGGGCGGAGCCGCCCGTGAGCACGGTCGCGCCCTTGGCGCGCTCGAGGAAGCCGAGCACCCGCTCCTGCTGAGCCTCGCGTGATCACGGGCCCCATCTCGACTCGTCGCCGTCGGCCGGAGTCGCCCACCTTGATCGCCTCGATCACCGGCACGAGCGCCTCGAGCAGGCTGTCGTAGATCTTCGGGCCGGCGATGATGCGCGAGCCGGCGGTGCAGTCCTGGCCGGAGTTCCAGTAGCCGGCGAGCTTGATCCCCTCCGCGACCGCCTCCGACGTCGGCGTCGTCGAAGATCGACCATCGGCGCCTTGCCGCCGAGCTCGAGATGCATGCGCTTGAAGGTGTCGGCGCCGCTGCGCGCGATCGTCTTCCCGGTCTCGACGTCGCCGGTGAGCGAGACGAGGCCGATGTCGGGATGCTGACGATCCGCTCGCCCGACGGGGACGCCGTCGCCCGTCACCACCTTGCAGCACCCCGTCGGGAATCACGTCCTTCGCCAGCTCGACGAACCGGAGCAGCGACATCGGCGTCTGCTCCGACGGCTTCAGGATCTGCACGTTGCCCGCCGCGAGCGCCGGGCCCATCTTCCAGACCGCCATCATCAGCGGGTAGTTCCACGGGCGATGCCGGCGACGATGCCGATCGGCTCGCGGCGGATCATCGACGTGTAGCCCTTGCATGTACTCGCCCGCCGCCTTCCCCTCGAGGTTCCGCGCGGCGCCGGCGAAGAAGCGCAGGTTGTCGGCGCAGAACGGCATCTCGTCCGCGCGTAGGCCATCAGCGGCTTGCCGACGTTGCGCGACTCGATCTGCCGCGAGCTCCTCGGCGTTGTCGTCGATCACGTCCGCCAGCTTCAGCAGCAGCTCCGACGCTCGCTTCGGGGTGGCGTCGAGCCACTCCGGCAGTGCCTTCTTCGCCTTCTCGACCGCCTCGTCGACTCTGGGCGGCCGACATGTTCGGCACCTGGGCGATCGTCTCGCCGGTCGCCGGGTCGATCGTCTCCCGGCGTCGCTCGTCCACGTCCGCCGATCGAGATCTGTCGCCATCTCACACCTCCTATTCGGTTCGAAGTATCCCGCTCTCGCTCGTCAGGCGCTGGGCGAGCGCGACCGGGATGATCGTGATTGCAAGGATGACGAAGACGACGACGTTCACCTGCGGCAGCTGCTGGCCGAGCCGGATCTGGCCGAAGATCCAGATCGGCAGGGTGTTCTGCGCGCCGGCGGTGAACGTGGTGACGATCACCTCGTCGAACGAGAGGGCGAACGCGAGCAGCCCCCCCGAGATGAGCGCGGTCGAGATCGTCGGGAACGTGACGTAGCGGAACGTCTGCCAGCCCGTCGGCGCCGAGATCCATCGACGCCTCGGTGAGCGAGCCCGGCACGCGGCGCAGGCGGGCGAGCACGTTGTTGTAGACGACGACCACGCAGAAGGTGGCGTGGCCGATCACGATCGTCCAGAGCCCGAAGTTGAACTTCCAGAACGTGAAGTAGGAGTTGAGCGCCATGCCGGTGATGATCCCGGGCAGCGCGATCGGCAGCACGAGCAGGAACGACACCGACTCGCGGCCGAAGAAGCGGAACCGGTGCACGCCGAACGACGCCATCGAGCCGAGCACGAGCGCGATCGCCGTCGCGAGGGCCCCCGCCTTCAACGACAGCCAGAGGGCCTGCCGCAGCTCGGGGTTGTGGATCGCCGGCGAGAACCAGCGCGTCGTCAGGCCGGCGATCGGCCAGCTCTGCACGTTCGACTTGTTGAACGCGTACAGGCAGATGACCGCGATCGGCACGTAGAGGAACGCCAGCACGAGCGCCGACCCAGACGCCGAGCGCGATCTTCGTCCCGCGCGTCCGGTCACAGCGCGTCGAACGCTCCCAGCCGGCGCGCGATCACGAGGTACGACGCCCATCACGACCACCGGCACGACGGCGAAGGCGGCGCCGAACGGCAGGTTCCCGGAGCCGTTGACCGAGTCGTAGACGACGTTGCCGATGAACTGGCTGGACGCGCCGCCGATCAGGATCGGCGTGATGTAGTCGCCGAGCGTGAGCGAGAACGTGAAGATCGAGCCGGCGACGATGCCGGGCAGCGCGAGCGGCAGGATCACGGTGCGCAGCGTCCGTCCGCCGCGCGCGCCGAGGTCGCGCGACGCCTCGATGTAGGAGTGGGGGATGCGCTCGAGCGACGAGTAGACGGGCAGGATCATGAACGGCAGCCAGATGTAGGAGAAGACGATCCACATCGCGGTGTTCGTGTAGGCGATCCCGGCCGACGGCAGGCCGACCCTGTGCAGCGACCAGTTGAGCAGGCCGTCCGAGTTCAGGATCAGCCGCCAGGAGTAGACGCGGGCGAGGTACGAGGCCCAGAGCGGCAGCAGCACGAGCACGAACAGCACCGCACGCGTGCGCGGCCCCGCGACCCGGGCCATGAAGTACGCGAACGGGAAGCGCGATGATCGCGTCGGTCACCGTCACCGCCGCCGCGATCGAGACCGTGCGCAGGGCGACGCGGTGGTAGGTGGCTCCCCGCCACAGCTCGCGGAAGTTGTCGAGCGTCCAGTGGTGCACCGTCTGCGACGTGAACGGGTCGACCGTCCAGAAGGAGGAGACGAAGAGCGCCACGAGCGCCGTCACGTAGACGGCGAGGAACGCCACCACCGGCGGGGAGAGCAGCGACAGCCCTTTCAGCCAGGGCCGCCGCCAGAGGGCGCCGCCGAGGCGGCGACGCCCTCCGGAGCGCGACGGCTCTAGCCCTTCAGCTGAGTCCAGGCCTGCTGCCACTTCGTGTAGTCCATGCAGTCCTTCTTGCCGTTGCCGCAGTCGGCGATCGGCGTCTTCCAGAAGTAGATCTGCTTGAAGTACTTGAGCGGCGCGTTCGCGTGGTACTGCGCGCACGAGCCCTTGGAGAGGGTGTTCATGATCTTGCAGGCCTTGCTGTTGACGGGGGTCTCGCCGAAGTAGATCGCCTGCTCGGCCTGCACCTTCGGGGTCGAGACGTAGGCGAGCCACTTGTAGGCGCAGTCGAGGTTCTTCGTCTTCGACGACACCATCCACGTGTCGAGCCAGCCCGTCGCTCCCTCCTTCGGCACCGTGTCCTTCACCGGCGCCTTCGCGCCGATCAGCGTGTTCGTCTGGTACGGCCACGACGCGCCGATCACGGCGTCACCGTTCTTGAACAGGTCGATCTCGTCCGAGGCGAGCGCCCAGTACTTCTTGATCAGCGGCTTCTGCTTCTTCAGCAGGTTGATCGCGGCACCGAACTGCTTCGGGTTCAGCTCGTACGGGTCCTTGATCCCGAGCGAGCGCTGGTGCTTCATCAGGTAGAGCGCCGCGTCGGCGATCTGGATCGGGTTGTCGGGGACGGTGATCTTGCCCTTGTACTTCGTCGAGTAGATCGACGCCCACGACGTCGGGGCGGGCTTCACCTGCTTCGTGTTGTACATCAGGGTGTTCGGGCCCCACTGCAGCGAGATGCCGTAGTGCTTCCCGCCGACCGTGTTGTTCGGCGGCGACCGGAACGCCTTGCCGAAGTTCTTGAAGTCGGGCACCTTCGCCGGATCGACCGCCTGCACGTCCTTGCCGTAGATCAGGCGGAGCGACGCGTCGCCCGAGGCGGAGACCAGGTCGTACTGGCCGCCGCCGCCGCTGCGCATCAGCGTCACCATCTCGTCGGACGAGCCGGCGTACTTCGGGTGGATCGTGCAGCCCGTCGACTTCACGAACGGCTGCACCCATTGCTTCTGGAGGTAGCCCTCCCACGCGATCATGTTCAGCGTCCCGCCGTGCGCCTTCGTGACGCCCGCTGCGGGAAACGCGAGTGCGGCCGCGAGCACCGCGACCACTGCCCACGTGCTCTTGCTCATCTGCCCTCCTGCTCGGTGGATGCGATCTCGTATGCGTCCTCGTCGCGCCAGGCGACGTGGACGCGGGCCCCTCGTTCGACGTGGGGGCCGTCGTTCGCCCGGACGACCGTCGAGCCGGTCGCCGGAGTCCGTGTCGACGAGAATCCGGATGAAGGAGCCGACGAAGATCACGTCGGCGACCGTCCCCGGCTCGCCGGAACCGTTCAGCTGGATGCGCTCGGGCCGCACCGAGAAGCGCCGCCCGCCGCGCTCGAGGATGTTCGAGGTGCCCACGAAGCCGGCGACGAACGCGGTCGCCGGGCGCTCGTACACCTCGGTCGGCGACCCGACCTGCTCGATCCGGCCGCCGTTGAACACGGCGACGTGGTCGCTCATCGTCAGCGCCTCCTCCTGGTCGTGCGTGACGTAGACGAACGTCATGCCGAGCTCGCGCTGGAGCGACTTCAGGAACACCTGCATCTCCTGCCGGAGCTTCAGGTCGAGCGCGCCGAGCGGCTCGTCGAGCAGCAGCACCTTCGGGCGGTTGACGATCGCGCGCGCGAGCGCGACACGCTGCCGCTGCCCGCCGGAGAGCTGGATCGGCTTGCGGTCCCCGTAGCCGTCGAGGCGGACCATGCGCAGCACCTCGTCGACCTGCTGCCGCCGCTCCGTGCGGGCGACCCGCCGCACCTTCAACCCGTAGCCGACGTTGTCGGCGACGGTCATGTGCGGGAAGAGGGCGTAGTCCTGGAACACGGTGTTGACGTCGCGCGAGTACGGCGGCCGCAGCGTGATGTCCTCGCCGCCCAGCATCACGCGCCCCGCGTCGGGCCGCTCGAAGCCGGCGATCACGCGCAGCGTGGTCGTCTTGCCGGACCCCGAGGGGCCGAGCAGCGTGAAGAACTCGTTCTCGCCGACGTGCAGGTCGACGCCGGCGACGGCCGTGACCTCGCCGTAGGTCTTTCGAATGCCCTCGACGTCGACGCTCGCCGCCACGGGCTCTAGAGGCTTGATGTGTATTGGGGTGTGCGCGGGGATGCGCCTGACCGAGCGGATCGGGCGGGGCGGGCGCAGCGCGTAGCGGTGGCTACGGGCAAGCCCGACGCGGCCGAGCCGCGCCGTGTCAGGCGCACCAGCCGCGTATGCCCACAAATGCGCATCAAGCCTCTAGGCGGCGAGGCAGCGCTCGAGGATGTCGAGGCCGCGCCCGAGCTCCTCGTCGGAGACGGTGAACGGGACGAGGATCCTGATCACGTTGCCGTAGATCCCGCAGGAGAGCAGCAGCAGGCCCTGCTCGCGCGCGGCCGCGGTGATGCGGCCCGCCTGCTCGCCGGTGCGCTCGGGCAGCTCGAGCGCGAGCATCGGCCCGAGCCCGCGGACGTCCGCGCCCTCTGGCGCGATCTGCTCGAGGCGAGCTCGTACGCGCTCACCGACCTCGACGGCACGCGGGCGCTGCTCGCCGAGGGCGTCGAGCACCGCGAGCGCGGCGGCGCACGAGACCGGGTTGCCGCCGAACGTGCCGCCGAGGCCGCCGGGCGGAACCGCGTCGACGATCTCGGCTCGACCCGTGACCGCGGCGAGCGGCAGCCCGCCACCGAGCGTCTTGCCCGACACGAGCAGGTCGGGCTCGACGCCGTAGTGCTCGATCGCCCAGACCGGCCCGGTGCGACCGCAGCCCGACTGCACCTCGTCGTCGACGTAGAGGATGCCGTGCGCGTCGAGCAGCTCCTGGAGGCGCTTCGGGAAGTCGGGAGTCATCGGGATGAAGCCGCCCTCGCCCTGCACCGGCTCGAGCACGGCGCAGGCGACCGACTGCGGGTCGACGTCTCCCTTGAAGAGATGCCGGAGCGCCTCGATCGCGTCGTCCTCGGTGACGCCGCGGAACGGATAGGGAGCCGGCGTGCGGTAGACCTCGGGCGCGAACGGGCCGAAGCCCGCCTTGTACGGGACGACCTTCGACGTCATCGTCATCGCGAGCAGGGTCCTGCCGTGGAAGGCGTTGTCGAAGACGACCACGGCCGGGCGCCCCGTCGCGACGCGCGCGATCTTGACCGCGTTCTCGACCGCCTCGGCGCCGGAGTTCAGCAGCAGCGACTTCTGCTGCTCCCCGCGGCACGGCGACAGCTCGGCGAGCCGGCGGCACACCTCGACGTAGGGCTCGTACATGCCGACCATGAAGCACTGGTGCATGTAGCGGTCGACCTGCGCGTGCACCGCGTCGACGACCGCGGGCAGGTTGTGCCCGACATTCGCGCAGCCGATGCCGCCGGCGAAGTCGACGTACTCGCGGCCCTCGACGTCCCAGATCCGGGCTCCTTCGGCGCGCTCGACGACGAGCGGCGGCGTGGAGACGCCGCGTGCGACGTAGCGCTCGCGAGCGTCCTGCACGCGTTCCGTGGCACGGCGCTCCTGCAACGACACGACGCGCTCGACTGTATACGCAGCGTTTCGTTCTGGATAGTGCGCGCTGCGCATTGCGCAGCCGATATTTCTGCGGATTGCGCGGCTCAGGCGGCGATCAGCCTCGTGACGACCCGCAGGTCGTCGACGAGCCCCGCGAAGAGCTCCTCCCGGTCCTCGCCCCGCAGCACCGCGCTCGGATGGATCGTGGCGAGCACGAGCTCCGCGAGGTCGGAGTCGAGCGGGACGCCGCGGCTCCGCGCGGGCACGGGGCGGAGGTACCCGCCGGTGCCGATCGGAAGCGTCGCGGCCGTCAGCCCGCGCCGACGGCGGCGCGCACGAGGAGCGTGCCGTGCCGAGCGCCGAGGTCGATCGTCCCGGCGGCGCCCGGGGCGACGGAGCTCGAGCCCACGAGCACCCGGGTGAGCCTCTCGCCCGCGGGAAGGCGGAGCCGCAGCCGCACGTCGCCGGTGCGCGGGAGGACGAGCCGTGCGACCACGCTCGACCCGCTCCGGGTGATCGAGTACGAGAGCTTGCCGAAGCTGGTCGGCGCGTCTCTCACCTCGATCGACCGGCCGTCGGCGAGCCAGGCACGGGGCGTCGAGAAGGCGAGGTCGAGGCCGGCGGGGGCTCCGAGGGGGCCGCGGCGCTCGTGCACCAGCAGCTCCCGCAGGGTGCCGAGGTACGAGGCGTTCGCGCCGGCGTTCGGCGGCATGAACATCGCCCGCCCGGACGCGCTGCCGACCGGCAACAACGACACCGCCTCGCCCGAGACGTACGTGCCCTGGGTCATCCCGGTCGCGAGCATCCCGTACAGGCTCAGGTCGAGCTGGTCGGGCTGGTCGTTGTCGGCGAAGAAGCGCGACATCCCGAGCCCGTAGACGGGCGCGATGCCGGCGCCTCCCTTGTCGCCGTAGACGGTGCCCGCATAGGTGCGCGTGACGCCGAGGAGCCGGGAGCCGTGCCGCAGGAGGTAGCGGAGGATCCCGCGCGCCACGGCCGTGTGCGGCGCGAACCACCCCGACGAGAACGCGTACGGCATCATCAGGTTCCAGTAGGAGCCGTCGCGCGAGGCCGTCAGCCGCCCGAACGGCTTCTGGCCGGTGAGCCGGTCGGGGACGAACAGCGTCCCGTCGTGCAGGCGCCGGGAGACGTGCGCGAGCGCCGGCCGCACCGCCCGGTCGATCGACGTCGCGAGCACCGCTGCGCGGGCCGCCTGCGACCGGACGCCCGCGGCGCTCCAGACGCGGCTGATCGCCCGCAGCCCCTCGATCGCCTCGAGCTGCCCGGGGACGCTGTCGACAGCCTGGTTCTCGAGGTCGGTGGAGAGCGCCTCCGGGATCAGCCGCCCGCGCAGCTTGCCGGTCCGCTGCTGCCGCGCGGCGATGCGCGCGACGACGTCCGCGAGCGCCGGTGTCGCGGCCCGCAGGAACGCGCGGTCGCGGGTCGACCTCACGTACAGCGCCGCAGTCGCGAGGAGGTGGCCGCCCCGGAACGCGCGAAACGCCGCCCGGTCCGCCCGGATCCGGCGGAGCGCGAGCTCGACGATCGACCTGGCGACGGAGGGGTAGCCGTACTCGACGGCGACCTCGGCGGCGTCGAGCGACTCGGCGTACGACAGCTCCTCGTACTGGTTGCCGACGCTGTAGCGCCAGCCGAAGGAGATCAGCTGGGTGAGCACGCCGAGCTCTGCGTTCTGCGTCGCGGCTTCCGGGACCGAGAACGTCGCGCCCGCGTCGAGCCGCGACTGCCAGAAGTTGACGACGGTCGCGCGCGCGGCGTCGTAGGTCTCGGCGTCGGCGTGGACGTGGCCGGCGTCCGACGGTGCGTTCAGCCATTCGGCGTAGATCGTCTCCTTCTCCCCCTGCGGTACGTGGTAGCGGGCGACGCCGTCGACGAACTGCGCGCCGTCGCTCACGATCAGCCGCGTCTGCCCGTCGAGGGCGAGTCGGTCGGGCGCCGAGTGCGCGAGCCGCCGCCAGGGAGCGAGCCGCACCCGCGCGCCGCGCGAGGCTTGCCGCGCGTCGACGACGAGCCGCACGAAGCTGATCGTCGACCGCGCGCCGAAGGCGCCGTAGGCGCGCCCGACGAACGACTCCTGTACGTACCGAACTCCGCCGGAGTCCTCGTACGTGGTCTGCAGGATCGGCAGGTACCCCTGCGCGAGCCGCGCCGGCCGCAGCCGCGAGGTACAGGAGCCGTACGCCTCCTTGCCGAGCTCGCCGACGAAGAGCTTCAGCGAGGGCCCGCCGACACGGCGGGTGACGATCTCGCTTCCGTCGGCCACGTGGAGCGCGTACATCGGCGAGCCGTACGACGTGAACGGATACGAGAGCGGCACGTAGTACGAGCCGCTCGCCGTGAGCGGCCGGGGGCCGCGCCGGAGCGCCTGCGTGAGCGGTGCCAGATAGCGGCGGGCGGCCTCGTACGTCGGGCCGCCGGCTCTGCGCACGAGCGCGCCGCCCCAGAGGTCGCGCCCGGCGGCGGCGGCTCCCGCCACCGCTCCGGCGTAGCTCGACGACACGCCGCGTTGCGCGCACCCCGCCGCGGCCGGACGGGCGGCGGTTCCCGCCGCCCCGAGCGCAAGCGCGGCGACCGCCGCCGCTGCGACGAACCTCGCTGCCACTCCGCGAACCCCTGTGCCCACCCGATGCGCAGCCTCGCACAGGAACGGGACGCGTGGGAACATGTGGCCGTGGCGGAGCACACGATTCTCGTCTGGAGCGACTACCTCTGACCGTGGTGCCGGCTCGGCCAGGTGACGGCCGAGGAGGCGCGGCGCGAGTTCGACGCCGAGGTGACCTGGCTCCCGTTCGACCTGCACCCGGAGTACCCGGAGGAGGGGATCCCGCTCGCCGAGCTCCACCGCCGTTACGGGCTCTCGGCGGGGCAGCGTGACCCGCTGCGCGACCGCTTCGAAGCGGCGGGGCTGGTCTACGAGCGCCCCGAGACCGTGCCGAACACGAAGCTCGCGCTGCGGCTGACGGAGCTCGCGCGCGAGCACGGGCTACACGAGCCGTTTCACGACCGGCTGATGCAGGCGTACTGGTCGGAGGCGACGAACCTCGGTGACCGGGACGAGCTGCGGCGGCTCGCCGCGGAGGTCGGGCTCGAGGCTGAGGACGTGGAGCACGTGATCGCCGACCCGTCGGCGTACCTGGACGTCGTGCACGGCTCGACGGCGCAGGCGCAGTCGATCGGGATCAACGCGATCCCGGCATTCCTGCTCGACCGGCGGCTGATCCTCCTCGGCGCCCAGCCGCTCGACGTCTTCCGGCGCGCGTTCGAGCAGCTCGCAGCCTGAGCCGCCCGGTAGCGTTCGAGCATGGAGTACGTGAATCTCGGCGCCACGGGGTTGCGCGTGTCGCGGGTCTGCCTCGGGATGATGAGCTACGGCGCGGACGAGTCGCGCCCGTGGGCGATCGACGAGGCCGCCGCCGAGCCGATCGTGCGCGGGGCCGCCGAGGGAGGGATCATCTTCTTCGACACCGCCGACGTCTACAACGGCGGCCGGAGCGAGGTGGTCACCGGGCGGCTGCTGAAGCAGCTGTTCGAGACGCGCGAGGAGTACGTCGTCGCGACGAAGGTGCACGGCAGGACGATGCCCGGCGAGAACGGCGCCGGCCTCTCGCGCAAGCACATCCTGGCCTCGATCGACGCGTCGCTCGAGCGGCTCGGGCTCGACTACGTCGACCTGTACCAGATCCACCGCTGGGATCCGCGTACGCCGATCGAGGAGACGATGGAGGCGCTCCACGACGTCGTCCGCGCGGGCAAGGCCCGGTACATCGGCGCGAGCAGCATGTACGCGTGGCAGTTCGCCAAGGCGCAGTCGGTCGCGCCGACGCCGTTCGTGTCGATGCAGAACCACTACAACCTCGTCTACCGCGAGGAGGAGCGGGAGATGATCCCGCAGTGCATCGACCAGGGCGTCGCGGTGCTGCCGTGGAGCCCGCTCGCACGCGGCCTGCTCGCCGGGAACCGCACACGTGAGGGCGAGCGACGGACGACGCGCGCGCAGACCGACGAGTTCGCCGACTCGCTGTACACCCCCGACCTCGACTTCCCGGTCGTCGACCGCGCGTCCGAGGTGGCGGAGGCACGCGGCGTGCCGCCGGCGCAGGTCGCGCTCGCGTGGCTGCTGCACAAGCCGGGGGTGACCGCTCCGATCGTCGGTGCGACGAAGCTCGGGCACCTCGAGGATGCGCTCGCCGCCGCCGAGCTGTCACTCTCGGCCGACGAGCTCGCGCGGCTGGAGGAGCCCTACGTCCCGCACGCGGTCTCCGGGCACTAGCACCCGAGCGGCCGACTCGGCGGTACGTCTCGCAGCTCCTGCCGCGCAGATCAGAACGCTTCGGGCGCGTGCAGCCAGCGAAAGCCGAAGCCATCGAGCTCGACGGTCCTGCCGGGCGTCGGGTAGTCGCGATTCGCAAAGGCATCGGCGAGCCCTTCCGCGTCGAGGCCGCGCACGCGGACGGGGGTGCGCGCGAGGTTGTGCACGGCGAGTAGCTCCGTGTCGTCGCGGCGGTAGCGGAGGGCGAACACGGCCGGCTCCCGCACCCGAACCTGCTCCCATGCGGCGGAGCCGAGGCCGCGCAGCTCTCGCCGCGCACGTACCGCGCGTCGGACGAAATGCAGGAGCGAGCTCGTGTCCCGGTGCTGGTCGGCGACGTTCACCTGCCGGAACCCGTAGGCGCCGCGGGAGAGGACGGGCAGCGCGCACTGCCGGCGCGGCGCCGCGGAGAACCCGCCGTTCGGCCCGCTCGACCACTGCATGGGCGTGCGCACCGAGTCGCGCTCCCGAAGCGACAGGTCCTCACCCATGCCGATCTCGTCGCCGTAGTAGAGGACCGGCGTGCCCGGCAGGGAGAGCAGGAGAGCGAACGCCAGCTCGACCCGCCGGCGGTCGCCGCCGAGCATGGGGGCGAGCCGCCGCCGGATCCCACGGCCGTACAGCTGCATGCGTTGCGACGGCGCGAACTTCCGGAACACGAGGCGCCGGTCATCGTCCGACAGCCGGCCGAGATCGAGCTCGTCGTTGTTTCGCAGGAACGTCCCCCACTGGTCGGCGCCCGGGATCTCGGCCGTGTCGCGGAGGGCGTCGGCGAGGGGCGCCGCCTCCTCCCGGGCGAGGGCGAGCCAGAGACGCTGGTTCGCCTCGAAGTTGAAGAGCATGTGCATACCGCCGACGCCGAAGTAGGTCGGTATCTGGTCGCGCTCGACGTTCGCCTCACCGAGCAGCACCGCGTCGCCTGACCGCCACGAGAGGTAGGAGCGGAAGCCGTGCAGCACGTCGAACTCGGGTGCGGGCGAGGTGTTCCGGGCAGTCACGGGCGTGATCAGGAACGGCACCGCGTCGACTCGGAACCCGCTGATGCCGAGGCCGAGCCAGAACCCGATGATCTTCTCCATCTCATCGCGCACGGCCGGGTTCGCGATGTTGAGGTCGGGTTGGAAGTCGTAGAAGCGGTGGAAGTACCACTCTTTCGCGGTGCGGTCGTAGCTCCACGTCGTCTTCTGGACGCCGGGGAAGACGACGCCCTTCTCCGCGTCGGGCGGCCGCGTCGGAGACCACACGTAGTAGTCGCGGAAGCTCGGATCGCCGGTGCGCGCAGCCTGGAACCAGGGGTGTTCGTCGGAGGTGTGGTTCAGGACGAGGTCGATCAGCACGCGCATGCCTCGGTCGCGGGCGTGTTCGACGAACCGCACGAAGTCGCCGAGGTCGCCGTAGGCGGGGTCGACTCCGTAGTGGTTCGTGATGTCGTAGCCGTCGTCGCGTCCCGGCGAGGGCTGGAACGGGAGCAGCCAGACGGCGGTGGCGCCGAGCCCCTCGAGGTAGTCGAGGCGCCGCGTCAGCCCGCGGAAGTCGCCGACGCCGTCGCCGTTCTCGTCGGAGAACGTGCGCACCGACAGCTCGTAGACGACGGCGCCCTTGTACCAGCGATCGTCGATCGCATCCATTCGCGCGGGGTACCCGGCGCGCAGCGACGCCGAACGTCGGCGGGGGCCGCCGCCGCCCGCCGGCACCCGCAGGAGGGCGGAGGCACCCGGCGAGGGCGGTACGATGCCCGCCGCGGCGCCTTGGCCGAGTGGTTAGGCAGCGGCCTGCAAAGCCGTTTACAGCAGTTCGAATCTGCTAGGCGCCTTGCTTGCCAGCAATGCCACCGAGCGGGCACCCCGCCAGAGGTCCAGGACGGTGCTCCATCCGCCTCTCCCTGTCGACCCGCCGCCGGGCGATCACGGGTCGTCAGCCCGCCACAAAGCCCTCGCGTGCGTGAGCCAGACCGGTGTCTGACACTTAAAGGTGTCTGACACCGTTTCGGAGTGCGGCGCGCGCGGGGTGCAGCGACCAGGGCGGGTGTTCGATCACAACCCGAAGGCTCGTCGTGGGGCGCCGGTGTTTCCCGTCGTCGACGTGAATGTCGAGCCGCCGGCGGGATGTCCGCACTCGACGGGGCGGCGCCGGCCCCGTCTTGACGGCTTCACCGCCCTTGAAAGCTGCGCGGCCCGCGACGACACCCTGTCGCGAGGCCTCTAGGATCGCACCATGAGCTTCTCGGGGTCCCTGATCCAGAACGCGATTTACATCGCGCAGCAGCCGCCCGAGTGGCCGGTCGCCGCCGAGGACTGGGAGCGCGCGGCCGAGGAGAAGCTCGACCCGGGCGCGTTCGGCTACATCGCCGGCGGCGCCGGCTCCGAGCGGACGATGGACGCGAACCTCGCCGCGTTTCGCCGCCGCCGCCTGCGGCCGCGGATGCTGACGGGGAACGCCCAGCGGGACATCTCCGTGGAGGTGCTCGGCACGCGCTCGCCGGCCCCGTTCCTGCTCGCGCCGATCGGGGTGCTCTCGATTGCGCATCCCGATGCCGAGGTGGGGGCGGCCCGCGCGGCGGCCTCGTCCGGGGTGCCGTTGCTCCTCTCCAGCGCCGCCACGCATTCGATCGAGCAGGTCGCCGAGACGAACGCACCGCGGTGGTTCCAGCTCTACTGGGTGAACGACCGCGAGATCTGCGAGAGCTTCGTCCGGCGTGCCGAGGCTGCCGGCTACGGGGCGATCGTCGTCACGCTCGACACGCTGACGCTCGGATGGCGGCCCCGCGACCTGCGGCAGGCCTACCTGCCCTTCATCAAGGGCGAGGGCTGCGGCCAGTACTTCACCGACCCGGTGTTCCTCTCCCGGCTCGAGCAGCCGCCGGAGGAGGATCTGCTGACGGCCGCGGCAACCATGCTCGCGACCTTCCCGAACATCGGCCTCACGTGGAGCGACCTCGACTGGCTGCGGCAGCAGACCGAGCTGCCGATTCTCGTCAAGGGCGTGCTCACCGCCGAGGACGCGCGGCTGGCGCTCGAGCACGGCGTCGACGGCATCGTGGTCTCGAACCACGGCGGCCGCCAGGTGGACGGCGCGGTCGCGGCGCTGGACGCCCTCGTCGAGGTACGCGACGCGCTGCCGGACGCGGTCGTGCTGATGGACGGAGGCATCCGCTGCGCCGCCGACGTGCTCGTCGCGCTCGCGCTCGGCGCCGACGCCGTGCTGCTCGGCCGTCCCTATGCCTACGCACTGGCGGTGGGCGGCACGCGCGGAGTGGAGGAGCTGATCCAGAACCTGATGGCCGAGATCGACCTGACGCTGGCGCTCGCCGGCGCACACTCGATCGCCGAGCTCGACCGCTCGTGGCTGACCACGGCGTAGTCCTCTCCGCCCCCGGCACGGTGGCGCTGGAGGAGATCCACGTCGACCAGCCCGGCCCGGGCGAGGTGCTCGTCCGGATCGGGGCGACCGGCGTCTGCCACACGGACCTGCACGTGATCGAGGAGGAGGGCTGGGGCCATGCCCTGCCGGTGCTGCTCGGCCACGAAGGCGCGGGTGTCGTTGAGGCGGTCGGCGACGGCGTCACCTCGGTGGCTCCGGGCGACGTGGTGGTGGTCGGCTGGAAGACCGCCTGCGGGGCGTGCGACGCATGCCGTCGCGGTTCGCCGCGCGAGTGCAAGCGCCCGCCCGCCGCGCCGGGGCGGCTGCGCCGCGGCGACGGCGCCGAGCTGACGCCCGTGCTGCGCACCGGGACGTTCGCCACGCGCACCGTGGTGCCGGAGGCGGCCGTCGTGGCGCTGCCGGGCGGCCTGCCGCTCGAGCAGGCCTGCCTGATCGGCTGCGCCGTCGCCACCGGCGTGATGTCGGTGGTCGAGACGGCAAAGGTGTGGCCGGGGGCACGGGTCGCCGTGATCGGCTGCGGCGCGGTCGGGCTCTCGGTGATCCAGGGTGCGCGGCTCGCCGGCGCCTCGACGATCAGGGCGATCGACCTCGACGAGCGGAAGCTCGACCAGGCCCGCCGCTTCGGCGCCACCGACGTCGGCGAAGGCCGCGTCGACTTCGCCTTCGACGTGGTCGGCCGCCGCGCGACGTTCGAGCTCGGCCTGTCGCTGCTCGCGACAGGCGGGACGCTCGTGCTGATCGGTCTCTCGCCGTCGGGCGAGCGGGCCGAGCTGAGCCTGCCGGGTCTCTTCGCCCGGCGCAGCCGGATCCTCGTCTCGCACGGAGGCGACCATGTCGCCCGGGAGGACTTCCCACGGCTCGCGCGCTGGGCGCTCGAGGGGAAGCTCGACCTTGCGGGCATGGTGACGCGTGTTGCGCCGCTCGCCGACTGGTCGGAAGCGCTGACGGCGATGCGTGACGGCACGGTCATCCGCACCGTCCTGACGCCGTAGGATCATCGCGTCATGCTCCTGCGGGCGATCGTGCTCGGCGCGGCAGCTGCCGCTCTCGGCGCGCCGGGGCTCGCCTGCGGCTCCCGCGCCGCGCACACGACCGCCTCGTCCACCGTTGCCACGACATCGGCGACCGCCCCGCTGCGCGCAGCGATCACCGGTCCCGGCCACGCGCCGAAGGTGAACGCGCAGTGGCACTACGCCGTGCGCGTGACGTCGGCCGGCCGTCCCGCTGCGGCGAAGCTGACGATGAACATCGTCGACCCGGTCGGCGGGGTGCATCCGGTGCAGTTCGGGCCGAGCACGAAGGTGATCAGGAACTGGCCCATCGACGGCTCCTTCCGCGACTACCTGATCTTTCCGCCGGAGTCGCGCGGAATCCCGCTCGTCGTCCGCGCGACCCTCAGGACGGCGACGGGAAAGGCGGTCGCCCACTACCAGGTCGTTCCCCGCTGAGCCGCGGCGCCACAGTCCTGCTCGAACATGTGCGGAAGTCGTTCGAGCACGGGCGCGTGCAGGCGCTCCAGGACGTCAGCCTGCGGCTCGCGCCGGGGGAGTTCGTGGCGCTCACGGGGCCGTCGGGCGGGGGCAAGAGCACCCTGCTGAACCTGATCGGCGCCCTCGACAGCCCGGACGACGGTCGCATCGAGGTGGACGGCGAGTCGGTGACGGCGCTGGGTGACGGCGCCGCCTACCGGGCCGCGACGGTCGGCTTCGTATTCCAGCTCCACGACCTGATGCCCACGCTGAGCGCCGTCGAGAACGTGCAGGTGCCGATGATCGGCCGCCGCCGTCCGCGCGGCGAGCGGCGCGAGCGCGCACTCGAGCTGCTCGGCGAGGTCGGCCTCGCGCACCGCGTCGATGCGATGCCGCGGACCCTCTCCGGCGGCGAGCGTCAGCGCGTCGCGATCGCGCGGGCGCTCGCGAACGAGCCCTCGCTGCTGCTGGCCGACGAGCCCACCGGCGCGCTCGACTCGGCGACCGCCGCCGGCGTTCTCGACCTGCTCGAGCAGGTGCGGGCAGGGCACGGGACGACGATCCTGCTCGTCACGAACGACGAGGAGGTGGCGCTGCGCGCCGACCGGCTGCTCCGCCTGCGCGACGGCATCATTCGTGACGAAGCGCCGCGACCGGCGTCAGCCTGATCGCGCGCCACGCCGGATAGCTCGCCCCGACGACCGCGACGCCGAGCGCGAACGCGAGGCCCCACGCGAACGTGCCGGCCGTGAACGCCGGCGAGATCAGCGCCGACAGCTCGCTGTGCGCCACGAACTCCTCCGCCGCGACGACCGCCAGGCCGCAGCCGACGACCAGGGCGAGCAGGCAGATCGCGACGGCCTCCGAGACGATCAGCGCCGCGATCTGGATCGTCGGCCAGCCGACGGCGCGCAGGATCCCGATCTCGCGGACGCGCTCGAACACCGACATCGCCATCGTGTTCGCGACGCCGATCCCGCCCACGATCAGCGCGAGCAGCGAGACGATCCATCCGGTCGAGATGATCAGCCGGCTCGACGTGTCGACCTTCACCGCCTGCCCGGGCTCGGTGACCGCCGTCGTGCCGGCGAAGCGCCGCTGCAACCGTGCCGCCGTCGCCCTGATCGAGTACCCGGGCTTGACCACGACGCCGACGGAGGTGATCTCCTGCCTGCGCCCGGCGAGGCGCTGCACGTCGGCGATCGGGAGCACGATGCCGAGGTCCTCGAACCGGTCGCCCGAGTGGTAGATGCCGGCGATCCGGAAGCTCCGTCCCCTTCACGCGCACCGTGTCGCCGAGGTGGAGCTTCGAGCGGTCGCCGGCGAGCGCGACGCCGCGGCGGCCCGCGAGCAGCACCATCCTGCGGAAGGCGAACTCGTGCCGGTCGAGCCCGAAGACGAGTCGGCCCCGATCGACGAGCAGCGCCACCTTCGCCACCTGCTGCACCCCCGGGTCGCGCGCCACCGACGCCGCGATCGACGCGGGCAGCACCGACCGTGAGAAGTCGGTCACGTCCTGCTGGAAGAGGCCGAAGTCGGCGCGGCCGACGTGGATCAGGTCGTTCGCCGTTCGCTGCACACCGGCGGTGATCGAGAGCAGGGCGACGATCAGCCCGACCCCGAGAGCGACCCCCGCGGCCGTCAGCGCCGTGCGCGCGGGCCGCCGGAGCAGGTTCTTCCGGACGAGCGAGACCCAGGTCATGCGACGAGTATCTCGCGCCGCGTCGAACAGAGCGGGCGGCGAAGGCGGGATGGCAGCGGGCCGCCGATCACGCGTAGGATCGGCGCATGGATCTCCGCGACACACCCGAAGAGGCGGCCTTCCGCCAGGAGGTGCGCGAGTTCATCGCGCAGAACCTTCCGGACAGCTCGAAGACCCGCGGCGCCCGGCGGTTCGAGGACGCCGACCGCGAATGGAGCCGCAAGCTCGGCGAGGCCGGCTACGCCGGGCTCACCTGGCCGAAGGAGTACGGCGGGGCGGGAGCCCCGTACAGCCACCACGCGATCTTCCTCGAGGAGCTCGCGGCGGCCGAGGCGCCGTCGCACCTGGGCGTGATCGGGCTCGGCATGGCCGGCCCCACGATCATCGCCTTCGGCACCGACGGGCAGAAGGAGCGCTACCTGGCGAAGATCCTCTCCGCCGACGAGATCTGGTGCCAGGGCTTCTCCGAGCCGGACGCCGGCAGCGACCTCGCAGGCGTGCGCACGCGAATCGAAGACCGCGGCGACCATTTCCTCGTCAACGGCCAGAAGGTCTGGTCGTCGTTCGCGCACATCGCCGACTTCTGCATCCTCGTGGGCGTCGGGCTGCCCGACGAGCCGCGCTATCGGAACCTCACCTACGTGATCGCCGACATGCACGCGCCCGGCGTCGAGGTGCGGCCGCTCGTGCAGATCACGGGCCAGCCGGAGTTCAACGAGATCTTCTTCACCGACGTGGAGGTGCCGAAGGAGAACCTGCTCGGCGAGATCGGCGGCGGCTGGCAGGTGGCGATGACGACGCTGCTGCACGAGCGGGGGACGCTCGGCTTTGCGCTCTCGGCGACGCTCGACGTGGCGGTGCGCAAGCTGATCACGCTCTCGCGCGAGCGTGATGTCACGGATCCGGTCCTGCTCGACCGCATCGCGCGCGAGTGGGTCGAGCTGCAGGCATTGAAGTACACGAACTACCGCGCGCTCACGTCGCTGACGAAGACCGGCGTTCCCGGCCCGGAGGGCTCAGCCTCGAAGCTCGTCTGGTCGGAGGCGAACCAGCGGCTGACCAAGCTGGCACTCGAGGTGCTCGGCTCGCACGCCCAGCTGACGAACGGCGGCGGCTATGCCGACGGCTACTGGCAGTACCAGCAGCTCCGCTCGCGCGGCAACACGATCGAGGCGGGGACGAGCGAGGTTCTGCGCAACATCATCGCCGAGCGGGTGCTCGGCCTCCCGAGGAGTCGCTGATGGACTTTTCCTTCACGTCGGAGCAGGAGGACCTGCGGCGCGAGGCGCGCTCGTTCCTGGAGGCGAACGCCTCCCCGAGCATGGAGCAGCTGGCCGGGCTCGGCTGGGTCGGGATCCTGGCGAGCGAGGACTTCTCCTTCCTCGACGCGGCGGTGCTGTTCGAGGAGCTCGGCCGGGTCCTCTACGACGGGCCGTTCGTCTACAACGAGCTCGCCGCGCAGCCGGGCGACGAGGTGTGGTCGGTCGAGATCGACGGCTTCGTGCCTCACATCGACAAGGTGACGCGGGTGCTGACGGCCGACATGAAGGCGGAGTCGGCGAGCGGCGGCGAGACGCTCGCCACCGTCGACGAGTCGCTCGGGCTCGGCCGGGTCGCGAGGAACGGCGCCGAGGCGGCGGCGGGCGACCCGGCGGAGCTGCGCAGGCGCCTGCTCGCTGCGCTCGCCCTCGAGGCGGTCGGGATCGGCTCGAAGGTGACGGAGCTGGCGATCGCCTACGTCTCGGAGCGGGAGCAGTTCGGGAAGAAAATCGGCAGCTACCAGGCGATCTCGCACGCCGTCGTCGACGCGTACGTCGCCGTCGAGCTCGCCCGCTCGCTCGCCTACTGGGCGGCGTGGGCCGTCGCCGAGGGCGACGAGCAGGCCGACCTCGCGGTCGCCGCCGCGAAGTCGCAGGCGACCGAGGCGGCGGTGCTGGCCTGCGAGAAGTCGATCCAGGCGCACGGCGGCATCGGCTTCACCTGGGAGCATCCGCTGCACCGCTACTACAAGCGCGCGCTCTGGCTCGAAGGCGCGCTCGGCTACGGCCGCGAGCACCGTGCGAAGATCGCACGGGCCGTCCTCGCCGGGTAGCGGCTGCACGTGACCGCCCGGCCGGGAGCCGTCCTCGTGACGGGCGCGTCGACGGGAATCGGCGAGGCGACGGCCCGTCGGCTCGCGGCCGCGGGCTGGACCGTGCACGCCTCGGTGCGGCAGCCGGGGCAGGCGCCCTCCGGGACGAACGAGCTCGTCTTCGACGTCACCGACGCGGAAGCCGTGTCGGCCGCGGCGCGGCAGGTCGGCGAGCTCGACGCGCTCGTCGACAACGCCGGCATCGCCGTCGCCGCGCCGCTCGAGTTCCTGCCGCCCGAGGAGCTCGTCCGCCAGCTCGACGTGAACGTCGTCGGCCAGCTGCGCGTCGTGCAGGCGTTCCTGCCTGCCCTGCGGCGCAACCGGGGGCGCATCGTGCTGATGGGCTCGATCGGCGGGCGCTCGGCGCTGCCGTTCCTCGGCGCCTACGCGATGTCGAAGTTCGCGCTCGAGGCGATGGCCGACGCGCTGCGGCTCGAGCTACAGCCGTGGGGGATCGAGGTGTCGATCGTCGAGCCCGGCACGATCGCGACGCCGATCTGGTCGAAGCCGCAGCCGACGGCCGACGCACTGCCGGCGGCGGGCGTCGAGCTGTACGGGGAACGCGCGGCGAAGTTCCGTTCGCTCGCCGCCGCCCGGTCGGCGGACGCGGTGCCCGCCGACGAGGTCGCGAAGGCGGTCGAGCACGCACTCGGCGCGTCGAAGCCTCGCACCCGCTACCTGGTCGGGCCTGATGCGAAACGTCGCGCCCGCGTCGAGAAGCTGCCTGACCGGCTCCGCGACCGCGTGCTGACGCGCTTCCTGTTCGGCTCGTGAGGGTGCTCAGCCTCGGCGTGCGCTTCGCCTGCGAGGTCGCGTCCGTGGTCGCCTTCGTGTGGCTCGGCTGGCCCGCGTTCGGCTGGCTCGTGGGGCTCGCGGTCGTGCTGTTCTGGGGGACGTACGTCGGCCCGCGGGCGCCGAGACGGCTGCGCGACCCGCTGCGCTTCGTGTCGGAGCTCGTGATCTTCGCGGGCGCGACGGCGGCATTCGTCGAGGTCGGGCAGGTCGTCGGGGCGACCATCTTCGCGGTCGCCGCCGTCGTCACCGCCGCACTTGTTCGCGTCTGGCCGGAGCCCGTCGGCTGATCTAGGCTCCTGCCCATGGGCTACTCGATCACCACACTCGACGAACTGGGCGACGGCCGCGGCTTCCGGAAGGTGCGAGCCGCTCTCGGCGTGACGGCGTTCGGTGTCAACGCGCTCGTCTTCCCGCCTCGCTACGAAGGTCCGAACCACTACCACGACACGCAGGACGAGCTGTACTTCGTCCATCGCGGCACGGCGACGTTCACGATCGACGACGCGGATCACGAGGTGCCGGCCGGCGGCTTCGTGCACGTCGAGTCGACGACCCACCGGATGATCTCGAACCGCACCGACGAGGAGCTCGTGCTCGTGATCGTCGGCGGACACGGCGGCTACGTGGAGCGTGACGGCCACCTCGTCGACCTGGAGGTCGACCTCCCCAAGCGGCAGGGGCTGTCGGGATGAACGGGCTGATGATGGACACGCAGCTGACGCTGCCGATGCTCCTGCGCCGCTCCGAGCGCTACTTCGGCGATCGCGAGATCGTCACCCGCCTGCCCGACCGCAGCTTCCACCGCTCCACCCACGGCGAGGCCGGACGCCGCGCCCGTGCGCTCGCGGTCGCGCTGCAGGGGCTGGGGCTCGAGCGCGGCGACCGGGTGGCGACGCTCTGCTGGAACCACGTCGCCCACCACGAGGCGTACCTGGGGATCCCGTGCGGCGGCTTCGTCCTCCACACCCTGAACCTGCGCCTTCATCCGAACGACCTCGCCTACATCGCAAACCACGCGCACGACCGGGCGGTGATCGTCGACCGGGGCCTGCTGCCGCTGCTCGACCAGTTCGTCGGCGAGACGAGCATCGAGCACGTCTTCGTCGTCGAGGACTCCTACGAGGAGCTGCTCGCGGGCGCGGACCCCGATGCGTGGAGCGACCCCGAGCTCGACGAGAACGAGGCCGCGGCCATGTGCTACACGAGCGGCACGACCGGCCGCCCCAAAGGCGTCCTCTACTCGCACCGCTCGACGATCCTGCACACGCTCGGCGCTGCGATCAGCGGCGTCGGCATGTCGCAGCGAGACTCGATCCTGCCGGTGGTGCCGATGTTCCACGCGAACGCGTGGGGCTACCCGTATCTGGCGACGCTGCTCGGCACGAAGCTCGTCTATCCGGGGCCGTACCTCGACCCCGAGAGCCTGCTCGAGGACTTCGTCGCGGAGCGCGTCACCTGGACGGCCGGCGTCCCGACGATCTGGCTCGGCATCCTCGGCCTGCTCGACGCGAACCCGGGCCGGTGGGACCTCTCCGAGATGAAGGGGATGCTCGTCGGCGGCTCGGCGGCGCCGCGGGCGATGATCGCGGGCTTCAAGGAGCGGCACGGGCTCGACGTGATCCACGGCTGGGGGATGACGGAGACCTCGCCGGTCGCCTCGACATCGAACCTGCCGGGCGACCTCGCCGAGGCCGACCTCGAGACGCAGTTCGACTTCGTCGCCATGCAGGGCCTGCCGCTGCCGCTCGTCGAGCTGCGCAACCGCGACGCGGACGGCGCCGAGCTGCCCTGGGACGGCGAGTCGATGGGGGAGCTGGAGGTGCGCGGTCCCTGGGTCGCAGCCGGCTACTACGACACGCCGGAACAGGCGAGTCGCTGGACCGACGACGGCTGGTTCAAGACCGGCGACGTGGTCACGATCCACCCTCGCGGCTTCATCCAGATCAAGGACCGCTCGAAGGACGTGATCAAGTCGGGCGGCGAGTGGATCTCGTCCGTCGAGCTCGAGAATGCGCTGATGGCCCACCCCGCGGTCGCCGAGGCGGCCGTGATCGCCGTCCCCGACGCGAAATGGGACGAGCGGCCGCTCGCGGCCGTCGTGCTACGCGAGGGACAGTCGGCGACCGCCGAGGAGCTGCGCGAGTTCCTCGCTCCGAACTTCGCCAAGTGGTGGCTGCCCGACCGGTGGGAGTTCGTCGCCGAGATCCCGAAGACGAGCGTCGGCAAGTTCCGCAAGACCGAACTGCGTGACATGTTCGCGACCGAGCAGGTGACGCAGCCGTGATCCAGACCGTCTGGCTCGACAACCCGCCGGTCAACGCCGTCAACGCGGTGATCACCGGCACGCTCTGGGACGCGTTCGAGAGCCTCGCCGACGACGTCAGGGCCGTCGTGCTGCGCGGCCGCGGCGACCGCGCCTTCTCGGCGGGCGCCGACATCAGCGGCTTCGTCGGCGGCTCGGGCGAGAGCGAGCGGCCGGCCGGCATCCAGCCGGTCGCCGACCTGCTGGAGGCCGCGCCGGTGCCGGTGGTGGCCGCGATCCACGGCTACTGCCTGGGAGGCGGGCTCGAGATCGCGCTTGCGTGCGACTTCCGGATCGCGACGCGTGACGCCCAGCTCGGCTTCCCCGAGGTGAACCTCGGCCTGCTCCCGGGCGGCGGCGGCACGCAGCGCGCGCCGCGCCTGATCTCGCCCGGTCGCGCCAAGTGGCTCGCGATGTCGGGCGAGCGCATCCCGGCCGAGACCGCCGAGGCGTGGGGGCTCGTCGAGTTCGTCGTCGACGACCTCGAGGAGGGCATCGCCCGGTACGTCGAGCCGCTCGACGGCCAGAGCCCGCACGCGATCCGGCAGATCAAGGAGCTCTTCCACGCCACCCGCGACCGGCGCGACGACGAGCGTGAGGTGGAGGCGTTCGCCGCCTGCCTGCAGTCGGAGGACGGCCGGGAGGGCGTCGCCGCGTTCCTCGAGAAGCGCCCGGCCCGCTGGACCGGACGGTGAAGGCCGTCGTCCTGCGCGAGGTCGGCGGCGACCTCGCGCTCGAGGAGTGCCGGAGCCGTCGGGCCAGAGCGTCGTCGACGTCCGGGCCGCGGGAGTCAACTTCGCCGACCTCCTGATCCGGCGCGGGCAGTACCCCCAGATGCCCGAGCTCCCGTACGTGCTCGGCAACGAGGTCGCCGGCGAGCTGAACGGCCAGCGGGTGCTGGCGCTGCCGCGGGCGGCGGGCGGCTACGCGGAGCGCGTCGAGGTCGACCCGCAGTGGACGTTCCCGCTGCCGGAGAACGCCTCATTCGCCGCGGGGGCTGCGTTCCTGACGACCTACCTGACGGCGTACATCCCGCTCGTGCACCAGGTGCACGTGAGCGCCCGTTCGGTCGTGCTCGTCCACGCCGGCTCCGGCGGGGTCGGCTCGGCGGCGATCCAGCTCGCGAAGGATCTCGGGGCCCGGGTCGTGGCGACCGCCTCGACCGACGAGAAGCGCGCAGTCGCCCGCGACCTCGGCGCCGACGAGGCCGTCGGCTACGACGAGATCGACGACCTGCGCGTCGACGTCGTGATCGATCCGGTCGGCGGTGAGGTGTTCACGCGCTCGCTGCCGTTGCTGAACCCGCTCGGCACGATCGTCGCGGTCGGCTTCACCGCGGGGGCGTGGACGGATCCCAGCGTGCAGTGGCTGGTCGGCCGCAACGCGGCCGTCGCAGGCATCTTCCTCGGCCGCCTGATGCGGCTGAACCCGGGGCTCGTGCACGAGAGCGCGATCGAGCTGCTCGCCCTCTGGGCGCAGGAACGGATCGACCCGCTCGTCGGCGCACGCTTCCCGCTCGCCGAGGCGGCGGAGGCGCACGCGCTGATCGAGCAGCGCCGGCATGTCGGCAAGGTCGTGCTCGAGCCGTGAAGGCGCTCGTGACGGGCGGCGAGGGCGGGATCGGCACCGCGATCAGGGCACGGCTCGAGCGCGAGGGCTACGACGTGACCTCGCTCGACCTGCGCACCGGTTTCGACGTCACGGACGCGGCGGCGTGGGAGCGGGTCGGCCCGGTCGACCTCGCATTTCTGAACGCCGGCATCCTCACGGGTGAAAGCGACCCGCGCCGGCTGACGCCCGAGCAGTACCGCCGAGCCGTCGCGGTCAACGTCGACGGGGTCGTGCTCGGCGTGCTCCACCTGGCGCGGGTGATGGAGCATGGCACGATCGTCGCGACCGCCTCGCTCGCCGGTCTGACGGCGATGCCCTCCGACGCGATCTACTCGCTCACGAAGCACGCGGTCGTGGGGTTCGTGCGCTCGACGGCGCCGCTGCTCGAGCCGTTGCGGCTGAACGCCGTCTGCCCCGGCATCGCCGACACGCCCATGATCGACTCCCAGCGCGAAGGCTTCGCGGCGGCGGGCTTCCCGCTGCTCGCGGCCGAGCAGGTCGCCGAGGCCGCCTGGCGTGCGGCGAGCAGCGAGGGCACGGGGGAGTGCTGGTTCGTGCAGCCGGGCCGGGAGCCGGCTCCGTTTCGCTTCCCGAACCTGCCCGGGCCCCGGGTCGAGGGCGAACGCGTCGGCCCGCCGCCCGTGTGAGCCTCTGGGCGCGGCTGCTCGCCGCGGGCTACGACCCGGTGATGGCCTCCGCCGAGCGGCACGGCATCGCCGACGCACGGCGTGCGCTGCTCGCCGGGGCGGAGGGGCGCGTGCTCGAGATCGGCGCCGGCACCGGGCTGAACGTCCCGCACTATCCGGCGAAGGTCGAGGTGACGTATCTCGAGCCCGATCGCCACATGGCTCGGCGGCTGCGCGCCCGCGGCGTCGACGTCGTCGGCGCCCCCGGCGAGGAGCTGCCGTTTCCGGACGCCAGCTTCGAGACGGCCGTCTCGACGCTCGTCCTCTGCAGCGTCGACGACGTGCCCCGCGTGCTCGGCGAGCTCCGTCGCGTGCTCGTGCCGGGCGGCAGGCTCCTCTACCTGGAGCATGTCCGGGCGCCCGAGGGCTCGCGTCGCGCCGGGTGGCAGGATCGGTTGAACCGGCCGTGGCATGCCGTCTCGGGCGGCTGCAACTGCAACCGCGATCTCGGCGCGGCGCTGGCGCGCGCCTCCTGGGCGGCGGAGGCGACGACGCTCGACTGGGCGTTCATGCCGAAGCTGCTGCGGCCCGTCGTCGCAGGCGCGGCGACGCCGGTCGAGGGGTGAAAGCTCGGGCTCCCACGGGGCGGATCGTGCGTCGGCGGCCGTGCGGCCATGCCCGATCGGGTGAGTAAAGACAGACCGCCCCGCCCGGGCGGGCTCGCGACCTGCCCGCGACAGTTCCTTCACCTCCGCGTCACGGTCCAGACGTGAGCCGGCTCTGAGCCGATCTAGCCGCGTCAGAGCCGGCTCTGACGCCCGTCGGAGTCCGCTCGGAGCGGCGTCTGAGGCGCGTCTGAGGTGGCACCGGGGTGTCCCTGACGCCGGGGTCAGGTGTCTCTGACGCCAGGGTCTGTCGGCCGGCTGGGTCGCAGGCCGTCCCGGACGGGCTGTTAGTTCAGGCCGGGGTCGAACGGCATGTTCTCCATCAGCGAGAACGGGCCGCCCTTCCGGTGCAGCACCGCCCGCCAGAGCTCGTCGGGATCGTCGGCGAACGCGTCTTCGGCCGTCGCGTCGACGACGATCCACGACGCTTCCGCGAGCTCCGCCTCGAGCTGGCCGGGGCTCCAGCCGGAGTAGCCCGCGAAGAGCCGCAACCGGCGGATCGACAGGTCCTCGGGCTCGGCCGTGGCCGGCATGAAGCCGAGCCGGTCGAGGATCGGCGCTGCGGCTTCTTCGACGTCGTCGAACTCCGCCAGCACCATGAATGCCTCGGGCTGCACGGGGCCGCCGACGAAGATCGGATCCGCTGCGCCCGGCAGCCCCTCGAGCGCGGGTACGGCTTCCGTCGCGGCGACGTCCGACGGCCGGCTCAGCACGAGCCCCATCGCGCCGTCGTCGTCGTGGTGCGCGACGAGGATCACCGTCTTGCGGAAGTTCGGATCGACGAGCGCCGGAGACGAGACGAGCAGCTTCCCCTGGAGCGAGTTCGTCTCCACCTCAGGAGAAATGCCACTGCTCGCCGGACGCAAACGCCTTCAGGATCCGGCGCGCCACCACCTGGCGGTGCACCTCGTCCGGGCCGTCGTAGATCCGCCCGCCACGCGCCATCATCGCCATGTGCGCGAGCGGCGTCTCGTCGGTCAGGCCGCGGGCGCCGTGCACCTGGATCGCCCGGTCGATCACCTCCTGCAGGACGCGGGCGGCGTAGAACTTGATCGCCGAGATCTCGACCCGCGCCTCGTCGCCGTGGTCGATCTTGTGCGCCGCGTCGAGTGTCATCAGCCGGCACGCCTGGATCTCGGCATAGCTGTCGGCGATCCAGTTCTGCACCGTCTGCTTGCGCGCGAGCGGCTCGCCGAAGGTCTCGCGCTCGAGGGAGTAGGAGCACATCAGCTCGAAGGCGCGCTGCATCTGCCCGAGCCAGCGCATCACGTGATGGATGCGGCCGGGGCCGAGTCGCTTCTGCGCGATCATGAACCCGGCGCCCTCGCCGCCGAGCGTGTTGGTGACCGGCACCCTCACGCCGGTGTAGCGCACCTCGCAGTGCGTCGACCAGCCGCGGCCGCGATGACCCATCGTCGGCACGGCGCGCACGATCTCGACCCCCGGCGTCTCGACCGGGACGATGATCTGCGTCGCGCGTGCGTGACGGTCGGCGTCGGGATCGGTCACCGCCATCACGATCCCGAACGCGGCACCCTCGGCGCCCGAGCTGAACCACTTGTGCCCGTCGATCACCCAGTCGTCGCCGTCACGGACAGCGCGTGTTCTCAGCGTCGTCGGGTCGGAGCCAGGCACCTCCGGCTCGGTCATCGAGAAGAAGGACCGGATCGTGCCCGCGACCAGCGGATAGAGCCAGCGCTCCTTCTGCTCGTCGGTGCCGAACATGTGCAGGATCTCCGCGTTCCCCGCGTCGGGAGCCTGGCAGCCGAACACCAGCTGTCCCCAGACGGTGCGGCCGATGTGCTCGTTCAGGTACGCGTAGTCGAGGAAGCCCGTACCGGTGCCGCCGGCGTCGGGCGGCACGTGAGGCGCCCAGAGCCCCAGCGCGCGCACCTCGTCCTGCAGCGTCGCGACCAGCGCGGCGGCCTCGTCGTCCTCGCGGTCGAGGATGTGCTCGTTCGGCAGGACGCGGTCGAACATGAAGGCGCGAACCTGCTCCAGCTTCTCTGTTGGGGGAGCCCATGCGGTGGCGGTCATTCCCGTAGCATCGCACTCGTGAAGCTCGGCTTCTACATGGGGTACGCGCAGCCGGGCACGAATCCGCTCGAACTGGTCGAACTGGCGTGCGAGGCGGAGCGGCTCGGCTACGACTCGGCCTGGGCAGCGGAGGCGTGGGGGGTCGACGCGATCACCCCGCTCGCCTGGCTCGGCGCGCGGACGAGCACGATCGGGCTCGGCACGGCGATCATGCAGCTGCCGGGCCGCTCGCCTGCGAACGCGGCGATGACGGCGGCAACGCTCGATCTGCTCTCCGGCGGCCGGTTCCGGATGGGCCTCGGCACGTCGGGGCCGCAGGTCGTCGAGGGATGGCACGGGCAGCCGTGGGGGAAACCGCTCGGGAAGACCCGCGAGTACGTCGAGATCGTGCGCCGGATCCTGCGCCGCGAGCGCCTCGAGCACCACGGCGAGCACTACGACATCCCGCTCGAGGGCGGGACCGGCCTCGGCAAGCCGCTCAAGTTGATGGCGCGGCCGCTTCGCGCCGAGATCCCGATCTACCTGGCCGCGATCGGCCCGAAGGCGGTCGAGCAGGCGTTCGAGATCGCCGACGGCTGGCTGCCGATCTTCTGGTCGCCGGAGCAGGCGCGGAACGTATTCCCGCTCGAGCGCGCGCGTGAGGGCTTCGACGTCGCGCCCTCCGTGCCGGCGATCGTGACCGACGACGTCGAGGCGGGCCGCGCGATGCTGAAGGAGTACTACTCGTTCTACATCGGCGGGATGGGCGCGCGGTCGAAGAACTTCTACAACGACCTGTTCGCCCGCTACGGGTATGAGCGGGAGGCGCGGGAGATCCAGGATCTCTTCCTCGGCGGCGAGCAGCGACAGGCGGCGGCGAAGGTTCCGGACGCCTTCGTCGACGAGGTCGCCCTCGTCGGGCCCGTCGAGCGGATCCGCGACCGGCTCGCAGCGTGGCGCGAGTCGGGCGCCACCACCCTGCTCATCTCGACGCGCGACCTCGCGACCCTGCAAGGCGTGGCCGAAGCCGCCGCTTCGTAACAGACTGTTACAAGCGCCTGGTTTTGCACGGCCGTTCGCCGAAGCCACGGTCTCGTGCCGAAGTTTGGACGCTTGCAACAGTCTGTTACAAGCGCTGGGTTTGCGCGGCCGTTCGCCGAAGCTACGGTTCCGTGCCGAAAAGCCGGACGCTTGTAACAGTCTGTTACGAGCGGACGAGCGCGAGCGCGGTCTCGCCGAGCAGCGGGACCGCGTGCTCGAAGACCGCGGCGCGGGTGTCCTCGGCGCCGAGCTCGCCGCGGATGAAGCGGCCGTAGATCGCCTCGCAGAAGACTGCCGCCTTCCAGAGCGCGAGCGCCTCGAACCAGGCGAGTCGAGAGACGTCGCGGCCGCTGCGCTCGGCGTAGCGCTCCGCCAGCTCCGCGCGGGTCGGGAAGCCGGGCTCGCCGGTGACCGGCGAGGAGCCGAGCGCGCTGACCCGGCCGTCCGGCTCGGTGTACATCGCGAGCAGGTAGCCGACGTCCGCCCGCGGGTCGCCGATCGCGCCCATCTCCCAGTCGAGGACGGCCCGGATCCTGGTCGGATCGTCGGGAGCGACCATCATGTTCCCGAGCCGGTAGTCGCCGTGGACGACGGTGGACGGAAGGGGCGCCGGCAGCTCCTCCGCGAGCCGTCGCGCAGTCTCGTCGACCGCCGGCAGCTCGCGGGTCTTGTTGATCTCCCACAGCTGCGTGAACCGGCGCACCTGGCGCTCGTTGTAGCTGCCGGGACGCGCGAACGCCGCGAGCTCCGGCCGCGTCACGTCGGCGGCGTGGATCTCGACCAGCGTGTCGACCAGGTCGAGCCCGAGCGCCCGTCGTGCGTCGTGGGCCTCGAGGCCCGGCGGCAGCTCCTGCGTGATCACGTGCCCCTCGAGGTAGCGCATCACGTAGAACGGCACGCCGAGCACCGCGTCGTCCTCGCAGACCGCGACGATCTCGGGGAGCCGCGCGAAGCCCGCCGAGCGGATCGCGTTCTGCAGGTTCGCCTCGCGCACCATGTCGTGGGCCGACGGGGGAAGCGGGGGGCGGGGTGGACGGCGCAGCACGAAGCGCTCGCCGCCGCGCTCGATCAGAAAGGTGAAGTTCGAGCCGCCGCCGTCGCCGATCCGGGTCGCCGTGACCGGGCCCGAGCCGAGGCCGTGCGCGTCGAGGAACGTCTCGACGTTCTCTTCCACGATCAGCGGGTCGAGCACGCTGCGATGCTACGCGCCGTGCGCCGCCGGCTCTATCTGATGCGCCATGCCGAGGTCTCCTACGTCGGTGAGCGCGACCCCGAGGTGGTGCGGCTGACCGCGCGCGGCCGCGAGCAGGCGGCCGCGGCGCGGGCGGCGCTCGAAGGCATCGACTTCGACCTGGTGGTGACGAGCAGCCTGCCGCGGACGGTCGAGACCGCGGCCGTCGTCGCTCCCGGGGTCGAGCCCGACCTCGTTCCGTCGTTCGACGAGTGGCGCGGCGGGCGGCTCGACGACGTGCCGCGCGAGGAGCTCGAACGGCTGTTCGTCGGGTCGCTGCACGTGCGGGACGAGGCCACGCGCTTTCTCGGGGGAGAGTCGCTGGGCGAGGCGCTCGACCGCGTCCTGCCGGCGTTCGACGACCTCGTCGCGCGCACGTGGGAGACCGCGCTCGCCGTCTTCCACGGCGGGGTCAACAGGATCCTGATCTCACACGCGCTCGCGGGCGGGCGCACCTACTTCGGCACGTTCGAGCAGGCCCCCGCGTGCATCAACGTGCTCGACCTCGGCGCCGACGGGCACTGGATCGTGCGGACGGTCAACTACATCCCGTACGACCCGCTGCATCCGGCGCGCACGACGACGATGGAGCACCTCTGGGCCGAGCTGCGGGCGTGGCTGGACGAGCGCGAGTAACCCGCAGTCGCCCGCGACCGTCACGCCGCGGCGATCAGCGCGACCCCTCCGAGGGCGACGGCGATGCCGGCCTGCTGCGGGCGCGTCAGGCGCTCGCCGAGCAGGACGTGTGCGAGCAGCACGGTGACGATCGGGTACAGCGAGCCGAGCACCGCGACGAGGGCGAGGAGGCCGTGGCCGCTCGCGAAGGCGAACAGCGCGTTCGCGCTCGACGTCGGCGAGCCCGACCGCGGCGACCGCGGCCAGCGACACGCGTGGAACGCGGAACCTCGCCCGGGTGGCCGCGGCGATCGCGACCAACAGCGCCAGCGAGCCGACCCGCGCCCCGAGCAGCGTCGAGAGGGCGTCGCCCTGCCGGCTGCCGAGCCCGAGGAAGTAGACGAAGAGCCCGAGCGCGAGTGCCGCGCCGACGGCGAGCGCAACCGCGCGGCCGCGCTCCGGCGCCGCCGCCCGGCGCTCCTCCACCGAGGCGAGCACCGCTCCCGCGAGCGCCGCCGCCGCTCCTCCGACCGCGAGCGCCGACGGACGCTCGCCGCTCGCGAGCGAGATCGCGAACGGGACGATCGGCCCCGCAGGCGACGAGCGGCGAGACGACGCTCATCGTCCCCAGCGAGAGCGCGCGGTAGAACGCCGCCAGCCCGATCCCGCCGCCGGCTCCCGCCGCGAGCCCGAGCGCGAACGAGCGCGCGCCCAGGTCGCCGCGGACGGCGACCGCGACCACGAGCGCCGCGAACCCGGCCGCCTGCGACCAGACGGTGACCGCGAACACCGGCAGCCGCCGCGTCAGCGAGCCGCCGGCGAAGTCGGCCGCGCCCCAGACGACCGAGGAGCCGAGCGCGAGCGCGAGGGCGAGCGCGCCCAGGTCTAGATGCCCGATCGACGAGTCGAGGCCGCCGCGGCTCCGCGAGCCACCAACCGCATCTATCGCCGACCTCTAGTCGAGCCGCTCGACGATCATCGCCATGCCCTGGCCGCCGCCGACGCACATCGTCTCGAGCCCGATCGTGCGGTCCATCGTCTCGAGGTCGTTCAGCAGCGTGTTCATGATCCGCGCGCCGGTCATCCCGTACGGATGGCCGAGCGCGATCGCGCCGCCGTGCGGGTTGAGCTTGTCGGAGAACGGATCGACGCCCAGCTCCCGGCAGACGGGCAGCACCTGCGCGGCGAACGCCTCGTTCAGCTCCATCACGTCGATGTCGTCGATCGTCATCCCCGCGGCCGCGAGCACCTTGCGCACCGCCTCGATCGGGCCGACGCCCATGATCTCCGGCTCGACCCCGGAGACGGACGACGCGATGATCCGCGCGCGCGGCCGGATGCCGAGCTCGGCCGCCCGGCTCGCCGACATGACGACGACCGCCGCGGCGCCGTCGTTCAGCGGGCAGGCATTGCCGGCGGTGACCCTGCCGCCCGGCTTGAACGCCGGCTCCAGCTGCTGGAGCTTCTCGAGCGTCGAGGAGCGGCGCGGCCCGTCGTCGCTCTCGGCGCCGTCGTACGGCGTCAGCTCGCGGGCGAAGAACCCTGAGTCCTGCGCCGCGACCGCGCGCTCCTGCGACTGCTGCGCGAACCGGTCCATGTCCTCGCGCGAGACGTCCCACTGCTCCGCGACGTTCTCGGCGGTCAGACCCATCGGGATGTAGACGTTCGCGATCGGGGCGTCGTCCCCGAACAGCGCGGGATGCAGCTCCTCGTCCGACTTCGGGTAGCCGCTCACCTGGCTGATCGACTCCACGCCCGCTGCGACGAAGGCGTCGCCCTCGCCCGCGCGAATCGCGTGGAACGCCATCCGGATCGTCTGCAGCGACGACGCGCAGAACCGGTTGACGGTCGTGCCGGGCACGGTGTGCGGCAACCCGGCGAGCAGCGCGACGCGGCGCCCGAGATTCATGCCCTGCTTCTGCTCGGGAAACCCGCACCCGACCATGACGTCGACGATCTCCTCCTGCGGCAGCTCGGGCACCTTGTCGAGCGCGGTTCGGATCGCGAACGCGCAGAGGTCGTCGGGGCGGGCATCGACGAGCGAGCCCTTGGCGGCACGGCCGATCGGCGTGCGCGATGTGGAGACGATCACGGCTTCTGGCATAGGTCCCATATTGACTCACGGGTCAAATGCGGGTTGACTGACCGGCTCGATGGGGCCGTTGCTCGCACTCCGGGACGTCGACGCACGCTACGGCCCGGTGCCCGCCCTCCGCGGCGTCAGCCTCACCGTCGGCGAGGGGGAGATCGTGGCGATCCTCGGCGCGAACGGCGCCGGCAAGACGACCACCCTCCGCGCGATCTCGGGCACCGTCCGGCGCAGCGGCACGCTCGAGTACGACGGCCGCTCGCTGGGCCGGCGCGGCCCGGAGGCGGCCGCCCGGCTCGGGATCGCGCACGTTCCCGAGGGGCGCGGCACCTTCTCCGAGCTGACCGTCTGGGAGAACCTCCGGCTCGGCGCGCACGTGCGCCGCGGCTCGCTGAAGGCAGACTTCAAGCGGGTCTCCGAGTACTTCCCCTGGATCGAGAGCCGGCGCGGCCAGCAGGCAGGAACGCTGTCGGGCGGCGAGCAGCAGATGCTCGCGCTCGCGCGCGCGGTGATGCAGCGGCCACGGCTGCTGCTGCTCGACGAGCCGTCGCTCGGGCTGGCGCCGCTCGTCGTCTCCGAGATCTTCCGCATCGTGCGTGAGTTGAACGAGCGCGAGGGGGCGGCCGTGCTGCTCGTCGAGCAGAACGCGCGCACCTCGCTCGAGACGGCGGCCCGCGCCTACGTGCTCGAGGTGGGACGCGTTGCCTTCGAAGGGACGAGCGAGGATCTCGCCGCGCAGGACGTCATCCGTCGAAGCTACCTGGGATACTGATGGCGGCCGTGTCTGTCGCGCTACGGGGATTCCGGCGGGGCTCGTCCGCCACGTGGATCGTCCCGGCCGCACTGGTCGCGATCGCGATCTTCCTGGTCGTCGGCTCGCTGAGGAGCGCCCTCTTCGCGCAGCAGACGATCTCCGGGCTCGCGAACGGCGGCATCTACGCGAGCCTCGCCGTCGCGCTCGTCCTGATCTACCGCGCCACCGAGGTGATCAACTTCGCCCAGGGCGCACTCGCGACCTTCAGCACCTACGTGGCCTGGCAGCTGATCGCCTGGGGCCTGCCGTACTGGCCCGCGTTCGTGAGCACGCTCGGGATCGCCTTCGTCGGCGGCTTCCTCGTCGAGGTGGTCGCGATCCGCCCGGTCGAGCGGCGCGGCAACCAGCTGACGGTGGTGATCGCCTCGATCGGGTTGCTGATCCTCACCGAGGGCGCCGTGGGGCGGATCTGGGGCAACGACATCCGCTTCATGCCGTCGCCGTTTCCGGCCCACATCTACCGGGCCGGCGGGGTCTCGTTCTCGCGGCAGGACGTCGCCACGATCGGCATCTCGATCGCCTCGGTCGTCGTCCTCTGGCTCCTCTTCCAGTTCACCAAGGTCGGCCTCGCGATGCGGGCCGCGGCGGTGCGCCCCGACGCGGCGCGGCTCGTCGGCATCCGCGTCAGCTGGATGCTCTCGCTCGGCTGGGGCCTCGCCGCCGTGCTCGGCGCCGTCGCCGGGATGATGGCCGCCGCGAGCCCCAGCGTGCTCTTGCAGCCGACGATGATGGACGGCGTGCTCATCTACGCGTTCGCCGCGGCCGTCGTCGGCGGGCTCGAGAGCGCCGCCGGGGCGGTGATCGGGGCGCTCCTGATCGGCGTGCTCCTGAACCTGCTCTCGAGCTACGTGAGCTGGGTGACGCCGCAGCTCCTGCTGCCGGTGGCGTTCGTGACGATGCTGGTGGTGCTGCTCGTGAAGCCGAGCGGCCTCTTCGGGCGCAGCCGGGTGCGGAAGGTATGAGGCTCGGCGCCCGCGACTACGTCGGCATCGCTGCCGCATTGCTCGCGGCGGCGGCGATCGCGGTGATCCCGTTCTTCCTCTCGAATTACCACCGCTCGACCGGCGCCGACGTCGGTGTCTTCTTCGTCGCGATCCTCGCGCTGAACATCGTCACGGGCTACACCGGCCAGATCTCGATCGGGCACGGAGCCTTCATGGCGGTGGGCGGCTACACGACGGCGATCCTCACGCACAACCACGGCTGGAACGACATCGCGACCCTGCCGGTCGCCGCGCTGGTCGGCTTCGCCGCCGGCCTGATCGTCGGCGTCCCGGCGCTGCGCTTCCACGGCGTCTACCTGGCGCTCACGACCTTCGCCGTTGCGCTCGCCGTCCCGCAGATCGCGAAGAACTACCCGAACTTCACCGGCGGGACGGAAGGGCTCGCGCTGCCCTCGCACAGCGGCATGTGGCTGTACCGGACGGCGTGGGGCGTTGCGGGAGTCGCCTTCGTGTTCGCGTGGCTGCTCCTGCGTGGCCGGACGGGCCGGGCCTTCCGGTCGGTGCGCGACAGCGAGATCGCGGCGGCCTCGTCGGGGGTGACCCTGGCGCTCTACAAGACGATCGCGTTCGGGATCTCCGCGGCGCTCGCCGCCGTCGCCGGCTCGGTGTACGTGCTCGTGAACAACTTCGTCAACCCGGACGTGTTCGGGCTGACGCTCTCGCTCTACATCCTGATCGGCGCCGCCGTGGGCGGGCTCGGCTCGCTCTGGGGCGTTCTGGTCGGGGCGGCTTTCATCCAGTTGCTCCCGGTCGCGCTAACGACAACGCACGTCACGTCGTCTCAGATGGTGCCGGTGATCTTCGGTGCCGTCGTGATCGCAGTTATGGCCGTCCTCCCCCTCGGGGCGGCGCAGTTCTTGCACGTCGGCTTGAAGTTCGGCACCAGATCGGCGAAAAGTTCGAAACCACCCCTAGGCATGGAGGGCAGATGAGCAGAATCACCAAGGCGGCGCTGGGCCTCGTGGTCCTTGCACTCGCCACGGTCGCCGTGTCGGCGGCGTTCGGCGCGAGCGAGGCGACGCCGGGCGTGAAGCCGCGGACGATCACGATCGGCGGGACGTTCCCGCTGACCGGGCCGGCCGCACTCTACGGCTCGATCCCGAAGGCGGAGTACGCGTATTTCTCCTACGTGAACGCGCACGGCGGGGTGAACGGCCGCCAGATCGTCTTCAAGTACTACGACGACGGCTACAACCCCGCGAACACCGTCCCGCTGACGAAGAAGCTCGTCGAGCAGGACAAGGTCTTCGCCGTCTACGGGAGCCTCGGCACCGCGCCGACGCTCGCGACGCGCGACTACCTGAACAAGAAGGGCGTGCCGCAGGTGCTCGTCGCGACGGGCGACTCCTACTGGGGTGCGCAGTACAAGAAGTACCCCTGGACGATCGGCTTCCAGCCGGACTATCCCGGTGAGTCGAAGGTCTACGGCCAGTTCATCAAGGCGAAGGTGCCGCAGGCCAAGATCGGCGTCCTGATGCAGGACGACGCCTACGGCGAGAACTACAACAACGGGCTGCTCGCCGGCCTCGGTGCCGCCAAGTCGAAGATCGTCGACACCGAGAAGTACGACGCCACGCAGACCGACGTCAGCTCCCAGATCGTGAAGCTGAAGGCGTCGGGTGCGAACACCGTCGCCCTCTTCTCGCTGCCGACGCAGACGATCACGGCGCTCGTCGTGATGACGAAGATCGGCTGGCATCCGAACGTGTTCATCAACAACGTCTCGGCCTCGCCGCTCTTCATGTATCTCGCCAAGCAGAGCGGCGCGAACGTGGACGGGGCGATCTCGGCGACGTACCTGAACGACTACGTCAACCAGCCGAACACCAAGAACTCGAAGCTCTTCACGTCGATCCTCGCGAAGTACGACCCGAAGGCGAACCTGCTCGACGCCAACGTCGAGTACGGCTTCGCGAATGCGTGGACGATGGTCGAGGCGCTCAAGATGGCGGGGAAGAACCCGACCCGCAAGAGCTTCATGAACGCACTCACGCACATGAACAAGTGGAAGAACCCGTTCCTCTACACCGGCGTCACGATGACGACGACGCCGACGGAGCGCTTCCCGATCGACCAGCAGATCCTCGAGCAGTACAAGAACGGGGCCTACCACCCGTTCGGGCACATCTTCTCGAAGGCCCGCTGATCCGGTTCGCCGGCGGTGGTGGTAGCGGCGCGGTGACGCGTCGCCGCCACCACCGCTAGCGTCCTGCTCACGATGGTCGAGCTCGAGCCGGGGATCCGCCGCGTCACCTTCGCGCTCCCGTTCGGGATCGACCACGTCCACTGCTACCTGCTGCGCTCCTCCGGCGGCGGCTACCTGCTCGTCGACACGGGTCTCGGGACGCGCGACGCGGAGGCGCGGTGGCGGCCCGTGCTGGACGAGCTCGACGGCCCGGTCGAGGCGATCGTCGTCACGCACATGCACCCGGATCACGTGGGCGGCGCACGCGACGTCGCCGAGCTGACCGGCGCCCCGGTCTACCAGGGCCGCGAGGACCACGAGCAGTGCCGCCGCGCCTGGGGCGACCGCGACCCGGAGCGCTTCGCCGCCTACTGGGTGGAGCACGGGATGCCGCCCTCGACGGTCGAGGGAATCGTCGCGGAGTCTCAGCGGCTCGCATCGGTCGTGCACTGGGTCGAGCGGCCCGACCGGCTCCTCGAGCCGGGCGACGAGGTCGACGGGTGGCGGGTGGAGCTCCTGCGGGGGCACGCGGACGGCCACATCGTGCTCGTGCGCGACGGCGTGCTGATCGCCGGCGACACGATCCTCGAGGGCATCACGCCCGCGATCGGGCTCTACCCGAACTCGCGCCCCGATCCGCTCGGCGACTACCTCGAGACGCTGGCGCGGATCGAGCGGCTCGACCCGCGCGTCGCCTACTCGGGGCACAAGGAGCAGGTCGCCGATCCAGCCGGCCGTGCCCGCGCGATCCGCGGGCACCACGCGGAGCGCCTCGACCGGGCGCTCGCCGCGCTCGACGGGCGACCGCTCAATGCCTACGAGGTCTCGCTGCGGCTGTTCGCATCGGATCTCTCGACCACGCTGCGGCGCTTCGCGACGGCCGAGGCGCTCGCGCACCTCGAGCGGCTCGTGGGGGAGGGGCAGGTCGAGCGGGCGCCGGCCGGCGGGTACGTGAGGGCGACGTGATAGTAGGTGCGGGAGGGTCTGCACCAAGCAGTGGGGCTGGATCGATCGGTGTCAAGGCCGGTGGGCCTTGGCGCCGGGCGAGACGGCCGCAATGCACCGTGCGTAGGCCACGGGCGCGGCCGGGTCGACGTCACCATGGTCGGCGATGGGCCATGGAGCCGCTCCGGATCGGTGTCCTCGCCCTGCAGGGGAACTTCCGCGAGCACGGCGCGATGCTGCGCCGCCTCGGCGTGGAGCCGATCGAGGTGCGCAAGCCCGAGCAGCTCGACGGCCTCGACGGCCTCGTGATCCCGGGCGGCGAGTCGACGACCTTCATGCGCCTGATGGGCCTCTACGGCCTCGACGAGGCGCTCCGTGGCTTCGACCGGCCCGTGTTCGGCACGTGCGCGGGCATGATCGTGCTCGACCGGGACCACCTCGGCCTGGTCGACCTCACCGTGCGGCGGAACGCGTTCGGCCGGCAGGTTGCGTCGTTCGAGACCGATCTCGACGTCGCCGGCGAGCAGGAGCCGCTCCGCGGCGTGTTCATCCGCGCGCCGTGGGTGGAGGAGGTCGGGCCTGGCGTGGAGGTGCTCGCCGAGGTCGACGGCCGGCCGGTGCTCGCACGCGAAGGGCGGTTCCTCGTCGCGGCGTTCCATCCGGAGCTGACCGACGACACGCGGCTCCACCGGCTGTTTCTGGATCTCGTCAAGGAGGGGCAGGTTGTCGGGGCATAGCAAGTGGTCGTCGATCAAGCACAAGAAGGGAGCCGCCGACGCGAAGCGCGGCCAGCTCTTCTCCAAGCTGTCGCGCGCGATCATCGTCGCGGCGAAGGAGGGCGGCGGCGACCCCACGAACAACCTCGCGCTGCAGAACGCGATCGAGAAGGCGAAGTCGTACTCGATGCCGAAGGACAACATCGACCGGGCGATCGCGAAGGGCTCCGGAGCCGACGCCGACGCGGACGCCTTCGAGTCGATCGTCTACGAGGGCTACGGGCCGGAGGGCGTCGCCGTGATCGTCGAGGCGCTCACCGACAACCGCAACCGCACCGCCGCCGACGTGCGCCACCTGTTCGCGAAGCACGGCGGCAACCTCGGCACGACCGGGGCGGTGGCCTGGCAGTTCGACCGCCGCGGCGTCGTCGTGGTCGGCGCGGAGGGCGTCGACGAGGACGAGCTCTTCCTCGCGGCCGCGGACGGCGGCGCGGACGACATCGAGCGCGACGGCACCGTCTTCCAGGTCACCTCCGCGCCGGAGAGCCTCGCCGAGGTGCGGGCAGCGATCGAGGCGGCCGGCTTCGAGCTCGAGTCCGCGGAGCTGATGCTCGTGCCGAAGACGACCGTGGCGATCGAGGACGAGGCGAAGGCGCGACAGGTGATGCGGCTCGTCGAGGCGCTCGAGGAGAACGACGACGTGCAGGACGTCTACGCCAACTTCGACATCCCGGAGCGCGTGCTCGAGGCCGTCGCGGGCTAGAGACTCCCTCCGGCACCGTCCGGGCGGCCGCCTACCGTATCCACGTGAGAGTTCTGGGCATCGATCCGGGGACGGCAGCGTGCGGGTACGGAATCGTCCACGAAAGCGACGGGCGCCTCAGGGCCACCTGCCACGGGTGGTGGCGCACCCCGGCCAGGGAGCGGCTGGAGCTGCGGCTGCTCACGATCTTCGAGGGCGTCCAGGGGCTGATCGCCGAGCACGCGCCGGATGCCGTCGCCCTGGAGGAGTCGTTCGTCGGCGCCGACGCCCGCATCGCGCTCTCCGTCGGGCAGGCGCGGGGAGCCGTGCTCGTCGCCGCCTCGTCCGCGGGCGTCGCGTGCGCCGAATACGCACCGGCGCGGGTCAAGCAGGCGGTCTGCGGGTACGGGCGCGCCGACAAGGAGCAGGTGGGGAAGATGGTGAAGGCGATCCTCGGCCTCGACGCGGTGCCCGCGCCGAACCATGCGGCCGACGCGCTCGCGGTCGCGATCTGCCACGCCCTCGCGCCGCCGCTCCTGCAGGTCGCCGGATGATCGCGCGCCTGCGGGGCCGCATCGCCGGCCGTGCCGGCGCCGCGCTCGTCGTGGACGTGAACGGCGTCGGCTACCTCGTCAGCGCCACGCCCTCGGTGCACCGGCTCGGCGACGGCGAGGTGACGGTGGAGATCCACACGGTCGTCCGCGAGGACGCGCTGCAGCTCTACGGCTTCGCGACCGGCGAGGAGCGCGAGCTGTTCGAGCTCCTGCTCGGCGTCAACGGCGTCGGCCCGAAGGTGGCGCTGGCGATCGTCTCCGGCTCCACCCCGGCGGAGCTGAAGCGGGCGATCGCCCGCGACGACGTGAAGCGGTTCCAGGCGATTCCCGGGATCGGGCTGAAGACCGCGCAGCGGGTCGTCCTGGAGCTGAAGGAGAAGCTGAGCGTGGTCGAGGCGGCAGGCGGCGACGACGCCGACGGCGAGCTGCGGGCCCGCGACGCGCTCGTCGAGCTGGGGTGGACGCTGCTCGACGCCGAGCGCGCGCTCGCCGGCGTCGACCCCGCGCTGCCGGTGGCCGAGCAGGTGCGGCAGGCGCTGAGGCAGGCGGCGTGACGCAGTTCCTGGCGCCCGTGCTCGAGGAGGCCGAGGAGGAGCTCGAGCGGTCGCTGCGACCGCGGACGCTCGCCGACTTCGTCGGCCAGGAGCGGGTCAAGGAGCAGCTGCAGATCGCGCTCGCCGCGGCCAAGGCGCGCGGCGAGGCGCTCGACCACGTCCTGCTCGCCGGGCCGCCCGGGCTCGGGAAGACGTCGCTCGCGCAGATCGTGCGGAACGAGCTCGGCGTCGGGATCCGCCAGGTCGCCGGCCCGGGGCTCGAGCGGAAGGACGTCGCGGCGATCCTCACGACCCTCGAGCCGCGCGACGTGCTCTTCGTCGACGAGATCCACCGGATCAGCCGCGCCGCCGAGGAGATCCTCTACCCGGCGCTCGAGGACTTCCGGCTCGACATCATCGTGGGGCAGGGCCCCGCGGCCCGCACGCTGACGCTCGACCTGCCTCCGTTCACGCTGATCGGCGCGACCACGCGCACCGGGCTGCTGACGACGCCGCTGCGCGACCGGTTCGGGCTCACCTTCCGGCTCGACCTGTACGACGCCGCGGAGCTCGGGGCGATCGTGCGCCGCTCGGCGCGGATCCTCGGTGTGCAGGTCGCGGAGGACGCGGCCGAGCTCGTCGCCGGCCGGGCGCGCGGGACGCCCAGGATCGCGAACCGGATCCTGCGCCGCGTGCGCGACGTCGCCGAGGTCCGCCACCAGGGAGCCGTGACGACGGCCGTCGCCGAGGAGGCGCTGACGCTGCTCGAGGTCGACGGGGCGGGGCTCGAGCGGTTCGACCGTGAGCTTCTCCGCTGCGTGGTCGAGAAGTTCGGAGGCGGTCCCGTGGGGCTCTCGACGCTCGCCGTCGCCGTCGGCGAGGAGACCGAGACGATCGAGGACGTGTACGAGCCGTACCTGCTCCAGCTCGGCTTCCTGCAACGGACGCCGCGAGGGCGTGTCGTCACCGACCTGGGGCGGAAGCACCTGGGCGATCTGCCCGCAGGCGACAGGCTCTTCTGACCCCGGTCACGCCGGTCGCGGACCGGCGCACGTCCGGCCGACGGATGGTCTAGGCTCACCGCGATGACCACGACGGCGGCACGCTCCGACGCTGCGGCGGCGTCGGTCGGTGCGTGCGACCTCTTCGTCCTGCGAAGGGTCACCGGCACGCGCTTCGTCCACTTCGGAGGGAGCGGCCGCGGCGCGGGCTGGGCCGGCCTGGTCGAGGTCTCGAGCGACGAGGAGACGGCGCTCGGTGACTGCCTGAAGGCAAGGGTGCCGGTGCGCCTGGAGGGCGACGGCGTCGCCCGCCTCGTCTTCGGCCCCTACTACGCGGAGTCGGCAGTGCTCGTGCCGGTGACGGGCGACCTCGTCGTCGTCTTCGGCCATCCGGACGGGCCGCTCGCCGCCGCCTCGGCGACGCCCAGCTGCAGTCGGCCGCCCGGCTCGCCGCCGACGCGGTCGAGGCCGTGACCCCGGCGAAGGTGCTCGCCGACCAGCTCGAGGAGCTGGAGGCGGTGCGGGCCGTCGCGGACGTCGACACGAGCGACCTCGAGAGCGCGACGGCCGAGCTCGCCCGCTGCGCCGCCGAGGCGCTCTCGTGCGAGATCGGCGCGGTCTACCTGGCGGCGGGCGACCGCCTCGCCGTCGCCGACCGCGGCTGGACCCTGCAGACACCTCCGGAGCAGATCGCGGCCGTGCTCGCCGGGATGCTGGCCGAGACGCACTTCCCGTTCTGCGTGCAGGACGCCGGTGTCGTCCCGCTGCCGAGCCCGCTCTCCGACGAGCCGGGCATCCGCTCGTACTACCTGGTCGAGCTGACGGGCCTCGCGCGCGGAGTGCTGCTCGTCGCGCACACCGACGCCGCGCCCCGCGGCTTCACCCAGCTCTGCCGGCGGCTCGGGCTGCGGCTCGGCGACGCCGCCTCGGCGCAGCTCGGCGTCGCGCTCACGCGCGAGTGGTGCCGGGACGAGGCGGCCCGCCTGAACGCCGCGTTCGGCGGCTCGACTCCGCCTGAGCGCCGTCAGGCGGGGAACCGCCTCCAGTGCCCCTCGGAGACGACGTCGACGGTGCCGTCGACGACCCTGATCGCGGTGTCGTCGTCGATCGCGTAGGCCGGGAGCCGAGCCCGGCCGCCCACTGCTCGGCGGCGGCCATCGTGTTCTCCGGCAGCGCGGGGTGGTCCACGTGCGGGAAGATCGAGAAGTCGACGACCCCGAGCGTCTCGTCCCCGCCGGCGGGCGGCCGCCAGACGACGAAGTCCTCGCCGATGCGCGGTGTCATCACCATGCTGCCGGCGCTCAGCCCCACCCAGACGGCCTCGAGCGACGGCAAGAGGTCGGCCAGGCCCGGACAGCCGCATGTGGTGCGCCAGGTAGAGCGCGTCGCCGCCGTTCGCGAGGAGGACGTCGGCCCCCTCGACCACCGGGAGCCACGCCTGCTCGTCGAGACTGGGCAGCGCGGTCAGCTCCAGCATGCCCAGCGACTTCCAGCCCAGCTCGCACATCGGTGTGGTGGCCTGCCCGGTGACGAACCTCCAGGCCCCGTGGATGCCGCCCGGCGCGTGCCCGTACGACGCGGTGGGGATGCAGAGGGCGTCGCACTCGGCGATCGGCTTGCCGAGCAGGCCGAGCAGGGCGTCGTGGACGGTGGCGTTCTTGATGCCTGCGGATGTGAGCAGCAGCTTCATTAGGCCTTCCGACGGAGGGAGAACATGCGTGTCGCTCGCAGAGACTCCGTCGCGGGGCGGAACTCATCGGCCGCCTCGGCGGGAGCCCCCAGCCGGGCGCACCGCCTGCCGAGGGCGACCAGGTACGGCGCCACGAGCAGCGCCATCACGTCGAACCAGACGTAGCCGCTCGCCACCCCCGAGGGAGGATTGCCCGTCGGGGAAGTTGCGCCGCCTACCAGGACGCCTCATGGGGTAAAGAGCTTCCAGTGCCCCTCGGATACGACTTCGACGTTGCCGTCGACCACCTTGATGGCGGTTTCGTCGTCGATCGCGTACGCCGGCACCGACAAGCCGGCCGCCCAGCGTTCTGCGGCGGCCATCGTGTTCGTCGGCAGGTCTGGGTTGTCGAGGTGCGGGAAGATCGAGAAGTCGACCACGCCCAGCGTCTCTGTCGCCGGCCGGCGAGTCCCAGTTGACGAAGTCCGCCCCGACTCGAGGTGTCATCACCATGCTCCCGGCGCTCACGCCCACCCAAACCGTCTCATCCAGCGACGGCAGGAGGTCTGCGAAGCCGGACGCGTGGCATGCCAGTGGCACAGGTACGCGGCGTCCCCGCCGCTCGACCAGCAGAACCTCCGTCTCGCGGACCAGCGGGAGCCAGCGCTCCGCCGTCGAGGCTCGGCAGGGCGGTGAGCTCCAGCACGCCCAACGGACTTCCACCCCAGTCCGACCATGGGAGTGCCAGGCTCTTGCCCGCTGATGCACCGCCACGCCTGGCGCGGACCGGCCATGGGGTGCCCGTACAACGCCGTGGGAATGCAGAGGGCATCGGACTCGGCGATCGGCTTGTCAAGCAGCTCGAGCAGTGCATCCTGGATGCTGGCGTTCTTGATGCCGGCGGAGGTAAGAAGCAGTTTCATGGGCTGGAGGAGACGTGTCCTCGGCGGCGGGGCGAAGATCATCGGCCGCCGTGTCAGGAGTGCGTGGTCGGCCGAATCGTCTGGTGAGCGCGACGAGATACGGAGCAAGGAGCATCGCCATCACGTCGAACCACACGTAGCCGGAGGCGACGCCGCTCGGAGGGTTGCCGTCGGGAACGCCGAGACCCGGCAGCTCCCGCTCCCAGCGCCAGGTGCCGATCGCCGTGCCGTAGAGCTCGAGCGCCGCCACGACCAGGAAGACGCCGGCGTAGATCGCCCGGTTGCGCCCCCGCCAGAGGAAGACGAGCAGCAGCGGGACGCCGACGGCGCCGGCGACGTCGCGGTGCGGCAGCACCGTGAGGCCGAGCACCGCCCAGGCAGCCGCCGCGACGCCGGCGACCGGCACGAGCACGCGTGTGTGGCGGCGCAGCGACAGCGCCAGCGACAGCCCGGTCAGGTAGACGAGCCCGTGCGCCGGCGGCACGAACAGCGGCAGGTTGTGGAGGCGGTAGTGGTAGACGCCCCAGACGAGCGAGCCCGTCACCTCGCCGATCGTGGCGAACGCGACCACGCCGAGCGCCTGGGCGCGGCGTTCCGGGAGCGACGCGAAGCAGCGCCGCGCCGAGCACGCACCAGGTGAGCACGCCGAGCGCGAGCTGCTCCGGGTAGGAGGCGAAATGGTCGAGCGCGAGCAGCGCCGCCAGGTAGGCGGCGCCGAGCGTCGCGGCTACGGGCGGAACTGCAGCTCGTGCCACGACGGAACCGGGGCCAGCTCGAGCAGCGGCCGCCCGCCGCCGCCCGGGTGCTGGTAGGCGAACTCGGCGTCCGTGTCGTCCCAGACGATCTCGAGGGCGCCGCGCTTCACCTGGTGGTCGAGCCAGGCGCCGCGGAAGATGAGCTTGCGGAGCCAGTACACGAGCGACTCGCCGCCGACGAGCGAGACCCGCTCCCAGTTGCGGACGAGGTAGCGCCCGAGCCGCGACGCCGGCTGCTCGATCAGGCCCTGCGCCGCGAGCGAGACGAGGTCGGCCGTCTCGTCCTCGTCCAGCTCCGCGCTCTCGACGACCCCGAGCTTGACGGCGGCCGCCACGACCCGGCCCTCGAAGTCGGTGCCGGAGAACGAGAAGCGGTAGCCGAGGAACTCGACGATGTAGTCGCTCCCCGAGCTGTAGTTCGCGTCCGGGGCGTGGTGGGCGTCAGGCACGATTCCATGGTAGTGACCCTCATCGCCGTCTCCCGGTTCGAGCGACTGGTCGTCTGGCTGCCGGCGCTCGTCGTCGGCACCGGCCTCGTCCTCGGCGTGCTGATCCTGCTCGGGCGCGGCTTCGCGGCGACCGTGCGCGAGTCCGGGCACCCGCGCTGGCTCGTGGGCGGTCTGGTGGCGCTCGTCGGCGCGGTCGTCGTCCTCACGTGGCTCGGGGTGCAGCTGCCCCGGGAGTGATTCCCCGCCCGGCGCGATTCGCCCGGGGAGCGGGCGAATCTGTCCGACGCCCTCCGTACCGTGGGCGATCCGATGGCCCCCGGCGTCTGGCAGCTCGACCCCTGTGCCCCGGCGGACGTGCGGCTGCTGGCCGAGGCTCTGGAGGTCGACGAGATCACCGCCTCCGTGCTCGTCCGGCGCGGCTACGGCGCCCCGGAGGAGGCACGGCGCTTCCTCGAAGGCGCCCTCCCCGGCCACGACCCGTTCCGGCTCGGCGACATGCGCGAGGCGGTGACGACGATCGCAGCGGCGGTCGAGGCCGGCGCGCGGATCTGCGTCCACGGCGACTACGACGCCGACGGGATCTGCGCCACCTCGCTCGCGGTGCTGCTCCTGCGCGAGCTCGGCGCGGCCCCGGAATGGCATCTGCCCTCGCGGTTCGACGAGGGCTACGGGCTGAACGCGGACACGCTGACGCGCCTGGCGGAGGACGGGTTCGACCTGGTGGTGACGGTCGACTGCGGCATCACGGCCGTCGCGGAGGTCGCGCACGCGCACGAGCTCGGCCTGGAGGTGGTCGTCACCGACCACCATCGCCCGGCCGAGACGTTTCCGGCCTGCCCCGTCGTCGCACCGCTCAAGGGCGACTACCCGTTCACCGGCCTGTGCGGCACCGGCGTCGTCTGGAAGCTCGCGCAGGCACTCCTCGGGTCGGAGCACCCGTTCCTCGAGCGGCACCTCGACGTCGTCGCGCTCGCGACCGTCGCCGACGTCGTGCCGCTCGTGGACGAGAACCGCGCGCTCGCGCGGTCGGGCCTGCGCCGGCTGGCGCAGACGCAGAAGCCGGGGCTGCGGGCCCTGATGCGCGTCGCGGGAGTCGATGCTGCCGCGCTCGACGAGTCGTCGATCGGGTTCCGGCTCGCCCCGCGCATCAACGCCTCGGGGCGGCTCTGCCGGCCGGAGGCGGCGCTCGCGCTGCTGATGACCGAGGACGACCGGGAGGCGAAGCGCCTGGCCGAGGAGCTCGAGGGGCTGAACCGCGAGCGACAGGCGATCGAGGAGCGCATCCTGCGCGCCGCGGTCGCCGAGGTCGAGTCGTGGCCGGAGGCGCGGCGGCGCCGGCGCGGCTACGTCGTCGCCGGCGAGGGCTGGCACGAGGGGGTGATCGGCATCGTCGCCTCGCGGCTCGTCGAGCGGTACAACCGGCCCGTCGTGCTGATCGCGGGCAGCGACGAGTCGTGGAAGGGATCGGGCCGGTCGGTGCCGGCGTTCGACCTGCATGGCGGGCTGGCGGCCTGTTCGGCGCACCTCGAGCGGTTCGGCGGTCATCGCGCCGCCGCCGGCCTGACGATCGCGCGCGAGCAGATCGAGGTGTTCGCGGCCGCCTTCGGGGCCCACGCCGACTCCATTCTCGCCGACGAGGACCTCCGCCCGGTCACGCGCGTCGACGCCGTCGTGCCGGGCGAGAAGCTCACGCTGGCGCTGGCGGGCGAGCTCAACCGGCTCGCGCCGTTCGGCCTCGGCAATCCCGGGGTGACGCTGCTCGTCGACGGCTGCGAGGTGGTCGACGCCGCGTGCGTCGGCGACGGCAAGCACCTGCGGTTCCGGGTGCGGCAACGCGGCCGCGACGCGGGGCAGGCGATCGCGTTCGGGCTCGGGAGCCAGCTCGACCGCTTCCGCCGCGACCAGCGCTACGACGTCGCGTTCCGGCTGCAGGAGAACCGCTGGAACGGGGTCGTCTCGCCGCAGCTGCTCGTGCGGCGCGTGTTCGACACGGCCGCCGGCTACGAGGAGCTGCGCGACTGGCTGGCCGCCCAGTGGCGTGCCGGCGAGACGTCCTGGACGCCGGAGGCACGGTCGATCTTCGCGGAGCTCGAGCTCGCGGACGGCGCGCGCCGCAGCCTCTACGAGTCGGCGTCGTTCAGGACGCTGCTCGCAGAGAGGCACGTGCTCGCCGAGGCGGCGTAGCGCGGGCCTTCGCGGCGTCGAGCTCGCCGAGCATCCGGGCGACCCGCAGGAGCTTCCTCGTCTGGCGGCGGCGGCGGAACATCGCGATCGTCACGTTCAGCGGTGCGGCGCGTTCTCCTCCGTCCGGGGTAGGTGAGTGCGAGAACCCCGGGGGTACACTGGGTCAGTGGCAGTTCTCGAGCGGCATCAGGATCTGATCGAGGAGCTGCTGGCCGAGGTCGAGGCCTACAAGCCCGACATCGACCGGGATCTCCTCGTCCGCGCCTTCGAGTACGCCGCGCGCGCCCACGCCGGGCAGGTGCGGCAGTCGGGGCAGGAGTTCATCTACCACCCATGGGGGGCGGCGAAGATCCTCGCCGGGCTCCAGCTCGACGAGCCGACGCTCGCGGCGGCGCTCCTGCACGACGTCGTCGAGGACACCGACACGGAGATCGACGAGATCCGCGCGGAGTTCGGCGAGGAGATCGCGCACCTCGTCGAGGGCGTGACGAAGCTGACGCGGGTGCAGTTCCAGAGCCGCGAGCACGCCGAGGCGGAGAACTACCGCAAGCTGATCGTGGCGATGGCCGAGGACCTGCGGGTGATCCTGATCAAGCTCGCCGACCGCCTGCACAACCTGCGCACGATCGAGTACCTCGGCAAGCAGAAGCAGCTCCAGAAGGCGCGAGAGACGCTCGAGGTGTACGCGCCGATCGCGCACCGTCTCGGCATCCACGCGCTCAAGTGGGAGCTCGAGGACCTCGCGTTCCAGACGCTCCATCCGCGGAAGTACGAGGAGATCAAGCAGATGGTCACGGAGCGGCGTGCCGACCGCGAGGAGCACGTCCGCGAGGCGGCGCTCGTCCTGCAGAAGGAGCTCGACAAGGTCGACATCCCGGCCGAGATCTCCGGGCGGGCCAAGCACTTCTTCTCGATCTACGACAAGATGGTGAAGAAGGGCCGCGAGTTCAACGAGATCTACGACCTGACCGCGATGCGGGTGATCGCGGAGCGCGGCGGCGACGAGGGGACGCGCGACTGCTACGGCGCGCTCGGCCTGATCCACTCGCTCTGGAAGCCGATGCCGGGACGCTTCAAGGACTTCATCGCGATGCCGAAGTTCAACGGCTACCGCGCGCTGCACACGACCGTGATCGGCCCGCAGGGGCGGCCGCTCGAGATCCAGGTGCGGACGCGAGAGATGCACGAGACCGCCGAGTTCGGCGTCGCCGCGCACTGGTTGTACAAGCGGTCCGGCACCCGCCGGGACGCCGAGTGGATCGCCTGGGTGAAGCAGCTGATGGACGAGGGCACCGCCGACGAGGCGGATCCGCGCGAGTTCATGAAGACGTTCCGCACCGACCTGTTCGACGAGGAGGTGCACGTCTTCACTCCGAAGGGCCAGGTGAAGACGCTGCCGGCGGGCGCGACGCCCATCGACTTCGCGTACGCGGTGCACACCGACGTCGGCCATCGCACGGTCGGCGCGAAGGTGAACGGCCGGATCGTGCCGCTGCACTACACGCTCAAGAACGGCGATTTCGTCGAGATCCTGACGTCCAAGCAGGGGCGCGGGCCGTCGCGCGACTGGATGTCGCTCGCGAAGAGCTCGCGCGCCCGCAACAAGATCCGGCAGTGGTTCTCGCGAGAGACGCGGGAGGACGCCGAGGCGAAGGGGCGCGAGGCGCTCGAGCATGCGCTGAAGGGGCAGAACCTGCCGTACGCGAAGCTGCGCGGCTCGGCGACGCTCGCGCAGGTGATCCGCGAGACCGGCTTCAAGAAGGCCGAGGACTTCTACCTCGCCCTCGGCTCGGGGAAGCTGCAGCCGGGGTCGATCGTGAACAAGGTCGTCCAGCGCCTCAAGACCGAGCAGGTCGCCGACGAGGCCCCCGTCGTCACGAAGGCGCCGAAGGCGCAGACGGTCACGGGAACGCGAGATGGGAGTCGTCGTCGCAGGGCGTCTCGGACGTGCTCGTCCGGCTCGCCAAGTGCTGCACGCCGGTGCCCGGCGACGCGATCGTCGGCTACATCTCGCTCGGCAAGGGAATCACGATCCACCGCGAGGACTGCCCGAACGTGAAGGCCCTGCGCCGGAGCCCGGAGCGGTTCACGCAGGTCGGCTGGGACGGCGCCACCGCGGCGAAGAGCTTCCGGGTGCAGATCGCCGTCGACTCGTGGGACCGGCCGCGGCTGCTCGAGGACGTGGCGCGCACGTTCGCCGAGCACGGCGCGAACATCGTCAGCTACGGCGGCGTGGTCGAGGATCAGCTGGCGAAGAACTGGTACACGGCCGAGGTGGGGGACGTGAAGAGCCTCCGCACGCTGCTGACGGCGCTCAGGAACGTCGAGGCCGTCTTCGACGCGTATCGCGTCACCCCGACGTGAGCGGGATCCATCCGACCGCAGCGGTCGGGTTCTCCCGGGCGGCCGAGGTGTACGAGCGGGCGCGTCCGTCGTACCCGGCTGAGGCGGTCGACTGGATGGTCGAGGTGACCGGGCTCGGTCCCGGTTACACGGTCGTCGACGTGGGCGCCGGCACGGGCAAGCTGACGCGGCTGCTGGCGCCGACGGGGGCGCGGGTCGTGGCCGTCGAGCCCGTCGCCGAGATGCGCGCGCTGATCGAGCGGGCGGAGGTGCTCGAGGGGACGGCGGAGGCGCTTCCGTTTCCGGACGGCGCCGCCGACGTCGTGACGGTGGCACAGGCGTTCCACTGGTTCGAGCTCGACCGCGCGCTGCCGGAGATCCACCGGGTGCTGCGGCCGGGCGGCCACCTGGCGCTGTTCTGGAACAGCCGCGACCTCGACGATCCGCTGCAGGCGGCGCTGGAGCGGCTGCTGCAGCCGCTGCGCCGGTCGGTGGTCGCGCAGCAGGAGCACGACTGGCGCGGGGCCGTCGCGGCAGCCCGCTGTTCGGATCCCCCCGGGCGCTCGAGGTCGTGCACGCGCCGCGGCTCGGGGTCGAGGATCTTCGCGCACGGGTGGCCTCGACGTCATTCGTCGCGGCGCTCGAGCCGCGTGAGCGCGACGCGCTGCTCGACCGGGTCGAGGACCTGGCGGTGGGGCTCGAGCAGCCGTTCCCGTTTCCGTACCGCACCGAGGTGCACGTGATCCCCCGCGCAGACGACGGTCCGCCGCCTGCGCCGCCTACCTCGAACAGGCGATAGACCGCCGGCCGTTCTGCTCCCACAACGCGGTCGAGGGAGGTGGGGGTTGCGCCGCCCGCCAGACCGGGAGAGGGCTCCGGCGGGCGGCGCGCCCTAGCTGGTTGAGCGGTCGGTGAACGGAAGCGCGGCGTCGCCCTGCGCCTCGAGCGCGACGACGTAGACGCGACCGGTACGCATCGGGAACGGCTCGCCGATGTAGGCGTCCGAGATGCGGTCGATCACCGCGAGCGCCTCGTCGCCGTCCAGCACACGGTCGACGCGGCCGCGGAGCCAGGCGCTGCGGTACGGGTTGGCACGGTCGGTGACCGAGAGGGCGACGCGAGGATCGGCGGCGAGGTCGCGTGCCTTGGGGCTGGACGGCTGCGTGAAGAAGACGACGTTGCCGTCGTCCACGATCGTCCATACCGGGCGGGACTGCGGCGCGCCGTCGGGCCGGAGCGTGGTCAGGTGCACGACGTGGCCGCCGCCGAAGAGCTCGGCAGGTACCGGTTCGAGGGCCATCGCGCCGCCGCTCATCCTTCGAACCGGCCGATCTGCGCCCGGAACGCATCGGGGACGGCGACCGCGCGCCGCTCGTCGAGCGCGATGCACACGAGCGTCGCTTTGGCCGTCGCCATCAGCGTGTCGCCGCCGTCGTCGATGCGGTAGGCGGCGTGGTCGTAGGTGATGCTGGTCGTCCCGATGCGCTCGATCCGCACGAAGATCTCCAGCAGGTCGTCGAAGCGGGCGCCTGCGACGTACTCCACGTCGACCGCACGCATCGCGAAGTCGACGTCCCCGAGCGCGACCCGCCCCAGGTGGCGGTGGTACTCCGTGCGGGCGACGTCGAAGTAGGGCATGTAGCGGCCGTAGTAGACGACCCCCTGTGCGTCGGTCTCGGAAAAGCCGACGCGCTGGTAGGCCGCGTAGCGAAACGGCGGCTTCCGATCGGTCACGTGCCCGAGCTCGATCATGCAAGCGCGATGCTAACCGCCGCCCTGGCCGGCGCCGGCGGTGACGCGGGGCCCCCGTTTCGGTGCCAGTCACCAGCGGCACGCGGAGTGATTGCGCCCGTTACACGGGGCACGCGCCGGTCGATCGGTGTCTGTCACCGATACGGGGGTGGGCCAACTTCGCGCCGATTGTGAAACGGACAATGGTGGCCGGGGCCGCGCTCGCCTACCGTGGCCGGGATGGGAAGACCGACTCGGATCGAGGTGCCTGACGCCTTCTACCACCTCCACACGCGGGGGAACGATCGCCGGCGCATCTACTTCGGGAACTGGAGCGGGAGGCTCTTCGTCCGCGAGCTCGAGCGGGCGTCCCGGCGCCACGGGTGGCGCGTGCTGGCGTACTGCCTGATGCCGAACCACTACCACGCGGTGCTCCAGATCTACGAGCGCCTCTCGGCGGGGATGCGCGAGCTGAACGGCCGCATCGCGCGAACGTCGAACCGGACCCTGAACCGCACCGATCACCTCTTCGGCGACCGGTTCACGAGTCACCTCGTCCCCGACGAGTCGTACCTGCTCGAGGTCGTGCGCTACACCCTGCTGAACCCGGTGCGCGCCGGCCTGATCGAGCGCCCGGAGGCGTGGCGGTGGAGCAGCATGGCAGCCACCCTCGGCCGCGGCCACCCTCCGGCCTGCCTGGATGCCGGCTGGCTGCTCGGCCGGTTCGCCGGCAGTCCGGAGACCGCCCGGGTCTCCTTCCGCGAGTTCGTGGCGGACGGGATCGGCAGGCCCGTGCCGGTGCCGAGCACCGACCGGGTACTCGTCGTGGCGGGCGCTACGCGCGGATCGCGGCCAGGATCTCGTCTCGCTTCCGCTCCATGAGCTCCTGCGAGCGGGCCTCCAGGTTCAGGCGCAGCAGGGGCTCCGTGTTCGAGGGGCGGACGTTGAAGTGCCATTCGTCGGCTTCGACCGAGAGCCCGTCGAGATGCGACACCGTGCCCGCGGGCCCGAACCGCTCCTCGAGCTCGCGCAGCTTCGCCGGCACGTCGGCGACCGGCGTGTTGATCTCGCCGGTGATGAAGTACCGTGACCGCAGCTCGGCGAGCACCCCGCTCAGCTTCCCGCGCCGCGACACGAGCTCGCACATCAGGAGGAACGGAATCGTCCCGGAATCGGCCTGGGAGAAGTCGCGGAAGTAGTAGTGCGCGGATACCTCGCCGCCGAACACGGCGCCCTCCTCGCGCATCCGCTGCTTGATGAACGCATGCCCGACCCGGTTGACGAGCGGCACGCCGCCTGCCGCCGAGATCGCCTCCGGCACCGCCCACGACGCGCGCACGTCGTAGATCACCTTCCCGGCCGGCTCGCGGGAGAGGATCGACTGCGCGAACAGCGCCGTCGTGAAGTCGCCCGGCACGAACTCGCCGGAGTCGTCGACGAAGAAGCACCGGTCGGCGTCGCCGTCGTAGGCGACGCCGAAGTCCGCACCCTCGGCCCGCGTCCGCTCGACGATGAACTCGCGGTTCTCCGGCAGCAGCGGGTTCGGCTCGTGGTTCGGGAACGAGCCGTCGGGCTCGAAGAAGCACCGCACGACGTCGAGCATCGGCAGGCGGTCGAGCACCGGCGGCAACATCGCGCCCGCCATCCCGTTGGCGGCGTCGATCACGATCCGCAGCGGGCGCAGTGCGTCGGCGTCGACGAACGAGAGCACGCGGTCGACGAAGCGCGACCAGACGTCCTCGTCGCGGATCGTGCCACGGGTCGTCTCGCGCCAGGCTGCGGCGGCAGCCCGGTCGCGGACGTCCATCAGACCCGACTCGCCCCCGACCGGCAGCGCGCCGGCGCGGACGATCTTCATGCCCGTGTACTCCTTCGGATTGTGCGAGGCGGTCACCATCACGCCGCCGTCGAGCTCGAGCTCACCCACCGCGAAATAGAGCATCTCGGTGCCGACGAGGCCGAGGTCGAGCACCTCGGCGCCGGCGTCGGCCGCGCCCTCGCGCACCGCCTGAGCCATCGAGGGCGACGAGAGCCGCATGTCGCGCCCGACCGCGATCCGCCGCGCGTCGAACTGCTCCACGTACGCCCGGCCGGTCGCGTAGGCGCCGGCCTCGTCGAGCTCGCCGGGATAGAGCCCGCGCACGTCGTATGCCTTGAATGCCTTCGGATCGAGCATGCTGGGTGAGCCTATCTACGCGCTCTGCGCGCGGAGAATCGCCCCGATCGTCTGCGTCGACTCCTCGGTGGGAGACTCGGAGATGACCGTCGCGGGGCGCGCGAACCGCGCGAGCGCCTCCCGCAGCGGCTCGGCACGCAGTGTGCCCTCGCCGTAGGCCAGGTGCTTCGTCTCGTTCCGGTTCGCGAACTGGATGTCGGAGAAATGGATGTGGAAGGGGGCACCCGGCTCCAGGACCGCGTCGGCGTGTGCGAGCGCCTCGGCGAACGGCTCGACGGACGTGAACGCCCCGTCGGAGGTCGCATGCATGTGCGCGAAGTCGACGACCGGCCGCACCCAGCCGAGCCGCCCGGCGATCGCGCAGACGTCGGCGAGCGAGCCGAGCTCGCGCACCCGGCCCATCACCTCGATGCCGAACGGGACAGCTCGATCCTTGCCCTCGAGCCGCTCGCGCAGCTCGCCCAGCTGCTCGACGACCGCGTCGATCGCGTCCTCGCGGCTGCGCCCGAGCAGGAAGCCGGGATGGAAGACGACGAGCTCCGCGCCGGCCGCACGCGCGATCCCCGCCGAGTGGTCGAGCATCCCGACCGCCATGTTGAGCTTCTTGCCACGCTCGGCATGCCCCATGAAGCCGGCAATCGGCGCATGGATCGAGAGGGCGATGTCATGCTCCAGGCAGCGCCGACCGAACTCGGCGGCGAAGTCGTAGTCCATCCAGAAGCGGCCCTCGAAATCGATCTCGCACGCCGTGAACCCGCGTTCGACCAGCGCCTCCACCGCCGCGGCGGGCGAGTCGCGCACGGGGACGCGCGCCGGACCGAAATGGAGCTGAAGGGACATTGACGGGGATTCTGCCGCGGCGGCCGGCGAGGGGGCGATGACGCCCGACTATCCCCCGGCGACCCAACCGGCCCGCCCGCTGTTCTCGATCGGGGCGGTCGCACGCATGCTCGACCTCTCCGCAGGAACGATCCGCACCTGGGAGACGCGCTACGCGCTCGTCGTCCCGCAGCGTTCCGAGGGCGGACAGCGGCTCTACTCCCGCGACCAGGTCGACCAGCTGCGCTTCGTCCGCGACGAGGTCGCACACGGCCGGCGGCCGGGGGAGGCGCATCGCCTGCTCTCTGAGCGGATCGCGCGCGGAGACGTCTTCGGCGGCACGCGGCTGCGCGTCCTGCTCGCGGAGAGACGGCTCGGCGCGGCCGACCTGCTCCGGAAGCTGCTCGGCACGGACGGGTTCGAGGTGCTGCTCGCCGCCAGCCCGGAGGACGCCCGGTCGACGTTCGACGACAACGCGCCGGCGGTCGTCGTGATCGACACCGGCGACCTCGAGTTCGAGGAGCTCGCCGAGCGGCTGCGCGCCGACGGCGTGAAGGTGCTCCCGCTCGGCGTCCTCGAGCAGCCGCTGGCGCTGCTGGACGAGGCGCGCAGCCGGCTGGTCTGAGTCCGTCCGACGCGATTCCTACCCTGGTGGCCATGTCCAGCCGCCCTTCTCGTATCGACCTGCTCGAGCTCGACATCGACCTTCGGCTCGCCGACCTCTGGCGCGAGGCGGCCGGGATCACGGACTGGTCGCTCGACGTCGTCGCCGCGTTCATGCGCGCCGCGTACGGCAAGGGCTACTGCGACGCCCTGACCGAGGACTCCCCGGGCTCGCTCTGCGCCGACCACGGGTACCGGGTGCCGGGGCGCAGGCAAACCGCCTCGGCCGACCGCTAGCTCGCTAACCTATCGGCGTGTCAACGCGCAGCCCCGCGCGGCTGGTCGTCGCCCTCTCGGTCGCAGCCGTGCTCGCAGTCTTCCTGCTCTACACCGCGGTCGCCGGCCACTCGACGCCGACGCTCACGCCCAGCCAGATCAAGGGCCAGAACGGCAAGCTGGCGGTGGTCGGAATCGTGGTGGGGCCGCTCGCGGGCGACCCGCACGCGGCACACGGGCTGCGCTTCGCGCTGAAGGACCCGACGGGGTCGAGCCCGCGCCGGGTGAACGTCGTCTACCACGGGACGAACCCGCCGCCGCTCTTCAAGGTCGGCCGGAGCGTCGTCGTCTCCGGTAGCTACACGGGCGGCAGGTTGTCGGGCAGCGACATCGTCACGAAGTGCCCGTCGAAGTACACGACCACGCCCAGCAAGGCCTGATGGCCGATCTCGGCCGCGCGGCGCTCGTCGTCAGCCTCGGTCTGCTCGTCTATGCGCTGGTCGCGGGCGCCGTCGCGGCGCGCCAGAACCGTCGCCGGCTCGCCACCTCGGCCCGGAACGCGCTCTTCTGCGCGTTCGGCTCGACGCTGCTCGCAGCGGCCGTCCTCGCGACGGCGCTCGTGCGGCACGACTTCTCGTTCAGCTACGTCGCCGCCCATACCAACCGGGCGCTGCCGACCGCGTACGCGCTGAGCGCGTTCTGGGGCGGCCAGGAGGGATCGCTCCTGCTCTGGCTGCTCGTGCTGACCGGCTACGGCGCGCTCGCCGTCGCCGTCAACCGGCGCCTCCTCCGTGACCTGACCGCCTGGGTCGTACCGGTGCTCGCCGGGATCGGGACGTTCTTCGCCTTCGTGCTCGTCGCGGTCGCGAGCCCCTTCGACACCCAGACCGCTCCCCTCGACGGCGCCGGGCTGACGCCGAGCCTCCAGAACCCCTACATGGTCGCGCATCCGCCGATGCTCTACCTCGGCTACGTCGGCCTGGCGGTGCCGTTCGCCTTCGCGGCCGGCGCGCTGCTCTCCGGGCGAACCGACGAGCGCTGGATCGTGGCGACGCGGCGCTGGACACTGGCCGCCTGGATGTTCCTCGGCTTCGGGCAGCTGCTCGGCGCCCACTGGGCGTACGTCGAGGTGGGGTGGGGCGGCTACTACGCCTGGGATCCCGTCGAGAACGCCGCCCTGATGCCGTGGCTCGCGGCGACGGCGTTCCTGCACTCGGTGATGGTGCAGGAGCGGAAGGGGATGCTGAGGGTCTGGAACATGGTGCTCGTCGCGCTGGCGTTCGAGCTCTCGGTGTTCGGGACGTTCCTGACGCGCTCGGGCGTCGTCAACTCGATCCACTCGTTCGCCAAGAGCCCGATCGGCAGCTGGTTCCTCGCGTTCGTCGTCATCTCCTCGCTCTTCTCGGTCGGCCTGATCCTCGTTCCGCCTGCCGCTGCTGAAGGCCCGCACGAAGCTCGAGTCGCCCTTCTCGCGCGAGGCGACGTTCCTCTACAACAACCTGCTACTCGTCGCCCTCTGCCTGACGGTGCTCTGGGGTGTGCTCTTCCCGATCGTCACCCAGCTCGTGAAGGGCGAGACCCGCACGATCGGCCGGCCCTACTACGACTTCTTCCTGCGCGCCTTCGGGCTGCCGCTGCTGCTCCTGATGGGGATCGGCCCCCTGATCGCCTGGCGCCGCACGAGCGTCCGCGCGCTCGCCCGGACGCTCGCCTGGCCGACTGCGGCCGCGGTCGCCTGCGGGGCGCTGCTCCTCGCCGTGGGCGCGGGCTCGTCGAAGCCCGGCCTGATCGCCTACTCATTCTCGGCGTTCGTGCTCGCGACGATCCTCGTCGAGCTCGTGCGGGGAACACGCGCCGCCGGCTCGCTGTTCGTGCTGGTCGCGCGCAACCGCCGGCGCTACGGCGGCTACGTGGTGCACGCCGCGGTCGTGCTGCTCGCGATCGGCATCGCCGGCTCGAGCGCGTACTCGACGAACCGCGAGCAGCGACTCGCGCTCGGGCAGAGCATGACGGTGGCCGGCTACACGCTCACGAACCGGGGGGTGACGACGCACACGACCGCGAACGCGAGGGAGACGCGGGCGGCGCTCGACGTGCGCGGCCGCTGGAGCGGCACGATCCGCTCCGGCGACAACCAGTACTTCAACCCGCCGGAGCCGTCGCGCGAGGTGGGGATCAAGACGGACTGGCTCCGCGCGGAGGACCTGTACGTGATCGTCGAGGAGTCCCACCCGAAGACCGGCCTGATCTACGTGCAGGTGCTCGTGAAGCCGCTCGTCAACCTGATCTGGATCGCCGGCATCGTCTTCGTGCTCGGCTCGGCGATCGCGTTGTGGCCCGACGCCCGCGAGCAGCGGCGGCTCGTGACCCGCCTCGCGCCCGCGCGCGTGTGACCGCGCTCGCCCTGCTCCTCGGCGTGCTCGTCGCCACGGTCGCCGTCGTGCTCGTGGCGCTGCCGTTCCTGCGGGAGCCCGTGGCGGACGACGACCGGCTCGACGCCCCGGGCGCGCGCGAGGAGCGGCTGCTGGCGCTGGCCGAGGAGCGCGACCGGGCGCTCGCGGCGCTGAAGGAGCTCGAGTTCGACCATCGCACCGGGAAGGTCTCCGACGACGACTACCAGGCGCTGCTCGGCCCGCTCCGGCGCGCCGCCGCCTTGGCGCTGCGGGCCGTCGACCGGGAGCGCGGCTACCCTCCCGCCATGGAGCAACCCGACCTCCCGCAGGAGCCCAGCCCCCCGCCGGACGAGGGAACGCCGCCGACGCCGGCGCCGGTTCCCGAGCCGTCGCCGCCGCCGGACGAGGCGACCATCCCGTCCGCGCAGGACTAGCGACCGACCGGCGACGAACACCGGATCATGCGGCGGCTCGCGCTCGCAGCTCTGATCCTGCTCGTGGCCGCCACGCCCGCCTTCGGCGGGCCGAGCCCGATCGCGAAGAAGAAGCACGTCGACGCGCAGATCTCGACGCTGCAGAGCCGCCTCAGCTCTCAGAAGCGGCAGGAGCAGGCGCTGCGCAACCAGGTGGCCGACTACACCACGCGGATCCGCGCGCTCGAGGCGCGCGTGGGCGACGTCTCGCTGCGGCTGCAGACGCTCGAAGCGGACCTCTCGCTGCACGAGCACCGGCTCGCGCGCGCTGAACGCCCTCTACCGCTGGCAGACGCGCCGGTTCGTCTTCCTGACCGGCCAGGTGCGGCGCGCGACCAGCGTGCTCTCGCAGCGGATCGTCGCGATCTACGAATCCGACGATCCGTCGACGCTGGACGTGCTCCTCGGCGCCGGGAGCATCCAGGACGCGGTCGACAAGGTCCAGTACCTGGACGAGATCGCCGCCCAGGATCGCACGATCGCCGCGGAGGTGGCAGCCTCGAAGCGCCGCGTCGCGCACGCCCGTGCGCGGACGAAGCGGCTGCGCGTCTCGCTGCGCGGGGAGACGGCCGTGATCGCCTCGCGAACCACCCAGGAGCGCAACGTGCGCGACGAGCTCGTCGGCGCCCGGAACGACCTCTCGACGACCAAGGACCGGAAGCTCGTCGACCTCTCGCAGCTCTCCGCGGCCGAGCAGGCCGAGGCGAGCGAGATCGACGCGCTGCAGCAGGCGAGCCAGGCGCTCGGCGACCAGATTCGCGCCGCGCAGGCGCGGTCGAGCGGCCCGACCCAGACGCCGTCGACCGCCGGCCTCGTCTGGCCGGTGCAGGGGCCGATCACGAGCCCCTTCGGCTGGCGCTGGGGCCGGATGCACGAGGGGATCGACATCGGCGTCGGCACGGGCACGCCGATCCACGCCGCGGCGGCGGGAACGGTCATCTACTGCGGCTGGGAGTCCGGCTACGGCAACCTCGTCGTGCTCGACCACGGCGGCAACCTCGCGACCGCCTACGGCCACCAGAGCTCGATCGCGGTCGCCTGCGGCCAGCACGTCGACCAGGGCCAGGTGATCGGCTACGTCGGCTGCACGGGGCACTGCACCGGCCCGCACCTCCACTTCGAGGTGCGGGTCGACGGCAACCCGGTCGACCCGCTCGGCTACCTCTGAGACGATTACCAGCGGTACCAGCGCGAGCCCTCGGCGCCGCGCACGAACAGGCCGATCAGCCAGATGATCGCGAGGACGATCGCGACCCAGATCAGGAACTTGATCAGCGCGAAGCCGAGCACGAACAGGGCGATCACGACCAGCAGAGCGATCAGGAGCACGGACACGTCGTCTTCTCCTCGGCGGTGGCGGTGGGCAGTGGCTCGCGTACCCCCGGGCGGCGGGTCCGTAACCGCCGTGCACCCGTAACCGATCGGGCGCCTGCTTCGTTTACGAGTTGCAACCGGTAAGAGAGTGCCGGGTGGGGCACGTCCGCACCTTGCCGGAACCAGGTCGTCTCCCGACGAGCGGGCGCCTCCCCCGGGGCGCCCGTCTTTTCCTCTCAGCCGAATCGCCCGCGACCTGCAGGAGCAGGAAGACGTTCAGGGCCACGATCAGCGCGGCGACGAGCGCCGCGGCCGCCGTCGTCACCCGCCGGTTGACGAGCGCGCCCATCACGTCGCGACGGGCGGTGAAGACGACCAGGGGCACGAGCGCGAACGGGATGCCGAACGAGAGGACGACCTGCGAGAGCACGAGCGTCCGCGACGGGTCGAGCCCGATCGCGATCACGACGAACGCCGGCACCATCGTCACGAGCCGCCGCACCGTGACCGGGATCTGCCGCCGGATGAAGCCCTGCATGACCACCTGGCCCGAGAGCGTCCCGACGGCCGAGCTCGAGAGCCCGGATGCGATCAGCGCCAGCGCGAACAGCACGCCGGAGGCGCTGCCGAGGATCGGCTCGAGCGTCCGGTGGGCGCCGTCGAGCGAGTCGATGTGCAGACGTCCGCTCTGGAAGAAGGTCGAGGCGGCCATCACCAGCATCGCGACGTTGATCAGGCCCGCGATCGACATGGCGATCACGACGTCGAGGCGGGTGTAGCGCAGCAGCGTTCGCGCGTCCTCGTCCGTCTCGGGCACGAGCCGGTCCTGGGTCAGGGCGGAGTGGAGGTAGATGACGTGCGGCATCACGGTCGCGCCGAGGATGCCGACGGCGAGCAGCACCGACTCGCTGCCGCCCAGCTGTGGGGACGACCGCGTGGTGGAGGACGGCGCCGTAGTCGGGGTGGGCGAACGTCAGCTCGGCGACGTAGCAGGCGCCGATCACGCCGACGAGCACGGCGATCACCGCCTCGAGCGGGCGGGCCCCGAAGCGCTCGAGCTCCAGGATCGCGAACGCCGCCACCCCCGAGACGACCGCCGACCAGAAGAGGCCCCAGCCGAAGAGCAGGTCGAAGCCGATCGCCGCGCCGAGGAACTCGGCCAGGTCGGTCGCCATCGCGATCGCCTCCGCCTGCAGCCACAGCCCGATCGCGACCCGGCGCGAGAAGCGCTCGCGGCACAGCTCCGGGAGGTTGCGCCCGGTCGCGATCCCGAGCTTCGCGGAGAGCGTCTGGATCAGCATCGCGAGCAGGTTCGAGAGCACGATCACCCAGACGAGCCGGTAGCCGAACCGCGAGCCGCCCGCGATGTTGGTGGCGAAATTTCCGGGGTCGATGTACGCGACGCAGGCGATGAACGCCGGCCCGAGGAAGGGCAGGGCACGGAAGCGGGTGCGGTGCAGGGCCTCGTCGACCGTGCGCAGGCCGGGCGGCAGCGGCTCTCGGGAGAAGATCACACCGCTATTTTAGCCGGACCTAAAACTCGGGCGCCGCGGCCGGCCGCACGAGCCGCAGGTCGGGCAGGTTGCGGAAGCGCTCCTCGAGCTCGAAGCCGTAGCCGACGAAGAACTCGTCCGGGATCGTGAACCCGACGTACCGGACCGGCAGGTCGTCGACGAGCCGGCGGTACGGCCGGTCGAACAGGCTCGCGATGTGCAGCGACCCCGGGTTGCGCAGGCCGAGCGACCGGACGAGGTAGTGCATCGTCAGACCCGTGTCGATCACCGCGTCGACGAGCACCACGTCGCGCCCGTCGATCTCCGCGTCGAGATCCTTGAGGAAGCGGATCCCGCCGCTGCGGTCGCCGTAGCCGGCGAGCTCGACGAAGTCGAGCGCGTGGCGCGATCGGCACCGACCGGGAGAGGTCGCAGACGAAGGGGACGCACGCCTTGAGCGACCCGACGAGGAGCGGCTCGCGCCCCTCGTAGTCGCGGGCGAGCTCGGCGCCGAGCTCGCGCACGCGGGCGCGGATCTCGTCCGCGTCGAGGAAGACCTCTCCGATCCGCGCGTCGGAGCGAGACGAGCCGCGTGCCGCCAGCGAGCTCAGGACGCCTTCGCGAGCCCGAAGCGGACCGCGAGCCGCTCGAAGTCGCGTTCGTAGAACAGCTTGATCCTGATGTGCGGGTACAGCTTCCGGAGCTTCCGGAGCTTGCGGTTCTTGCGTGTGACGAGCGACTGCTTCATCACCGTCACCTCGAGGTACAGATCCTGCTCCGGCAGGTAGAAGTCGGGGGAGAACGCCTCCGTCACGCGGCCCTCCTCGTCGCGCTCCAGCACGAACGTCGTCGGCTCGTACTGCCACGGGATCCCGTACCAGTCGAGGATCTTCGCGTACTCGAGCTCGGCGGGGTTGGCGAACCGCGGCGGTGACTCACCGCAATATGCCTGGAAAACGGGCGTTTCCGGCAACACTGCAGGCAGGGTAGCAACCTCTTCGGATGTCCTAGACTCCGCCTGCATGGATCTCACGATCGCGCATCTCTCCGACATCCACTGTGGCGACCCGCACTTCGTCGCGGACCTGATGGAGAGAGCGATTGCCGAGATCAACGAGCTGAAACCCGACATCGTCGTGTGCTCCGGCGATCTGACGACGTTCGGCTTCAAGGAGGAGTACCTCGCGGCGCGCCGCTACCTCGACACGATCGACTGCGACCAGGTCGTCGTCGTCCCCGGGAACCACGACTCGCGCAACGTGGGCTACGTGCACTTCGAGGAGCTGATCGGCGAGCGCAGCACCGTCGTCCACAAGCGCGGCGCCACGGTGGTCGCGATCGACTCCACCGAGCCCGACCTCGACCACGGGCAGATCGGTCGCGGTCGCTACGGGTGGATCGAGGAGCAGTTCGCGGCGGCGCCCGTCGACCCTGCGGGTCTTCGTCCTGCACCATCACCTCTTGCCGATCCCCGGCACCGGGCGGGAGCGCAACGTGGTCTACGACGCCGGCGACGCGATCGAGTGCCTCCAGCGCGCCGGCGTCCACCTGGTGCTCTCGGGGCACAAGCACGTGCCGTACGCCTGGAAGCTCGAGAGCCTGTTCGTCGTGAACACCGGCACGGTCTCGACCCTTCGTCTTCGTGGCAACACGAGACCCTGCTACAACGTCGTCGAGGTCGAGGGAACGCACGTCTCGATCTGGCGGCGGTATCCCTTCCACGGCCAGGAGCTGATCATCCAGTTCGACCTCGCGACGGGCGAGTACGAGAAGTACACGGGCCGCATCGAGCGCGAGGTCACGACCCGGCGATGACGCGTGCGGTGGCGCTCGTCGACGGCGAGCATTACCCGCCCGTCGTGCGCGACGCGCTCGCGGCGCTCCCGTACGAGTTCGTGGGGGCGATCCTCGTCGGAGGCGGCGAGAAGCTGCGCGGCGACGAGCTCGACTACGGTGTGCCGCTCGTCGACGGGTTCGAGGGGCGCCTCGGTGGTCGTCGACCTCTCGGACGAGCCCGTGCTCGGGCCGGCCGAGCGCCTGCGCTGGGCCTCGCGCGCTCTGGCCGAGGGGCTTGCGTACGTCGGCGCCGACTTCCGCTTCGACCCGCCGCGCTTCGAGCCGTTCGACATTCCCTCGGTGGCGGTGATCGGCACCGGCAAGCGCGTCGGCAAGACGGCGGTCACGGGGCAGCTCGCCCGGCTGCTCGCGCGCGACCGCGACGTGGTCGTGGTCGCGATGGGCCGCGGCGGGCCCGCCGAGCCGGAGGTGATCGAGCGGCCGCCTTCGGCTCGACGAGCTCGTGCGGCTCTCCCGTGCGGGACGCCACGCCGCTTCCGACCACCTCGAGACCGCCGCGCTCTGCGGCGTGCCCGACGGTCGGCTGCCGCCGTGCCGGCGGCGGGCTGGCGGGCGCGGTCTTCTTCTCGAACGTGCTCGAGGGCGCCCGGATCGCGGCCGGGCGCGCTCCCGACGTCGTCGTGTTCGACGGCAGCGGTGCCGCGATCCCGCCGATCGCGGTCGACCGGCGCGTGCTGGTCGTCGGGCGCGACCACGACGACCGGGCCTACCTGAACCTCTACCGCCGCCTGATCTCGGACGTCGTGCTCCGGATCGGTGTCGACGCCGACGCTCCGGGCTGCAGCCGGTCGCGCGCCGCTCGAGGGGCGCGTCGCCGTCTTCACCGCGGGTGCCACGGACGTCTCGCCACCTCGAGGCCGACGTCGTGCACGTGTCGGCGCAACTCGCCGACCGGGCGGCGCTGGAGGCCGAGCTGGCGTCGCTCGACGCCGACACGTACCTCGTGGAGCTGAAGGCCGCCGCGATCGACGTCGTGGCGGAGCATGCGCTCGCCCACGGCCGGCGGGTCGTGCTGGGACGGAACGAGCTCGTCGGCGACGGGGTCGACGAGCTCCTGCTCGGCACCTGCCCGGCGGCGGCTCGATGAGCCCGCAGCCGCGCCACGGCGAGCCGCTCCCGCTCGGCGACGCCGACTTCCCGTACTCGAAGGGGCTGATGGCGCGCGCGCTGATCGCGGCCGCCGTGCCCGCCGACCAGGCCTACCAGCTGGCCCGTCGCATCGAGCTCGACCTCGCCGAGGCGCGGCGCGCCGTCGCTCGCGATGGACCGGTTCGAGGTGCTCGCCCGCGAGGTGCTCGGCGAGGAGCCGGGAGCGAGCGGCCGCGAGGCGGCTCCGGCGGCTGGCCGACCTGCAGGCGCTCGACGTGCCCGTGATCGTTCTGGTCGGGGGCTCGACGGGGACGGGCAAGTCGACGGTGGCGGCGGAGGTCGCGCACCGGCTCGGCATCACCCGGGTCGCGTCGACCGACTTCATCCGCCAGACGATGCGCGCGTTCTTCTCGCCCGAGTTCATGCCGGCGATCCACTACTCGAGCTTCGAGGCGGGGGCCGCGGTCGATCCCGAGGTGACGGGTGACCCGACGGTCGTCGGGTTCGTCGACCAGTGCCGGCACGTGTGCGTCGGCGTCGACGCGGCGCTGCGGCGCTCCCTCACCGAAGGGTGGTCGATGGTGCTCGAGGGCGTCCACCTCGTCCCTGGCCTGCTGGCGAAGCGGCTCGAGGGCGCCGTGCTCGTGCACGTCGTGCTCGAGATCTCGGACGCCGAGATGCACCGCATGCACTTCCACGTCCGCGACGCCGCGACCGGTGGCGTGCGCGCGATGGAGAAGTACCTCGAGCGGATCGACGACATCCGCCGGATCCAGACGCACATCGTCGAGCGCGCCCGACGCGAGAGCGTGCGCGTCGTCGAGAATGCAAACGTGGAGCGGACGATCGACGAGGTGATCGACCTGGTGATGCGCGCCGCCGAGCGGATCGGTGAGACGTGACGATGCCGGACCGCAGCGACACGCGGCCGCAGTGCCAGTGCGAGACCTTCGCCCGGGTGACCGAGCGGGCGGCGCTCGCCGGTGCCCGGTGGCTCGGCCGGGCCGACAAGGAGGCGGCCGAGGACGCCGCGTTCTCGGGGGCGCGCCTCGCGCTCGAGCGCATGCCGATCAGCGGCAGGGTCGTGATCGGCGGGCCGGACGACGGCGACCAGCTGCCGGCGGGGTCGGAGATCGGTGCGGGCGGGGAGGAGTTCGACCTCGCGCTCGACCCGCTCGAAGGCCGCGCCGTCGTCGCGCGCGGCGGCACGAACGCCGTCTCGATGATCGCGGCCGCACCGCGCGGATCCATCCCCTCGCTCCCCGACATGTACATGCGCAAGATGGCGGTCGGGCCGCGCGTGCGCGGGTCGATCGACCTGCAGCGACCCGTCGGCGACAACATCCGCTCGATCGCCGAGGCCTTCGGGCGCATGGTGAACGACGTCACCGCGATCGTGCTCGACCGGCCGCGGCACCACGACCTGATCGAGGAGATCCGTGCGGCGGGGGCGCGGATCAAGCTGATCCAGGACGGCGACGTGACCGCGTCGATCAGCGCCGCCGTGCGCGGCACGAACGACCACCTCGCGATCGGCATCGGCGGCACCCGCCAGGCGGTGCTCGCCGCGGCGGCGCTGCGCTGCCTCGGCGGCGAGCTGCAGGCGCAACTCTGGCCCACGCGGCGCGCCGAGATCGACGAGGCGCGCGCTCACGGGATCGACGACACCGAGCGCATCTTCACGATCGACGACCTCGCGCCCCAGGAGGTGATCGTCGCGGCGACCGGCGTCTCGAACGGCGACCTGCTGCACGGCGTGCGCTTCCTCGCCGACTCGGCCCGCACGCACTCGCTGGTCATGTGCACGCGCTGCAACTGGGTTCGCTTCGTCGACGGCATCCATTTCTTCGCCCGCGACCGGCGTGAGGAGGTCAGGCTCAGTTAGCCTGCAGGCATGCCGACGCGGGAAGAGGTGGTCGAGGCGCTGCGCCAGGTCGAGGACCCCGAGCTCGGGATGGACATCGTCGAGCTCGGTCTCTTCTACGACGCCGAGCTGGAGGGCCCGAACGTGAAGGTCACCTACACGCTCACGTCGATGGGCTGCCCCGCCGGCCAGATGATCGAGGAGGACATCGAGCGCACCCTGCGCGAGATCCCCGGCGTGGGGGAGGTCGAGAGCGAGCTGACCTTCGACCCCCCGTGGACGCCGGAGAAGATGTCCGACGACGCCAAGTTCATCCTCGGCTTCGGCTAGAGGCTCCACCGGCCCGCTCCGCCTCGTTCCTGCCGGTTCCTACCGGTTCCATACCGATCGCCGCTCGGGCTCCCACCGTGCCCGCCGATCATCCGATCCGTCGAGCACGAGCGAACCCCCTTTCAAGGAGACGAGTGGAGATGAAGAGGAAGCGGACGATGATTGCGAGCGCCGTCGTGGTGGTGGCGCTCCTGACCGCCTCGGCGGCGGTCGCGGGCACCCTGACGGCGACGGCGACGATCTCGGGCGCGGCGGGCGTCTCGATGACGCTGCCGTCGAACCCGTCGCTGTCGGCGACCCTCGACGGCACCGACCAGACCGTCACCTACGCCCCGGCGCTCGGAGTGGTGGATGCCCGCGGCTCCGGGGCCGGCTGGAACCTCACGATCGCGGCGACGGCCTTCAGCGACGGCTCCGGCCACACGCTGGCTCCGGGAACGGTGAGCGCGGTCAGCGCCGCCTGCCACGCCGGCAACTCGTGCACCGCGGCGACCAACGCGGTCACGTACCCGCTCACGGTCTCGAGCACGGCCGCGAAGTTCTACAACGCCGCCGCCAACACCGGCCTCGGCAAGGTCGACGTCACCCCGACCGTGCAGGTCGCGGTGCCCGGCAACGCGTATGCGGGCACCTACACCTCCACCGTCACCCTCGCGGCCGCCACCGGCCCGTAAGCTCCGGCTCCACTCGCTCCGACCGTGCCGCCGGGCGCCTTTGCGGGCGCCCGGCGGCTACGGGATCGAGAGGACGATCTTGCCGAGCTGGGCGCCCGCCTCGAGGCGCTCGTGCGCGGCGCGCGCCTCGGCGAGCGGGAAGACGCTGTCGACCACCGGCCGGGCCCTGCCGGCCGCGATCAGGTCGTAGGCGCCGCGAAAGTCGTCGGGCGTCCCCATCGTCGAGCCGAGGATCGAGAGCTGCTTCCACCAGACCCGGTGCAGGGCGGCCGGGGGGTTCGGCCCGGTGGTGGCGCCGCAGACGACGATCCGGCCCTCGGGCCGTGCCGCGTCGAGAGAGCGTCTCCAGGTCGCCTCGCCCACGTCGTCGACGACCACGTGCGCGCCGCCGCCGGTCGCCTCCTTGACCACGGCGACGACGTCGTCCGTCTCGTGGTTCACGACCACGTCGGCTCCCAGCGCCGTCGCGCGTTCGAGCTTCTCGTCGCTCGAGGAGGTGGCGACGACGTGCGCACCGAGCGCCTTGGCGATCGAGAGCACGGCCGTCGCGACCCCGCCGCCGATGCCCCACACGAGCACCCACTCGCCCTCGCGGAGCCCGGCCCGCGGCACGAGCATCCGGTAGGCCGTCTCGTAGACGAGCGGGAAGGCGGCCGCCTCCTCGAACGAGAGGTCGCCCGGGATCGGATGGACGAAGTCGCGCGGCACAGCGATCAGCTCCGCATGGGTGCCGTCGCGCGTCTCGCCGATGATGTGAACCCGCCCGTGATGGACGATCCCCGGGTTGATCACCACCCGCTCGCCGGTGCCGGCGAGGACACCCGAGCCGTCGGCGCCGAGGATGCGCGGCTTCGGCACCGACGGCAGTCCCTTGCGGATCCAGACGTCGAGGTGGTTGAGCGAGGCAGCCCGCAGCTCGACGAGCACGTCTCCCTCGCCGGGGACCGGATCGGGGACGTCCTCGTAGCGGAGCACCTCCGGCCCGCCGTCCTCGTGGATGCGTACTGCCTTCACCTGGGGAAGAATCCTTGCATGCGCGCGCCCGAGCTCCGCGAGACATGCGCCCGCCTCGGCTTCGACGCCTACGGCGTCGCGCGCGCCGAGGCGTACGAGGCGACCGAGCAGCACATCCGGGACCGCCGCCGGCGCGGCCTGTTCGCCGGGATGCGGTTCACGATGGCGCGGCCGGAGGAGTCGTGCCATCCCGAGCGCCTGCTGCCGGGAGCGCGGACCGTCGTCTCGGTGGCGCATTGCTACTGGCGGCCGGAGGAGGTGCCGGAGCCCGGGCAGGGCCGGCTCGCCCGCTACACGTGGGACGACGCCTACGCCGGCCTACGCGAGCGCCTCGACGAGCTCGGACGACTGCTCGGCGGCGCCTACCGGGTGCTGGTGGACGCGAACCAGCATGTCGACCGGGAGGCCGCCGCGCGAAGCGGCGTCGGGTTCTACGGGAAGAACACGATGCTGATCACGCGGCGGCACGGGTCGTGGGTCGTGCTCGGGACGCTCGTCACCGACGTCGAGCTCGAGCCGACTCCGCCGCTCGACGCCGGGTGCGGCGAGTGCCGGCTCTGCGTCGACGCCTGCCCGACCGGCGCCCTCGACGAGCCCGGCACGCTCGACGCCACCCGCTGCCTCTCCTACTGGACGCAGGCCCCGGGGCCGATCCCGGAGGAGTACCGCTCCGCGCTCGGCGCCCAGGTCTACGGCTGCGACATCTGCCAGGACGTGTGCCCGTGGAACCGCGGCGTCCAGCGGCGACGCTCGGACCTTGCGGCCGACCCGGGTGGGCACGTCGATCTCGTCGGCTGGCTCGAGGCCGACGGCCGCGCGCTCGTGGGGGAGCTCGACCGGCTCTACGTCCCCCGGAACGACGCCCGCCACCTGCGGCGGAACGCCCTGGTCGCGCTCGGGAACACCGGGGGCAGCGAGCATCGCCCTGCGGTGGCCCGCGCCGCGGCGGCCGAGGACGAGCTCGTCGCGGAGCATGCCGGCTGGGCGCTCCGCCGACTCGAGGAGCGTGGCGTCTGAGGCGCTCGCCGCCGCTCGAGTGGTGGATCGGCGTCGTCCGGCTGGCGGCGGTGCCGTTCGCCGTGCTGCAGGTGCTGCTGACGACCGGCTACCCACCGGGCTACCTGACCGCCGCCTGGATCCTGACCGGGGCCTACACCGCCGGCGCCGTCGCGCTCTTCCTCGCCGTCCAGCGCCGGTTCACGCCGGCGCTCGTCTACGTCGCGCTCGCGTTCGAGTTCGCCGCCGTCTCCGCGTACACGATCCTGTTCGCGTTCGAGCCGGGGACGCCGACGCGCCAGCTGCTCTTCCTCGTGATCGTCGCCGGGGCGGCCCGCTTCGGCCTGTCGGGCGGGATCGGCCTGGCACTGGCGTCGATCCCGGTGGCCGCCTGGTTCGAGCAGCGACGGGCGGACTTCTTCGACGGCACCTTCCGGACGGACTACGTCACGTTCCAGGCGGGCGCCGGCCTGCTGATGGCGATGCTCGTGGGCTGGCTCTACGCCCGCCTCGACGAGCAGCGGGCGACCGCGGTGCTCCGCGCCGAGGAGGCGGAGGCGCTGCGTGACGAGCTGGGGCGCCGCAGCGACCTGCTCGACGCGGCCAACCGCTGCGCGCGGGCGCTGAGCTCGTCGCTCGTCCTGGACGAGGCGTTCGGCGCCTTCATCCGCGAGCTGCGCGGGCTCGTGCCCTTCGAGCGGATGGCGATCGTGCTGGCCGAGGAGGGTGCCGCCCGCGTGATCGCGACCGCCGGCTCCCGCGCGGAGGAGGTGATGCCTCCCGGGACGCAGCTCTCGCTGGAGAACAACGTGCTGGCCGAGCTCCAGGCACGGGCGCAGACGGTCTACCGCCGCGACATGCGCGAGCCGGCGTTCGCCGAGGAGCGGACGCTCGTCGAGCTGGGGATCCGCTGCCGCGTGGTGGCGCCGCTGCTCGTCGGCGCACGAGCCGTCGGGCTGATCTCGATCGGCAGGCGTGAGCCGGATTCGTTCGACGCGCACGAGCAGGAGCTCGTGAGCCTGCTCGGCCGGCTCGCGGCGACTGCGGTGCAGAACATACGCGCCTACGAAGGCGAGCGCCGCACGGTCGAGGAGCTGAGGCGCCTCTCCGAGCTGCGAGCAGACTTCGTCTCGGTGGTCTCGCACGAGCTCCGCAGCCCGATGGCGGCGGTGATCGGCGCGGCGCGGACGCTGCAGGCGCGCTGGCGCGAGCTGCTGCCCGAGCAGCGGGAGTCCTTCCTCGCGCTGATCGGCGACGAGACGAATCGCCTCGCGACGCTGATCGGCGACGTGCTCGACACCTCCCGCATCGACTCGGGCGCCTTCACCTACCGGTTCCGCGAGGTCGACCTCTCCCGGCTCGTCGACGAGTCGGTGGCGGCCGCGTCGGTCGGCCAGGACGAGGTTCCCGTGAGCGCCCCGGCGGCCGCGGGCCGCGTGGACGTGCGCGGGGACCCCGAGCGCCTGCGGCAGGTTCTCGTCAACCTGATCGACAACGCGGTCAAGTACTCGCCCACCGGGGAGCCGGTCGAGGTGCGGGTCACGCGCGGCGACGGCAGCGTCTTCGTGACGGTGCACGACCACGGGCCCGGGATCGCCGTCGAAGACCAGCCGCTGATCTTCGAGAAGTTCGGCCGCGTCACGGCCGGGAACTCGAAGCCCGGAACCGGCCTCGGGCTGTACATCGCCCGGTCGATCGCGGAGGCGCACGGCGGCTCGCTCGAGGTCTCGTCGGCACCCGGCCGGGGCGCCACCTTCACGCTGAGGCTGCCCGCCTAGACGGCCTGAGCTCCGCCGCCAGCTCGCGCGCGCGCTGGGCCACCCGCGCGCGCAACTCGGGCGGCTCGAGCACGACCGCCTCGCCGCGGTAGGAGACGACCTCGCCGACGAGCCAGTCGGCGCTGCCGACGATCTTGTCGGCCAGCGCCCCGCCGTCGGCGAGCGCCCGCGCGCCCTTCTCGACCTCCCAGCGCGCGACCGACGGCGAGTACCAGATGCGGGCCGTCGTCGCGGTGTGGAGCTCGGACGGGTCGAAGCCGTCGCGCGGCCGGAACGTCTTGCGCAGCAGCTTCGCCTTGCGCATCCGGTCGAGCCGGTAGGAGCGCGGCTGGTCGCGCTCGACGTCCCAGGTGTGGACGTACCAGTGCGGGAGCCGGCGCTCGATCGAGTACGGCTCGACCGTGCGCGTCACCACCTCCTGCTCCTCGGGCTTCAGGTACTCGATCTCCACCAGCCGGTGCTTCTCGATCGCCTGGGTGAGCGAGTCGACGAGACCCTCCTCGGCGCCGGCGTGCGGCGCCGGGGTCTGCGTCAGCTCGAACGCCCCGAACGTCTCCTCGAGCTTGGCGCGCACGCGATCGAGGGGCGAGTGGGCGCCGGCGGCGATCATCGGTCCCACGAACTCGAGCGCCAGGCGGATCGCCCTCGCCTCGAGCGGCGTCAGCCGGGGCGGGCGCCGGAACGTGTCCCCGAAGAGCTCCTTGTCGACGTGCACCTCGTCGCCGTGCAGCTCGGCGTAGACGGCGTAGCAGCCGCCGCCGAAGTTGACGAGGTTGAGCAGCGACAGGTGCTCCTCGAGCTGCTCCTCCGGGATCGAGAACCGGCTCGAGAGCTCCGAGGCGGGGATGCGTGCCTCGCGTTCGTCGCCGCAGGCGGCCAGCAGGTAGGCGAGCAGCGACTGGAGCACGCCGAAGCGCTCGGGCGCGACCGGGCCGGCGGAGCGGTCGGCGGCGCCCTCCTCGGTCGACGGCTCCAGCTCGACCGCCGGCGTCGGCGGCGGCCCTTCGTGCGCGATGCGAGCGGCGCGGGCGCCCTCGACGACGAGGCGGCGCAGCTCGGACGGCTCGAGCGGCACGGCCCGCCCGTCCTGCCGCAGGATCCAGCGGGCGAGCAGCGTCGACGACGCGTACTCGGTCGTGAAGACCTCTCCCTCGATGCGGTTGCGGACGCCGCCGTAGGCGCGTTCCACCCACCAGGCCGTGTCGGGCGCCACCTCGATGCGCGCCTCGCCCACGACGTCGCCGAACTGCCATTCGGTGCGGCCGCGGTACAGCTCGATGTCGAAGTCCTCGGGCAGCCGGAAGTCGCGCTCGCGCCGCGTCGCGAAGCGGATGTCGGAGCGGATCCGCGACACCCTGAAGGTGCGGATGTCGTCGCGGTCGAGGTCGTGCCCGATCACGTACCACGAGCCGTTCTCCGGCAGGAGCGCGTAGGGGTTGAGCGTGCGCTCCTCCTCCTCGTCGCGGTAGATCGACCAGTACCGGAACTTCACCGTCCGCTGCTTCGAGATCGCCCCCTCGAGCTTCCCCAGCCGCCCCTGCAGCTCCGGCGTGTAGTCGGGGTCGCGCACCTCGACCCGCACCGCCGTGCCGGTGGGGGCGGCGGCGAGCGCGCCGGCCGACCGGCCGAGCGCGAGGTTCTGGAGGGCGAGCCGCAGCGGCTCGGCGTAGGCGAACCGCCCTTCGAGGAGGAAGAAGCAGGTCTGGAGGGCGGCCAGCTCCTCGTCGTCGAGCTCGAGCTCCGGCAGGAAGTACCGCTCCGAGCGGAGCGTGTAGAGCTCCTCGCCGGTGAACTCGTCGCGCTGCGAGTCGAGCGGCACGCCGAGCGCGACCAGCTCGGCACGGTCGGAGTAGAAGCGGCGGGCGAACGCCTCGTCGCTCATCTCCTGGTAGCCCTCGACGTTCGACTTGATGTCGCGCGCGGTCAGCGGCCGCCGCTCGGCCATCAGGAATGCGACCAGCGAGAGCTGGCGGATCAGCTTGTCGGTGTCGTGGCTCATCTGCTCTCAGAGCCGGCTCGTCAGGGTTCCAGCGCCGGCGCTCGCGAGCTTATCCCACGGGCTGCCGGCGGGACCGGCGACGGCTCGACGCGGCGCGGTCGCCGCGCCTGCCCGTCAGGCCGCGGCCTTGCTGCGCTCGAGGTGCTGGTGCGAGGGGCAGTAGTCGCGGTCCGGCAGCGGCGTGCGCTGGCAGGCCTTGCCCTTGCGGGTGGTCGCGCGGCAGCGGGCGACGCCGCCGTCGAAGGCTCCCGCCTCGATCTGCTCCTCCACGAAGCCGACCGCCGCGTCGACGCCCTTCGTCACGGCCCAGGCGACCTGTGCCTGGACGTTGATCGGGAAATAGCGCCGGATGTCCTGGAAGAGCGTCTTGTCGGGCTTCGCGAAGTAGTGCGGATCCTGGGCCAGCCGCTCCATCGTCTGCTCGCACGCGGCGAGTACCTCGCGGCGGTAGTCCAGGCGGATGTCGTCGGCGACGTACGGGTCGATCAGGTCTTTGATGGAGCGGTAGATCGCTCGAGAGTACTGATACATGCAGTGCTGAATGTGCAGGATCCGTTCGTCCATACGCTCGCCGTCTTCCTTGTCGACTGTAGCCGCCAGCCCTTTAAGAACCAGTAAATCCTCGGCCCCGGTGCAACCCAGGCGATGACTCTACACGCTTCAGGGGGCTGTCACAAATGTTTTCCATCCAGTAAACGGAGCCTCGACCCGAGACGGTGATACCCCGCACGTCGCGACGTTACACCTACCGCGAGATCTGACGCGAGTACGCGCCGCCGAAACCCGCCTGGCGGGCGGTCGGGACGCCGTTCTCGGCGTCGGCGCGCGTGGGGTAGATGCCGGTGAAGACGACGTAGTACCCGGGCTGGAGGCTCGCGTAGCGGCTCGAATCGAGCACGCCGACCTGCTTCAGGCCGTGGCTCGCCGCCCGCGTCGCCGTCTGGTAGGCCGCCGGGCGGCCGTTCGTCTTGGGGTAGGAGACGAGCACGATCGTCCAGCCGTTCTCGCTCGCCGGCCAGATCGTGCGCCCGTTCGGGGGGCCGCTGCTCGTCGTCGGCTCCGGCGCCGTCGGCAGGGTTCCCGTCGTCGGGGGAACCGCCGTCGGCGTGACGACCGGGACGCCGCCCGTCGCGCGGACGACGTGGCTCGCCCCGGAGGCGCGATTCTCGGTCACGGCGATCGCCGCTGCCGCGCCGGCGACGGCGACGAGGAGCGTCAGCACCGAGACCCAGACCCAGTCGCCGGGGTACCAGCCGAGCCGCCGGATCCAGGCGCGGCGGAGCGCCGCGACCCGACCGTCGACACGGGGAAGCGCGAGCCCGCATTCCAGGCAGTACCGGTCGTCGGGCGCTCGCGCCGCGCCGCAGCGGGGGCAGGTGCCGTCCGCCGCCGCGACGGCAGTCGCCCGCTCGCTCTGCCGGTCGTCGGTCACTGCCGCCTACCGTCCGGGGGCGGGCTCGACCACGGTCTCGTCGCCCGCGCCGCCGCCGTTCGTCCCGGCCGCGGCGGGCGTCAGCGGGCGCCCGCAGCCGGCGCAGAAGCGGGAGCCGCGGATGATCGGCGCACCGCAGTCGCAGCGCGGGAGGCGCCGGCGGGCGTGCAGCAACTCGTCGATCTCGGACAGGCGGGCGTCGATGCCGACGACGGCCGCGGAACGCTCCGCCAGCAGGTCGTCGCGGAAGCCGCCCCGGCGATACATCTCCACGAGCAGGCCGCCCAGGTCGCGGAGCGCGTCCTCGCGGGCCTTCAGAAGCGCGCGCCGCTCCCGGCGGAGAACGCCGGCCGCCGGCCGCCTCGGGGCGAACTCCCTGCTCTCGTTGGCTCCGTCGTCGGAGGCGCGCCGGCGGAAGAGGGGCATGCAAGGCGAGTCTAGCTAGAGGCCGGGTCAGCGCCTCGGGCGCACGTCCCGGCCGAAGCCGAGCAGGAACGCGACGATCAGCGCGATCCCGATCGCCGCCACGACGACGCCGCCCCAGGGGAAGAAGACGAGGCCGATCAGCCCGATGATCAGGAGCCCGACGCCGAGTCCGACAGTTCCGGTCACGACCTCTGGGTGTCCGCGCCCTACAGCTGCAAAACCACGAGACGCTCTTCGGTCATCTCGTGCACCGTCCAGGCCGGCCCTTCCTTGGTGTTCCCGGACGCCTTGACGCCCCCGTAGGGCATCTGGTCGGCGCGGAAGGTGGGGGCCTCGTTGACGGTGACGCCGCCGAACTCGAGCCGGCGCGCGGCCTCCAGGCAGGTCGGGAGGTCGCGGCTGAAGATCGCGGCCTGGAGCCCGTAGCGGGTCGCGTTCGCCTGCTCGATCGCCTCGTCGAGACCGGCGACGCGGCTGAGCGTCACGACCGGCCCGAACACCTCCTCGCACTGCACCTTGTCGCCGGGAGCGGGCCCGGCGATCACGGTCGGGCGGATGACGCCGTCGTCGGTCGTCTCGCCGCCCGTGAGGATCTCTCCCTGCGACTCGCGGGCCCACTCGAGGATCCGGTCGCGGTCGGACTCGCTGATCACAGGCCCGACGTCGGTGTCCGGGTCGGCCGGGTCGCCGACCCGGAGCGACTCGACCTGAGCGACGAACTCCGGCACGAACGCGTCCCAGGCCTCGGCGGCGACGAAGACGCGCTGCACCGAGATGCAGCTCTGGCCGGCGTACGAGAAGGCGTTCGCAGCGAGCTTCGCCGCCGTCCCTTCGGGTGCGTCGGCGCACACGATCGCGGGCGTCGCGTTCCCGAGCTCGAGCCGCACGCGCTTCCGCGCGGCGCGCTCCGCGATCCCCCAGCCGACCTCGCCCGAGCCCGTGAACGTGATCAGCTTGACGCGCTCGTCCTCGACGATCGCGTCGCCGATCGCCGACGCGGAGCCCGCGACGACGTTGATCCAGCCGGGCGGCAGCCCCGCCTCCTCCTCGAGAGAGGCGAGGAAGAGCGCCGACAGCGGTGTGGCCGAGGCCGGCTTCAGCACCACGGGGCAGCCGGCGGCGAGCGCGGGCGCGATCTTGTGGGCGACCAGGTTGAGCGGGAAGTTGAAGGGCGAGATCGCGCCGACGACCCCGATCGGCAGCCGTAGCGTGAACGCGAGCTTGCCGACGCCGGCGGCGGAGGCGTCCATCGGCACCACCTCGCCGGCGAGCTTCCGCGCCTCGACGGCCGCGAAGGTGAAGGTGGAGATCGCCCGCTGCGCCTCGACCCGCGCGGTCTTCAGCGGCTTGCCGGCCTCGGCGCACACGATCCGGGCCGCCTCCTCCTGCCGCTCCTCGAGCAGTCGCGCGGTCGCGTCGAGGATCCGTGCGCGCTCGTGGGCGGGCAGCGGGTCGTGCAGGACGGCGGCCGCGGCGTCGAGCGCGCGACGCGCCTCCGCGGCGCCGCCCTTCGCGATCCGGCCGACGAGCTCGCCCGAGTACGGCGAGCGCACCTCCGTCCACTCGCCGGTCTCGACGCGCTCGCCGCCGACGAGCAGCGGATGGTCGGTCGCCGCCTTGGCCATGTCCGGGCAACTCTAGTCGTGTCGACCGGTCGTGCTCTATCCTCGTGCGATGGCGTTCGCCGCCGACCGGCTCGTGGCGGTGCGGGCGCTGTGAACGCCGTCTCGCCGATCCAGTTCTGCGACGTGACGGTCGACGGCGCGCTCTGGCCTGTCTACGGCTGGCTCGTCGAGACCGCTGCCGGGCGGGTGCTCGTCGACACGGGGATGATCGACTCGACTCCGGAGCTCGACGAGGAGTGGGGGCCCGTGCTGCGGCCGTGGCCGGTTGCGGCCGACGTGACCGCCGTGATCAACACGCACCTGCACTTCGACCACTGCGGCGGGAACCGGCGTTTCGCGGGGACGCCGACCTACGTGCAACGCTCCGAGCTCGAGGCGGCGGACGGCCCGGACTACCTCACGGAGTGGGTGCGGTTCCCGGGCGCCGCCTACGTCGAGCTCGACGGCGACGCGACCCTCTTCGACGGTGTCTCGGTGCTCTTCACGCCGGGCCATTCGCCGGGGCACCAGGCGGTGCTGGTCGAGACGGGCGAGGGGCTCGTCGTGCTCGGGGGCGACGTCACGTACTCGATGCGGGAGCTGATCGACGGAGCGACGCCGTCGATCCGGCGGATCCACGAGCTCCGCCCAGCCTGCGTCTACCTCGCGCACCACCACCTTCCGTGGCGTCCCGGGTACGCTTCGCTCCCGTGAGCGCGTACATCGTCGACGCGGTTCGCTCGCCGATCGGGCGGCGGAACGGCACGCTCTCCGTGCTGCGGGGCGACGATCTGGCGGCGCAGGTGCTGAACGGCCTCGTCGCACGGCACGACCTCGATCCGGCCGAGATCGAGGACGTGCAGATGGGCTGTGTCACGCAGATCGGCGAGCAGGGGTGGAACGTGGGCCGGATGGCCGTGCTCGCGGCCGGGTGGCCGGTGACCGTGTCGGCGACGACGGTCGACCGCCAGTGCGGCTCGTCGATGCAGGCGAGCTTCAACGCGGCGGCCGCCGTGCTCGCGGGGCAGCTCGACCTCGTCGTCGCGGCGGGAGTCGAGTCGATGTCGCGCGTGCCGATGGGCTCGAACGGCGGCTCCGTCTCGGAGCGCGTGACGGCCCGGCACGAGATCGTCATGCAAGGCACCTCGGCCGAGCTGCTGGCGCGCGAGTGGAACCTGTCGCGGGAGGAGCTCGACGCGTACTCGCTGGAGTCGCACCGCCGTGCCGTCGCCGCCTCCGACGAGGGTCGCTTTCGAGCGGGAGATCGTCCCGATCGAGCTGCCGGAGCCGCCCGACGATGCAGCAAGTAACAGACTGTTACAAGCAGGGGGTGCGGCCGTGGCTGCGCCGGCCGTGTTCGCGGTCGACGAGGCGCCGCGCCGCGACACCTCGGCGGAGGCGCTCGCCGCGCTGAAACCCGCCTTCGATCCCGCCGGCGTCGTGACGGCCGGCAACTCGTCGCAGATCGTCGACGGCGCCGCGGCGGTCCTGATCGCGAGCGAGGCGGCGGTTTCCCGGCTCGGGCTCGAGCCGCGCGCACGCTTCGTCTCCTTCGGGCTCGCGGGCGTCGATCCCACGCGAATGCTGCACGGCAACCCGGAGGCGATGCAGCGGGCGCTCGACCGTGCGGGGCTGACCCTCGACGAGATGGGGGTGATCGAGGTGAACGAGGCGTTCGCGTCGGTCGTGCTGCAGACGTCGAGGGACCTGCACCTCGAGGACCGCCTGGGCGACCTGAATCCGAACGGCGGCGGGATCTCGCTCGGGCATCCGCTCGGTGCGACCGGCGCCCGGATCACCGCGACCCTCCTGCCGGAGCTCGAGCGTCGCGGCGCCCGCTACGGCATCGCCTCGATGTGCGTCGGCTTCGGCATGGCGATCGCGGGCGTCGTCGAGCGCGTGTAGCGAGCCCGGCGGCTCCCTGGATGCACCCCGCGTCGGTGCCAGTCACCGAAGCGGGAGCGGCGCCGGCCCCGGTCGCTGCAGCCTCCGTCGGTGCCTGGAGCTGCTCTCAAAATGAACGCTTGTGCCGCCCGACCGCGCTCGGCGGCACGCTGCGGCGTCCTCAGTCGGGCCGATAGCTACGGCTATCGACCCTCCCTGCGTCCTTGCATCGCACTCGCCGATCGCACCCGGTCGACGAACGTCATTCTGAGAGCAGCTCCTGTCACCGAAACAGGTTCGTGACGATCGATCCACCGGGCTTGCGGGAGCCGGGAGAACCGGGCATCGTCGGGTCTGCGGGCGGGATGCCCGTCGCTGCGGCCGGTGACAGGCACCGGCCGCGGGTGTCCGAGAGGCGCACGGGAGGTGCGCGCACAACCGAGGAGGCGGCTTCCGGGCGGCGGTAGGATCGCTCGCCGTGGCACCCGCGATCCGGAAGATCGGCGTGGTCGGGCTCGGCGCGATGGGGTCGGGCATCGCGCAGCTCGCGGTCGAGGCGGGGCTCGAGACCGTCGGCCGTGAGGTCGAGCTCGAGCGGGCCGAGGCGGCGCGCGACCGGATCGCGCACTTCCTCTCCCGGAAGGTCGAGAAAGGGACGCTCACGGAGGAGGCCCGCGACGCGGCCGTCGGGCGCCTGTCGCTGACCACCGACCTGGGCGAGCTCGCCGACTGCGACCTCGTGATCGAGGCGGCGTTCGAGGACCTGGCCGTGAAGCAGCAGCTCTTCCGCGACCTCGAGCAGGTTCTCCGCCCCGACGCGATCCTCGCCACCAACACCTCGGCCCTCTCGGTGACGGAGGTCGCATCCGTCCTCGAGGCGCCGGGCCGCGCGCTCGGGATGCACTTCTTCAATCCTGCCCCGCTGATGCCGCTCGTGGAGATCGTCCGCGCCGAGCGCACCGACGACGACGTCGTTCGAGGCCGCCTTCGAGCTGGGCGCGACAGCTGGGCAAGACGCCGATCCGCTGCACCGACACGCCCGGGTTCGTCGTCAACCGGATCCTGATCCCGCTGCTGAACGACTGCGTGCGCGTGCTCGACGAGGCGGGGGTGACCCCCGAGGATCTCGACGCCGGGATGAGGCACGGCGCCGGCTGGCCGATGGGCCCCTGCGCGCTGCTCGACCTGGTCGGCGCCGACGTCCACGTGCACGCGAGCGAGGCGCTCTACGAGAAGCTGCGCGAGCCGCGGATGGCGCCGCCGCCCCGGCTCGTCCGGATGCTGCAGGCCGGCAAGCTCGGCCGCAAGACCGGCGAGGGCTTCTACCGGTACGACTGACGTCCGGCCGCCGCCCTACCGTGCGGGCGATGGCGATGTGCCGTATCTGCCGCCGGACGCTGCTGGCGGGCGAGCGCTACCGCACCTGGCGGATCGGACGGCGCGACGGCACCGTCTGCGTGGTCTGCGAGCCGGCCGCGAGGAAGTCCGGCGGCGTCCGCGTCGTCGACGGGTTCGAGCGCGTCCGCGTCACGGGTCTGCGCCAGCACGTTCGCCGAGTGGCTTGAACCGCATCTCGACGCCGAACCGGCGCGCCGACGCCGCGATCGTCGTCCCCTGCACGACGACCGAGGCGAGCACGACCACGAAGACGACCTCGTAGATCTCCTGTGCGTGCGGGACCTGCCGCCCGAGCGCGAACGCGGCGAGCAGGATCGGGACGGCGCCCTTCAGGCCGCCCCACATGACGAAGAAGCGCTCGCCGTGCGTCAGCCGGGTGGTCGAGAGCAGCAGGCCGAGAACCGCCGGCCGGGCGAGCAGCGCCGCGAACGCCGCGAACGCGAGCCCCTCCGCCCACCGCCCGGCGGAGAGCTGCGAGAGGTCGATCGTCAGCCCGAGCGCGACGAACACGACGATCTCCGCCAGCGTCGAGAGCCCCTCCTGGAAGACCTCGATCTCGTGCTTGAACGGCGCATGCAGATCGCCGACGACGAGCCCCGCGACGAAGACCGCCAGGAACCCCGAGCCGTGCGCCACGGTCGCGACGCCGAAGACGAGGCCGCCGAGCGCCAGCGTGCGGATCGTGTAGAGGCCGCCCGACGGGAGCACCACCCGCGACATCAGCCGGCGCTCGGCGAGGCCGCCGACGAGACCGATCGCGAGCCCGACCGACATCTGCTCGAAGAAGACGCGCACCACGACCCAGAAGCTCGCGTCGGCGTGGGTCGCGAGCTCGATCATCCCCAGCATCAGCGCGATCCCGACGGGGTCGTTCGTCCCCGACTCGCCCTCGAGGATCGTGCCCGTGCGCCCGCCGATCTCGCGGTCGCCGAGCACCGAGAACATCACGGCGGGATCCGTGGGCGCAATCGCGGCGCCGAGCAGGCCGCCCGTCACCCAGCCGAGCCCGAACACGACGTGCGCGAAGACGGCGACCAGGCCGGCGGTGAGGAACGTGCCGATCACCCCGAGCGACGAGATCGGCACCCACGCGACGCGGAAGCGCCGCCAGCCGATCGAGGAGCCGCCGTCGAACAGGATCACGATCAGCGCCACGGTCGCGATCCGCTCGACGCTCGAGATCGAGACGTTGAGCGACGGCCAGATGTCGGAGGCGACCGCGGCCGCGACGAGGAAGAACACGGCCGACGGGATCGACGTCCGCGCGCTCAGCTTCGAGGTCAGCAGCGCCGCCGAGAGCGCGCCCGCGACGAGCAGCACGGTGAGGCCGAAGCTCGTCAGGTCGCTCACGGGGCGAGCCTAGATGATCGAATCCCGACCTCGATGCGCACGGGGAGGTGCCCCGGTGGGGCCCGCGAACCGCGCCCGCCTCGACCGGCCGCTCAAAAACTCCTTACCTTTCGCTGAACACCGGCATACTGCGGACGGGGAGACTTCGTTGCGAATGCGCCGACTCTGGCTGATCCTGCTCTGCGCTCTCGTCGCCGCGCCCGCGGCGCTCGCGTCGACGCACGCGGTCGGCGACGGCGTGCTCGAGCTGCGCAGCGTCGACGGCACCGTCCTGATCGGCACGAACGCGCATCCCGCCTACGGCGCGCTCTGGGGTCAGATGGACAACGGCACCCTGAAGGTGACCGACCCCGACCCGACCGACGGTGCGATCTTCGTCAGCGGCGCCGACAAGAAGCCCGTCGTGACCGAGACGGCGGTCGGGCGGATCACCACCTACGTCGGCAAGAACCTGACCTTTCGCGTCACCGGCGGCACCTACCGGCTCCTCTTCTCGGGCAGCGGCATCGACCTGACCGCCGTCGGCGTCGGCATCGCCTACCTGAACGGCGACATCAAGTCGGACGACGCGGGCGACTACGCCGTCGACGGCGGCAAGTGGCAGGCGGTGCCGATCTTCAAGACCCCGAAGCTGGCGGAGGCCCTCGCGGTCCCGTTCGGCGACCAGGCGACGTCGTCGGCGACGCCCTGAGATGGCCGAACAGTCCTCGAGCATCCTCGTGGTCGAAGACGAGAGCTCGATCGCCAGCTTCGTCTCCCTCTACCTGAAGAACGCCGGCTACGGCGTCCGCGTCGCCTCGACCGGGCGCAGCGCGCTCGAGCAGGTGGCACAGGAGCTGCCCGGCCTGATCGTCCTCGACCTGATGCTGCCGGACATCGACGGCATCGAGGTGACGAAGCGGATCCGCCAGACGAGCGACGTGCCGATCCTGATGCTGACCGCGCGCGACGAGGACGTCGACAAGATCATCGGGCTCGAGGTCGGCGCCGACGACTACCTGACCAAGCCGTTCAACCCGCGCGAGCTCGTCGCGCGGGTCAAGTCGATCCTCCGCCGGGCCACGCCCGAGCGGCGCGACCTCGAGAGCGAGACGATCGACCACGGCGACCTGCACATCGACGCCGGCCGCCGCGAGGTGCACGTGGGCGACGCCGAGATCCAGCTCGCCCCGAAGGAGTTCGACCTGCTCTGGGAGCTGCTCGACCACCGCGGGCTCGTGCTGACGCGCGACCAGCTGCTCGAGCGCGTCTGGGGCTACACCTTCGCCGGCGACACGCGCACCGTCGACGTGCACGTGCGCCAGCTGCGGCGCAAGCTCGGCGAGGCCTCCCCGATCGTCACCGTCTGGGGCGTGGGGTACAAGGTCTCGCCCGCGAAGGACGCGAAGAAGGACACGGCGAAGAAGTAGGGCAGATGCTCGGGTCGCTGCGCGTCCGGCTGCCGCTCGTCTTCCTCGCAGGCATCCTGCTCGCGGGCCTCGTCACCGCGGTCATCTCGATCCGCCTGTTCCAGAACTTCTCGCGCGACCAGACGATCAGGAAGCTGACCCGTGAGGCGCACGGGATCGCGCAGCTCTACGCGACCGCGGTCAACAACGGGTACGGCAACGAGAAGAACCTGCGTGCCCCGCCGGAGTACGCGGCCAAGAACCTGCAGCTCGCGACCGGCGACAAGATCTACTACGTCGGGCCGCACAACCCCTTCCCCGGTCAGGGCGCCGGCATCACCGGCCTGAAGCGGCTTCCCTCGGTGCCGATCGACTGGCACTCGGGCGAGTCGCTCTCGTTCGAGTTCACCCCGCCGGGGGCGACGCGCAGCTACTACGCCGTCGCGAACCCGATCCAGACGCAGAAGTCGAACCTGACGATCGCGCGCGATCGTCGTGGCGTCGAAGAAGACCGACGTGAGCGCCCGGGTGTACTCGCTGCTCGAGCGCCTCGCGATCGCCGGCGTGCTCGGCCTGCTCGTCGCCGGGGTTCTCGCGTGGTACCTCTCGCGCCGCATCGTGCGGCCGGTGTTGCAGCTCTCCGCCGCCGCCGACGCCGTCGCGACCGGCAACTACACGGTCGCCGTGCCCCGGCGCGCTCCGGGCGAGCTCGGGCACCTGAGCGAGCGGTTCGGCGAGATGACAGCGCGGCTCGCCGAGGTCGAGGAGATGGAGCGGAACTTCCTGATGTCGGTCTCCCACGAGCTGCGGACTCCGCTGACCGCAATCCGCGGCCACGTCGCCGCGCTGCTCGAAGGCGTCGTCTCCGACCCCGAGCTGCGCGAGCAGTCGCTCGCGACGGTCGAGGCCGAGGCGCAACGGCTCGAGCGCCTGGTCGGCGACATCCTCGACCTCGCCAAGCTCGACACGCACCGGTTCACGGTCACCCGTGAGGAGGTCGACATGGCCAACCTCCTCGAGCAGGCGTTCGAGCGGTACCGCGACGAGGCGCAGCGCCGGGCGATCGACTACCGGCAGGAGGTGCGCGCGCGGCCGGTGATCGTCTCCGACGGCGACCGGGTGCTGCAGGTGGTCGGAAACCTGCTCTCGAACGCGTTCCAGGCGACCCCCGACGGCGGCCGGATCTCGCTGGAGCTCGTGCAGCGCAACGGCAGCGTCCACGTGACGGTCGCGGACACAGGCCCCGGCATCCCGCAGGAGGTGCGGGAGCGGCTCTTCCGCCCCTTCGTGTCGACGCGCGGCGGCGGCACCGGCCTGGGGCTCGCGATCGCGAAGGAGCTCTCGGCCGCGCTCGGCGGTCGCATCGAGCTCGACTCGGAGGTCGGGCGGGGCTCGCGCTTCGAGCTCGTCCTGCCGGCCTGAGGCGGCGGCTACGCGCTCTCGCGCAGGCGGACGACGTTGTCGTCCGGGCGGTCGAGCGCCGACTCGATGCGGTCGAGGCGCGCGTTCACCGAGCGCCAGCCCTCCGTGAGCAGCTCGATCAGCAGCGCGAGGTCGTCGATGCGCGCCCCGCGCTCCGACTCGATCGTGCGCTCGAGGCGCTCGAGCCGGCCGATCGCGTTCCACGAGAGCCCCTTCACCTCGGCCAGCCGGCGCGAGATCGGCGCGGCCTCCTCGCGCAGGCCCTCCCTCAGCGCTTCGCGGATCTCCTCCATCGGCGCCGACGCTAGCGTGGGCGTCGGATGGACGCCGACGAGCTCGACTACGACCTGCCGCCGGAGCTCGTGGCGCAGCATCCGTCCGAGCGTCGCGACGAGTCGCGCCTGCTGGTCTACTCCCGGGCGACCGGCGAGATCTCCCATCGCGTCTTCCGGGAGCTCCCCGACCTCGTCGACGCGGTCGCCGTCGTCAACGACACCCGCGTCGTGCCGGCGCGTATCCGGATCGAGCGTCCGCGCGGAGAGGTGCTGCTGCTCGAGCAGGTCGACGAGGCGATCTGGGAGGCGCTCGCCCGGCCGACGCCCCGGCTCAGGGCCGGCTCGAAGCACGGGCCGGTGGAGCTGCTCGAGCACCTCGGCGAGGGCCGCTGGCTTGTCCGGCTCAGCGGCGAGCCGCAGGGAGAGACGCCGCTGCCGCCGTACATCACCGCGCCCCTGCGCGATCCCGACCGCTACCAGACCGTCTACGCGCGGGAGCGCGGCTCCGCGGCGGCGCCGACGGCCGGGCTCCACTTCACGCCGGAGGTGCTGGCACGCCTCGAGGTGGAGCGGGTGACCCTGCACGTGGGCCTCGACACGTTCCGCCCGCTGCGGGCAGAGCGGGTCGAGGAGCACCGGCTGCACGGCGAGCGGTACGCGGTCGACGGGGCCGCGTGGGAGCGCATCCGCGCCGCCGCACGGGTGCTGGCCGTGGGCACGACGACCGTGCGCGTGCTGGAGACGATCGCCGCGGGCGGTGCGCTCGCCGGCCGCACCGAGCTGTTCGTGCTGCCGGGGTTCGAGTTCCGGCGGGTCGACCATCTGCTGACGAACTTCCACCTGCCGCGCTCGACGCTGCTCGCGCTCGTGATGGCATTCGCAGGCGTCGACCCGGTCCGCCGGCTGTACGAGCTCGCGGTGCGGGAGCGCTACCGCTTCTACTCGTTCGGCGATGCGATGCTGATCCTGTGAGTCACTTCGAGCTGCAGACGACCGACGGCGACGCCCGCGCGGCCGTGCTGCGCACGGCGCACGGCGACGTGCAGACGCCGGCGTTCATGCCGGTCGGCACGAAGGGCACCGTGAAGACGCTCGATCCCGACGAGGTGCGCAACCTCGGTGCGCAGATCCTGCTCGGCAACACCTACCACCTGCACTTCCGCCCCGGCGACGAGCTCGTGCGCGACCTCGGGGGCCTGCACCGGTTCATGGCGTGGCCCGGGCCGATCCTCACCGACAGCGGCGGCTTCCAGGTGTTCTCGCTGCGCGACACGATCGCGCGCGTCGACGACGAGGGAGTGACGTTCCGCAACGTCTACGACGGCAGCGCGAGCCGGTTCACCCCCGAGCTCGCGGCCGCGATCCAGGTGAACCTCGGCAGCGACATCGCGATGTGCCTCGACCAGGTTGCCGCCCCCCGGGGTGCCGCGACGGCACCTCGAGGAGGCGGTCCGGCGGACGACGCTCTGGGCCGGGCGCCAGCGCCACGCGCCGCGCGCCGAGGGGCAGCTCCGGTTCGGGATCACCCAGGGCGGCGTCGACCCGGAGCTGCGGCGGCGCTCGACGGAGGAGATCGCCGAGCTCGACTTCGACGGCAACGCGATCGGCGGGCTCGCGATCGGCGAGGACCGCGGAGGCGATGTTCGAGGCGACGCGATCGTGCCGCTGCGCTGATGCCGGCGGCAAAGCCTCGGTACTTCATGGGGATCGGCGACGCGGAGGGGATCCTCGAGGTGATCGAGGCCGGTGTCGACATGTTCGACTGCGTCCTGCCGACGCGCACCGCGCGCACCGGCAGCGCACTGACCGCCGACGGCAGGCTGAACCTGCGCAACGCGCGCTTCGCGCGCGACGAGGGGCCCCTCGAGGAGGGCTGCGACTGTGCCGCCTGCGCCCGCTTCAGCCGTGCCTACATCCGGCACCTCGTGAACCAGGACGAGCTGCTCGGGTTGCGCCTGCTCTCGCTGCACAATCTACGCTTCACCTGTGAGCTGGCCCGGGGCGCGCGCGAGGCGATCGTGCGCGGCGGGTTCGCCGACTACAAGCGACGCCGACTCGAAAGGCTCCAGTGTCAGGATTCCTGATCATCATCCTCCTGCTCGCCGCGTTCTGGTTCATCGCGGTGCTGCCGCGACGGCGGCGAATGCAGTCGCACCAGGCGATGCAGAACGCGCTCGAGGTCGGCGACGAGGTGATCACCGCCGGCGGGCTGCACGGCCGCGTCCACGAGCTCGGCGACGACCAGGTGCAGGTGGAGATCGCCCCCGCGGTGGTCGTGGCCGTCGACCGGCGCGCGATCGCCGCCGTCGCGACCGAGGTCGAGGTCGAGGTCGACCCCGACGTCGACCCCGCGCCCGACGACGCCGCTTCCGAAGGGGCCGCCTCGGACGATCCCGCACCCGAAGATCCCGCACAACCCCGCTAACCTGTCACCCGCGTGGCCTCCCGGCGCTCAAACCTGATCCTGATCCTGCTGATCTGCCTCGCGCTCGCCGGGGTCGTTCTCCTCGCGGTGCCCGGCTCGCCGATCCACCGCGGCGTCAAGAAGGGCCTCGACCTGCAGGGTGGGCTCGAGGTGGTGCTGAAGGCCCAGCCCCCGAAGGGCCACAAGCTGACGAGCGCCGACCTCGACCGATCGGTGTCGATCATGCGCGACCGCGTCGACAAGCTCGGCGTCGCCTCACCGGAGATCCGCAGGCAGAGCCCCGACCAGATCGTGATCCAGCTCGCCGGCGTGCACGATCCCGCACAGGCCGCGGCGATCATCGGCAAGACCGCGCAGCTCGAGCTGTACGACCTCGTACCGGCGCTCGTCTCCCCGTCGGTGAGCGCCTCGAACGGCGGCGTCGTCGCCTACCAGAACCTCTACCAGCTCCTGAGCGCGGTGCAGTCGAAGGCGAAGAGCTCGAAGCAGGCGCCGAGCGGCTACGTCCTCTTCAAGCCGATCGTCAAGAAGACGACGACGGGCACGGGCAAGAACGCGAAGACGACCACGAAGACGACGTGGGTGAAGGTCGCAGGGCCGACCGCGACGCTCCATCGCGACCCGACCACCGGCAACGCGGGTCTGCTGGACAGCCACGGCGGGAAGGTGCCGGCCGGCTGGAAGGTGCTCGAGGTGCCGGCGAAGACGGTCGTCGTCACCTGCTCGGCGCAGACCACGTCGGTCTGCCCCGGCGATCCGAACGGCCTGCCGGCCGCCGGCAACACCGACTACTACCTGTTCAAGCACGGCTCCTATCCGTCCGACCGCTACGCGACCGACGGCAAGTACCCGAACATGACCGGCGCGGAGCTGAAGCTCTCGGGTGTGCGGCAGGACTTCGACCCGACGACGGGCGGCCCCGTCGTGCTGCTCTCGTTCACCGGTAAGGGCAACTCCACGTTCCTGCAGGTGACCAAGAACGAGGCCGTCCGCGGTCAGATCCAGAACCTGACCAACAACAACTGCGGCGCCACGTGCGCCTTCGCGATCGTGCTCGACAACGAGCTTCGCTCGTGGCCCGCGATCGACCCTGGTACGAACCCGCACGGGATCGACCCGCGCGGCACCGGGGCCGAGATCAACAACATCGGCAGCGTCAGCGAGGCGAAGCAACTCGCCCTCGTGCTGCAGACGGGCGCCTTGCCGGTCAACTTCGCGGTGCTCGAGCGCTCCGACGTCTCGGCGACGCTCGGGAAGGACTCGCTCAAGCAGGCGCAGAACGCCGCGATCGGCGGCCTGATCGCCGTCGCGCTCTTCCTGCTCCTGCTCTACCGCTTCCTCGGGCTCGTCGCGGTGATCGGCCTCGGCATCTACGCGGCCTTCATGTACGCCGCGATCCTGCTCTTCGGCGTCACGCTGACGCTGCCGGGCTTCGCCGGCCTGATCCTGACGATCGGCGTCGCCGCCGACGCGAACGTGGTCATCTTCGAACGCATCAAGGAAGAGGCACGCGCCGGCAAGTCGGTGCGTGCTGCGATCGCGAACGGCTACGCGAAGGGCTTCCACACGATCGTCGACGCGAACGTCGTCACCGCGATCACCGCGCTGATCCTCTTCGCCGTCGCGACGGCGGGCGTGAAGGGCTTCGCGCTGATGCTGCTGATCGGCACCGTCGTCTCGCTGATCACGGCGGTCGCCGCCACCCGCGCGATGCTCGGCCTGCTGGCGGGGTTCCGGTGGTTCGAGAACCCGCGCTTCATGGGCGCCGGCGGCACGCAGCGCGGCCGCTTCCTGCAGATCGACTTCATGAGCCGCCGCCGGCTCTGGTTCGCGATCTCGGCGATCGTGATCGTCGTCAGCGCCGTCTCGCTCGGCACGCGCGGGCTCAACCTCGGCATCGACTTCAAGGGCGGCGTCCAGATCACCTTCAAGACGCCCGCCTACACCCCGATCTCGAAGGTGCGCGACCAGGCCGCGGCGATCGGCCATGCCAAGGACGCGGTCGTGCAGGGCGTCGGCGCCTCCCAGAACGGCGGCGAGGACTTCAAGAGCTTCCAGGTGCGCCTGAAGAAGCTCAAACCGGCCGAGCAGAACCGGCTGATGGACGAGCTCTCGACGAACCTGAACGCGCAGGCGCCGGGGGTGAAGAACGTCTCGTCGAGCTTCGGCCGGCAGATCGCACGCGCGGCGATCATCGCCGTCCTCTTCTCGCTCTTCGTGATCACGCTCTACATCACGGTGCGGTTCCGCGGCATCGCGTTCGCGATCCCGGTGATCGCGGCGATGATCCACGACGTCCTGATCACGGTCGGCGTCTATTCGGTGACGGGCCGGGAGGTGACCGAGGCGACCGTGGCTGCCGTGCTGACCGTGCTCGGCTACTCGATCTACGACACGATCATCATCTTCGACCGCGTGCGCGAGAACGTGCCCGTGATGCGGCGCGACTCGTTCGCCCGGATCGTCAACGTCTCGCTCTGGGAGACGATCAGGCGGTCGCTGGCCACGACCTTCATCACGCTGCTGCCGGTGGGCGCGCTGTTCTTCTTCGGCGGCGCGACGCTGCAGGACTTCGCCTTCGCGCTGCTCGTCGGCGTCACCTCCGGCGCGTACTCCTCGATCTTCATCGCCGCGCCGCTCCTGACGATCTGGAAGGAGCGCGAGCCGGACTACGCACGGCGGAAGGGCCAGGACACACCCGAGGGCAAGCGCTCCCAGGCGGTGCTCGCAGAGGCCGAGCAGGCGGCGGCCGCCGAGCCGGCGCCGCAGCGGCCGCTCGAGGTCGTGGAGCAGATGGTCACCGACGGCGACCCCGAGGCGAAGCGCGAGCGGCGGCGGCAGCGCCGGAAGTCGCGTCCCCATGGCCGCGCCCGGTAACGATTCCTTCGACCGGCTCGCCGCGCTGCTCGGGCCGCGCGTCGACGAGCTGCGCTCGCTGGTCGACGACCTCGGCTCGCGCTGGCGCGGCGACGCGCTGCGCGTGGGGGAGGGGACGCGCCGGCGCGTGCAGGAGCTCGCGCGCGAGCTGGGCCTCGTCACGCGCGACGAATGGGACGAGCTCGAGCTGCGGGTCGCCCAGGTCGAGCACCGGCTGCGGCTGCTCGAGAACGACCGACCGCCGGTCTGACTGCTACGGTGATCTCTACGGAGCGCGGATGGGCCGCGCTCCCGTGAGGTCGCAGTCTCCTTCTCGGATGTGCGATCTCGACGTCCGAAGGAGTTGAGCAAGTGACCGAATTTCGTTCCCTCGGGGTATCCGAGGCTGTGTGCGAAGTGCTCGCGGACCGTGGCATCGTCGCCCCGTTCCAGATCCAGTCGCTCGTGATCCCGGAAGCGCTGCGCGGCGGCGACGTCCTCGCAAAGAGCCCGACCGGGTCCGGCAAGACGCTCGCGTTCGCGATCCCGATCGTCGAGCACGGCGGCGACGGCCGCCCGTTCGCGCTCGTGCTCGTGCCGACGCGGGAGCTGTGCGTGCAGGTGACCGAGGAGTTCGCGCTGATCGCCGGCTCGAGCATCAGGGTCGCCTCCGTCTACGGCGGTGTTCCCTTGAAGGCCCAGGCCGATCTCGCCAAGCAGGCGCACGTGATCGTCGCGACGCCGGGACGCCTGCAGGATCTCGTCGACCGCCGGCTCGTCTCGCTCGACCGGGTCACCGTCCTCGTGCTCGACGAGGCCGACCGCATGCTCGACATGGGCTTCAAGCCCCAGGTCGACCGGATCGTGCGGCTGCTCTCCGACAACCGGCAGACGATGTTCTTCTCGGCCACGCTCGACGGCGAGGTCGGCGAGCTGGCCCGCCGCTACACCCACTTCCCTGCCCGATTCGAGGGCGAGCTTCCGGCCGAGCGCAGGACGGGCGAGGTCGACCATCGTTTCGTCCCCGTCACGCCCGACAACAAGGTCTCCACCTTGGTCGACATCCTGAACGCCGAGGAGTGCGGCCTGGCGCTGGTCTTCGTCCGGACGAAGGCCGGGGCCGACAGGCTCGTCGAGAAGCTCCGGCGCCACGACGTCCACGCGGCCGCGATCCACGGCGACAAGGGCCAGGTCCAGCGCGAGAAGGCGCTCGCGCACTTCGACGCCGGCAAGGTGAAGACGCTGATCGCCACCGACGTGGCCGCGCGCGGGCTCGACGTCGACGACATCACGCACGTGATCAACTTCGACCCGCCCGAGGAGCCGTCGGTGTACACGCACCGCGTCGGCCGCACCGGCCGCGCGGGCCGCGGCGGGATCGGGATCACCCTCGTCCTGCCCGACCAGCAGGCCGACGTCTCGCGCGTCGCGCGGCTGCAGGGCCAGGTCGACGCCTACGAGGAGGCGGGGCTCACGCTCGCCAAGCCGAAGCTCGTCTACACCTCGCGCCGCCGCGGAGGCAGGTCGAAGTGGTAGGCCACGAGCAGTTGACGGCAGGCCAGGCCGCTGCGTTGCGCGAGGAGCTCGAGGAGCTCGAGGGCCCGCGCCGCGAGGAGATCGTCGCCGCGATCGCCAAGGCACGCGAGTTCGGCGACCTCTCCGAGAACTTCGAGTACCACGCGGCGAAGAACGAGCAGGGCCTGCTCGAGGCGAGGATCCGCACGCTCCGCTCGCGGCTCGACGGCGCCGTGATCGTCGAGGACGCCGGCTCCGACGAGGTCGGGGTCGGCTCGATCGTCGACGTCGAGGGCGACGGCGGGCAGCAGCTGACGGTGGAGATCAGCGCGGTCGGCGGCACCGGAACCGTCTCGCCGACGTCGCCGCTCGGCTCCGCGCTGCTCGGCAAGAAGGTCGGCGAGAGCGTCGAGGTCGAAGCGCCGAAGGGCGCCTGGACCGCCACGGTCGCGCACATCCACTGACCGCGGGCCCGGTTCGCGACCCGCAGGCCGCCGTCGCGGCGGGGCACACGCGGCGCCACGTGTCACACTGAGCGACGTGGCGACGCGTCCGAAGCAGCGGAATCTCGGTCGCCTGAGCGAGATCGCCCAGGTCGCGGTGCGCCACGGCTTCGGCTACGTCGTCGACGGCCGGAAGGCGGGCGACCCCGCGATCGAGGGCACCGCGCGCGGACGCCACCTGCGGGAGATGCTCGACGAGCTCGGGCCGACCTTCGTCAAGTTCGGCCAGCTGCTCTCGACCCGGCCCGACGTCGTCCCGCCGGACATCATCAGCGAGCTGCGCGGCCTCCAGGACGACGTGCGCGGCTTCCCCTACGCCGACGTCGAGCGCACGATCCAGGAGGAGCTCGGCCAGCCGGTCGAGCGGCTCTTCACCGACTTCGAGGAGGTGCCGCTGGCGGCGGCGTCGATCGGCCAGGTGCACCGGGCGACGCTGCCGAACGGGCGCAAGGTGGTCGTGAAGGTGCAGCGGCCCAACGCGCCGCGGCAGATCGAGGCCGACCTGTCGCTGATGTACCAGGCGGCGCGGCTCGCGAAGGAGCGCATCCGCGCGCTCGACTTCATCGACACGAAGGACCTCGTCGACGAGTTCGGCCGGTCGATCCGCCAGGAGCTCGACTACCGGCTCGAGGCGCGCAACGCCGACTCGTTCCACAAGGATTTCGCCGGCCACCCGCACGTCGCGATCCCGCGCGTCTACTGGACGTACACGCGCTCCCGGGTGTTGACGCTGGAGGAGCTGGAGGGCGTGCAGCTGGCCGACCTCGACCTGGAGCGCTGGCCGCTCGACCAGCGGCGCCGCCTCGCGTACCTGATCACCGAGGCGTGGATGACGATGATCTTCCGGAACGGCTTCTTCCACGGCGACCCGCACCCGGCGAACATCCTCGTGCTGTCGCCCGACCGGGTCGGCCTCGTCGACTTCGGGCTGACCGGCAAGCTGACCGACGACGACATGTCGAAGCTGACGCGGCTCTTCATCGACGCCGCGTCGGAGAACGTGGAGCTGCTCCCGAAGCGCCTCTCCGACCTGGGGGTGCGCTACCCGAAGGAGAACGAGGACCAGTTCGTCGCCGAGCTGCGCGAGCTGTACTACCGCTACTACGGCGCGAGCCTGCAGGAGATCGACCCGATCCAGGTGATCCGGGAGGGCTTCTCGCTGATCTACCGGATGAACCTGCGGCTCCCGACCCGCTTCGTGATGCTCGACAAGGCGATCGCCACCCTCGGCTCGGTCGGAATCGAGCTGTATCCCGACTTCAACGTGTTCGAGGTGGCGCGCCCCTACGCCCGGGACCTGATGCTGGAGCGGTTCACGCCCCGCCGGATCGCCTCCCGGGCCCGGCGGGAGGGGTGGCGGCTGACGCAGATGGCGGCCGACCTGCCGTACCAGATCCACGACACGCTCGAGCAGGTGCGCGACGGGCAGATCGAGGTCGGGTTCGTGCACAAGGGCCTCGACGACCTGCTCGCGAAGCTCGACACGCTCTTCAACCGGCTCGTGATCGCGCTCGTCGTCACCGGCGGGCTGATCGGATCGAGCCTGATCGGGATCTTCGCGAAGAGCGGCCCGCACGTGCTCGGGCTGCACGTCTTCTCCGTGGCCGGCTTCTCGCTCTCGAGCGTGCTCGGGGTATGGCTGCTCTGGGGCGTGATCCGCTCGGGCCGCTTGTAAAACGTATCTCGACGATATATCTTGACGCGGTATGACACCGACCGCGGTCACCTGGGCGGTGCTGGGCCTGCTGACGCGCGGCCCGAGGAGCGGCTACGACCTGAAGGCGGCGGTCGACCGGACGATCCGGCACTTCTGGGCGGCGAGCTACGGCCAGATCTACCCGGAGCTGCGGCGGCTCGAGGAGGCGGGGTGGGTCGTGGGCGGCGACGCCTCGAACGGCGCCCGGTCGCGCCGGGTGTACCGCATCACCGCGGCCGGCCGGCAGGCGCTCGCCGACTGGCTGCACGGCTTCGAGACGCGGATGGAGCTGCGGGACGAGTCGCTCCTGCGGCTCTTCTTCGCCGACGAGCTCCCGCGCGAGGAGGCGCTCGGGCTGCTGCGCGCCCGGCGGGAGGGCTTCGCCGGCATGCTCGCCTACCTGCGGTCGCTCGACGACGGCAGCGGCACGCCCGACCCGCCGTTCACGGACCTCGTCTACCGGTGGGGTCTCGACTACTGCGCCTGGACGATCGAGTGGTGCACGAGGCAGGAACAGCGCCTCGCCTGAGCGACCTGCCCGAGCCGACCTGGCGGCTCATGCTCGGCCGCGGCCTGCCGCAGTTCGCGGTCGAGACGGTGGTGCCGGTGCTGGCGTTCTATGGGGGCTGGCGCCTCTGGGGCCTCGGCGGCGGGATCGCGGGCTCGTCGGCGGTCTCGGTCGCGATCGGCCTCTGGCTCCTGCGGCGCGGCCGGGAGCTTGGCGCCGTCGCGCTCGGGCTCGTCTTCGTCGGGATCCAGGCGGTCGTGGCGCTCGCAGCCCACTCGACGACCGTGTACCTGGCGCAGCCGGTCGTCTTCAGCGTCGTGCTCGCGCTCGTCTACCTCGTCTCGGTGCGCCTGGGACGGCCGCTGATCGGGGTCTTCGCCTCGGTCTGGTACCCGTTTCCGCGCTGGTTCCGCGAGAGCGAGCCCTTCCGCCGGGAGTTCGGCCTGCAGACGATCGTCTGGGCGGGCTTCTGCCTGCTGCGGGCGGCGCTTCGCCTCTGGGCGCTGCTGCACGCGGGCGTTGGCGGCTTCGTGGTCGTCTCGATCCTCACCGGAGCGCCGCCCTACGCCGTCCTCGTGGCGTGGGGCATCTGGCATGCGCGGCGCTCGTTCGGACGACTGGAGACCGTCGGGATTCCCCGGTAAAGTCGCGGCATGACCGGTATACAACGAGGTGCTTACCAGCTGTATCGCGTACTGATCGCCGCGGTCGCCGCGGCGTGCGTCGTCCAGATCTTCCTGGCAGGCCGAGGAGTCTTCGGAATCTCGCCCGGGAAGAAGCTCGACGACCAGACGAGTCTCGACCCGCACCGGATGCTGGGCGAGATCATCGCGCTCGGCGCGGTGCTGGCGTTCGTCTGCGCACTCGTGCTGTGGCGTGACCGGGGCCTGATCGCGAAGACGTTCGCGCTCGCGGTGATGACCGAGGTGCTGCAGCACCTGTTCGCCCTGCCCAAGCATCCCTGGATCGCGGGGCTGCACGCGCTCGACGGCGTCGCGATCCTCGGGCTCTCGGCCTGGATGGCGCACGCCGCGTGGCGGACGCAGTCGCACGAGGTGCCCGCAGCGGCACCGGTGACGACGACCTGAACGTGTCCGGCGCCGACGCCTGAGGATCGATCGGCGCAAAATCGTGCGAATGGACGAGTAGCCCCGGCGGCGAGCCGGGGCTACCGTCGTTCGCATGGCCGCTGCACTCCTTCTCACCGACGCCGAGCCGGAGACGAGGGGGTTCCTCGAGCGGCACCTCCCCGACGACGGCTTCGAGCTCGTGCCCGCCCACCGGCGCTTCGATCTCGTGCTGGCCGGCGACCCGGCCCGGGTCGAGCGGTTCATCGACCGCGCACCGGTGATCGTGCTCGGGCGCGAGGAGGCGGACGCCGTCGACCGTATCCACGCGTTCCGGCGCGGCTGCGACGACTACGTGCCGCGGCCCTTCGAGTACCAGGAGCTCGTAGAGCGGATCCGCGCGGTGCTTCGCCGTGCGCGGCCGGCCGAGGCCGAGGTGCTCGAGGCGGGGCCGGTACTGGCCGACACACGGACGCGGGTCGTGTCCGTCGACGGCACGCGGCTGCAGCTCGCCCTGAAGGAGTACGAGCTGCTCGTCCGCCTGGCGCGCGACCCGGAGCGCGTGTTCACGAAGGCGGAGCTCCTGCAGGAGGTGTGGGGCTACCGCGCCGGCTCCCGCACGCGGACCGTCGACTCGCACGCGTCCCGCCTGCGCCGCAAGCTGCGAGAGGCGGGGGCCGACGCGCTGGTCGAGAACGTGTGGGGGGTCGGCTACCGGCTGCTGCCGACCGTCGCCCTCCCGGCGGGAGCGACCGGCCATTGAACGCCGCGTTCTACGCCGGCTCCTCGCCGAGCCAGGTCTGGTCGACGGCGGGCGCCTCGTGCACGGAGACGACGAGCAGCGGCACCTGCCCGACGTTGCGGAAGCCGTGGGGCGTGTCCGGCGGCACGACGATCAGCTGCTCCGCCTCGAGCTCGACGACCTCGCTGCCGGCCGTCCAGCGCCCGCGGCCCTCGAGCAGCACGAACGTCTCGGGATAGGGATGGGTGTGCAGCTCGACCGCCCTGCCGGGCGGGGTGCGGACGACGAAGATCGAGCTGCCGACGCCGGCGCGGGCGCCGCCTTCGAAGAGTGCGGCCGTCGGGCCGGTGGCGAGCTCCGAGAGCGTGAGCGTGACCGGCACCGTCAGACCTCGTACGAGCCGGGAGTCCACGCGCGGGTGGCGACGCCGATCGCGTTCCAGGCGTTGATCGCGACGATCAGGCAGACGAGCGCGGCGACCTCGTCCGGCTCGAACTCGGCGGCGACCGCCGCATAGGCCGCGTCCGGCACGTGCTCGCCGGCGAGCAGGGTGACGGCCTCGGCTGAACGCGAGCGCCGCACGCTCGCGCTCGTCGAAGAACGGCGTCTCGCGCCAGGCCGGCAGGGCGTACAGCCGCTGCTCGCTCTCGCCCGCTGCGCGGGCGTCCTTCGTGTGCATGTCGATGCAGTAGGCGCAGCCGTTCAGCTGCGAGGCGCGGATGCGCACGAGCTCGCGGAGGCGCGGGTCGAGCTCGACCCGGTCGAGCTCCTTCGTCGCGGCGGCGTCGAGCCGGCCCATCGCGGCCGAGAAGGCGGGCGCGTGCCGGTCGAAGTCGAGGCGGACGGGGACTGGGACCTTCTCCGTGGATGTCATGCCTCGAAGGTATCGCAGAGCGGCGCATGATTAGGATCCGGTTCCGTGCCAAAAACGTGGGCCATTGCCGGGGTCGACCTGCACCTCGACCTCGCCGGCACGCGCCGCCGGGCCGCGGTCGAGTCGGCGCTGCGGGACGCCGTCCGCTCCGGCCGCCTCGCGCCCGGGCTCCGCCTGCCGTCCTCCCGGTCGCTGGCCGCCGACCTCGGCATCGCGCGGAACACCGTCGCCGCCGCCTACGCGCAGCTCGTCGCCGAGGGATGGCTGGAGGCACGCCCGGGTGCCGGCACGCGGGTCGCGGCACGCAGGCTCCCGGGCAAGCCCGTCGCCTCCGCGGAGGGCGACCGCGCACGGCCGGCGCGCCACGACCTGCGGGCCGGCGCACCCGACGTGGCCGCCTTCCCCCGGGCCGCCTGGCTCACGGCCGCACGCCGTGCGTTACGCGCCGCCCCGCCGGACGTGTTCGGCTACCCCGACCCGCGCGGGAGGCCCGAGCTTCGCCACGCGCTCGCCGAGTACCTCGCCCGTGCCCGCGGCGTCGACGTCACCCCCGACCGCCTCGTCGTCTGCTCCGGCTTCGCCCAGGGCCTCGCGCTCGTCTGTCGCGCTCTGCAGGCCCGGGGCGCCCGTCGCGTCGCGCTCGAGTCGTACGGCCACGCGAGCCACCGCGCCGCCGTGACCGGAACCGGGCTGCAGGCGCTCTGCATTCCGGTCGACGAAGAGGGCGCCGTGGTCACAGCGCTCGACGCCGTCGACGTCGGACGCAGCGGCGTTCACGCCGGCGCACCAGTTCCCGCTCGGCTCCACCCTCGCCGCCCGGCGGCGGCTGCGTGCGGTCGAGTGGGCGCGCGAGCGGGGCGGGATCGTGATCGAGGACGACTACGACGGCGAGTTCCGGTTCGACCGCCAGCCGCTCGGCGCGATGCAGGCGCTCGCGCCCGACCTCGTCGTCTACGCCGGCACGGCGAGCAAGAGCCTCGCGCCGGGGCTCCGGCTCGGTTGGCTCGTGTTGCCGGACTCGTTGCTCGAGGACGTCCTCGAGGCGAGGCTCCTCACGGACGGGCCGAGCGCGCTCGAGCAGCTGACGCTGGCCGAGTTGATCGTCACGGGAGCCTACGACCGCCAGGTCCGCAGGTCGCGGCTCGTCTACCGCCGGCGCCGCGACCGTCTCGTCACGGCGCTGCGGCGGGACGGCTCCGGAGCGCGTGTGACGGGCGTCGAGGCGGGTCTGCACGCGGTCGTCGAGTTGCCGGACGGCCGCGCCGAGAGCGAGGCGGTCGCCGCCGGACGCGCGCGCGGCGTGATGCTGGAGGGCGTCGGCGCGTACCGGCTGGGCGAGCAGCAGCATCCGCCCTCGCTCGTCGTCGGGTACGCCACGCCGCCGGAGCATGCCTTCTCGGCGGCGATCGCCCGGCTCTGTGCCGTGCTCGCCGGGTAGCCTCGGCGCATGGACCAGCGCGCACGTGCAGAGACGTTCCGGCGGATGCACGCCGGCCCGCCGCTCCTCGTCCTTCCGAACGCCTGGGATGTCGCAAGCGCGAAGATCCTCGCCGGCCTCGACGGCTGCCGCGCGCTCGCCACGTCGAGCGCCGCCGTGGCGCGGGCCCTCGGCCACGAGGACGGCGAGCGCGCTCCGCGCGCGGAGATGCTCGAGGCCGCGCGCCGCATCGCCGCCGCCGTCGACGTGCCGGTGACGGCCGACCTCGAGCGAGGTTACGGCGACCCGGTCGGAGCCGCACGCGCGGCCTGGGAGGCGGGGCTCGTCGGCATCAACGTCGAGGACTCCACCCGGGCCGGTCTCGTCCCTGTCGCGGACCAGGTCGACGTGCTGCGCGCGATCCGCGCCGCCGTGCCCGACCTGGTCGTGAACGCCCGCGTCGACGTGTTCCTCGGCATCGGCCGCGGTGACGTCGCCGAGGCCGCCGAGCGGGGGAACGCCTACCTCGCTGCCGGTGCCGACTGCGTCTATCCGATCCTGGCGCCGGTGGAGTCGATCGCGGCGCTGGTGCATCGCATCCAGGGACCGGTGAACGTGATCGCGGGTCGCGACACGCCGCCGCCGGCCGAGCTGCAGGAGCTGGGCGTCAGGCGCCTCACCTGGGGCGGTGGGCTCGCCGCCGCGGCGTACGCCGAGGCCGCGCGCATCGTGGCGGCGTCCCTGACCTAGCGGCGGTGGATGACGCGTGCCGCGCGGCCGTGCGTGAGGTACGCGAACGCCCAGCGGGTGAGCACGACCACCCGGTTCTGAAAGCCCACCAGGTAGGTGATGTGCACGAGCAGCCAGGTCGCCCACGCGACGAAGCCCGTCAGCGGGATGCCGGCAACCGTGCCGACGGCGCGCGAGCGGCCGATCGTCGCCAGCTCGCCCTTGTCGCGGTAGCGAAACGCTGTGCGCTCGCCGGACCGGATCGACCGCGCCACGTGACGCCCCTCCTGCATCGCGACCGGGGCGATCCCGTGCAGCTCCGCTCCGCGGACGGAGGCCATGTCGCCGATCGCGAACACCTCCGGGTGACCCGGAAGCGTCAGATCCGGCTCGACCACGACCCGTCCTTGGCGGTCGGTCTCGATGCCCGCCGCCTCGGCGAGGATCCCTGCCAGAGGCGTCGCCTGCACGCCGGCCGCCCAGACCGTGGTGCGGGTCTCGATCCGCTCGCGGTCGCCGTTCCGGTGCTCGAGTTCGACCGCATCCTCCGAGACGTCGACCACGGACGTCTGCAGCATCGGCGTCACGCCCAGCGAGCGAAGCTGGCGCTCGGCGCTCGCCGAGAGCCGCGGAGCGTAGGCGGGCAGCACCCGGTCGCCGGCCTCGACCAGCAGCACCCGGACGGTTGCCGTGTCGGCCGAGCGGTACTCGTCGCGCAGCACCTGCCGCCCGAGCTCGGCGATCTGCCCCGCCATCTCGACACCCGTGGGGCCGGCGCCGACGGCGACGAACGTCAGCCATGCTCGCCGCGCTGCCGCGTCGTGCTCGACCTCGGCGGCCTCGAAGGCGGAGAGGATCCGGTCGCGCAGCGCGAGCGCCCCGTCGAGCGTCTTCAGCTCGGGAGCCCAGCGACCCCAGTCGTCGTGCCCGAAGTACGAGTACCGCGAGCCGCTCGCCACGACGAGCACGTCGTACGGCAGTTCGACGGAGCCGCCGTTCGGCAGTCCCTCCACCTCGACGGTGCGGCGGGCGAGGTCGAAGCCCGTCACCTCGCCGAGCAGGACCCGCGTGTTCCGCTGCTTGCGGAGCACGGCCCGGAGCGGCGCCGCCACCTCGACCGACGCCAGCGAGCCGGTCGCCACCTGGTAGGCGAGGGGCTGGAAGAGGAAGAAGTTCTGGCGATCGACCAGCGTCACCTCGAGGTCGCCGGCTCGCCCGAGGTTGCGGGCGGCCAGAAGGCCCCCGAAGCCGCCGCCGACGATCACCACCTGCGTGGGCACGCAGACCTCTATACCAGGGTTGCGCCTTCGAGTCGCAGGAGGTGCCGCTTCGTCTCGAGCCCGCCCGCGTAGCCGGTCAGGGAACCGTTCGCGCCGACGATCCGGTGGCAGGGCAGCACGATCGGGATCGGGTTGCGGTTCATCACCGTCCCGACGGCGCGGGCGGCGCGCGGCCGGCCGACCCTCGCGGCGAGCGCCCCGTAGGTCTCGGTGCGGCCGTAGGGCACACGCGCGAGCTCCGCCAGCACCTCGGCGTGGAAGGGCGCCACCCGCAGGTCGAGGGGGAGGTCGAACGCGGTCCGCCGCCCCTCGAAGTACTCGTCCAGCTCGCGGCGCACCTCGTCGAGCGGCGCGCGCAGGACGCGGACGCCGAACTGGCGGGCGAGCAGCTCCTCCCAGTCGTCGGCCCAGTAGGAGATGCGGGCGAGGCCGCGCTCGGTGCAGGCGACGCGCAGCTCGCCGACCGGCGAGTCGACGAGGTCGTAGCGGACGTCGACGATTCCGGCGTGCACCGCCGCGGTGCGGAAGCGCGCGTCGAGCTCAGGCGTGACGTTCATGAGTCCTCCTCAGTCTGCGGACGCCGGACGAGGCTGCGGCCCGCGCCGCCTCTTCCGACGAGCCGAGCGCGTCGGCGATCTGGGCGTAGCGGAGGTCGTAGCCGTAGCGGAGCACGACGGCGGCGCGCTCGGTCGGCGGGAGCCCGTCGGTCAGGTGCTCGAGCTCGCGAAACGCATCCTGCCGGAGCTCGGTCACGGGCTCGGTCAGGATCGGCGGCTCGCGCTTCGCGCGCAGGTCGTCCATCGCCACGTTCGTCGCGATCGTGAACACCCAGGCGCGCAGGTGCCGGCCGTGCTCCAGCCGGTCGTAGGCGCGCAGGGCGCGCAGGAACGTCTCCTGCCACGCGTCCTCGGCGCGTGAGCCGAGCAGCCTGCGCAGGTAGCCGAGCACCTCGTCGCGGTGGGTGAGGTAGAAGCGCTCGAAGGGCGGAATCGGCGCGGTCGTCACGGCTCCCATCATCGACTGAAACGTGGCAGGGTGCGCGACTGTGAGATGCGCGGTCGTCGGGCACGTGGAATGGGTGGAGTTCGCCCGCGTGCCTGTGATGCCGGCCGCAGGGGAGATCGTCCACGCCTCGGAGTGCTGGGAGGAGCCGGCCGGCGGAGGCGCCGTCGTCGCGCGCCAGCTCGCGTTGCTCGCCGGCCGCTGCGAGCTGTTCACGGCGCTCGGGGACGACGAGCTCGGCCGCGAGTCGGCGCGGCGGCTCGCGGGGCTCGGCATCGACGTGCATGTGCAGTGGGGCGGCACGACGCGACGTGCGTGGACCCACGTCGACGCGGTGGGGGAGCGGACGATCACGGTGCTCGGCGCGAAGCTGCTCGCGGACGGGCCGCTGCCGCTCGACGGATACGACCTCGTCTTCTTCGTCGCGGGCGGCGACGCGGCGCTCCGCTCTGCGCGGCGCGCGGGCTTCCTTGCCGCGACGGTGCGCGAGCTCGCGACGCTCGAGCGCGTCGGCGTCCCGCTCGATCTGCTCGTCGGCAGCGCGAACGACCCCGGCGAGCGGTACGGCGGCTCGCTCGACGCGACGCATCTCGCCGCGACCGACGGGCGGCGCGGCGGCACCCTCGACGGCTTCCGCTACGAGGCGACGCCGGTCGACGCCGTCGTCGATGCCTACGGCGCGGGCGACTCCTTCGCAGCGGCGCTCGCCTTCGCGCTCTCGCGCGGCGACGCATCGGCGGCTGCGGCGCGGTTCGCGGCCCGTGCGGGTGCGGCGGTGATCGGTGGACGAGGCCCCTACGCGGCGCAGCTACGGTTGGGCGCGTGAGCGGTCGCGTCGCCTGGATCTCGCTGACGCCCGTCAAGGCGACGATGCTGCACGCCGTCGACGAGGTCGAGGTGCGAGAGTCGGGTGTCGAGGGCGACCGTCGCTTCTACCTCGTCACTGCCGAGGGGCGTCTCGTCTCGAACAAGCGGCACGGCGGGCTGCAGCTCGTTCGCGCCGATCACGACCAGGGTTCCGACGTGCTCCGCATGCGGCTGCCCGACGGCTCCGAGCTCGCCGCCGAGGTGGAGCGCGGGGAGGAGGTCGAGACGTCGTTCCACTCGGAGCCGCGGCGCGCGCGGGTCGTGCGCGGGCCGTGGGCGGCGGCGCTGTCCGAGCTCGCCGGAGAGGAGCTTCGGCTCGTCGAGCCGGAGCTGCCGGCGCCCGACCGTGGCCGCGGCGGCGCGGCCTCGCTGCTCTCGACGGGCTCCCTGTCGGAGCTCGCGCGCGTGCTCGGTGTGACGGCGATCGATCCCCGCCGTTTCCGGATGAACTTCGGGATCGAGGGAGTCGAGGCGCACGAGGAGGACGGCTGGCGCGGCCGGCGCGTGCGGGTCGGCGAGGCGGTCGTGATCCCGCAGGGGCACGTGGGCCGCTGTGCGATCACGACGCAGGACCCCGACACCGGGGTTCGCGACCTCGACACGCTGAAGGGCCTCGCCGCCTACCGCGGCGATCTCGCCGCGACCGAGCCGCTGCCATTCGGCATCCATGCCGCCGTCGCCACCCCCGGCCGTGTCCGCGTCGGCGACCCGGTCGGCCTCCGGTAACGCTCGATCCGAGCCGGTCGCAGTCCGCACACCATGCTTGTAACAGTCTGTTACTAGCATGCGGGGCGCGTGGGCGTGTTCGCGCCGGTCGAGCATGCGGGCGCTGCGACCGTACGCGCCAGTCGTGTTCTGCAGGAATACCGCGGCCTGACGGCTCGTCCGCCCGAACGTGGTTGCGGGGCGAACGGCGTGCTAGTAACAGACTGTTACAAGCAGTTCTCGGCCCGGCGCACGGTGGCTCACGGGCGAGCGTTCCGCTCCTCGAGGCGGCGGACGGAGACGGCAGCGGAGGCGCCTACACCGTGGCTTCCGAGTCGCTCGGGCCTTCGAAGGCGTCCTGGATTGCGCGTCGAGGCGAGCCCCGCGGGTCGCGGGCTCGCCTCGACAGTCGTCTTGCCGGTCACCCGGGGGAAGGCGGGCGGGTCTAGCGCTCGCGCTCCTTGCCCTTCCGGATCTCGCGCTTCTCGTGTTCCTTCTTCATCGTGATCACCTCCTTGCCGATGGGTTGCGTCGTCGTTTCGAGGTCGTCTCAGGCCGCGAGGATCGGCGGTTCGGCGTTGCCGTAGCGCCGGCCGGGATGGCCGCGGCGGGAGAGGTAGGCGTAGGGGTGCTCGAAGAGGTCGAGCGGGTTCTCGGTCTCGTGGACGTCGAGCTCGACGAGGTCGCCGGTCGTGACGTCGTCGACGATCACGGCGGCACGCCGGCAGCGGCGGCTCCAGAGGAGTGCGACGTGGCTGCCTGCGTCGTCGCGGCGGGCCAGCTCCTTCGGGTTGGGGTCGAATGTGAGGCGGTAGCGGCTCATCTCATGTCTCCTGTGTCCGTGCTGCCTGCTGTGTCCTTGCTGTCTGCGTGGCTTCAGTTGTACGGCGCGGCGGGCCAGGGTGGGGACAGGGGTTCGGCAAGGATCGGCAGCGAGTCGGGCAAGACTCGGTAAGGCGGGCAAGACCGCGTCCACTCCGGGTTTCCCGCAGGGCGGCTGAGCGTTGTCACCGATGACGCACCCGGGCAACGCCCGGAGTGTGCGCGCCAGGAGGATCGTTGGCCGAGCTCGTTGCCCCGCGTCCGGAGTCGATCCCGTGGCGCCGCGTCGTCGGACTGCTGCGTCCGATCTGGCGTGGCACCGCGCGCGATGGTCGCGCTCAGCGTCGCCGGCGTGCTGGTGGGTCTCGTCCCGCCACTCGTGCTCGGCGTTCTCGTCAACGCGCTCGTCGAACGCGGCGACAGGCGCGAAGCCGCGCTCCTGGCGGCGGCGATCGCGGCAGCGGTCGCGGCCGAGGCGGTGCTGTATGTGCTCTCAGACGGTCTCTACGCGCGCAACGCAGGCCACCTGTACCGCAACCTGCGCCTGGCGATGTTCGCCGGCTCACGGGCGCGGGCCGGACGTGGCGAGGACACGGCCGGGCTGCCGTCGCGGTTCATCTCGGACGCGGAGACGATCGAGCGGGCAACGCTCTCGATCCTCGACAGCGGCGTGATGCTCGGCGTCGAGTTCGTCAGCGCGACGGTCGCGCTGGCCGCGCTCGAGCCTTGGACGCTGCCCGTTCTCGCCCCGATCATGGCCGGCACCTGGCTCCTCGCCCGGCGGGTGCAGGCGCCTGCGGCGGAGGCCGCTGCGCGGCGCCAGGAGGAGCTCGAGACGATGACGCGCTCGCTCACGCGTGAGCTCGGGCAGCCCGACGGCGCGGGTGCGGCCGCGCGCTTTCGGCTCGCTGCCGACGCACTTCTCGGAGCGGAGATCCGCTACGGCTGGCTGCGGGCGCTCAACCTGCAGGGCTCCGGCGGGATTGCGAAGCTCGGGCCGATTGCGGTCGTCGTCTCCGCCGCCTTCGCAGGCAGCCACCACGCCGGCACGCTGATCTCGATCTACCTCCTCGCACAACGCGCCTTCTGGGGCTTCGACGGCGGCGTCGACCTCAGCCTCGGTGTCCAGGGCGTCCGCGGCGCCGTCGCCCGCTGCTTCGATCTCATCGACTCACCCTGAGCCGGAGCCGTTCGGTAGTTGGCCGCAGGCGGTCGTCGCTTCCTCGCGATGGCGCGCCGACCCGCTCCCGGGAGGATGGGGTCGTGAGGTCCCTGCGGCCGAGGAGTTGGCGTCGCGCGCTGTTGGTGGCGTGCGGCGGCGGCGTGCTCCTGCTCGCGCTGATCCAGGTGGTTCCCTACGGGCGCAGCCACTCCAACCCGCCGGTGACGATGGAGCCGACGTGGGACTCCGCTCAGACGCGGGCGCTCGCCGAGAGGGCGTGCTTCGACTGCCACAGCAACCTGACGAAGTGGCGGTGGTACTCGAACGTCGCGCCCGTCTCGTGGCTCGTTCAGCGCGACGTCGACGGCGGCCGCTCGACGCTGAACTTCTCGGAGTGGAACCGGCCCCAGGACAGTGGCGCCGGCGATCTCGCGGAGGCGATTCGCGGTGGCTCGATGCCGCCGTGGTTCTACACGATCGTGCACGCGAACGCGAACCTGAGCGCGACCGAGCGCGACGCCCTGATCCGTGGGCTCACCGCCACGCTCACGGCGTCGCCGCCGATCGCCGGCGGCGGCTGACGCCGTCGCGCCCGGCGCGGTTCCGGCGAGCCGACCCGGGTGTGGGGGGAGCTCCAGCATCGCACGCGGCGGTCGAGCTGCTGCTGCAGAGCCGTGACGCCGTAGGCGAAGGTCACGCCCCACGCCGGGTTTACAGGTGGGAAGAAGTGGGATAGAGTGGGGTGCAGTGGACCATGCTCCTCGGTGAACATGAGCACACCCTCGACGAGAAGAACCGCCTCACGCTCCCCGCGAAGCTGCGAGGGGCATTCGAAGACGGGGTCGTCGTCACGCGGGGCCTCGACGGTTGCCTGTTCGCCTACCCGCGCGCGGACTGGGAACGGCTGGCCGAGCGCATCCGGAACCTCGACCCGCTCGCGGAGAGCTCCCGCGTGATGCAGCGGCACTTCTTCGGGGGCGCGACTCCGGGCGAGCTCGACCGCCAGGGGCGGCTCGTGCTGCCCGCGACGCTGCTCGAGCACGCGGAGCTCCGCCGCGAGGTCGTGGTGGCCGGCGTCTACGACCACATCGAGATCTGGGACCGCGCCAAGTGGCGGTCGCAGCCGCACCAGGAGGAAGGGAGAGCAGAGGATGCTGCCGAGCGTCTTGCCAACTGACTCCGATCACATCCCGGTCCTCGCCGAGGAGGTCGTCTCGCTCCTCCACGTCGCGCCGGGCGAGACGGTCGTCGACGGCACCTTCGGTGCCGGCGGCCACGCGCGCCTGCTCGCCGCCGGACTGCGCGGCGAGGGGAAGCTGATCGCGATCGACCGCGACCCGACGGTGGCGCCGTTCTTCGAGCGCTTCCGCCGCGAGACGACCGTCAAGTCACGCCTGCACCACGGCGAGTTCTCGGATGTGCTCGAGCACCTCGCGCGGAACGGCTTCCGGGCCGACGCGATCCTGCTCGACCTGGGCGTCTCGTCGATGCAGATCGACCGGCCCGACCGCGGGTTCTCCTACGCGATCGACGCACCGCTCGACATGCGCATGGACCCGGGCGCGGACTACAGCGCCCGTGAGCTCGTGAACGAGTGCAGCGAACGCGACCTGGCGGACATCTTCAAGCGCTACGGCGAGGAGCGGTACGCCCGGCCGATCGCCCGCGCGATCGCCCGGCGCCGCGACCGGCAGCCGTTCGAGCGCACCGGCGACCTCGTGGAGGTCGTGAAGGCTGCACTTCCGGCCCCGGCGCGGTTCGGTGAGGGCCACCCGGCCAAGCGCGTGTTCCAGGCGCTGCGGATCGAGGTCAACGACGAGCTCGGCGCGCTCGAGCGGTCGTTGCCGGCGGCGCTCGAGATGCTCCGGCCGGGGGGCCGGCTGGCGGTGATCAGCTTCCACTCGCTCGAGGACCGGATCGTCAAGAAGTTCCTGCGGCAGGCGGAGCAGGGCTGCACCTGCCCGCCGGACTTCCCGGTCTGCGTCTGCGGCTCGGAGCCGACGGTGCGCGCCACGCCACGCCGCGCCATCCGCCCGTCGGCGGCCGAGATCTCGCGCAACCCGCGGGCGCAGTCCGCCCGTCTCCGCGTCGGTACCAAGGTCTGAAAGGGGTCACACGATGTCGAGCATGTCGCACACCGAAGCGGCCGTCGCCCAGCCCGTCGCCCGTCCGAGACGGCGCAGCCGCTCCCGCATCCGGAAGGCGCGCGCGCGTGGCGGAATTCTCTGGATCGCCGGGAGCGGGATTCTGCTGGCGGGCGTCGTATTCGTGAACGTGGCCGTGCTGCAGCTGAATCTCCGGCTCGACTCGACGAACGCCGAGCGGTCGAAGCTCGTCGCCGAGAACGCGGCGTTGCAGTCGCAGTACTCAAGCCTCGTCTCGTCGCCCCGCATCTCCGCGTCCGCGACGGCGCAGTTCGGCCTGCAGTACGAGGACCCGTCGCAGTACGGATACGTCAACCTCGCGAAGCGGTAGATGCGCGAACGGCAGGCCAACCGTCGCATCCGCCTGCTGCTCGCGTTCTTCGTGCTCGTCTTCGTCGTCGCGTTCGGGCGGGCCGTCTGGCTGCAGGGCGTGAAGGCGGCGTCGCTCGGGCGACTCGCGCAGCGGCAGCACCAGGAGACGGTGACGACCCCCGCCGGACGCGGCACGATCTTCGACGCGAACGGGGCGCCGCTCGCGATCGGCGAGCAGACGACCACCGTCTTCGCAGACCCGCACCAGGTGCGGTACCCCCGCCAGCTTGCCCTGGCGGCGCACGCGGCGTTCGGGATCGACGCGAACGTGCTCTACCCCGAGCTGCTGCGGAAGTCGACCCACTTCCTCTACATCAAGCGTTTCGCCGAACCGAAGGCGGCCGCCGCGTTCATGGCGAAGGGCTACAGCGGCGTCAGCTCCTACCCGGAGGAGAAGCGCGCCTACCCGCAACGCACCGTCGCGTCGCAGCTGATCGGCTTCGCCGGTACCGACAACCGCGGCCTCGGCGGGCTCGAGCTCCTCTACGACAAGCAGCTCGCCGGCAAGCCCGGGCGCCAGACGATCGTCCGGGACCCGCTCGGACGTGCGATCGACGTGCTGAGCGCCACGCCCACGCGCCAGGGGCAGGACGTCTTCACGACGATCGACCAGCGCATCCAGGCGAACGCCGAGGCCGTGCTGCGCCGCACGGTCGCGAAGTGGCACGCCCGCGACGCCACCGCGATCGTGCTCGATCCGAACACCTTCGCGGTGCTCGCGATGGCCCAGGCGCCCGGGTACGACGCCAACAACGCGTCGCGCGTCCCGCAGGGCGTGATGACGAATCACGCCGTGACCGACGTCTACGAGCCCGGTTCCGTCTTCAAGCTCGTCACCGTCTCCGGCGCGCTCTCCGAGGGGCTCGTCACGCCGACGTCGCAGTTCACGCTGCCGCCGTGCATCCACATCGCGGACGCGTGCATCCACGACGCCGAGCAGCGTGGCACCGAGCGCATGAGCGTCGCGCAGATCCTCTCCCGCTCGTCGAACGTCGGTGCCGTCACGATCGCGAAGAAGCTCGGCCCGGAAGACCTGATGAAGTGGGTCTACCGCTTCGGCTTCGGCAAGCAGACCGGGATCGACTTTCCCGCCGAGAGCCAGGGGATCGTGCCGACCTACCCCGACCAGTGGTCCGGGACGACGATCGGCAACCTGCCGATCGGTCAGGGAATCGCGGTCACCTCGATCCAGATCGCCTCGGCGTATGCCGCGATCGCGAACGGCGGCGTGCTGATGCAGCCGCACCTCACCGAGCGCGTCGGCGGGCACGTCCTCAGCCACACGAAACGCACTCGCATCGTCACGGCGGCGATCGACAAGGAGCTGAAGCGGATGCTCACCAACGTCGTCGACGAGCACGGCGCGACCGGGAACGAGGCCCAGATCGCCGGGTACACGGTGGCCGGCAAGACCGGGACCGCCCAGAAGCCGGGACCGCACGGCTACAACACCGGCAAGTACGTCGGCTCGTTCATCGGCTTCGTGCCGGTCTCGAAGCCGCGCCTCCTCGTGCTCGTGAGCGTCGACGAGCCGCACGGCCAGATCTACGGCGGCACCGTCGCCGCTCCGGCGTTCGCCGAGATCGCCAAGTTCGACCTGCAGTACCTCGGCGTGCCGCCCGACGCGCCCGTCGCGCCCGGTGCGCACGGGTAGTTACGCTCACGCCCGATGGATCTGAACCGCCTCGCCGAGGCGATGGGTGCCGCCGCCGCCCCGCGGGTGGAGGTCCGCGACCTGGCCTACGACACGCGGGCGGTGTCGCCCGGCTGCCTCTTCTTCTGCGTCCCGGGCTCGCGCCGTGACGGCCACGACCTCGCCGCCGACGCGATCCGCGGCGGAGCGGTCGCGCTGGTCGTGGAACGTCACCTGCCGGTCGACGTGCCGCAGCTCCGGGTCGCCAGCGTCCGGGCGGCGATGCCGGCCGCCGCCTCTGCGTTCTTCGACGCCCCGTCGCACGAGCTGCCGGTGGCCGCCGTCACCGGCACGAACGGCAAGACCACCACCGCGTTTCTGCTGCACGCGATCCTCGAGGCCGGCGGGCGGCAGGCGGCGCTGCTCACGAACATCCGGCGAATCGTCGGTACGCACGAGCGCCCGACCGGCCTGAACACACCCGAGGCGATCGACCTGCAGCGCCTGTTCCGGGAGATGCTCGACGCCGGCGACGATGCCTGCGTGATGGAGGCGACGTCGATCGCCGGCTCCCAGGGACGCCTCGCCGGCACACGCTTCGCGGTGCTCGTCTTCACGAACCTGACGCAGGACCACCTCGACTTCCACGGCTCGATGGAGCAGTACTACGCCGCCAAGCGCGCGCTCTTCGAGCAGGCCGAGCGGGCGGTCGTCAACGTCGGCGACCCGTGGGGGCGGCGGCTCGCCGGCGAGCTTCGCCGCCGGGTGCAGACGTTCACGCCGGACGACGACCTCGGCGAGATCGGCCTGCGGCTGCGCGGGCGCTTCAACCGTGCCAACGCGCTGGGCGCCGTGTGGGCGGCGCGCGAGCTGGGCCTCTCGGAGGAGGCGATCCGAGCCGGGATCGAGGCGGTTGCCGGTGTTCCCGGACGCTTCGAGTCGGTCGAGGCCGGTCAGCCGTTCCCGGTGATCGTCGACTACGCGCACACGCCGGACTCGCTCGAGAGCGTGCTGCGGGCGGCGCGCGAGCTCGCACCGGGAAGGCTCCTGCTCGTCTTCGGCGCCGGCGGAGAGCGCGACCGCGAGAAGCGGCCGCTGATGGGAGGCGTCGCCGAGGAGCTGGCCGACAAGGCGATCGTGACAACCGACAACCCGCGCGGCGAGGATCCGGCGACGATCGCCGACGAGGTGGCGCGCGGGCGTCTCGAGATCGTGCTCGACCGGCGGGCCGCGATCGAGCGCGCGTTGACGGCGGCCGGCGCCGGCGACGTTGTCGTGATCGCGGGCAAGGGGGCGGACACCGAGATGGAGGTCGCCGGCGGCAGCGTGCCCTTCGACGACCGGCAGGTCGTGCGGGAGGTGCTCGCGGGATGATTCCCGTCGAGGTCGGCGTCGTGGAGCCGTTCGGGCGGCTCGTGGCGCGGCCGTGGGCCGACGTGGTCACCGGGGTGCAGATCGACTCGCGCCGGATCGAGGAGGGCGACCTGTTCGTCGCCGTCGGCTCCGGCGCCGACTTCGTGGAGCACGCGCTCGCCCGGGGCGCGAGCGCAGCACTCGTGCCGGACGACCCGCACGAGGCGCTGGCGGCGGTCGCGCGCGCCGTGCGCGACCGCTCGCAGGCGCGCGTCGTCGGCATCACGGGGTCGACCGGCAAGACCTCGACGAAGGACATCCTCTTCGCGATGTGCGCTCCGCACACGAGGACGGTGGCGAACGAGGGCAACTACAACAACGAGCTCGGGCTGCCGCTGACGCTCTGCCGCATCGAGGAGTCGACCGAGCTGTGCATCGCGGAGATGGGCATGCGCGGCCTCGGCCAGATCGCGCAGCTCGCGGCGGTGGCGCGGCCGGACGTCGGCGTGATCACGAACGTCGGCCCGGTGCACCTGGAGCTCGTGCAGACGGTCGAGAACGTCGCCCGCGCGAAGGCGGAGCTGATCGAGGCGCTGCCCGCCGGCGGGATCGCCGTGGTGCCGCACGAGCCGTTGCTCGAGCCCTACCTGGCGCGCGAGGACATCTTCGTGCGCCGCGTCGACCCGGAGGCGCCGCTGCCCTTCGCGACGGCGTACTCGGCCGCCCACCAGCTCGTCAACACCCGCTTCGCGGCGGCCGTGGTCGAGTGCCTCGACCTGCCGTTGCCGGTCGGGGACCTGACGGTCGAGTTCTCGAAGCTGCGTGAGGAGGAGCACGCGCTGCAGGGCGGCGGGCTGCTGCTGAACGACTGCTACAACGCGAATCCCGTGTCGATGAGGGCGGCACTCGAGCACCTGACCGCCCGCGCCGCGGGCCGGCGCCGCCTGGCCGTGCTGGGCGAGATGGCCGAGCTCGGAGCGGAGGCGCGCGCCTACCACGAGGAGGTCGGCGCGCTCGTGCGGCGGCTCGGGATCGAGCAGGTGATCGCGGTGGGGGAGCACGCCCGCGCGTACGGCGGCGAGTGGGCGCCCGACGCGGCCGCCGCCGCCGAGCGCGCCGGGAGCGCTCTTCGTCCCGGGGACGCAGTGCTCGTGAAGGGGTCACGGTCGGTGGGACTCGAGGCCGTGGCGGCGAAACTGACTGCGGAGTGACCACCCACGCTCGGCCATCCGGCGCCCGGCCTGCGGGCGCAGTTCGCGTTGCGTCGTCCACGACGGCTGCGCCGCCTGCCGCCGACCGCGCAGGGTCGCCCTGATGGCACGCGTCCTGGTCGCGGCGCTCGTCGCGATGATCATCGCGATCCTCAGCGGGCCAACCTTCATCGCCTTCCTGCGGCGCAACGAGTTCGGCCAGCAGATCCGCGAGGAGGGGCCCGAGCGGCACCAGGTGAAGCAGGGGACGCCGACCATGGGCGGCCTCCTGATCGTCGCCGCGGCCACGATCGCGTTCCTGCCCCTCTCCGACTACACGCTGCCTGCGCTGACGATCTTCGGCACGGCGCTGGCCTGCGGCGCGATCGGCTTTCTCGACGACTACATCAAGCAGCATCACCGGCGCTCCCTGGGGCTCGCCGGGCGCTGGAAGATGGCGATGCTTGTGGGGATCACGATCGCGGTGGGCCTCGCCGCGCACCACCAGCAGCTGCGCCATGCGGTCTTCGTGCCGGTCGTCGACTGGTGGCTGCCGCTCGGGTGGGGCTGGTACGTGCTGCTCTTCTTCATCATCGCCGGCGCGGTCAACGGCGTGAACCTCGCCGACGGCGTCGACGGCCTCGCCGCCGGCACCGGCATCATCGCGCTCGCCACGTTCACGGCGATGGCCGTGACGATCTACATCCGGTCGAACTCGGGTCACGGACGCATCGAGAACCGACTCGACGCCGCCTTCATCGGCGCCGCGCTGATCGGTGCGGCGATCGGCTTCCTCTGGTTCAACGCCTTCCCGGCCGAGGTGTTCATGGGCGACACCGGCGCGATGGCGCTCGGCGGGGCGATGGCGGCGATGGCGATCATGATGAAGGTGGAGCTGCTGCTGCTGCTCGTCGGCGGCATCTTCGCCGTCGAGGCGATCTCGGTGATGCTGCAGGTGCTGACCTTCAAGTGGTGGGGGAGGCGGATCTTCCTGATGGCGCCGATCCACCACCACTTCGAGATGAAGGCCTGGTCGGAGACGAAGATCATGGTGCGCTTCTGGATCGTGACCGCGATCCTCTGCGCCGCCGGGTTCGCCCTCTTCTACAAGTACTACCCGAACATCCGCCCGCAATGAGCACGGACCCCGCGAGCTCGACCGGAGCCTCGCTGAAAGCGCTCGTCTACGGGCTCGCACGGTCGGGAAGGTCGGCCGCGGCACGGCTCGACGAGCCCGTGCTCGTCGACCGCTCGCTCGGCAACGAGGACGACCTCTCGCTGCTCGACGGCATCGAGGTGGTCGTCAAGTCGCCCGGCGTGCCCGGGGAGGCGCCGCTCGTGCAGGAGGCGCGCGCGCGGGGGATCCCGGTCTGGTCGGAGGTCGAGCTCGGCTACCGGCTGCTCGCGGGCGCGCGCTTCGTCGGCGTCACCGGCACGAACGGCAAGACGACGACCACCGAGCTGCTCGGCGCGATCTTCCGCGCCGCCGGCCGCGACGTCGCGGTCGCCGGCAACGTCGGCACTCCGCTGACGTCGATCCGGGCGGCCGACTGGGTCGTGTGCGAGCTCTCCTCGTTCCAGCTCGAGGACGTCCACGAGCTCGCCTGCGACGTGGCCGTGCTGCTCAACCTCGAGCCGGACCATCTCGACCGGCACGGCACGTTCGAGGCCTACCGTCGCGCAAAGCTGCGCATCTTCGAGCGGGCGCGGGCGCGCGTCGTCCCCCGCGGCCTCGGCCTGGCGGGGATCGAGTTCTCCGCCGACGACGAGCTGCCGGCCGAGCCGCTGCTGCGCGGCCGCCACAACCGTGAGAACGCGGCGGCCGCCACGGCGGCGGCCCGGGCCGCCGGGATCGACGACGCGCAGATCGCGGCGGCGCTGGCGACGTTCGCGGGGGTTCCGCACCGGCTGGAGGTCGTCGCCGAGCGGGAGGGAGTCCGCTACGTGAACGACTCGAAGGCGACGAACGTCGCGGCGGCGCTGCGCGCCCTCGCCGCGTACGCGGACGAGCCGGTGCGGCTGATCCTCGGCGGCTCGCCCAAGGGCGAGGACTTCGCGCCGCTCGCCGCGGCGATCGGCCCGAACGTCCGCTCGGTGCACCTGATCGGGGTCGAGGCGGACCGGCTCGCGGAGGTGATCGACGGCGCCCGCGACGAGACCCTCGAGCGGGCCGTCGCGCACGCCGCCCGCCTCGCCGAGCCCGGCGACGTGGTGCTGCTCAGCCCCGCCTGTGCGAGCTTCGACCAGTACGAGAATTTCGAGCAGCGCGGGGAGGCGTTCAGGAGGCTCGCGACGAAGTAACCGCCGTGCGTCGTCGCGAGCTCGACTCCAGGCTGCTGATCCTCGTCACCCTGGCGCTCGTCGCCTTCGGGCTCGTGATGGTCTACAGCGCCACCTCGGCCGCGGCCGCGGTCGGCGGCAACGATCCGAGCTACTACCTGAAGCGGCAGGGAATCTACGCCGCGCTCGGGATCGTCCTGATGGTGGTCGTGCAGCGCTGGGACTACCGGCGCCTCCGCCACCTCGCACCGCCGCTCGTGGGCGGGTCGCTCGTGCTGCTGGCCGCGGTGCTCGCGATCGGGCCGCCGGTGAACGGCGCCAAGCGCTGGATCTCGCTCGGGCCGGCCGTGTTCCAGCCGTCCGAGCTGGCGAAGCTGGCCCTCGCGGTCTGGGGCGCCGCGTACCTCTCCCGCCGCCCGCCGCCGCGAGACCTGAAGCAGCTGTGGCGGCCGGTCGGTGCTCTCGCCACCGTCTTCTGCGTGCTCCTGATCCTCGAGCCCGACATGGGCACCGCGATCGCGCTGCTGCTGATGCTCGCGGGGATGCTGCTCGTCGCCGGCACGCCCGCGCGGACGCTCGCCGCGGCGATCGGGATCGCAGGTGTGCTCGGGACGGTCGCGATCTACATCGAGCCGTACCGGCGCGCGCGCTTCTTCGCGTTCCTGCACCCGTGGCACGACGCGGCCGGCACCGGCTACCAGATCGTGCAGGCGATGATCGGGATGGCCTCGGGCGGCTTCGTCGGTGTCGGCCTCGGCCAGGGCGTCCAGAAGATCTTCTACCTGCCGGAGGCGCACACCGACATGATGCTCGCGAACATCGGCGAGGAGCTCGGGCTGCTGGGCGTGGCGGGGGTGATCGGCGCCTACATGCTGTTCGCCTACGCGGGGCTCGACATCGCGCTGCGCTGCCGCGACCCCTTCGGGAAGCGGCTCGCGACCGGCCTGACGGTGCTCGTCTGCGGGCAGGCGGCGATCAACATCCTGGCGGTGATGGGCGCCGCACCGCTGACCGGAATCCCGCTCCCGTTCCTCTCCTACGGCGGCTCGAGCCTCGTCGTTCTCCTCGTCGGCGTCGGAATTCTCCTTAACATCGCTCAGCGTGGCGGTGCAGCGGCAGCTTCGGTGCCTGATCGCAGCCGGCGGGACGGCCGGACACGTGCTGCCCGCGCTCGCGGTCGCGGACGCGCTCCGGCAACGCGGCGTCAGCGTGACCTTCGCCGGGTCGCCGGATCGCGTCGAAGCGCGGCTGGTTCCTGAAGCGGGCTACGAGCTCGACACGTTCCGCATCTCCGGCTTCCCGCGCCGCCCGTCTCCCGCGCTCGCGCGCTCGCTCCTGCTGGCCGGGGCGGCGCCCCTCGCCTGCCGCCGCATCCTGCGCCGTCGGCGGCCCGACGTGGTGCTGGGAGCCGGCGGCTTCGTCGCCGGGCCGATGGTGCTCGCCGCCGCGCTGCTGCGGATCCCCGCCGCGCTGAGCGAGGCGGACGCCGAGCTCGGGCTCGCGAACCGGCTGGCCGCGCCGTTCGCGCGGAGGATCTTCCTCGCCTATCCCATCCACGGCGGGCGGTGGGCCGCCAGGGCCCGTGTGGTGGGCCGGCCGATCCCCGACCGGTCGCGGCCGATGCCGCAGGCCGCCGCCCGCGAGCTCTTCGAGCTGCCGGCCGAGGGGCCGCTGCTCGGGATCTTCGGAGCGCTCGCAGGCGCGCGTGCGCTGAACGAGTTCGCGGCCGCGACCTGGGGCGGCGAGGGGCCGGCGGTGCTGCACGTGACCGGTGCACGCGACTACGAGCTCGTCCGGGAGCGCGTCTCGCGCGCCGACTACCGGGTGCTGCCGGAGACCGACCGCTTCGGGGCCGCCCTCTCCGCCGCCGACGTCGTGCTCGCACGGTCGGGCTCCTCCGTCTGGGAGATCGCCGCGGCCGGCCGGCCGGCGGTGCTCGTGCCCTATCCGTTCGCGACCGCCGACCACCAGGCGCTGAACGCGCAGCACTTCGTCCGCGCCGGCGGGGCGATCATGGTGCGCGAGAGCGACCTCGCCGGGGCGGCCGAGCAGGTGCGGCGTCTCCTCGCCGACCCTGAGCAGCGGCGGCGGATGGGGGAGGCGATGCTCGCCGCGGCGCGGCCCGACGCCGCCGAGACGATCGCCGACGAGCTCGTGGCGCTGGCGCGGCCGTGAAGGGGCGCCGGCTCTGGTTCGTCGGGATCGGCGGGGCGGGCCTCTCGGCCTACGCGCAGCTCGCGCGGAGCCTCGGCGCCGAGGTCGGCGGGTGGGACCGGGTGCGGACTCCGTACCTCGCGCCGCTCGCCGACGTGCCGGTCGAGATCGGCCCCGAGCCGGTCGTGCCGGAGGGCTGGCAGGCGGTCGTCTCGAGCGCGTATCCCTCGGTGCCCGGTCTGCGGCGGAGCGAGTTTCTGGCCGAGCTCGTCGCCGGCCGGCCGACGATCGCCGTCGCCGGCACGCACGGGAAGGGCACGACCGCGGCGATGATCGCCTTCGTTCTCGCGCAGACCGGCCGTGACCCGGCCTGGCTGATCGGGGCGCAGGTGCCCCAGCTCGGCTCGAACGCAGGCACCGGTGCCGGCTACCTGGTGGTGGAGGCCGACGAGTCCGACCGCACGGTGTTCGCCCTGCCGGCCGAGATCGGCGTCCTCACCAACCTCGAGCTCGACCATCACACGGAGTACGCGTCGGCGGCCGAGCTCCAGTCGGAGTTCGACCGCTGGCTCGAGGAGCTGCCGCACGTCGTCCGCGACGCGCCTGCGTACGGCGGCGACCTCGCCCTCCCCGGCGACCACAACCGCCGCAACGCCGGCAGCGCGCTGGCCGCGCTCGAGGCGGCGGGTGTCGAGCGCGCGGAGGCCGAGCCCGTGCTCGGCCGCTTCACGGGCACGGGCCGGAGGTTCGAGATCCACCGCCGCGACCGCCTCACCGTCGTCGACGACTACGCGCACCACCCGACCGAGGTCGCAGCCACGGTCGCCGCCGCCCGCGAGCGCTTTCCCGGAGCGCGGCTCGTCGTCCTGTTCCAGCCTCACCTCTACTCGCGCACCCGGCATCTCGCGGCGGAGCTGGGTGCGGCGCTCGCCGCCGCCGACGACGTGACGGTGGTGGACGTCTATCCGGCGCGGGAGGAGCCTCTGCCGGGGGTGACGGGGAAGCTCGTGGTCGACGCGCTCTCCGACCTCGGCGTGCTGGCCGGCTGGACCCCGGCCGTCGAGCAGGGAGCTGCGCGCGTCGCCGCTCGTGCCCGGCCCGGCGACGTCGTACTGCTGCTCGGCGCCGGCGACGTCGACCGGGCGCTCGACTCGATCGTCTAGCGTCCGTCTCGTGGACGAGCACGTCGCGCTCTCGCGCCTCACGACGATCGGGACGGGTGGCCCGGCGCGCTGGTTCGCCCGCTGCGGCTCGCTCGCCGAGCTGCAGGAAGCGCTGCGCTGGGCGGCCGACCGCGACGTGCCGGTGGAGGTGATCGGGCTCGGCTCGAACCTGCTCGTCCACGACGACGGTGTCGACGCGCTCGTGCTTCGCCTGATCGGAGAGCTGGCGAGCGCGGAGGTCGAGGGAGACCTGCTCGTCGCCGGCGGTGGCGCCGCGAATGCGGTCTGCCTGCACCGGGCCCGCAGCGCCGGCCTCGGCGGCTTCGAGTTCGCCGCCGCGATCCCCGGCACCGCCGGCGGCGGGGTGCGGATGAACGCCGGCGCCTACGGCCGGGACTGGAACGACGTGATGGTCGACGCCGTGGTCGTCGACGCCGAGCGGGTGCAGACGCTGACGCCCCGCGAGCTCGACCTCTCCTACCGCCACTCGGGGCTGCGCCCCGGGGAGGTCGTGGCGCGGGTGCGGTTCCGGCTCGAGCCCTCGACGACCGAGGCGGTGAAGCGGCTGGCGGCCGAGCTCCTCGAGCAGCGGAAGGCGACGCAACCCACGAACAGGCGGACGTTCGGGAGCGTCTTCAAGAATCCCGACGAGGGGCCGGGCGCGGGCAGCCTGATCGAGACCTGCGGCCTCAAGGGTCACCGGCACGGGGGTGCGGTGATCTCGCCGCGGCACGCCAACTTCATCGAGAACGCGGGCGGGGCGACCTCGGCGGACTGCGTCGCGCTGATGGCGGAGGCGCGTGCGCGCGTGTTCGAGCGGTTCGGCGTCGAGCTCCGGCACGAGGTGCGGTTCCTCGGCCCGCTGGAGCTGCCGGCGCTGCAAGGGGAAGGCGGCGCGGCGGCGAACTGAGCGGCGTGGCCGCCCGACACAGGTCGACCGCGCGCTCGGCGGTGCTCCCCGTGCGGCGCGCGCTTCCCGAACTTCGCCGGTTCTCCCCGTCGGGGCGATCGCTGCTGCTCGGGCTGGCGCTCTTCGTGCTCGCCGTGCTGGCGTACGTCGGCGCGCGCGAGACGTCCGTCTTCGCCGTGCGCGAGCTCGACGTTCGCGGCGGCACGCCGCAGATCAGGGCCGAGGTGCGCGCGGCGCTGGCGCCGGAGCGCGGCGTCAGCCTGCTGCGCGTCGACGCCGCGACGCTCGACCGCCGGCTCGGCTCGCTCCCAGAGGTGCGGTCGTTCACCTACGACCGCTCGTTCCCGCACACGCTCCACGTCGTCGTCCGCCGCGAGCATCCCGTGCTGGTGGTGCGACAGGTGCCCGGCAAGGCCGCCTATCTCGTCGCCGCGTCCGGGCGTGTGCTGCGGTCACTGCCGCACCCGCAGCTGTCGCACCTGCCCCGCGTCTGGGTGAAGCGCGACGTCTCGGTTCCCGTGGGAGGAACCGTCTCGGGGCCCGCCGCCGCGGCCGCCGCCGTCGTGGCGGCACTGCGCGGGACACCGCTACCGGGCGGGGTGGGAACGGTGCGCGCGAGCGACGAGGAGCTCACCCTGCAGCTCCGCGGCGGCCTCCAGGTGCGGCTGGGCGACCGTGGAGACCTGCGGCTGAAGCTCGCGATCGCCCGCCGGATCCTGCGGGTGACGGGCGCCGCGGCCGGGGGCTCGGGCTACCTCGACGTCAGCGTCCCGGAGCGGCCCGTGCTGAACACGAACTCTCAAGTCGGAGGTTGAGGTTGAGGGTCAGGAAGGTCGAGCGTGGAAGGTTTTGCGTTGACACAGCGGGAAACCGCCCGTACGCTCCGCATGAGCGCGCCGCGCTCGATGGCCCGACCCTGCACTCGAGCTTGAGGTCGAGCCACCGTGAGACTGTGATGACCCGGAGACTGTGAGGACACTGCGATGAGGGATCGTTCAGGCAACTACCTGGCCGTGATCAAGGTCGTCGGCGTCGGCGGCGGCGGCACGAACGCCGTCAACCGGATGGTCGACGCCGGTCTCACCGGCGTCGAGTTCGTCGCCGTGAACACCGACGCGCAGGCGCTCCTGATGTGCGAGGCCGACGTGAAGATCCACATCGGCGCGAAGGCGACGCGCGGGCTCGGCGCCGGCGCCGATCCGGCGGTCGGCCGGGAGGCGGCGACCGAATCGCGCGACGAGCTGAAGGAGGCGCTGAAGGGCGCCGACATGGTGTTCGTCACCGCCGGCGAGGGCGGCGGCACCGGCACGGGCGGCGCGCCGATCGTGGCCGAGATCGCCCGCGAGCTGGAGGCGCTGACCGTCGGCGTCGTCACGCGCCCCTTCTCGTTCGAGGGCCGCCGCCGGTCGCAGCAGGCCGAGACCGGCATCGGCGAGCTGTCCGAGAACGTCGACACGCTGATCGTGATCGAGAACGACCGGCTGCTGCAGGTGGTCGAGAAGAAGACGCCGCTCTCGGAGGCGTTCAAGATGGCGGACGACATCCTGCGCCAGGGCGTCCAGGGCATCACCGACCTGATCACGGTGCCCGGGATCGTCAACCTCGACTTCGCCGACGTGCGGACGATCATGCGCGACGCCGGCTCGGCGCTGATGGGCATCGGCAAGGGGCAGGGCGAGAACCGCGCGGGCGAGGCGGCCCGCACGGCGGTCAGCTCGCCGCTGCTCGAGTCCTCGATCGAGGGCGCCACCGGCATCCTCCTGAACATCAGCGGCCCGTCCGACCTGGGCCTCTTCGAGGTGAACGAGGCCGCCGAGGTCGTCACCGGCGCCGCCGACCAGAACGCGAACGTGATCTTCGGCGCCGTGATCGACGACCAGCTGTCCGACGAGGTTCGGGTGACGGTGATCGCAACCGGCTTCGGCGCCCAGCGCCGGCGCCGTGCGCGGACGGTCACGGGCACCGAGTCGCCGCTCGGCGGGCGCAGCCCCGACTTCGACCCCGGCGACTCGCTCGACGTGCCGTCGTTCCTGCGCGAATAGGTTTCGAATCCGCGCAGGCGGCAACCAGCCGAGAGCCCTCTCGGGGCTGGAGTAGCAGCCCTACACGACCCGGTCCGAAGCCTCGACGATCCGTCGGGGCTTCGTGCCGTCGGCGGTCGATCGGCTCGCTCCGTGGTTTTCCCGACGCCCGTGACCCGCCCGGTCGTTACCATCGCCCGCGGATGCAGACGCTGCGCCGGACGCCGCTGCACGACCGTCACGTCGCACTCGGCGCGAGGCTGGTCCCGTTCGCGGGCTGGGAGATGCCGGTGCAGTACGAGGGCGTCCTGCCCGAGCATCGCGCCGTCCGCGCGGACGCGGGCGTCTTCGACGTCTCGCACATGGGCGAGCTCGAGGTGGAAGGCCCGAACGCCGGCAGTCTGCTCCAGTCGACCCTGTCGAACGACGTCGACCGGATCGAGCCGGGCGAGGCGCAGTACACGCTGGTCACGAACGAGCAGGGCGGGATCGTCGACGACGTGATCGTCTACCGGCTGGAGCCGTACCGCTACCTGATCGTCGCGAACGCGTCGAACCGGGCCGCCGTCTTCGAGCACCTGAAGGAACGTGAGCCGCACGGAGCCGACGTGCGCGACGTCTCGGACGACTACGCGCTGCTGGCCGTGCAGGGGCCACGTGCGCTCGAACGGCTCGGGCTTCCGCCGGCGAAGGCATTCACGTGGTCGATGGGCGCGCTCGACGGTGTCGAGGTGATGGTCAACCGCACCGGCTACACGGGCGAGGAGGGCGTCGAGCTCGCCTGCATGAGCGACGACGCCGGGCGGCTGTGGGACGCGATCCTGGCGCGCGGCGTCGCGCCGTGCGGGCTCGGTGCCCGCGACACCTTGCGCCTCGAGGTCTGCTACCCGCTGCACGGAAACGACATCGGGCCGCAGTGGGACGCGATCTCGTCCGGTCTCGGCTGGGCTTGCGCGCTCGACACGGAGTTCACGGGGGCCGACCGCCTCCGGCGAGTCAAGGCCGCCGGGCCGGAGCGCAAGCTCGTCCCGTTCGTGATGACGGAGAAGGCGATCCCCCGGCAGCACATGGCGATCGAGGGCGGCGGCGAGGTGACGTCGGGCTCGCTCTCGCCGATGCTCGACGTGGGCATCGGCATGGGCTACGTCCCGGCCGCGCAGAGCGCCCGCGGCACCGAGCTCGTGATCGACGTACGCGGCCGTCCCCGCGCGGCCGAGGTCGTGAAGAAACCCATCTACACGAAGGAGTCCTGAGGTGGCCGCAGCCGAGTCGTACCCCGACGACCTGCTCTACCACGCCGAGCACGACTGGGCCCGCATCGACGGCGCCGAGGCCGTCCTCGGCGTCACCTGGTACGCGCAGGACGCGCTGGGCGAGCTGGTGCACTACGAGCCGCCGGACGTGGGCTCGACCGTGGCGAAGGACACCTCCTACGGCGAGGTCGAGTCGGTGAAGGCGGTCTCCGACCTCGTCGCGCCGCTCTCCGGCGAGGTGCTCGAGGTGAACCAGGCGGTGATCGACGCCCCCGAGACGGTCAACGACGACCCCTACGGCGACGGGTGGCTGATCCGCATCCGGTTGTCGAACCCGGACGAGGTCGCGCAGCTGCTCGACGTGGCGGCGTACAAGCAGGTGCTCGAGGACTCCTAGATGAGCTACCTCTCGCTCACCTCCGCCGACCGCGAGGCGATGCTCGCCGACGGTCGGCGTCTCGTCGGTCGACGAGCTCTTCCGCGACATCCCCGCGGGCGATGCGCCTGGGCCGTGCGCTCGACGTGCCGCCCGCGCTGACCGAGGCCGAGCTGCAGCGCCACCTGGAGGAGCTCGCGTCGCGCAACGTCGTCGACGAGATCTGCTTCCTCGGCGCGGGGATCTACGACCACCACGTTCCGGCGGTCGTCGACGCCGTGCTGCAGCGCGGCGAGCTGCTGACGGCCTACACGCCGTACCAGCCCGAGATGAGCCAGGGCGTCCTGCAGGCGATCTTCGAGTACCAGACCGCGATCTGCGAGCTGACGGGGATGGACGTCTCGAACGCCTCCGGCTACGACGGAGCGACCGTCGCCGCCGACGCGTGCCTCGTCGCGAAGCACGCGACCGGCAGGTCGAAGATCGTCCTCACCGAGGCGACCAACCCGCAGGTGCGCCAGGTCGTGAAGACCTACGCGCCCGGCTTCGGGCTCGAGGTCGTCGAGGTTCCCCACGAGGACGGCGCCACGGATCCAGCCCGTGTGCGCGAGGCGGCGCAGGGCGCGGCCGCGGTGATCTTCCAGCAGCCGAACTTCTTCGGCGTGCTCGAGGACGCACCCGAGCTGGCGGCCGCCGCGAACGACGCGGAGGCGCTGCCGGTCGCGCACGTCGACCTCGTGTCGCTGGGCGTGCTCGAGGCGCCCGGCGCGTACGGCTGCGCGCTCGCGATCGGCGAGGGGCAGTCGGCGGGCAACGCCATGAGCTTCGGCGGCCCCCACTACGGCTTCCTCGCGGCACGCTCCGACTACGTCCGGCGGCTGCCGGGTCGGATCGTCGGCGAGACGCGTGGACGCCGCGGGCGAGCGCGGCTATGTGCTGGCGCTGCAGACGCGCGAGCAGCACATCAGGCGCGAGAAGGCGACCTCCAACATCACCACCAACCAGACCCTGCTCGCCCTCGCAGGGCTGGTGCACCTGAGCCTGCTCGGCCCGCAGGGCCTGCGCGAGCTGGGGGAGACCTGCATGGCGCTGCGTGCCTACGCGCAGTCGGAGCTGGCCCGTGTCGGGGTGGAGCCGGTGTTTCCCAGCAGGGCAACATTCAAGGAGTTTGCCGTCCGCACCGGACGGAACGCGCGGGAGGCCCTCGGCCAGGCCCGCGCGCACGGCGTCTACGCCGGATATCCGCTCGGGCGCGACTACCCCGGCCTCGACGACGCGTTGCTGATCGCGTTCACCGAGAAGCGCACCGTCGCCGAGATCGACCGCCTCGTCGAGGCGCTCTCGTGAAGCTGATCTACGAGAAGTCGCGGCCGGGGCGCCGCGGGATCGGCGTCCCGAAGCCCGACCTGCCGGTTCCCGAGGTGCCGGCCGACCTGCGCCGCCAGGCGCCGCCGCGGCTGCCCGAGCTCGCGGAGCCGGAGGTGCTGCGCCACTTCACGGAGCTCTCGACCCGCAACTTCGGGATCGACACGGGCTTCTACCCGCTCGGCAGCTGCACGATGAAGTACAACCCGCGGATCAACGAGCGGCTGGTCGGGCTGCCGGGCTTCGCCGGGCTGCACCCGCTCGTCGAGGACGACGCGGCCCAGGGCGCGCTCGAGCTCGAATGGGAGCTGCAGGCGATCCTGCGCGAGGTGACCGGGCTCGACGCCGTCTCGCTGCAGCCGGCCGCGGGCAGCCAGGGCGAGCTGACCGGGCTGATGCTCTTCCACGCCTACTTCCGCGACCGCGGCGAGGACGCCGAGCGGCGCAAGATCGTGATCCCCGACACGGCGCACGGCACCAATCCCGCCAGCGTGACGATGGCCGGCTACGAGCTGACGCCGGTGAAGACGGACGCGCGCGGGAACATCGACGTCGACGACCTGCGCGGCAAGGTCGACGAGCACACCGCCGGCCTGATGCTGACGAACCCGTCCACGCTCGGCCTCTTCGACGAGAACATCGAGGAGATCGAGCGGATCTTCCACGGCGCCGGGGCGCTCATGTACTACGACGGGGCGAACCTGAACGCCGTCTGCGGCATCTCGCGGCCGGGCGACATGGGCTTCGACGTCGTGCACATCAACCTGCACAAGACGTTCTCGCAGCCGCACGGCGGCGGCGGCCCCGGCGGCGGGCCCGATCGCGGTGCGAGGCCTCGCTCGAGCCGTTCCTGCCCGTGCCGGTGGTCGTGCGCGACGAGCGCGGGCTTCAGGCTCGACTACGACCGTCCGAAGTCGATCGGCAGGGTGCGGGCGTTCAGCGGCCCGTTCGGCGTCTTCGTCCGCTCCTACGCCTTCATGCGCTCGTACGGGCCCGCGCTGCGCGAGATGAGCGAGGTGGCGGTGCTGAACGCCAACTACCTGATGGCGCGCCTCCGCGACGCGTACGACCTGCCGTACGACCGCCTCTGCATGCACGAGTTCGTGCTCAGCGCGCGCAAGCTGAAGCGCGACCACGGCGTCAGCGCGCTCGACGTCGCGAAGCGGCTGATGGACTACGGGTTCCATCCGCCGACCGTCTACTTCCCGCTCGTCGTCCCCGAGGCGCTGATGATCGAGCCGACCGAGTCCGAGGCACGCGAGACCCTGGATGCGTTCGTGGCGGCGATGCTCGCGATCGCGCGGGAGGCGGAGGAGAGCCCGGAGCTCCTGCACGAGGCGCCGCACGACCGCCCGGTGCGCAGGCTCGACGAGGTGCGCGCGGCCAGGCAGCCGGTGCTGCGATTCCGCTTCGAGGATCACCCGCGCGAGCAGGGAGCCGGCGATCGTCAACTCGAAGCGCAGAAGGGTGTCTGAGGAGACCCGGAGACCTCCTCAGCCGTCCACACCGTGGGGAGGCACGTCTAGAGGCTTGATGTGTATTGGGGTGTGCGCGGGGATGCGCCTTGACCAAGCGGATCGGACGGGGCGGGCGCAGCGCGTAGCGGTGGCTACGGGCAAGCCCGACGCGGCCGAGCCGCGCCGTGTCAGGCGCACCAGCCGCGTATGCCCACAAATGCGCATCAAGCCTCTAGCGGGGTCTGCTGGTGCGCGGCGAGCTTCCAGCCGTCGCCGTCCCGCCGGTAGACGCTGGTGATCGCGGCGTCGTACGGCTCGCCGTCTCGCACGGCGTGCGCCGTGTAGACGAGCGCGGCCGCGCCGGCCCCCAGCTCCACCAGGCGGGGCTCGTGGAGCTCGAAGGACTCCCACGGTGCGGACGAGCCGACCGCGTCCAGGACGCGGTCGAGCCCGGCGACGCCCCAGCCGGGGAACACGTGCACTGCGTCGGGCGCCACATGCCGCTCGTAGGCCGCAGGGTCGCCGGACGCCTGCCAGAACCCCGCCTCCAGCGCGAGCAGCTCGTCCTTCACGCTCCGGCCTCCCAGAAGCCCTCGATCATCTCCGCCTCGCCTCCCTCGCCGGCGCCGAAGACGAGCAGCTCGAGCCCGTCGGGGCCCGCCTCGAAGGCCCGCGCCGTCTCGGGGGCGACGCGGACGACGTCGAAGCGCCGCACCTCGCGTACCTCCTCCTCGAGCCGCACGTTCCCGCCGCCCGAGAGGACGACGTAGAACTCCTCCTGGCTCCGGTGGCGGTGGCCGAAGCCCTGGCGGTAGTTCGGTGACAGCCGCTGGTAGCTGAAGCCGCCCTGCTGCGCCTCGGTGGCGCCGCGCCCGAACCGGGCCTCCACGTCGGGCGACAGCCCGAACTTGACGGCCATGTCCTCGAGCTCCTCGATGTTCACGATCGCGTAGTCGGCCACGTCGGCTCCCTCCTATCTGGCACGGTGCAGAACAATGGAGAGCAGAAGACTAGGACAGGGGCTCGAGGTGTCGGCGCTGGGACTGGGCTGCATGGGGATGTCCGAGTTCTACGGGTCGCCGGACGAGGGCCGCGCGCTCGCGACGATCGACCGGGCGCTCGAGCTGGGCATCACGTTCTTCGACACCGCCGACATGTACGGGCCGTTCACGAACGAGCAGCTCGTCGGGCGCGCGTTGCGGGGCCGGCGAGACGACGTCGTGCTCGCCACGAAGTTCGGGATCGAGCGGGCCGAGGGCCGGCGTGGGATCCGCGGCGGCGCCGACTACGTCCGCCAGGCGTGCGACGCCAGCCTCGAGCGGCTCGGCGTCGACCACATCGACCTCTACTACCAGCACCGGGTCGACCCGCGGACGCCGATCGAGGAGACGGTCGGGGCGATGAAGGAGCTCGTCGAGGCGGGCAAGGTGCGGCACCTGGGACTCTCGGAGGCAGCCGCGGAGACGATTCGCCGCGCGCACGCGGTGCACCCGATCACGGCGCTGCAGAGCGAGTGGTCGCTCTGGACGCGGGATCCCGAGGACGCGGTGCTGCCGGTCGTGCGGGAGCTCGGCATCGGCTTCGTCGCCTACAGCCCGCTCGGCCGCGGCTTCCTCTCTGGTGCGATCCGCTCGCCCGACGACTTCGCCGAGGACGACTTCCGGGCCTCGAACCCGCGGTTCCAGGGCGAGAACTTCCGCCGCAACCTCGACCTCGTCGACCGGGTGGGGGAGATCGCGGGCGAGCGGGGCGTCACGCCGGGCCAGCTGGCGCTCGCCTGGGTGCTCGCGCAGGGCGACGACGTCGTCCCGATCCCCGGTACGACCCGTCCCGAGCACCTCGACGAGAACGTCGCTGCGCTCCGGGTCGAGCTGTCGCATGACGACCTGCGGCGCCTCGAGGAGGCGTTCCCGAGGGGCGCGACCGCGGGCGACCGCTACGCCGACATGCGCGCGATCGACACGTAACGAACGAGCCTTCCGGAGGTCTGAACGGCGTGAACAGAATCGAGAAGACAGAGGCCGAGTGGCGTGCCGCCCTGACGCCGGAGCAGTACCGCGTGCTCCGCGAGAAGGGAACCGAGCGACCGTTCACCGGCGAGTACGACCACACGTTCGAGCCCGGCACCTACCGGTGCGCGGGCTGCGGCGCCGAGCTCTTCACGTCCGGATCGAAGTACGACTCGGGCTGCGGCTGGCCCGCGTTCCACTCGCCTGCGTCGAGCGACGCCGTCGAGGAGGAGACCGACACGGCCTACGGGATGGTGCGCACCGAGGTGCTCTGCGCCGCGTGCGGCGGCCACCTGGGGCACGTGTTCCCCGACGGGCCGGAGCCGACCGGCCTGCGCTACTGCATCAATTCGGCGGCACTCGACCTGGAGGAGGAGTAGATGGCGGAGAAGAAGGCGACGTTCGGCGCCGGGTGCTTCTGGGGCGTCGAGGCGGCGTTCCGGCGGCTCGACGGCGTCACGGACACGCGGGTCGGGTACGCGGGCGGCTCGGTCGACAATCCGACGTACGAGCAGGTCTGCCGCGACCGCACCGGGCACGCCGAGGTGGTCGAGGTGACCTACGACGCCGAGCAGATTCCCGTACGAGCAGTTGCTCGCCGTCTTCTGGGCCGAGCACGACCCGACCCAGCTGAACCGCCAGGGGCCTGACGTCGGCGAGCAGTACCGCTCCGTCGTCTTCGTCCACGACGACGCGCAGCGCGCGGCGGCCGAGGCGTCGAAGGCACGCGTCCAGGAACGGATCTCCCGGCCGGTCGTGACCCAGATCGAGGACGCCCCGCCCTTCTGGGAGGCCGAGGACTACCACCAGCGCTACCTCGAGAAGCGAGGCCTCGCGAGCTGCACCCCGAGGCTCGCGGCCGTCTGAGGCGGTTCGCCGTCCGGGTTCGGGATTCCGAGGCGGGGGTAGAGGCGGGTATGCGCCTGCTCGAACCGCCGTCGCCCTCGCCCGACCCGATGCCCGGGCCGGCCCCGCCGGATCCGGCGCCACCGGATCCGGGCCCCGACCCGACGCCGCTGCCGCCGGACCCGAACCCGCCGACGATCTGATGGAACGCCTCTAGATGGTCGATCGACAAATCGAGGCCGCCGCGGCTGGGTTCAGGTATCCGAACACATGCTTGGTGCAGACCCTCCCCGCAACAACCGCATTTGTCGATCAACCATCTAGCGCGTCTGGGCGGCTTCGCGCTTGCGGCGCGAGGCGGCGGTCGAGCGCTTCGACGCCGACAGCTCGACCTTGCGAAGACGAACGCTCTTCGGCGTCACCTCGACGCACTCGTCGTCGGCGATGAACTCGAGCGCCTGCTCGAGCGAGAGCGGCCGCGGCGGGATCAGGCGGATCAGCTCGTCCGCCGAGGCGGCGCGCATGTTCGTCAGCTTTTTCGGCTTCGAGGCGTTCACGTCGAGGTCGTTCGCGCGAGCGTTCTCGCCGACGACCATCCCTTCGTAGAGATCGTCGCCGGGCGCGATGAAGAGCGAGCCGCGCTCCTGCAGGTTCTGGATCGCGAAGCCGGTCGCCTGACCCCGGCGGTCGGCGACGAGGCTGCCCGAGGGACGCGTCCGCAGCTCGCCGAACCATGGCTCCCAGCGGTCGAAGACGTGGTGCATGATCCCCGAGCCGCGCGTTTCGGTCAGGAACTCCGTGCGGAAGCCGATCAGGCCGCGGGCCGGGACGAGGTACTCCATGCGCGCCCAGCCGGTGCCGTGGTTCACCATCTGCTGCAGTCGTCCCTTGCGCAGCGCGAGCAGCTGGGTGACGACGCCGATGAACTCCTCCGGCACGTCGATCGCCACCCGCTCGACGGGCTCGCAGCGCGTGCCGTCGAGCTCCCGGACGAGCACCTCGGGCTTGCCGACCGTCAGCTCGAACCCCTCGCGCCGCATCAGCTCGACGAGAACGGCGAGCTGCAGCTCGCCCCGCCCCTGCACCTCCCAGGCGTCGGGGCGGGAGGTGGGGAGCACACGCAGCGAGACGTTGCCGACCAGCTCGGTGTCGAGCCGCTCCTTGACGAGGCTCGCGGTCAGCTTCTCGCCCTCGGTGCCGGCGAGCGGGCTCGTGTTGATCCCGATCGTCACGCTCAGGCTCGGCTCGTCGACGGACGTCACCGGCAGCGGGCGCGGGTCGTCGGGATCGGCGATCGTCTCGCCGATCGTCACCTCCGGGAGGCCGGCCAGCGCGACGATCTCGCCCGGTCCCGCCTCGTCCGTCGGCACGCGGTCGAGCGCCTCGCTGACGAGCAGCTCGGTCACGCGGGCGCCCTGGATCGTGCCGTCGGCGCGGCACCAGGCGATCTGCTGCCCCTTGCGGAGCGTTCCGTGGCGCACCCTGAGCAGCGCCAGCCGTCCGACGTACGGCGACGCGTCGAGGTTCGTGACGAGCGCTTGCAGCGGATGGTCCGGGTCGTACGACGGCGCCGGGATCGTCTCGAGCAGGGTCTCGAAGAGGGGCGCCAGGTCGTCCGCCAGGTCGTCGGCGGCCCGGCCCGCCTTCCCCTCGCGGGCGATCGCGTAGACGATCGGGAACTCGATCTGGTCGGCGCTCGCGTCGAGGTCGAGGAAGAGCTCGTACACCTCGTCGACCACCTCCTTCGCGCGTGCGTCCGGGCGGTCGACCTTGTTCACGACGAGGACGACCGGCAGCCGGGCCTCGAGTGCCTTGCGCAGGACGAACCGGGTCTGGGGGAGCGGCCCCTCCGAGGCGTCGACGAGCAGGAGCACGCCGTCGACCATCGTCAACGCCCGCTCGACCTCGCCGCCGAAGTCGGCATGCCCGGGGTGTCGACGATGTTGATCTTCGTCCCGCCGAGCCGCACGGCCGTGTTCTTGGCCAGGATCGTGATCCCCTTCTCGCGCTCGAGGTCCATCGAGTCCATCACCCGCTCGGCGACGTCCTGGTTCGCGCGGAACGACCCCGACTGCCAGAGCATCGCGTCGACGAGGGTCGTCTTGCCGTGGTCGACGTGGGCGACGATCGCGACGTTGCGGAGATCGGTACGGGTGGCGTCCGGCACGGCCCGGGAGCGTAGCGGGGCACCGCCGACCGACGGCCGCGGCGCAGTTCGAACCGGTGTCAGACACCTTTAGGTGTCAGACACCTTTAGGTGTCTGACACCAGTTCGAGGCGCCGCGGCCGCTGTTGGGGCGACCCGAGCAGCTTCGGCGCTCGTACGCCGCAGCCGAACGGCGCGACCTGCGAACTCCGCGGAGCCGCGGCACAATGGCCGGCGCATGCGTGCCGCACTCGCCCTCGTCCTCCTGACGGTGCTCCTCGCCGCCGCGTCCGCGACGGCGGCCCCGTCGACGAGCGCGATCCGGCCCCTGACACCGGCCCAGCGCCACGCCGTCCTGCAGGCGAAGGAGTGGCATGCGGGCTGCCCCGTCGCCTTCTCGCAGTTGCGCGTCGTGACCACCCGGTACTACGGCTTCGACCGCCGGACGCACTGGGGGCGCATTCTCGTCAACGCGAAGGTGGCGCCCGCAGTGGCGACGGTCTTCGAGAAGCTCTACGCGATGCGCTTCCCGATCCACCACATGCAGTTCGGCGACACGTACGGCCCGCGCACGCACGTCCCGAAGGACGGCGACTTCACCGCGTCGTTCGAGTGTCGCGAGGCCTCGGCGTCGCCGTGCACCGGCGCGACGACGAACAAGACGACCGGGAGCTGGTCGATGCACGCCTACGGCGAGGCGATCGACCTCAACCCCGTCGAGAACCCCTATGTCGGGTGCGGCATGACGCGCGACAGGACTGCGCTCTCGTACCTCGTCCGCTCGAACGTGCGCCGCGGCATGGTCACTCCCGCGGTCGTCTCCGTCTTCGCCTCCGTCGGCTGGAGCTGGGGCGGAGCGTGGTCGGGCTCGACGAAGGACTACATGCACTTCTCGGTCAACGGCCACTGAGCTGACCTCGCCCGGCTCTGTCCCGGTGCGGGTTCGGCGGCGCGTGCCCTGCTACCAGCCGGTGGTGCCGTAGTCCGGGCCGGGCACGGACAGCGGGATGACGGCGTGCAATCCGCGACCGGCGGCGGTGATCGCGAAGCACCCGGTGCGTCCGATCCGCAGTTCGGTCTGCACGATCCGCCAACCGGCGCGGGAGCCGATCGCGAGAGCGCGGCCGAAACGAAGCGGGCGGGACCCGCACGAGACGACGGGCGAGCGCACGGTGCAGGCCGTCGCCCCGTCGGTCGAGAAGCCGAGCACGGCTCGGCGCGTGCTCTTGCCGAGCCTGCGGCCGGTGAGTGTCAGGCTCCCCCGGTAGCCCGGTGCGACCGCGATCAGCGCCCGGTGGAGGTAGTACCCGGCGCTGTCTCTCGCGTCGCCGTCGCGGGAGATCGCCGTCCTGCTCGACAGCGCGACGAGATAGACGGGGCCCGAGTGCAGCGCCTCGGCTGCCGGACGCACCCAGGGGAAGAAGCGCAGCGCCGCTGCTCGAACCGGAGCCGGCGCCGGGTGCTCTTCGGGCATGGAGGCGCAGTGGAGGTTCCACGGATCGTGGCTCGCCGAGGCAGAGCCTCCGGCCAGTAGCAGCGCAGCGACCGCTCCCGCAGCGGCGATCATCTTCACGTCGAAGAGTACGGCGGGAGGCCGAACGACGAGTCCCTCCGGCTCCCGCGAGTGCTGCCGGGTGGCTGGGAGATCGCTCCTCGACGAGGGTCCACCTGCCGCTGTTCGCATCCCCGGAGCTCAGGGCTACCGGTCGCCGGAGAGTTCCTCCAGTCGAGCGCGGTCGTTCGGCTCCCCGGCCGGGCCGAAGAGCTCGAGCGCCCGACGCGCCTGCTGCGCGGCATCCTGCACCCGGCCGAGGGCGGCGTAGCCCTCGGCCAGCTCCTCATGGAAGTAGGGGTCGCTGCAGCCCGCTCGTTCGGCCCAGGCGACAGCGTGCTCGGCATGGCTTGCGGCGTCGGCCGACGCTCCGAGGGTACGAAGGGCGACCGCGAGGGCGTAGTGGGCGAGCTCGATCGCATACTCGTGCGAGCCGTCTGCTTCCCGAGCTGCCAGGGCGCGTTCGAACGCGGAGAGCGCCTCCTCGTGCGACCCCTGCTCGTGGAGTCGCCAGCCGAGGTTGTTCAGGAGCGTTCCGCGCCAGTAAACGGCCGCCCGCTCGCGCTCTGCGAGCTCCAGCCCGCGTGTCGTCCAGGCGCGAAAGGTCTCGTCGTCCGGCGCCGCAAGCGCCGCCATGTGCGCTGCGTCGCCCGCGAGGTAGTGCAGCCCGGCAGCGGTCGCGCCGTCGAACGCGGTGACGAAGAGGGGATATGCGCCGGCAGGATCGCCGCTCGAGCGCAGCATCCGGCCGCGCTCGAGCAAGACCCGGACGGCGACGAGTGGGCTTCCGTCGCCGAGACGCGCGGCCTCGTCGAGCAGTTCGCCGCACCGAGGGAACACACCCCGCAGCCCCTCGATACGCGCCAACTGCGTCAGCACCTCGGCCCGGCCCACGGCGTCGGCCTCCCGCTCGAGCTGCTCCGCAAATCGCCGCTCGCTGAGGTCGAGATCGTCGAAGTCCCAGAGCGCCCGGAGTCGATCCACGAGGGTCGATCCTACGGCCTTCGTGGGCGAGTGTCAGCCGCGGCCCTCGCCGCCCCTGGACCACCCCGGGTCCGACGCGATCGCGATCAGGTCGGCGACGACGTCGGCGAGCGGCCGGCTCGCATCGAGCTCGTGTGTGCACGTCTTCCGAAGGAGCGGCTCGACCCTCGCGAGGTCGTCCAGGATCATCGCTCGCTCGACGGGCGTCTTGCCGTAGGGGTTCGTCGTTCTGCGCGCGATCCGGTCGAGGATCACGTCGGCAGGAGCACTGAGCAGGACGATCGCGTCGAAACGGTCGTAGAACTTCGACTGGTTCCTCACGCAGCCCTGGACAACGAGGGAGCGACCGTCGTCGGAGTCCAGCAGCGCGGCGATCCTGTCCTCGGCCCAGAGCCATTCCCCGCGGTGAAGCTCGTCGGCGGGCTCTGCGTAGGCGCGATACTCGCGCCAGCCGGGATCATCGGTGTCGACCACCCGATATCCGCGCCGGGCGAGCTCGGCGAGCGCCGACGACTTGCCCGTTCCCGACATGCCGGTCACCAGGATCCTGGAAATCGCGCCAACGCTACCGAACGAGCCGGCGGCCCCGTATCGTCATTCGTCGCCTCCTTCGACGGCCGTCCCCCGCGCGTCAGCGGGAGCGTGCGTACGCTTACCCCCATGACGAGCGTCTCCATCGCCACGTATCACAGCTGAGCGATCGACCACGCCGAGCGTGTCTCGGTGGCGTTGGGAAAGCAGGAACTCTTGCGACAGCTGAAAGATGCCGAGGCCGCATCACCCGGGCTGCGCCGGCCGCGCAGGCGTCGCCCGTGGCTCATTCGCAGGAGCTCGAGCGCTCCGTCACGCTGAGCAGGGCCCGCCCCGAGCCGGCGTCACGGCTCGGCTGCGTGAGCGTCCTTCACGCAGGCGGTGGCTAGAGGCTTGATGTGTATTGGGGTGTGCGCGGGGATGCGCCTGACCAAGCGGGTCGGGCGGGGCGGGCGCAGCGCGTAGCGGTGGCTACGGGCAAGCCCGACGCGGCCGAGCCGCGCCGCGTCAGGCGCACCAGCCGCGTATGCCCACAAATGCGCATCAAGCCTCTAGGCGGCCGTTGCGGCGAGTTGGCCGCACGCGGCGGCGATGTCCCGGCCGCGCGTGAGGCGCACCGTCGACGGCAACCGGGCCCGGTCGAGCACCGCCTTGAACTCCGCGATCGTGTCGCGAGACGAGCCGTCGAACATCCCCGTCGGGTTGTAGGGGATCAGGTTCACCTTGAACGAGCGCTTGTCGAGCAGCCCGGCGAGCGCCTCCGCGTGCGCGCGCGAGTCGTTGACGCCGGCCAGCATCACGTACTCGACGAACACCTTGCGCCGCCGCAACTCGACGTAGCGGCGGCACTCGGCGAGCACGTCGTCGAGGGGATAGCGGTCGTTCACCGGCATCAGCTCGCTCCGCTGCGCGTCGGTCGGGGCGTGGAGCGACAGTGCCAGTCGGATCGGCAGCTCGACCTCGTCGACGAACCGCGTGAGGCCCGGAAGCCAGCCGACGGTGGAGATCGTCGTGCGCCGGCTGGTGACGCCGAGCTCCGGGAGCAGCCGCGCGGCGCCGACCACCTCGTCGAGGTTCAGCATCGGCTCTCCCATCCCCATGAAGACGACGTGGTCGATCGGCTCGAGCCGCCGGAAATGGAGGGCCTGGTCGAGGATCTCCCAGCGCGTCAGGTTCCGCCGGAAGCGCATCGCGCCGGTGGCGCAGAACGTGCAGGTGAGCGGGCAGCCCGACTGGGACGACAGGCACACCGAGCGGCGGCCGTCCCGGTAGCGCATCAGCACCGCCTCGACCGGATGCCCGTCCGCGGTATGGAAGAGCGCCTTGACGGTGCCGTCCGACGAACGGGCCTCGTGCGCGAGCGCGACCGTCGAGAACGGCACCTGCTCGGCGAGGAGCGCGCGGGTCGGCAGCGGCAGGTTCGTCATCTCGCCGTAGGAGCCCGCGCCGCGCGCAGCCCACTGCCAGACCTGCGACCTGCGGTACGACGGCTCGGCGGCGAGCGCCTCCGAGACGAGCTCCAGATCCATCGCGACACGGTAGCGCTCACCGTTTCGGGGGAGTGGGGCCCGCACCGGGTGGGGATCGCCCTCGCCGTTCCGCGAGCCGATGCTGACGGCATGCAGGTTGCGGCGCCGCGCGTCACCGCGGTCACCTACCGGATCGATGCCCACGATGTGATCGTCGAGACGGGAGGCGCCTGGCACGACTTCGCGCGCGTCAACGGTGGGCTGCCGCCTGTTCTCGGCCGGCCGCTGTGGCACTTCGTCTCGGGTCAGGACGTGCGGGCGGTCTGGGCGCTGCTGCTGCGGCGGGCGCGCACGACGGGCAGGCCGATCGACTTCCTCTACCGCTGCGACGCCCCGGGCCTCGCCCGGGTGCTGCGCATGGAGCTCCTGCCGGCTCCGGACGACTCGCTCACCTTTCGCTCGACCCAGATTCGCACGGCGCCTGCGACGACGCTCGCCGGCCGTCGGGACACCGGCTCCGCCCGGGCCGAGCTCGTCGTCTGCGGCTGGTGCGCGCGCGTCCGCGTCGACGACGGCTGGCTCTCGGCCGACCGCGCGGTCGAGTTGCTCGGGCTCGTCGAGGAGCGCCCGCGGCGGTTGTCGCACGGCATCTGCGACGCCTGTGCCCGCGAGCTGCGCTCAGGCGCGGGCGCATAGCCACGCGACCACGTCGGCCGCGTTTCGATCGGGCGGGTACACCGGCTGGCGCGCCCTGGCGAGCCGTCCCGCCCGTAGGCTCCCGGCGTGATCGACCTGCGCTCCGACACGCAGACGCAGCCGTCGCCGGCCATGCGCGAGGCGATGGCGCAGGCGGTGGTCGGTGACGAGCAGGAGCGGGAGGACCCGACCGTGCTCGAGCTGGAGCGGCGCGTCGCGGAGCTGCTCGGGCACGAGGAGGCGGTGTACCTGCCGACGGCGACGATGGGGAACCAGATCGCGCTCGCGATCCTCGGCGAGCGGGGCAGCGAGCTGCTCGTCGAGGAATCGGCGCACATCATGGTCTCGGAGCTGGCCGGAGCGGCCTACCACTCGGGCCTGCAGACCCGCGGCCTGCGCGGAGACGGCGGCCGCCTGGCGGTCGAGCAGGTGCGGGCCTTCGCCTGGCGCGACGGCGACTTCTGGACGCCACGGGCCTCGATCCTCGCCGTCGAGAACCCCCACAACGCCGCGGGCGGCACGGTGTGGCCGCTCGAGGATCTCCTCGAGGTCCTCGACGCGGCCCGCTCCCTCTCGCTGCGGCTGCACCTCGACGGCGCCCGCCTGCTGAACGCGGCCGTCGCGTCGGGGCGTCCGGCCGCCGAGCTCGCGCGGCCCTTCGACACCGTGACGCTTTGCCTCTCCAAGGGTCTGGGCTGCCCGCTGGGCGCCCTGATCGCCGGCTCGCACGAGCTGATGCACAGGGCTCGGATCGAGAAGCACCGCTTCGGCGGCGCGATGCGGCAGGCGGGAATCGTCGCTGCGGCCGGGCTGTACGCGCTCGACCACAACGTCGAACGCCTCGCCGACGACCACGCCCGGGCGAGGCGGCTCGCCGAAGGCTGGGCGGCGGCGGGGCTGCCGGTCGACCTGGAGATCGTCGAGACGAACTTCGTCCAGCTCGCGCTCGCGCCGCTCGGGCTCGACGAGGAGGAGGCGCTCGGGCGGGTGCGCGACGGGGGCGTCCTGCTCTCGCGGTCGAAGCCGGGCGTGTTGCGCGCGGTGACGCACCTCGACATCACCGACGACGACGTCCGCGCCGCAATCGATGCCGTTCCCCGGGCACTGGAGGCACGTGACCGGGTCTGACCAGCTCGACCGGATCGTGGCCGAGCGGCAGGCCGACCGGTTGCCGTCGGTCGCGGGCGCGGTCGTTCGCTGTGGCGAGATCGCATGGCGCTGCGCCGTCGGCACCGCCGACTACGACCAGGGGCTCGATGCGACGCCCGAGACGCAGTACAGGATCGGGTCGATCACGAAGACGTTCACCGCGACCGCGGTGATGCAGCTCCACGTCGCCGGACGGCTCGATCTCGACGACCGCCTCGAACAGCACCTGGATGGAATCGCGAACGGCACACCGACGATTCGCCGGCTGCTCTCGCACCTGTCGGGCCTGCAGCGCGAGGCGGGCGAGATGTTCGTCACGGGCGCCTCACCGTCCGAGGACGAGCTCATCGCGGCGATGAGCGAGGTGGAGCTCGTCCTGCCTCCGGCCCGCGGCCACCACTACTCGAATCTCGCCTTTGCGCTGCTCGGCCGCCTGGTCGCAGGAAAGACCGGGATGCCCTACACCGACTACGTCGACGAGCACGTCATCCGGCCGCTCGGGCTGGAACGAACCACATGGCGGCCCGTTCCGCCGAAGGCGCAGGGCTACCTCGTCGACGAGTACGCCCGCACCGTCTGGCGCGAGCCGGAGACCGACCTCGGCGCGACGGCGCCGGCCGGCCAGCTCTGGTCGACGGTCGAGGATCTCTGCCGGTGGGCGACCTTTCTCGCCACCGGGCGCGACGACGTGCTGCCGCCGAGCGCGATCGAGCAGATGTGGGCGCCGCAGGCGATGCACTACCCCGACCAGTGGGTGCTCGGGTGGGGGCTCGGATTGATGCTGTTCAACCACGAGGGCACGATCTACGGCGGGCACGGCGGCGCGATGGCCGGGCACCTCGCCGGCGTCTACGTCGATCGCAAGACGAGGATCGGCGCCGCCGCCCTGACCAACTCGGGCACGCGGGCGAACGTCGATCTGCTCTGCCTCGAGCTCGCCGCGAAGGCGCGCGAGCTCTGGCCGCCGCCGATCGAGCCGTGGCGGCCCGAGGAGGAGCCGCCCGCCGACGTGCGGCCGCTGCTCGGCCGCTGGTGGTCGGAAGGCAACGAGTTCGTGTTCTGGTGGGAGGGCGGGGCGCTGCGCGCGAAGGTCGTGGGCTCTCCCGCCGGGCGGGCCGAGACGACCTTCGAGCGCGACGGCGACGGCTGGCGCGCTGCTGCGGGTCGTGAGCGGGGCGAGCGGATGCGGGTCGAGCGGCGACCGCCTGATCTGGTCGGGCTACCCGTTCACGCGCACGCAGGAACCCTTCGTCAGCTGAGTGCGTACGCCGCGACGGCGCCTGCGTACGCGGCGGCGAGCAGGAAGCCCTCCCACCGCTTCGACTCGCCGTCGCGGGTGACCGCCCACGCGAGCATCGGCGGCGAGCCCCAGCGTCGCGATCTCGACGGGTCGGAACGCAAGGGTCAGGTGGTGGGAGAGCAGCAGCGAGATGAGCGCCACGGCCGGGGCGACGAAGAGCGCGACCTGCATCGCGGAGGTGACGGCGATCTCGGTCGCGAGCTGCGTGTCGCCCCTGCTCGCGATCACGACCGCGCCGCCGTGCTCGGCGGCGTTGCCGACGATCGCGACGATCACGACGGCGATGAAGAAGTCGCCGAGGCCGACGGCCTTGCCGAAGTCCTGCAGCGAGCCGACGAGCACCTCCGAGACGAAGGCGGTCGCGAGCGTCGCGATGCCGAGCGCGAGCAGCGAGCGGCGCAGCGACCAGGCGCCCTCGTCGGGCTGCTCCTCGCGTGCCGCGTTGCGGTGAATCCGCAGGTTGACGAAGGTGATCCACCCGTAGGCGCCGAGCAGCACGACCGCCACCGGGATCGTCACGAGCATCAGCGAATCGCGGTTGGGCGATCCGTGCCATCCCGGAATCGACGGGATCAGCAGGAGGAGGACGGCGCCCCCGACCGCCGAGAGCTGCCAGAGGATCGAGCGTGCGTCGACCGGGCCCGCGGCCGCCCGCGATCATTGCGATCCCGAGGACGAGCAGCAGGTTCGAGACCACCGACCCGGTGATCGTGCCGCGCACGACCACCGGCAGGCCGTCGGCGACGGCCAGCACCGCGATGATCAGCTCCGGCGCGTTGCCGAAGCTGGCGTTCAGAAAGCCGCCGACGCCGGGGCCGGTGTGCTCGGCCGCGTGCTCGGTCGCCTCCCCGATCAGCCAGGCGAGCGGGATCAGCGCGCCGGCCGACAGCACGAACGAGGCGGTCGGGCCCGACGTGGAAGCCGTAGTGGGCGACGAGCGCGACGGGTGCGAGCACGAGCGATGCCCAGAGGATCCTCCGCGCCACGCCGCTAGCCTAACGACCCTTGCTCGAGGCGGTTCTCTTCGACTGGAACAACACGCTGGTGGAGTTCACCTGGGACGACGAGCTGCTCGTCGAGGGTCATCGTGCCGGTCTCGGCCGCGACGATCCGGCGTTCACCGCGCGCTACCGGGAGCTGCTGCTCGGCGACGTCGAGCACCGGCCGTACGTGGAGATCCTCGCCGAGCTCGGAGTCGACGACCCGGAGGCGTTCATCGACGCCGAGCACGAGGTCTGGCGGCCGGCCCACCGCATGCTCGCGGCCGCGCAGGCGCTGCTCGAGTCCTTGCGCAACCGCGGCCTCAAGACGGGGCTCGTCGCGAACGCCTGGCCGGAGCCTGCGCGCGTGCTGCGGGCCGACCTCGAGCGCGCGGGGCTCGCGCACCTGCTCGACGTGGCGGTGTTCTCGGACGAGGCCGGCGCCGAGAAACCGGCGCCCGCGATCTTCCTGCAGGCGCTCGACGCGCTCGGCGTGGCACCGGAAGCAGCCATGTTCGTCGGCGACCGGCTCGACACCGATGTGCAAGGTGCGGCCGATCTGGGCATGTCGACGGTTCAGGCGCTGTGGTTCAGAGCAGACGACGCATCCGCCGGCGTGGAGCCGGACTTCCTCGCGTTCACGCCGATGGATGTGCTGAACGCGGTGCGCCGCGTAGCGTGATTTCCCTGGAAAGTCAAGACTTGCGGGCATCGGGCGTCGTTCGGACAATGCAGTCATGACGCCCGAGCAGACCGCCGCACCGGCACTGCCGCTCCACCCGCAGGACGAGATGGAGTGCCGCCGCTGCGACGTGCACTGCGACAAGGTGGTCTATCCGGGCGCGTGCCTCGCGCGCGGGTGCCCCTTCGTCTACTCGTACGAAGCCTGGGGGCACACGTACGTCGGCTGCATGCAGAAGGTGTACGGGGTCGAGATCGACATGGACATGCTGCGCGCCGCGGAGGCGCGCAAGCCGGGCTTCGGGGCGATCCGCGCGGTACGGCGGCCGCTGCCGATGTGCAAGGCAGAGGTCGAGCGCACCTACGAGTCGCGCTCGGACGACGAGCTCGGGTGCGTCAACCCGGAGTTCGAGGAGCTGCCGCTCGGCGAGCCGACGTTCCGGGTGTTCGCACAGCTCAGGAGCGGCTGAGCAGGTCGTCCTCCCGCCGGCGCCGGATCGCCCGCGCGGCGAGCCACACGCCTGCGAGCAGCGCCGCGACCGGCACGCCGAGTGCGAGCGCGTAGACGGCGCCGATCCCCAGCCACGTCAGCGCCACGACGACCCCGTGCAGCGGGCCGTGCCCGTGCTGCCGGGTGACGACCGGCGGCGCCGCGGTCGCGAGGTGGAGCCGGAGAGTCGCGTAGTGGGCGGTGCGGCGGGTCGCCGCCTCTGTCCGCTGCAGCGCCTCGATGCGCGCCGTGAGCGCCGCGATCTGTGCGGCGGGCAGGGGCGTCTCGCCGCGGAGCTTCTTCAGCTCGGCCTGGAGTCGTGCGATCGTGCGGTCGGTCGAGTTCAAGCGTCGCCTGCTCGTCCTGGACGTCAACGCGCTCACCCGTGATCGTCCCGAGCCGGGCGAGCTGCTGCAGCGCATCCTCGACGTGGTTGCGGGGCACCTTCAGCGTCAGGTCGGCGACCGCCTGGCCCGACCCGGTCGAGGCGTGCACCGACGTGGCGTAGCCGCCGAGCGCGCGCACCCGCTGCAGCGCGACCTTGATCCCCGCCGATACCCGCCGGGCAGACGCGAGACGTAGTGCGAGGGTCGCGTCGTAGCGCTGGACGCGCGTCGGGTTGTTCGGCACGGCCAGCGACGGGGCAGCCCGCTTCGGAGCCGGCACGGCCTGCGTCGTCGGATTGGAGCCGTGCACGGCACCGCGCTCGACAGGAGCGACGCGCGGCTCGGCGGCAGGTCGGGTGAGAACGACGGCGGCCGCGGCCAGCGCGGCCGCGACCGGCAGCGCGAGCAGGAGCGCCCGGCGCCGGGCGAGGAGGCGCCGCAGCGGCGAGCTCGGCCGCGCCGCGTCGGCCACCGCGAGAGTGAGCACGCGCCGCCGGAGCTCGGGCGGCGCCGCGACCCGCGCCGCCTGCAGCTCGCCGACGAGATCACGCTGCGACATCGAGAGCCTCCTGGAGCTTCTTCAGGGCACGGTTCAGACGGGTCGTACAGTTGGTGGGCGTGATCCCGAGCACCCGGGACGCGCTGCCCGCATCGAGGTCGAGCAGCACCCGCAGCGCCACCACCTCGCGCTCGCCGGCGCTCAGCGTGCGAAGCGCGCCCTCGAGCTCGGGCGAGAGGCCGTCGGCGAGCCGCTCCTCGAACCGCTCCGGCACGGCCGCCAGCTCCTCCCGGCGTCGCCGCCGCCGCTCGGAGCGGAAGTGGTCGAGTGCGACGGTACGCGCCACCTGGCAGAGCCAGGTGCGCGCGGAGCCGCGATCAGGGTCGAAGCGGTGCCAGAGCCGGAGGGCGCGCTCGAACGTCTCCGCCGTGAGCTCCTCCGCCGCAGCACGATCTGACGTGAACCACGACAGGTAGCCGTAGACGTCGTCGAGGTGCGCTTCCGCCGCGTCCGCGAAGGTCATCACACGAGTCATACGCCGCCGGTCGCGCCCGCGTCACCCCCGGGCGGCGGATTCGCCGCCGGTCAGGCCCGGGTCGAGGCCCGCCGTTCCGGCTTCGGGGTCGAGACCCAGCGCGCGTGCAGGTCGCGGAGCTTCTGGATCTCGGCCGCGTCGGGGCCGTGCTTCTCCGGGCCGGGCGTCTCCAGGTACGCGCTCAGCTCCTGGAAGGCCGGATGGGAGAGAAACGCGCCGAGCCCTTCCCCGAGCTCGCCCTCGAGGACGTTCGCGTGCCGGTCGCGGTTCGAGCCGAGCGCCGCCGCGCTGTCGTTCACGTGCAGCGCCCGCAGCCGGTCGAGGCCGATTCCCTCGTCGAGCTCCCGGACGAGCTGCTCGACCACGGCCGGATCGGTGACGTCGTAGCCGGAGACGTAGAGGTGGCAGGAGTCGAGGCACACACCGAGCCGCGGGTGGCGGTCGAGCTTCTCGAGGAGGACGTGCAGCTCCTCGAGCGAGCGGCCGATCGTGCCGCCTGCGCCCGCCGAGTTCTCCATCAGCAGCCAGGTGTCCTGGTCGCACCGCTCGAGCACCTGTGCGAGCGCCGCGCACGTGCGGTCGAGGCCGGCGTCGAACCCGGCTCCGAGGTGCGAGCCGACGTGGAAGATCACGCCGTCGGCGCCGATCGCGCAGGCCGCGTCGACCGTCGCACGCATCGTCGCGATCGACTTCGCGTAGATCTCGTCGTCGGGCGCCGCGAGGTTGCAGAGGTAGAGGGCGTGGCAGACGACACCGCCGATCCCGGCCTCCGCCCGCCGCTGCCGGAAGCGCTCGATCGCCTCCGGCGCGTGGTTCGTCGGCCGCCACATGCGCGGGCTCTGGGTGAAGATCTGGACGCAGTCGCCGCCGATCGCCTCGATGCGGTCGATCGCCGTGTGGATGCCTCCGCCGGAGGAGACGTGCGCCCCGAACTCCATCGCTGCCTACGATAGAGGGGTGCCGTCCGTTCGCGTCCGCATGGCTCCCAGCCCGACCGGGTTCCTCCACATCGGGGGCGTGCGCACGTTTCTCTTCAACTGGCTCTTCGCCCGCGGGCGGGGAGGCGAGTGCCTGCTGCGGATCGAGAACACCGATACGAGCCGCGAGGTCGCCGATGCGACCGACCAGATCCAGGAGAGCCTGCGTTGGCTCGGGATCGACTGGGACGGAGACGTGCGCTTCCAGCTCGACACGGCCGACACGGCGCGCGCGCTCGCGCAGGAGCTGCTCACGAAGGGGCACGCATACGAGGACGACGGCGCGATCCGGTTTCGCCAGCCGAAGGACGGGACGGTCTCCTGGCACGACGCGGTGCGCGGCGAGATCGAGTTCCGGAACGAATTGCTCCCCGACCTCGTGATCGTCCGCTCCGACGGCCGGCCGACCTACAACTTCATCTCGCCGGTCGACGACGTGACAGACGGGATCACGCACGTGATCCGCGGCGAGGACCACGTCTCGAACACGCCGTCCCAGATCAACATCCTGCGCGCGCTCGGCGCCGACCTGCCCGTGTACGCGCACGTGCCGAACATCAACGGTGAGGACGGCCGGAAGCTGTCGAAGCGCCGAAACGCGGTCGCGCTCGACGACTTCCGCGCCGCGGGATACGTGGCGCCGGCGCTCCTGAACTTCCTGGCGCTGCTCGGCTGGAGCTACGACGACAAGACGACGCTGATGTCGCGGCACGAGCTGGTCGAGCGCTTCACGCTGGAGCGGGTCGTGTCGAGCCCCGCGACGTTCGACTACAAGAAGCTCGACTGGATGAACGGCGTCTACCTGCGCGACCTGCAGCCGGAGGAGTACGCGCACGACCTGCTGAAGTGGCTCGGCGAGCGGCAGATCGACTGGCCGGAGCAGCGGGTGCGCGCGACCGTCCCGCTCGTCCAGGAGAAGATCGAGAAGTTCGAGCAGTACCCCGACTTCGTCCGCTTCCTCTTCGAGGACGTCGCGCCGCCTGCCGGGGTGGATGCGGAGGTCTGCCGTGCCGCCGCGGCCAGGCTCGAGACGCTCGAGCCGTGGGCCGCGCCCGCGCTCGAGGAGGCGCTGCGCGCCCTCGCCGACGAGCTGGGCCAGAAGCCCCGGCAGGCGTTTCAGCCGATCAGGCTCGCCGTCACGGGCTCGAAGGTGTCGCCGGGGCTCTTCGAGAGCCTCGAGCTGCTCGGCCGCGAGGAGTCGCTTGCCGCGGCTCACTCGTGCCGCGGCGGCGGTCGCTTGAGCGGCTTCGGGGTTGCAAGCGGGTCGAGCGCTCGCTGGAACTCGCGCCAACTGCGCAGCCGGAACTGCAGCGTCGGACGCGGAAGCTCTTCGTCGCGGCTCGCCCCACGCGCTCCCGGGGGATCGGAGCGGTGGCGTCTCATTTACAATGACTAAACGTTCGGGCGGGCGGTGCGGATACGCGCGGCCCGTCAGGGACGGTAGGCGAGCACGGAACCGCACACGGCGACGAGCCCGCCGGCCCAGAGGGGCCAGATGCCGAGCGTCGCGCCGGCGACGAAGCCGACGGCGCCGACGAGCGCGAGCAGGAACGCCACCAACGGGGCGAGCAGCCCTTCGGGCGCGGGCTCGGCGGGCGCGGCGGCGCGCGGTCCCGGGGGCACGAGCCGCAGCCGGGCGAGGCGGATCCGGAACAGCGCGCCGCGCCAGGCGTGCAGCAGCGGCGCGATCCCGTCGAGCCCGTCCTCCTCGGCCGCGTCGGCGATCTCGGCGGTGGCGTCGCGGGCGCAGACGAGCGCGTCGGCGAGCTCGGCGTGCGCGGTCTCGGTGCCGGCCGGCGGAACGAGCCCGTAGAGCTGCTCGTTGGCCAGGTGCAACGCGTTCTGCAGACGTCTGAGCGCCTCGACCGCAGCCTCCTCGTCGAGCAGCTCGGGGTCGCCGGCGATCGCGTCGAGCCGGTTCAGCGTGCGGTTCAGGCCCGTCCAGACCGCGACCATCTCGTCTGCGTACCGCTCGGTCGTGCCGGTCCTCGGCGCCACCTTCCGATCGTATCGGTACGATCGCACCCCGATGCAGGCGTCCCGGCCCAGGGCGCTGGTCGTCGAAGACGATGCGGCGCTGCGCATGCTCACGCGGGTGAACCTCGAGCTGGACGGGTTCGAGGTCGAGGAGGCCTCGACGCTCGAGGAGGCCGAGGCGGCGCTCACCGGAGGCCGGCCCGACGTCGTCCTGCTCGACGTGCACCTCGGCCGGCGCGACACGACCGGCCTGCTCGTGCGGCTGCGCCGTCGACGGCATTCCGGTCGCGGTCGTCTCGGGCTCGAGCGACCTCGACGAGTACCGCGAGAACGCCGACGCGGTGCTCTCGAAGCCGTTCGCGCCGCAGACCCTCGTCGAGGTCGCGCGCCGCCTCGCTAGGGTTGAGGCATGAGACCCGAGCCCGACGGCGGCGCGGCGTGAGCTCGGCCGCGACGCTCTCGCCGACCGACTTCGAGTCGCAGCTGCGGCGCTACCTCTTCGAGCGCTCCGAGGAAGGCCGGGCGGTGCGCGTGGGGGAGAAGGAGGTCTCGGAGCAGGCCGAGATCGTCCGCCGCTACGCCGACCTGTTCAGCCGCGAGCAGCTCGAGGCGCTCCACGAGGCGGAGCAGGCCGCGTCGGGCGACGAGCGGGAGCTGCTCTTCCGCCTGCGCAAGACCTGCGAGGGCGGCCTCGTCTCCGCCGAGCTCGCGGAGCGGGAGGACGAGCTCGAGAACAGGCTCCTCGCCGACCGCGTTTCGTTCCAGGGCGAGGAGCTGCCGCTTCGCACCGCACAGGCGAAGCTTGCGATCCTGCCCGTCTACGCCGACCGCGAGGAGCTGGGCAGGATCCAGTCCGCGGCGAGCGCGCGCTTCAACCCCGACCGGCTCGAGCTCGCGCAGGCCGGGGAGGCGCTGGCGGCGGAGTACTCCGGAATCGCGGGCGCGGTCGAGCGCAACGAGGACGAGAAGGGCATCTCCCTGCGGGAGCTGTCGGCCGCGCTCGAAGCGGCGAGCGTCGCCTCGCGGCCCGCCTACGAGCGGCTGCGCGAGCGGTGGTTCGAGAGGCTGCTGGGCGAGGAGCGGGAGGACGTCCCCTCGAGCTACCACACGGCGTTCATGCGCCGGCTGTCGCCGCTCGAGTCGACCTACACGAAGGACCGCGCGACGGACGTCTGCCTCGCGACGCTGACCGCGCTCGGCTTCGACCTCGAGTCGCAGCCGAACATCCGGCTCGACCTCGAGGATCGCCCGCAGAAGTCGCCCCGCGCGTGCGTGATCGCGAGCGACCCGCCGCAGGTCGTGCATCTCATCACCCGCGCGCAGGGCGGGCTGCACGACTACCAGGCGTTCCTGCACGAGGCGGGCCATGCCCTCCACTACGGCGGCTGCGACCCCGCGCTGCCGTACACGTTCCGCCGCATCGCGCGCGACCATGCGCTCACCGAGATCTACTCGTACATCTTCGAGGCCGTCTCGCGCGAGCCGGAGCTGGCACGAGCACCACTTCGGCCTCGACCCGGCGCAGGCGCAGGAGAACGCCGAGGCGACGACGTTCATGGAGGCGCTGCTCTTCCGCCGCTACGAGGCGAAGCTGCGGTACGAGCTCGACTTCTGGACGCGCTTCACGACCGACGGCGGCGACCCGGACGTCTACGAGCGGTACCTGACCGAGGCGACCGGCGTGCGCTACGACCGCGAGAACTACCTGGCGGACATGGACGCCGGCTTCTACTCGGCCGACTACCTGCGCGCCTGGATCCGCGCTGCGCAGCTCCGGGAGTATCTGGCCCGCACGATCGGCTCGGACTGGTGGCGCAACCCGGCCACGGGGGCGTTCCTCGACGGAGCTCTTCCGCGAGGGGACGAAGCCGTCGAGCGAGGAGATCGCCGCGCGCCTCGGGTACGAGCCGCTCGACTGCGGGCCGCTCCTGCACGAGCTCGGCGCCTAGCGACCTCCTCGGGGCGCCGCTCAGCGATCGGAGGAGCGGCGGTCCTCCGCGCTCGTGTCGTCGGGCGGCGCGCCGCCCGGCCCGCTCATCGCGACGCCGTCGGCCTCGACGACCTCGGTGGGGTCGGCGGTGCGGTAGTCCTCGTCCTGCAGCCCGCCGCGCGGGTCGCCCTCGCGCTCCAGCGCCCCGGGGTCGCCCTGCTGCTTGGACGCGCGCTGTCGCTCCTTCCGTCTCCAGCGGCCGAACATGGGGAGGCCGGTACCCGCAGGGCCGATTCGCTACACTGGCGCGCGTTCTGCGGGGCCCATTCGTCTAGTGGCCTAGGACACCGCCCTCTCACGGCGGCGGCACGGGTTCGAATCCCGTATGGGCCTTCACGGGCCGTTCGGACACAGGATCGGCGCGTCTCGATTCGTGTGTCGGAGCGGCCCGGTTCCTTTCCCCGTGGGCGCGTTCCGCCCCCCTTGTTCAGCGGGCCCGGCGGAGGATGCGCCGGAGGACGCCCTGCGCGCTTGCGAGCGCCGACTCGAGCTCGCGCAGCTCGCCGGCCGGGACGGCGACCGTCGCCTCCGCCTCGGCGTCACCCGGCCGCTGCTCCGAATCGGCGACGGCAGCGAACGACATCACGTGCTGCCCGGTCGACGCGCTCGTCCAGGCTCCGCCGCGAGCTCGATCCTCGTCGGACCAGAGCTGCGTCGTCCGCGACGCCGCCTCCAGGATCGGCGACGGGTCGAGGTCGACCGAGGAGAGCTCGATCTGCGCGACCGGCCATTCGCAGAAGAGCCGCAGCGTCCCGGTGGGCGGGAGCGGCCACAGCCAGAACGCCAGGCTCCAGGTGATGCTCGTTCCGCTCGACTGGCCGCCGCCTCCGCCGTGCTGGAAGAGCACCGGCCCGGTCGGGCTGCGGCCGGGCTCGAGCAGACGTCGCTGCCGCCCGAGGTTCGAGACCCGCTGCTCGCCGGCGAGCTCGACGCCGAAGCGGAGGAAGCCGTCCGGCAAGTCCTCCGAGCCCATCCTTCCGGCGTGCTGCTCGTGGAACAGGCTGTTGGTCTGGCCCATCTTCAGGCCGCCGACGTGGGCGACGAGCTCCAACGAGACGCCGGTGGAGTACGCGACCGCGTGCGAGACGGCGACGACGCCACGCTCGGTCCGGGCGAGGACGACGGCGAGCGGCACCGGCACGCCCAGCTCTCCCTCGGGAGGCGCGAGCCACTCGGGCCGCCGGTGCTCGACGGGCGGCTCCGGCGGCTCCTGCTCGTCGACGTCCTCCAGGAAGAGATCGGCGAAGTTCACCCCTCGACTCTAGTGCTAGCGCCGTCGCGACCTGATAGGACGTGCAGGATGAGCGACCCGCCGCCGGCTGCGTACGACGAGGTGGCGGAGGCGTACAGCCGTGCGCTCGACCCGGAAGGTGCCGGCCTCGACGACCCGGTCTCACGGAGCTCGTCGGCGACGTCGCAGGACGGGAGGTGCTGTCGCTCGCCTGCGGCCAGGGTCAGGACGCGCGGCTGCTCGCCCGGCTCGGAGCGACCGTGACCGGTGTCGACCTCTCCGAGCAGATGCTGCGTCACGCGGGCCGGCACGAAGCCCGCGAGCCACGCGGCATCGCCTACGTGCAGGGCGACGCCCAGAACCTGGCGACGTTTCCGGACGAGAGGTTCGACGGCGTCGTTTGCCACATGGCGCTGATGGACATCCCCGGGCTCCGCCCCGCGATCACGTCGGTCGCACGCGTGCTGCGAGCGAGCGGATGGTTCGTGTTCTCGGTCGTCCACCCCTGCTACGGCGGCCATGTCGCGAACCTGACCGACTACCTGCTCGACCATCGCTACCGCAAGCGCGTCCCGCCCGACTGGCTGCCGCCGCACGCCTACCACCGTCCGCTCGGCGCCTACGTCGAGGAGCTCACGCGAGTCGGGCTCCGCCTCGAGCGCATCGTCGAGTCGCATCACCCGGCTGCCGACCAGAGCGGCGTCCCGGGGCTCCTGTACGCCCGAGCGGTTCGATCGCCGACGGTCCGGTAGCCGGGCGAGCCCGTCCGGGCTGATCGACGAGATTCAGCCCGCAGCCCGGTCGCCGGCCGGTAGAACTTTCCCCACGACGATGAGGCTGCTGAGACTGGCGCTCGTCCTGCTCGCGGTGGCGGGGGCGACCGCCTGCGGCGCGAGAGAGCAGAAGCCGTTCGCGACGCCCGACCGCGTCGCCTCGCTGCTCCGTGCCGGGTGGGGGGTCTCGACGGGGTCGCCCTCGTTCGACTACTCGTGCATGAGGCTCGACGCTCGCGGCCGGTTCTTCACGTGCGTCGCGCGCGACCGGACACACACGGTGCGGGTCGCCTCCTTCGACGTGATCTGCGACGCCTCGCGCTGCCGGTGGAGCGTGTACCCCGCGTATTCGGGGTAGCCGTCAGCTCGGCGCTGCCTAGGCAGGCAGGGGAAATCGCGCGCATCGTGCATATGACGTGCCTAGGCACAAGTTGACGAACCGGCGAGCTGCAGGTATCCAGGGCGGCGATGCTCGCACGCCTGGCAGTCGTCTCCGCGCTCGTGCTCCTCGCGGTTCCCGCGGCCTCGTCGGCCCGGCCGGGCGACAGCGGCCGCGTGGCGGTCTTCGCGGCGGCGTCGCTCACCGAGGTCTTCCCGGAGATCAACGACCGGCCGAACTACTCGTTCGCGGGCTCGGACCAGCTCGCCTTCCAGATCGAGCAGGGTGCGCGAGCCGACGTGTTCGCCTCCGCCAGCCCCAAGTGGGCGGAGCTGCTCTACCGGCAGGGGCTCGTGCAGAAGCCGATTCCGTTCGCCACGAACTCGCTCGTCCTGATCGTGCCGAAGTCGAACCCGGCGCACATCCACCGGGTCGACGACCTGACGCGGCCGAACGTCAAGATCGTGATCGGGACGCCGACCGTGCCCGTCGGCGCCTATACACAGACGGTGCTCAAGAACCTGGGCATCTCCGCTGCCGTGATGAAGAACGTGGTCAGCCAGGAGGTCGACGTGAAATCGGTCGTCGCCAAGGTCGCCCTCGGCGAGGCGGATGCCGGCTTCGTCTACGTGACCGACGTCCGGCCGGTGCGGGGGAAGGTGGCCGCGATCGCACTGCGCGCCTCCGCTCAGCCCACGGTGGTCTACGAGGTCGCCGTGGTCAAGAACGCGCCGCACATCAAGGCGGCCTACCGGTTCGTGACCGCGTTGATCAGGAAGCGGGCGCAGGCGCGGCTCGTCAAGTACGGCTTCGGGCGGCGGCCCCGGCCGGCGCCCGCGCGGGCTCCCTGAGCCGCGCCGGTCGTCCGAAACACCGAGGGGAGAGCTCGCGCCCTCCCCTCGGAGTCGGTACTGCGGGGTCCCGGCTTAGGCCGTCTTCACCAGCGACTTCGGTGGAACGATGACCTTGAACGTCGTGACCTTCTTGCCCTTCACCCGGTAGATCGAGACCGGGTTCGAGGTGACGTCGCCGTTCGCGTTGAACGAGACGTTGCCGAGGATGCTGTTCTTCAGGTGGATCTTGAACAGCTGCTTGGCGACGTCCGACCGCGTGCCGTTCGACTGCGCGATCGCGGCAACCATGGCCTCGGCCGCCTGCGCGGCATACACCGAGTAGGGGTCCGGGGCCTTGTGGTCGGCCTTCGTGAAGGCCTTGACGAACGCCTTGCCGTAACCCTTCAGGGCCGTGTTCGGCAGGCCGGCGACCGAGACGGTGGCGCCGTTCGACGCCGCGCCGCCCTCCTGGATGACCGCGGAGACCGGGGTGAAGCCGTCCGGAAGCATGATGTGCACGCCCGGGGCTCCGGCCACGATGTCCTTGATCAGCTTGCCGCCGTTCTCGCAGATCAGGCCGCCGATGAAGACGCCCTGGGCGCCCGACGACTTGATCTTGACCGCGAGCGCCTCGTACGACGACGCCTTCGCGTCGAACGCGGTGAAGCCCACGGTCTTGATGTGCAGCTTCGTCGCGGCGTTGCGGAGGTTCGTCGCGACGCCGAGGCCGTAGGCCTCCTTGTCGTTGAGGATGAAGATCTTCTTCACCCCGAGCGACTTCGCCAGGAGCGCGTCAGCAGCGCCCTGGTAGTCGTCCGCCGCCACGACCCGCGCGTAGTTGCGCTTTCCGGTCGGGTAGTACTTGCCCGGCTCACCGGCCGCGGTGCCCGGGCCGCCATGGGTCAGGCCGACGTACGTGTTCGCCGGGCTGATCATCGCGACCGGACCGCTTGGGGCGCGGTTGAGGATCGGAATGGCGATCTCGGCGGCACCCGAGTTGAAGGTGCCGATCACGCCGGCGACGCTCTGGTTCTGCGCGTAGGCGTTCGCGTTTGCCGAGACCTTGCCCGAGTCCCACTTGCCGGCCTGTGCGGTCGCATCGTCGCAGCTCTGGTAGGCGAGGCTGTACTTGCCCGCCTTCCAGTGGTGCTTCGCGAAGATGTACTTGATCGCACGGGTCATCTGCTCGGTCTGGGTGCGGCCCGAGCCCTGCAGCGGAAGATCCGATGCAACGAGCATGCTCCCACCACCGTTCTGGATCGCCGAGCACGACGAGGCCGGCAGCGGCGTGGCGCCGCTGCGGGCGATCGCCCCGCTCACGACCGTCGCGAACGCGACGACGGCGATCAGCGCGGACACTCCTGCGCCCGCGTAGGTGCGCTTCTTCACTCGTCCTCCTGTCTGGGGGGTCAGGGGAATCGAAAGAGCATAAAGCGGCGCGAGGCGCCGCGCCAACCCGAGACGCTCCCGGCCGCGGGTCTCGCACGCGAGCCGGGCCGCGGAGTAGGCTCGACCGAGGTCAGCGCTCGATGGGGTTCGACTCGCCTGCAGAACACGCCGGACTCGCGCCGAAGGACGGTGGCCGTGGCGCGACCCGCGGGCCGCTCGTCCTCTGCGCGGACGACGACGAGGACATCCTTGCGCTCGTCGCGCTCCAGCTCGAGCAGGCGGGCTGCAGCGTGCTGACGGCCGGGGACGGCGCGACGGCGGTCGAGCTCGTACGCGCGCGTCGGCCGGAGGTGGTCGTCCTGGACGTGATGATGCCGCGAGGCGGGGGACTCGACGTGCTGCGCGAGCTTCGCGCCGATCCGTCCCTCGCGAGGGTGCGGGTGCTGCTGCTCTCTGCGCGTGTGCAGGACGGCGACGTGGAGGAGGGCCTCGCCGCGGGCGCGGACGCCTACCTGGCGAAGCCGTTCCGCGCGCGCGAGCTCGTCGAGCGCGTGCAGGCGCTGCTCGACGCCGGTCAGGATCGCACGTAGCGGTAGCCGAAGCCGCGGACGGTCTCGATCGGCGCCTCGTCCGGCGTGGCGGGAAAGAGCTTCCGCCGCAGGTAGCCGACGTACAGCTTCACCTGGTCGCCGGAGACACCGTAGGGGTCGCCCCACACGAGCTCGAGCAGCTGGTCGCGCGACAGCACCTGGTTCGGATGCTGGACGAAGGCCGAGAGCAGCTTGAACTCCAGCGGGGTCAGCCGCACCTGACGCGCGCCGACCTGCACGCGTCGCTGCGCGAAGTCGATCTGCAGCACGGCGTCGGCGTAGGCCTCGACCACCTCCGCGCGCCCGCCGCTGCGCCGGAGCAGCGCCTGCACCCGGGCGAGCAGCTCCTGACGGCCGAACGGCTTCGCGACGTAGTCGTCGGCTCCGGACGAGAGGCCGCGCACCTTCTCGAGCTCCTGCGTGCGAGCCGTCAGGATCAGCACGGGCACGTCCGACAGATCGCGGATGCGGTCGAGGGTCTGGTACCCGTCCAGCTCCGGCATGGTCACGTCGAGGATCACCAGCGAGGGCGTCTTCGCGAACAGGGCGCGCAGCGCGGTGCGCCCGTCGGGCGCTTCGTCGACGTCGTAGCCCGCGCGCTCGAGCAGCTCGCGGAGCAGGAGCCTGATGTCCTCGTCGTCGTCGACCACGAGCACGCGCGGACGGGCGGCACTCACACGGTGTTCATACGATCCGGCGGGGGGAAACCCTGCGGTCGCCGGTGACCATCGCACGCCTCGCGCGCGAGCTCGCGGTGGCGCCCGCGGGCCGTGCGCTCCCCGCCGACGTCGCGGCGGACCGAGCGCGGTTAGCATCGCGGGGCACTTGCGCCGCGCGCTTCCCCTGGCTCTTGCCTCACTCGTCCTCGCCGGCTGCGGCGGCACCGCCGTCACGAGACGTCCCGGTGACCTGCGCACCGCCCCGGGGACGGTGGTGCCGCACGTGACCGTCACGCAGGAGGCGACCGGCGCGGCGCCCGGGCTGCTCTTCGTGGCGGAGAAGAACGGCAAGGACGCGCTGGGCGGACCGATGATCCTGGACGACCGCGGGCGCGCCGTGTGGTACCACCAGCTGCCGCTCGGTCTCGAGTCGACCGACTTCCGGACGCAGAGCTACCGCGGCCGGCCGGTGCTCACCTGGTGGCAGGGCTCGATCTCGGCCGCCGGGATCGGCCGCGGGGTCGACGAGATCTACGACGACGAGTACCGGCCCCTCGCGGAGGTGCGGGCGGCGAACGGGCTGCAGGCCGATCTGCACGAGTTCCAGCTGACCCCGCGCGGCACCGCCTTCATCACCGCCTACCACGAGGTGCCGATCGACCTGCGGAGCGTCGGCGGGTCGAAACACGGCTACGTCGAGGACAGCGTCGTGCAGGAGCTCGACGTCGCCAGCGGCAGGCTCGTGTTCGAATGGCACAGCCTCGCGCACGTCCCGCTGACGGACTCGCGCGAGGCAAACCGGGAGCCGGCACGGGATGCGAACGAGGCGCGGCCGCTCGACTACTTCCACGTCAACTCGGTCTCAGACGGCCCGGACGGGACGATCCTGATCTCGGCCCGGAACACGAGCACGATCTACCTGCTCGCCCGCGACGGGCACATCGTCTGGCGCATCGGCACGGCCGGCAGCGACTTCGGTCCGCCGTCGGCCGTCCGGATGCGCTACCAGCACGACGCGCGGCTGCATCCGGGCGACGTGCTCTCGTTCTTCGACAACGGCGGCATCCCCCGCGAAGAGCGGTACTCGCGGCCGACCGTCTTGAAGCTCGACCCGGCGACGAGGCGGGCGCGCGTCGTGCGGCGGTTCGTCCCGCAGGCGCCGATCGCCTCGCCGTGGGAGGGCAATGTGCAACTGCTCTCGGGAGGCGGCGCGGTCGTCGGCTGGGGCGGCGTTCGCAAGGTGACCGAGTTCGGCCCGTCCGGTGCCGTTCGCCTTGCCCTGAAGCTGCCCTACGGCGACACCTACCGCGCCTACCGTCTGCCCTGGCACGGGCGTCCGGGCGGGCGACCGGCGGTCGCCGTGCAGGGCAACGAGGTCTGGGCGAGCTGGAACGGCATGGCCGGCATCGCGCGCTGGCTCGTGCTGACCGGGCCGGACGCCGCGCACCTGCGCCGCACAGCGTCGGAATCCTCGGCCGGGCTCGAGACCCACGTGCGCCTGCGGTCGAGCCCGCCCGCCGTCGCCGTCGCGGCGGTCGATGGGTCGGGCCGGAGGCTCGGCACGTCCCTGGTCGTCGTTCGCCCCGGCCGGTAGCGGCCCGGCGGCCCGTCAGTTCGTCGTGGCGCGGTCGGCCGCGTCGGTCCTGCCCTGGCGAATCAGCCGCTTGCGACGCAGGAAGAGCCGCCGTTCGTGGTGCTGCGACTTGCGGATGCCGGGATAGACGAGCAGGTAGAGCACGACCGCCACCAGCGCGAGCCCGAGCACACTGTTCCAGACGTACGACGCAGTAATCGACATCTCCGAGCACTCCTTTCTCGACGACCGTGCAACGCGCGCGCCGACCGGATGGATACGACACCCAGGTCGAGCCGACCGCCTAAGATCGTCCTCCGACAGCGACGAGGGGAGGCTCATGGGCACCTGGACGAGCGAGCGGCTGGACGAGATCGAAGCGATCAGCGACGGCCGTGTCCCGTGGCGCCCGGTGCGCCACCACTTCGGCATCACGTCGTTCGGGATCAACGTGTTCACCGGCAAGGACGTGGGCGACCGGATCATCAACGAGCACGACGAGACGGACGACGGTCACGAGGAGCTCTACTTCGTCCACAGCGGCCGCGCCCGGTTCGAGCTCGACGGTGAGACGCTCGACGCACCGGCCGGCACGTTCGTCTTCGCCTCGCCGGAGGTCAAGCGCACGGCCTTCGCCGAGGAGCCGAACACCACGTTCGTGGCGGTCGGCGGCGCGCCCGGCAAGCCGTACGAGCCGCACGGCTGGGAGATCTGGGCTCCTCTGATGCCCCTGTACCAGGCGGGGGAGTACGAGCAGCTCGCAGAGCGCCTCGGCCCCGTGCTCGCCGAGGACCCGCCCTACTCCGCAGTCCACTACAACGCCGCCTGCATCTACAGCCTCACCGGTCGTACCGACGAGGCGCTGAAGCACCTGGGCCGGGCGATCGGGCTGGCCCCGGACGTTCGCCGCCTGGCGGAGGAGGACTCCGATCTCGACGCGATCCGCGACCAGCCTGCGTTCAAGGAGCTCGTCGGGTAACGGATCCGGACGCGGCCGAGGCGTCAAGACCAGGGGTATTCGCGGTGCTGCGGGAGATCGTCGCGGATCTCGTACCACGGCGCCTTCGAGCCGACGAACATGTGCGCCGTCGGCTCGAGCGTCGGCTCGTCGATCAGTGCCCCGTAGGGCACCCGGACCCTGCCTTCGTAGCCGGTCCAGTAGAGCAGCGAGAAGCACGCGCCGCACCGGAGCGCATGATGGCCGTCCGCGTCGCCGACCACGATCGACGAGGCAGTACCGTCGGTGATCCGCAGCTTCTCGGGGGCAATCTCGCCCCAGGGCAGGAACGCGGAGCCCGTCAGCGCCCGGCAGTTCGAGCAATGGCAGTTGTAGGCCGCGACGAACTCGTCCGCGACCTCGAACAGCACGGTCTTGCATGCGCACCGGCCCCGCAGCACCGTGTTCACTGTAGAGCGAAGCCGGTCGACGTCGTGCAGAGCTTCACCCGCCGAAGCGGCCGGTCGCCGCGAGCACCTCGGCGCGCGTTGCGTCGCTGCCGGTATGGCCGGCGCCGTCGACGACGACGAGCGTGGAGCCCGGCCATGCTCGGTGCAGCTCCCAGGCGGTCTCGAGCGGCGAGCCGAGGTCGAGGCGCCCGTGGATCAGGACGCCGGGGACGTCGCGCAACCGGTGGGCGTTCGCGATCAGCTCGCCGTCGTCGAGCCACGCGGCGTGTGAGAAGTAGTGGGTGCAGATGCGGACGAACGCGAGGCGGGCCTCGTTGCCGCGCTCACCGTAGGCGCCGGGCGACCCGCTCGACTCGTGGGCGATCACGGCGTCCTCCCAGGTGACCCATTCGGCGGCTGCCCGCCGACGCACCTCCGGGTCGGGGTCTTCCATCAGCCGGGCGTACGCCGGAACAACGTCGTCGCTGCCGGCGAACGTGCGGAAGCGCTTCCACTCGGCGGGCAGGAAGCGGGCGACGCCGCGGTAGAGCCAGTCGATCTCGGTGGGGCGGGTCGTCGTCACGCCGGCGATCACGATCTCCGAGACGCGTGCCGGGTGGCGCTCGGCGTAGGCGAGGATCAGGGTCGAGCCCCAGGAGCCGCCGTAGAGCAGCCAGCGGTCGATGCCGAGGTGCTCGCGCAGCCGCTCCATGTCGGCGACCAGCCGGTGGGTCGTGTTGGCGCGCAGCTCGGTCGCCGGGTCGGCGGCATGCGGCCGGCTTCGCCCGCAGCCGCGCTGGTCGAAGAGCACGATGCGGTAGCGCTCCGGATCGAAGAGGCGCCGGCTCGCGGTGCCGGCTCCCGAGCCGGGGCCGCCGTGCACGACCAGAGCGGGCTTCCCGCGCGGGTTGCCGCAGGTCTCCCAGTAGACCGAGTTCTCGTCGCCGACCTCCAGCAGGCCCGACTCGTACGGCTCGAGCGGCGGGTAGGGCTCCATGACACCGAGCCTAGAGGCATTGCCCACGCGCACCAGCTCAGGGCCGTGGCTACAGCCGCTCGGCGTACCCCGGCCAGCGCCTGAGCTCGACGGGTGGTGACGGCCCGTCGGCCGGCCACAGCTCGAGGCGGTAGTGATCGGCGGGATCTCCCGGATCGCTGTACGACCACTGCGCCGCCCGATCGAACTCGAAGCCGCTGAGCCGTGCGCGGTAGCGCCCCTGCGGGACGTCGACCTCCAGCCGGCCCGCGCCGCCGGACCCCTCGAGCGTGATCCGACCGGACGAGACCAGGTCGAACTCGACGACGTGATCGGCCGTCTCGACGACCGGGGGCGCAGAGTCCGTCGTCGTCACCTCGATCTCTGCGGAGAAGTTCTCCTGCCGCGGCATCAGGACGTCGACGATCCCCGATGCCGCTCCGACCGACGAGCCCGACTCGGTCGCAGCGTCCAGGGCGTCGATGTACGGGTTGTCGCCCTCCAGGGCGCCGGTTCCGGCGTCGTAGATGTACAGCTGGTGGTAGTCGTACGCGACCTTCAGGGTGATGAGTCTCCCACGCTCGGCACGGGAGAACGACGGAGTGGGCATGACGAGCGCCGGTGTCGAGGGGCCTCGGGTTTGCGATGCCGGGACCGGGGGAGGCGAAGGGCGTGAAGAAGATTCTCGAGCTCATCGTCTGCTTCATCCATCCGGTCGCCGTCGTGCTCGGGTGGATCAACCTGGCGGGCCGGACCGACCTGAGTGGCATGCAGAAGCTCGCCTGGGGCGTCTTCCTGATCGTGCCGATCGTCCCGTTCGTCTACGTCCTGACCGGCAACGACCTCTGGTGAGCCAGACAACCGATCCATGAAGGCCGGCACGGCGGCGGAGCGACGCGCAGGGGAGCCTCGGCTCTCCGGCGGTCACCGGCCGACGCGGTAGCGCACGTGCGTCGCGAGCGGCGAGTGGATGACCTCGAACGGCTCGAGGCGGGGATCGGCGACGCCGTCGAAGAGCCGCTCACCGGAACCGAGCAGGACGGGGGCGAAGTCGAGAACGAGCTCGTCGATCACGCCGGCCGCGAGCGCCTGGCGGACGGCCGACGCGCCGCCGGCGATGTCGACTCCGCGGTCGCCTGCCGCCTCGGAGGCGCGCGCGAACGCGGCGTCGAAGCCGTCGGTGACGAAGTGGAACGTCGTCCCGCCCGCGAGCTCGATCGGCTCGTGCTCATGGTGGGTGAGGACGAAGACCGGAGCGTGGTACGGCGGCTCGTCCCCCCACCAGCCGCGCCAGTCGCCCTGCCACGGCCCGCGAATAGGCCCGAACATGTTGCGTCCCATCACGTACGCGCCGCGCGGGCGCAACAGCAGGTCGCGTGCGCGAACGTCGGCGTCGTGCTGCAGCTCGCCGAGATGCCAGCGATGCACCTCGATGCCGCCACGGCCGAGAGGGTGCTCGAGGCTCTGGTCTGGCCCGGCGACGAAGCCGTCGAGGGAGATGGACATGTGGCAGGTGGTTTCGCTCATGCTGCTTCGACCGCGGCGGCGCGAAGAGATCATCGGTGCGCGTCTCACATTCTTAGCGTGTGGGCGCCCGGCGGAAGGGCCACGCGAGCACGGCGATCGCGTCGCGCGGCCCGGCCGCGTCTTCCGTGACGGTGCCCAGGGGCCGCCGCAGCCGCTGCTGACTCGCGTCGGACGATTCGCATCTGAGGCTCGGCACGGCTGGTGTTCAGTGGCGTTCCGAGTTCGGCGTGCGAGGATCAGCCCATGAACGTGCAACGGATCTGCTTCCTCGGCACCCGTACTCCGAGCTTCGAGGCGACGTCGTCGTTGTTTCGCGACGTCCTCGGACTACGCGCCGCGCACAGCGAGCCCGGCTGGTCGATCTTCGGCCTCCCGTCGGGGCGCAGCGACTTCGTCGAAGTCTTCGGCCCCGACCACGTGAACGCGAGCGTGTTTCCGGCTGAGGTCGGCGAAGGAATCGTCGTCGGGTTCGCCGTGGACGATCTCGCCGCCGCCCGTGAGGAACTGGCCGCCGAGAACGTCGAACTGCTCGGCGACCTGGTGTGGGCAGATGAGCTGTTCGGGGATCCGACGATGGAAGGATTCGGCTGGTCCTTCTTCCGCGCCCCCGACGCCAACGTCTATGTGATTCAACAGGACAGCCGGCCCGACGCAACCTGACTTTTCGATTGCGCCTGGCACCGAACGTTGGCTGGGCGGGCCTTCTGGAATGGATGCCAGAGGCGACTAGACTCAGTCGATGCGCCGTCAGGACGTCTCGGGCTGGCTCGAGCGTAGATGTAGGCGCACTGCGTGACATGCTGATCCGGTGAGCGACCTGCAGACGGCTCTCGTGACCGGCGGAGGGCGAGGCATTGGGGCCACGATCGCGCGGCAGCTCGCATCCGACGGCTGGCGGGTAGCGATCGCCGCACGCAGCGAGGTGGCGCTTGCCGAGGTCGCCGACGAGACCGGCGCGCTGCCGTTCGTCCTCGACGTGACCGACGCCGGAGCGGTCGAGCGGGTCGTCGCGCAGGTCGGCCAGATCGATCTTCTTGTCAACAACGCGGGTACCGGCGGGACGGGTGGCGCCACCTGGACAAGGATCCAGCCGCCTGGTGGCGGGTCGTGGAGGTGAACCTGCTCGGCCCGTTCCTGTGCTCGCGCGCGGTGCTGCCCGGTATGTGCGGGCGCGGCGGCGGACGCATCGTCAATGTCTCGTCGAACGCCGCGTTCTTCCCGCTGGAGGATGACTGGGACGCCCGCATCGACTCCGCCTACCAGGCTTCCAAGGCAGCGCTCGTGCGGCTCACCGAGGCGCTCGCCGCCGAGGCTCGCGGCTTCGGCGTCTCGGTGTTCGCGATCTCGCCGGGCATGGTGAAGACCGAGATGGCGGAGGCGGTCTTCGCCGACATCTGGGACGACGAGTCGGTCTGGACACCGCCCGACCGAACCGCCGAGCTCGTCACCTTTCTCGCATCGGGCGCCCTCGACGCGTTGAGCGGCCGCTACATCCACGCGGCTGCCGACGACTGGCAGACGACGATGCTCGTGACGTCACGGCGATTCTCGCCGAGGATCTGCACACCCTTCGACTGCGCCGTCCAACCTGAGCCGCTGACCAACCGCTGCACACGCACCGCCTCCTGAGGCGAGCGTCGCCCACATTTAAAAAAAAAAAAAAAATAAAAATTGCCGTAGGTCAGGACGCAGTCGTTGATCCTGTCTCCGCCTCTGTCGCACGGAATGTATGAATGGCAAAACCCCCCCCCAAAAAAAAACTGGTAGCCCGTCTAGGGTCCTCGGTGTGGAGGTGACTGTTGAGGCGGCGCGCAGGTTTCTCGTCGCGCGGCACTTTCTCGCGCCTGCGCGGTCGCTTGCCGGTCTCGAGGGTGCTCTCGATGTTTTTGGGAGGTTCGGGTCGTTAAGTTGGACCCGGTTTCGCTCGCCGGACACAACCACGACTGTTCTGCACGCGCCGCGTCGCCGGCTACGAGCCCGCCTGGTGCGACGAGCTGTACCAACGTCGTGAGATCTTCGAGGCGACAAACGAGGCGCTCTCGTTCGTTCCCACGAGTGAATTCCCGTGGTTTCGTCACGTCATGGGCCGTAAGGGGCCACGGTTCCACAACGCAGCGCTCGTCGACAACTCTGCGGTGGCCGAGCGAGTGCTCGAGCGCATCCGTGCGGAAGGGCCGCTGTCCGCGGCCGACTTCGAGCGAGAGGCCGGTGCGACGAAGGACTGGTTCGGGGTGCCCGAGAACGCCGTGCGGTCCATCCTCGAGGCCTACACCGTCACGGGGGTGGTTGGTCTTGCGCGACGCGACGGCAACCGTCGCTACTACGACCTCGTCGAGCGGTTGTCCCGGCCGACGTGCTTGCGCACGAGGTGCCCGAGCGAGAAAAGATCCTGCACAAGCTGCTCTCGCGCTACCGCGCCCACGGCCTGCTCGGCGCCGGGGGCGCCGGCGGCCCCTTCGCCCGCATCGCCGAACCCGATGTGCGGAAGGCGCTGCACAAGGAGCTCGTCGAGCAAGGCGCGCTTGCGCCTGTCGACGTGGAGGGCCTACGTGGGAAGCGGTTCGTCGCTCCGTGAGGAGGTCGCGCTGCTGGAGGAGCCGCCGGAGACGGCGTCGGTCGCGTTGATCGCCCCCTTCGACTCGCTGCTGTGGGACACCGCGCTGCTTGCGCGCCTCTTCGATTTCGTAGTACGTGTGGGAGGGCTTCTTCCCGGCGGCGAAGCGCCGTTGGGGGTACTACGTGCTCCCGATCGTCTTCGGCGACCGGTTCGTCGGTCGCATCGAGCCGCGCATCGCGGAGAGGCCGGTGTCGTGCAGGTGCTGAACGTCTGGTGGGAGGACGGCTTCACGCCGCGCGGCGCCGACGGTTTCGTCGACGCGATGCGTGATGCCCTTCGTGCGTACCTCCGCTTCGCGAACGCCGATCGTCTGAGTGGGCGCCCCACCTCGCCACCGAGAGGCGGCTTTTCGCTGCCCGCTCGTAGTCTTCGGCGCGTCCGGGCGTCCTCGTGGGCGAGACCGCCCGGTATGGATTGCCCGGCGCCTCGCTGCGTAGGTTGGCGCGGGTTGCCGTCGGGAGTGGCCCGGCGGTAGAGCCGCAATTACGGGAGGCGCCGGTTATGAGCGAAGGTAGCTGGGTCGGACTCGATGTGCACGCCCGCTCGGTTGTCGCGGGCGTGATCGACGCGGGCAGTGGTGAGGTGCGTTCGCTGCGCGTGCCGCCGGGTGCTGAGGCGACAGTCGTCTGGTTGCAGACGTTGCCGGCGCCGGTCCGGGTGGTGTACGAGGCGGGCCCGACCGGGTACCGGCTCGCGCGTGCGTGCGCGGACGCCGGGATCAAGCTGTGTTGTTGCGGCGCCGTCGCGGATCCGCGCGGCAGCCGATCGGGTCAAGACCGATCGGCGTGACGCCGAGCGGCTAGCGAGGCTGCTTCGGCTCGGGGAGATCACCCCGATCCGTGTCCCCTCGCCGGAAGAGGAAGCCGCGCGCGATCTCGTGCGCGCGCGGGAAGACGCCCGTGGCGATCTGATGCGCGCTCGCCACCGGCTCTCGAAGCTGCTGCTCCGCCACGGCCTCGTGTACGACGCGACTGCGTGGACCCGAACACACGACGCGTGGCTTCGCCGGCAGCGCTTCCAGGGCGGGCCGCTGGCGATCGTGTTCGACGAGTGCTACAGCCGGATGCTCGACGCGAAGAGCAGACGCGAGGCACTCGATAAAGCAATCACAGAGCTGGCCGCCACGCCATCGTATCTCGACGTCGTCGAGCGGCTCGTCTGTCTGCGCGGCGTCTCGACGCTGACGGCGTTCGCGTTGACGGTCGAGCTCGGCGACTGGCACCGGTTCCGTCCCGAGTCGCTCGGGCCGTTCCTCGGCCTCACGCCCAGCTGAGAACTCAAGCGGCGCAGCGGCGCCGCCAAGGCGCGATCACCAAGGCAGGCAACAGCCAT
>CAVXLT010000004.1:0-941159 GCA_963762715.1 uncultured Thermoleophilia bacterium | reverse complement strand
CGTTCGGAGGAAATCCTTCCGCCGCCCACGGAAGAGGTGCGAAACACGCTCCGGAAAGCGGGCCGGGGCGAACTCGAAACGCTGGCATACTTGACCGACGCCTGCCCTCTTAGCTCAGCTGGTAGAGCACCTCCATGGCAAGGAGGGGATCCGCGGTTCGAGTCCGCGAGACGGCTCTTTCGAGAGGGGAATCGTCTGCGGCTGGCGGTTTTTCGTCGCCGGAATCGACACCGTGCAGGACCTCCTGGCCAAGGAGGGGCTCGACGGCGCCTGCGACAGCCGCAGAAGTCAAAACACCTGCATTAGCGGCGCGGCTGAAACGGCAACTGCTGAACGGTAAATGCTGGGGACAGGTCTGGGGACAGGTTCCGTCCCGGCGCGCTAGTTGGAGCGCATGAGCGAGGAGACATCGTTGCCACGACCCCTCCGACGTCGCCGGCGGCCTGGCTATCGGCGCTGCCATCGCTGCACTGTCGTGGTTGGTGTTCGCGCCGCGACGGAGGCGATCGCATTGCGGCTCGCACATACACCGTCACGGCCTCTGATCGAAACCGACAGGGGCCAGGTATTCCGTTCGAGTCCGCAAGGCCGCTTAGCGCGTTGTCATGATCAGCTGCCTACGTCGTCGGCAAGAGCGCCTCATCACACCACGGGCTGGGTCGCGGTTTGTCGATGCGCTCGAGGCGCACTCAGACCGTGACGACACGGTCAACCGCCCAGAACCGCTCGCCCAGAGAGCGACGTAGACGAGTGCGACGAGCACCGGCACCTCGATCAGCGGGCCGACGACGCCGGCGAGCGCCTGGCCGGAGGTGGCGCCGAAGACGCCGACGGCGACGGCGATCGCGAGCTCGAAGTCGTTGGAGGCGACGGTGAAGCCCATGCTCGCGGTCTGCGCGTAGGGAGCCCGATCGCTTGCCGATCGCGAACCCGGCGATCCACATGATCGCGAAGTAGGCGAGCAGCGGCAGCGCGATCCGGGCGACGTCGGCGGCTGGGAGGTGATCTTCTCGCCCTGGATCGCGAACAGGAGCACGATCGTGAACAGCAGCCCGTAGAGGGTGATCGGGCCGATCCGCGGCAGGAAGCGGGTGTCGTACCACTCGCGCCCCTTGCGCCGGAGGCCGATCCGGCGGGTGAGGAAGCCGGCGGCGAGCGGGATGCCGAGGAAGATCAGCACCGTCTTCGCGACCTCCCAGATGCCGACCTCGAAGCCCTGCGTGTCGAGGCCGAGCCAGCCCGGAGCACGGTCAGGTAGAAGTAGCCGAGCAGCGAGTACGCGGCGACCTGGAAGAGGGCGTTGAAGACGACGAGCAGCGCGGTGCGGTCGCGGTCGCCCTGGGCGAGGTCGTTCCAGATCAGCACCATCGCGATGCAGCGGGCGAGGCCGACGACGATCACCCCGGTGCGGTAGGCGGGCTGGTCGGCGAGGAAGAGCCAGGCGAGCGCGAACATCAGCAGCGGCCCGACCACCCAGGAGAGGAAAGCGACACGCCGAAGAACCGCCTGTCGGAGACGCCGTCGTGCGCGAGCGCCGAGCTCCTCGTAGCGCACCTTCGCGAGCACCGGGTACATCATCAGCAGCAGCCCGAGCGCGATCGGCAGCGAGACGGTGCCGACCTGGAGCTTGTCGAGCCCGTCGTTCAGCGACGGGATCAGCCGGCCGAGGCCGAGCCCGGCCGCCATCGCGAGCCCGATCCAGAGCGGCAGGAAGCGGTCGAGCGTCGACAGCTTCTTCAGCACGGCCGTGTCGTCGACCGGCTGAACGATCGGGACGGGACGCTTCTCGGCGACGGCCATCAGACCGTGCTCCGTTCCCGGTCGAGTTCGCTCACGAGCTGATGGACGCGCACGGCGACGTCATCGCGGATCTCGCGCACTCGCTCGATCGGCTCGTGCTTGGGGTCGGGCAGCTGCCAGTTGACGTAGCGCTTTCCGGGAACGAAGGGCAGGCGTCGTCGCAGGTCGCGACGATCACGTCGGCCCAGTCGATCGCCTCCTGGTCGAGCTTCTTGGGACGTGGTCGGAGGCGTCGATCCCGAGCTCGCGCAGCGCCTCGACGACCGCCGGATGCGCCTCCGTTCCGGGATTCGACCCGGCGGAGCGAGCGGCGTGGCGGCCGTCGGCCTCGCGCCGCAGCAGCCGCTCCGCTATCACGCTCCTGCCGCCGTTCGCGGTGCAGACGAACAACACGTTCATGCCGACACCGCCTCCGGCTTCACCAGCTCGGCGACCCGGTCGAGCGCACCAGCGCGCAGCGAGTAGAAGGCGAAGCGGCCGCGCTGCTCGCGCACGATCACGCCGGCCTCGACGAGCTGCTTCAGGTGGTACGACACGGTCGGCTGCTTCAGCTGGAGCGCGTCCTGAAAGTCGCAGACGCAGATCGCCTCGCCGTCGGTCTGCGCGAGCATATTCACGACCTTGAGCCGGTTGCGGTCAGCGAGCGCCTGGAACAGCCGCTCGAGCTCGACCGCATCGTCCTCGCGCAGCTGCGGCCGTACCAGTGGCGAGCAGCAGGCGAGCAGATCCGAGGTACGGAGCCACCCTCCCATCGTATCGAACAAACTTGATGCGATGCCGTCGGTAGTTCCTACGCGGCCGAATCCGGTTCCGCAACGAGGGCAGCCCGCCTGACCATTCAATGGATGTTGAAAGAAGCCCTGCCCGCGTGCGGACCCGCCGACCGACGAAACGATGAGCGACCAGCCTTCACCCGGCCCGCCTTGCTGCCCTCCGCGCTCTCGCCGATCCTGTCCGGCTCGCGCTCATCGACGAGCTCGCCCGACACGATGCCTGCGCGTGCGATCTCCGGGCGCGCCTCGACCTGTCGGCGCCGCTGATCTCGCATCACCTGAAGGTGCTGCGCGACGCGGGGCTCGTCGAGACGCGAAGGTCGGGACGCGCCTCGAGGTCGAGCTGAACCGGGACGCGCTCGCCGCCGTCGGCCGCTCGCTCGGAGTCGCCGCATGAGCGCGATCGCCGCTCGGACACGACTCGCGCGAGGAGCGCCACCCGCTCTGGCTCCTCGCAGCAGCGCGCTCGCCTGGTTCACGCTCTACCACGTCCTGCTCCCGTTCTGGGACTGGCTGCTCTAGGACGTCTTCGCGCTGCCGCAGGACACGCACTGGGCCGACGCCTCCACTTCTTCCTCTACGACTCGACGAAGATCCTGCTGCTGCTTGTCGGGATCATCTTCGCCGTCCGCATCCTGCGCAGCTTCCTCTCGATCGAGCGCACCCGCGCCCTGCTCGGCGGCAAACGCGAAGGTATCGGCAACGTCGCCGCCGCCGGCCTCGGCGTCGCGACGCCGTTCTGCTCCTGCAGCGCCGTCCCCGCCTTCATCGGCTTCGTCGCCGCCGGTGTCCCGCTCGGCGTGACGCTCGTTCCTGATCGCGAGCCCGATGGTCAACGAGGTCGCGATCGTCCTCCTGTACGGCCTCTTCGGCTTCAAGATCACCGCCCTCTACATCGGCTCCGGTCTCCCGATCGCAATCGTCGCCGGAGCCGTGCTCGGACGGATGCGGCTGGAGCGCTACATCGAGCCGTTCGTCCTCGACGCCGCCGGAAACGCGGGCGCGGCGGGGATGGCGGAGTACAAGCCGACTGGGCCGGAGCGGATCGAACTCGGCGTCGCCGAGGTGAAGACGATCGTCGGCAAGGTCTGGATCTACGTGCTCGCCGGGATCGCGCTCGGCGCCGCCATCCACGGCTGGGTACCCGCCGACTTCTTCGCCCGCTTCGCAGGCTCCCACAACCCGTTCGCCGTCCCCTTCGCCGTCCTGCTCGGCATCCCGCTCTACTCGAACGCGGCCGGCGTGCTGCCGCTCGTCGAAGCGTTGCACGCGAAAGGCCTTGCGATGGGCACGCTGCTCGCGTTCATGATGGCAGTCGTCGCGCTCTCGCTGCCGGAGATGATCCTGCTCCGGCGCATCCTGCGGCCACAGCTGCTTGGCATCTACATCGCCGTCGTCGCGACCGGGATCGTCGCGACCGGCTTCTTCTTCAACGCCATCCTCTGAGAAGGACCACATCCCATGTCGACGATTAAGGTGCTCGGATCAGGCTGCGCCAACTGCCAGCGGCTGACCAAGCTGACCGAGGACGCACTCGCAGAACTCGGCCGCAGCGAGCAGGTCGAGCACATCACCGACTACGCGCAGATCGCCGCCTACGGCGTCATGTCGACACCCGCGCTCGTCGTCGACGACCAGGCGCTGCTCGCCGGCCGCATCCCCGGCCTCGCGTCGCTCAAAGACACGCTCGCCGACCGGCTCGCGCACGTCGCCTAGCGCGACCTCCGGCCGAAGCCGGAGGTCGGCCAGCACGTTACGTCGCCCGGCCGACCGACCTTCAGCAGCAGCCAGCCTTCGCTGCGGGCTGGATCACCGGCAGCCCTTTCGCCTCCGGCGTCTCGCGTCTTGACGGCCTTGACGATCGCGCCGTGCATGCCGTCGGCGACCTCGTGCGTGAACTCGACCGTCACCTCCTCGAACCCTGCCGCCTCGAGCCCCGCCACGTACTCGCTCTTCGAGAGCGCGCCGGCGATGCAGCCGACGAAGGAGCCGCGCTCGGCGCGCGCTCCGCCGTCAGGCGATCCTCGGCGACGATGTCGCTGACGCCGACGCGACCGCCGGGCTTCAGCACGCGCGCGATCTCGGTCAGCACCGCCGCCTTGTCGACCGAGAGGTTGATCACGCAGTTCGAGATCACGACGTCGACGCTAGCCGCCGGAAGCGGGATCTGCTCGATCACGCCCTTCAGGAAGTGCACGTTCTTCACGCCCGCCTCCGCGGCGTTCTGCTGCGCGAGCGCGAGCATCTCGTCGGTCATGTCGAGCCCGTAGGCGGTGCCGGCTCGGCCCGACCCGCTTCGCCGAGAGGATCACGTCGATGCCGCCGCCGGAGCCGAGGTCGAGCACCGTCTCGCCCTCGCGCAGCTCGGCGACCGCGGTCGGGTTGCCACAGCCGAGCGACGCAAGTGCGGCCGCGTCGGGCAGTTCGCCCCGCTGCTCGGCGTTGTAGAGCGCGCTCGCCGAACATCGCCGCGTCGCTCTCGCCGTCGGCGCAGCAGGAGCCGCTGCCGCAACCGCAACCTTCGGAGCTCTCGGTCACCGCGCGGGCGGATTCGGCGTAGCGGCGACGTACCTCCTCACGCAGCTCGTCGGCGGTCGTGGACATCAGCAGCACACTCCTTTCAGGTCGACGACGGCCGCGAGCGTGCGCAGCGCGTCTGGGTTCAGGGTGAAGTAGGCGAACTTGCCGCGCGGCTCGCGGTCGAGCAGGCCCGCCTCGGTCAGCTTCTTCAGATGGTGCGACACCGTCGGCTGCGAAGCCCGAGCGGCCCGACGAACTCGTCCGCGCACACCGGCTCGCCGCCGCGTCGCGAGCAGGTTGACGATCCTGCACGCGCGCCGGATCACCGAGCGCCCGGAACACTCGGCGGTCGCCAGCGCCTCCTCCTCGCGAAGCGTCGCCGCGCCCAGCGGCGCGCAACAGGCGACCGGCTCCAGCGTCGCGCTCATGCCCGCCGCCACCCGTAGGTGAGCGCCTGCAGCCGCGCCCGCTCCCGGATCGCGTCGGCGCGGCAGGCCGCGCCGCACACCTGCCCGCAGCGCTCACAGAACGAGACCGCCGCGTCCTTCGTCTTCGTGAACAGCCTCAACATCTCCACGCTCCTCCGTATCGACATCCTTGAATATATCGAAGAGCGTCGATTTGTTGAGCATCTCGGGGAGCGAAGATCGATACTCGAGCGGACGCCGTGACGAGCCCAAGCCCGAACCCGCCTCCGCCCTTCCGAGAGTCGCCGCGGTACCTGACCGCCGAGCAGACCCGCCGCGTCTACGACCGGATCGGCCGCATCCAGAACCTACAAGCCGCCTACGAGCACCGCGCAATCGCAACGCTGCTCGCGCACGCAGACTTCGCCCACGCCCATGCCGTCTGCGAACTCGGCCACGGCACAGGGACACGAGCGTGGCTGGAGCGCGCAGGCGCTTCGCGCCGCGTCCGGCTCACTCGCCCAGACGACGAGGGGTGCACGTGTCAGGCGGCGTGCGCGAGCGCCGACGGTGTCTGACTGCCGACGATCGCTGGGGCCTCGCGGACGAGCTCGTCGTTCTCGAGGGCCTCCACCATGAAGCGAGCGAAGTCCACCCGACGTGTGAGGTTGCTCTCGAGGATGGGGTCGCCTACGTGCCGACTCCACACCGGCAGGCCCTGACCCTCACCCTCCTCGAGGTCGCTCCCGCGGACGACGGTCCACCGCGTTTCGCTTGCGAACACCCTCCGGCCTGCCTCCACCTGGTCGTCGAGGTCGGCGAAGCGAGCGAGACGCGCGAGCGGGCCGAAGACCTTCACGAGGGTCTTGAGCTTCAGCGAGTACACGTCCTGGCCGTCGAGGGTGATGTGCCATCCACACGAGAAGATGAGGCGCGCGCCTGGAAGGCGCATAGTCGAGCACCGCCTGGGTCGTTCCCGTCGAGTACCCCGTGGACGCCTCGCGGGGTCATCACGACGAATACCCCGTCACATCCCGCGACAGCGCCCTTGATGACCTCGCGGTCGTCGGTCGCTCCCGGGAATGACAGTGATGCGTTCCTTGAACGCGTCGAGCTTCCCCACGCTTTGCGCCGCGGCACACGCCAACCACCTCGTAACCGCGATCCAGCGACTGCTGGACCATGTACTGCCCAAGCTTCCCAGAAGCCCCAACGATGCACACCCCCTCATCTCTTCCTCCCAGCTGTGGACAAGCACTCAAAATTGCCGCGCATTCCCGGCACGACACGAGAAAGAGACAAGGCCCACAACGCGGCCGCGAGCGGAACGACGACCATCAGGCCGTCGATGACGCTCACGTCGACTCGATGCTGCTGACCGTCGTTGGGCTCGACGTGGAAGCTGAACATCATCCCGCTCTCGTGGTGCTCGGCGATGTGGCAGTGCGCCATCCAGATGCCCGGGTTCGTCACGTCGAGCAGGATGTCGACGGTCTCGCCGGTTCGCACCAGCACCGTGTCCTTCCAGACCATGTTCTCCTCGACGATGCCATCGCGCGCGAGCACGACGAAGCGGCCGGCGCGATGAATGTGGAAGCCAGTCGGGCGCGTTCTGCCACCCACTCGTGGTTGTGGCGGAGGACGCCGAACTGCTCGGTAAGGGACGGTGTCGACGGCGGCTCGGCGGCGACGTCGATCGTCGCCAGCGTGTACGCCCGTTCAGGCGTGCGGTGCTCGAGTGTCAGTTGCCCCGGCTGCTCGAAGAGCACGTCGACTACGACCTGCTCGGAGGGAGCGAGAAGCACCGGGTCGACGAACTCCTCGCGCTCGTAGCGGCCGCATTTTTGCCCGCCCGGAAGCTGGACGTTGAACACGCGCGTGTTCGCGGTGTTGGTCAAGTAGAAACGAACGACCTCGCCGACCTGCGCATCAGCGAAAGGTCGTCTCGCCGGCGACCAGCAGCACGTTGCCGAACCGGCCCATCGCCGCGTAGGTCGTCTCCTCGCGGCCGAACGGGGCGATCTTGCCGTCCTCGATCAGGACATCGTCGAGCGTCAGCGGCAGCTCGCGGTGCGCTGGCGGCCAGTAGCGGGGATCGGCGGAGACGACGAGGATGTTCCCGTACAGGCCCTATCTCCTGGCCGTAGTCCTCGCGGATGTGCGGGTGGTACCAGTAGACGCCCGGGTCGGGGAACTCGATCCGATACGTGAACGTCCCGCCCACCGCGATCGGCGCCTGCGTCTCGTGCGTGCCGTCGTAGCGGTTGTCGAGCCGCAGCCCATGCCAGTGCACCGTCGCCTCCAGATCGGCTTCGTTGGCGACGTTGACGACAATCTCCGAACCCTCACGTACGCGCAGCGTCGGACCTGGAATGGAACCGTTGTAGGCGAGCATCCGCACCGTCGCATCGCCGAGCTGCTTCGTCACCGGAGCGATCCCCAACTCGAAGACAGCGCCGTCGGACACCTCCACGACCTCGGAATCGACGCCGGCGGGAAGACCCGCGGTTTCGGTCGGAAAGTGGTCGGTCGTGGGTGCGCCGGTCACGAGGCAACAGGGGCAGGCGCGATCGGGACGGTGCCAGAAGCGGTGCCGGTCGGCGGTTCGTTGCCGCCCATATCGAGCCGGAAGGGCGGGTAGGCGTCGGTCATCAGCGAGGCGTAGGCGGCGACGCGGAAGACCCAACGGTTCATGCCGAGCACGAAGTCGTAGAGGGGCTTCGGGTAGCGGCTCGTGAAGAGCAGCATGACGCCGGCGAAGAGAACGAGCAGGCCGACGAGGCCACCGCCGCCGTAGAGCCGGTCGACGCCTCCCCCCGCCCAGGCGCCACCGACGAAGACCGCGATCACAAGGTAGTGCGGGATCGCGAGCAGCCACCACTTGACGAGCACGAGCCCGCGCGAGAGCGACTCGGGATAGGCGACCTCGAGCCGGGCCGGATAGCCGGGCACGTCCTCGAGTGTGAAGGGCGGGTACTGGTCGGTCGCGAGGGCGCTGTAGCTGTAGAAGCCGACGCGCCAGGTCCAGCGGAGCACGCCGACGTTGAAGTCGAACAGGCCCCGCGGATAGCGGCCGGTGAAGAGGATCGCGAAGAACGCGATCGCCGACACGGCGACGAACGCGATCCAGAGGAAGACGAGCACGATGAAATGCGGGATCGCGAGCAGCCACTTGACGAGCCAGAGACCGCGGCTGAGCCGCGGCGAGAGCTCGCCCGTGAGCTGGAGCGGATACGGGGACGTGTTGGTTTCCATTTGCGGTCCTCTCTGTCGCCGATCAGGCGACGGGTTCCGGCAGTGCCTCCGGGAGCTCCGGCGCCGGCTCACGGTGCGGAATGCGAAGAACCGTCCCCGTCCACGCGGGCATCCACCAGTTCCAGGCACCGAAGAGCTTCATCAGCGCCGGTACGAGCAGGGCGCGGATGACGGTGGCGTCGAAGATGATCCCGGCCGCCAGTCCGATCGCGAGCGACTTGACCTCGTAGCCGGGAGTCGACGACAGCACCAGGAACGCGAGCGCCAGGATCAACGCACCACTGGTTACGAGCTTGCCGGTGCGGGCCAGGCCGAGTTCGATCGCTTTGTCGGTCGAGCCGGTCTCGTCGTAGGCCTCGCGCATGCGGCCGAGCATGAAGACCTCGTAGTCCATCGAGAGGCCGAACAGGAAGGCGAAGATCATCACCGGGATGTAGGCGGTGATCGAGTGGGTCGCCCCCAGTCCCCACAGGGAGGAGCCGTGCCCCTGCTGGAAGATGAAGACGACGATCCCGAACGCGGACGCGAGCGAGAGCAGGTTGAGCGCGACCGCTTTGACCGCCAGCACGATTGAGCGGAACGCGCGCGTCAGCAGGATCAGCGTCAGAAGGAGAACAGCCGCGAGCGCATAGGGGAAGCTGCCGAAGAGCGCGTGGAGGAAGTCGCGGTCGGTTGCCGCGATGCCGGTGAGCGAGCCGGTCGTTCCCTTGAGCGACGCGTTGACGCGATCGACGATGCCCTGAATGCCGGGAGCCGCCCCGTCGATCGCCGGGAAGGCCTCGACGAGCGAGTTCGACCCGTGCTGCCAGCCGGGCGGCGCGGTTGCGCCGACGACTCCGGGAACGGCACGCACTTTCGCCGCGACCTGCTGCGGGTTGCCGCCGTTCGCAACGAGCACATCGAGCGGCTTCATCACACCGGGGCTGATCGCCGCGGTGGCGAGCTGGTCGCGGCCGGCAATCGCGGTTCCGGTGCCGGGGAAGTACTTGAGCTGAGCTTCGTTGGCGTTCAGGCGCGTGCCGAGACCGGCGAGCGCGGCAACGATGATCAGACCGACCGCGGCGACTGCGACCGGCCGGCGGAGCACGAAGCGCGCCCAGCGCCCCCAGGCGCCGTCTTCCGGATGGCCGCGATCGGTGAACCGCTTCGGCATCACACGGACGCTGTTGATCCGGGTACCGAGGACGGCCAGCAGCGCCGGCAGCAGCGTCAGCGACGCGAGAACCGAGACGAAGGGAATCAGCATGCCGCCGATGCCCATGCCCCTCAGAAGCGGCAACGGCAGAGCGATCATCGCCAGCAGACCGACGCCGACCGTCGAACCGGACACGATCACCGAGCGACCGGCATGGGTCATCGTCTCGACGAGCGCCGACTCGACGTCGTTCCCTTCCCGCAGCTCGTCACGGAAACGGAAGATCAGCAAGAGCGAATAGTCGATCGCAACGCCGAGCCCCACCAGGGCGATCAAGAACTTCACGATCACCGAGACGTTCGCGACGTAGGTCAGCATCCAGACGAGGGTGAAGGTGTTGAGGATCGCCGCGACGGCAACGACGAGCGGCATCAAGACCGCCGGCAGCGTCCCGAAGACGAAGAGGAGGATGATCAGCGCGCCGAGGCCGCCGATCAACGTCTCCAGGAGGGCGCTCGAGTTCCCGCTCGAGGCGTGGTTGTTCGCCTCGTCGAGCGCGTCACGCCCGGTCACGTTGACCGTGGTCCCTGCGGGCAGGCCTTTCGCCGCTACGGCGCGCATGGTGACTGCGCCACTCTTCCTGTCGACTCCGGCGCGGCCGGGCAGGTACACCTCCTGGAAGGTCGTGTGTCGGTCGCGCGAGACGTAAGCGAGGCTATGAGTCGAGAAGTAGGAGCTCGTCAGCGCGCCCGGATTCGCCTTGTCGACACGCCCGATCGCCGCTCGCACCGCGGCGCTCTTCGTCACGTCACCGCTCGAATGGAAGACGACCACGTTCGGAGTGCGCACGCCGGCCCCGAACACCTTAAGAACCCGCTGTCCCGTCTCGTATGCGGGCTTGCCGGGGATGGCCGTGCTCTGGTACCAGCGCGTCGAGAGCTTGCCGGCGGCAACGACGCCGGCCACCGTCAGCACGATCCACACGGCGATCACCGGCCAGCGATAGTGAGCGGTGAGATGGGCAAGGCGCTCCAGCGGACCCGAACGCCGCGCGGCATCGTCTGGGGGACTCGACGGCGACGCCGAGAGCGTCCGAGTGCTCCGACCTTCCATGGGTGACCTCCCCTCGACGGCTGCCTGGCACCGGACGGTGCCGCAGCGCGCGTCTGTGAACTCGATTAGAGTAGATTTAACTCATGAAGTCAAGTTCTAGTAATGAATCGCAGGGATGGTCGTTCCTCACCAACCACGCCCGCGTGTTGCAAGCAGTCGCGGCGGACCCCACTATCCGCCTTCGCGACATCGCCACCGCGGCGGGAATCACCGAGCGGACGGCCGCCCAGATCGTCAGTGAGCTGGAGCAAGCCGGGTACCTCACGAAGACCCGCAACGGCCGCAGAAACCACTACGAGATCCGCGACGACCTCTCGCTCCGCCACCCCAGCCACCAACACCGAACCCTCCGAGAGCTCATCCACTTCCTCGAACACACGGCCGGGCAAGGCGCGAGCCACGGCAGGTGACTTGCCCGAGTCAGACTGCTTCGGGCTTGCGGCGCGGCGCCGCGCGAATGTGCATCCGCTGGCCGTGGCTTCCGTGAACGCTCAGGATCTCGACCGGCTTGCCGTCCGCAGGACCGAACCAGTGCGGAAGACGCGTATCGAACTCGGCAACCTCGCCCGGTCCCATCGTGAGGTCGTGTTCACCGAGGATCAACCGCATCTGGCCAGACAGCACGTACAGCCACTCGTAGCCGTCGTGAGTGCGCAGCCTGCGCTCGCGCTCGGGCGGGATGACCACCTTCCACACCGCCAGGCTGCTCGACTGCAGTGTGAGCGGGAAGACCAGACGTCCGTTGCGGCGCCGCGGCTTGAACCGGACGCGCGGGTCGCCGACGTCGGGCGCGCCGACGAGCTCGTCGAGCGGCACCTGATGCGCGTCGGCCAGCGGTAGGAGCAGCTCGAGACTCGGCTTGCGCTGCCCATTCTCCAGCCGTGAGAGCGTGCTCTTGGAGATTCCCGTCTCGGCGGCGAGCGCCGTCAGCGTGACGCCCCGCCGCACTCGCAGCCGCTTCAGACGGGAGCCGACTTCGGCCAGAACGTCCGGGATGGCGGGCGGCTCTGCCACGGCAATCACGCTACTGCCACTTCCCGGAATCAGCAACGAAGCTGGCGCGCCGCGCCGCGCACGTGCAGTGTCGAGGCCATGAACAACGAGACCTACGACGTCGTGGCGATCGGGGGCGGTGCGGCCGGGCTCAGCGCGGCGCTCGTGCTCGGCCGCGCAAGGCGACGCATCCTGGTCGTCGACGCCGGCGCGCCCAGGAACGCCCCCGCCGCACACATGCACGGCTTCCTCTCCCGCGACGGCATGCCGCCCGCCGACCTCCTCACCGCAGCTCGCGCAGAACTGCACAACTACGGGGTCGAGGTCATCGAGGACCGGGTGGTAAAGGCCACGGCAGGCTTCACGCTCCGACTCGCCGGCGGCGCCGCCCTGTCAGCGCGGCGCCTGCTCCTCGCCACCGGAGCAGTCGACGAGCTACCCGACATCCCCGGTGCGCACGAGCGCTGGGGCCGCGACTTCCTCCACTGCCCCTACTGCCACGGCTGGGAGGTTCGAGACCAACCACTCGGCGTGCTTGCAAACGGCCCCCGCTCCGCCGACTACGCGCACCTCCTCCGGCAGTGGTCAGACGACGTCACCTTCTTCGCTCACGCCCACCCGCTCGGCACGGACGAGCGGGCGGCGCTCGAAGCACGAGGAATCCGGGTCGTCGAGGGGCACGTGTCGCGGCTGTCGATCGTCGACGACCGCCTGGATGCCGTCGTCCTCGCAGACGGCACCGCCGTTCCACGTGCTGCCGTCTTCATCCGACCGGCCCTACGCGCACATGCCGACCGCCTGGCCGAAGCCCTCGGCTGCGAGATCGACGAGGCCGGACTGCTGAAGGTCGATACCGCGGGACGCACAAGCGTAAGCGGCGTCTGGGCAGCCGGCAACGCCACCAACCCGCGCGCACAGGTGATCACTGCCGCAGGCGAAGGATCTGCCGCCGCGATCGCGATCAACAGCGACCTCGTCGAGGAGGACGTCAACCATGCACTCGAGACCCTCCCCCACACCGAAAGGACGTCCCATGACAAACGCCCCTGACGATCCGCCCGCACGCATCACGCCTCCGGGCAAGCATCAACTGGCCCTCATGATCTGGCTCTGCGTCTTTCCCACCCTGACGGCCATCAACCTCGTCTTCGGAGACTGGCTCCGACCGATGTCTCCGGTTCTTCGCACGTTCGTCCTCGCGACGATCGCGGTGCCGATCGTTATCTACGGGCTGATGCCCCACGTGCATCGGCTTCGCGTTCGCCTCTTGACGACAGGACGGACGAGCTAACCACCACGAGGCCTGCCGGGCGGTATGACTGCGCATGGACGAGGCGCATCGTCTGTGGCGCAGCGCTCATTGCCGCCTCGGGCTAACTGCGGCGAGGGCGGTCGTGAGCATCGTCTGCTCGACCTCGGCCTCTGAGAGGCGGCCCGAATGGGCTATGCCGATGACTCCAGTGAGATCGCGGCCCGCAACATCCTTCGGCTCGGGGCGGGCCAGCAGCGCACGAACGGCTGCGACATGCACCTGGCTTCAGCCGCCTGAACTCTCAGGCTACTGGAGCCAACGGCATAGCCCACTTCGCTTAAGGCGCTAATCGGCGCGTCCCGCGCATCTCCTGATCGAGTGTCCAGGTCGAGCCGCCGTCGGTCGAGCTCTCGCCTTGCCAGAGGAAGCCGTTGTCGATCATCTCGGAGAACGTCCAGCGTTGTCGTGAGACGCCGTCGAGGGCTGCGCCCTCTTGCACAATTCGATCGCCTTCGTCTCGAGCGAGGAGGGCGACGAACTCTCGTCCCGCGGGCATCATCCAGACGACTCGCCAGGCATCGGCGTCTGGGTCGTAACACCTGATCGACGTTCCTCGTGCTTCGCTGCCCGCGCCCTCGGCAAAGAGGACGTCCTGCACTCCCCAACCGCCGAGGATCCAACTGAAATGCCATTCACCCCTACCCTCGCGCGGGTCGTCACCGTCTGAATACCAACGTGCCGCGATCTCCCACGAGCCGATCAGCGGCACGTACGGGCAAGACGGGGCGTCGCCGCTGCGAACGTTCGGCTCGAGCAGGCTCAGAGCGTTCATCGGTGGCCGCTCGGGTGTTCCACCCCGACGACGATAGGCGACGCAATGCCCAGCCGGCTGTCACGTTCGTGCACTCGGTTCGCTCGAGGAAAGAGACCCGGGAGTTAGCGGGCAGGTGGGGCGTCGAAAAGCGCTCGCAGCTCGGCGAGCTTGCGCTTCGTGAGGATCTCTCGGGCCCGGGCAGGTGTCATGCCCAGCGTGCGGTGAAAACGCGCCGTGAAGTGGCTGTGATGGGAGAAGCCCAGCCCAATCGCCAGGGCTGCGAGGTTGCGCTCGCCATCGGCAAGTCGTTCCACCGCCTGCGCCAAGCGCAGGCGCAGCACGTAACGCGAAATCGTCTCGCCCGTCGCTACCCGAAACTGGCGGGCGAGGTGGAACGGGGAGCATCCCAGTGCGCTGCCGAGAGTGCTCAGATCCCAGCGGGAGCCCGGGGAGCTCGCGAGCATCGCCCGCGCGTGCTCGACGCGCAGGCGCTGCCCCGGCCCAAGCGGCGCCCTCATGCTGGATCGCTGCTTGAACGCGCGCGCCAGTAATCCGAGCAGGAACGCGCTGGCATCCTCGAGGTCAAGCTGTTCCGCCGACGGGTCGCGCAACGCTCGCGTGACGAGACACAACGCCAAGTGATCGCGTGACGCGAGGTTGCCGATCCGACCGGCGGTTCCGCCGGTGATCTGCTCGAGCACGTCAAGAGGGGGAATGAGAACGGTGCACTCGTCGCCACCGCAGGTCGGATGGCTGACGCGATACTCCTCGTCGAGGCCGAGGACCAGGGCGGCATTCGTGTCGGCGACGACCTGCTCGCCTCGTCTGTCGACGACGAAAACACCACGCCGGGGCAGCACAATCTGCGGCCTGGTCGTGAATTCGCTCGCGGCGAAGCTGGATCGCTCGACTTGGCACAACACGTCCCAGACCTGTGTGAGCGGGCTGTCGAGGAGACGGGACGACTCTCGTTTGTGCGTGGACATATCGAGGGTGGTTCGGGCCGCCGCCACGCTGTGCGCTTATGTATACGCCGTTCTCAGTTTCGAGACGCAATCCACGAAGACAGCGGGCTCGGCTACTGCTACCTGGCGCGCTCGACGCAGGAGCTGTTCGTCCCCGTCAACGCCGGCTGGAAGGCGGGCACCGTTCCGTTCGCGAGCTTCTTCGGACCAGAGATGGTCATCTCTCCGACTGCGTCACGGTTCGACAACTCGATCAGCTGGGCGGCGGCGGTGGCGACGAAGCCGCGCTCGCCGTCTTCGACACCTTTGGCGCGAACGCGATCTACGCGCGCAACCGTGAGCTGTCGGATGCGTGCGTTGCCGCGCCGTTCCTGGTTGACCCCCCTCTCTACCGAGGAAGGCCCCGGCACCACGGTTCCCCGCTTGCGACGGACGTTGCTTCACACGGTACGCAGCGCGACCGTCGGCGGCAGGCGAGACGCCCGGACGGCGGGCAGCAGGCCGGCGACGGCGCCGATCGCGATCGCTGCGGCGATCCCGCCGATCCACGCTTCCGCGGGGATTACCACAGCCCAGTGCTTGGTGCCGGCGTAGACAGCCGTCGCCGCCGCGCCCGCCAGCACGCCGACGACGCCGCCGATGGCCGCGAGGAGGATCGATTCGGCGAGGAATTGCGTCCGGATCTGGGACTTCGTGGCGCCGAGCGCGCGCCGGAGCCCGACTTCGGAGCGACGTTCGAGGACTGAGATGATCATGATGTTGGCCACCCCGACGGCGCCGACGATCAGCGCTACTGCTCCGAGCCCGAGGAAGAGGCTGTTGAAGGCGCCTGCTGCTGCGGCGCGGGCGGTGAGGACGTCGGAGGGTTGGCTGACGGCGGCCTCGTATGGCGCCTCGGGGTCGGCGGTGTTTGCCAGTAGCGATTGCACCGCGGCTTCGTGTCCGGTCGCGGCGCGGACGTAGATCGTGCTCGGCGGCCCGGCGAGTGGCTCGCCGTGGACGACGCTGACGTAACCGAGGTACTTCTCGGCGGCGGGGTAGCCGATCAGGGCGCTGACGTCGATGTCGGGTTCGAGCGGCGACGGGTTGAGGATGCCGGCGACGTTGAACCACTGGCCACCAAGCCAGATGCGCTGGTCGGGGTAGACGCGGTCGATGCCGAGCTGTTGGGCGGCGGTCGCGCCGAGGACGGCGACCGGCAGGCGGGCGGTGCCGTTGTTGAGCCAGTCGCCGCGGGCGAGGCCCGTCTCGAGGACGGGTAGCAGGTTCAGGCTGGCGGCGCGTACCTGGAGGCCGCCGGTCTCCGCGACCGGGACGATCGAGCTGCGGTAGACGTAGGTGTTCTTGATCAGCGCCGTGTGCGCGACCTGTTCGACGTTGTCCAGGAGCGTGATCCGCGCCGGCGCCTCGCGGGGCAGTTGCGCGGGGGCGCCGGTCAGGCTCTGCCCGGTCTCGATGGTGAGCAGGTTGGTGCCGAGCCGGTCGATCTCCGCGATCAGGCCTGCTTGTGAGGAGGACGACAGGCCGAGGACGCCGACGATCGCTGCTGTTCCGATCGCGATTCCGAGCGCGGAGAGCGCGGAGCGCAGCGGCCGGGCCCGCAATCCGACGCTCGCCACCCGCAGCCAGTCACGCAACTCGAGGCCCCCACGAACGGCGGTCACAGTGTCTCGCCGGGTGCGAGATCGGAGACGACCTCGCCGTCGAGGACACGGATCTGTCGGGGTAGCCGGTCGGCGAGGGTGGCGTCGTGGGTGATCAGGATGATGGTCGCTCCGGCGGCGTTGAGCTCGTGGATCAGCTCGACGATCGACGCGCCGGTCGTGCTGTCGAGGTTGCCGGTCGGCTCGTCGGCGAGCACGATCGCGGGCCGGCCGACGAGAGCGCGGGCGATCGCGACCCGCTGACGCTCGCCGCCGGAGAGCTTGGTCGGCTTGAAGCTCGCGCGGTGGGAGAGCCCGACCCGCTCGATCGCCTCGTCCGCGCGTCGGTGTCGCTCGGCCGAGCGGACGCCGGCGTAGAGAAGCCCGTCGGCGACGTTCTCGCGCACGGTGGCGTGCTCGGCGAGGAAGAACTGCTGGAAGACGAACCCGATCTGTCCAGCGCGCAGCTGCGAGAGCTCGCGGTCGTCGAGCTGGGCGGCGTCGACGCCGCCGATCCGAACGATGCCGCTCGTCGGCCGCTCGAGCGTTCCGATCACGTGCAGGAGCGTGGACTTGCCCGAGCCCGACGGCCCGGCGATCGCCACCAGCTCGCCGCGCCGAACCGAGAACGACACGCCGCGGAGGGCGAGCACGGGCGGGTCCTCGCCGTAGACCTTCGTGACCCCGTCGAGCTCCAGAACCGGTGCGGCGCTCATGAAGACGGCACCACGACCTGCTCACCCTTGCGGAGGGCGCCCGCGACGATCTGGACTCGGCCGCCGGCGGTGTCGAAGAGCCCCAGCTTCACCGGGACGAGCTCGCGCTGTCCGCCCGGGCGAACGACCTCGACGGCGAACCCGCCGGAGCGACCGACGATCGCCGTCACGGGGACGCTGAGCGCGTTCGTCACGCCCATGGTCGCGATCGCGACCTGAACGGGGGCCTGATCCAATGAGCGTGCCTGCTGTGGGTGGTCGAGGCTGATGTAGGCGGGAATGGTCGCGCCGGCGTTCTGGTCCTGTGCGTTCTGGACCTGGGCGACTCTGCCGAGCCTGTCGACCCTGCCGGTGGCGGTGGTGTTGTCCGGCAGCGTGATCTGTGCCCGGTTGCCGACCTTGACCTCGCGCTGCTGGGATGGGTCGAGGTTCACCTCCACCTCGAGCGTGTCGGAGGTGGCCCGAGCGACCTGCGCACCGGGGTGGGCGGGGCCGCCGAGCTCTGCGCCGACCTTCGCGATCCGCACCGGCCGGGGCAAGAAGACCGCCTGGCCGAGCGGGAGCGAGCCGGTCTGGGCCTCACGGAGCTTGACGTGCAGCTGGTCGAGTGCGGCCGCCGTCGCCGCGCCGAAGTCGCGGGAGGACGGATCGAGCTGCGCCCGAGACGCGTAGCCGAGGCGCACGAGGTTGGCGTTGAGCTCGGCGACGTCGGCTCCGCTGTCGCCCTCGGAGAGCGAGCGGTAGGCGGGCGTCGGGCCGCACAGGAGGAGCACCGGGTGGCTGTTCACCCGGTAGAGCACGCCGCCGCAGTCGACCTTCTCGCCTGGAGTCGACAGCTCCGTGTACGTCCCGCGCGTCCGGTTGATCACGACCCACGGGGAGCCGTCCGCCTGCGCCCGGTAGGTCAGGATCCCGTACTGGGAGACCAGGTCGGAGATGTTCCCGCGGTTGACGGTCGCGGTGTTCACCGTCACCGCCTGCGCCGCCTCGCTCGCCCGCCCGCCACCGGATGCGGCGACCAGACCGCCGATGACCGCTGCGGCAGCGACGAGCACGATCGCTGCCGCCAGCAGCCGGCTCTTGCGCATCACTTGCTCCCCCGGACGCCGGCCGCTGCTGCGTACTGGCCGCACCTGTGCATCGCCGCGTTGAGGATGCTCATACCGCCCGGCGTTGCCGCAGACGGGATGCGATTCGTGTCGACGAGCGGCTGAGCGACGCTGGGATCGGGGAAGTCGCGCACGCCGTTATCGCGAACGCACTGCGCGAACTGGAGTGCAGCCTTCTGCTCCTGGGGAGTCCGCTGGCGGCCCGTGAACCCCGGCGGCTCGAGATCCTTGCAGGCGCCCAGCGCGTGCCTGAACGCCGCGCGAGTTCGTGTCCACCGACGCGCCGTTCGCCACCGCGTCGATGGTCAACGCACCCGACGAGTCGGGATCCGGAAAGCCGCTGATGCCGTTGCGGCGCATGCACTCGGCAAACTTCACCACCCTCGCACGAGCACTCCCTGCACCGTCCCCCGCGCTGCTCACGCCGCCACTTACGACAGCGTTGTCGCCGCCGCTGGCCGTGCCGCCGCAGCCGCCGCCGACCGCGGCAAGCGCGACGGCCACGGCAAGAGCAGCCGGCCGCAACAGTGTCTTCCTCAAGGGTTTCCTCCCTGTGTGCTGTGTGTGTGCGCGGCGGCAGAGCTCCCGGAGGCCCGAGTGCCGGCGGCGAGGACGAGCTGCGATCGCCGGCGATCCGTGCGACCAGGGCACTTGCGGCTGCCAGCCCCGCGTCGATCCGGTCGCTGCCGGGCTGGCCCAGGACGACGCCGGTGATCGTCGTGCGCCTGCCGTGCACGGAGCGGATCGCGCGGAAGGCGAAGCAGCCGCCGGCAGCGTCGTCCGAGCCGGTCTTGACGCCGACGAACCCGTCGTGGCCGAGCAAACGGTTGGTGTTGTGGACCGTGCCGGCGACCGGCAGCGTCGCCGCCGGTGTGGAGACGATGCGCGCGAACACCGGCAGGCGCATCGCTCGAACGACGATCCGCACCTGGTCGGGGCGGTCGACACGGTCGCCGGGTCGTAGCCGCTCGGGTCGGTATAGCGGGTTTGGCGCATGCCGAGCGAGCGCGCGGCGGCGTTCATGCGCGCCACGAAGCGCGTCTCGGAGCCAGCGTCCCAGCGCGCCAGGGCCGCGGCAATGTTGTTCGCCGACGGCAGCAGCAGCGCCTGCAGCGCCTGCAGCTCGGTCAACCGCTCGCCCGCGACGACCGGCACCACCGACTCCCGCCGACGGCTCCGGCGATCGGTATCGGCGACATCGGCAGCGGTGAGCGTGATCGTCGGACCGGCCTCGCCCACCCCGAGCGGGTGATCGTGAAGCACGAGATAGGCCGTCATCACCTTCGCGACGCTGGCGATCGGAGCCGCATGCTGGTTCGGCCCCGCCTGAACCCGCGCCTGCCCGATCTGGACCGCGGCCTGGCCGTACTGCGGCCACGCGCCGCCCGGCACAGCAACGCCGCGCGCACCACGGCCCTCGGTTGAAGCAACCCCGTTGAGCGACGCGGCCGTCGACGACCCGGCCGGCGGCAACTGGTACCCCACGACTGCGGCGACCGCCACGACCGCGACCAGCAGGCACACGCCGCCGATCCCGCGAGTCCCGATCCGGCGGGCCGTCCTTCGGACGCGTCTCTCATGAGTCACGCCTCCAGGCTTGCCCAGTCCCTGTTGCCGCCGCGTATGCAATTTTCGATACGCCGGCGATATGCCGCGGCTCTAGCATCCGAGCATGCGCGTGTTGCTCGTCGAGGACGAGCCCTACATGGCGGAAGCCATCCGCGACGGCCTGCGCTTGGAAGCGATCGCCGCCGACATCGCCGGCGACGGGGAGACAGCTCTGAAGCTGCTCAGGCTCAACCCCTACGACATCGCAGTCCTCGACCGCGACATCCCCGGCCCGTCCGGAGACGAGATCGCCAAACGCATCGTGGCCTCCGACAGCGGCATGCCGATCCTCATGCTCACCGCCGCCGACCGGCTCGACGACAAGGAGACCGGGTTCGAGCTGGGCGCCGACGACTACCTCACGAAGCCGTTCGAGCTCCGCGAGCTCGTCCTCCGGCTGCGAGCGCTCGACCGCAGGCGCGCCCACCACAGGCCACCGGTGCGCGAGCTCGCAGGGCTCCGCCTCGATCCGTTCCGCCGCGAGGTCTACCGCGACGGCCGCTACGTCGCGCTGACGCGGAAACAGTTCGCCGTGCTCGAGGTCCTGGTCGAGGCCGAAGGCGGCGTGGTCGGCGCCGAAGAGCTCCTGGAACGGGCGTGGGACGAGAACGCCGACCCCTTCACCAACGCCGTGCGGATCACGGTCTCGGCGCTGCGCAAACGGCTCGGCGAGCCGTCGATCATCGCCACCGTCCCCGGTGTCGGCTACCGCATGGAGACGGACTCGGACAAGGGTGAAGAGCGTGGATAGACGTCCTGGGCGGAGCGTCCGCCTCAAGCTCACGCTGAGCTATGCCGGCTTCCTGATGCTCGCCGGCGTCTTGATGCTCGCGGCGATCTGGGTGGTCGTTCTGCGCTACATCCCCAACGGCGTGCTCTCGCACATGCACCCCTCGTGGTGGTTCCTCTTCGATTCCTCCGATCCACTGCACGGCTTCGGCACGGTCGCGGCGATCGTGCTCGCCTTCCTGCTCGGCTTCGGACTGCTCGGAGGCTGGATGCTCGCGGGCCGCATGCTCGCCCCCCTGGGCCGCATCACCGACGCAACACGCAGGGCGGCCGGTGGATCGCTCTCCCACCGCATCGAGCTGGAAGGGCCTCAGGACGAGTTCCGCGAGCTCGCCGACAGCTTCGACGCCATGCTCACGCGGCTCGAGGCGCACATCGTCGAGCAGCAGCGGTTTGCAGCCAACGCCTCCCATGAGCTGCGCACACCGCTCGCGATCGCGCAAACGCTCCTCGACGTCGCCCGCAGCGATCCGAACCCCGACGCCGGCGAGCTCGTCGATCGCCTCCACGCCGTCAACGCCCGGGCGATCGACCTCACCGAAGCGCTCCTCCTCCTCAGCCGCGCCGATCAACGGTCGTTCAACCGGGATCGTGTCGACCTCTCGCTCGTGGCCGAAGAAGCCACCGAAGCGCTCCTCCCCCTCGCGGAGAAGCACGGCGTGACCGTCGAGACCTCGGGCGACGCGGCAGAGATCATCGGCTCCCCCGCGCTTCTGCTCCAGCTCGCGACGAACCTCGTCCACAACGCGGTCGTCCACAACCTGCCCGACCGGGGGTACGTCTGCGTGACCGCGAGCGCAACGCATGACGGCGCGTCGCTCACCGTCGAGAACACGGGGGCGAGTCTCGCGCCTGAGATCGTCGCGACGCTCGCCGAGCCGTTTCAGCGTGGCAGCGAGCGCCGCCGCACCGACCACGCAGGTGTCGGCCTCGGCCTCGCCATCGTCAAGAGCATCGCGCAGGCCCACGACGGAGTCCTCACCCTCACGCCCCGGTCGGGCGGCGGGCTCCGCGCCACGGTGGCGTTCCCGGCCACGCGCTCCGCCACCACCAACGCCGAGCCCCTTCTCACCGGCCGGCCGACGTCCCGGCAGTCGAGGAGCAACGTGACCGGATGACGGTTCAACGGATGGACAACGTCGGCATCGTCGTCGACGATCTACCGGCCACGATCGCGTTCTTCCAGGAACTCGGCCTCGAGCTCGAAGGCCAAGGCACGGTGGAAGGAGAATGGGCAGGACGCGTCACCGGACTCCGCGACCGGCGCGTCGAGATTGCCATGATGCGCACGCCCGACGGCCACAGCAGGCTCGAGCTCTCACGCTTCATTGCGCCGCCCGTGGTCGCCGATCGCCGCAACGACCCGGTGAACGCTCTCGGCTACCTACGCGTCATGTTCGCCGTGGACTCGGTTCGCGCTGAATGGAGCACCTCCCTGCGACGGAGGTGCTCGGCCGCCCGACTTCACCAGCCTTCGGCGGCAAGCAGGCTCAGCAGCTTCGGGCGGCGGCGGTGCGCTTCACGGATCCGCTCGACGTCGTCCGCGAACTCCTGCTCGCGTGCATGGCCGGCCAGCGTCTTTCGGATCTCTCGGAGCAGCGCGACCGCCTCGTGGTAGGCGCGCACGTCGGCCCGCTCGAGGATCTGGTCGAGCAGGCGACGGTAGACGCCGATCGACTCGTCGGGGTGGGCCTCGCGTCGTGCGTCCGCCAACTGTCGCCAGAGGCGAACCTCACAGCCGCCGTCGACGGCATCGGCCCAGGCAGCCTCGAGCTCGCCTTCCTCGATCTCGGCACGTACCACCTCGGACCGGTCGCGGAGGAAGTAGCGATCGAGCGGCCGGCCTTCGGCAGCAGGATCGCGGAGCAGCTGCAGCGCGGCCGTGCGTCGTTCCGGCCAGCCCGGCAGAGCGGCGGCCGTCTCGCGCAGCTCACGGTATGTCGAGGCGCGAGGCCCGGCGGCGAACGCTCGCTGGGCGAGCGAGACCGCGTCCTCGACCTGCCCGTCGCGCAGGTAGGCATGGATCAGCCGCGCACGCAGCGGCGCGTCCGCCGCCGGCGGAAACGCGCGCATTCCTCGCTCGAGCCACACCAGGGCTTCGCGCTGCCGGCCCGCCTGCTCGAGCTCCTCGGCGATCTTGCAGAACCGGTAAGGCGACGACAGGTCCTTCGCGAGCACCGATACGAGCTCGTCGACGTTCCCGCCCGCGCGGGCGAGGCTCTCGCGCAGCGTCGTCAGGGTGAAGCGGCGTCCGTCGTCGAACCCGAACACGCGTGACTCGGCCGGCGGCAGCGCCGGCAGCGCCTCCCACTCTCGCTCGAGTCGTGAGCGGTACGCGGCCACACCCTGCTCGCCGAGCACGTCGGCGTAGCGCTGGGGAGCGTCGAAGAACCACTCCCAATCGCTCTTCAGCGCGAACTCGACCAGCCGCACCGCCAGTCGCTTCGGGTCCGGCCGTGCCGCGTCGCATGCGGCGAGGTGGAGGTCGGAGACACGGTCGAGCACGCCGCCCATGTGGCCGCTCGAATCGTCGATCCTGCCCAATGCAGTGTCGAGGCGCGCCATCACGTGCTCGGCCAGCACGACCACGTCGGCGGCCCGGCCGGCCGCGATCAGGGCATCGAGGACGTCGAGCAGCCCGTGCACCCGCTGCGCGTACCCGGCCGCACCGCGCCAGTCGACAAAGCCGGAGATCCGGATCCGTGCCGTCAACTCCTTCCGGAAGGCGGCGAGATCGAACTCGCCCGACGCGGCCGCCTGCTCCGCGCGAAGCGCCGTCAACGCGACCTCGTCCCGCTCCGCAAGCGCGAGCAGCCGCGCAACCAGCTGCTCCCTGCTCAGTCCCCACAGGTACGCGTGGAGCCGCTCGTCCGACGGAGAGGACACCTCACATCGTCCACGCCGAGAGCCGGCGCTGCAACTCTTCACCGTTCCTGCGAGGTCACGCGAAGCCAGTCCGCCAACTCGCGCTCGGAGACATCGCCGGCAGCCACTCGCTCGATGATTGCAACCGTCTCGTCCGCGGAAGGCGGCACCCACTCGATGCCGTTGCGGGCCAGGAACTCGAGCAGCCCAAGGTAGGCGACCCGCTTGTTCCCGTCCGGGAGCGGGTGGTTTCGAGCCAGGCGGACGCACAGCACGGCCGCCTTGTCGATGACGTCCGGGTACAACTCGACACCCGCGAACGCCGCCGCCGGCGCATGGAGCGCCGATTCGGCGAGACCGATACCAGGCCAGCGCGCGATGTCCTCGGCGGCGACGCCGAGGACGGCCTCGGCGATCAGCAGGTAGTCAGCAGGGTCGAGATACTCGGTCACCCTCAGCGGGCGAGCCGCTCGAGGATCTCGCGATCGCGCTCCATCACCGCGTGGAGACGCTCGCGGAACCCCTTGTCCTTGCGCTTGCGCGCGATGTGCTCAGCGATCGCCTCGCGCACCGCGTCGGAGACGCTGATCCCCTCCGCCCGCGCGACCGCCTCGAGCTCGTCGGCCTGCTCGGCCGGCAACCGCAGCGTCATGTTCTTCCGGCTGGCCATCTCGGTATCAGGATACCACATCACCTCGGTGTCGAGAGGCTAAGCTCGCGGGCACAGCTTCATGGGGACAGGTGATCCTGGCTGTTACCGGCCCAGTGACCGGGCCGGCGCGCGTGCTGCTGGTCGGGGCGCGGTCCGGGCGCCAGACCGACGGTTACAGCTCGACGACGAAGCCGCTGGCGGCTGCCGCCATTTCGGCGCAAGCTCCGCGCTCACCTAGAGGCCTGATGCGGGTTTGCGGCCGGATGCGCGGCTGGTGCACCTGACGCGGCGCTTCGCTTGGTCAGGAGCATCCCCGCGCACACATCAGGCCTCTAGACTCGCCAGGATGCAACCAGGACGCATCCGTCATACCGTCTCGTTCAGGCTGCGCCATCCTGCCGGATCGGATGCCGAGCGCGATTTCATCGAAGCCGCCGACAAACTCGGCCAGATCCCGGGCGTCGAGGCGTTCGACATCCTCGCCGAGGTCAGCCCGAAGAACGTGTTCCGGTTCGGCATCTCGATGGAGTTCGCAGACGCCGACGCCTACGAGACGTACAACCTCCATCCGGAGCACGTGCGATTCGTCGAGGAGCGATGGGTGAACGAGGTCGAGGACTTCCTCGAGATCGACTACGCGGCGCTCCGGCGCTAGAGGCTTGATGTGTATTGGGGTGTGCGCGGGGATGCGCCTGACCAAGCGGATCGGGCGGGGCGGGCGCAGCGCGTAGCGGTGGCTACGGGCAAGCCCGACGCGGCCGAGCCGCGCCGCGTCAGGCGCACCAGCCGCGTATGCCCACAAATGCGCATCAAGCCTCTAGTGCCACTACCTCCGAGAGGGTCGTGCACCAGACCGGAGAGGAAGCCAAAACAATCTGACTGTCTTCTGAGTTTGTAAGATTGCCTGGATGCCGTTCCAGGCGGGCGCTGTACACGAGGTGAAGGCGAACCTGTTTCGGGTGCTCGGCCACCCCGCCCGGGTGCGCATTCTCGAGCTGTTGCGCGAAGGCGAGCGCTCGGTCGGGACGCTGCAGGCCGAGCTCGAGCTGGACTCGGGCGGCACGTCCCAGCATCTGGCGGCGCTGCGGCGGATCGGGCTCGTGACGTCGCGCCGCGACGGCAACAGCGTCTACTACCGCGTCCGTGACGAGGCGGTCTTCGACCTCCTCGCCGCCGGACGGGCGATCATCACGCGCCGGCTCGCGACCGAGCAATCGATCCTGCAGCAGCTCGAGTCGGAGTGACCGCCGCCTTTCTGCTTGCGGCCGTGGCGCTGCTCGGCCTCGGCAGCGCAGCCTGCGCCACCGCGAGAGCATTCCGGGTCGGGTTCGCGGTCCAGGCCCTCGGTGCCGGGGTGCTCGGAGCCGTCGGCTTCTGGGCGCTCGGCTCGAGCACAACCCTCGGCTCGAAGTTCACAGGCGGTTTCACGCCCCGCTTCGGTGTCGACGGCCTGACGGCGTTCTTTCTCGGGGTGCTCGGCCTGGTCGCGGCGCCGACCCTGGCGTTCGCGTCGCGCTACCTCGAGCCCGGGAGACGGAGCAGGGCTGTCGCCTCCCTCACCGGCGTTTTCGTGCTCGTTCTTGCCGGGGTGTTGTGCGCGCGCGATCCGCTGATGTTTCTCGCGGGCTGGGAGCTGATGACGCTGCTCCCGGCGGTGCTGATCCTGATCGGCCGCTCCGACGAAGCCGCGCGCCGGGCGGTCTTCCTCTACATCGCGGCCACGCACATCGCAGGCGCCGGCACCTGGATCGCGGTTCTGCTGGCCGCGCACGCCGGCGTTCTCGACGGCACGCACGTTCTCGCGCCCGGCTCCGGCGTTCAGATCGCGATCGCGATCGCCGCACTCGTCGGTATGGGGACGAAGGCCGGGTTGATGCCGATGCACAGCTGGCTGCCGCGCGCGCATCCGATTGCGCCCGCACCCGTGTCGGCCCTGATGAGCGGCGTGATGATCAAGGTCGCGATCTACGGGCTCATGCGTGTTCTCGTCGACTGGCTCGGCGTGCTGCCCCTGTGGTTCGGCGTGCTCGTGCTCGCGCTCGGCACGCTCTCGGCGGTCGGCGGGGTCGTGTACGCGCTCTTCCAGCACGACCTCAAGCGTCTGCTCGCGTTCCACTCGATCGAGAACGTCGGGATCATCGTGCTCGGCCTCGGCGCATGCCTGCTGCTCCGTGCCCGCGGGTCCGAGACGTGGGCGGCGCTCGCGCTCGCGGCGGCGCTGCTGCACACGCTCAACCACGCGGTCTTCAAGTCGCTGCTGTTCCTCGGTGCCGGCGCCTTCGAGCGCGCTGTCGGGTCGCTCGAGATCGACCGGCTCGGTGGGCTACTGCGACGGATGCCGTGGACCGGCGGCGCCTTTCTTGTCGGCTCGCTTGCGATCGCCGGTCTCCCGCCCCTCAACGGCTTCGCCTCCGAGTGGCTGACGTTGCAGGCGCTCGTGCACGTCCCCGCCTACGGCGGGCTCGGTGACGGGCTCGCCGGTGCGCTCGCGCTCGCTGCGCTCGCAGCCACGGCGGCGCTGGCCGTCTTCTGCTTCGTCAAAGTGGTCGGGCTCGTCCTGCTCGGCCGCCCGCGACGGGCCTCTGTCGCGGATGCGGTCGAGGCGCCCGCGCCGATGCGCGGCGCCCTTGTCGCCCTTGCGGGTGCGTGTGTCGTTCTCGGCGTCGTGCCGGGCGTGCTCGTCGCCTCGCTTGCACGGCTGGCGCCGTGGCCCGTGTCTGCTTCCACCTCGTTGGATCTGCATCTGCCCGGCACGGGTTCGCTGCCGACGGTCGGAGTCGCGCTCGTGCTCGGCCTGTTCGCTTCGGTGTTCGTCGTGCTGCGCGGCAGGCGCGTTGCAGTTCCGGCGCCGACCTGGGCGTGTGGGCAACTCGTGCAACCGCAGCTCGCGTGGACGAGCGCGGGCTTTACGAAGCCGCTGCGGCTGGTACTCGAGGTCGTGCTGCGTCCGCAGCGGGAGATCGACGTGCGTGCAGCGGGCGGTGTCGTGCAGGAGGTCTCCTACAGCGGCCGGGTGCCGCAGCTGATCGACGAGCGCCTGTACGGCCCCGCTGACTCGCTCGGCGCTCGTCGCGGCCCGGCATGCGCGGCGGCTGCAGACCGGCCGGCTCGGCACGTACGTCGGCTATCTGATCGCGCTCGTGCTCGTGTTGCTCGCGGCGGCGAAGGCCGGCGTGATCGGGTGAGCGGCGCCTCGACCGCTTCGATCGTGGTCGAGCTCGGCGGCGGCCTGCTGCTTGCGCCGTTGCTCCCCGGTCTCGTTCAGCATTGGAAGGCGCGACTGCAGGGGCGCCGTGGCCCGACGCCGTTGCAGCCCTATCGCGAGCTGCGCCGCCTCTGGGGAAAGAGCGCGGTCGACCCCACCGACTCCGGTGTGGTCTATCGGTGGGCGCCGGCGGTGGCCGCGTCGAGCCTGGCAGCCGCGGTGCTGCTCGTGCCGGTCGCCGGTCGCGCGCCCGCGCTCGGAGTCGGCCGCGACATGCTCGTCCTCGCCGGCCTGCTCGCACTCGCGCGGTTCGCGGTCGCGGCAGCCGCATGGGACGTGGGGAACGGGTTCTCGCTGATGGGTGCGAGCCGCGACCTGACGATCGCCGTCTCGACCGAGGCGACGCTCGTACTCACCCTCGCCGTTGGCGCGCTCGTGGCGGGCACGACGAGCCTCACGGGCATGGTCGCGGGCACGGCCGGCACGGATGTGTGGTCGAATCCGGCGCTCTCGCTCGCTGCGGTTTCGTTCGCGCTCGTGATCGTCGCCGAGACCGGACGTCAGCCGATCGACAACCCGGACACGCACCTCGAGTTGACGATGATTCACGAGGGACCGCTGCTCGAGTATGCGGGCCGCGACCTCGCGTTTCTGCAGTGGGCGGCCGCCGTTCGCCACTGGCTCGTGCTCGTGCTGGCCGCGCAGATCTTCTTGCCGCATGTCCGGGACGTCTGGGGGCAACTCGTGCGTTCTTCCGGTCGCGCTCGTCGTCCTGTGTGCCGGGCTCGCGCTCATGGAGACGCTGAGCGCGAAGATGCGGATCCTGCTCGCACCGCGGCTGCTCGGACTCGGCGCGGCAGCGGCGCTGCTCGGCGTCGCCTCCTGGCTGGTGCAGCTCACGTGAGCGGCCCGCTGATCTGGCTGCTCGTCGCGCTCGGTCTGGCGGTCGTGGTCATGCGACGCCGATCCGTGGCGGTCGGACTTGTCACCGTCCAGGCCCTCGTGCTTGCGATCACCGCCGCGCACGACAAGCCGGCCGCTGCCGCGGTGCTCGCTGTCCGCGCGGTCGCGCTCGGCGCGCTGCTGCTGCTGGTCGTCTCGCGCACGCGTGAGCCGCGTCCGGTGCGGGCCGGAGTCGCGCCGATCGCGCGGGCGGGGCTCGCCGTCGGCTTCGCGCTTGCACTCACCTGGCTCGTCCCGGCGATCGGCCTCGACTCGAGGAATGCGGAGCGGGCCGTGCTCGCGCTGGTCGCGTTCGGCGCGGCGACGGCGGCGACGCGCCGCGCGACCCTCTTCCAGGTTCTCGGGATCGTGCTCTGCGAGAACGGGCTGGCGCTGGCGGCACTCGAGCTTCCGGGCGGCTCGTCGACGGCGATCGAGTTCGGCGTGGCGTTCGACCTGACGCTGATCGCGGTCGTCGCCGCCGTGTTCCACGAGCGCATCTTCGCCGAGTTCGGAGCCGGCGACGCAGCCGCGCTGCGGAGCCTCCGTGACTAGCCGGGAGCTCCTCGCGCTCCTCGTCGTCGCAGTTCCGGCACTCGCCGCGACGTGCACGGCGGCTGCGCCGTCTCGATCCGTGCGCGCCGTCGCGGTCGTCGGTGCGCTCGCGTCCGCCGGTGCGGCGGGGGCGCTTGCAGCCGTTGCGCTGGTCTCGCCCGGCAGCCCGCTCGTCGAGAGCTGGGTCGTCGTCGACGCCGCCGCGGGCCTGCTCGTCGGCGTGATCGGATTCGTCGGGCTGACCGCGGTGCTCCTCTCCTCGAGCTACCTCGCATCGTCGACGTCCACGCTCGTGCGGCCGGGGCGTCAGCCGCGCGTGTTCTACGCCCTGATTCTCCTGTTCTGGGCGATCCTCGCCGCGGTCCCGCTCGTCGGCAATCTCGGGGGCGCCTGGCTGCTGCTCGAGGCGACCACAGCGGCGTCGGCGCTGCTCGTCGGTTTCGGTGGCAAGCCGCGCGCGCTCGAGGCGGCGTGGAAGTACCTGATCCTCACCTCGCTCGGCCTCGGCGTCGCGCTGCTCGGAATCGTCGTGCTCGCGGCGGGATCGGCGCACGGCGGCCTCGACGCGCTCTCCTGGCGCGCACTCGGGCACGTCCATTCCCAGCATGCGCTGATCGCGTATCTCTTGCTGCTCGCGGGTCTCGCCGGGAAGATCGGCTGGGCTCCCGTCCACAACTGGCTCCCCGACGCGCACTCGGAGGCGCCCGCACCCGTCTCCGCCCTGCTCTCCGCTGCGCTGCTGCCGGCGGTGCTGCTCGTCGCCTGGCGCTCGAGCCAGTCGCTCGGCCCCGTCATCGGCGAGACCACGGCGCAGTCGGTGCTCGTCGGCTTCGGTCTCCTCTCGCTTGCGGTCGCCGTGCCGTTCCTCTGGCAGCCGATGCCGTGGAAGCGACTGCTCGCCTACTCGAGCCTCGAGCACATGGGCGTGATCGCACTCGGGATCGGGTTCGGCACACGGCTCGCGCTCGCCGGCGTCGCCGTGCACGTGGTCGGGCACGCGCTCGCGAAGGCGCTCGGCTTCTATGCGGCGACGCCGCTGCTCGGGCACGAGCCGCGCGCCGCCGGCCATGCGGTTCGCGGAGTCGGACGAACCCAGCGCGCCGCTCGGCTCCGCGATCGGGATCTCGCTCGCCGCCCTTGCGGGCCTGCCACCCTCGCCCTTGTTCGCGAGCGAGGTGCTGATCGTCGCCGGCGGCTTCGCTGCAGGACGGCCCTGGACAGCGGCAGCCGCCGCCGCGCTGCTCGCGCTCGGGTTCCTCGGCCTCGCGCACGCGCTGCTCGAGACGGTCGCCGGCAAGGCGCCGGCACGGGAGCGCACCGCCCCGGGACTGCGCGCCGTCGTCCTGCTGACGGGCGTCGCGGTGCCCTGCCTGCTCGGCCTCACCGCAGCGGCGCTGTGGCTGCCCGGCAGCGCGATCGCGCGCGCGCTCGTCCAGGGGATCCGATGACCTACCGTGGCCGCATCGCCGCCGCCCTCGCCGACGGTCACCGCTTCGCCGGCCTCTACGCGGCGCACGGAAGCGTGCGCGCGGTGCTCGCCGCACCGGACGGCTCGCTCCGGGTCGAAACGGTCGCGGTGGCAGAGGGGCGAGTCCCGACGATCGTCGACCTCAGCGCTGCTGCCGGATGGGACGAGCGCGAGGCGGCCGACCTGTACGGCGTGAGCTTCGACGGCCACGAGCCGCTTCGCCCGCTCGTCGAGCACGACCTCGACCTTCGCCGCTGGACCGTGCCCGTGCACGGCGACGACGCCTACCAGGTCGCCGTCGGCCCGATCCACGCCGGCGTGATCGAATCGGGCCACTTCCGCTTCCACGTCGTCGGCGACCGGATCCTGCACGTCGACGCACGGCTCTTCTACAAGCACCGCGGCCTGGAGCGCGCGGCGGAAGGACGAACGCTCGAGGAGGCCCGCGCCTACGCGCAGCGCGCCTGCGGGGCCTGCGCCGTCTCGAACTCCGTCGCATACGCACACGCGTGCGAAGAGACGCTCGGCCTCGAGGCGGGCTCGGAGCTTGCCCGCGTTCGCACGATCCTGCTCGAGCTCGAACGAACATGGAGCCACCTGAACGACATCGCAGCGGTCTGCGCCGGCGCAGGCCTCGCGGCAGGGAACACCTTCTTCGCCGCGCTCACCGAGCGCGCCCGCCGCCTGAACCATCTGCTGACCGGTCACCGCTTCCTGTTCGACACCGTCCAGCCGGGCGGGAGCGCGCTCGCCGTCGACGCGACGACGGTGCGGCAAGGTCGCGAGGAGCTCGCCTGCATCGCCGGCGACTCGAAGACCGGCTGGCGCGAGCTGCTCTTCAACGGCTCGTTCCAGGATCGGCTGCCGGACATCGGCGTCGTCGGCGCCGAGGAGGCCCGCTCACTGGGCGCGGTCGGCCCTGCGGCGCGCGCCAGCGGGATCGCCGAAGACGCGCGCTCACACTCTGGCCGGCTCGCCTACGCCGGCTTTGCGCCGGTCGCGCCGCACCGGGTAGAAGGCGACGTCCAGGCCCGCCTCGAGCAGCGCGCCGTCGAACTGCTGCAAACCTTCGATCTGCTCGACGACCTGCTCGACCGACCGATCGCACCTGCGGCGGCGACGCCCGGAAGCAGCAGAGCCGACGTGGGCCACGCACTCGTGGAGAGCCCACGCGGCGCGACGCTCTGCACGATCGAGCAGAGCCACGGACGCATCGAACGCTTTCACCTCCGCACCGGCTCGTATGCGAACTGGCCGGTCGTCGCGTACGCGGCCACCGACAACCTGCTGCCGGACTTCCCGCTCATCAACAAGAGCTTCGAGCTCTGCTACGCCTGCGCCGACCGCTGATGCTGACGCTCCTCCGAAACCTCCGCCGCCTGCGCATCGACGTTGCTCTTCCCGCACCGAAGCGGGGCCGCAGTCTCGCAGTGCGCCACGTCGACGCCGGCTCCTGCAACGGCTGCGAGCACGAGCTCACCCTCGCCTCGAGCCCCTACGAAGACGTTCAACGCTACGGCTTCGGCATCGTCGCTTCTCCCCGCCATGCCGACGTCCTCCTCGTCACTGGAACGGTGACCACCCGCATGCGTGAGCCATTGCTCGCCGCCTACAACGCCATGCCCGAGCCGCGACGCGTGATCGCGCTCGGCGACTGCGCACTCGCACGGGGCGTCCTCGCCGCCGACACCGAGATCGTCGGCCCCGTCGAGGCGCTTCTGCCGGTCGACTTGCGCATACCCGGCTGCCCACCTTCGCCGCCGACGATCACCCAGGCGTTGCTCGACCTGCACGACGCCGACACGCGCTCGCTGTCAGCCGAGCAGCGAGCATCGGCAATCGATGCAGGCGCCCCTCCTCGCTCGAGCTACTCGTTGCGCCGGTAGCGCGCGTCGTGGCTTCCGGCGACGCGCAGGAGAAGATCGTGCAGCTGCCCGCGTGACGTCGGATCGAGCGGGGCGAGGTAGTCGTCCTCGATGCGCCGCACCACATCGCGCAGCTTGACGAGCTCCCGCTCGCCCTTGGCCGTGATTGCCACCATGTGGCGTCGCCGGTCGAGCGGGTAGCGCTGGCGTGTGATCAGGCCGTTCGCCTCCAGCTCGTCGAGCTCACCCACGAGTTGGCTGCGGTCGATGCCCAGCGCGTCGGCAATGCGGGCTTGCGTCTGCGCAGGGCCCTGCGCTTCGATCTCTCCGGCATGACGTCTGCGCCGCTCGTTTCAGCCCTTGCGGTAGAGGTGGGCGGTCGCGGGTGCGAAGACGGCCAGAAGCAGGGCCGACGCGATCAGCACCCAGAGGATCTGCCCGGTCGGCGTCTGGCCTTGCATGAGGCCGCGGTCGGCGTCGATCAGGTGGCTGATCGGGTTGGCCTTGACGGCGGAGCGCACCCAGGAGGGCATCGTTTGCGGGTCGACGAAGGCGTTGCTGGCGAAGGTGAGCGGGAAGAGGATGACGAGGCCGATCACCTGCACCGAGGTGGGCGTGCGCAGGATCAGCGCGAGCGTCGTCCAGAGCCAGGAGAGGCAGAATCCGAAGAGCACCGCGAGGCCGATCGCCGCGAGCACGCCGACGAGGCCCCCCGCCGGGCGGTAGCCGATCGCGAGGCCGAGCGCGACGACGAGGCCGCAGCCGAGCAGGTAGCGGCCGGTGTCGCCGATCAGGCCGCCGACGATCGGCGCCGGCCGCCAGATGGGAAGCGAGCGGAAGCGGTCGAAGGCACCGGTGGCGGCGTCGGTGTTGAGGTTGACGCCGCTGTAGACGGTGAGCAGCACCGCAGCCATCACGAGCGTGCCGGGCAGCAGGAACTGCAGGTAGGCGTGCGTCGAGCCGGCGAGGGCGCCGCCGAACAGGTAGGTGAAGATGAGCGTGAAGATGACGGGGATGCCGATCACGTCGGCGAGCTGCTCGGGCACGTGCTTGACCTTCAGCACGGCTCGCCAGCCGAAGGTGAGCGCGGCCGACGCGGCGCTCGGCCGTGGGGGCCGGCGGCCGTCGCCGAGGACGGCGTGCAGCAGGTCGTCTGCAGGGGCGGGTGTCGTGTTCATGCGGCTTCCTCTCGGGTCTCGGGCTCGGCGGGGCGTCCGGTCAGGGCGAGGAACACCTCGTCGAGGCTGGGCTGGCCGAGCCGGAAGGCGGCGAGCTCGATCCCGGAGCGGACCAGCTCGTCGAGTGCGCGCGGGACGCGGCCCGCGTCGGGGGCCGGGATCGAGATCGTGGTCGGCTCGACCTCGTCGTGGGGGACGGCGTCGAGCGTGCGGGCGAGCAGCTGTGCCGCCTCGGCTCGGCGGCCGGGCTCGTGGAGGCGGAGGTGGAGAACGCCGCCGCCGAGGGAGTCCTTCAGCGCTGCCGGGCTGCCCTCGGCGATCACCTTGCCGCGGTCGATCACGGCGATGCGGTCTGCGAGCCGGTCGGCCTCCTCCAGGTACTGGGTCGTGAGCAGCACGGTGGTGCCGCGCGCGGCGAGGGTGCGGACGATCTGCCAGACGTGGTCGCGGCTGCGCGGATCGAGCCCCGTCGTCGGCTCGTCGAGGAAGAGCAGTTCCGGCCTGACGACGAGGCTGGCCGCGATGTCGAGCCTGCGGCGCATCCCTCCCGAGTAGCTCTTGACCGTCCTTGCGGCCGCCGCGCCGAGATCGAACGCCTCGAGCAGCTCGGCGGCGCGGCGTCTGGCCTCCGGACGGCGGTAGCCGTGCAGCCGCGCCAGGAAGACGAGGTTCTCCCGGCCGGTCAGGTCCTCGTCGACCGAGGCGAACTGGCCGGTCAGGCTGATCCTTCCCCGGACCGCGTCCGCCTCGCGCACGATGTCGTGGCCCAGCACGCAGGCCGAGCCGGCGTCTGGCCGAAGGAGCGTCGCGAGCATCCGGATCGTCGTCGTCTTGCCGGCCCCGTTCGGCCCGAGCAGCCCGTAGACCGCGCCGAGCGGGACCGTCAGCTCGAGCCCGTCGACCGCCCGCTCGCGCCCGAACACCTTCACGAGCCCTCGCGCGTCGATCGCTCTGTCGTTCATGCTAGCCACTTCCTTTGCAGAGTCACTTTCATTTGACGTCGGAAGCTAGCAGAATGTCACTGTCATCTGCAAGTCGCTACCGCGAGCGCTACAATCGCCCTCGTGAGCGAGAAGCCGGGACTACGGGAGCGTCGGCGCGCCGGGGCGATCAGACGCATCCAGGAGACGGCGCTCGACCTGTTCGACGAGCGCGGTTTCGAGAACGTGACGATCGAGGAGATCGCGGAGGCGGCAGACGTCTCCCCCAGCTCCGTCTACCGCTACCTCGGCACCAAGGAAGGAATCGTCCTCTACGACGAATTCGACTTCAGGCTGATCGACGCCGTCGAGGCGGAGCTCGCCGCCCACCCTCCGGTCGAGGCGGTACGGCGGGCGGTGGCGTCGGTGATGGCCGCCTTCTTCGGCCGCGAGGAGGCGCTTGCACGACGCAAGCTCCGCTACGCGCTCGAGGATCCCCATCTGCAGGCGGCCACGACGCAGCAGGTCGACCAGCTCGCCCAGCTCGTCGCGGAAGTGCTCGCCCGCGCAGTGGGCCGGGACGCGACCAGGCTCGAGGTCCAGGTGATCGCCACGACTCTCGTCTGGGCGCTGATGACGGCCGCCCGCGCCTGGCACGCCGAAGGCTACTCGCGGCCGCTGCAGCCGCTGCTCGACGAGGCCCTCGCCGTCGTCGGGCGCGGCCTTCAGCTCGAGCCGCGAACGGCGAACACTCGGCGCCGCCGAAGCCGCTGAGTGCTACGGCTGCACGTCCCCGAAAGCGGCTGCCCGACCTCGAGGAGAACATCGATGTGTGCGTGCTCGTTTCAGTGCGGCAGCGGCGGGCGGCCGCGCGAGTCGAAGTGGAGGAGCGCGTAGAGCGGGCAGAAGCTGACGGCTGCGGTCACAGCCATCAGCGCGGTGACCACGAGCAGGACGATTCCGCCGATGGAACCCGCGCCGACGCCGATTGCGACCACGAGCGCGGCAACGGCGATGCCCGCACGAACTGCGCGATCCAGGTTGCTCATGTTGGTATGCATCTCGACCTCCTAGTAGGCCGGCGCGCCGGTGACGATTGATGCAGGCGTCTGCAGCTGCTGCTCGACCGTGCCGCACACCTGCCGGCAGAGACCGAGCACGCCGTCGTCGACGATCCGGGAGTGGACGTGGTTGCCGTCCTTGCGCAGCGCGAGCATCCCCGCCTCTGCGAGCACGGACAGGTGCCGGGAACTGTTCTGCTGACCCGCGGCGAGCACGGCAGCGAACTCGTCGCGCAGTTGGTCGACCGGCCGGATCCGGCCCGGCTCGCCCAGGACGCGGAAGCGGCGACCGGTCTGCTCGACCGGATTCTCCGTAAGCGGGTGCAGAAGCAACTCCATGTCTCCAATTGTATCACTACTCAGTTGTATATAGGTATAGTTGTGCCCAGCATGGGACATTCGACGCCGAACATGCGGTTGCACTGACAGACGAATCCTCGGCCGCATACCTGCCGGGCTTCTTCCAGCTCGCGCTCGGAGCGGTGAATGATTCGCCGCGGATCACCGAGGCGGCGAGAAGCGGCGACGGGCTCGCGTGGGGCGACCACGTGCACGACGTGCTCGAGGGGTGCGAGCGCTTCTTCCGCCCCGGTTAGAACGCGAACCTCGTCCCCGAACGGCTGCCGGCGCTCGAGGGCGTCGTCGAGAAGCTCCAGGAGGGCGCGACCGTAGGCGGCGGCGCAGCCGGCGGGCGGCGGAGACCGATTCGCGCCCTCCGCCGCCCGCCACGCGTCAACCGCTGCATCCGAGGTTACGATCGCCGTTCCGCGCCGCCCGGAGGACGGCACGCTGACGGAGGGAGAAGGGAGCGATCGATGCAGATCACCAGAAACAGCCTCGACACGAGCCCGGGACCGAGCGACTGGTTCACAGGGTCGGTCTATATAGACACGATCGCGGCACCGACCGACGGCTCGCGGATCGGAGCGGTCGCCGTGCACTTCACACCGGGTGCGCGCACCGCCTGGCACACGCACCCGCACGGCCAGACGATCTGGGTGACCGAGGGCATCGGCCTCTGCCGGTGCGAAGGTGGCCCGATCGAGGTCATCCGGCCGGGTGACCGCGTCTTCTTCGCGCCCGGGGAGAACCACTGGCACGGCGCCGCACCGAGCCGGTTCATGATCCACGTCGCGATGCAGCAGGCCGACGCCGAGGGCAACGTCGTCGAGTGGGGTCGGCAGGTGGGCGACGACGAATACGCGCAGGCACCTCCGCTCGAGGGAATCGATCGCTGATCCGCGGGACGCGCGGGCGCTGCACACCGCGACACGCCGCCGTCCTCTGGCCCTACAGCTCCGCGACGACCTTCGTCGTCGGCGCCCCACCCGTCGACGGCGGCTACACCGCCGCCTGCGACCGGCCCGGCCTCGCGAGCCCGAGCTGGAAGAGGGTGCCGAGCCGGTCGGGGACTCCCCAGTGCTCGACGATCCTGCCGTCCCGGACGCGGATGAGATCGAAGACATCGGTGCGCATCCGCCGACCCGTCGGTGGGTTGCCCATGAAGGAGCCGTCGTTGGTGCCGGTGCCGGCCATCCGCAGCCAGACCTTGTCGCCGTCGACGGCAAGATCCTCGATCTCCAGGTGGAAGTCCGAGAAGCCCCGGCGCAGAGAGTCGATCACGGCCTTCACACCCTCGGCGCCGGCTGCGTGGTCGGGGCCGAAGTCCTGGTGTTCGACGAGCTCGTCTGCCGCCAGCTCGTCGCACACCCCGAGGTTGCCCTGGTTGAAGCCCTCCTCGATCAGCCGCCGCGCCACCATCTCCGCGTCCGATGCCATCTCGACTCCTTTCGTTACAGTATCACTGTAGTGGATAGCGTGGTACTGTGGCAGCCGTGGCCGGCGATGTCAAGCGGCGCCGCTATCGCTCACAGCTGCGGCTCGAGCAGGCAGAGCAGACCCGCCGGCAGATACTCGACGCGGCCGCGAAACTGTTCGTCGCGCGCGGCTACGACCGCGCGAGCATCGCCGCGATCGCCGGCGAGGCAGGTGTCTCCCCGGAGACGGTCTACGCCCACTTCCGCAACAAGCGGACGCTGATCGGCGAGCTGATGCAACGCGCGGTCCGCGGCACCGACCCACGCCCGATCCCCGAGCAGGACGCACCGCGCGCGCTCGCCGCCCAGACCGACCAGTACGAGCAACTCCGCCTGTTCGCCGCCGACCTCGTCCTCCGCCTCGAGCGCGCCGCTCCACTCGCGACCGTCGTCGCCGGCGCCGCCCGCTCCGACCCCGAGATCGCGCGCCTGTACGAGCGCCTCCACACGAACCGGCTCGAGAACATGAGCACCCTGATCGACGCCCTCGCCGCGAACCGGCCGCTGCGGCTTCCGCACGACCAGGCGCTCGACACCGTGTGGACGCTCACCAGCCCCGAACTGCACCAGCTGCTCGTCCGCACACGCGGCTGGACGCGCGACCGCTACCGCGACTGGCTCGCCGACAGCCTCGCGGCGCTGCTCCTCCTCGGCGACCGGCCCGCAGCGCACCGCAGCCCGTCGTGACTCGACGCTTCCATCGTGCCGCGCGCCTCGGGCCAAGCGCCCACGATGGTTCGACGCACGGCCGAGCTCAGGCGTGGCTCTGTGCGACTCGGAACTGCGCGATTCCGGATCCGGCGCGGAACGGGTCGGCCTCGAGGACTCGACCGAGGGCGGCCACGACCTGCGGGTCGAACTGGGTGCCCGCGCAGCGCCGGAGCTCGGCGAGTGCCTGGCCCGGGGTGCGGGCGGGCCGGTAGGGACGGTCGCTGACGATCGCCGAGTAGGCGTCACAGGCCGCGATGACGCGGGCGGCGACGGGGATGTCCTCTCCCGCGAGCCGGTCGGGGTAGCCGTTGCCGTCCCAGTGCTCGTGGGTGGAGCGGACGATCTCGCCGACCGGGCGCAGGGCGGGAAGCCCTGCGAGGATGCGCTGCCCGATCAGGGTGTGCTCGTGGAGAAAGCGCCAGTCGTCGTCCGTGAGCGGCCCGGGGTGCTGGAGGATCTCGTCGGGGATCGCCAGCTTGCCGACGTCGTGGAGCTCGGCTGCGAGCTTGAGCTCGTCGAGGGCGTTGCCGGTGAGCCCGAGGCGCTTTCCGACCTCGATCGCGAGGGTCGCGACGCTCGCCAGATGCTCTCGCAAATGTGGCTCCCGTTCGGCGAGTGTTCGGAGGAGGAGCTCGTGGGGGTTGCCGCGGCGGGCGGCGAGCTGGTCCTTGCAGGCGTAGAGGCGCTGGTCGGCCAGGCCGAGCGCCTGGCTCGTGGTGCCCGCCTCGTCGGGGAGCGTGACGGCGCCGAAGGAGCTCGAGACGGCGAGATGCTCTCCGTGCTGCTGGAGCGCGCCGGCGGCGAGGTGAAGCAGCCGCTCGCCGGCGGGCACGAGCGTGCAGAACTCGTCGCCGCCCATTCGGTATGCCTGCCCGTCGGGCGCGACCGCGAGCGCGAGCTTCTGTGCGAGCCGCGCGAGGAGCGCGTCGCCGGCGGGATGGCCGAAGCTGTCGTTGTAGTTCTTGAAACCGTCCAGGTCGAACAGGATCAGCAGGTGCGGGTCGTCGCTTTGCGCCCCCGCGAGATAGGCGTCGAGGTCGCTGATCAGCCGGCGCCGGTTGCCCAGTCCCGTGAGCGCGTCGGTCAACGACTCCTCGCGGCTGCGCTCGAGCAGGGTGTTGTTCTCCCGGAACGTGAGCGCCGTCCGGGCGAGCACGAGGACGATCGTCGTCGCGGCAAGGGCGATCGCGAACGCGTCCGCCGGCCGGGTCGCCGCGTCGACCAGGACGCCGGTGGCGACGAGGCCGCACACGATCGGCGTGCCGAGCAGCGTTCGTTCCGTGTGGCCGCGGTGGCGTGACGGTGCCGGCGCTTGCCAGGCGGCGAGCGCGACCAGGACCAGCGACGCCGGCCAGAGGACGTCCAGGTAGGTGCCTTCCACGTAGCTGTCGGTCGCGCTCTGGTAGAGGTAGATCGCATCGCCGATCGTGTTCAACGCGAGCCCGAAGGCCGATCAGCGACCAGCCGCGGCCCGGCCGCCAGCGGTTCACGGCGAAGACGAAGACGACGAGCGCGAGCAGGACGATGTCGCCGAGCGGGTAGGCGAGGTTGGTCAGGACGACGAGTGGGCGCCCGTGCGTGTGGGAGATCACGACGCCGAGCAACACCGAGGCGCCGACCGCGCCGGCCGCCGATGCCGTCATGGCCCCGTCGAGCCAGAGGCTGGCATTGAAGGTCGAGATGCGGCGGCGCAGCAGCAGCCCGATCCCCACGTAGCAGGCCGGGTAGAAGAGCAGGTACGCCCCGTCTGCGAACGACGGGTAGGGCGGATTGCCGCCGTAGGCGAAGTCGTAGAGGCCGTCACCCGTCGTCGAGAAGAGAAGCGCGATACCGAGCGCCAGCCACGCCCACCGCTCGGCCCGGATCAGGGCCGCCCGCGCCAGGCAGCCGGCGGCGGCGGTCAGCTCGACACCGTCGTACACCCACGTGTTGACGAATGCCGAGCCACCGCGCCAGCCAAGCCAGTGAAGGTCGTGCACGAGGAGCACGGCCAGCCCGGCGACGAGCCCTGCCTGCCAGGCGCGCAAGACGACACGCCGCACCGCAGGTCGCAGGTCTTCGTCGGCGAGAGATGTGGCCATGGCCGTCACCCGACGTATCGGCAAGGGACGGGATCCCCTTGACGGCCCGCCGCGCCGCCGGGCCCGGAAGGACCCGCCCCGGCCGTCGCAACGGCCGCTACCCGCGATTTACCGGTCGAGGGGGTGACACGCAACCGGCGTGGAGTGGACTGCCGCCGACGCCAACCTCCAACACCGAACGGAGATCACATGCACCCTCTCTTCTATTACCTCTCCTTGCAGCTGTCACGCCCGCTCGTCGACTCCCCCGAGCTCGCCCGCCGGAGAGAGGTCCTCCGCGAGTTCGATCGCGCGGAGCGCACGCGGCGGGCCCGCCGGAGGCGCGAGCGCGTTCGGCGAGCGGTCGCCCTCACGAGCATGCGACGGCATCGCGAGCTCGGCAGCTCCTCGCCCGCCCAGCTCGCCCGCGCACTCGACGACGCGGCCTCCTGAGGCCGTGGGCCCGCGTTAGGGATCCCCGGCGGCCGGGCGTAGACTCGGCGCATGGCCCGGTGCGCTACCTGCGGGCATGTGAGCGCCGAACCCTTCAAGTTTTGCCCGGAGTGCGGAGCCGGGGCGAGGGCGGCGGCACGCGAAGAGCGCAAGATCGTGACCGTCGTCTTCTGCGACGTCGTCGGCTCGACCGACCTCGGTGAGCGCCTCGACCCCGAGAGCTTGCGCCACGTGCTCGCACGGTACTTCGACACGGTGCGCGCCGTGGTCGAGCGGCACGGGGGCATCGTGGAGAAGTTCATCGGCGACGCCGTGATGGCCGTCTTCGGCATTCCTGTCCTGCACGAGGACGACGCGCTCCGGGGCGTGCGAGCCGCCGCGGACATGCTCACGGCGATGGAGCCGCTGAACGACGAGCTCGCGCGCGAGTACGGGGCCACGCTCGCGCTGCGGATCGGGGTGAACACGGGGGAAGTGGTCACGGGCACGGAGGAACGGCTCGCGACCGGCGACGCGGTCAACGTCGCGGCACGGCTCGAGCAGCACGCCGGGCCGCGCGAGGTCCTCATCGGCGGCGAGACGTTCGCGCGCGTCCGCGGCGCCGTCGACGTGGAGCCGCTCCCGCCGCTCGAGGTGAAGGGGAAGAGCGGGCGGATCCGCGCCTGGCGCCTCCGTGACGTGCGCCCTGTCGGCGCGCGCCACCTGTCCGCCTCGCCGATGATCGGGCGCCGCCACGAGGTCGGGCGGCTGCACGACGCGTTCGCGACGGCGGTCGCGGGGCCGTCGTGCCGCCTGGTGACGGTCGTCGGCGAGGCGGGCGTGGGCAAGTCACGTCTCGTCTCGGAGTTCCTCGCCGGGGTGGCCGGGGCGCGGGTCGTGCAGGCGCGCTGCCTTCCCTACGGGGAAGGCATCACGTACTGGCCCGTCGCGGAGATCGTGCGCCAGCTGGAGCACGACCTGCCCCGGTTCGCGCTGGGCTCGCGGGCCGAACGGGCGCTCGCCGGCCTGCTGGGCGCCGGCGGAGCGAGCTCCACCGAGGAGATCGCCTGGGCGGTGCGCAAGCTGCTCGAGGCCGCAGCCGGCGAACAGCCGGTGGTGTGCGTGCTCGACGACGCGAACTGGGGCGAGGAGACCTTCCTCGACCTCGTCGAGCAGGTGGCCGCGCTGACCTCCGGCGTCGCGCTGCTCGTCCTCTGCATGGGCAGACCCGACATCCTCGACCGGCGCCCCGGCTGGGGCGCCCGGGCGAACGCCGACAGCATCTTCCTCGAGCCGCTCTCGGACGACGAGGCGGAGCTCCTGATCGAGGAGCTCGTCGGAGAAACGCCGCTCGCGGAGCCGCTCCGCGAGCGGATCCGCGACACGGCTGCGGGCAACCCGCTGTTCGTCGAGGAGATGATCGCGATGCTCCGGGAGGCCGGCACCGACGCGCTGCCCGTCCCCGCCACGATCCACGCGCTGCTCGCCTCGCGGCTCGACCAGCTCGAGCCGGCGGAGCGGGTCGTCCTCCAGTGCGGCGCCGTCGAGGGACGCGTGTTCCACGACGGGGTGCTGCAGGCCCTCGCGCCCGAGCGGATCCAGCTCGGAACGGCACTGGCGGCGCTCGTCCGCAAGGACCTGATCCGCCCGCACGCCGACCACCTGTTCCCGGGCGATACGTACCGCTTCCGGCACGTCCTGATCCGGGATGCCGCCTACGAGGCGCTGCCGAAATCGGAGCGCGCCGAGCTCCACGAGCGCCTCGTGCGCTGGCTCGAGGAGCACTCGGTCTCCTCGGAGCCCGAGGAGGTGCTCGCCTACCACCTCGAGAGCGCTCTCCGCTACCGGAGGGAGCTCGCACCGGGGAGCCCGGGCTGGCGTCCGCTCGCCGCGCGCGCCGGGGGACTTCTGGAGTCGGCGGGACGGCACGCGCTCGCGCGCCTCGACGTGGGTGCGGCCCGTAGCCTGCTGGAGCGTGCCCTCGCGCTGAGGCCCGAAGACGACCCGGCGGTTGCACTGCGTCTCGACCTCGCCGAGGTGCTCTTCCTCGCGGGCGAGCCCGACGCGGTCGACCTCGCCGACTCGGCGGCCGCACGCGCCGGGGCGGCCGGCGACGAGGCGGGGCGGCTGCGGGCGCGCCTGATGACCGCGCGCATCGCCGCATTGACGCCGGGCGCCGGTGCGGCAGGGGACGACCCGAGCGGCGCGCTGCTGGAGCTCGCCGCGGCGGCGAGGCCCGTCTTCGCGGCGAGCGGCGACGACGTTGCGTTGACGGAGGCGTGGGTCGGCACCGCGTGGGCCGAGCTCATCCGCTGCCGGTACGGCGCCATGTTCGAGGCGGTCGAGCACGCGCTCGAACACGCCTCTCGCGCGCGCTACGTTCGCTGGCTTCGCGAGCTGCCCGTCTGGAAGGGGACGGCGCTCTTCTACGGCCCGGCGCCTGTCGGGGAGGTGCTGCAGTGGCACGAAGAGGAGCAGCCCCTGCACGCGCTCGCGCTGCGGCAGCACGGGATCCTCGAGGCGATGCAAGGCCGGTTCGAGGAGGGACGCGCGCTGCTCGCGAGAGGCGACGCGGCTGCGGCCGAGCTCGGACAGACGATCTGGATCGCGGTCGGAGGGATGGCGCGGTGGGAGGTCGAGACGCTCGCCGGCGACCACGGCGCGGCCGAGCAGGCGGCGCGGGAGAGCTGCGAGCGGCTCGAGGCGATCGGCGACACCGGCTACCGGGCCACCGCCACGGTCGAGCTCGCGCAGTCGGTGTTCGAACAGGGCCGGCTCGTGGACGCCGAACGGGAGGCCGGGCTCGCCGCGGCGCTCGCCGCGCCGGACGACCGGGTCTCGCAGGCGCTGTGGCGTCAGGTCGCAGGCACGCTCGAGGCGGCTTCGGGGCGGGAAGCACACGCAGAGCGCCTCGCGCGCGAGGCGGTGGCGCTGCTCGACGAGACCGACATGCACGACCATCGGGGACGCGCCCGGGCCGACCTCGCGCGGGTCCTGCGCGCGACGGGCGATACCGACGCGGCCGCGGACGAGCTGGAGCGCGCGGCATCGCTCTTCGACCGCAAGGAGGACCTCGTCCGGGCCGAGCAGGCACGCGCCGCGCTCCTGGAATTCCGGAGCCCGCGGGAGTAGCATCGTCGGGATGGATGACCCGGGAGAAAACGCAAGGGCGCTGATCCAGGCACGGGTGATCGCGGGGCCGCTGCCCGAGCCCTATGCGCGCGTCGTCGAGGAGCTGAGCAGCGACGAGGTCGAGGCGCTGATCTCGATCAAGGCGCGGCTCGACCGAGCGAACGAGGCGCTCGGCGGCACGAGCGAGGCGGCGTCCATCGGGATGGTCCTCCCGCTCTGACGGCACGATCGACGACCCCGCCCAGCACTCGTCTCCGCCAGAAGATCGAGCTCGTCGGCCCCACCGTCACGCTCCCGGCCCGGCGGCTGCTCGAGCACCCGCACGTCCGCGCCCTCTACCCGCCGTATCTGGCCACGGCCTATCACCTCACGTGCGCGATGCTCGAGCTGATGGAGGCGGCGCTCGAACGGGCGCGCGTGCTCGCACCCGCCGACGCGGTCGCGGACGGGCTCGTCCCGTACCTCGAGCGCCACCTCGTCGAAGAGGCCCACCACGACGATCCGGGAGGCGCGATCCTCGACGACCTCGCCGCGCTGGGCCTCGACGTGCCGACGCTCGTCGAGGAGGGTCGCTCCTCCGCCACGACCCGCCTCCGGGAGACGCAGCACGGGTGGATCCGCGACGCGCACCCGGTCGCCGTTCTCGGGTTCCTCGCGCTCGAGACCTGTCACACGAAGGAGCCAACGGTCGAGCTGCTGATCGACCGCACGGGCCTGGCGCGCAGCGGCTTCAGGCAGCTGCTCCTGCACGCCCGGCTCGATGCGGTCCACGAGGCCGAGCTCTACGACGTCCTCGACTCCCTCCCTCTCGAGGCCGCGCACGAAGAGCTCGTGGGTCTGAGCGCGCTGACGACGCTGCGCCTCGTCGCGGAGGCGCTGCTCGAGACGCTCGACCGGGCCGTGACGCGGCTCGAGGTGCCGGCGTAGCTCCTGGCGCTGCGTCGCGGCGGTGGAGCCACGGGCGGCCGGCGAGCGTGCGGGAGGACGGAGAGCCGAGCACGTGATCGACGAGCCGAACGCGAGAGCAACATCCCACCGCGACCGGGTCGCGGCCGCGGCATTGTGCGTCACGGTCGGCGCCGCGTTCGCCGACTCGTCGATCGTCGTGCTCGCGCTGCCGCAGCTGCTCGTCCGCTGGCAGACGTCGGTGGAGGGGATCTCGTGGGTGATCACGTCCTACAACGTGGTCGTCGCGGTCGTCGCGCTCGCGCTCGTGGGCGTCGGGCGCGGTCGGCACTCCCCGTGGATGCTCGCCGCCGGCGTCGGGATCTTCCTCGCCGGCTCGGCGGGCTGCGCGGCCGCGGGCGGGCTCTCCTCGCTCGTCGTCCTTCGCTGCGTTCAGGGGCTGGGCGGCGCGCTGCTGCTCGCGGCGTCGCTGCCCCGGCTCGCCGCGCTCGTCGGCTCTCACCGGCGCGGGATCGAGTTGTGGGCGGTCTCGGGTGCGGTGGGTGCGGCGATCGGGCCGCCGCTCGGCGGCGCGCTCACCGAGGCATTCGACTGGCGCTCGATCTTCGTGCTCCAGGTGCCGCTCGCCGCGGCCGCTGTGCTCGCGCTGCGCCGGCAGGGCGCCGGCGGCAGCGCGGAAGAGCACCTCACCCACCGTCGGGAGCGGCTCGGCGCGAACATCGCGCTGGGGCTCGTCTCGGGCGCGCTCGTCGGGGCGCTCTTCCTCGCGGTGGTGCTCCTGATCGACGGCTGGCTGCTGAGCCCGCTCACGGCGGCGGGAGTCGTCTCGGTGGTCCCGCTCGCGACGTGGGCGGTGCGGCGCCCCGCCGCCCGCCTGGCGCGCCGGGATGCCGCGGCGGTCGGGGCGGTCGCGCTCGCCGGCGGGCTCGGCGGGCTGTCGCTGCTCCCGGGCGCCAGCGTCACGTTCGCCATGCTCTCGCTCGCGCTCTGCGGCACCGGCATCGGGCTCGCCGTGCCGCCGCTCACGTCGTCCGCGCTCGACGCGGAGGCGCTCGACACGAGCGGCGCGCTGACGATCGGGATCCGCCACGCAGGGCTCGTGCTCGCGCTCGTCGTCCTGACGCCCGTGCTCGCCCGCGACCTGAACGCAGCGCAGGACACCGCGACCGATCGCGGCGTGGAGACCGTCCTGCAGGCAGATGCCCCGATCGCGACGAAGTTCCCGCTCGCCGTCGACCTCAGCCGCACGCTGCGCGGGACCGGCGACCGCGTGCCGGACTTCGGCCCCGTCTTCGCCCGCCACGAGAGCTCCGGCAACCGGCAGCAGCTCGAGCGGGTCCGCGGCGAGCTCGTCGATGTGGTCGACGCGATCGTCACGCGCAGCACGCGGCGTGCCTTCGCGATCTCGGCGCTCCTCGCGTTGCTCGCCCTCGCCCCGCTGCCGCTGCTGCGCCGGAGGCGCGGATGAGTCTGGGCAACCCGGCGCGCCTGGCGCTCGCGGCGGCGGTGCTCGCCTCGGTCGCGCTCCTCGCCGCGGAGCTGGCGCTCGGCGCATTCAGGCTCGGGCAGGGCTCCGCCGTCAATCCCTGCACCGCCACCGAGACGATCGCCGGCACCGGCTACCTCGGGTACGACGCGAAGCTCCAGCAGGTCGTGCTCGAGGGTCTCGACCGCGCGGCCTGCCGCCTGCACACGACGCCGGCGACGCTGGCGCTCGCGCTGCAGACGCCGGCGGGACGCCGCCGCGTGGCGCACGGCCGGGACCTCGAGCAGATCTTCCGCGAGAGCCTCCAGCAGGCGATCAGCGAGGAACGGAAGTCCGGCCGCCTCGGGGCCGTGAACGCGTTCCTCTTCGACCAGCTCGTCCGGCGCACGCCGCTCTCGCTCGTCACGCGCCTGCTCGGGCTCGCGTCGTAGGCACCGGTCGCCTGTCGGCTCGCTCTCACCGACTCCCGGTCACTGCCGCGGCGGCGCTCGGCTCGGCGCTGCGGCCAGGAGCGGCGCCACGTTGGCGACGGCAGGGCGGATGTTCTCCATGAAGCGGCGAGACGCCTCCTGGACGCGCGGCGTGTTCGCATGCCGTCGCAGGCCGCGGCGCCAGTAGAGGCGGGCACCTACGGCTGGTGCAGGCGCACGAACGGGTACGCGTCGAGCCAGTGCCCGCCGGGAGCATGGCGCCGGTCGACCAGCACCACCTGGGCGTCCGAGGCCGCGATCAACGCGTCCGTGAATGCCATCCCCGCGGCGCCGGCACCGACGACCAGGTAGTCGGCTTCGAGCATCCGCAGCGTCACCGTTCCGCCGCTCGGCCGACGACGAGGGCGACGTCGGCGAGCTCGCTGCGAGCCTCCCCCTCCACCTCGTACGCGGAGGCGATGCTCTGCGCCAGCTCCGATTCGCGGAATCGCGCCAGCGCCTCCTCGGACTCCCACACGTAGACAGCGCCCCACTCGCCGGTCTCTCCGAACCTGAGGTAGATCTTCTCGGCCAGGCCCGGCAGCTGCCGGTACCCCTCGGCGCGCTCCTCGAAGAGCCGTTGGATGTCCGCGTCCGGCAAACGCGACCGAAAGCGGACGATGGAGACGATCATCGGGCACCTCCTCGTCGCTTCACACACACTCCACGCCTCTTGGCGTCGCTCACGACGGTGCTACAGACGCCGAGCCCACCGGGACGCCACCGAGAGCGGTTCCCCCGTCGCGCCCCGGATGCGACGCCTGCAGCAGATGCTGGGTCGCGAGTCTCACCATCGTTCCATGCCTCGCGAAGCACTGTCAACCGGCCTCGACGAGAAGTTCTCGGTAGAGCAGGAGCCGCACGTCGGCTGCTCCTCGACCACCGGCGCCCGGCTCACCGTCGATCCCACGCCTCGACGTCGATCTGGCGGGTGATCAGGCCGTGGTCGTGATCGACGATCACGTTTTCGAACGCTCCTCCCGTCCGGAAGCGACGCGGTCAGCATGTAGGCCGCGCGCAGCTCGCCGACGACCTCCCGCTCGATCGAAACGCCGATCCCCGCCGCCGCCAGCTCGCGTACGAATGCACCGATCTGGGTGATGCCTCGCATGACGTTCGGCGTTCGCAGCGGGTTTGCGTGCCGGTACTCGAGCCACTCCGCGGTCTCCGCATAGAACGCCGGCCACCGCTCGGCGTCGAGCCCCTCGACCGCGTCGCGGTAGGCGTCGAAGTCGAAACGAGTCAGACAGGACCGCCCGGATTCGAGACCGCACCGACTGCACGGATCCGTTCCGCGGGCCGGCGGTCGTAGGCCATCAGTCGGCTGCTCCCGGCGCAGTCGCAGAAGACTCGAGGATGTGCTTCAACCGCCGCAGGTCCTTGCGGTTCGCGCGCCGCATCGCGCGTGCCAGCACCGGCGCGGCGAGCTTCGAGAACCCGGCCGGCTCACCGTGGTTGCGCAACGTCATCCGCGTGCCGCCGCCCTCCGTGTCCTCCCACCCGTAGCTCGTCTCCATCGGAAACGGTCCCTCCACGGTCGCCATCACGAGCCGAGTGCCGGGAACCAGCTCCCGGATCTCGTAGGTGTAGACGAGCCTCCGGCCCATGAACTCGGCCGTGAACGCGAGTCGCGAACCAACCGCGAGCGGCCGCGGCGACTTCCATCCCACGGACTCGATGTTCTCGTACCAGGACGGCGCGTTGTCCGGGTCGGAGACGTAGGCGGCCACCTCGCTCCGCGGGCGGTCGATCTCGACCTCCGAACGGACGTCCACGGGCATGCTGCAAATGGTACGTGCGGTAGCTCCGCGCGAGGATCCAGCGACGCACGTCGACGAACAGCGCGGTGTCTCGCGCTGGCGTTCGCTCAGCCCGCGTACGAGAAGGTCGAGCCGTACCCGCAGGTCCCGCGGTAGCGAAACGCAAGCGCGCCGTCCCCGACGACGAGCTCGTCGGCGACGAGCTCGTCTCCTGCGCGCTCGTGGCCGGGGATGACGCAGGTGACCGTCTCCGGGCCCGGGTGGCGGTTCGCGGATCCGCACGCTGACCCGTTCGCGAATGCGGAGGAGCTGCCGCCTGCGGGTGTGGTCGAGCGGTGCGAGGGCCGTCCCCCGACGTGGGGCGACCGCCCCGACGCCCGCGCCGACCGGGGAGGCGCGGACGTCGGGGCGGTGATCTCACGCGCGGACAACGTCGATCGTGACCGGGACGGGGTTGCTGACGGTGTCGCGAACGGGCGAGTAGTTCGCCAGCCGAGCGAGCTCGGCGAGCTGCTCGTCGTCGAAGTCGCCGCCGGCCCTGAAGGAGACGCGGATCTGCTCGAAGCCGGGCCGGACGGTCTCGTCGAGGCCGAGGAAGCCCTGCACGTCCACGTCGCCCTCGATCGTGCACTCGAGCCCCTCGAGCACGATCCCGCGGGCGGCGGCGTGGTAGACGATCGTGCCGGTCAGGCAGGCGGCGAGGGCCTGGAGCAGGTACTCGCCCGCATTCGGCCCCTTGTTCTCGCCCAGCAGCAGCGGCGGCTCGTCCGCCTCGAGGACGAACGGCTCCGTGCGGCTCGTGTCCTCCTGGCCGGCGCCGTAGAACCCCTTGATCGTCGTGCGGTTGTGGCCGCCGTCGATCCACTGGTTGCGGGCACGGAACTGAAACCGCGCCAGCGCGGGATCGGCGCTGATGTGCTCGATCGTCGCGGTGAGACGATCGAGATCGACGCCGTTGACGATGGTGCTGACGTGCATTGGTGCTCCTCTCGTTAGTTAGCACGACCGTTCGTACTGTAATGTGAGAATATACGACCGATCGTGCTAACTTGTCAAGCGTGGAACGCAGCACGACACCCGCCCGGACGCGCCGCCGGCGCGCAGACGGTGAACGCAGCCGGCAGGCGATCCTCCGCGGAGCCGCCAACCTCGCCACGATCGACGGCCTCAGAGGCCTCTCGATCGGGGAGCTCGCAGCGCACATCGGCATGAGCAAGAGCGGGCTCTATGCTCACTTCGGCTCGAAGGAGGAGCTCCAGCTCGCGACCGTCGAGACCGCCCGCGAGATCTTCGACGCCGAGGTGGTCGCGCCCACGCAGGCGATCGACGACCCGCTCGAACGGCTGCAGGCGCTCTGCGAAGGGTTCCTTGCACACCTCGAGCGCCGCGTGTTTCCGGGCGGCTGCTTCTTCGCCGCCGCCGCCGCCGAGCTCGACACGCACCCCGGCCCGGTCAAGGACGAGATCGCCTCCGTCCAGCAGCACTGGCTGGGCCAACTCCAGCACCTGATCCGCGAAGCACAGGACGGAGGCTCTCTCGACCCGGCCGAGGACCCGGCGCAACTCGCCTTCGAGCTGGAGGCCTACCTGCTCATGGGCAATACCACGTTCGTTCTCGACGACGACCCGAACGGCCTCCGACAGGCACGGACGGCGATTCGGAGCCGACTCGCACGCGCTGCCGAGGCACTGGCCCGATGAGCGACGTCTGCGCCCACCTCGACCGGGTCGAGCTGCGGGAGCTGCCGGTATCGGTGGAGGGCTGCGAGGACTGCCTCCGCGAAGGCGGCAAGTGGCTCCACCTTCGCATCTGCCTCACCTGCGGTCATGTCGGCTGCTGCGACGACTCGCCGAGCCGTCACGCGACCGCGCACCGTCACGCGACCGGGCACCCGATCATCCGCTCGCTCGAGCCTCGTGAAGACTGGTGCTGGTGCTACCTCGACGAGGTGGCGTTCGTCCTCGACGGGCTGCGCGGGACGACGCGCATCCCGCCGTCGCCGCTCCTCGGCTGATCGGTGGGGCGGCTGCCGGAGGCCGCCGGGACGCGCTCACGCCACCCGCTGGAAGTAACGGCCCGGAGTGACGCCCGTCAGGGCGCGGAAGGCGGCGACGTAGGCACTCGTCGTCCGGTAGCCGACGAGTGGCGCGACGGCGCTCACCGGCATGCCCTCGGCGAGGTAGGGCAGCGACGCCTGCAGGCGGACGAGCGTGCGCCAGCGCCCGAACGAGAGCCCGGTGTCGGCGAGGAATGCGCGAGCAAGCGTCCGGCTGCTCGCGCCGACGGCGCGACCCCACTCGTGCAGCGTCCGCCGGTCGGCAGGATCGGCGAGGAGCGCGTCGGCCACGTCCCGCGCCCGCGCGTCGGCAGGGGACCGGACGTCGATCGTCGGCATCCGGAGCGGCAGGAGCAGATCGAAGAGCACGGCCTCGGCCCGGGAGCGCTCCGACGCCTCGAGCCCACGGCCGTCGAGGTGGTGGATGAGCTCGCCGAGCAGCGGGCTGACGGCAACCGGCGTCGGCACGTCCCAGTCGATCGGGCAGCGCGAGGGCTCGACGTAGACGGAGCGCAGAACGGCTGCGCCGGAGGATCGCGTCTCGTGGACCGTGCCGGACGGGACCCAGAGCGCCCGCGACGGCGGCAGGACGTGGCCGGCGCCGCCTTCGGTGAGCACGACGAGCACGCCCTCGGGTGACCACGCGAGCTGGTGGTCCGCATGGGCGTGCCAGTCGAAGCGCGTCCCGGCCGGCATCGGGAAGGTGCCGACGATCGCCGCCGGCGCAGCGTGACCGTTTGCCGACATCACGTGTCAGACTACGTCCTTTCGGCAGGGCCCGAGTCGCGCTAGCCTCGATCGCATGAACCCGCTGAGCGAAGACCGTCCCGTCGCGCTCGTCGCCGGGGCGACACGCGGCGCCGGCCGTGCGATCGCCGTCGAGCTCGCCCGCGCCGGTCTCTACGTCTACGCCACCGGGCGCAGCAGCCGCGTCTCCGGGCCTTCGGAGATCGGCAGGCCCGAGACGATCGAGGAGACCGGAGAGCTGATCGCCGCCGCCGGCGGCGAGGGATCGACGCTCGTGGTCGACCACGAAGACGCGGCCGCGGTCGGTGACCTCGTCACGAGGATCGAGCGCGACCACGGCCGGCTGGACGTGCTCGTCAACGACATCTTCGGCGGTGACCGGTACATGGAATGGGACAAGCCGCTCTGGGAGCACGACTGGGCCGGCGGGCTGCGAATGCTGCAGATGGGCGTGCACACGCACCTGATCACCTGTCGCGCCGCGATTCCCCTCATGCTGCGCACGGCCGAGGCCCGGGGAACCCGGGGCCTCCTCGTCGAGATGACGGACGGCACGGCGGAGGCGAACAGCGAGTTCCGGCGCAACGTCGGCTTCTACTACGACCTCGTCAAGGCCAGCGTCGAGCGGATCGTCAAGGGCCTCGCGGCGGAGCTCGAGCAGGAGCCGCTGACCGCCGTCGGCGTCACGCCCGGCTGGCTGCGCTCCGAGAAGATGCTCGAGAACTTCGGCGTCGCCGAAGCGAACTGGCGCGACGCCTGCACCAAGCGTCCCGGCTTCGCGATCTCCGAATCGCCGACCTACGTCGCACGCGGCGTCGCCGCGCTGGCCCGCGCCGGCGACGCCGAGCGCTGGGCCGGGCAGATCGTCAGCGCCCGCGGGCTCGCAGACGCCTACGGCGTCACGGATACGGACGGCAGCCGGCCCGACTGCTGGGGCTACCTCGCGGCCTACGGCTGGGAACGAGACGACGGCCACGGCGTCGACCGGTTCCGCTGACCGCATGACCCTCGCGGAGCTCAGCAGCATCGCCGCTCAGCTCGACGGGGTCAGCGAGCGCCGTCGCAACGGCCTGCTCGAGTGGCGCTACCGCGGCCGCCTCGTCGCCAGGCAGCTCGACCGCAGCCACGTCGTGATCCGTGCGTCGTTCGAGCTCAGGGACTTGTTGCTCCGGTCGTTTCCCGACACGTTCGCGGTGCCCGGCCGGTTCAGGCGGCACATGATGATCGTCGCCGGGCTCGAGACCGGCAACGCCGATGCGATCGAAGACGCCTTCATCGGCGCCTGGGAGCTGCAGTCCGGCAGGTAGGAGGCGACGACCGGCCTCGACCGCGGCGCGAACACCTCTAGGATCGCCCGATGCTCGCGCTGACGGCGACCACCCTGCCCCCGTACGTCGCGCTCACCGAGGTGGCCGACCCGACACCGCTCCCGGACCAGGCGCTCGTTCGCGTGCACGCGTTCTCCCTCAACCGGGGGGAGGTGCTCCGGCTGCCCACGCTCCCCGAGGGATCCGTGACCGGCTGGGATACGGCGGGTGTCGTCGAGCGCGCCGCCGCGGACGGCAGCGGCCTGCCGGCGGGGACGCGCGTCGTCGGCCTGGTGGAGTCCGGCGCCTGGGCACAGCTCGCCGCGATCTCGACCACCAGCCTCGCCCCGATCCCCGACGAGGTGACTGACGTCGCCGCGGCGACGCTTCCGACGGCGGGGCTGACGGCGCTCCTGGCGCTCGAGGTCGCCGGGCCGGTACTCGCGAGGCGCGTGCTCGTCACGGGCGCCACCGGCGGCGTCGGCCGCTTTGCAGTTCAACTCGCGCGGGCAAGTGGCGCCGAAGTCGTCGCGCTCGTCCGCGACCTCGGGGCCGCCGAGGGGATCCTCCGCCGGCTCGGCGCGAGCCGGGTCGTCGACCGGATCGACGGCAGCTTCGGCTTCGACGTCGTCGTCGAGGGCGTCGGTGGAGCGACCTTCGGGCTCGCGATCGAGCACCTGGCGCCGCGCGGGGTCGTCGTCAACCTCGCCACCCAGGCCGACGACGAGACGATCGCCTTTCGCGCGGCCCGATTCGAGCGGGCGATGGGCGCCGCCATCCACACCTTCAACCTGCTCGACACGCTGAGCCGCAGTGCCGGTGCGACCGAGCACCTCGCGCGTCTCTGCTCGCTGCTGAGGAACGGGACGCTCGAGGCCCAGGTGGAGCTCGAAGGCTCCTGGCGCACGCCTTCGACGGCGTTGACGGCACTGCGGGAGCGCCGCATCGGCGGCAAGGCCGTGCTCCGCGTCGACTGACAGCGCAGTCGCCGGCGTCTCTGCTCAGTCGGGCGGCCCGGGGGCGGCCCACGCGGGAAGCACGAGCGCCTCACGCTCGTCGTCCCAGGTCATCGAGGCGATCCGCCAGGCGTCTCCGCAGCGGACGAACTGGGTGGAGATCACGCCCCGCCCCTCGAACGGGCCGCGACTCGTGGTTCCGCGCTTCGCGTAGGCGCTGAACCGGTGAGCGACGTTTCCGAAGAGCTCGGTCCTGGCGGCCAGCTCGCTCTCGTCGAACGAGGTGAGCTCGCCGGCGTCGACGGCGCTCCGCCGGGTCCGGACGAATCCGGGAACGTCGGAGATCTCGGGCGCCGGCCCGACGGCCCTGATCAGCTTCGCCTCCGGGATGAAGAGATCGGGCAACTCGTCGTAGCGCGGCCGCCCGCCCGCCTCGAACGAGACCGCACGAAAGAACATCGCGAGCAAGGCCGCGACGGTCGCTTCGGTCGTGGGGGCCGCGCCGGACATCTGACCTCCTGAGCTCGTCTGCGTCGGCTTGTGCGTCCCAGCACGGTCAGGCACGCGGCGCGTACTCGACACGGGCGAACGGCCAGTCCGAGGCGAGCCAGGTGCTGACGGTGCGCCAGAGCGGGGCATCCAGGTGCGCGTGGCTCTCCCGCACCCAGGAGAGCGCACGGGCGTCGTGGTCGCCGTCCCGCAGCGGGTAGATGTACACGCACCCGATCACGTCGCGGCTCGCCGGGTCGAGCACCGTATAGGTGAAGCCCTTCCGGGTGCGGAAGTCGTCGGCGTGGCGTTTCAGGTCTGCGAGGTTCTCCTCACGGCTCATCTCCCGCGGCCACGAGCCGTCGGGGTAGCCGGGCGTCGCCGCGATGTGCTCCATCGACGACGTCCACGCCTCGTAGTCCCGCTCGTTGTGCTCCGGTCCGAGCGGCTCGAGCAGGAGCCCGGGAGTCTCGAGGCCGAGCGGAACCTCGAAGTCGGGCGGGACGAAGTCGGCCACGTTCCCGATCGTAGAGCGTCGGCGGACCCGTGGGGGGCGGCGCCCGGCGGGCGCCGCCCCGGCAGGGTCGCGTCAGGACTCGCAGGTGCCGACGAGCTCCGCAGCCTGCGGCTTGCCCCTGTGCCCGGCCGCCGCGAGGATCGCGGGGACGTCGGGGTCCGACACGAAGCTCTGCCAGCCCTCGGCGTCCCAGTCGAAGATCACCCAGACGCGGTCGCTCTCGGACGGGTCGCGGAAGACGACCGCCCCCTTCGAGCCGTGCTCCTTGCGCTTCTCGGCTCCGCTGGTCGCGAAGACCTCCATGAAGCGGTCGACGTCCTCGACCTGCGTGGTTGCGAGCAACATCTCGTTCTCCTTTTCTCTCGTCGATCAGGTTAGGTAGTCAGGCGGTCAGCCGGGTCACGCGGTCAGGGCCGGTGAAGCGACGGGGCGCTCCTGCGGGTCGATCGCCCCGAGGGTCTCGACGACCTCGAAACGGCCGTCGTGCGCCCGGCCGATGTACATGTGCATCCGTACGTGGTGCTGGCCCGGCACCATCGCGGCAGGCCCACCCGGGCCTTCGGCGATCCGCGCGTGGTCGAGGGCGGCGATCACGTCGCCCTGGTCGAGCGAGCCGGCTTCGGTGACGGCGGCCGCCCAGAGGCGCAGGCCGCGGTAGAGGCCCGAGCTCCCGCTGCCACCCGTGAACTTCGGGCCGGCGGGGTAGAGCGCGTCGTACTGGGCGAGGAGCCGCCGGCTGAAGGGGTCGTCGACGGTCTCGTAGTAGTCGAGGCAGCTGTAGAGCCCCTCGACGTGCGCGGCGGGAACCGCGCCGAGCAGGTTCTCCTCGAAGTAGGTGCACACCAGCCGGCCACCGCGACTCGTGAAGCCGGAGTCGTGCAACTGCTCCAGGAACGGCGCGACCCCGGGCGGCACGGTGGTGTTGAAGACCACGTCGGCGCCGCTCGCCGCGATCCGCTCGACGGTGCCGCGGTAGTCCTCGTGATCGAGCGGGAAGTACTCCTCGCCCACGATCTCGCCGCCGGCCGCCGTCACGACCTCCCGCACGCGCGCGTTCAGCACGTGCGGCCAGATGTAGTCGGCAGACGGCAGGTAGAAGGTCCTCGCCCCCGTCTCGCGCATCAGCCACGGGATGAACAGGTCGACCTGCTGCGCCGGCACCGGTCCGGTGCAGAAGATGAGCGGATCGGACTCCTGCCCCTCGTACTGCTCGGGGTAGATGTAGAGCCGCCTGGCCTCCACCACGACCGGCCCCTTGATCGCCTGCCGCGTGGAGCTGTAGATGCCGCCGAGGACGACGTCGACGTCGTCTCGCTCGACGAGCTTTCTCGCCACCTCGGCGGCGACCTCGTCGTCGGTGGCGCTGTCCTCGAGGTGCAGCTCGAGGGGGCGGCCGAGCAACCCGCCCTTCGCGTTGATGTCGCCCACCACCATGCGGGCGACGTTGGCGTTCGCGAGCCCGATGATCGAGAGCGGGCCCGTCTGGTCGGCGATGACTCCCACCTTGATGGGGTCGTCGCCGGCGGGCGGCGATGCCGTCATGATCCCTCCTGTGCTGTAGCGTTGGCAGTCGCCCCGGAGCGAGAACTGCGACGCGTCGTGGGCGTATTCTGCTCACCCATCCGGCACCGAAACATCGGGAGGACTCCCCATCTTCGACCCGCCGCTCCGTCTCGGTGAGTTGGTTGCGACGCTGGCGCTCGCCCAGGACAACGCGTTCGGGCAGCCGCTCGAGTCACAGCTGCGTTCGTGCCTGCTCGCCTGCTGGATGTGCGACGCCGCCGGGCTCGACGAGGAGCTGCGCGCCTCCGTCTACTGGGTGGCGCTGCTCCGGTTCATCGGCTGCACCGGCCACGCCCACGAGGTCTCGACCCTGTTCGGGGACGAGATCGCGATCCGCGGGCAGACGCTTCTCCACGACTCGGGCAATCCCGCGGAGGTGATGGGCGACATCGTCTCCTTCGCGACCGCGGGCCGCGACGCCGCCGAGCGGGAGGAGATCGTCCGGAGGATCCAGGAGACGATCCGGGAGTGGGCCTTCCTCAACTTCTCGTCGGGGTGCGAGGTGGCCGACGTGCTCGTCGAGAGGCTGGACTTCGGCCCGGACGTCCGGGATTCGCTCCGGTGCACGTTCGAGTGCTGGAACGGGAACGGGCACCCGAACCACGTGCAAGGCGAGGCGATCCCCCTTCCGATGCGCATCGTGCACGTCAGCCACGACATGGAGGCGATCGGCCGCGTCTTCTCGCCCGAGCGGGCGCTCGAAGCCGCGCACGAGCGCCGCGGCAAGACGTACGACCCGACGGTGGCCGACGTCTTCCTGGCGCACGGTCGCGACTGGTTCGACCGGCTCGCCGAGACCGAGCCGTGGGACGCGGTACTGGCCCGCGAGCCCGAGCCGCACCGGCTCCTGCAGGGCGCCGAGCTCGACGAGGCGCTGGGTGTCGTGGCCGACTTCATCGACCTGAAGTCGCCGTACTGGGGCGGCCACAGCCGCCGCTGCGCGAAGCTCGCCGAGGACGCGGCCGGCGTGCTGGGGCTCGCCGACGCCGAGGTGACGGTTCTCCGGCGGGCGGCGCTGGTGCACGACTTCGGCACCACCGTCGTCCCGAACTCGATCTGGGACAAGCCGGCTTCGCTGACGCGGTCGGAGTTCGACCGCGTCGAGCTCCACCCGATGCTGACGGAGCAGATGCTGCGCCGCTCACCGGCGCTCGCCGTGCTGAACACGGTGGCCTGCGCGCATCACGAGAAGTGCGACGGCTCGGGCTACCACAAGCGGGTGCGTGCGGACGACGACCACCTCGGCGCCTGCGTCCTCGCCGCCGCGGAGGTGTATGTCGGCCTCACCGCCGAGCGAGCCGACCGCCCTCCGTTCTCCGCAGACGACGCCGCCGCCGAGCTGCGCCGGCTCGAGTCCGCAGGCGTGCTGGAGCCTCGCGCGAGCCGCGCCGTGCAGGTGGCAGCCGGGCACGGCGAGCCCGGGCCGCGCACGGGCAAGCGGCAGCAAAACCCGGGCGGTCTCACGCGCCGCGAGGTCGAGGTGCTCCGCCTCGCCGCGCGGGGTCTCACCACGCAGGACATCGCCGGCCGCCTCACGATCTCGCCCAAGACGGCCGACCACCACATCCAGCACATCTACGGCAAGATCGGCGTGTCGACGCGGGCCGCCGCGGCTCTCTGGGCGATGCAGCACACCGTCGTCGGCTGAACGGACGGCACCGCCGCACCGAGCGGCTACGCGATGTGTGCCTCGTGCTCGCGGATACCGCACCGACGCGTTGAGCGCCGTCGCATAGAGCGTCCACGCGAGGTACGGCGTCAGGAGCGCGGCCGCCACGCGGTCGTGGCGGGCGGCGGTGACGACCTCGGCGCCGACAGCGAGATCGAGGGGAACGATGATCGCCAGCGAGCCCCGCCGGGAGCCGGCGGCGAAGAAGGCCGCGGGCCAGGCTGCGTTGAGGATCAACTGCGTGCCGTGGATCGCGAGCGGCGTGCGGGCGGTGCCCGTCCGCCACAACCGCCAGGCTGCGACGCCCATCGCCGCATAGAGCACCGTCCAGACCGGCCCGAAGGCCGCCGCCGGCGGCGCCCAGGCCGGCTTGTCGAGCCTGCCGTAGATCTCCGGTGCCCGCCGCGAGCCGAGCCAGCCGACGACGGCCGCGAGACCGGACGCCCCGAGGGCGCCGGCCAGCCCGAGCAGCGAGCGCTTCATGGTGCGTCCCTGCCCGCTGCCCTCGACGGCCAATCCGGAGCTGCTCATTTATTACGCCTTGCGTTATTACGTTGTACGTAGTAGGGTGGGTGCATGCCGACCAGGGACACGAACGGCTCGTCGAGCCGCAACCACGAGCCGCAGGTGCTGATCCTGACGAGCCTCGCCTCCGGCGCGAAGCACGGCTACGCGCTGCTGCAGGACATCGAGTCGTTCACCGGAGCGCGGCTCGGCCCCGGGACGCTGTACGGGGCGATCGCGCGTCTCGAGGAGCGCGGCCTGATCGAGCCGGCGGGGCCGGCCGGGCGCCGCAGGCCGTACAGGCTGACGGCCTCCGGGCTGGCGGAGCTCGAAGCGTCGCTGGCGAAGCTGCGCACGATCGTCGACGAGGGAGCCTCGCGGCTTTCGGCACGGTCGAGCCTCCTCGGCGGTGCGGCGTGAACGGCAGGCGGACGACCGCACTGCTCCTGCGGCTCTACCCGGTTGCCTGGCGCGAGCGCTACGGCGAGGAGCTCGAGGCGCTCGTGCTCGAGACCTCGGACGGCGGGATCGACCGGCGGGTCCGGCTCGACCTGGTGGCCGGGGCCGTCCGCGAGCAGGTGCGAGCCCTGCTCGGCCGGTCCGGGCGCGACCCGCGGCAGACCGCCGCCTCCTCCCTGCCGCTGATGCTCTGGGCATGGCTCCTGGTGGTCGCCGGCGGAAGCATCGTCGGCAAGGCGTCCGAGCACTGGGCCGCAGCCACCCCGACCGGCGCGCGTGCACTGCCGGCGCACGCCTACGACGTTCTCGTCGCCGGCGCGATCGCGGGCAGCGCGATCGTCGTCGCCGGAGCGCTGCTCGCCCTGCCTGCCGCCTGGTCGCTCGTGCGGAGCGGGACGTGGCGGCTGCTGATCGGCTCGGCCGCCTTCACCGCCGTGAGCAGCGTCGCCCTCGTCGCCGCAACCGCGGGGCTCGCCGCCTGGGCGCACAGCCTGACCGAAGCGCAGCGAAACGGTCACGACGCCTACTACGGCGCCGTCTTCGTGGGCTGGGCACTGCTCGCCGTCGCCACCCTGGGCGGTTGGGCACACCTCGGCGCCCGCATCGCGCGGCTGGCCGACCTGAGCTCTCGTGCTCCTCCGGGTCGAAGCCCTCCTCGCCGCTGCAGCCGCTGCCGCCATGGCCGCGGTCACCGTCGGCGCCGTTCTGTGGTGGTCGGCGCTCGCGCGCTCCACACCCTGGTTTCTGAGCGGCGGCACGCCCGCCTCCCACGGCTCCGGGATCACGCCGCCGCTCGTGCTCGCGGGCGCGCTGATGCTCGCCGGAACGGTGCTCGCGGCGAGCGCCGCGGCGCGCAGCCTCCGGGCGACCGCAGCCCTCCGCGCCTGACGGGTAATCGCCGCGCCTTCGCCTACGCGACGAACGCGGTCATGCGAATCGAGACGAGGACGCCGGGCAGCTCGACACCGAGCTTGGCGACGTACCGCGTCGGCGGTTCGGCCGGGAACCACGTGGCGTACTCCTCGTTCATCTCCTCGAAGTCGCCGGGATTCGCCAGCAGGACACCGACCTCGACGACGTCTGCCAGCGTCGCGTCCGCGGCCTGCAGAATCGCGTTGCAGTTCTCGAGCGCCTGCCGCGTCTGCTCCCTGATCGTCGGGCCGGCGAACGCTCCCGTCGCCACGTCGACGCCGACGAGGCCCGACACGTAGACGTGCTGCCCGGCTCGCACCGCCTGGCTGTAGAGCGGCGAGCTCGGAGCGTTCGGGGTCGTGATCACGCGACGCATCGTGCGGCGGAGGGGTGGTGGACGCGAAGCTAGCAGGCTTGATGCGCATTTGTGGGCATACGCGGCTGGTGCGCCTGACGCGGCGCGGCTCGGCCGCGTCGGGCTTGCCCGTAGCCACCGCTACGCGCTGCGCCCGCCCCGCCCGATCCGCTTGGTCAAGCGCATCCCCGCGCACACCCCAATCCACATCAAGCCTCTAGCAGGCGGAGCGGTGGCGAGTCGTCGATCCGGTGGGCGCGGAGGCCGGGTAGCGCCGAGGCAGGGGCTCGTCCCGTCAACGTGCGTCACCAAACCGCAACCCATCGTTCACCAGGTTTCTGGGACGCTGGACGGCCCGTGACGGCAATGGAACACCCCCCGGGAGCGGCGGTGACGCCACCCCCGTTCCTGAACCGCGAGCTCTCGCAACTCGACCTCGTGCGCAGGGTGCTCGACCTCGCCGCCGATCCCGGCGAGCCGTTGCTCGAGCGCGTGAGGTTCTGCGGGATCGTCTCGACGATCCTCGACGAGTTCTTCATGGTCCGGGTCGCCGGCCTGCACGACCAGGTGATCTCCGGCGTCTCCGCGCGCACGCCCGACGGTCGCACGCCACAGCAGACGCTGGTCGAGATCCGGGAGGGCGTGCTCGACCTCTGCGCCGCCCAGACACGCCTCTGGCGGGACGTGCTCTGCCCCGCACTCGCCGACGAAGGGATTCTGTTCGGCACCGTCGACGACGCCACGGCGGAGGAGCTCGAGGAGCTCGAGCGGATCTTCCTCCGCCAGATCTTTCCCGTGCTGACGCCGCTCGCGGTCGGCCCCGGACAGCCGTTCCCGTACATCTCGGGGCTCTCGCTCAGCCTCGGCCTGCTCGTGCGCGACCCCGAGGCCGGTGAAGAGCGGTTCGCCCGCGTCAAGGTCCCCGAAGGCCTCGACCGGTTCGTCGGCACGGGGAGACGCGGGCTCGTGGTCTCGCTCGAGAGCGTGATCGCGCACTTCCTCGATCATCTGTTCCCGGAGATGGAGGTGGTCGAGCGCGTCGCCTTCCGCCTCACGCGCGACGGCGACACCGAGATCTCCGACGATGCCGACGACCTGCTCGAGGCCGTCGAGACCGAGGTCCGGAAGCGCAGATTCGGCTCGGTCGTCCGTCTGGAGGTCTCGAGCTCCGTTTCCGATCAGATGCTCGGACGGCTGGAGGAGCGGCTCGGCGTCTCCTCGGATCACGTCTATCCGATCCACGGGCTCCTCGATCTGGCCGACGTCGCTCAGCTCCACGGCCTCGACCGACCGGATCTCAAGTACGCGCCGTGGGTCCCCTACACCCAGCGGCGGCTCGCGCATCAGCACGACGACGAGCTGTTCGACGAGATCGCACGTCGAGACATCGTCGTGCAGCACCCCTACGACTCCTTCGGCACCAGCGTCGAGGCATTCGTCCAGGCGGCTGCGCGCGACCCGAACGTCGTCACGCTGAAGACGACGGTCTACCGCACGAGCCGTGACTCCGCGATCGCCCCCGCGCTGATCAAGGCCGCCGAGAACGGCAAGCAGGTGGTGTGCGTCGTCGAGTTGAAGGCTCGCTTCGACGAGCAGCGGAACATCGACTGGGCGCGCGACCTCGAACAGGCGGGCGTTCACGTGGTGTACGGGTTCCCGGACATGAAGATCCACGCGAAGACGACGCTCGTCGTTCGGCGCGAGGGCAACGAGCTACGGCGCTACGTGCACGTCGGCACCGGCAACTACCACGCGACCACGGCCCGGGTCTACGAGGACGTCGGCGTCTTCACCTCCGATCCCGAGATCGCCGGGGACATCGCGGATCTGTTCAACTTCGTCACCGGCTTCGGCCGGCCCCAGCGCTTCCGCAAGCTGCTCGTGGCGCCGTTCAACCTCCGGAAGCGGTTCCTCGAGCTGATCCGCGAGGTCGCGGCGGCCGCCGCCGCCGGGGAGCGCGCGCGGATCCGGCTCAAGTGCAACAGCCTCACGCACCCCGAGGTGATCGAAGAGCTCTATCGCGCCTCACAGGCCGGCGCCGAGATCGACCTCGTCGTCCGCGCCAACTGCACGCTCGTGCCGGGGGTGCCGGAGTTCAGCGAGACCATTCGCGTCCGGTCGATCCTCGGACGTTTCCTCGAGCACAGCCGTTTGTACTGCTTCGAGGCCGGCAACGAGAAGACCTATCTCCTGGGAAGCGCCGATCTGATGCCCCGCAACCTCGACCACCGGATCGAGGTCGTCATGCCTGTCGAGGACACGCATGTGCGGAACGAGCTCGAGTTGATCCTCAAGTCAGCTCTTGCGGACAACTCCCAGTCCTGGGAGCTCCAGCCGGAAGGCTCGTGGCAGCGGGTGACCCCGGGGAAGTCCGAGCGGGCGCGAGCCGCCCAGCGCGTCTTCATGCGCCGCCGCGAACGGGCGCGGCACAGGGCTCGGCCGCACTAGAGGCTTGATGCGCATTTGTGGGCATACGCGGCTGGTGCGCCTGACGCGGCGCGGCTCGGCCGCGTCGAGCTTGCCCGTAGCCACCGCTACGCGCTGCACCCGCCCCGTCCGACCCGCTTGGTCAGGCACATCCCCGCGCACACCCCAATACACATCAAGCCTCTAGGCCGTCGTGTGGCGTCGTCACCATGTCGACGTGCCGGTCGCGGTTGTCGATGTCGGATCGAACACGGTGCGCATGCTCGCCTCCGTGCGGGGCAACACCCTCCTCTCGAGACGCGAGGTGCTGCGTCTCGGCGCGGACATCGAGCAGCACGGAGAGATCCCCGACGAGAAGATCGAGCGCACTGCCGCGGTGGTCGCGGCCTTCGTCGCCGAGGCGCGGGCAGTCGGCTCGGCGGCGATCGAGATCTTGATCGCGAGCCCCGGCCGGCAGGCGTCGAACGGCGCCGAGCTCGCGGCCCGGCTCGAGCAGGCGAGCAGCTGCCCCACGCGCATTCTCTCGTCGACCGAGGAGGGTCGTCTCGCCTTCGTGGGCGCGCTCTCCTCCACCCACGGGCCCGGCGGCCGCACAGTGGCCGTCGTGGACGTCGGCGGCGGCTCCGCCCAGATCGTCGTGGGAACACGGAAGAAGGGGCCGGTGTGGTCACACTCGATCGACCTCGGCTCGCAGCGGCTCACGAGCCGGCTGCTCTCCGACGATCCGCCGGGGGCCGAGGCGATGCGGGCCGCACGCGCGGAGGTCGACCGCTACCTGGACGGACTCGAGCCGCCCGTTCCCCGTTCGACCTTCGCGGTCGGCGGAACCGCGAGGGCGCTCAAGCGGCTCGTCGGCGGGCAGATCGGCGCCGCCCAGCTCGAGGACGCGCTCGCGCAACTCGCCTCGACGTCGAGCGCCGAGCTCGCTCGGCGCGACGGCATCCGCGAGGAACGCGCCCGCACGCTTCCGGCCGGAGCCGCGATCTTCGCCGGCATCCAGCGGCTGTTGGGGACGCCGCTGAAGGTGCAGCGCGGCGGCCTACGCGAGGGCGCCCTCCTCGCGCTTGCCGACGAGCGCTCACTCGCTGCCTAGCCGATCAAGCGTCTAGAGCTCGCCGACGATCCCGAGCGCGCCGTCCAGCACGAATGCCGCGCCCTTGTGCCACGTCCGCGGCCGGGGCAGCGCTCGCTCCAGCCCGCCGTGCCCGCACACGACGACGTCGCTGCCGGCGAGCTCCCGCAGGAGACGGGCTCCCTCAATCGCCTGTCGCTCCTCCACGAGCTCGGAGCGCGCGACCGGGCGGAGACCGCGGGCGACCGCGAGCGGCTCGACGGACTCGACGCAACGGAGAGCCGGACTCGTGTAGATCTCCACGATCGGCAACGACCCGAGGCGCTCGACGAGCTCCTCCGCCTGCACGTAGCCGCGTTCGTCGAGCGGCCGAAGCCGGTCGTCGCCCGGCCAGGCGTCGCGAACCCCGGCGGACGCGTGGCGGACGAGGATCAGCGGCATGCCGACCGGCCGCCGGCGCGGCGCACGCAGCGGCGAGCTGCTCGCATTCCGGTGGCGGGTGCGATTGAATGACCGGGGCAGATCGCGACACTCGAGGCGGGAGGAGAAGAACGATCGTGACTCACAAGCACGTCGACCTGAACGCGGCCGCACGCGCCGCGCACGGTACGAAGCTCCGGCGGCACCGCCGCCGGACCTCCGACGGCCGGCTCGCATTCCCGTCGCGGCACCATTCGAGCGAGCGCAGAGCAGCACAGAGCACGTCGCTCTCGCCCTCGTAGAGCCCGGCAGAGGCTTGCCGTGATTCGCGGCCGCGTCATCGGCGCGCCGCCGGCCGGCGTGCCCGTCCGGCCGCAGCCGTTCGACGCTCGCGCGCCGTCGGCTCGTCGTCGGCGCCGTCCTCGGCGCCGTCCCCGCGCTCCGGCTCACGCATCCGCTCGACCATCGTCGCGAGGTGCTTGCGATGGTCCATCTTCTCCTTGATCCCCGACCGGACGAGGCGGCGGTTCACCGGCCAGGCCGTGAAGTAGCCGACGATCATGCCCACCTGCATCATGAACCAGTGCCCCGAGGTGTCGATCGGCAGCGGCGGCTGCCAGATCACGAAGTGGCTGAGCGCCATCCAGCCGAACAGCCCCACCTGGAAGGCGAGGATCGAGAGCGTGTCGACCTTCATCGCCTGCCAGATGCCGGCGAGCTTGCCGACGTCGTCGCGCATCGGGACGATCGTGAAGTACTGGAAGACCACACCGAGCGTCCAGGCGAGGACGAAGTCGGCGACGATCTCCCAGCCATAGGTGCCGGCGATCCCGAGCGCCGGCGAGGCGAAGAACGCGAACAGGATCCACTCCCCGCCGATGTCGCCGAGCGTGCAGCCGGCACCGCAGTGAGAGACGGCGTTGCCGACGTGCCACGGCCGCAGGTCGTCCGGGTCGGTGGATTTCCCCGCCCGCCGCAACTCCTCGACGTCGACGCCCTCCCGCAGCAGCCGCCGCGCCTCGGCGTGCATGACCTTCTGCGAGCTCTCGCGACCGTGCCGGAAGTACGCCCAGAGCCAGACCGGCCCCCAGTAGAGCGCGGTGATCGGGTGCACGAGGTTCATCACCGCCATGTGCTGGCGATGGCCGAGCAGGAACTCGTCGGCGACGAATCACGAGCGCGCTCCCGAGCCCCAGCCCGAGCGCGACCCAGCTCACCACCATCAGCCAGTGCGGCCCCATACCTGCCTCGCGTCTTTCCCCGGCCGGACGATCTAAACGACGCCCGGACGCTGCCGCGCCCGCAGGCGGCCGTTCATGACGGCGGCGTTGCGCGACGCCGGCGCCACGCCTGCCTCGCCGCCAGCACCGCGATCAGCAGCGGCACGAACACGGCGACCTGCGCGCGGGTGTAGTAGCGCTGCTCCGCGCGGACGTCGACAGCGGCGAGCTCGGCCTCCAGCTTCGCGGGCTCGTACAGCGACACCGCGTGCGCCGCGAGCGGGACGTAGTTCAGCCCGACGCCGACCAGCCACCCGCCCAGGATCGCGAAGCCGACGCTCTTGCTCAGGAGCAGCGCCCCGATCCCGAAGGCGACGCAACAGACGACGCCGCCGACGAACTCGGCGCGGATGATGCGCCGCCGCCGGATCGTGCCGGCGGCGCCGTACAGGTCGACGGCTGCCAGACGCCTGACGTCGAGGCGCAGCGAAGGTTCCCCGCGCTCGGCGATCAGTGCACCCGCCGCCAGACGCGGTAGCCGGCGGGCGTCCGGCCGACGAGCACCACGCGCTGCGACAGGCTCTGGCTCGGCAGGAGCGCCCGGTCGGTGATGTAGACGACGACGGTGCGCGCGCTGACCGCGGCGCCGCACTCCGCCCGCACCTGCCCGCCACGCTGCGTGTCGTGCGAGGCGACGGTTGCGCCGGTCACCTGCGGCCGGTTCTTCGGCTCGTCGCCGAGGAGAGCCGCGGTCACCGCGGGGCCGATGGGGTTCGCCGTCAGCGGCAGCAGGTTCCCGGGGCAGCGGGAGGCGCGGGACTTCGCGACACGGACGGCGAACGTCGTCGAGGCGAACGCGTGCGACCGCTCGCCGCGCGTGAGCGCGTACACGATGCGCGTCCTGCCTGGAGCAACCGCCCGGTAGGTGACCCGGACGGCACCGCTCGAGGTCGTGCGCTCGCGAACCTCGCGCACGACCTTCGAGTCATAGGCGCGTGCGACCCGCCACGTGCGCCCCGCGACGCCCGGCTTTGCCAGCGTGACGACGAAGATCTCTCCCGCGGCCGGCTTCACGATCTTCACCGGGCCGGCCGGCAGCGGCCCGACCGGCGGTGCGCTCGGAAGCGCCGCGGTCGCGACGGCTCCTGCCGCTGCGACGGCGGCCAGGATTGCGGCTCCACGCCTGGACATCTCGAACGACCCCCTTCTCGGTAGCTCCTCAAACCGACTCTCCCATCCTGGGGGCCGCGCGGTTAGGCCCGTGTAAGGACCGCGAGCTCCACCGAACGGGCGTTAAGGAGCCCTGCGGCCGCAGCCGATACACAGCTCGTGCCTCGGAGGACGAGCCGGGAGGGAAGGCCGCTGCTTCTGTTCGCGGGCGGCGTCGTTGCGCTGCTGCCTGCTGCGGTGCATCTCTCGGTCGGCAAGATCGAGGTGGGTTTCTCCTCGCCGCTGCACTTCTACTCGGTCACGTTCAGCTCGCTCGTCGCGGCAATCGCCGCGATCGGCCTCACGTGGTTCGGAGCGCGGCGCCACGACACGCGGACGATGCTCGTCGGAACCTCGTTCGCGGCCATGGCCAGCCTGCTCGCCTTGCACGGACTGTCGACCCCGGGCGTGCTCGTGGGACGGAACGGCGTCGTCGCGCTGACGGGTGGCGCGACGCTTCCGGCCGGCGGGCTGATCCTGGCCGCGTGTGCCCTGCCGCTCCCCCGCGTCCTCCGCCGCCTCACCGTCTTCCTCGTCGCCGAGACGTTGCTGCTCGTGGGCATCCTCGGGCTCGGCCTCTCGGCCCTCTTGTGGCCGTCGCTCGTGCCGGCGATCCCGGCGCCCGGGTCGCCGGAGGCGTACGGCCTGCTCGCCGTCGGGCTGGTCGCGTTCGGGATCGTCGGCGTCCGCGCCCTGCGCACCTTCCTGCTCACCCAGCGGTTGCTCGACCTGGTCGTCTTCGTCGGGATCGCATGGCTGGCGACCGCGCTGGTGCCCGCGCTGACGATGAGCTGGAGCTACCTCGGCTGGTGGATCGGGCACGAGGTCGAGCTGGACGGCATCCTGATCGTCGGCCTCTCGGTGGCCGTCGATCTCGCGAGGTCGGCGCAGGCCCGGCCGCTCGCAGGCGACCTGAGCGGCCTCGAGCTGGTGCGTGCCGAGGACGTCTTCCTCGGCTCGCACGTTCGCGCGCTCACCGTCAGCCTCGCCGAGAAGGACGCCTACACCGAGCGCCACACCCGTCGCGTCGCGCTCCTCGCCGTCCAGGTTGGGGAGGCTCTGGGGCTGCCCCGGGGGCGCCTACGGACGCTCGCGATCGGCGCGCTCGTCCACGACATCGGGAAGCTGTCGATCCCCGACGCGATCCTGGGGAAGCCGAGCGCGCTCGACGACGCCGAGTACGAGCTCGTCAAGGAGCACCCGGCCCGCGGCTACCGCCTGCTCGGCGAGCTCGGAGGATTCTCCGACGGGGTGCGCAGGCTCGTGCTCGACCACCACGAGCGCCTCGACGGCAGTGGGTACCCCCGGGGGCTCGCCGGCGACGCGATCGACATCGACACCCGCATCCTGACCGCCTGCGACGTCTACGACGCGCTCATCTCGAAGCGCGTCTACCGGCCCGCCTGGACGCACGAACAGGCGATGGAGCTGCTCGCCCGAGAGGTCGGCGCCGCCTTCGACCGCCGAGTCGTCGCTGCGCTCGCCCGGGTCACGGAGCACGAGGCCGAGCACGTTGCCGACCTCGGCTCCCGGCCGGCGGCGCATCAGGCCGGTAAAACGCCCGCCGCGTCGGCCCCGCCGGTCAGGCTCCGGGGACGACCGGAGGCCGGTACCGTCCCCGCCGGACCCTGAACGGCACGAACCGGATCGTGTCGCGGTGGGCGGCGGCGGCGAGTGCCCGGCGCAGCCGGCCCCCTTCCACGCAGATCGCCAGGAGCAGCGACTCGACCCGTAGAGCAGGGGTCAGCTCGACGACGAGGTGCAGCGGCTCGTCCCCGGCATTCCAGACCCGGTGGGGCGTGCCCGCCGGAACGTCCAGCCGCGCCCCGGGGCCGACGACGGCACGGCGTCCGCTCGCCTCCACGCCCGCGCTCCCGGCCAGCACCTCGACCCGCTGCCGCTGGCGCGGATGGAGGTGGCGCGGCTGCCGGTAGCCGTTCGGCTCGAGCACCAGCTCGAGGACGACCGCGCGCCCGTGCGTCTCGGCCGCCGTCGCCCGCAGCACGAGCCGGGTGCCGCTCGGCGGGTGCTCCAGGATGTCGCCGGTGCGCAGCACGCGAATGAAATCGTCGAGCGCCGGACTTAAGATCCTCTGAATCGACGCTTGCGAGGGAGTCGCACGATCGAGTTCCACGTTCTCGGGCCGCTGACGGCGATCGCGGAGGGGAACCCTCTGCCGCTCGGCGCGCCGAAGCAGCGCGCGCTGCTCGCCGAGTTGCTCCTCGCGCGCGGATCGCTCGTGCCGCGGGATGCGCTCGTCGATGCCGTCTGGGGCGAGGCGGCACCACACTCAGCCGCAGCCGCGCTCCAGGTCTACGTGCACCGATTGCGCAAGACACTGGGCGGCGATCGGATCGAGACGCGCGGCGACGGCTACCGGCTGCCGCTCGAGCAGGGGGAGCTCGACCTGGAGCGGTTCGAGTCGCTGGTCGAGCATGCTCGAGCGGCACTCTCCGGCGGCGACGCCGCCGCGGCAGCGGACGATCTCAGGGCCGCGCTGGCGCTCTTCGCAGGCCCGGCACTCGCCGACCTTGCGGGGCAGCCCGTCGCGCGCCGCGCGGCCGAGCTCGACGAGCTGCGCCTGCAGGCGGTGGAGCTCCGCAACGAGGCGGAGCTGGCGCTCGGCCGTCACGAGCCGCTGCTCCACGAGCTGCAGGCGCTCGCACGGCAGCACCCGTATCGCGAGCGGCTGCAAGAACAGCAGATCCTCGCCTTCTACCGCTCCGGCCGGCAGAAGGACGCGCTCGACGCCTACCGCGAGACGCGCCGGGTCTTCGTCGAGGAGCTCGGGGTCGAGCCCGGAGCCCCGTTGCGCGAGCTCGAGCTCGCGGTGCTGCGTCAGGATCCCTCGCTCGCCGCGCCGCAGGCTGCCCCGGCGAGCCTCGTCCGGCTGCCGGTTCCGCCGACGCCGCTGGTGGGTCGCGCACTCGAGGTCGCAGCGGTCGCAGCGCTGCTCCGCCGCGACGACGTGCGCCTGGTGACGCTGACGGGAGCCGGCGGCAGCGGCAAGACGCGCCTGGCGCTCGCGGCTGCCACCGCGCTTGCGACCGAACTGCCGGCCGGCGCGCTCTTCGTCGACCTCGCCTCGGCCCGCGACGGCGCGCAACTGGCGCGGGCGATCGCGCAGGCACTCGACGCCGACGACCCGCCCGACGACCCGGTCGCCGCCGCCGTCTCCACGATCGGCGCGCGGCCGCTCCTGCTCGTGCTCGACAACCTCGAGCAGCTGCTGCCGGAAGTCGCCCCGGTCGCGGCCCTGCTCGCCGGCGCGCCGCAACTGCTCGTCCTCGCGACGAGCCGTGCGCCACTGCGTCTGTCCGGCGAGCGCGAGTATCCCGTGCCGCCGCTTGCCGCGCCGCCGCCGTCGGCCGGCTTCGACGAGGTCGCCGGCAGTGACGCCGTCCGCCTCTTCCTCGCCCGCGCCCTCGCGGTCGCGCCGGACTTCGCGCTCACGGACGACAACGCCGCGGCCGTCGCCGGGATCTGCAGGCGGCTCGACGGGCTTCCCCTCGCGCTCGAGCTGGCGGCGGTCTGGACGCGGCTGCTGCCGCCGGACGAGCTGGAGCGCAGGCTCGCCGACGCGCTCGACCTGCTCGTCGAGGGCGCGCGCGACCTCCCCGAGCGGCAGCAGACGCTGCGGGCGACGCTCGACTGGAGCCACGCCCTGCTGGCAGCGCGCGAGCGGTCGGCGCTCGCCCGGCTCGCCGTCTTCGCCGGCGGCGTCCCGCTCGACGCCGCGCAGGCCGTGATCGGCGCCAACGCGCTCGTCCGGGCGGCCGTCCTGGCCGAGCACGGGCTGCTGCGGCGAATCGACGGCGACGAGCCGCGGCTGGTTCTGCTCGAGACCATCCGCGAGTACGCGCTGGAGCGGCTGCGCGCGAGCGGCGAAGAGCACGACGCGCGCCGGCGGCACGCCGAGTGGTTCCGCGACCTGGCCGAGCGGTGCGAGCGCGACCTCTGGGGCGGGTCGATCGAGCCCGCCCTGGCGGAGCTCGACCGCGAGCGCGAGAACCTGCGCTCGGCGCTCTCGTGGGCTACCGGGAGCGGCGACGTCGAGACCGAGGTGCGGGTCGCCGTCGCCCAGCGCCTCTACTGGAGCATGCGCGGCAGCTTCGTCGAGGGCCGCGCCGCGTTCGAGCGCGCGATCGCCGGCAGCGGCGGCGAGCCGGGGCTGCATGCCCGCGCCCTCTACCACGGCGCCAGCTTCGCCTTCCGGCGAGGCGAGCTGGCGACCGCGCGCGGAGAGTGGGAACGGGCACTCGAGCTCTTCCGCCGGCTCGGAGAGGAGGACGAGGTCGCGCGCTGCATCGCCGAGCTGGGCGGGGTCGCGATCGCCGAGGGCGACCTGGAGACGGCCGAGACGCTCTACCGAGAGGCTGCCGTGGCGTTCGCGGCGCAGGAGAAGCCTCTCCGCGAGGCGGCGGCGCTGGGCAACCTCGCCTCGATCGCCGCCGAGCGCGGCGACTGGAAGACCGCCGATGTCGAGGGTGCACGCGTCGCTCGCCTCCAGCGCGAGAACCACGACCAGGAAGGGCTGACCGTGACGCTGCACAACCACGCGCGCGTCAAGCTCGCGCTCGGCCAGGTCGACGACGCGCGGACGCTCGCCCGCGAGTCGCTCACCCTGGCGGAGCGACTCGGCTACCTCGAGGTGATCGCCTACGGGCTCGGAACCAGCGCCGAGATCGCGCTCGTCGAGGGCGATCCGGAGCGGGCGGCGCGACTGCTCGGCCACTCCGACGCGGTCTTCGCCGAGATCGGGGTCGTGCGTTTCGGCGAGGACGCGACCGCGTACGAGCGCACCCTCGGGGGGCTGCGCGAGCGGCTGGGAGTCGATCGTCTGGCGCGGTTGCGCGAGGAGGGAGCTGCGCTCGCGCTCGAGCAGGGCGTCGGCCTCGCCGTTCAGAGGATCGCAACCCGGCCTTAAGCACCCTCCGCCAGCCTCGTCCTCGAGTGTCCCACCACGAGAGAGGACGAGAGATGAGGATGAGGATGGGAACGACGCTGGCGGCTCTCGCCACGGCGGCCTGCATCGCCGTCGGGCACGCCGCCGGAGCGAGCGGCAACTCGCTCTTCACCGCGCCCGACGGGAGCGGGAGCGCGTGCAGCAAGGTGCAGCCCTGCGCGCTCACCCGCGCGATCGCGAGCGCCCGTGCGGGCGCCGTCATCCACGTGGGCGCGGGGACGTACCACGGCGGCTACGTGGTCGCGAAGCGCCTGCACCTGATGGCAGACGGCCGCGCGGTGATCGATGCCTCCACCTCCGCCGACGGCACCGGCATCCACATCGTGGGGCCCGGCGGCTCGGGGACGGTCGTGCAGGGGCTCATCGTCGAGAAGGCCACCTTCGAGGGCATCCTCGTCGGCACGTCGCCGGGCGATGCCCACCCGCATCCCGCGCCGGTGACCGGCGTCGTGCTGCGCGACAACGAGGTGCTCTCCAACAACACCGGCCGCGGCAAGCCCGGCGCGACCGGCGAGTGCAATGCGACCCCGCCCGTGCCGGCCGACTGCGGCGGCGGCATCCACCTGGTGTGGGCGGGCGGTTCGACCGTCGAGAAGAACGTCGTCGCCTACAACTCCGACGGGATCCTGCTCACGGACGAGTTCGGGCCGACCGCACACAACACGATCCGCGACAACAAGGTCGTGAGCAACCTCTACGAGTGCGGGATCGTGCTGGCCGGGCACAGCCCCAAGGCGGTGGGGCCGGACGGTAGGCCGACCGACCTGGCCGGCGTCCACGACAACCTGATCGAGGGCAACCTCGTCCGCGACAACGGGATCAAGCTGAGCGGCGCAGGCGTCCTGCTGGGCGGCGGTGCGCCCGGGTCCGCCGTGTACGACAACGTCGTCCGCGGCAACACGATCGACCACAACGGCCACTCCGGCGTGACCGTGCATCAGCACGTCGCCGGAGACCTCGGCGGCAACAAGATCATGAACAACACGATCGGCGTCAACAACAGCCTCGGCGACGACGACTTCGCGGCCGCACAGGACCTGCAGACGACCGGGATCCTGGTCGCATCCGGTGCAGGCCCGGGAGCCAAGCTGCCGCCGCCGCTGCTCCCGTCGCCGATCACGGGCACGGTGATCAGCGGGAACACGATCACCGGCGATGCCGTCGGCATCTGGACGCTCGACGCACCGGGCGACTTCTCGCACAACACATTCGGAGCGGGCGTGACGACGCCGATCAGCGCGCACTGACCGCAGGAGGAGGAACAAACGATGCACGCATACGGACTCGCGCTCTTCGTCCACCTGTCGGCGCTGCTGACGGCGATCGCGGCGACCGGGGTGATCGCGGTGGCGATGCGGCAGGTGCGGGCGGCCCGTGTGGGCGCCGAGGCGCTGCAGTGGCTCGGTCTCGCCAAGTCGGCCGCGCACGTCTTCCCGCTCGCGCTCCTGACGCTCGTGGCGAGCGGCGCCTACATGGTGCACAGCGCCTGGACGTGGTCGACCCCGTGGGTCGACGCCGGGCTCACCGGTGTCGTCTTCCTCGGCGTCGTCGGCGACCGGCTCGAGGGTGGCCGCGCCGCACGGCTCGCCGCGGCTCTCGCAGCCGACCCGGGAGCGCCGATCGAGGGGCGGGCGGCGACGCTGCTCCGCGACCCGATCTGGTGGACCGCTGCGACCGTCAACCCGGCGGTCGCGGTCGGCGTGGTCTTCGACATGGCGACCAAGCCCGGGCCGCTCGGCTCGGCCGCCGCGCTCGTCGTCGCCGCCGCGGCGGGCGCCGTGCTGGCGGTGCCGCGCTGGCGGCGGCCGCTCGAACAGCCGAGCGGGAGCTCGATCGCACACGCGGAGCTGCCCGCCGTCGCGGAATGACGGCCGAGGGCGGACGGAGCATGCCGCGAGAATCGATCCCCTCCTCGTGGTCATGGCGAGGAGGGGATCTCTCTCGGAGCCGGTCAGCGGCGACGCCTGCCGGGTCGCCGCGGTTTTCCGCGAAAGCGCTGATGCCGTCGACCGTCGTAGGAGGGATCGTCGACGGAGGCGGCCGCATGCCGCACTTCCGCGGCTGCGCCCGCCTCTGAAAGGAGGCCTCGATGGCAACCATCGAGAAGACCGTGACCTTCGAAGCTCCCGGGCGTCCTGGCAGTCCGGTCGAGTTGAAGGAGCGGTACGAGAACTTCATCGGCGGTCACTGGGTGGCGCCGGTGAAGGGTCGCTACGCGGAGAACCCGACGCCCGCGACGGGCGAGCGTTCACCGAGGTGGCGCAGTCGACAGCGGAGGACATCGAGCTCGCGCTCGATGCCGCCCACGCCGCGAAGGACCGGTGGGGCGAGGCGTCGACGACCGAGCGGGCACGAGTGCTGAACCGCATCGCGGATGCGATCGAGGAGCATCGCGAGCTGCTCGCGGTCGCCGAGAGCTGGGAGAACGGCAAGCCCGTGCGCGAGACGCTCGCGGCCGACATCCCGCTCGCCGCGGATCACTTCCGCTACTTCGCCGGTGCGATCCGCGCCGAGGAGGGGCGGATGTCGGAGATCGACAAGGACACGATCGCGTATCACTTCCACGAGCCGCTCGGCGTGGTCGGGCAGATCATCCCGTTCAACTTCCCGATCCTGATGGCGGCGTGGAAGATCGCACCGGCGCTGGCCGCTGGGAACTGCACGGTGGTCAAGCCGGCCAGCCCGACACCGTGGTCGATCCTCAAGCTGATGGAGCTGCTCGAGGAGATCGTCCCGGCCGGCGTGATCAACGTCGTCAACGGGCCCGGCGGCGAGATCGGCAAAGCGCTCGCCACCAGCAAGCGGATCGCGAAGATCGCCTTCACCGGCGAGACCGTGACCGGCCGGCTGATCATGCAGTACGCCGCGCAGAACATCATCCCGTCGACGACGGAGCTGGGCGGCAAGTCGCCGAACGTCTTCTTCGCCGACGTGATGGCGGCCGACGACGAGTTCCTCGACAAGGCGGTCGAGGGCCTCGTGCTCTACGCCTTCAACAAGGGCGAGGTCTGCACGTGCCCCTCCAGGGCCCTGATCGAGGAGTCGATCTACGAGCCGTTCATGGAGCGGTGCCTGGAGCGGATCGCAGCGATCAAGCAAGGACACCCGCTCGACGAGTCGACGCAGATCGGCGCGCAGGTCTCGACGGCGCAGCTCGAGAAGATCGAGAGCTACGTGAAGATCGGTCTCGACGAGGGCGCCGAGCTGCTGATCGGCGGCGAGCCGTCGCACCTCGGCGGCGAGCTCGAAGGCGGCTACTACTTCCAGCCGACCGTCTTCAAGGGCACCAACGACATGCGGATCTTCCAGGAGGAGATCTTCGGGCCGGTGCTCGCCGTGACGACGTTCAAGAGCGACGAGGAGGCGCTCCGGATCGCGAACGACACGATGTACGGCCTGGGTGCCGGCGTCTGGACACGCGACACCGCGAGGGCCTACCGGATGGGTCGCAAGATCCAGGCCGGCCGCGTGTGGACGAACTGCTACCACCTCTACCCGGCCCACGCGGCCTTCGGCGGCTACAAGGTCTCGGGCGTCGGCCGGGAGAACCACCGGATGATGCTCGACCACTACAGCCAGACCAAGTGCATGCTCGTCAGCTACGACGCGAAGCCACTCGGACTGTTCTGAGCCCGCGATGCCGACGGACGCGCTCAGCGCCACCGATGTCGCTCGCACAGAGCTCGCCGCCCTGCGCGAGCGGCACGGCCCGCTGATGCTCTTCCAGTCCGGCGGCTGCTGCGACGGCAGCTCGCCCCTCTGCCTGCCGAGGGGCGAGCTGCCGGTCGGAGCCGGCGACCTCCTCCTCGGCGAGCTGGAGGGCGTGCCCTTCTATATCGACGCCGACCAGTACGAGCGCTGGAATCGACCGGCATTCCAGCTCGACCTCGTTCCCGGGCCGAGCGACAGCTTCTCGCTCGAAGCCGCCGACGGTGTCCGCTTCGTCAGCCGCACACCGTTCTGCGCGCATCCCGTGAGGCCGACGACTCTCGCAGGACGCTGTGCGCCGCGAGGGATAAGCCGGCATTCCGGAGATTCGCGGATGCCGCGGGCACGCCCGCGATCGAAAATCTCGCCGATCAGGAGGTGAGTCCAACGACACAGACACAGGAACGAGCCGGAGTCGGTTGGATCGTGGAGGTCACGGGCCATCGAGTCGGCGAGACGCAACGGACGGGCACCGTGCTCGAGGTCATCGGCACCGACATGCATCCGCACTATCGCGTCCGCTGGGAGGACGAGCACGAGTCGCTCTTCTTCCCGGGCTCGGACGTCCGCGTGCGGCCGCCCGTCGCAAAGGCGAAGCCGAGGCGCACGAAGGCGCAGCGCGGCTCCTGAGCCTGACCATCGTCGTCGACCGGGGAACCGCCGGAACTGGTTCAGTGGTTCCGGAGGGCGTCGATCAGCTCCGACTTGCTCATGTCGGAACGGCCTTCGATGCCGACGTTCTTGGCCTGCTCGTACAGCTCCTCCTTCGTCCGGTCCTCGTACTGCGAGGCGTTGCCGCCCTTGCTGCCGGTCTCGCTGCGGCTGCCGGAGTTCGCGATCCGCGCGGCCTTCTCCTTACTCGCTCCCTCGCGCCGGAGCGCCTCGTACTGCTCGTCGTCCTTCACCTGCGAGCCGTGGTCCTTCGCCACCGGAAGCCTCCTTCGTCGATACCTGACGGCAGGAGATCTCACCCGCTGGGCGCCGCGAAAACCTCGCCCCGCCGGCACCGGAGGGCGATGATGGTCCCCACATCTATCTCGGAGGGCAGCGATGGCCGAGCAGCAGAGGACGACGATCGAGGAGGCACGGCGGGTCGGCGAGGCGATCGGCGTCGACTGGGAACGGTTCGACCTCGAGCAGTTCCGGAGGGGCATGGACGTCGAGTTCGAGCACGGCAGTCACGACCCGCAGACCGACGTCACCCACGACGACCCGATCGTCACGGGGAAGATCGCGCTCGCGCACATGAAGGAGTTCCCCGACTACTACGAGCGGCTCGAGCGGATGGAGCGCGAGGCCGAGCGCGAGTGGGCCGACCGGCAGTAGGGCGGCCGGCCGATCACTCCTCGAGCCGGTCCGGGTCGAAGCCTCCGAGCCGCTCCTCGGCAGCTTCGTCGGCCGCCACGTCCTCGACCCGCTCCGAGGCGATGTGCCGTTCAGCCGGGCTCATGTGCTCCTCCGCGGCGGCACGCTCGGTCGCGTTGCCGCCCATCCACGCGCGCACCCGGGCCCAGAGCTCGCTCACCGGCACACCCTCCCACAGCGCGCCGGCCAAGCGCAAGCGCTGCAGCTCCCGTCGGGATGCTCACCCGACCGAGACGATTCCCGGTTGAGAGGTCGTGCCGGAACCTGAGAGGGTGGCGCAGCGATGAGGAGCGCTACGGACACGGCGGGTCGATGACGGTCGCGATCGAGGCGACGAGCCTGACGAAGACCTACGGCACCACCTCGGCGCTGACCGACCTGAGCCTGGTCGTCGAGCCGGGGCAGGTCTTCGGCTACCTCGGCCCGAACGGCGCGGGCAAGACGACGACGATCCGGCTGCTGCTGGCACTGCAGCGGCCGACCGGCGGCCGGTCGGTCGTGCTGGGCCTCGACTCGCACGGCGAGAGCGTCGAGATCCACCGCCGCGTCGGGTACCTGCCGGGCGAGCTCGAGCTGTACCCGCAGCTGACCGGCCGCAGGCACATCGACTGGTTCGCGCGCGCCCGCGGGCTACACGACCGGGCGCTCGCGGCGGAGCTGATCGAGCGCTTCGAAGCCGACGTCGACCGCCCCGTCAAGGAGCTGTCGAAGGGCAACCGGCAGAAGATCGGGCTCGTGCTCGCGTTCATGCACCGGCCCGAGCTGCTGATCCTCGACGAGCCGACCTCCGGGCTCGATCCGCTGATGCAGAACGAGTTCGAGCGCCTCGTCCGCGAAGTCGTCGCCGAGGGGCGGACGGTGTTCCTCTCCTCGCACGAGCTGGACGAGGTGCAGCGGCTCGCCGACCGCGTCGCGATCATCCGGTCCGGCCGGCTGATCGCCACGGACACGGTCGAGCACCTCCGCCGGAGCGCGCCGCGGACGGTGGAGGTCGAGCTGGCCGGCCCGGCCGACCCGACGCTGTTCGCCGGGGTCGAGGGAGCCACGGTCACCGCCTGCGCGGGGAATCGCCTCACGCTGCAGCTGAGCGGCCCGCTCGCCCCCGCGCTGCGGGTGATCGCGGCCCAGGACCCCGTCGATCTCGTCGTCCGGCGCGCCGGCCTCGACGAGCTGTTCCTCGACCTCTACCGCACCACGCCTCCGCCGGCAGCCGATGAGCGCTGATCTCACCCGGCTCGACGTGTCGCTCCGGCGACGCAGCATGATCGGCTACTCGGCGGGGATGGCCCTCTACGTGCTCGTCGTGGTCGCCCTCTACCCCGCGTTCGAGCACTCGAGCTCGCTCGACACGTTCGTGCAGAACGATTCGACCGCCGCGGCGCTCTTCGGCGTGACAGGCCCCCTCTCGACCTCGGGAGGGTGGCTCAACGGCAACATCTACGCGAACTTCTACCCCTTGATCGCGCTGCTCCTGACGATCGGCTACGGCGCGGCGTCACTCGCGGGACAGGACGAGGACGGGACGCTCTGCCTGCTCGCGACGCTGCCCCTGCGCCGACGGAGGATCGTCCTCGAGAAGGCGGCGGCGATGGTGGCGCAGATCGCCGTGCTCGCAGTCGCGGTCGCACTCTGCACCGCCGCCGGGCGCTTCTTCCACCTCACCTCCACGCTCGGCCACATCACGGCCTGCTCCGTCTCCGTCGGCCTGATGGCCCTCGACTTCGGCCTCGTCGCGATGGCGGTCGGCAGCGTCGCGGGCCGGCGTGGAACGGCGATCGGCATCGCCGCCGTCCTCGCGGCGGTCTCCTACCTCGTCGGCTCGCTGGCGGCGGTCGTCTCGTGGCTGCACGCCGCGAGGTACGCGTCGCTCTTCTACTGGGCGGTCGGGCACGACCAGATCGGCAACGGGGTCGACCTCGCCGACTGGGCGGTCCTGGTCACCGTCGCCCTCTGCGCGCTCGCCGGCGCGGTCGCCGCCTTCGGTCGTGCCGAGCTCCATTGACGGCGCGGCCCCGCGCCACGGTTGATCGGGTCTATTCTTTGATCTCGTCCACCCTTTGCTAGGGTCGCTCGCCGTGGACGCCGATGCGAGCGAGCTCCTTCGCCGACGCGGATTGCGCGTGACGGCCCAGAGGCTCGCGGTGCTGCGGGCGGTCGCGGACGAGCCGCACGCGACCGCCGACGCGGTGGCGGAGAACGTCAGAGGCGAGATCGGCTCGATCTCCGCGCAGGCCGTCTACGACGCACTCGGGGCACTGACCGAGAAGGGCCTGCTCCGGCGCATCCAGCCGGCCGGCTCGCCGGCGCGCTACGAGAACCGCGTCGGCGACAACCACCACCACCTGATCTGTCGCAGCTGCGACCGGATGGTCGACGTCGACTGCGCGGTCGGCGACACGCGCTGCCTGACGGCGGTCGACGACTTCGGCTACGAGATCGACGAAGCCGAGGTCATCTACTGGGGCCGCTGCCCCGAATGCGTACGGCGCCGGCCCGCACCGGCCAACCAGGAAACCGTGTGAAAGGAGAAGCGAGCCACGTGACCGAGAGTGTCAGCGAGAGCGAAAACCCCGTAATCCCGAGCCCCACCCCGGCGACGACCCGGCCCCGGACGAACAAGGACTGGTGGCCGAACCGCCTCGACCTGCGCGTGCTCCACCAGAACTGTCCCCGCTCGAGCCCGCTGGGCGAGGACTTCGACTACGCCGGCGAGTTCGAGACGCTCGACCTCGACGCGCTGAAGCGCGACCTCGTCGAGCTGATGACGCAGTCACAGGACTGGTGGCCGGCCGACTACGGCCACTACGGCCCGCTGTTCATCCGCATGTCGTGGCACGCCGCCGGCACCTACCGCACCGCCGACGGCCGCGGCGGCGGCGGGAGCGGCGCCCAGCGCTTCGCGCCGCTCAACAGCTGGCCCGACAACGCCAGCCTCGACAAGGCGCGCCGCCTGCTCTGGCCGATCAAGCAGAAGTACGGGCAGAAGATCTCCTGGGCCGACCTCCTCGTCTTCACCGGCAACGTCGCCATGGAGTCGATGGGGTTCACGACGTTCGGCTTCGGCTTCGGGCGCGAGGACATCTGGGAGCCCGAGGAGATCTACTGGGGCTCGGAGGACACGTGGCTGGGCGACGAGCGCTACAGCGGCGATCGCGAGCTCGCGAACCCGCTCGGCGCCGTGCAGATGGGCCTCATCTACGTGAACCCGGAAGGCCCGAACGGCAACCCGGACCCGCTCGCGGCCGCGCGGGACGTCCGGGAGACCTTCGGCCGCATGGCGATGAACGACGAGGAGACGGTCGCGCTGATCGTCGGCGGCCACACGTTCGGCAAGACGCACGGCGCGGTCGGGCCGGAGCATCTCGGCCCCGAGCCGGAGGCCGCGCCGCTCGAGCAGCAGGGGCTCGGCTGGAAGAACGACGCCGGCAACGGCAACGGCGCCGCCACGCTCACGAGCGGGCTCGAGGGAGCGTGGACGAACGAGCCGACGAAGTGGGACAACGGCTTCCTCGACAACCTCTTCTCCTACGAGTGGGAGCTGACGACGAGCCCGGCGGGCGCGAACCAGTGGACACCTGCCAACCCGGAGGCAAGGGACACGGTGCCGGACGCCCACGACCCCTCGAGGCGGCACGCGCCGATGATGCTGACGACCGACCTCGCGCTGAAGGTCGATCCCCTCTACGGCCCGATCGCAAAGCGGTTCCACGAGCATCCGGAGGAGCTGGCCGAGGCGTTCGCGAAGGCCTGGTACAAGCTCCTCCACCGCGACATGGGGCCGGTGTCGCGCTACCTCGGCCCCTGGGTGCCGGAGCCGCAGCTGTGGCAGGACCCCGTTCCCGAGGTCGATCACGAGCTGGTCGACGAGACCGACGTCGCGGGGCTGAAGCAGGCGATCCTCGCCTCGGGGCTCTCCGTCTCCCGGCTCGTGGCCACCGCCTGGGCGTCGGCGGCCTCGTTCCGCGGCACCGACAACCGCGGCGGCGCGAACGGGGCGCGGGTTCGGCTGACGCCCCAACGGGACTGGGAGGTCAACGAGCCGGACCGGCTGGCCGAGGCCCTGCAGGTGCTCGAACGGATCCAGCAGGAGTTCAACGGCTCGCAGTCCGGCGGCAAGCAGGTCTCGCTGGCCGACCTGATCGTGCTCGGCGGGTGCGCGGCGGTCGAACGTGCGGCGGCGGACGCGGGTCACCAGATCAGCGTCCCCTTCGCGGCAGGTCGCACAGACGCCACCGAGGAGCAGACCGACGCCGAGTCGTTCGCGGTGCTCGAGCCGGCCGTCGACGGCTTCCGCAACTACGCCCGAGCCGGCGAGACGATGCCGCTCGAGCACGGGCTCCTCGACCGGGCCTACATGCTGACCCTGACCGCTCCGGAGATGACGGCCCTCATCGGCGGCATGCGCGCCCTGAACGCCAACGTCGGCGAGGCCGCGCACGGCGTCCTCACCGACCGACCCGGCACGTTGACGAACGACTTCTTCGTGAACCTCCTCGACATGAGCACGGAATGGAACCCGTCCGGCTCGGGCGAGAACCTGTACGAGGGCACCGATCGCCGTAGCGGCGAGCCGCGGTGGACGGCCACGGCGGTCGATCTCGTCTTCGGCTCGAACTCGGAGCTCCGCGCGCTCGCGGAGGTCTACGCGGCCGACGACGCGAAGGAGACCTTCGTCCGCGACTTCGCCGCCGCCTGGGACAAGGTGATGAACCTCGACCGGTTCGACCTCGCCTGACCCGGAGAGGCGCCGGCCGGCGGAGCGGAAGCGGCCTCGGCCCCTCCCGCTCCGCCGCCGTCCTCACCCGGCGAAGGGCTCGCCCGAGCCGCCGAGCTCGACGGGGAAGTCCTCCAGCTTCGGCAGGTCGTCGTGCATCGGCAGGACGGTCGAGGCGTAGTTGACGTGGATCCCGGGGACGAAGGGGAACGAGGGGATCGTCGCCGCGTAGACGTCGACCAGGCCCCAACCGGGGTGCCGGGTCAGCACGTGCCCACCGCAGACGGTGCACCACTGGCGGTAGCTCTGCTCCGTCTTGTGGTACTCGCCGATCTTGTCCTCTCCCTGCGTCACCCGGACCGCCTCGGTCGGCCAGAGCGTGAAGGCGTTCACCGGCCCGGCCGACCAGCTCCTGCAGTTCGCGCAGTGGCAGTAGCCGGCACCCGCCGCCTCGCCGGCGACCTCGATCCTCACCGCTCCGCAGAAGCACTGCCCCCCGTAGGTCGTCTCGCGCTCGCTCATGCCGTCCCCTTCCCTCGCGGGGTCCCCGGGGGGATCCTACGGCGAGCCCGGCTGCTATCATGCAACCGATTGCAATGACCGTCCAGACGATCGCCGATATCGCCAGGCTGGCGAACGTCTCCAAGTCGACGGTCTCGCGCGCGCTCAACGACAGCCCGCTGATCTCGGGGGAGACGAAGGACCTGATCCGGGCGCTCGCCGAGGAGCACGGCTTCGAGATGAGCGTGTCGGCACGGCGCCTGCGGCGCAAGCAGAGCTTCACGATCGGCTTCGTCACCTACCCGTACAGGACCGACCAGGGGCCGGTCGACGCGTTCATGCTCGAACTGATGACCGGCGTCGCGAGCGGCTTGCACGAGCACGCGTACGACCTGCTGATGCTGCACGTCGATCGCGGCGACAGCGACTGGGTGCACCAGAACCTGCGCAGCGGCCGGGTCGACGGCTTCGTACTGCTCTCCGCGACCTGCTCCCCGCAGCATCTGTCCGCCCTGCTCGCCGCCGGCGCCCCGTTCGCGATCTGGGACGTCGCCCCGCGCACCCACCGCGGCTACTGCGCCGTGAGCGGCGACAGCGAGAACGGCGGCCGGCTCGCGACCGAGCACCTGATCGCCCGCGGCAGGCGCCGGATCGGGTTCCTCGGCGGCCCCGCCGGGGCACCGGAGGTCCAGGATCGGCTGGCCGGCTACGCCGCCGTCCTCGGCGAGGCCGGGCTCGCACACGACCCGAAGCTCGTCGCCTACGGCTCCTGGGAGGCACCGGACGCAGCCGGCGCGGCCGCGGCCGCCGAGCTCCTCGAGCGCTCCCCCGACCTCGACGCGATCTTCGCGAACAGCGACCTGCTCGCGCTCGGGGCGATCGACGCCCTGCGCAGGCACGGCCGGCGCGTCCCCGACGACGTCGCCGTGGTCGGCTACGACGACGTGCTCGTCGCCCGGTTCGCGAGCCCGCCGCTGACGACGATCCGCCAGAACGCGCCGCTCGCAGGCCGCCTGCTCGCCCGGACGCTCGTCCAGCGCATCGAGGAAGGCGTGGTCACGAACGTGTCCGTTCCGGCCGAGCTCGTCGTCCGGGAATCGTCGTGAGTCACCGCCGTTCTATGCAACCGGTTGCACGACCCAGCGAGAGGAGATCCGCATGCAACTTCCGCCCACCGCGCTCCTGATCGAGCACCGGCCGGGCTCGCCGCCCGTCCGGGACATCCCGCCGGCCGTCGCGCGGCGGCGCCCGGCCTTCGACGGGCCTGCGCTCCTGGCACGCCTCCGCCCGCGGCGGCGGGGCGACCTCGAGCGGATCGTCTAGGACCTGTCCGAAGCCGTCCCGGGCTCGACCACGCCGCTCTCGTAGGCGAAGACGACAGCCTGGACGCGGTCGCGCAGACCGAGTTTGCGCAGGATGTGAGCGACGTGCGTCTTCACGGTCGCCTCGCCGATGATCAGCTCACCGGCGATCTCGGCGTTCGAGAGCCCCCGGGCGAGCGAGCGCAGAACCTCGAGCTCGCGGCTGCTCAGCTCGCGCAGGGCGGGCGCCGACTCGGCCGGCGAGGGCCGGGAGACGAAGCGCTCGATCAGCCGCCGGGTGACGGCGGGCGCGAGCAGGGCCTCACCGCGGGCGACCGTGCGGACCGCGGTGACGAGTTGCTCGCGCGGCGCATCCTTGAGCAGGAAGCCGCTCGCGCCCGCATGGACCGCCGCGTAGACGACCTCGTCGAGGTCGAAGGTCGTGAGCACGAGCACGCGCGCCTCGACGCCGGCCCGCCGCAGCTGCCGGGTCGCCTCGATCCCGTCCAGTTCGGGCATCCGGACGTCCATCAACACGACGTCCGGCCGCAGCTCCCGGGCCAGCCGTACCGCCTCGCGGCCGTTCGCTGCGTCGCCGACGACCTCGATCCCCTCGGCGAGCTCGAGGATCAGCCGGAAGCCCGACCGAACGAGCTCCTGGTCGTCGGCCAGCAGGACCCGGATCATGCGAGCGGCAGTGTCACGCGCAGGGCGAAGCCGCGGGTGCGCGGGCCGGCCACGAACTCGCCCCCGAGCAGCGCCACCCGCTCCCGGATGCCGGCGAGGCCGCGTCCGGCGGTCCCACCCGGCCCGCCCGAGCCGTCGCCGTCGTCGGTGACCTCGACGGCGATCGCGTCCGGCCCGTACCGGAGCACCACCTCGACGCGGTCGGCGGCGGCATGCCGGCGCACGTTCGTGAGGCCTTCCTGCAGTACCCGGTAGGCAGCCAGGTCGAGTGGAGGCGGGAGCGGCATCGGCTCCCCCTCGATTCGAAGCTCGACCTCGAGCCCTGCAGCACGGGCCTGCTCGACGAGCGCGCCGGCACGCGCCAGCCCCGGCTCGGGCGCCACCGCGGCGCCGCCGGGCGGGCGGAGCGCCCCGAGCACCCGGCGCATGTCGGCCAGGGCGTCGCGGGCCGTCTCGCGGATCGCCACCAGCGGCCGCTGGACGAGCGCCGGGTCGCTGCCGAGCGCGCCCTCGGCGGCGTCCGCCTGGACGGCGATCACGCTCATCGCGTGGGCCACTTCGTCGTGCAGCTCACGTGCGATCCGCGTCCGCTCCTCCGCGACCGCCGTTCGTGCCCGCTCCTCGCGCTCGCGCTCGAGCTGTGCCGCCAGCTGCTCGAGCGCCTCGGCGCGCAGCCGCTGCTGGCGCAGCGCGAGGCCGAGGAGAAAGGGGACGGCGAAGAGCGCCACGTCGCCGGCGATCGTCGTCGCCCAGGCGCCGGTCGAGGACGGCGCGGGCTGCGCGGCCTGGGAGACGGCGCCCGCCGCAACGAGCGCGGCGAGGCCCGCTGCCATCCGTCGGGCCGTCCGCTCGTGTGCGGCGAGCGAGTACGGGATCAGCAGGAACGCCGCCAGGAACACGACCGAGTTCCGGTAGCCGACCAGGCCGACCTCGACGACGTCCGTCGCTGCGACCGCCAGGGCGACCGCCAGCGGGCGCCGGCTCCGCCAGGCGAGCGGCAGCGTCCAGAACGGCGCCAGCACGTAGCTCGCGACGCCGCCACCCGGCTGCGCCCCGGTCGCCAGCGTGGCCAGCTTCGCAGCGAGCAGCACGACTGCCAGGCAGCGGTCGAGGAGCGGCAGGTCGCGAAGCGTTCGGCGCATCTCCAACGACGCTAGCGCGTGCCCGGGCGGTTCGCATCCGCCGCGCGATGGATCCGCGGGGGACGAGTTCGCCCGCGAGGTGGATGCGAATCGCCCGAGCGCCCGACGACGTCACGCCGGCACCGCCCTAGCGTCACGACCGAATCGCACCTCGACCGAAGGAGTTCTTCACGCATGACCACTCAGGCCCGCTTCCGCCGTCTCGTGTGCGCCCTTGCGCTCCCGGGATTCCCACTCGCGCTGCTCGCGGGAACGCTCGTCGCTCCCACCGACTCGACCGACAACACCGAGCAGCTGCGCGCTGCGGCCGCTCACCCCGGCACCTGGCAGGCCTCCGCGCTCCTCGAGCTGCTTGCCGCCGCGCTGCTGCCGCTCGCCGTCGCCGGCGCGGTCCAGGCGATCCGCGGCCGCGGCTCCACCCTGGCGACGGTGGCCGGAGGCTTCGGCGTCCTCGGCACGCTGGGCATGACCCTGATCGCGGCACGGCACCTGTTCATCTACGGCCTCTCCGGCATCGACGTCGCCGCGGCGTCGCACGTGCTCGATCGCGTCGACAACGGAGCCGGCACGATCGCGTTCTTCCTGATGTTCGGCGGCCCGATCGCGTTGATCACCGTCGCCGGCGCCGCCGTCCGCTCGGGGATCGTCCCGCGGTGGGCGCTCGCCGGCGCCTTCCTCTTCGTCGTCTCGGACATGCTCCCCGTCCCCGGCGCAGAGCTTCTGCAGGCACTCCTGGGCGTCTTCACCTTCGGCGTACTCGCACACCGGATCCTGCGGCTGCCGTCCGAGCCCCGGGCGTCGTTCGGTCGTCCGGGCGGTGAGCTCGCGCGCACATCGGTCTCGGTGGGTGCCTGACCGGTCGCGAACGGGGCACCGCCTGCGACGTCAGTAGTTCCGCGCGGCCGCGTTGCCCGGTCCAACCGATGTCGTGACCGGTCGTCCCGGGCGAAGCTCGGGTCGACGAAAGGAGCATCGTGACAAGCATTCCGCACGAGTCGAGGAGCGGTGAGGCACCTGGGTGGCCGGAGCTGCTCCGGTTCCCGCCGATGTGGGCGTCGCTGGCAATCATGGTGATCTGGCTCGCGGTCCTCTTCGACGCCGTCTGGGGCCCCGATTTCGTGAGCCAGAACGGCTCCGGGACCCAGACCACCACGGTTCCGTCTGCGATCGTGGTCTCGCTCTTCGCGTTCCTCGCGACGTCGTCGATCGCGAAGCACGCACTCCGCGACAACGCATAGCCCCCGCCACCAGGCACAACCCAGGGCACGGGTCGGATTTCGCCGGACGGCGCGACCGGTCTATGGTCTCCGCGATGGCAGGCAACGGCGCCCCGGAAACCGCGCCCGACGGTTGAGCTTCGGTGAGCGATCGTGCGTGCTCGGGCGCGGACGACCGGCTCCTGGCCGCGGAGCTCGCGGGGACGAGCGGGGACGGCTCGACCGCGCGGTCGCTCTACCGGTCGCTTCTCACGAGCTTCCGGCCCGAGATCCGGAGCGGGGCGCGGCTCGGCCTGGGCCGGCTCGAGTTCGAGACCGGATGTCACGAGACGGCCGTGCCGCTGCTCGAGGAGGCGCTCGCCGATGCGAGCCTGTCGACGGAGGAACGCGGGGCGGCGCGAGAGCGGCTCGGGCGGGCGTATGCACTCCTCGGGCGGTTCGACGACGCGTTGAGGGTGCTCGGGCAGGCGCGCGAGGAGGCGGCGCGGGCGGGCGACACGCGGGCCGCCGTGCGGGCGGCCATGCTGCTCGCGAACGCCCTCATCGACCACTGCGACTACCCGCGGGCTGCAGCTGTGCTCGCCGACGTGCGGGAGCAGGCGCGAGTGCTGGGCGATCCGGTGGCGCTCGCGGGGCTGCAGTGGTCGCAGTCCCGCCTGCATGCCTCGCAGGAGCGGCAGGAGATCGCGGTCGAATACGCCCGCATGGCCCACGACACCCTCGCGCCGACGGAGCACACGACGATGGCGGCGCGAGCGCTGATCCTGCTCGCCCATCTGGAGAACGACCGCGGGAACCACGAGGCAGCCATGGAGCACGCCGAGAAGGCGGTCGCCGTGGTCCGCCCCTGCGGCAACCGCCTGGATCTGGGCATGGCCGAGCTCGAGCGGGCACGCGTGCTCTCTGCCCGGGGGGACGGCGACGAGGCGGCCGCGATCGCGCTCGGAGCCGTGGCCGGCTTCGTCGGAAGTCACCCGGCGAGCGCCGCACGCGCGTACGCGATCGCCGCGCAGATCTTCGCGGAGCAACGCGACACGGCCCGCGCGATCGAGCTGTACGAGCTCGCCGTGGAGGTGCATCCCACGAGAGATCGTCATCTCGCGGAGATCTACCGGGCGCTCTCGGCGATCTACGAGGAGCGGGACGAGCTCGACCGTGCCATGACCTACGCGAAGCTCGCGCTCGAGATCCAGCAGCCCGGCACGGCGTAGCCTGGAGGCGTGGGTACGTCGCTGACGATCGCCGTCGCCCAGCCGCGGCTCGCGCGGGACGTGGCGGCGAACGCGCGCGAGCACGCCCGGCTGATCAGGGTCGCCCGGGCACGGCTCGTGGTCTTCCCCGAGCTGTCGCTGACCGGATACCGGCTCGATGCCCCTCCGATCTCGCCGCACGCCGAGCGGTGGGCACGATCGTCGCCGCGTGTGCGGAGACGGGCACGGTCGCGCTCGTCGGCGCGCCCGTCGACGAGGGGGAGTCGAGGCACATCGCCGTCCTGCTGATCGACGGCGAGGGAGCTCGGGTCGCCTACCGCAAGTCGTTCCTCGGCAGCGAGGAGGGCCGCCGCTTCTCGCCCGGCCCCGGGCCCGCGGCGATCGACGTCGACGGCTGGCTCGTGGGGCTCGGCATCTGCAAGGACACCGGCGTCGCCGAGCATGTCGCCGGCACCGCCGCGCTCGGGATCGACCTGTACGCGGCCGGGCTCGTCCACCATCACGACGAGCTCGCGGTGCAGGAGGCGCGGGCGATCGGCATCGCCCGCGCCTGCCGGGCCGACGTCGCCTTCGCGAGCTGCGCCGGCGCCACCGGCGAGGGCTACGACCGCACCGCCGGCGTGTCGTCGATCTGGTCGCCGGACGGCTCGCCCGTCGCGCGCGCCGGCAGCGAGCCGGGCGAGCTCGCGCGGGCCACGCTGCACCGGACGAGTCTCCGGAGCGCATCCTGAGCCGCAGCGCCACTGGTGTCAGCTGACACCGATTCGAGCCACGGCGCGGGTGGCGCTCCGTACTGGTGTCAGACACCTTTAAGTGTCTGACACCAGGTTCGAACCGCAGCGCTCGCGGCACGGCAGACCGCGCCGCCGACCCCCGCGGCCGCGGGGGTCGGCGCTTCCGTGATGATTGGCGCATGGCCGACGCCGCGAGGCTGCACGAGTCGTACGACGCGTTCCCCCGCATCGAGGAGGCCTTCCACGAGGCCCTCGACGCGAGCCTCGACCCGCGCGGGCCGGAGGCGCTCTACGACGTCGTCGCCGCCCTCGGGCTGCCGCACGGTGCTGCCGGCGTCGACATCGGCTGCGGAGAGGGCGCGCACGCTGTCGCGCTGACGGAGCGGTTCGGCTTCGACATGCTGGGCGTCGACCCCGTTCCACGCCACGTCGACGTGGCACGCGCTGGCGGCGTGCGGTGCGAACTCGGGCGCGCGCAGGAATTGCCGCTCGCCGACAGCTCCGTCGACCTCGTCTGGTGCCGCGACGTGCTCACCCTCGTCGCCGACCTCGACGCGGTCTTCGCCGAAATGTGCCGCGTGCTGCGGCCCGGCGGTCGGGCCCTGATCTACCTGATGCTCGCGACCGATCTCCTCGAGCCCGGCGAGGCGGCCCGTCTTTCCGGCGACGAGCTCGTGCCGACGAGCATGGACGCCGGACACGTCGAGGCCGCAATGACCAGGGCCGGCCTGCGCGTCGACGAGCGGATCGAGATCGGCAGCGAATGGGGCGAGCGGGCGGAGGAGGAGATCGGCAAGCCCGGCCGCCGGCTGCTCTGGGCGGCGCGCCTCCTGCGCGACCGCGACCGCTACGTCAGCCGGTTCGGCGAGCGGAACTACGAGATCATGCTGCGGGATTGCCACTGGCACGTGTACGCGATGATCGGCAAGCTCCACCGTCGCGCATACGTGCTCTCGAACGGCCGCGCCTGACGCCAAAGGGTGTCTGACACCAAAAGGTGTCTGACACCAAAAGGTGTCTGACACCAAGAGGTGCGCGACACCAACCAGTTGTCCGACGCGCTGGCGCGAACGGTCGCGGCCGGTGAGGAAGCCCGCGCGGGCCGGCGCGTTCTGCGATCGTCTCCCGGTGAGCACGGGCACCTCCGACGACGAGCTGGACACCTTCCTCGCCGAGCTCGCCGCCTGGCCGGACCCGCCCGGCTGCCGGGTCTCCGCCCACCGCTACGGCGACCATCCGGACCAGCGCGCCGAGCTCGTGCTTCCCGCCGGCGAGCCGCCGCATCCCGTCGCGGTCGTGCTCCACGGCGGCTTCTGGCGGGGCGCGTACGGCAGCGAGATCATGCGAGCGGTCGCGGCGTCGCTCGGCGGGGCCGGCTGGGCCGCCTGGAACGTCGAATACCGGCGCGTCGGCGGGGGCGGCGGGTACCCCGCCACGCTCGCCGACGTCGCCGCAGCGTGCGCCGCCATCGCCGGGATCGAAGAACCGCTCGACACGAGCCGCGTCGTCGCCGTCGGCCACTCCGCGGGCGGCCACCTCGCACTCTGGCTCGCCGGCCGGCGGCGCGTCACAGCGGCCGTGTCGCTCGCCGGCGTCTGCGATCTTCAGGCGGGCGCGAAGCTCGGAAGCGGTGCGGCGCAGGACTTCATGGGCGATGCGACACCCGAAGAGTGGCGGGACGCCGACCCCATCCAGGCGCTGCCGACGGGCGTTCCGACCGTGCTCGCGCACGGCAGGAACGACGACGTCGTGCCGGTGGCCCAGTCGCACGCCTACCACCGTGCCGCCCGTGCGGCCGGCGACGACTGCACGCTGCTCGAGCACGACTGCGGGCACTTCGAGCCCATCGATCCACGCTCGCCCGTGTGGGCGAGCGTCCTCGAGGAGCTGGCGCGGCTCGCATGAGACGCGACGAGGCACTGGCGCTGGACGCGGGCGACCCGCTCGCCCGCTTTCGCGAGCGGTTCGTGACGGGCGACGAGCCGCGGATCTACCTCGACGGCAACTCGCTCGGCCGGCTGCCGCTCGCCACGCGTGCGCGCCTCGCGCGTTCGTCGACGAGTGGGGCGAGCGGCTCGTCACCGGCTGGCACGACTGGATCGACGCGCCGCGACGGGTCGGCGACCGGCTCGCCCGCGACGTGCTCGGCGCCGCCCCGGCGAGGTGATCGTCGCCGACTCGACCACCGTCAACCTCTACAAGCTCTGCGCCGCCGCGCTCGAAGCGCAACTCGGCAGCGGGCGGGTGCTCGCCACCGACCGCGACAACTTCCCCACCGACCGCTACGTGCTCGAAGGTCTCTGCCACCGGCACGACCTCGAGCTCCGGCTGTTCGAGACGGGACCCGGTCGAGGGCCCGACGCCCGAGAGCCTCGAGGCCGTTCTGGCCGACGGCGACGTCGCCCTGCTCGTCCTCTCGCAGGTCGCGTACCGCTCGGGCGCACTCGTCGACCTACCGGCGCTTGCCGCCGTGGCCGCGCGGCACGGCGCGCCCGTCGTCTGGGATCTCTCGCACTCGGCCGGGGTCGTGCGAGTCGACCTGAACGCGGCCGGCGCCGAGCTGGCCGTCGGCTGCACCTACAAGTACCTGAACGCCGGGCCGGGCGCTCCGGCCTTTCTCTACGTCGCGCGCGAGCTGCAATCCCGCCTGCGATCTCCGATCTGGGGGTGGTTCGGCCAGCGCGAGCAGTTCGCGATGGAACGTCCCTTCGAGCCGCGGGCCGGCATCGAGCGCTTCCTGGCCGGCACGCCGCCGATCCTGCTGCTGGAGGCCGTCGACGCGGGCGTCGCGCTCGCCGCCGAAGCCGGCATCGACGAGGCTCGCGCCAAGTCCGTCGCGCTGACGGAGCTCGTCGTCTCGCTGCACGACGAGGTGCTCGCGCCGCTCGGCTTCTCGCTCGGCAGCCCGCGCGACCCGCGGCGGCGGGGCTCCCACGTCGCGCTGCGCCACCCGGACGCGCTCCGCATCTGCCGTGCGCTGATCGAGCGTGCAGACGTCGTCCCCGACTTTCGGCCCGCCCGACGTCGTCCGGCTCGGGCTCGCGCCGCTCTCCACCCGCTTCGTCGACGTCTGGGACGCGGTCGACCGGCTCCGCCGCCTCGTCGAGAGCGGCGAGCACGAGCGCATCTCGCCTGCGGGCCTCCGCGTCACCTGATCCACGCGGCGCCGGCCGTACCCATTCGGGCGTCACGGCCGTTGCCCCCTCGGCTAGCCACACCGTCGGGAGACGAACGGACCGCCCGACAGAACCCCCCAAAAGGAGGCCTCGACATGGGTATCGGAGTCAGTCTGATCTTGATCGCCGTGGGAGCAGTGCTCGCATTCGCGGTGCACGTGACGACCAGCGGCTTCGACGTCAACACCGTCGGCTACATCCTGCTCGCCGTCGGTGTCGCAGGCGCACTCATCTCGATGATGTTCTGGTCGAGCTGGGGCGGCGTCGGCGGACGGCGCACCGTCGTCGAGGATCGCCCCGTCGGTCGCCGCCGTACGGTCGTCGAGGACGAGGTCGTCTAGGCCGGCCCCCCGGGCGCGCCGTCCGACGCGGCGCGCCCGGCCGGCAGCGTGAAGCGGAAGATGCTTCCCTCGCCCGGCGCCGGCTCCACCCAGATCTCGCCGCCGTGGCGCTCGACCGCGCGGCGGCAGAGCGCGAGGCCGATGCCGTGCCCCGCCTGGCGGCCGGTGCGGGCGCCGCGCGAGTACATGCCGAAGACGGTGCCCGCATGCTCCGCGTCGATGCCGACGCCGTTGTCGGCGACCGAGACGACGACGTGCCGCGGTCCGCGCTCGCTCGACACGCGGATGCGCGGCGGCTCGACCGGGTCGCGGTACTTCAACGCGTTGCCGATGAGGTTCGCGAAGACGAGGTGAAGCTGCGCGGCGCGGCCGACGACCACCGGCAGCTGGTCGACCTCGACGACGGCGCCCGTCTCGGCGATCTCCTGCGCGAAGGAGCCGACGACGTCGCCCGCCACGGCTCCGAGGTCGACCGGTCCCGGCTCCCCGGCCGTGTCGACCTGTGAGTACGCGAGCAGCTCCGCGATCATGCCGCTGCAGCCGCGAGCTCTCCCGCTGCGCGGCCCTGAGCAACTCCGCGAGCGAGGGCGGGAGCACGTCGCTCGACCGGGCGGCGATCGTGTCGATCACACCGGTGACGACCGTGAGCGGGCTCGAAAGCTCGTGCGCGGCCGCATAGGCGAACTGCTCGAGATCGGTGTTCGACCGCCCGAGCTCCTGCAGCCTGCCGGCGGTCTGCAGCGACTGGGCGCGGAGCGCGAGCAGCCGCTCGAGCCGCAGCTGCAGCTCGGCCTGCCGGATCGGCGTGGCGAGCACCTCGTCGACCTCCTGCCAGATGTCCGGCGTGAGTCCGGGAAGCTTCCGTTCGGGAAGCAGGAGCAGCACGGGCAGGAAACGCGGGCGCACCCGCTCCCTGAGTTGCCCGATCCGCGTCACGCTCGCTCGCGAACGAGGCTGGCGATCGGCGATCACGACGTCGGCGTCGTCCAGAGCGCCCGCCGGCTCGAGCGACCCTGCCCGCGAGCAGCCAGTCGCGCAGGAGCTCGCCGTTCCTGCGATGGTCGATCAGCAGCAGCACGCGTCGCCGCCGCGGCGACTCCTCGTGCGCGGCCTCAGCCAGGGCCGCCGTCCGGGGTCGGGACGCCGCTGAGGATGCCGCGGAAGCCCGCGAGGGGCTCGCCCACGACCAGGCCGTCGCCCGGTGATGCGCAGCTCCCTCAGCACCTTCTCGAAGTCGCTCGTCCGCTTCTTCAGCACGCCGACGACCCGTCGCAGCTCGCCGCCGATCTCGACGTAGCGGAGGAAGACGATGTTGTCGGCGATGTAGCTGACGTCGGCGCGGGTGACGCGGAACTCCCCGGTGATCTCCGGCACCTCGTACACGAGCAGGCCCGTCACACCCATGTTCTTCAGGTACTTGCACAACGCGTGGAGGTGCGGCACGAGCGCCTCGCCCTGCATCGAGACCCGGTACCCGGACGTCGAATCGATCATCACGACCCGTGCCTGCCGGCGCTCGACCTCGTCGCGGACGATGGTGGCGAACTCGTCAGGGGTGTAGTGGAGCGGCTCGATCTCGACCACCGAGAGCATCCCCGCGTCGATCATCTCGCCGACGGGCATGCCGACACCCTCGGCCCGCCGTTGCAGGACGGCGGCCGACTCCTCGAAGCTGTAGATCACCGAGTGCTCGCCGCGTGCCGCGGCCTCCTTGATGAACCGGGTTCCGAGCGTCGTCTTGCCGACGCCGGTGGGGCCGGTGACGAGGGTGATCCCGCCCCGTTCGATCCCTCCGTAGAGCATCGAGTCGAGCTCCGCGATCCCCGACGGCACGAGCTCACCGCCCGGCGGGCCCGAGAAGGTCTCGGGCAGGAGGCGCGGGAACACGTGGAAGCCGTGGTCGTCGATCTTCGCGGAGTGCTTGCCGAGCCGGAAGCCGGAGCCCCGCAGCTTGCTGATCGTGATCGTGCGGCCGAGGTTCGCCGAGTAGTCGAGGTTGATCACCCCGTCGGCCATGAACTGCAGGTCTTCGTCCGACTCGCGATCGGAGCTGCCCGAGGCGAACATCACCGTCGCGCCGGTCGAGGTGAGAAAGCTGAGGAACGCCTGCGCGTAGCGGCGGAAGTCGACCACGTCGGCAGCGAGGTGCCGGACCAGCGTGAGCGCATCGAGAAACACCCGCGTCGGCCGGAGCGACGCGAACCGCTCGACGAGCCCGGAGGCGAACGCCGTGCCCTCCACCTCGCCGGCGGAGAAGACGTCGTACGACAGCGACTGCGCGAAGAAGTCGGGGCCCGGAGTGAAGTCGAGGAAGTGCACGCGTCCGGCGTCGAGCCCGACCGATGCGGCGTCGGCCCGCAGCATCTCGACCGTCGTCCCGTGGCTCAGGAACGCGACGGACTCGCCGCGACTCACACCGTCGACGAGGAAGTGCATGCCGAGGGCGGTCTTCCCGACACCCGCGCCGCCCCGGACGAGATACGTACGGCCTGCAAGCAGCCCGCCGTGCAGGATCTCGTCCAGGCCCTCGACGCCGGTTGCGACGCGGACCGGCCCCTCGTCATTCCTCTCGACCACCGGCTGGGGGTTTCCACCACAGCGGCATTTCCATACCTCCGCCGGGGCGTGTCGCCGTGGCAGACTGCGCGGATGCCGAGGGGTGCATGAGCGAGCGCGAGCGCCGCGCGGCCGAGAACGAGAGCGTCTTCCGGGCCGTCAACGACCGGATCGAGGAGCTCGCCGGCCGGCTCGGGCTGGCCACGCAGTTCGTCTGCGAGTGCGAGCAAATCGGCTGCTTGGAGCGGTTCGAGATGGAGCTCGCCGACTACCAGCGCGTGCGCGCCCACGATCGCCGTTTCGTGGTGAAACCCGGCCACGAGCGGCCGGAGTTCGAACGCGTCGTCGACGAAGGCCGCGGCTGGCTCGTCGTGCAGAAGACCGGCGAGGCGGGCGAGGAGGCGGCGGCGCTGGCCTGACGGCCGCACCCGCACGACGGCGAACGGCGTTGCACGAGCAGATGGTCGACCAGAAGCTTCGCTCGCCGCTGATCGAGACGCTTCAACGCTCTGCCGAGGTGTGCGAGCGGACGCTCGCCGCCTACGCCGACGTCGATCCCGGCGTGGTCGAGACGCCCTTCGGCTCGAGTCTCCTGCTCGCCGCGGCGTCGCTGCGCGAGGTTGCGAGCGCGGCGGAGTCGGGCGTCGTGAGCGAAGCGCTGCTCCGCACCGGGCTCGCCTCGGCACGAGCCGCGGCGCGCACCGCGCGCAGCCACGGCCTCGACGAGCGCCTCCTGAGGTGCACGCAGGCACTCACGCGCGCGGCGACCTACTGTGCCGCAGCGCTCGGCGAGAGCGGACCGCGCCTCGACACGTAGACCCTCGACGGCCGGTGTCCGGGCGGCGGCGCGCCCGGACACCGGCCTGCGACTCTCAGGCGGTCGCGGGAACCGAGGCCCGCCGCCGGACGGCCTGCCGGTCGACGAGCAGGCTCGTGCCGAGCGTCCACACGGGCGTCCCGAAGATCAGCGCCGCCCAGCCGATCGGGCCGATCAGGAGCACGACGGCGACGAGCAGGCCGACGATGCCCCACCACCGCGGCAGGGCCGCCGTCCGGAAGGCGAGCACCGCCGTGGCGGCGAGGACCGCGATCATCGCCAGCTCGGCCCCCATGAAGAAGAGGTCGCCGACGTGGTGCAGCGCACCCGCGGTGGCCGGGCTGATGTCGCTCTTGTTGATCGCGCTCGCCGTGTCGCCCTGGGTGCCGATGCCCAGCACGGCGACGGCGACCGAGGCGCCGAACGCGAGGTTCGCGTACGTGGTCACGCCGCCCTCGGCCGCGGCGAGCCGCTCACGCAGCACCCCCGCGAACCAGAGGAACGAGACGCAGCCGAGCATGAACAGCCAGCCGCCCAGGATCACCGGATTCGTGTTCGACTGGATCCAGGCGAGCACCTGGGCGTCGGTCGCGTTGTCGGCGATGTTGGAGGTGGTGCCCTGCGAGACGACGAGCCCGACGATCCACAGCACGACGGCGAGGACGGCGGGGACGACGAGAGCGGTGCGGTTCTTCATCGGATGCTCCTTTGCAGTCAGGGGTCAGGGTCGGGGGTCAGGTGAGGGCGACGCGGAGCCGTCGGCCCGCACCGAGGAGGACACCCAGGGCCGCGAGCGCGAGCAGCGCGGCGACGAGGGTGCCGAGGAACATGCGCCTGCGCAGGGTCATGCGGGCACCGTGGCAGGGACGCCCTCGCCGCCGGGGACGTAGACCGGCTCGTAGCCGAGGGCCTTGCCGAGCGGCGAGCCGAGGACAAGCCCGAGCTTCTGGAGCGCGGCGGGCGGGAACGGCAGCCGCACGGTGTCGAAGTGGGCGTTCGCGATCACCGCGAGACGCAGCGGGTTCGGCATGCCCCTGCGGTTCGTCTTGCCGTCGGCGGCCAGCCCGAACATCGTCTCGATCAGCGACTCGAACTGGAGGGCAGGGCGGATCTCGCAGACGAAGTGCGCGGTGTCGTCGCCGGCGTTCCAGAACCTGTGTGGCGTGCCGGCCGGCACGGTGATGCGCTCGCCCGGGCCGGCGACGATCTTCTTGCGGCCGAGCTTGAAGCCGACGGTGCCGCGAAGCACCTGGAAGCGCTCCTCCTGGGAGGGGTGGACGTGAGCGGACGCGACGAAGCCGTTGGGCTGCACGTAGGTCTCGATCACGACGGCCTCGCCGCCGGTCTCGCGTGAGGTCTGCCGGAAGACCAGGCGCTCGCCGGTGACCGGGTTCTCGATGCTGTCTCCTGCGTGGATCATTTCGATCTCTCCTTCTTGTGGAAGCGGGGCCTGGAGAGACTCGGCCGGGCCGCTTAAGATCCACTTCAGTCCGGGTTGAGAAGGGGGTCGAGACCGTGGAATTCCAGTTGCTGGGGCCGGTGCAGGCGGTCGCGCAGGGCGAGCCGGTGCCCCTCGGCGCGCCGAAGCAGCGGGCGCTGCTCGCCGAGCTGCTCCTGCACGGCGGCGAGGTCGTGCCGCGCGAGCACCTCGTCGACGCGCTCTGGGGCGAACGGCCGCCGGAATCCGCACACGGGACGCTGCAGGTTTACGTCCACGGGCTGCGCCGGGCGCTCGGCTCCGACCGCATCGAGACACTCGGCAGCGGGTATCGCGTTCGGCTCGAGCCCGACGAGCTCGACGCCGCCCGCTTCGAGCGGCTGCTGGCGCGCGCGGAGCGGGCGCTCGCCGACGGCCGGCCGGGCGAGGCCGAGGAGGAGGCGCGCCGGGCGCTCGCGCTGTGGAACGGAGCGCCGCTCGCCGACGTGGCCGACCAGCCGGTCGCACGCGTCGCGGCGCCACGGCTCGAGGAGCTGCATCTCCGAGCCCGCGAGGTCGAGACGGACGCGCGCCTCGCGCTGGGCGCCGACGCCGGGCTCGTGCCGGAGCTGGAGGCACTCGCCGCCGAGCATCCCTACCGGGAGCGCGTCCAGGGGCAACTGGCGCTCGCGCTGTACCGCGCGGGACGACAGGCCGACGCGCTGGAGGCGATCAGGGCCGCACGGGCGCGCCTGGTCGACGAGCTCGGCGTCGACCCGGGTGCTGCGCTGCAGGAGCTCGAGCGAGCGATCCTCCGCCAGGACGTGGAGCTCGAGGGGCAGGCCGCCCGCGCCCCGCGGACGGCGCCGCGCCTGCCCGTCGCCGCGACGCCGCTCGTCGGGCGCCGTCTCGAGATCGCCGCGATCGAGGCGCTGCTGCGGCGCGACGACTGCCGGCTGGTGACGCTGACCGGCCCGGGCGGCACCGGCAAGACACGCCTGGCGCTCGCCGCGGCCGAGGCGTTCGCACCCGAGCTCCGCGACGGCGCCGCCTTCGTCGACCTCTCACAGATCCGCGACTCCGCGCTGCTCCTGCCGGCCGTGGCCCAGACGCTCCGCGTCGGCGACGACGACCTGCTCGACACGATCTCCGAGCGCTCGCAGCTCCTCGTGCTCGACAACCTGGAGCAGCTCGGTGAGGCCACCGCGCCCGTCGCCGAGCTCCTTGCGGCCGGGCCCCGGCTGCGGGTGCTCGCAACCAGCCGCACGCCGCTTCGCCTCTCGGGCGAGCACGAGTACCCGGTGCCGCCCCTCCCCGTGCCGCCGCGCGAGCAGCGGCGCGAGGAGCTCGCCGCCAACGAGGCGGTGCAGCTGTTCGCCGCTCGGGCGACCGCCGTCGCTCCCTCGTTCTCGCTCGACGGAGGGACGCTCGACACGGTTGCCGCGATCTGCCGCCGGCTCGACGGCCTGCCCCTCGCGCTCGAGCTCGCCGCCGCGCGTGTCCGGTCGCTGACACCGGCCGCCCTGGAGCAGCGGCTGGAGCGGGCGCTCGAGCTGCTCGTCGCCGGTGCGCGCGACCTCCCGCCGCGGCAACGGACGCTGCGCGCCACGCTCGACTGGAGCCACGACCTGCTGACCGAGCAGGAGCGGACAGCGTTCGCCAGTCTCGCGGTGTTCGCCGGCGGCTTCACTCTCGAGGATTTCGAAATCGTCGCGGGAGCCGAGGCGGCGCAGGAAGTGTCGGGGCTCGTCGAGGCGAGCCTGCTCCGTCACCGCGACGGCCGGTTCCAGCTGCTCGAGACGATCCGCGAGTACGCCCGCGAACGGCTCCACGAGCTGGACAGCCACGACGAGCAGCCGCGCCGCCACGCGCTGCACTTCCTCGCCCGTGCCGAGGAGGCCGCCGCCAGGCTGGCGACCGCCGAGGAGGAGCAGGCCTACGCGTTCTTCGACACCGAGCAGGAGAATCTCTGGGCGGCGCTCGACTGGTTCGCCGGGGCCGAGGAGCTCGAGCTCGAGCTGCGCCTCGCGCGGGCCGCGCGGTGGTTCTGGCACGTCCGCGGACGGCTCGAGGAGGGCCGGCTGGTGTTCGAGCGGCTGTGCGCCAAGGCGGAGACCGCCTCGCCCGAGCTGCGCGCCGCCGTGCTCGCCTACGGCGGTCTCTTCCCCTACCGGCTCGGCGACATGCGAACCGCGCGCGCCTGGTTCGAGGAGGCACTCGACCTGTACCGCGAGCTCGACGACCTCGACGGCACCTCGCGGTGCATGGCAGAGCTCGGCGCTGTCGCGGTCGGCGAGGGAGACCATGAAACCGCGGCCGCCGTCTACCGGGACGTGATCCCGATCTTCGAGCAGCTCGGGCAGCGACAGCGGGTGTCGGTCGCTCTGTCGAACCTCGCGGCGATCTCGTCGCGCTCGAACGACCTCGACGGGGCAGTCGACTACGGAAAGCAGAGCGTCGAGCTCGCACGCGAGCTGGGCGACACCGACGGCCTCGCGGTCTCGCTCGTCAACCTCGGCAACGCGCACCTCGACCGTGACGAGCTCGAGCTCGCGGAGCCACTCGTTCGCGAGGCGCTCGCCGTCGCGCGGCAGATCGGCTTCCGCGAAGTGACCGCGTACGGCCTCATCTCCGCGGCGCGTGTGACGTCCCAGGACGGTGACGGCAGCGCGGCTGCCCGGATGCTCGGCGCGGCCGAGCAGCTCCTCTCGGAGCTCGGGATCTCGCTCGCCCCCGACGAGCAGGCCGGCTTCGACACCACGAGGGAGGCGCTCCGCGCGCGCTTCGACGGGCAGGGGGATCAGTTCGAGGCGCTGCTTGCAGCGGGGCGGTCCGCCGGCCCCGAGCAGCTCCGGGACGAGTTCCTGGGCTAGCTCGGCGGGCTACGAGCCGGCGCCGGCTCGTCGTCCGCCGAGAGCTCGTCGTCCGCCGAGAGCTCGTCGCCTGCCGCGAGGTCGTCGCCTGCGCCGTCCTCCGCCCCGTCCTCGGTGACATAGGACGGGAGCCCCTCCGCGCGCCGCAACGCCGCGGCTTCCTTCTTCTCGCGCTTCCGCTCGCGCTTCTCTCTCAGCGCCTGCTCGCGGGCGCGCTTGGCCATTGTCTGCGGTCTCCTTGAAGCCATCTGCCTCCTCGGGCCGGGAGTTGGATGCGGCAGCTGCTTCAGGGGCAGCTGCCGCAGATGCCGCGCTTACGCGGAGGCGAGCTGGACGCTCTTCGCCTCGGGGCCTTTCGCGCCCTCGGCGGCCTCGAACTCGACCTTCGCATTCTCGTCGAGCGACTTGTAGCCCTCGCCGAGGATCGCGCTGTGGTGCACGAACAGATCCTTGCCGCCTTCGTCGGGGGTGATGAACCCATACCCCTTGTCGGCGTTGAACCACTTCACGGTTCCGGTTGCCATAGAAAAAACACCTCCTCCACTGCTCTTGGAACGGGCAGAGGAGGCGTGATGCGCATCCGGTACTCGCTCAGGTAACGAGACCAGCCTACCAGCCGTCCGGCCCCGGCAGGGAGAACACTGTGCGAGAATGGTCGTGCCCCCGGACCTTGCGCGGCTGCCGTCGAGGCTCGATCGAGAGCTCGCCCCCGCCGACCGCCCGCCCGGCCCGAGCGCACGAGCCTGCACGTCGTCGCCGCTTTCCGAAGGCGGCGGGAGAGGACCGAGGCACCGAGAGATGCGCACACCCATGCCCGCCGGCGCCCCAGAGCAGAAGCTCGAGGCGGTGCGCCCGCGGCTGCGGGGCGTCCTGCACATGGGGGGATTCGTCGCCGCCTGCCTGGTGGGCTCGGCGTTCCTCGCCGCGGTCGACGGGCGTCGACTGGTCGCGGCGGCCGCCTTCGCCGGCTCGGCCGCGGTGATGCTCGGCGCGAGCACGCTCTACCACCGCGTCACCTGGCGCCCGCGCGCGCGGATGTGGATGCGGCGGGCCGACCACGCCGGCATCTACCTCCTGATCGCCGGCACCTACACCCCGGTGGGGCTGCTCGCCCTGCACGGGACGATGCAGCGGGTGGTGTTGACGGTCGTCTGGGCGGGCGCAGGCGCGGCGATCCTGACGAAGCTCTGCTGGGTCGGCGCGCCCGGCTGGCTCTCCGCGGTGTTCGGCCTCGCGCTCGGCTGGGTGGGTGTCGCCGCGATGCCGCAACTCGCCTCGTCCTCCGGCCCGGCGGCGGTGGCGCTCCTGGCCGCAGGAGGCGTCGCCTACACCGTCGGAGCGGTCGTCTACGCCTTCCGCAGGCCCGACCCGATCCCCACCGTCTTCGGCTACCACGAGGTGTTCCACGCCCTCACCCTCGTGGCGCTCACCTGCCAGTACGTCGCGATCGCGTTCTTCGTCGTCCGCGTCGGCTGACCGCGGCGCACGTCCGATCCGTCGAGGCGCGCGACCGCCGCGAGGTGGGATTCGCGGCGAATCGGGCAGGCGTCGAAGATGCACGCTCTCGCCTTCGGGCTGCCGGTGCACGGTCAGACGGGGCTGTTCCTGCTCGGGTTCTTCGGCCTCTTCGCGCTCGCGATGAGCTTCGTCGCCCGCCGCTACCTGCCGATCTCCGAGGTCGTGGCGTTCCTCGCGATCGGCCTCGTGCTCGGGCCGAGAGCCCTCGGCGTGATCGACCGCCAGACGATGGACTCGGTCGAGCCGGTCACCGCGGTCGCGCTCGGCGCGATGGTCTTCGTGACCGGCGACCGGTTGCATCTGCGGCAGCTCGCGCGCATGGGGCGCACGCTGCTCCCGATCTCCGTGCTCGGCAGCCTGCTCACGTTCGCGGTCTGCCTCGCCGTGCTACTCGCGGTGGGGGTCGGAGGCCCGACCGCCTACCTGCTGGCGGCGATCGCGCCTTCGACGGCGCCCGTCACCGTGCAGGCGCTGATCGCCGAGCGCAGGGCCGAAGGGGCCTTCACCGACCACGTCCTGGCGGCGACCGCGTTGAACACGGTCGTGGCCGCGCTGCTCTTCGGCTTCGGTGCTCCCTTCGTCTTCGCCGAGATCGCCGCGCACAACGCGCAGCGCGAGGCGATCCATGCCTTCGTCCAGCTCGTCGTCGTCTCGCTCTCGATCGGCATCGCCGGGGGCATCGGCCTGCTCGCCGCCGGGCGCCGCATCGACCGCTTCGGCGACCGCTTCCTGCTCGTCTGGGTGGCCCTGATGCTGATGGTGGGGGCCGTCGAGGCACTCAACTCCTCCGTCGTGATCGCGACGCTCACCGCCGGCGCGATCGTGGCGAACGGCGGCCGCCGCGGCGCCGACGAGATCTTCGACGCGGTGCGCGTGCTGGAGGCGCCGGTCTTCCTCGTCTTCTTCATCGTCACCGGAGCCGACGTGCACGTCCACCAGTTCGTCGCACTCGGCGGGATCGGGACCGCGTACGTCCTGGCGCGAGCCGTCGGCCGCACGGGCGGCAGCTGGCTCGGCCTGCTCGCGAGCCCGGCGCGCCGGTGGGGCTGGGGTCATCGCATCGGGGTCGCCCAGCTCCCGTACGCGGGCATGGCCGTGGGTCTCGCCTCGTACACCGTCGGTCGCGCGGCGACGGCGGGGGCGCCCGACGTCGGCACCGAGGTGGCCGCCCTGGTGCTCGGCTCGGTCTTCGTGTTCGAGGTGACCACGCCGCTGCTGCTCGACCGCGCCCTCGTGTTCGTCGGGGAGGCAGCGGGTAGTGAGGATTCGTGTACGCCATCGCGTCGCTTCTCCTGGTCGTTGCGATCTCGCTCGTCCTCACCCGCGCCGCGACGGTGATCCTCGTCGCGACGGGGATGTCGCGCGAGACCGCCCGTTTCCAGGCCCGCTCGGCGTTCACCGGCACCGGCTTCACGACGCGGGAGTCGGAGCCCGTCGTCTCGCATCCCGTCCGGCGCCGCGTGGTGATGGGGCTCATGCTGCTCGGGAACGCCGGCATCGTGGCGGCGGCGAGCACCCTGATCATCGGCTTCCGCGGCGGCGGCACGGGGGCGCAGTGGATCCGCATCCTCGAGCTCGTCGTCGGTCTCGTCGTCCTGGTGTTCGGGTCGCGCAACGCCTGGATCGACCGCCGGCTGACGAACCTGACCGCCACCGCCCTGCGCCGGTTCAGCGACCTGCCGAGACGCGACCTCGAGAGCCTGCTCGACCTCTCCGGAAGCTACGCGGTCTCGGAGCTCGCGGTGCAGCCCGGCGACTGGGTGGCCGGCCGGTCGCTCGGCGAGCTGGCGTTGCGCGAGGAAGGCGTGGTGGTGCTCGGGATCGTGCGCCGCAACGGCGGCTACCACGGCGCTCCCACGGGCGAGACGCGGATCCAGGCGCACGACACGCTCGTCGTCTACGGCGAGGGCGACCGGCTCGCCGAGCTCGACCGCCGTCCGGCGGGTGCCGAGGGCGACCGGCGGCACGCCGGGGCGGCGGCCGACCGCTCCCGCCGTCGCGCACTCGCGCGGTAGCCTCCCTCGATGATTCACGACACGGTCGTGGCGCTCGCCGCTCTCGGCGTCGCGGGGCAGGTCGTCGCGGCGGTGCTGCTCGTGGCCGCGCTCGGCGCGGCCGTCGGCGTCGCCGCGCCGCTACGGGCGATCCGCTCCGCGCTCTGGGGCTACGAGCTGTGGGCGGCGTTCGTCGTCGCCGCGATCGCCACCGGCGGCAGCCTCTTCTTCTCGCAGAACGCGGGCTTCGTCCCCTGCGAGTTCTGCTGGTTCCAGCGGATCTGCATGTACCCGCTCTCGATCCTGACGCTCTTCGCGGCGGCGCACTCCGATCACCGGTTCGCGCGCTACCTCCTCCCCTTGCCGATCGTCGGCGCAGGGCTCTCGATCTACCACCTCCTGATCGAGAACGCGGTCGTCACCGAGCCGTCGGCCTGCCACGTCGGCGGCACGGGCTGCGCGGTGAAGTGGATCAACGAGTTCGGCTACATGACGATCCCGACGCTGGCGCTGACGGCGTTCGTGCTTCTGAGCGGATTCTTAGCTCTCGCCCGCGCCGGAGACGAGCCCGGCGCCGGTACGCTGCGCGACGGTGGCTAGCGGCAAGAAGTCACGGCAGCAGCGGCGCGGGGCAACGTCGGCGCCGCCGCCGGTACGCGCGAAGGGAGCTCCGGCTCGCCGGCAGGCCTCGCCTCGCGTGCTCGCCGCCGGGGCCGCGGTGGTGGCGCTCGTCGCGATCGGCGTCGTGCTCGCGGTCGTGCTCAGCGGCGGCTCGAACGGCATCTCCGCCTCGACCCTGCCGACGAACGGGTCGGTCGAGGCCGGGCTGCCGGAGGCCGCCGCCGTGCACAAGATGTTCGCTGGCATACCGCAGTCGGGGATGACCCTCGGCTCGCCGTCAGCGCCCGTGAAGATGATCGAGTACATCGACCTCCAGTGCCCCTACTGCCAGCAGTTCGAGACCCAGGTGTTTCCCGACCTGGTCACGAAGTACATCCGGACGGGAAAGGTGTCGGTCGAAGCCCGGACGCTCGACTTCATCGGGCCGGCTTCGAGGCTCGGCCGGAAGGCGATGATCGCCGCCGGACAGCAGAACAAGGCGTTCAACTTCGCGGAGCTCCTGTACGACAACCAGGGCACCGAGAACACCGGCTGGCTCGACGACGCCATGGTCGCCCGCGCGGCCGAGAGCATTCCGGGCCTCGACCCGCGGCAGCTGTGGCACGACCGGACGTCGAGCGACGTCGCCCAGCAGGCCTCCACGATCGACAGCCAGCAGTCGAAGGACGGCGTCACGTCGACTCCGACGATCTACGTGGGCAAGGCGGGCGCGACGCCGAAGCAGGTCACGCTCTCGAGCCCCACCGACGAGCAGAGCGTCGTGCAGGCGATCGACGCCGCGCTCGCCTCCTGACGCCCGGCGTGCCGGACGGCGACCCACGGGCAACGCGCGCGGGCTTCCTGCGCCGCTCCGCCGCCGCGGGGCTCGGCCTCGCGCTCGCCTCGGGCGGCGGTTACGAGCTCGCCCGGCTGCTCCGGAGCTCGTCTCCGGAGGCGGCCACCGGCACGAGCACCGGCAAGGTGCTGCACTTCCACTCCCGCCGCGACCTGCGGCCGTCTGCGAGTGACGGTGCTCCACCGGGCCGAGCGGGCCGCGCCCGGGCTCCTCTTCCTCTCACCCTCGGCCGGCCCCGGCTACCGGGGCGTGATGATCGTCGACGACTCCGGCGAGCTCGTGTGGTTTCGCAAGACCTATCCGGAGACGGCGATGGACTTCAGGCCGGCGGTGTACCGGGGGCAGCCGGTGCTGACCTGGTGGGAGTCGCTCCCCGGCCACGGGCTCGGGAACGGCGTGCACGTGGTGATGGACGCGTCCTACCGCGAGCTCGCGCGCTTTCCGGCGGGTCACGGGCGGCCGTCGGACCTGCACGAGCTGCAGATCACGGCGCGGAACACCGCGCTCGTCACGAGCTTCGAGACGCGCCGCACCGATCTCTCGCACGTCGGCGCCTCGTCGCGCGGGCTCGTCACCGGCGGCGTCGCCCAGGAGCTCGAGATCCCGTCCGCCCGCGTCCTCTTCGAGTGGCGCAGCCGTGACCACGTCCCGGTGACCGACGCCTACAACCCGATCGGGTACCCGTGGGACTACTTCCACATCAACGCGATCGACGTCGACACCGACGGCGACCTGCTGATCTCGGGCCGCAACACCTGGTGCGTGTACAAGGTCGATCGCCGGACGGGCCGGGTGCGGTGGCGGCTGGGCGGCAAGCACAGCGACTTCGCGCTCGGCCGCGGTGCCCGGTTCGCCTACCAGCACGACGCGCGCCGGCGGCCGGACGGCACGATCAGCATCTTCGACAACGGAGGCGCGGAGCGGACGCAGGTGGAGAGCCAGTCGCGGGCGCTCGTGCTCCGGCTCGACGAGCGGCGCAAGCGGGCGACCGTCGTGCACGACTTCCGGCACCGGCCGCCCGTCTTCGGCCGCCAGATGGGGAACGTGCAACTCCTCCCGAACGGCAACACGTTCGTGGGCTGGGGCACCGACCCGCACTTCACCGAGTTCGGCCCGCTCGGCGACGTTCGGTTCGACGCGACGCTGCCGCCCGGCGGCGAGAACTACCGCACGTTCCGCTTCCCGTGGCGGGGTCGTCCGCTCGACCGGCCGGCGCTCGCGCGGGCGGGATCGCTGCTGTACGCGAGCTGGAACGGCGCCACCGAGGTGGCGACCTGGGAGCTGCGAAGCGGAACGAGCGAGAGCGCACTCGACCGGTCGCAGACGGTGCAGCGCACGGGATTCGAGACGGCGCTCGAGATCCCCGCAGGCGCCCGCTACGCGGCCGCCGTCGCGCGCGACCGCACCGGCGCGCCGCTCGGCAGCTCGCCCGTCGTCGCCACCGCGTAGGCCTACCGGCCCGCCGCGATCACGCGCGGTGGACGCGGGAGGTGAGCACCCTCCTGCCCGCGTCCAGGGCCGACACCCGCAGCACGGGCGGGCGGCCCGGGACCGGGATCGCCGTCTCGAAACCGGTTCTCGGGACGGTGCGGAGCGGCTCCAGCGTCTGCGCGTCGCGGCCTCCTTCGACGCGCCAGAAGGCGTGCGCGGTGCCGCCGTTCCAGCTCGCGTAGACGGTCGCGCCCGCGCCGTGCCGCCGGACCGCGACCGCGGGGCCGTGCGCCGGCTTGCCGACCCAGACGTTCCGGAACGCCCGGTAGTTCCAGGCGCCGCCGGGGAACGTCGCGTCGAACCGGACGTCACCGAGCGGGCCGAACTCGGTCACGTACGGCTCGGTGCCCCAGCCCACGAAGACGCTGTCGCCGGGAAGCACCTGTGCGTTCCCCATCGCGACCGACGAGATCGGCGTGGGATGCACGAACTCCTGGATCAGGGTCGCGTGCCGCGCGGCCTGATCGAGGCCGATGCGAATCGCGCGCGACTGCGTCGACGACGGGCCCGGCCCGTCGTCGAACAGCGTGATCGTGCCGTCGGCGTGAGCGCGTGCGTCGTGCTGGTACATGAAGAAGACCCGCGGGCCGAGCTGGAAGTCGCTGCTGCGGCCGCCGAGCCGCCAGAGGACCTCGCCGCTGCGGCGGTCGATCTTGTAGACCGCCGAGGTGTTGCGCGCGCAGACCAGCAGGTTGCCGTCGGTGTCGACGTCGACCGAGTTGACGTGGAAGTAGTCGTACGGGTCGAGGATCGGTGCGTAGCTGTCGGTGATCGGGACGTGGTCGAGGCTGCGCCACTGGAAGAGCGTGCGGCCGCTGCGGACGTCGACCTCCTGCACCACCGAGTCGAGGGTGGGATGCGATGCCGGCCCGCCGACGGCGGTCAGGTCGGCGTCGACCGGGTCGTAGGCGGTGATCAGCGCGGTGCCGGCGGGCGTCAGGAGGAACTCGTGCACGTCGGCCTGCAGGCCGTTGCCGGCGCGGACCCGTGCCACCTCCTTGTAGCTCTGGTCGACGATCACGCCCTCCCCCTGGCCGACACCCTGCTGCGAGATCGTCCCCTCCCACCAGGTGAGCACGGGCCGGCCGCGGTAGAGCTGGCGCCGGAAGTCGATCGCGACCGCCTTGGTGCGCCGGAACCACACGACGTCGCCGCGATCGTCGACGATCATCGGCCCTCGCTGGCCCGGCCCGGTCAGCGTCGAGACGAACACGTAGCCGGGAGACGGCGTCGTCCGCGCGGTCACCGCGAGCGTCGGCGGCTTCAAGGACGGGTCGCTGACGAACGTGTGGAACGCCGTCGGGGTCGCCGCGGCCGCGTGCGGCCACGCACGCCCCGGCACGGTGAGCGCCGTGACGCCGGTCGCCGCAGCCGCAAGGAACTCCCTCCGCGTCTGGCCCATCGGCGGCATCCTGCCGACGTCGGCGGACGCCTGCCGGCAGGACTTCTAGATGATTGATCTAGCCGCGCGGCTCTAGCTGCAGGTCGCGCTCGGCGGGCTCGCCCCGGCGCAGCTCCCGGCTGCGCTCGAGCTCCGAGTTGATCTCGGCGCCGAAGAGCAGGGCGAGGCCCGTGATCCAGAGCCACATGAGCATCACGATCACCGCCGAGAACGAGCCCCACGTCTTGTTGTACGAGCCGAAGTTCGCGGTGTAGAAGGCGAACGCGCCCGACGCGACCAGCCACGCGACCACCGCGACCGCCGAGCCGGGAGTGAGGAACTTCCAGCGGGGATGCTCGACGTCCGGGCCGAGGTAGAGCAAGGTCGCGAACGCGGCCATCAACCCGCCGATCAGAATCGGCCACTGTGCGGCCCACCAGACCCAGGTGAGCACCGACTGCAAGCCGATCGCGTCGCCCAGGTAGTGCTCGATCTGCGGCCCGAAGATGAGGAAGACGGCGATCAGCAGGAACGCGGCGCCGATGCAGGCGACCATCACGAGCGCGACCAGCCGCTTCTTCAGGAACCCGCGGGTGTCGTCGCGGTCGTAGGCGATGTTGAGCGCCGTCATGTAGGTGGTCATCGCGCCGGTCGTCGACCACAGCGCCAGCACGCCGCCGACGCCGATCATCGCGATCGAGCTGCCCCGCTGGTCGTTCAGTCGGTGCAGGCTGTTCGAGACGAGGGTCGTCGCCTGGGCGGGAAGCACGCCGCCCAGATGGTTCATCACGCTCGTGATCGTCGACGGGCCGACGGTGAGCGTGAAGACGCCGATCGCGACCAGTAGCACCGAGGGGATCGCGAGGAAGCTCGAGTAGGCGAGCGCCTGCGCGATCATCATCATGTTGTCGTCGAGCATCTCCTTGCCGGCCCGCTTGACGACGGCGAACCAGTCGGACCGCGAGAGGTCGCCGAGTTCGGGCTCCCCGACGCTCGGCTCGCCGCGCTCGGGCTGCGGGTCTGTCGCCTCCTCGAGCCGAGCCTCGTCGGGCGCCGGGCGGCCCCGGGGATCGGCGCTGCCCGACCGGGTGCTCGTCTCGTTCTGCGTCCGGTTCCGTGGCATCTCGGTTCACAACGGCTCGACCCTGATTTCGGTTACGTGAAACCCCGGGTGCCGCGACGACAAGCGGGCGGTAGCCTCGCCGGACCGATCCGAAACCGCGAGCAGGAGCGTCCACCGTGTCGACGTCGACCTCGAGCTTCAACCTCACCGGCACCACCACCCTCTCGTTCGACGACGCAGTGGAGCGCGCCCGCGGCGCACTCGCCGCCGAGGGGTTCGGCGTCCTCACCGAGATCGACGTGCAGTCGACGCTGCAGGAGCGGCTGGGCGAGACGACGGAGCCCTACGTGATCCTCGGTGCGTGCAACCCGCCGTATGCCCACCGTGCGCTCGGCCTGGAGCCGGAGCTGGGGACGCTCCTGCCCTGCAACGTCGTGGTGTACGTCGCCGACGAGGTGACGCACGTCTCCGCGGTCGACCCGGTTGCGCTGCTCGGGCTGGTCGGGCGCGCGGAGCTGGAGCCGATCGCGGCGGAGATTCGCGCGAAGATCGAGCGCGCCGTGGCGGCGGTCACCTCCGCCTGATCGGCGGCAGCCGCCGCGTCCGCCGGCGATCGGCCGGACTCACGAGCTCCTCAGTAGCCCCAGGCCCACCAGACGAGGAGCCCGATGATCACGAGCCAGAAAACGGCCCACCAGAAGACGCCGAACCCCATGTAGTCGTACTGGCCCCGGGGGATCGGGCGCAACGCCCACCGGTTCCCCTGCCGGTCGACGACCTCGAGCTCGCGCTCGTCCACGACATCCCCCGCCAGCGGGTCGTCGGCGGCGCGGCCCGTGTCCGGAGCGGTGTCGTAGGGCGGCTCCGGCGTCTGCGCCCGCCGCCGCTGGTCGCGTGTTCTCACATCGCGAGCCACTTCTTCCTCCTTCCGTCGAAGGTCTCTTTCGTCTTCACATCCCGCGCAGGGGAGGGACGAAACGGGTGTCGGACGGGCGGGATCGGGAAGCCGTGGCGTGACACCGAAAGGAGGAATCGTGAACGCCAGAGAGCTGGCAGGCGACGGAAGGCGCACCTGGGCGCTCGTGTTCGAGCAGGGCGACGAGGCGATGGACGGTCTCGAGGGATTCGCGCGGGAGCACGGCCTCAGCGCCGCACACTTCACGGGCATCGGCGCCTTCAGCGGCGTCACCCTCGGCTACTTCGACTGGGAGCGCAAGGAGTACGACGAGATCCAGGTGCAGGAGCAGGTCGAGGTGGCCGCCCTCACCGGCGACGTCGCGCTCGAGGACGGCGAGCCGAAGGTGCACGCCCACATCGTGGTCGGCGACTCCGGGGGAAACGCCCATGCCGGTCACCTGATCGCGGGCCGTGTGCGTCCGACGCTCGAGGTCGTGCTCACCGAGACGCCGGCCGAGCTGCGAAAGGTGGTCGACCCCGAGACCGGGCTCGCCTTGATCGCACCCGAGGAGTGACGCTTCCGCTCGTCGACCACGGTGGCCTCGGCCGTCTCGGCGGGGCGGTCGTCGTCGGCAGCTGCCTCGCGTTCGTCGCGGTCGCGACCGTCACGTCGGCTCTGATCAGAGCGTCTTGCGGACGCCCGGCTCGCGGGGCAGCCGCGTGACCTGGCGCTCGAAGTCGTCCGACTGGATCGAGAGCCTCGCAGCGCCGCGCCTGAACGTCGGCAGGAGCGCCTGCTGCTTCGTCCCCTCGAGCTCGAGGGCGAGCGCGCCGTACAGGGCGGCCGCGGCGACGACCAGTCCTGCCCAGCCCGAGACGTGCGTCCAGGCGGTGCTGTCGGTGAGCCCGGCGACGCCCGTGAAGCAGAACCGGAGCGCCGCCAGCCCGAGCACGCCGGCAGGCAGGAGGCCGCCGACACGGAGCTCGGCGAGGGTGGGCACGAGCAGCGCCGCGGCGGCGGCGATCGCCATCAACGCGACCGCGCCCGAAGGGCCTGGCGGGCCTGTGCCGGTGTGGATCCGGTCGAATGCGAACGCCAGCCAGGCGGCGGCAAGAATCCCCGAGCCCGTGGAGGCGGCCGCACTGCGGGTGACGAAGCCCCACCAGGCGGCGAGCAGCTGCAAAGGCCCGGGCACCGCGAGCAGGACCCAGCCCACGGTCGCGTGCTCGCTCGCCGAGATCCACCCGAGCTCGGAGCCGCTCATCACGAAGGAGGCGATCAACAGGCCCGCGAAGGTGAGCGGCACCGGCGTGCCGATCGGCTGCAACGAGACGCGGCTCCGGTCGTCGGCGGTGCGGTCGCCCATGCTCAGCCCTGCTGCTGGGAAGACTGGCGGCTGGACGGGACCCGGCTGCTGCCCGCGGTCCGTCGCGGGGCCGCCGCCTCCCGTGGAGATCCCGCCGGCGGCGGAGGGACCGCTGCCCGTGGGCGACGTGCCGCCCGACTGGTGCGCGCCGTGCCACGGCCGGAAGTCGACGCCGCCTGCACCCGGGAAGGGGACCGGCTTCCAGTGGGCGGTCGCCGGCTTCATGAACTTCGCCCAGATGATCGCCGGGAAGCTGCCGCCCTGCACCTGGATCCCGTGCACGTTCTTCATCGGCACGTTCCGGATGGGGTAGCCGACCCAGACCGACGTGGTCAGGTGGCGCGTGAAGCCGGTGAACCAGCCGTCGGTGAAGTGCTCGGTCGTGCCGGTCTTCCCGGCCGCCGGACGGCCGATCTGCGCGTTGACGCCGGTGCCGCGCTCGACGTTCGTCTGCAGCACCTGGTCGACCGTGCCGGCGACACCCGCGGAGATGATGCGCTTCGGCTTCGACGGCCCCCAGCGTGGGTCGACCTTGCCGTTTCCGAGCACCACCTTCTGGATGGCGTACGCGTCGCGCCGGATGCCCAGCCGGGCCAGGGTGGAGTACGAGGAGGCGACCTCCAGGACGCTCAGGTCGTCGACGCCGAGGCCGATCGACGGGTACGGCGGCAGCGGCGAGGTGACGCCCATGGCGCGCGCCACGTGCGCGACCCTCGCAGGCCCGACGTCGACCGTCAGCCGCGCGAAGAGCGTGTTGTCGGACCTGATCAGCCCGGTCGCGACGCTTTCCATGCCGTCGTAGGTGCCTTCGTAGGTGTGCACGTCCCACGTGCGACCGTTGCCGTAGGTGTAGTGGAACGGCGCCGAGAGGTAGTCGGTGGCGTAGGGGTTCATTCCCTCCTGCACGGCTGCGGTCAGCACGAAGGTCTTGAAGGTCGAGCCGACCTGGTTCTTCCCCTGGACCGCGAGGTTGAACTTGAGCGGGCGCCGCGGATAGCGCGAGTACATCGCGCGGATCGCGCCCGTCTTGTCGATCGAGACGAGCGAGGAGGCCGGATCGTCCTTCCGGTCGAGCGTCGAGGTCATCGCCTTCTCGGCGAGCTTCTGCAGCCGCGGCCGGATCGTCGTGGTCACGGTCAGGCCGCCGCGGGCGACCCGCTTCGCCCCGTACACCGAGACGAGCTGCGACTGGACGTAGTCGAAGAAGCCCGGCTGGCGCTTCGTGTCGTAGAGATGGGTGGGGCGCAGGTTCAGCGGCAGCTTCGACAGCCCGGCGGCCGCCTTCGCGGAGATGGCCCCGGTCTCCGCCATCGCGTGCAGCACCTGGTTGCGGCGTGCGATCGCGGCCGCAGGGTTGCGGATCGGGTCGAAGCCGGTCGGCTGCTGCGGCAAGCCGGCGAGCAGGGCCGCCTGCGCGGGGCCAAGATCCTTCGCGTGCTTCGAGAAGTAGGTCTGCGCCGCGGCCTCGATCCCGTACGCCTGCTGGCCGTAGTAGACGGAGTTCAGGTACTTCTGCAGCACGCGCCGCTTCCCCCACGCCTCGTCGAGCTTGAGGGCGAGGCACGCCTCGTGCTTCTTGAACTCGATCGTGTGCTTCTGCAGCGGCAGGTAGACGTTGTCGACCAGCTGCTGGTCGAGCGTCGAGGCGCCCTGCACCGCATGCCCGTGCCTGAGATCGGCGATCGCCGCCCGCAGGGTGCCCTGGAAGTCGACCCCCTGGTGCTGGTAGAACCGTCGATCCTCGATCGCGACCGTCGCCTTCGGCACCCACTTCGAGACCTGCGAGAGCGTCACCCGGCGGCGGTGGATCTCGGCGGGGACCGCGCCGAGAAACGTGCCGTCGGCCGCGTACACGTAGCTGTCGTTGCCGAGCACGACCCGCGGATGCAACCCCTGGAGGCTGCAGCTCGAGGTGAACGAGCGCCACTGCGAGCGCGCGATCGCGACGGTCGCCGCGACCACCGCGACCGCTCCCACGAGCAGCGTCAACGCGAGCAGCGGCAGCACGCGGCTCGCGGTACGGCGGCGCCTGCGGCGGCGCGCCGGTCTTGCCATCCCTTCGCCACCTCCGAAGTCGGGTCTCGCAGGGAGAACGGCCGACCGCGGTCATTCGTTGCGGGGTCAACCGGAGTCGCGCACCCAGAGCCCCTTGGCGAGCTGCCACAGCTGCGCCGCGAGCGGCTCGCCGTCGTCCTCGACCTCGCCGGCGGCGATGCGCGCACGCACCCGCGGCCACTCGCTCGCCACCTCGGCGCCGAAGAGGAACGAGAGCGAGGAGAGGTAGACGAAGAACATGAAGGCGATCACGGCGCCGAGCGACCCGTAGATCGCGTTGTAGTTCGCGAAATGCTGCACGTAGATCGCGAAAAGGTTCTCGGTGAGGACGAAGATGCAGGCGACGAGCAGCGCGGCGGGAGCCGCGTCGCGTAGCCGAACCTCTGCGGCCGGCACGACGCGGTAGAGGAAGAGGACGACGGAGAAGGAGGTCAGGAGCGGCACGCCGACGCCGAGCAACCAGCTGCCGACCGCCCACGACCCAGCCACGCCGCCGGCGGTGCGCGCGCCGATCGTGACGCCGAGCGAGGCGAGGGCGAGGAAGGCGGCGACGAGCACCAGGCCGATGTCGATCAGCTTCCCGCGCAGGAACGGCCGGACCTCCTCGACGTCCCAGGCCTCGTCGAGCGCGAGCCTGATCGAGGCCATCATCCCGCTCGCGGCGTAGACGATGCCGACGACGCCGATCAGCCCGAGCGCCGAGAGGTTGCCGGTCGCGCCCTCGAGCAGGTTCCGCAGCTTCCGGTCTCCGCTCGGCGAGAGGGGCACGTTGCGCACGATCGTGTCGACCACGTCGGCCTGCGAGCCGGTGGCGTGCACGACAATCCCGAAGACGCCTGCGAGCACGATCGCGAGCGGGAAGATCGAGAACAGCACGTGGTAGGCGATCGACGACGCGTACTGCGCGCAGTGGTCGTCGAAGAACTCCACGAGTGACCGCTCGGCGAGCTGCGGCAGGAACTTCCGCGCAGGCACGCGTCCCATGGTGGCCTCGTTGACGGACGCCTGCACTCGGAAACGTGCGGTTCGACGGCGGTCAGCGGGGTAGTGAGCACGAATGACGCTCGAGCTGGGGCCGTTTCTGCGTGCGCGCTGGCACAACGTCCGCTACGGCTTCGTCTTCATCCCGGGAGCGATCGTCGCCGGCTTCATCGCGCTCTCGTTCCTCGTCACCTGGCTCGACCGGGCGCTCGGCGGAGCAGACGGGCTGGCGGGCTTCACCGGCGACGCCTCGACGGCGCGCAGCATCCTCTCGACGATCGCGACCGCGCTGATCACCGTCGCCGGGCTGACCTTCTCGCTCACGGTCGTGTCGCTGCAGCTCGTCTCGCAGCAGTTCAGCCCGCGGACGTTGCGCAACTTTCTCGGCGACCGCATCAACCAGATCGTCGCCGGCTCGTTCGTCGGCATCTTCGCCTACTGCCTGCTCGTGCTGCGCACGATCCGCGGTCGCGACTCCCCGACCCGCTTCGTTCCCAGCCTGAGCGTGACGGTGGCGACCGCGCTCGCGATCCTCACCCTCGGGCTGCTGCTGCTCTTCATCCACCACATGTCGACGTCGATCCAGCTGTCCACGATCGCCGCGGGCATCGCGAACTCGGCGCTGGCGGCGGCGGAAGCGCTCGCCGAGGGCGCAGACGAGCACGACGAACACGGCGATCCCGACGAGCTCGTGCGACGCTGGCGGCAGGAAGGGGAACCGGCGCGCGTCCACGCAGGTCGACCGGGGTTCGTGCAGACGGTCGCGGTGGAGCAGGTACGCCGCCAGGTCGACGAGGGGGAGCTCCGCCTGAACGTGCTGGTCGCGCCGGGCGACTTCGTGACCGAGCGCAGCCTGCTGGCGGAGTTCTGGACCGACGGCACTCCGACGGACGAACAGCACATCCGGGCGTTGATCCCGATCGCCAACGAGCGCGAGGTGACCCGCGACGTCGGCTACGGGCTCCGTCAGCTGGCCGACATCGCGATTCGCGCGCTCTCGCCCGGCGTCAACGACCCGACCACGGCGTCGACCTGCGTCGGGTACATGCAGGCCGTGCTCGAGCAGCTCGCCGCCGGATCGATGCCGTCACGCGTGCGGCGCTTCTGCGACGGCGCGGTGACGGCGGTCGTCTGCCGGTCCGACCTGGAGGACTACCTCGAGACGCTGCACGAGGTGGCCCACCACGCGAGCGACGATCCGCGCGTGAGCGCCGCCTGCGACGACGCCCTCGCGCGGATCCGTGCCGTGCGCGACCCTACTTCGGCTGCGGAACGATCCGGATGTACGGACGGGGAGACTGCCAACCGCCCGGATAGAGCTCGCGAGCCTGCTCGTCCGAGACCGAGCCGCCGATGATCACGTCGCCGCCGGGCTGCCACTGCGCCGGCGTGGAGACGTTGTGCTTCGCCGTCAGCTGCAGCGAGTCGACCACGCGCAGCACCTCGTCGAAGTTCCGGCCGGTGCTCATCGGGTAGACGAGGATCAGCTTCACCTTCTTGTCGGGGCCGATCACGAACACGTTGCGGACGGTCTGGTTGTCGGCCGGCGTCCGCGAGAGCGAGTCGCCCGAGGTCTCCGCGGGCAGCATGCCGTAGAGCTTCGCGACGTTGAAGTCGGAGTCGCCGATGATCGGGTAGTTGGGCGCCGTCCCCTGCGTCTCCTCGATATCGCGCGACCAGTCCGCGTGGCGGTCGGTCGAGTCGACGGAGAGGCCGATGATCTTGACGCCGCGGCGGTCGAACTCCGGCTTGATGCTGGCCATGTAGCCGAGCTCGGTGGTGCACACCGGCGTGAAGTCCTTCGGGTGTGAGAACAGAACCGCCCAGCTGTCGCCGATCCACTCGTGGAACCGGATCGTTCCCTCGGTGGTCTGAGCCTCGAAGTCGGGTGCGGTGTCGCCGAGCTGCAATGCCATTGGCCTCGTCTCCTCGATTCGGATGTTCCGGACGAGCTTACGCGTCGCGCTGGAGCCGGCGGAGTAGTCTTCCGAGCAATGGGCGACGAGCTCGAACGGCTCCGCCGGATCGCGGCGACGACCGACTTCTCCCCCGCCGCCGCGGACTACCTCGACAAGGTGCGCAATCGTGCCTTCACGATCACGGACGGCGACGTCCGGGCGCTGCTCGACGCCGGCCTGTCGGAGGACGCGATCTTCGAGCAGACGGTCGGCGCCGCGATCGCCGAGGGGCTCCGCCGCCTCGACGCCGCGAACGAGGTGATCGAGTGAGGCTCGCGGTGCTCGGCGCCGACCATGCTCCGCCGGAGGCGCTGGGCGTGGTCAAGACGCTGCTCTACCGGCCCGACCTCTTCGGGGAGCCGTTCTCGAACGAGCTCGACCGGGTGATGCGCGGCCCGTCGGAGTGGAGCGAGGGCGAACGGGAGCTGTTCGCCGGTTTCACGTCGCTGCTCAACCAATGCCTCTTCTGAACGAGCTCGCACGGCGCGGTCGCGTCGTATGCGCTCGGTGAGGAGGTCTGGGACGCGGTCGCCGCCGACTGGCGCAGTGCGCCGCTGTCACCGCAGCTGCAGGCGACGCTCGGGTTTCTCGAGCGGCTGACGCTGCACCCCGACGAGCTGACGCCCGCCGACGCGGAGGGGGCGCTCGACGCCGGCGTCTCGCGGCAGGCGCTTCGCGACGCCGCCGCCGTGTGCGCGCTCTTCAGCATGATCGTCCGCCTCGCCGACTCGTTCGGCTGGGAGGTGCCGGGCTGGGATCGGCTGATCCAACGCGCCCCGGCGATGCTCGAGGGCGGCTACGCCATCGGCGCCGTTCGCACGCGCGCCGCGTCCTGAAGGGACGTCTCCCACCTCTGAGTCCCCTCGGACAGCGCTCGCAGTCCACTGCGAGAGGACTCTGACGCCGCTCGGAGCCGGCTCCGAGGTGTCTCTGAGCTGACTCTGAGCTGACTCTGAGCCGCGGCCGGGCAGTCCGCCGCGGCGAAAACGGCACCGTTACTGGGCTTGCGCGGCAGGTTGACCGACGGGTCATGCCCCGACGAGCCGAGTGCGGCACCGGCGGGGCACCCTTTCGTCGCAGATCCGTCACAGGGCGCGCCCGCCGCGGCAGGCTCGAGCGAAGCCCGGAACGACGACCGCGAATCCCGCGCTCAGATCTCCCACTCGCCGTCCTGGAGGCGCGGCACGAGCTCGTCGAGGAGGCGCAGCGTCATCCCCCACAGCACCCGCTCCCCGACCGGGATGCCGTCGACCAGCAGCCCCTGCGGCCAGCGCGCCGACGTGAACAGGAGCTCACGCCGAACGCCGGGGGCCCAGAGCTCGTCGACCGCCGGTGTCAGCACCTCGTCGACCTCGTCGGCGCTCACCCGCCACCGGACATCCTGCGGAACGCGACCGAGGAACGGGTGCACCTCGATCCGGGTGGGGCCGCTGCGCACGATCGGCAACGCATCGAGAACGTCGACCTCGGCGGGATCGAGCCCGATCTCCTCCTCCGCCTCGCGCAGGGCCGTCGCGAGCAGCGACTCGTCGCCGACCTCGACGCGGCCGCCGGGAAACGCGAGCTGCCCACCGTGCAGCCCACGGTCGACCCGCACGATCAGAACGAGCCGAAGCCGGCCTTCGCGGTCGCGGAAGACGGGGGCGAGGACTGCGGCGAGCGATTCGCTCATCTCGACCTCTATCGTCGCAAGCTGGTTAGGGTGCCCGGCATGACCAATGCGACGATGCAGACAAACCACGGGACGATCGAGCTCGAGCTCTTCGACGAAGACGCGCCGAAGACCGTCGAGAACTTCAAGAAGCTGGCCGCCGACGGGTTCTACGACGGCGTGATCTTCCATCGCGTGATCGAGGACTTCATGATCCAGGGCGGCGACCCGACCGGCACGGGATCCGGCGGACCCGGCTACCAGTTCGAGGACGAGTTCAACGACCGCAAGGTGGAGCGCGGGGTGCTGGCGATGGCCAACTCCGGACCGAACACGAACGGCTCGCAGTTCTTCATCGTCACGGCAGAGGCGTGCCCGTGGCTCGACGGGAAGCACACGGTCTTCGGTCGCGTCACCTCCGGCATGGACGTGGTCGACACGATCTCGCAGCTCGACACCGGCCCGGGCGACCGGCCGCGGCAGGACGTCACGATCGAGTCGGTCTCGCTCGCCTGACCTCCCGCGGGTAGCCTGCGAGCAATGGCCGAGTCCGAGCAGACCGAGCAGACCGACCAGATCGTCTGCCCGCACTGCAAGAAGCCGTTCAGCGCGTCGCTGATGACCGGGTCCGCCGAGCGCTACCGCGGGTTCAAGTGCCCGCACTGCCGGCTCTTCGTGCCGGCCGCGCGGATCAAGGACTGAGTCCGCAAAGACGATCAAGCGGCGCGTCGGGCGCGCTGCGAGCATCGCCGCGATGGCCTCCACCGATACGTTCGCACGCTTCGTCGAGGTGCTCGCGTCGTCGCTCGACGAGAGCGGCGTCGACGGCGACCGGCTGGCGCGGCGGCTGCACCTCTCGCGCTTCCACGTCGACAGGATCGTCTCGGCCGTCGGCGGCGAGCCTCCCGCCGCGCTGCGGCGGCGGGTTCTGCTCGAGCGGGCCGCCCACCGGCTGCTGACGACCGACGACGACGTCCTCCGCGTCGCGCTCGAAGCGGGCTATGCCTCCCACGAGGCGTTCACGCGCGCGTTCGGGAGAGCCTTCGGCGCGCCGCCGTCGTCGTGGCGGCGGTCCGCGTTCGCCTTCCGCCTCGACGGGGCGAGCGGCGTGCACTTCCACCCGCCGGCGGGGCTACGCCTGCCGGCCGCACGAAAGGAGAGCGGCATGGAACTCGTCACGAGGATGGTCGAGCACCACGCGTGGCTGCTCGGCGAGATGCTCGAGCGGGCGGAATCCCTTTCGCCCGCAACGCTCGACGAGGGGGAACCGACCCTGCGGGCGACCCTCTCGCGCCTCGTCGGGCAACTCGACATGTGGGTCGCGGCGCTGGAGGGGCGGCCGTACGACTTCGACGTCGAGGACGACGAGAGCGTCGCGAGCATGCGGTCGCGCCTCGCGACCGCGGGGCCGGCCTTCGTCTCGCAGGTCCGGACGGTCACCGAGGAGGCGCGCCTCGACGAGACGTTCGTCGACGCGATCTGCGACCCGCCCGAGGTGTTCACCTACGGCGGCATGGTCGCGCACGTCCTGACATTCGCGGCGCAGCGCCGCGGCGCCGCGCTCGACGCGCTGCGGCGTGCCGGCGTCGACGACCTGAGCGGTGACCCGATGCGCTGGGTCGCGGCGTGAGAGCAGCTCCAGACACCTACCTCGCTCCCCCCGCGACGCTGTGGGCTCTCAGACGCAGTCGCGGAGCGCCTGCGCCTCGGGCAGGCCCTCCAGCTTCTTCAGCGTGTTGTTCTCGATCTGCCGGATGCGCTCGCGGGTGACGCCGAAGGCCTTGCCGACCTCCTCCAGCGTGCAGGGCTGGCGGCCGGTGAGGCCGTAGCGCAGCTCGATCACCTGCCGCTCGCGGTCGGGCAGGGCGTTCAGCGCATGCTCGATGTCGGAGCGCCGCAGCGTGAGCGAAGCTGCCTCGTCCGGGGTCTCGACGTTCTCGTCCTCGACGAAGTCGCCGAGCTCGGAGTCCTCCTCCTCCCCGATCGGCTTCTCGAGCGAGACCGGATGCTGCGCCATCCGGAGTATCTCGCGCACCTCCTCGGTCGTCATCTCGAGCTCCTCGGCGATCTCCTCGGGGCGCGGCTCGCGCCCGAGCCGCTGCACGAGCTGGCGCTCGATGTGGACGACCTTGTTCAGCTTCTCGACCATGTGCACCGGGATGCGAATCGTGCGCGCCTTGTCGGCGATCGCCCGCGTCACCGCCTGGCGGATCCACCACGTCGCGTACGTCGAGAACTTGTAGCCCTTGCGATAGTCGAACTTCTCGACCGCGCGGATCAGGCCGAGCGACCCTTCCTGGATCAGGTCGAGGAACGACAGCCCGCGACCGAGGTAGCCCTTCGCGATCGAGACGACGAGGCGCAGGTTCGCCTCGATCATCTGCGTCTTCGCGATCATGTCGCCGCGCTCGATCCGCTTCGCCAGATAGACCTCCTGGTCGGCGGTCAGCAGCGGCACCTTGCCGATCTCCCGCAGGTAGAGCCGCAGCGAGTCCAGCGACGGCTCGACCGTCAGGTCGAGCTTCGGCGCCGTCTTCACCTCTTCCTCGACGAGCGGGCGCTCGTGCGGCAAGGCCTTGTGCTCCTCGCCCTCGACGAGCTCGACGCCGTGGTCGATCAGGTAGGTGGTGAAGTCCTCGACCTGCTCCTTCGTGAGCTCGATCTCCTCGATCCCCTTGACGATCTCGTCGTAGGTGAGAAAACCCTTCTCCTGACCCGACGCGACCAGCTTCTGGAGTTCCTCGACGTCGGGGAGAGCAATGTCGACAGTGAGCACCTGAGCAGGACCTCCGGCTACGCGTTTTCTGACGGGAGAAAAACCGAGACGCAAGAGCCGGCGCTCCTTCACCTCCGGCTCACCCTCTGACGCGCCTGACAATACATCAGGATTCAGCCGAAGAGAGACGAATTTCGCACGGATCTCGATTCTCCTGCCTCCTGGGATACATTCGTCCCGTGGCCGCACTCGCCGCTTCCCCGTTCACCGTCGCGCGGCCGCCGGCCGCCTACATCTCGATCGGTGCGCACCACGTCCCGCTCGCGATCTCGTCGTGGTGCTGGCACGATCGCTGCGGTGCCCCGATCGCTGCTTCGCGCCGCGCCGCCGTCGTCCGCCGCCGCTCGACCATCCATCTCGAGTTGCGCTTCAGGCCGACGAAGGCACAGCTGTCGATCTCGGGCCGGCGCGTCGCCGCGCACGTGCACGGCCGTGAGATCACGTGGAAGGCGACGCGGAGCGGCGGCCTGACGATCCGCGCCAGCGCGCCGGCGGGGTGGGTCACGTACGTCGGCCGGCTTCGGCTCCGCTGACGCCGATGGCGGCGGGCTTCCTGGAGCGGCTCCAGGCGGGCCGGCCCCTCGTCGCCGACGGGGGGATGGGCGTCGTGCTCGCAGACGCGGTTCCGGGTCTCCGCTGCCCGGAGGAGGCGAACCTCCGGGCGCCCGACGCCGTCGTCGCGGTGCACGTGGGGTTCATCAACGCCGGCGCCGACCTGATCGAGACCAACACGTTCGGTGCGAATCGCCGGAAGCTCGCCCAGCACTATCTCGAGGACGAGTTCGAGCGCATCAACTCGGAGGCCGTGAAGCTGGCGCGGGATGCCCGCGAGATCACGGGACGCGAGGTGTTCATCGGCGGCTCGATCGGCCCCGTCGGGGAGCACGATCCGGCGCCGTTCGCCGACCAGGCGCGCATCCTCGAGGGTCGAGGCGCCGACCTCTTCATGCTCGAGACGTTCTACGACCTCGACGAGCTGCGGATCGCAGTCGAGGCGGTGCGGACGGTCTCGAGCCTCCCGGTGGTGGCGCTGCTCAGCTTCGACGGCGACGCGGTGACGATGGGAGGCGTGGGCGCGCGCGAGGCGGCGGAGCTCCTCCGCGGCCTCGACGTCGCGGCGTTCGGGGCGAACCACGGCCGGGGCCCCGCCGCCGCGCTCGCCGCCCTCGCCGAGATGCAAGGCGGCGGCTCGCCGCTCGCTGCGCTGCCGAACGTCGGTCTCGCCACCCTCAGCGGCTCGCGCGTCGCGTTCCCGCATGCGACGCCCGAGTACTTCGCCGAGTTCGCTGCCCGCGCGCGGGCCCTGGGCGCCCGCGTGATCGGCGGCTGCTGCGGCACGACGCCGGCCCAGATCGCGGCGATCCGCGCCGCCGTCGACGAGGACCTGCAGGCGGCGCCCGCCGCCCAGGCTCGACGCCGGGCCGAGACCGGCCCGCCGGCCGAGCGAGAGGAGCCGACCCGGCTCGCACGCATGCTGGAAGCCGGCGAGTTCGTCGTCTCGGTGCAGCTCGATCCCCCGCTCGGCGGCAGCGCCGCCGGACTGGTCGATTCCGCCCGACGGCTCCACGAGTCGGGTCTCGCCCACGTCGTCGACCTGAACGACAATCCGAGAGCGCGGGCGCGCATGAGCGGCGTGATCGCCTCAGCCGCGATTCAGCGCGACGCAGGGATCGAGGTCGTCCCGCATCTGACGCCGCGCGACTCGACGGTCAGCGGTCTCGAGTCGACGCTGCTCGGCGCGCACGCGGAGGGAATCCGCAACGTCCTGGCCGTCACGGGCGACCTGCCCGAGTCGGGCGACTACCCGGGCGCCGGCTCGGTCTACGACGTCGACTCGATCGGCCTCGTCGAGCTGATCTCGCACCTGAACGAGGGCGCCGACTTCCACGGGCGCGCCATCGACGCCCCCACGTCGTTCTTCGCCGGCGTCGCCGTCAACCCGACGGCCGACGACCCCGAGCTCGAGGCCGAGCGGTTTCGGCGCAAGGTCGACGCGGGCGCCCGGTTCGCGATGACCCAGATCGTCTTCGACCTCGGACTGCTCGAATCGTTCCTGGAGCGGATCGGAGGCTCCCCGATTCCGTTGCTCGTCGGCGTCTGGCCGGTGCGGTCGCTGGAGCTCGCCGTGCGCGTGCACAACGAGACGCCCGGCATCGTCGTCCCCGAGCACGTCCGCCGCCGCTACGAAGACGCGGGAGCGGACGCACCGAAGGTCGGCACGGAGATCGCCCTCGAGCTGGTCGAGGGCGCCCGGTCGCTTGCCGCCGGTGTGTACGTGGTCGCGCCGTTCCGGCGCCCCCTGGGCGTGCTCGACCTGCTCGCCGCGATCTCGGCGTGAGTCGATCAGCTGCAACTGCCGGTCGAGACGGGGCCGTCGGCGCGCGCGAGCGCGCTGCGCACGGGCGCGGCGGGCACCCCGTAGCCGCCCGTGCCGCTGAGCCGGGCCGCGAAGACGGTCGCCTCGACGGCGCCGTTCTCGTCGACGGCCGGCCCGCCGGAGTTTCCGTGCCGGATCACGCCGGACAGCGCGGTCACCTGGCGCAGCGAGCCGTGGACGAGCGCGTCGGCCGTTGCGCCGACACGGCCCGGGCGGGCGTCGAACGGCCCGTTCTCGGGAAACCCGAGGATGGCGACCGAGGCTCCCGACCGGGCATCGGCGAGGCGGAGAGCGGGTGCCGAGAGTCCGTTCACCCTCAGCACCGCCACGTCCTGTTTCCGGTCGACGACGAGCGGCGTCGCGAGGTGGCCGCGCGCGCGGATGTCGTGCGCCCCGGCGACCACGTGGGCGGCGGTGACGACGACGTGCGGCGCCGCGACCCAGCCCGAGCCCTCGACCCCGAAGCCGCAGGCCGTAGCGGTGATCCGCACCACGGACGGCTGTGCCCGCTGCACGGCGGCGGAGGTGAGCGCACGCGAGTCGGGCGGCTTCGAGGGAGGCGCCGGACCGGCGATCGACGGGAACGGGTCGATGCGGGCGAACGCGCGCAGCACCGTCCGCGGCGGTGCGATCCGGTTGAGCCGCTGGACGATCTGCGATTGGAGCACCTCGTTCCGCAGCCTCGGCTGGCCGGGGAGCTGCAGCAGCACGGCTCCCGCGACCCACACGAAGGCGAGGCCGAGAGCCGCGCCGGCGACCAGCCCGCCGACGGAGTCGAGCACCCGCAGTGGCGGGATCACCCAGAGGCTGCCTCGCGCGAACGAGCCGGCGATCGAGGCCAGCGTCTGCAGCAGCACGGCGCCGACGACCGCGCCGGCGAGCCCTGCCAGCGGCGTGTAGGGGGAGTTCGAGCCGTTGTGGAGGAAGTGCGGGGCGAGCCGGGCGCCGAACACCGCCCCGGCGGCGAGGCCGCCGAGCGAGAGCGCGGTCACGATCAGGCCGCGCCTGAACCCCGCGAGCGCCGAGAGCGCGGCGATCGCGAGCGCGATCCAGTCGACGCGCGTCACGACGTCGGAGAGTAGAGATGGCGCCGGAGCTACCGTTCGCCGGGTGAGGGTCTCGGTCGCATTCACGCCGTCGGAGGCGGCCGCAGCGGAGGTCGCCGTCGCCGTCGACGTGCTCCGGGCGACGTCGACGATCTGCGCCGCCCTCGCCGCCGGGTTCGCGACGGTCGCGTGCACGGCCGAGGTCGACGCGGCGCGCGGCCGCGGCGCCGCCGGCGCGCAGCTCGCCGGCGAGCGCGGCTGTGTCCGGATCGACGGATTCGACTTCGGCAACTCGCCGGCCGAGCTCGAAGCCGTCGCCGGCGCAGGCGAGCTCGCGCTGACGACGACGAACGGGACCCGCCTGCTCGTCGCGGCCGCCGAGCGCTGCGAGCGCGTCTACGTCGGCGCGCTCGTCAACCTCGACGCGCTCGTCGGGGCCGTCGCCGCCCGCGAACCGGACGAGGTCGCCGTGCTCTGCGCGGGCGTCGAGGGATCCTTCGCGCTCGACGACGCCTACTGCGCCGGCCGGATCGTCCAGGCGCTCGGCGGCCGCCGCGCCGACAGTGCGCTCGCGGCGGTCGCGCTCGCAGCCGGCTTCCCGTCGGCGCGTGCTGCGCTCGAGCGTAGCGCGAGCGCGGCGAACCTCCGCCGGGTCGGACTCGGGGCCGATCTCGACTGGTGCGCGCGCGAGAGCAGCGTCGACGTCGTACCGCTCGTCCTCGCCCGAGAGGCGGGTGTCGTGCTCGTCGGTCGCGAGCCGGCGGCCGATCTCTAGCTACACTCCCCGCCGAACCGGGGGCGTAGTTCAGTTGGTTAGAACGCCGGCCTGTCACGCCGGAGGTCGCGGGTTCGAGTCCCGTCGCTCCCGTCCCTATACAACGCCTGCAACCGTCGCGAAAGCGGCGGCTGTGGGTGCGCAACGGCGGTGGCACTCGTGCCCCTGTTATGCCCTAGACGTTGCCGCAGTGAGGTGCGGCGCGTCGGACGCGAGTCTCGATTCCCGTTCCGCCGTTCGCAGCGCGCTATACGCGCGAAAGCTCCCGGACGGGAACGGGATCCGCCCAACAGAGCAGCCGCCACAGCACGGGGATATCTTGGTGACCTGTGACGAAACCCAGCAAAGCTGCACAAGATCAGATCGTCGAGCAACTCGTCGACGGGATCGAAACTTCGTCCGAAGAAGAGTTCGATGATCTATACAAGGAACTCGACGCTGACCACCAAATGGAAGTACGCGCGTACATAAGAGAGTTCGCTGACACTGCGGTCGGCGACCCGAATTGGGACTCTGATGAGACCGGCGGGTTTGCCTCCGATGAGACCGACGGCGAGAACGGCTGACCGCTCCGGACACCGGCGGCTAGACCACGACCGAGTCGAGACGCCCCAGGTGCAGCAGAAGTCCATATAGCACTCTTGCGTCATCCCGGACCGCTCCCACGAGCTCTCCGCCCCCGGAGCACTTGACGGGATAGGGCGCGCCTGTAGTTAGCCGTTGCCGGAGACAGTCGACCTTACTTCTTCTTCAGCTCCTTGTTCTCGGCCTTCAGCTTCTTGACCTCGGCCTTCAGCCGACTCTTGTCGGCCTTCAGTATTGAGATCTCCGCATCCTTTTCGTGCTCCCTCGGTTTCTTCTCCGTCGCTCCGGGCGTCCGCGCCATGACTCCTCCTTCGTAGTAGGAACCCGAGCATGGGTCGACTCTACGAGACGGCCGCCGACGCAGCATCCGCATTTACGCACACCGGCTCGGGATCATTTATGCGGACTCGCGCAACCGATCGACCTCTCGACTATCCAGCTTGCAGCAGTCGACGGCGGGCACGCGCTCGGGCTCGGCAGCTACCAGACTGCCTGGCTTGCGCTGCAGAAGATCCGGCGGGCGATGGGCAAGACGAGTCCCGATCTGCTGCACGGCGTCGTCGAGGTCGACGAGACCTACATCGGTGGTGTCTCGCCGGGCAAGCGTGGCCGCGGCACCGACAAGGTGATCATCGCCATTGCGGTCGAGCGGCTCGGCTGGGGAAAGAAGTCGAAACGGGTCAAGCTCGGCCGGGTGCGGATGCGGGTGATCCCGAACACGCAGCGGCGCACGCTGGAGGAGTTCATCACCGACGTCGTCGCGCCCGGCTCCGTCGTTCACACGGACGGCAAGAAGGAGTACGACCGGATCGACACGCTCGACTACGTGCACGCAGATCACCAACCAGTCCAGCACGAACGACCCGGCGCACGTCTCGATGCCCGGCGTCCACCGGGTCGCCTCGCTGGTCAAGCGCTGGGTGCTCGGCACCCACCAGGGCGGCCTCGCACGGCAGCATCTCGACGCCTACCTGGACGAGTTCAGCTTCCGCTTCAACCGCCGCGCCAGCCGCAACCGCGGCCTCGTCTTCTACCGCCTGCTCCAGCAGTGTCTACAGATGCGGCCGCAGAGCTACGAAACGATCGTCTTCTCCCGCCGTCCGGACCGCGGCCGAGTGCGCGGGCCAGCACCCCGGCCGCGGAGAAGAGCAGCTAAGAAGACGCCATAGGGCGGCGTGCGGGCACGGCTTTCCGGCGGGATTATCTGCAGCGCTGTCAGTGCGCGGCGTGCAGGAAGGTGAGCAGCCGCGGCCAGAGGTCTGCGCGTCCGCGGGCGTCCCAGGGTGTGAAGAAGTCGCTGGCCATCGCGCCCGGTTCGTAGCCGATCTCGGGAGAGCCGACGAAATGCCCGGCGCGCGGGTAGACGTACAGGGTCGTCTTTTCGCCGTGGCGTTTGCGACGGGCGACGATGGCGTGCGCGAAGGCGCAGGACGACCAGACCTGGTCGTTCCCGCCACATGCCAGGACGAGCGGGGCCTGGATCTTCTCGACGGGGATCACGGCGCGCGGGTTGTCCCAGGGGCGCGGCTGATTGACCAGGGTCGTGTAGGGAAGCGGCTTCCCGCCGAACGTCCACGGGGATCCGAGGCGGCAGTACACGCTGGTCGCGGTAGTGCGGTCGGCGCCGACGATGCCGCAGGTGACAACGGAACTCGGAACGGTCGCGACGATCCCGTGGATCAGGCTCGGGTAGCGGGTGCCGAGCAGCAGCGCGACTTCGCTGCCGTAGGAGACCGTGTAGAGCGAAACGCGGTTCGGATCGACCTGCGGCTGGCGACCGAGCCAAAGCAGCGCGCGGTGGAAGTACTCCAGCGGGATGTTCACCAGCTTGTCGGGCAGGCCGGGGGCGTGGAAGTAGCCGACAAAGAGCGTCGGGATGCCGTGCGCAGCGAAGCGTGACTCGGAGGGTCCTTTGTCTCCGCCCTCTGAACCACCGAACGCGAGCACGGCTGCGCGACCGTGCGCGCCGATCGGCGCATAGAACGTGCCGTCGATCCCGTCCTTTGCAACCGTCAGCTTCCGCTCGCTGTACTTGACGTTGCTCCAGCGGCGTTGGAATGTCGTCGAGGCGAGCGTCCGTCCGTTCGAGCTCGCGCTCAGGTGGAACGTGCGTGTCCCGTCGCCCCAGTGGTAGTAGGCAAACGGCGTACGCTGCCCGGCCACCATTGACGCGATCAGACCCATCTCCCAGGCGGTCGTGTAGCTGCCGCCTGGCTGCGGAGCCTGGCGGGCGAGGGCGACGTTGCCTTTGCTGTCCGCGATGAACGACGCGTGAGCCGCGAAGGCAACGCCTTTCGCGTCGGTCGAGCGGAGCGTGACCGTGACGTGCTCGTGTCCCCGCAGCCCGGAGAGCCGCATGGTGATCGGCTGATCCTCAGCCGAAGCAGACGGCGTGAACGTCAACCCGACATGGTGGCTTGACGCGCCACACCCGGCAACGACCAGAGCGACCGCGATGACCACCAACGAGATCCGCACGCTCAGATCGTCCCACCGAAAAGACGTCATAGCGGGTCAGGCGGGCGGTTCGCTGCAAGCAAGAGATGTGCGCTGACCGCGCGCATCCGTGGGTCTGTCTCGACGGTACGGGCGAGCCAGAGAAGACGTTCGCGCATCACAGGATCGGCAGAGGTGCCCGGAAGCTGGAGCAATGCAACCCGCAACGCGTGTGTGTCCACGCGTCGGACCGTAGCGCAGGTACGTTCAGCGACAGGGCTTCGTCACCATGGATCACGCACGCGAACGGGCATCGACCGCGGCCCCTCACAGAAGCCGGAGGAGCCTCTAGCTCTTGCAAAGTACAAACGGCTCACCCGCTTGCGATCTCGGGGAGAGGTTGAGCGGTCCGGATACCCCTTTTGCTTTATCGAGTGCGTCGCGTCTGCTCTTCGCGTCGAGCATTCGGCTGTAGCACTCGTCGAAGACGATCGCCAGCGGCCCGCCCTGGAAGCGCTGCCGGCGAAGCCACGCGTCGTGTGTTCGCGTCCACGCAGTCGCGTCGTACACGAGGCCGTGGCGGAGCAGCAGCTTCGAGAGCCGGTGGCGAGCGCGCATCAGATCGCCACGGGCGTCTTCTCGCGCGCGCACGAGATCGCGCGCGGCTTCCTCTTCCGGCGAGGGGACACGGATCGGCGTGATCTCCCCGAGTCGAAGCAGCCTCGCTAGCCGCTCGGCGTCACGCCGATCGGTCTTGACCCGATCGGCTGCTGCGCGGATCCGCGACGGCGCCGCAACAACACAGTTGATCCCGGCGTCCGCGCACGCACGCGCGAGCCGGTAGCCGGTCGGGCCCGCCTCGTACACCACTCGCACCGGCGCCGGCAACGTCTGCAACCACCCGACCGTCGCCTCAGCACCCGGCGGCACGCGCAGCGAGCGCACCTCACCACTGCCCGCGTCGATCACGCCCGCGACAACCGAGCGTGCGTGCACATCGAGTCCGACCCAGCTACCTTCGCTCAAAACCGGCGCCTCCCGTAATTGCGGCTCTACCGCCGGGCCACTCCCGACGGCAACCCGCGCCAACCTACGAGCGAGGCGCCGGGCAATCCATACGGTCTCGCGCACGCGACGACCGCCTCCTGCGCATCGATGAGGCGCCTACACGATGTCCCGATGATTTCGTGGCCATTCTGTTGTCTAAGCATTGATGGTGGGCGGAGCAGCTGAACGTTTCGCCTCATCGAGACCTTGAGAACGCCCGAATAGAGGAGGATTTAGAAATGACTGGCCACGCATCCGTTCTGGGGAGTCTCCATTCAGTCGATGGCGAGGGCGTCGTCCGAATGGAAGACCGCTTCGACGCCGATGTCGATGCCCTGTGGAGTGCACTCACGGATCCCGATCGCCTCGCCCACTGGTACGGCGAGGTGGAGGGCGAGCTCTCTCAGGGGGGAGAGTTCCATGTGCGCATCGCACTCGCGGGAGAGCGCACGGGGCAGGTGGAGGCGTGCGAGCCTCCGCAGCGCTTGCTGTTGACGATGCGCGATCCCGACCCTCAGCCCGGCCAGCCGGAGCAGACTGTGATCGAGGCCCAGCTGATCGCCGAGGGCGCTCAGACCACGCTGGTCTGGGAAGAGCGGGGCATCCCCGTCAACCTGCTCCCAGCCTATGGCGCAGGGGTCCAAATTCACGTCGAACATCTGGCCGACTACATCAGCGGTCGCGAACTCCGCAACGTCGAGGCCCGCTGGACCGAGTTGTTCCCAGCCTACGAAGCACTGGGCGTCAGCTAGCCCGGCAATCCTGACGAACTCCGCCGGCACCCAGGCTCATACTCGGGCGTCATTCGCGACGCTCGCCCAAGCGATGCCGTGGCGCCAGGGCGCCGTTAGTCTGTCCGTATGAGTCGCCGCGTGGCGATTCCGAGTGCGCTCATCGTGTTAGCGCTTTCGGGAATGACCGTCGGAGGGGCATCGCCGCGGAGGGCTGACGGCGCTCGGCGCTCCGCCGCCTGAGTGGACGGCGAACGCCGGCTCATGGCCTGCACACAACCGGGATCTCGTCACCCGCCGCGACGAGTACGACGCCGTTGCGAAGATCCCACGCCGCCGCGGTCGCCAACCGCCGCCGTTCGAGGAACCGCTTCATCGCGCGATCGTAATATCACCACCCGTAGTCCCGACGGAGTCGACCGGCGCGCATCGCGCCCAGGGGTTCATCGTCGCGATCAGCGAACGGCACGCGATCGGATCTTGATCTCGCGGTTGGTGAAGCTCGCCGGCGGGTCCACGTTCCCGCGGCACGAAGAGAGCCGATCCGGGTCAGTGCGGCGCCGCGACCAGGCAGCCGGCCGCGGTCGCGGCGGCGTGCAGGCGTTGGTCGTAGGTGACGAGGCGGGCGAGGTCGCTGCCGAGTTGCTGGGCGGTGGCGAGGTGGATCGCGTCCAGGGTGCGCAGCTCGGCCGGAAGCAGCGATCCCGCGGCAGCGAGGATCCGATCGCTGACCCGGATTAGCTCGAGCCGGGCGAGTACCTCGTGGCCGCGCCGCACCGCCGGCTCGCCGAGCGGCAGCAGCGCTCGCGCCACCTCCGCCTTCGCGAGCGCACTCGAGACGAGCGTCCGCCGACGGCGCAGGTAGCGGCGCAAGGCGGCCGACTCGGGTTCTGCGACGACGAGCTTGACGATCGCCGACGAGTCGAGGTAGGTCGCCCGCTCGGCGCTCACCGCTCGTCGGCCCGCAGCCGCGCCAGCACGGCTGAGGGCGGCTCCTGCTCCGGGGCGAGCGGGAGCGGCTCCGGCAGCTCACCCAGATCGTCCGCGGGGGTCGTGACCTCGCCGCCGGCACGGAGCCGCTCGAGCGGCCCTGCCTCCGGGAGCGGCGCCAGCAGCGCGACCGGGCGGCCATGGTCGGTCACCTCGATCGTTTCCCCCGCCTCGACGCGGCGTAGCAGTTCGCTCGCGCGCTGCCGCAGCTCCCGCACCCCAACGCTTTCCATGCGCTACTTGTAGCACATCAGTACTGCGGCTCGGGCAGCAAACGGGCAGCAAACGCTCCAGAAGGGCTCCGCTCAACCATGCGGAACCGTGACGCGGCAAGTGCCCAAGTCCGCATGACCAGAGCGATCGGGCATCCATCGTCGCGCACGTCGCCGTACTCGAAGTGGCCTGTCACGCCGGAGGTCGCGGGTTCGAGTCCCGTCGCTCCCGTTCCTATTTGCAGGTATTTCGTGCGTGACCCTCGACGGTCGCGGTTCCGCATCCCGCGCCCATCCCGCGCGAGCTATCGCGCGATCTTCTTTAGGTGCCTGTCCAGAGCCGCTGCGGCCTCCAGCGTCGATCCTGGATAGAGGTGCCCATAACGCTTCCAAACCAGGGGCGGGTCGGGTCTGCCGTACTGGTCGCTGTGCGCGAGCGCCTCGGCGATCTGCAGCGGATTCGCGCCCGCGGCGATCATGAGTGAGGCGAACGTGTGTCGCAGGTCGTGGAAGTCGAGCCGGGCGACATCTGCGCGCCGCGCGGGATCCACAGCTGCGGCCGCGCGCTTGACCGACTTGGCGGAAGACATCGGCGCGGAAGTTGTCTGAGTTCCAGACGCTGTCCGAGCGCGGCGACGGAAAGACGAGCCCGCGTGGATTCGGGCGTCGCGCCAGTGTCGAGACGCCGCGCAGACAGACGAGCCGCTCGACGACGTCGAGATACGATGGCGTGGCGGCCAGCTCTGTGATTGCTTTATCGAGTGCGTCGCGTCTGCTTCTCGCGTCGAGCATTCGGCTGTAGCACTCGTCGAAGACGATCGCCAAGCGGCCCGCCCTGGAAGCGCTGCCGGCGAAGCCACGCGTCGTGTGTTCGGGTCCACGCAGTCGCGTCGTAGACGAGGCCGTGGCGGAGCAGCAGCTTCGAGAGCCGGTGGCGAGCGCGCATCAGATCGCCACGGGCGTCTTCTCGCGCGCAGCCGACGCTCCTTCGCCTCGGCGACCGATGAGTCGCGATGACTCGTACAGTCGAACCTGGCAAGACCCATCGAAGGAGGCCGTCATGAAGTTCATGCTGTTCACCTATCGCGACCCGAATGTTCAACTCACACCGGAGCAGCGGGCGACGGTCCCGGCCGCCGTCGGCGCTTGGTGCGACGAAATGGACTCCCGCGGCGTACGCCTGACAGGCCATGTTCTTGCCCCGCTCTCTGAGTCGCGCACGATTCGCGTTCGAGAAGGGGACCTCCGCGTCGACGACGGACCCTGACGGAGCAGACGCTTCAGATCGCGGGCTTCAACATTCTCGAATGCGCCGATGTCGACGAGGCGATTGAAGTGGCCTCGAAGAACCCCGGAGCGTCCTTCGGCATCCTGGAGCTACGACCCATCGACGAGTAGGGGACGCCGTGCGGGTCGCCATCGCGTCGGGCCTCTGTGGGCGCACTCGCGCATCCGAGGGTCCCGGCGCCGGGCGAGCTAGCTCAGCAATACTCGAGAGGTGCGACGTCGCCTGCACACTTACACCGCGTACTCGGTCGGGTGCGCCATTGTTTGGGCGGTCCTCTTGCCCGTTGTTGCGATCGTGGACCCGCCGCACACCTTCCACACGGTCCTCACCGTCTTCGGGGGGTGGGTGATTGGCTGGACATCGGCAACGATCGCCAGATGGGTCTACCCGCCTCCGAAAGCCCGGCGGCCGGGTTAGCTCACCGTAACCCGTCTGGCGTCTGTAAGAGTCGGCGGGTCGGTCCGTCAGGGGCCGTTGCCAGGCTGAATGTCGTCGTGCCGCTCGTGACTCATCAGGCGTCGGACCGCGTGGTGTGTGTCTTGAGAATGAATCGTCCGGGTGTGCACGGCGACGCCGGCCCTGGCGCCCGCTGTTGGCTTGATCAGGAGCCTGTCCGCCCTGGGGGCGTGACTCATTACAGACCTGCCGCGCGGTTTCCCTGCTCCAGACCGGCGTACCGGACCCTACGAGTCGGACGATCGGTTGGGATGCTTGCAGACGAACTGGACTACGTGGTCGGCGTCGACACGCACCGCGACGAGCACGCACTTGCGATCGTCGACGCGCGGACGGGCGCGTTGATCGCGCAGACGGCTACGGCGGCGCGCGGGCGCGGCTACGCGGAGGCGCTGCGGTTCGCGGATCGACACGCTCCAGGCGCACGTGTGTGGGCTGTCGAAGGCACCGGCCACTACGGTGCCGGGCTTGTCCGTCACCTGCAGCGCCACGGCGAGCGGGTGCATGAGGTCGAGCGCACAAGCCGCGCCGAACGGCGGCTGCGCGGTAAGGACGATCAGCTCGACTCGGTCCGCGCCGCTCGCTCCGGACTCGCAACCACTCAACGCGCGGCGCCGCGGGGCGGGCAGCACCAGGAGGCGCTGCGGCTGCTCTTGCTCGCCCGGCGCAGCGCTGTCGACACTCGACGCGTCGCTCTCGTCCAGCTGCGCAGCGTCATCGTCACTGCACCGGATGACCTCCGCCACGAGCTGCGTCGGCTGCCGCTCGGTGAGCTGCTCAAGCGCTGCAGCAGCTTCCGCCGCTCGAACACGCGCACACCCGACGAGCTGGCGACGATCCTCGTCCTAGGCACACTCGCCCGCCGCATCCAGACCGCGACCGCCGAGGCTGAAACGCTCGAACGCGAGCTCCTCACGCACATCCGCCTGCTCGTCCCTCAACTCCTCGACGAGCCCGGCGTCGGCCCGATCGTCGCGGCGCAACTGATCGTCACCTGGTCGCACCATGACCGCGTCGCCTCCGAGGCCGCCTTCGCACGCCTCGCCGGCGTCGCACCCGTCCCCGCCTCGAGCGGCCTAACCACGCGTCACCGACTAAGCCGCGGCGGAGACCGCCAACTCAACCGCGCCCTGCACACGATCGTGCTCCACCGACGCCAGCACGACCCGGCCACCCGCGACTACATCGCCCGCCGCATCAGCGAAGGCAAAACCAGCCGCGACACGACACGCCTCCTCAAGCGCTACCTCGCCCGCCACCTCTACCGCGTCATGCAGAACTCCGCCCCCGCGATGACTTGACAGTCATAGGAGCTTCGTTCCCGAACAGTGGCGCAGGGCACGGAATCTCGATTCCCGTTCCGCCCTTTCGGCGTGACGGATGCTCGCCCAAGCGAACGCGAATGGCCCGGAGCTAACCCCAGCCTGGCAGCAGCCGCACCCGGACAGCCCCCGCCGCTGTACCAGCGGCGTAGCGGACCTTCAGGTGGAGCACGAGATATCGAACCGGTTTCGAACCATCCCACCAGGTGGGGAGACCAAGCCGATGCCTGTCGATGTGAACGAAACCCTGCCAGACCCTAGGGCCGCGACCTGCCAAGCCGCCCTGATGGAGCCGAACCTTCGTGCCGACCAACTCAGCGTTCGCTCCGAGCGCCGGGCGCTTCAAGGTGATCGAGATCCCGATCCGCCCGCCGGTCGTCACGTTTCCCCCAACGACGCCCAAGTATGGCGGGTGCGCCAGTCCCAACCCAACCGCCCCTGCTGCTGCCGTCGAGCCCGCGAGCGCGACTGCGCTAACCAAAGCGACGTAGGCCCTGAGCGGCATCACGTCAAGGTTACGACCGCTCGCCCCCGAAAGGTCCGGTCGGGGGACATCTGCGAGCACTGGCGCAGGTCATAGTTCCCTCGTCAACGCGCATGCTCCGTGCGTCCGATGACAGCTCGCACGCTCACCTTCTCGCTCACGCGCCCGGCGGGGGCGACCGCGCTGATCACCGTGGAGACCTCCTCGGCGAAGTCCGCCCTCTGCGCGGTCGGGATCTGGTCGGTTGAGGTCGCGGACAAGACGTGTCCGATCAGGAAGTCCAGATCAATTGTCTCGACCTGGGTGTGCTCCCACCGCTCGACGTGCGTATAGCCGATCTCCCGCATCGGTTCTTCGGCAGCTTCAAGTGCTGCAGCGGTGAAGTCGACGTCGCGGAGCGGCCCAAGCCAAGCTTCGAGCACCGCGCGGAGGGCCTTTGCCCAGGGATCGGGATGCAGCCAGATCGGAGACCCGTTGTAGGCGACCGCGACCGCCCCGTCCACGGCGATTCGCTGGAGTTCATCGAGGACTGAACGCGGCTCCATGAAATGGAATGCGGTGCCGATCGTGACCAGATCGCAGCGCCCGAGCGCCCGCTCCAGCCGGTGAAGCTCGGCCGCGCTGCCCGTCATCCATTCGATGTTCTCGACAGCTTGTTCGCGAGCCAGCCGCTCGGCCTCGTGGAGCATGTCGGGCTCCGGGTCGATGCCAACCACATGCTGGAAGAAAGGCGCGAGTTGGAGTGCCAGTTGCCCTGTGCCGCAGCCCAGATCGACGAGGCGACCGCGATCCCCGCTTGTGATCTCCAATAGGCGAGCGATCAGCTCGGCTGGATAACGGCGCCGGTAGCGGGCGTAGAAGCTAGCGGTGTCACCGGCGAACGGCCGCTCCGCGCCCCCTCGCGCCTCGCCCGAGCCTGCCATGACACGACCCTAGCCTCCCGCTCAGGGGGCATTCGAGAACTCTGGCTCAGCCGAGAGCTGGCGCATCGACCCGCCAGCTCGGCAGAACCCTCGGGAACGCCGTGCCATGCGTACCGCCGCGACGGCCCCGACACCTAACGAGGAGTGCGGTTCCATGTTGTTCGGGATGCACGCCGAGATCTCCGGCCCAGAACCAGCCGTACTTGATCCTCGGACGCCAAGTGTGAACGCCGGCCCGCCAGCTCTGGTCGTCCTCGCAGGATGCTCCCCTTTTGAGATAGACACTAAGCGCCTTCAACGTCACGCCCCAGCAGGCACCGCACCATGACCGGGCAGGCGTGCGCACATATTTGGACCAGTCTCACCGACTCTTCGACAGCTGAGCTGCCGCGTCGCGAAGACGGCCCAGTGTCTCAGCAGCTCAGCGGCTCAGCGGCTCAGGCGTCTGCGCCGGTCTCACCTACGTCGTCAGACCGCGTACGAGGAACGCAGCGCCGAGTGTGAGGAGTACTCCGAGCGGCACCCAGCTAGCCGTGATACCGGCGGCGATCGCCAGCGCGAGGCACAGGCACGCGAAGGCGAGGTAGCGCGTTCGGGCGGAGATGCGGCGCACGTCAGTTCACTTCTGGGTCGCCGTGGCCGCTTCCGTGCTCCGCGTAGAACAGACGCCCGGCGATGAATGCGGCTGCCATCAGGCCGAGCATGGCGCCCCATGGCCAAAGCGTGGTGCCGGTCGCCCACGCGATCGTGTAGGCAATGGCCACGGCGATGCTCATGATCCGCCCGACCAGGGCTTGGACCTTGAGGCGCTCGTGGGCTTGGCGCTCGTCGAGGTCGCGGCGGATCAGCGCGCCGGTGTCCGTATCGCGTCTGCCAAGGACGAAGAAGGCGACGACCACAACGATCGGGATCGGCAGGACATACGCGACGCCCGACCATCCATGTGTTGCACCGCCGACCGCCAGTGCGGCCACGGAGACGACGGCCAGGATCGCTGGCGCGTGCAGGCGCCTCGGTACGAATTGCTTCATTGGTTGACCTCCTCATCGGTCGGCTCGAACAGCTGCTCTAAGGAAGCCTCGAACAGCCTGGCGATCCGGAACGCCAGCGGCAGCGACGGCAGGTAGCGGCCGCTCTCGATCGAGATCACGGTCTGACGCGACACGTCGAGTGCTGCCGCGAGCTCGGCCTGCGTCATGCCGCTCTCGCGGCGCTGCTCGCGGATTCGGTTCTTCACGATGTCAAGGTAGCTTGACATCGCATTCATGTCAAGCTACCTTTACGTAGCCAAAACTGGCAGCCAGCACGAAGTTCATCCTGGCGACCAGCCATCACCTCGGTCCACGAGCACGATGACCACCTCTCTTCGGACGAAGGTGGTCAGTGTTCTGCGCAGCCAAACAGAAGCGCATCTGATCTCGGAGCGAACCGCGATGAACCCTCTCAGTTCCAGAGGTGGTCGAGCTCGACCGCGAGCACAGAATCGTCTGAATCCGCTTTGCCCATCGGAGGTACCGGCGAGGGTAGATGGAGCATTTATGAAGCAGAGCGGACGCAACCGACGGCGATCGACGACAAATCCGAGAGCGGCGAAATTGGCTCAAACAAGCCGAAGCCGTTGCCCTCGATTGCATCTCGTTGCGCGCACAACTACATGGTAAGGAGGGGCGACGGCTCAGGTCTTGGGCGGCGAGACAGTCGGACGGGGGCGTCAGCCGCGTTTGCGTACTAGACAACAGATCATCCCGCGCTGATCCCGCAGGCGCGCCTCGGAAGCTGTCGGCAGCTCCCGGCAATCCCCGCAACACCAACAGCTGAAGGTCCTGCTCCTGCCGGGAATCCCCGCCGATCCCCGCTCAGCCCGGAAGCGCCATGACCGGCCCGTCACGCCGGAGGTCGCGGATTCGAGTCCCGTCGCTCCCGTCTCGCCATTTGCCCTGCAAACCAGGCTTTCTGTTGTCGATATAGGCGCAGAAGGCGCGATCACGGGCAGCACCTCCCGATCGACCGGAGGCAGAACTCCCTGCAAAACGCAGCCTTCCAGAGCGTCCAGCGCTGCGGCGCGTGTCAACGAATTCACTTGGTGTCGAACTAGACAACGCGACCTCCGGCGTGGATCCGCGTGGAGGTCGGCGTCACGCCAGATGAGCTGTCCTTGCCTACCGCAGTCGTACGCCGAACGCTGCGTACATGGCGTAGAAGGACCACACGCCCGCCCCGAACAGCGCCGCGATAACGGCGGCCGAGGTCAGGCCGCTCACCCACGCACGGCGGCCGGGAATCCTGGTGACGAGCCAGGCGCCGATCAGGGCGATTGCGCCGATTGCCGGGGGTAGAACCTGACCACCTGGACCGTGACCGAGGTCGGGTCTGTCGTCCAGGTGTAGGCGGAGTACAGGCCCCAGATCGCGAGCCACGACGCGGCCAGGCTGATGCCAACCCATAGGTCGCGACGCGCCGCTGCGCCGACTTCGTCGCCGCGCCGCCGGAGGACCAGCCAGCGCAAGATGATCCACGCCAGCGCGATCAGTCCGAGCACAAACATCGGCATGGCCCGCAGCAGGTGCGCGGGCATGTGGCGCAGGTTCGGCCAGATCGCGCCGAGTGCGAATGTGACCTGACCGGGCCGGTATCCGGTTGTCAGCGGGCCGCCATAGACCAGATCGTCAAACAGGGCGATGCCGGCGCCGAAGACGACCACCGATGCAAGCCACGAGCACGGCGTGGCGAGCGGCAGTCTCGTGCTGCGCAACCACCAGGCCACAGTCACTGCGACCGCGGCGCAACAGAGGATGGCGATGTTGGTGTAGCGGACGAAGGTCGCGAGCTCGAGCGCCGCGAAGCCGGCGAGGCCCGCCCAGCTGCGCCGCCACGCACTTGCCTCCGTTGCGAGCATTGCCCAGAGCAAGGCGCCGGTGCCGGCCGCGACGAGCGAGGCGTCCGTAAAGGTCGGCATGTAGTCGCGCCAGGCAAAAGCGAGGACGGCACCGGAGGAGCAGTACAGACCCACGGCCGCCGGGCCGCCGAAGCGCCCGAGCCAGCGCCGAGCAGCGACGAACAAGCCAAGGCAGGCCAGCAGCCCGTAGAACAGCGGTGCCAAGCGGATGATGCCGAGCTTTTCGAACGGCGCCGCGAGGAACGGATACCCGGGGTCCTTCTCGCTGATCCACCGCCCGTCGCTCAGCTGAACCCACTGGTTCGGAGGCGCAGCGGGGTTGTCGCCCAGCCTCCCCGCCAGCGTTTCTGCCTGGGCGGTCGACAGGGTGAGGAAATGTCCCTCGGTCATCGCCACAATCGACGCGTGGTAGGCGCCGTCATCGGGCTCCGCGGCCTGAGGAGCGACGGACAGGACCACGGCGCACAGCGCAACGAACGCGGCAAGCGCAAGCGCCGCGTCCACTAATACCAGGCGGATGCCGCGTTCTGCGCCGAATTCCGCCCTCGTCGCCCCTGCTGCCCCGCTGCTCACGGCGAGACCTGGAATGGCGCGCCGGGCAGGTCGGGCATCAGGTGCGAGCACTTGTTGGTCTTGGCCCAGACCGGCCCGGAGTAAGGATTGAAGCCGTCCTTACTGATGCTGACGGCAAACACAGGCCGCCCCCGCAAATCGATCGTCGGCTCGGGCCAATTCGGCACCCCGCGCGAGAGCATGCAGCGCGCGAATCTTCGCTCCTGGTTCACCACCTGCCGCACCAGGGCGTGGGGACAGTGTCCGGTCTTCATGCATTGCTCGACCGAGCCGACGCTGATAGTCCCGTGGTGGTTCGGGGCTGCGGAGGTTGTCGAGCCTCCCGCACTCCTCGAGCTGTCGGAAGCTGGGGACGATCGGCTGCCGCCGCATGCCGCCGTCAGCAGTTCCAGCGCGGCCGTGGCGAGGATTGCGGCGGCGCGAACGATGTGACTGCTGCCATGCATGCCTCGCCCGAGCGTTGCAATCGCTGCTGTGCTGGGCCTGAAGACAGCGCGGTCTTCAGCTAACGCTCAGGAAGGCGGAGATACTTCATCTCCGTGAGCACGGACTCGCCACGGGTGGTGCTGGTCGAGGACGAGGAGCCGGTACGACAGGCGGTCGAGCGGGCGCTGCGACGGGAAGGGATTACCGTCACCGGCTTCGCCGACAACCCGGGGCCTGACCTGATCCTCGCCGCCGCCCCCGACCTTGCCGTGCTCGATGTGTTGCTTCCGAGCGGCGACGGGTTCGCGCTGGCGCGGGAGCTGCGCGCGGCCCGTGATCTGCCGATCGTCTTCTTGACCGCGCGCGACACGGTCGAGGACCGGCTGGGCGGTTTCGAGCTCGGTGCCGACGACTACCTGGTCAAGCCGTTCGCGCTCGAGGAGCTGCTCGCTCGCGTCCGTGCTGTGCTGCGGCGGACAGGCCGCCTCGGCACTGCGATCGAAGCCGGCGACATCGTCGTCGACGAGCAGGCTGGCCTGGCCAGCCGGGCGGGCGCGCCGCTTGAGCTGACCGCGACCGAGTTGCGCTTGCTCGCTTATCTCGTCCGCCAGCGCGGCCTGGTGCTCTCCAAGCATCAGCTGCTCACCCAGGTCTGGGGCTATGACGCCTACGACCCGAACGTCGTCGAGGTCCATATCAGCGCCCTCCGCCGCAAGCTGGAAGCGAACGGCCCCCGTGTCCTTCACACAGTCCGTGGCCTCGGTTACCGGCTCGACCCGCTATGAAGACCGGATCGCTCCGCGCCCGCGTCATCATCAGCACCCTCGCCGTGCTCGCGATCGTGCTCGCCGGCGTGGTCACGGCGGTCACATTCGCCTACCGCGCCAAGCTCGACGGCGATCTCCACACGAGGCTGGCAGAGGCCGGCGCATCTGTCGTGCATGCCGGCTCCGCGGGACAGGCAAAGCGACTCCTACCGGGCCTCGCGCTCGAAGGGATCGCCATCCGCATCACGCCTCCTCCCCCGACGGCGACTCCGCCGAGCACATCGGCGAAGTCCCCGACGATCCGGGCGCGCGGATCACTGCTCATCCTCGACGAGGTTCTCCCCGACGGAACCAAGGTCTCCTTCAGCATCAGCCGCACAAGCATCAACCACGCGGTCAACAACCTCCTGCTGATCGAGCTCCTCGTCGCGGCCGCCGCGCTGGCGCTCGCCACCCTCCTCGTCCTTCAAAGCACCCGGACTGCCCTTCGTCCCCTGTCCTCGGTCATCGAGACCGCAAGACGCATAGCGCACGGCGAGTCGAACCTTCGACTCAATCCGAGCCGCACCGACACCGAGCTGGGGAGCCTCGCCCAAGCGTTCGATCAGATGGTCGACGCTCTCGAGACAGCGATCGCGGAGGCGCGCGCCAGCGACGCCGCAACCCGCCGCTTCCTCGCAGACGCATCCCACGAACTCCGCACTCCGATCGCCGCACTCCAGGCAAGCATCGAGACCCTCCTGCGCGAACAACCCGAACGGCCCGAATCCGACCGCCTCGAAGCAGCCGTCGCCCGCGAGAGCGAACGACTCGGCCGCCTCGTCGACGACCTCCTCGGACTCGCCCGCCTCGAAGCGCACCCAACCCGCACACCTGTCGACCTCGCAGCGATCGTGCGCCCGCTCGTCGAAGCCGCGCGAATACGCGCACCCGACGCCGCCATCGCCCTCAGGGCCGACAACGACGCCCTCGTGAGCGGCGACCCCGATGCGCTCGAGCGCGTGCTCCGCAACCTCATCGACAACGCCCTCGCCGCAATCAAGCCCAACGGCCAAATCGACGTGCAACTGCGGCGGCGCAACGGCTACGCCGAGGCGCGCATCGCCGATGACGGGCCGGGCGTACCAGAGCGCGAACGCCAACGGATCTTCGAGCGCTTCGTTCGACTCGATTCCAGCAAGCCCGGCCATGGCCTAGGCCTCGCCATCGCCCGCCGCATCGCCCAACAACACGCGGGCGACCTGACCTGCGACCCCTCGCCGACTGGAGCGAGCTTCACCCTCCGGCTCCCCGCCGGCCGCTGACACAGGTTCGCGCCCACGCGCCGGATCGGGAGGGGATCGAGCGCGCAGCAGATGGGCAGCAAACGCCTCGAGCCGCTTCGCTTAGCCATGCGGGGTCGACCCCGAGGCGGCCGAAGAACCGCATGAACAACGCGCTCGCGTGCGCATCGTCGTGCACGTCGCGACCGCTGAGGTGGCCTGTCACGCCGGAGGTCGCGGGTTCGAGTCCCGTCGCTCCCGCTCAAGAGTGCCTGCAAATGCGGCCGTCGTCCGTTCAGCAGCATGACCGGTCGCAAACCACGCCGGCAGTCATGTGTCAAGCGCAGCCGAAAAGTGCACCAGTTTGCGCAGTCGAATAGTGCACCACCGCGGCCCGGGTGAGGTGGTCTCCGCTGCTCAGGCGGAGCCGCGGAGCGGCGGAGCCTGAGCAGCGGGCGTGACGTCGAGGCCGCGTTAGCGGAGCCGGTAGCTCTTGCCCTTGAGGGTGATCATGGTGGCGTGGTGGACGAGCCGGTCGATCAGGGCGGCGGCGACCATGGCGTCGCCGAGGATCTCGCCCCATTGCTCGAAGCCGCGGTTGCTGGTGATGATGATCGAGCCGCGTTCGTAGCGGCGGGAGACCAAGGCGAAGAGCAGGTTGGCGGCTTGCCGTTCGAGGGGGAGGTAGCCGACCTCGTCGACGATCAGGAGGTGGTAGCGCTCGAGCCGGCGCAGCTCGGCCTCGAGTTGGTTGCGGTCCTGCGCCTGCTCGAGCCGGCTGACCCATTCCTGGGCGGTGGCGAAGGCGACGCGGTAGCCGCGCTCGCACGCCTTCATGGCGAGCGCGGTCGCGAGGTGCGTCTTGCCGGTGCCGGGCGGGCCGAGGAAGCAGACGTTGGCGTGCTCCTCGATCCAGGCAAGCTGGGCGAGGTGCAGCACGAGCGGCCGCTCCGCCGACGGCTGTGCGCTCCAGTCGAAGTCCTCCAGGGTCTTGAGCGCGGGGAAGGCGGCGTGGCGGATCCGCATCCGGGCGCCGGAGGCGTCGCGGGCGAAGACCTCGGCCTCCAGCAGCGTCTCGAGGAAGCGCTCGTAGGGCCACTCCTGCTCACGCGCCAGTGCGGCGGTCTGCTCGAGCCGCTCCAGCACGCGTGGCGCCTTCAGCTTCGAGAGCAGGTAGGGGAGCCGCTCGCCCGCCTTCGTCTTGCTCGGGCTCATCCGCAGAGCTCCGCGTAGTCGGCGAGCTCGGGCGGCGCCACCGTGATCGGCGGCAGCAGAACCGGCGCCGGCGTCGGCGGCTCCGGGCGCATGATCGGCGGCGGCAGCCAGACGCCCTGCTCGTAGCTGCGCCTGTAGCGGGCGACCTCCTCGTCCGCGATGGCTGATCCAGACCTGGTCGCGATCGGAGGCAAGCTCGACCCGCTCGTGCACGAGTCGCTCCGGTGCGCGATAGAAGCAGCCGCCGTGGCGCAGGTAGCCGTCCAGCGGCACCCGCGTGCTGCGCTGCCCGGACCAGTCGAAGCGCGTCGGCGGCAGCGGCCGCAGCTCCGCGCGCTCCTCCGCCAGCCGCTCCGCGACGACGACGCGGCCGGGTCGCGTGCCGGCGCCGGTTGCAGATCCGGTCGCGCCAGTCGGCGTACTGCTCGTCGAGCTCGGCGAGCGTCCCGAAGCGTCGCGCGGGCCAGAAGCCGCTCTTGAGGTAGCGCACCGCCGCCTCGACCGATCCCTTCTCGCGCGGCGTCGCCGGCGTGCACGCCGTCGCGTGGAAGCCGTAGTGGCCGCGCAGATGCAGAAAGCGCGGGTTCCAGACGACGCTGGTCGAGCTCGCGGCGGGCGACGACCGACCGGAGGTTGTCGTAGACGCACTCGCGCGGCACCCCACCCAGCCACTCGAACGCGCGCACGTGCCCCTCCAAGAACGACTCGATGGTCAGGTCGAGCGAGAAGAAGGCGGTCTGCGCGCCCGAGTACGGCAGCGACGCGATCAGCGCGTAGACGCGTCGCTCACGCCCCGCGATCCGCGGCCGCGTCGGCATCTCGGCCCAGTCGAGCTGCAGCACCTGCCCCGGCCGGTAGCCCGTCCGCTGCGCCGGCCGCACCTGCCGCGGCCGCAACTCGCGCAGCCGCTCCTGCACCAGCCGCAGCGAGCCGGTGTAGCCGTAGTCGTCGCGCAGGATCTCCGTCAGCCGCGGCGCCTTGATCTGCGGCCACTCCTCCAAAAGCCGCCGCAGCACCGGCTCGAAGGGATCAAGCTGCGACCCCTGCCGGGCCCGCCGGTACCGCGGCGGCTCGTCCGCCGCCGCGAGCCGTGCGACCGTCCGCCGGTTGATCCCCAACCTGGCCGCGATCTCCCGCTGCGACAGACCGTCCGCCGCCAACGCCCGCACCTGCGCCCACTCCAACGCGCTCCGCACCTCCGCACCCCTCGCTCGACATCACCGACCGAGCGAGCCTCCAAAGCGGCTCGGACACGATCAGCAACGCCGAGAGCGGTGCACTTTTCGATTACCGATCCCGGTGCAGTATTGGACTGCGCGCGTCATCATGCCCGGCCAAGTCCTGTCATCGCGTATCGGGTGGCGCGTCGGGCAGCAGAAAGGCAGCAAACGTCCCGCGGAACACGGGTGGCACTTCAGACTGGCCACGAGGCGGCCGCTCCTTCTAGAAGCGGGGGCTACGCCGGGATGCGCATCCGCGCCTGCGAGCTTCACCTGCTGAGGTCGCAGGCCGCGACGCCGCCTACCGGGTCGACAAACCGTTAGCCGGACAGTCCCCGTCCGGTGGGGCGGCGTGGCCTCGACGTTTCGGGTGGAAGATGCCGTTGGGGCGTCTGAAGCGGAGGATACGCCGATGAAGTACATGATCTTGACCTTCGCATCGCAGCAGGACTACAAGGCGATGACCGGGCAGGATTCGAGTCAGCCGGTGTGGACGCAGGAGGACTACACCGCTCTGGGTGAGTTCATGCGCGCGTTCAACCAAGAGCTGCTCGACTCCGGCGAGCTGGTGGAGACCAGGGGCCTGAGCACGCCTGTAGATTCTCGGCGGGTCCGACTTCAAGCCGGGGTCCCGGTGGTGACCGACGGTCCCTATGCCGAGTCCGAGGAGGTGCTTGCCGGGTACTGGGTTGTTGACTGCGTGAGCTTCGACCGGGCGACCGAGATCGCGTCCCGGCTGACGAGCTGTCCCGGCCCTGACCAGATTCGAGCGCGGGCATACGCGGATGTGCGTCCGATCGATGAGCACCAGCCCGACTTCGAGGGCTGAGCTGAGGCCGGCGGCGATGGTCAGCGTCGAGGCCGAGGGCCTGTTGCGTCGCCTGACGCCGCAGGTCCTTGGCGCGGTGGTGCGCCGCTATGGGCACTTCGATCTGGCCGAGGACGCCACCCAGGAGGCGTTGTTCGCCGCGGCGAGGCAGTGGCCCGAGGAGGGGCTGCCGCAGGACGCCAAGGCCTGGCTGGTCACCGTCGCCGCGCGGCGATTGACCGATCTGCTGCGCGCCGAGCAGGCTCGGCGGCGGCGCGAGGAGACCGTCGCTCAATGGGTGCTCACCGAGAGCGAGGAGCCCGGCACCGACCAGAACCGGCCGGCGGACACGGACGACACGCTCGTCTTGCTGTTCATGTGCTGCCACCCCTCGCTGTCGATGGCGTCGCAGATCGCGTTGACGCTGCGGGCGGTCGGCGGCCTGAGCGTCACCGAGATCGCCCGAGCCCTGTTGACCTCCGAACAGACCATCACCCGGCGCATCACCCGCGCCAAGCAGTCGATCAAGGACAGCGGGGTGCCGTTCGCTCTGCCTGCCGGTGAGGCCAGCCGCCTCGACGCGGTGCTGCGGGTCCTGTACCTGATCTTCAACGAGGGATACGCCAGCACCGCCGGCACGCAACTGCTGCGGATCGACTTGGCCGACGAGGCCATCCGCCTCACCAGAATCCTGCACACGCTCCTGCCCGACGACAGCGAGGTGGCCGGGCTGCTGGCGCTGATGCTGCTCGTCCACGCCCGGCGCCGGGCACGCACCGGGCCCGACGGGTCGCTGATCACGATGGCCGATCAAGACCGCAGCCTGTGGGACCGAACCACGATCGAGGAGGGCGTCTCCCTGATCACGGCCGCGCTGCCACAGGGGCCAACCGGTCCCTACCAGCTCCAGGCGGCGATCGCTGCCGTCCACGACGAAGCCGAGAGCGCCCGAATGACGGATTGGGACCAGATCGCCGCGCTCTACGGCGTGCTGTTGCGACTGGATGACAACCCGGTCGTCGCTCTCAACCACGCCGTCGCAGTCAGCATGGTGGCGGGACCGCGCTGCCGGACTCACCCTGCTCCAGGGGCTCCAGGACGACAGCAGGATGACGACCAGCCACCGCTTCCACGCCGTACGTGCCCATCTCCTTGAACAGAGCGGCGAGCTGGCGGCCGCTCTGGCCGCGTACCGGACCGCCGCCCAGTACGCCACGAACATCCAGCAGCAGCGCTACCTCCAGCAACAGATCGCCCGAGCTACAACCGGGACTGAGCCGGACCGGGTTCGACGGAGACTTTGATCGCCGGGTGCGCTGGGGGGAGGAGGTCGTCAGGCCGCGGTCGAGGACGTATCCGATCGTCGCCCTCGAGACGCCCGATCATGCGCGGGTCGCCCCATCAGCCGCTCGAGCAGCGCCAGATCGCGGCTGCCCCCCACGGCTCGAGGGTCACCGTCGCGCTCACCGCGGCCTAGGGCAAGGCGTGCGTAACTCCGAGCGCCCTGTGTTATGCGATGCGGCGGTGTGTCCACCAGCCTGCGAGCAGGACGAGCAGAGCGCCGATGCCGGCGACGATGCCGAACTCGACACCCTGGAGTTCCCAGAAGCGGCTCGCCGGCTGGTAGATGGCGGTCATGTAGGTGTGCGCGCCGAGTGCGTGCGGCTGGGCGCAGAGGTGTTGTGTGTGGGTGAGTAGTCCGCTGGACGACGACGAGTTGGCGCATGGGCCTACCGCGTCTGCGATCCGGTGGCCGTTCTTGTCGCTGATGAACTGGTTGATCACCAGGGCTTGGTTCAGGTTCGGCCCGCTCCCGCCTCTCTCGAGCCAGGTGGTCTTGACGGGGGCGAGCAGCCGTTGCCGGATCAAGCTGTCCATGAACGTGCGTCCGATGATGTAGACGACGAACGAGACGAGCAGCGCGGGAACCGCTCGCCGCCAGAGCGCTCCGAGCGCGACGGCGACGCCGAGCACGAACAGCGCGTCTGCGATCGGGACGATTCCTTCGGCGTCGTAGTCGTTCGCGCCCATGCGGCCGTTCAGGTGGTCGAGCGGCGCACGCAACCACATCGCGAGCGCGGCGAGGCAGCCGGCAGCCACGACCGTGGCGACGACGCCGAGCCCCAACTTGCCGGCGATCCAGCGGCGTCGGGTGATGCTCTGTGTCCAGTAGAGGCGGTACGTGCCGTTGTCGAGGTCGAGCACGAAGGGCGCCGCGAGCAGGAGCGCCGCCAGCGCCGGCAGCAGCGTCGACCACGTGAATAGCAGGTTGATCGAGTTGAAGCGCGTCAGGAACGAGGCCACCGAGTCGTTGCACGGGCTTGGCGTCACGTTGGCGGCGCAGGCGCCGAGGTGTTCGTGGCTGTAGACGGACGCCATGTGCACGCCCACGGGAATCGCAATAGCCGCAAGAAGCACGAGCATTCCGGCGGCGATCAGCGTCTCGACGCGCTGCTGACGCCAGCCGACCCAGATCATCGCGCCACCACTGCCGGCGTCTCGGCACGATCCCCGCCACCGGCCTGGCCGAGGTAGGCGAGCACGATCTCTTCGAGGTCGACCTCGTGCATCTCCCAGCGGGCGTCGTAGACGTGGCCGTCCGCGCGGACGAGCAGCGTCGTCTGCCGCTCGGTGTGGCTCTCGCGGATCACCTCGTGAACGCGCGCGACGCTCGCGCCGTCCGTGCGAGGCCCGGTGAGGAGACGATGATCGGCCAGGATCTCATCGATCGGGCCGACGAGCTGCGTACGGCCGGCGGCGAGGATGACCAGCCGGTCGCAGATCCGCTCGAGGTCGGCGACGATGTGCGACGAGAGCAGAATGGTGATTCCGGATTCGGTCACCGCGCGCAGCACGCCGTTGAGGAACTCGCGCCGCGCCAACGGATCCAGTGACGCAACCGGTTCGTCGAGCAGCAGCACCTGCGGCTGCTTCGCCAGCGCCAGCGTAAGAGCGACCTGGGCCTGCTGTCCTCCCGACAGCGTTCCGACACGCTGCCGAAGCGACAGGCCGAGCTCGTCGATCCGGCGCTCAGCGACGTCGTCGTCCCAGCTCGGGTTCAGTTCCCGTCCGACTCTGAGCGTCTCCCCGATCGTGAAGCGCTTCGGTAGCGGATGGTCCTGAGCGACGAACCCGACGTGCGGAAGCACGCCGAGCGGCTCCCGGCGCGGATCCTGCCCGAGCACGCTGATCGTGCCGCTCGACGGCGCGATCAGCCCGACCGCCAGCTGAAGCAGCGTCGTCTTGCCGGCGCCGTTCGGCCCGACCAGCGCGCTCACCGACCCCGGCGGGATCGACAGATCGCAGTCATGGAGCGCCCAGTTCGAGCCGTACCGCTTGCCAAGCGACCTCGCCTCGAGCGCAGCCGTCTCGGTCATGCCACCCGAGAAACCGACGACGAAGGGCGAAGCGTGTCCGCGAACAACGCCGCCAGGTTGGCGTCGTCAAGCCCAGCAGCGCGCCCGCGATCGACCCAACGCTGCAACGAGGCCCGAAGCGCCTTCACATCACCCGGAGGCAGCGGAGGTTGCCCAGTCGCAACGAAGGTCCCCACACCCCTGCGCCCGTCGACGAGCCCTTCCAGGTCGAGCTCGCGATAGGCGCGCAGAACGGTGTTCGGGTTGATCGTCAACTTCTCGACGACCTCCTTCACCGTCGGCAACTGATCCCCCGGATGCAGAATCCCGAGCCGCACCGCCTGCCGCACCTGCTGCACAAGCTGCAGATAGGTCGGCACGCCTGAACGCGTCTCCAGATGGAATTCGATCATTTATCTCTTTACCTAGGTAGCTAGATAAAAGAGTATCCCACCTCCCTCATCGCGTCAACGGACGAGGCCACGCGTCACGCCAGCCCGACACTAGCTCTCGCGGGAACTCGTCGGCACACCGGAAGGGTTCGACACCAGCGAGGTCGCCAGGAGCGCGTCCGGCGACGGTGCCACCACACCAGACCGCAGCCGCAACTGAGATCCTCAACCGGGGCTGCTCCTTGTACGTAGGAGCCGGGAGAAGAACTGCCCGCCCTTCATCACCGGCAGCGACTTCCTCATGGACGGCGGAGCCACCGCGTCCTACTTCTACGGCGAGCTCGCGCCGGAGTGACCCGCCTCGCCGCGTGAAGCACAGCCCCGTCGCGGCAGCGGCGTGGGGCAGCAAACGGGCAGCAAACGTCCCGGAACAGCTCCGCTCAGCCATGCGGGAGCGGTCCGCTGCGTGCGCCCAGACGCGTATGAACAGAGGGATGTCGCATGCGTCGTTGTTCATCTTGCGCTCCTCGAAGCGGCCTGTCACGCCGGAGGTCGCGGGTTCGAGTCCCGTCGCTCCCGTCTCTGAAGTCCCCGCTCGCAGGGGGCTTTTTGTTCGGCGGGTTCGGCGGGCCGCGTTTCCGACCGCGGGGAGCCGATCAGACTGGCCAGTCGCGTCACGCACCGGCGGCGGCGGCGCGCGGCCGCTCCGGTGCCGAACGGCGGAGCATCACCACGCCTGCGACCGCCGACCACAACAGGAGCAGCACGATCGCGAAGACGCCCAGGGGGCTCACGCACGCCAGGCCGACGACGGCTGCCGACCAGCCGAGCGAGCGCGGAAGCTCCCGCGAGCGCACGATCGCGGCTCCGGTGGCGAGCCCGAACGCGAGGCCGCCGACGGCGAGCGGAATGAACATCTTCAGCGCGAGGACGTTCAACGCCTGCGCCGCCGAGGGGGTCAGCGTCCCGGCGGTCGCGGCCAACGTGGCGTCGAAGCCGAAGTAGAGCGTGGCGCCCGCTGTCGTGACGCCCGCCGTGACGAGGGAGAGCGTCGCGATCGTGTCGTCTTCGGCGCCGTTCCGGAGGCGGCTGCGGAGCGCCGCGGCGAACGCGAGGAAGCAGGCGAACGCGATGCCCCACAGGTAGTCCGAGGTCAGCGCCGCGCTGCGATGCGCGACGTAGAAGTCGATCACCGGCTGTCCGGGGGAGCCGGCGCCGGGGCCTGCCTGGGACACGCCGAACGCCGAGATCCCGGCGAGCGCGAACGCGACGCCGGCGAAGGATCCAATGCGACTGCGAGTGCTCATTGCAACCGCCTTTCTCGAGACCGTCCTGGGGAACGGAACGAGCGTGGCACGGTCGAGCGGCGGTGTCGTCAGCCGAGCGGCGATCTTGCGTCGTCGTTTGGACGATGCGGATCGCCTCCCAGGGGGACGTCACGCGGCGGCGGGCGCGATACGGTCGCAGCGTGCGCCTCGCTTCGCTCCGGAGCCGACTGTCGAGCGCTCCGACGCTCGTCGACTCGGCTGTCGCCGTCCTGCTCGGCGCAGCGGTCGTCGCCGGAGCGAGCGTCGCCACGGTCGCGGCGGGTCTGATCGTCGTCGCGACGGTCGCGTTCCGCCGCCGCCGGCCGGTCGCCGCGTGCGCGTGCCTGCTCGCCGCCGGCGCCGCGTATCAGGTGATCGCGGACTCGAGCCTTGCCGTCGCGCCGCTGGTGATCGCGCTCGACTACTACGCCCTCGGCCGGCGGGCGGGAGGCCGGCGCCGGCGCGCAGTCGATCTCGTCCTGATCCTGCTGCCGCTCGCGATCATCGCGCCGGCGAACGGCCCGGGCGTCGTCGACATCGTGACCCCGTGGTTCTTCTTCGGCCTTGTACCCTTCGGCGCGGGGCGCCTCGTCGGACGGCACGAGTCGTTGACGGTCGAGCTCCGCGCCCGGATCGCGCAGCTCGACCGGTCCCAGCGCGAGCGGGAGCGGCTGCTCGCCTCGGTCGAGCGGGGGCGCATCGCACAGGACCTGCACGACGTCGTCGGGCACAGCGTGAGCGTGATGGTCATCCAGGTGGTCGCCGCGCGCCGGGTCGCCGGGGCCGAACCGGCGGCCGCCAAGGGAGCCGTACGCCAGGTCGCCGCGACCGGGCGGGAGTCGCTGTCCGAGATCCGCCGGCTCGTCGGCCCCGCTCACCACGCGGGCGACCACGGGTCCGCGGCGCCCGGGCTCGGGAACCTCGATGCGCTCGTCCGGCAGGCCTCGGCGGCCGGACTGCCGGTGAGCGTCGAGTTCCGGGGCAATCGGACGCGACTGCCGGCAGGGATCGACCTCGCCGCCTACCGCATCGTCCAGGAGGCGCTGACGAACGCGATCAAGCACGCGGGAGCGACGACGGCGACGGTGCACGTCGAGTTCGACCCGGCCGCGGTCGTCGTCAGCGTCGGCGACGACGGGAGAGGCTCTGCGGGCGACGAGGCCGATGGCGGGCCGCCGCGCTACGGGCTGCTGGGGATGCGCGAGCGCGTCGCCCTGTACGGCGGCGACCTGCGCGCCGGTGCCCGGCCCGGCGGCGGGTTCGAGGTCGTGGCCCGGATCCCGGTCGGAGAGGCGGCATGAGCGTCGAGGCTCTCCGCTCGGACATCCTGCTCGCGCTCGCAGTGACGATTGCCTGTGAGGCGGAGCTGTTCACGGACGGCCAGCTCGGGCCGCGGCACCTGGCCGCAGCAGCCCTGCTCGCGGCGGGCGGCGCCGCGGTGATCTGGCGGAGGCGCGCGCCGATCGTCGCGTCCTGCCTCACGCTGGTGCTGACGCTCGCCGCGGTCGCGCTGGCCCCCGGGAACGATCTCGTCACGCCGCAGTACGTCCTGCTCCTTCCTCCCTACACGATCGGGGCCTGGACGAGCCGCCGGCGCGCGTCGGCGGGACTCGCCGTCTGCCTGGTGGCGATCGGTGTCTTCGGGGTTGTCACGGCGGCGTCGGCCGGCTCGTGGGTGTTCGGTGTCGGGACGATCGGCGGGTCGTTCTTCGTCGGCAGGGCGGTGCGCTCCCAGCGTCTGCTGGTCGCGGAGCTGGAGGCCGTCGCCGGGTCGATCGCGGCGAGCCGGGAGGAGGCGAGCCGCCTCGTGGTCGAGGATGTCCGGTCTCGCATCTCAGTGGACGTGAACGCGCTCGTCGCGGAGAGCGTCGCGTCGATGGTGATCGCCGCCGAGGCGGCGCTGCGGCTGCTCCCGGTCGACGCCGACGGGGCCGAGGCGGCGATGCTCGCGATCGAGCAGATGGGCCAGGAGGCGCTGTCGGAGATGCGTCGCGTGCTCGGCGTGCTGCGGCACGAGGCCCGGGCCGCGTGACGATCCGGATCCTCCTTGCGGACGACCAGGAGCTCGTGCGCACCGGCTTCCGGCTCATCCTCGACGCCGAGCCCGACCTCCGGGTGGTCGGCGAGGCGTCGAACGGGCACGAGGCCGTGGCGCGGGCCCGCGATCTCGCTCCGGACGTGGTGCTGATGGACATCCGCATGCCGGAGCGGGACGGGATCGAGGCGACGCGGCGGATCGTCGCACAGGGCGGGACGTTGCCACGGGTGCTGATCCTGACGACGTTCGATCTCGACGAGTACGTGTTCGACGCGCTCCGCGCGGGAGCCAGCGGGTTCTTGCTCAAGGACTCGGCGGCGGCTCAGCTCGCGGCGGGCGTCCGCCTGGTCGCGGCCGGCGAGGCGCTGCTCGCGCCGGCGATCACACGACGGCTCATCGAGGAGTTCGCCACCGCCCCGGACCCGAGAGCGGCCGGTCCCGCGCTCGAGGAGCTGACGCCCCGCGAGCGGGAGATCCTGCTGCTGATGGGGAGGGGCATGGCAAACGACGAGATCGCAGCGCGGCTCGTGATCGGCGAGTCGACGGTCAAGACGCACGTCGCGCGTGCGATCGGGAAGCTCGGCCTCCGCGATCGCGTTCAGGCCGTTGTCTACGCATACGAGAGCGGGCTCATCCGCCCCGGGCGGTGAAGGATCGGGTGCACAACTTGCTGATTCCCACAGCCCCCGGCCGTCACTGAGGCTCGGGGAAGGCGGGCAGGATCGTGGCCGCTCGCCTGATATGGAGGCGTTGTTGTCAAGGGTCCAGGCCGCATCGCCCAGTCGTTGACGGGGTGAGGTGGCTGCTCGGGTGGGCGTCGGGGCGCTGCGGCGACGGTCGCTGCTGTCAGTCTGACGATGCGGGGGTTGGGTACCCCATTGCCCTGGTTTCGTCGCCGGCGTGCGCTTTCTAGGAACGGGCGTGGCCTTGTCGGGTTGCCCATAGGCGAATCGCGCGTGCCGGCAGCAGTGGCCCCGGCGCCCGCCCGAGCAGGCGGCTGTGGTTGGGGTTAGTCGGCCACGGCGGCGGCCCAGAGGAAGCAGGCGAGCTCGCGCGCGACGGCGACGGTGCTGATGTTGCCGGGCTTGCCGCGTGCGCGCAGGCGGCTGTGGAGGCGGTAGAGGCGGTGCTGTGCTCGCCAGGCGATCTGGAGGACGTGTGCTGGTTGGCCCTGTTGGCGGTTGGCGACGGTCACTCCGATCCGTGGCGGGCGGAGGTAGTGCCAGGCGGCCTCGACCAGGAGGCGGCGGGCGTAGCCGGAGCCGGTCTTGGTGATCGCGCCCTGGCGGCGGCTCTCACCGGACTGGTCGAGTGAGGGGACGAGTCCGAGCCAGGAGCTGAGCTTGCGCGGGCTTTCGAAGCGAGCGAAGTCGCCGATCTCGAGGCAGAGCACGACTGCGGTGAGGGTGTCGATCCCGCGGAAGCAGCGCAACCTGGCAACGGTCGGCCACCACTCCTGCTCGAGAGCGAGCCGGGAGAGTCGCTCGTCGAGTGCGGCCTTGCGGGCGGCGAGCCCGTCGACCGCGGCGAGCGTGTCCAGGTAGGCGAGCTCGGCGGCTGGCTCGTCGAACTGCTGGCGGGCAAGCCACTGCCGGTGGCGAACCGTCCAGGTGCTCGTCTCCGGGTAGACGCGGCCGTGGAGCAGCAGCAGCTTCGAGACGCGATGCCGGCAGCGCATCAGGTCGGAGCGCACCTGCTCACGGGCGCGGCAAAGGTGACGGGCCGCCTCGACCGAAGCCTGAGAGTCCGAACGGGCTCCCCTCGGAGTCTCTGCAGATCGCCCAGCGCTCGCCCGGGTGCACAACCTCCCCGCCAAGCTCAACGACACGCTCGAGGGCAGCGGACAGGTCGGGCACCCGAAAGTAGGGCAGCGAGAACCGGTCCCCCGGCCCGCGCCCGCGTTCGTGTAGCCCGAACGCGGGCCCGTCGCTGTGGCTCTGCAAGCCCTGGCCTTCCGAGGGGCTCCGCCCTTCGAGAGCGAACCCGAGCAGCCCCTCCCAGAACTGTTGCGCCCGCGCGAGGTCATCGGCCGGAAACTCGATCAAATCGAGCGGCATCACCGCTTCAGCCTACGCTGCCGTGCGCCGGTTTGCCGCTACCGACCGGGCCGTGACCAGCGCCGCCGAGATCTTCGCCTCCCGCTTCGGCTACACCGGGTTCCGTTCCGGTCAGCAGCAGGCGGTCGAGTCGTTGCTCGCCTCCGACGGCGCTCAGCCCGCGGCACGGACTCCTGCGAGCGGTCGTTCGGGCTCGGCCGTCGTCCGGGGCTTCGCCCGCATGGGCGGCGTGCGCCGTGGGCTCCCTTCCTGGAGCTGAGGCGTTGGCTTGAGGACGATCGTCTCTGCGGGCGCATTGGCGAGGATCCAGGTGAGGTCCTTGGGGCTCAGGCCTCCGCGGCCGCCGTCGGGTGCGGGTGCCACGACGCGGTCGAACCGCTCGACATCCCAGAGGCGACGGAGGGCGTGCGTCGGTGTGCGTCCCTTCTCGATGCGGGCGTCGACCGCGATGCCGGCGCGGTGGGCGGCGTGCTCGACGGCCTCGAGCCAGGGCATTGCGATCGCGACCTCGTCGGTGAGGGGAACGTCTTCCGAGTACTGGAGCGGCACGAGCAGGAGGTAGGCGGGTACGAGTGTCGCCTGCTCGGCCTGGGCGAGCCGGATCGCCGCGTCGAGGACGGTCGGGTCGAGGGTGCCGCCGGTGAACGGCACGAGGATCCGTTGCGCGCCGGGGCTGACGGAATGGAGACGGAATCCGCTGCGCGTCGCGAGCGCCGCGGCGAGCACGGCGCAGAGGGCAGCGAGTGCGATGACGGCGGCGATCATCGCTCGAGCCTGTCGCGGTCGGCTCGGTTTGCAACGACGCGGATATCGAGGCCGGGCAACTCGCGCACCATGCGCGAGAGCAGGGAGCCGCCGAGGATCTCGCGGCGCCGCGACTCGTCGGGCGTGCCAACGAAGATGTAGGTCGAGCCGCGTTCGGCGGCGACGCGGCGGACGGCGATCACGAAGTCCTCTCCCTCCTCCTCGAGGAAGTGGGCGCCGAGAATGCCGGCAAGGCGGCGGAGCGCGGCGAGCTGGCTCGTCTCCTCGTCCGTCGGTCGCCGACCGTTCGGCCGCACCCAGAGCGCATCCATCTCCGTCCCCAGGCGCTGGGCCGAGCGCCAGGCGCGGCGCATGATCCGCTGCGATTTCGGCTGCGGCTCGACGAGCGCGAGCACCCGCTCGGCGACGGCCTGCCGGCTGAGTGGCTCCAGCGTTCGGACGGCGCGGCGCGCCTCGACGTCCTCGGCCACCTCGCGCAGGGTGAGCTCGCGCAGCGCCGACAGGTTCTCGATGCGAAAGAAGTGCTCGAGCGCCACGGTCGCACGCTCGCCGGGATAGACCTTGCCGGCGAGCAGCCGCTCCTGCAACGCCTCGGGCGAGAGGTCGACGAGGATCACCTCGTCGGCCTCGTCGAGGATCCGGTCGGGGAAGGTCTCTCGGACGCGGATGTCGGTCAGCTCGAAGATGGCGTCGTTGAGGCTTTCGAGGTGCTGCACGTTGACGGTCGAGATGACGTCGATGCCGGCGGCGAGCACCTCGTCGATGCTCTGCCAGCGCTTCTCGTTGCGCATCCCGGCGGCGTTCGTGTGGGCGAGCTCATCGATCAGGGCGAGGTCCGGCGCGCGCTGGATGACGGCGTCGACGTCCATCTCCTCGAGCTCGAGCTCGCCGTGACGGGCGTGCAGGCGGGGCACGACCTCGAGCCCCTCTGCGAGCGCGGACGTCTCGGGCCGGTCGTGCGGCTCGAGGTAGCCGATCACGACGTCGCGTCCCTCGTCGTGGGCGTGCCGTCCCTCCTGGAGCATGCGGTAGGTCTTGCCGACACCCGCGGCCATCCCGAGCAGGATCCGGTAGTGGCCTCTGGCCACCTCAGGCCCCGAGCAGGTTGTGGACGATCAGGTCGATCAGCTTGATCCCGACGAAGGGCAGGATCATCCCTCCGAGCCCGTAGACGAGGAGGTTGCGGCGCAGGAGGGCCGTCGCACCGATCGCCCGGTACTTGACGCCGCGGAGGGCGAGGGGGACGAGAGCGGGAATGATCAGCGCGTTGAAGACGATCGCCGAGATGATCGCGCTCTTCGGGTCGCCGAGGTGCATGACGTTGAGCGCGTTCAGCGGACCGCGGGCGCCCGGGCGCGGGGCGTAGGTGTAGGCGAAGATCGCGGGCAGGATCGCGAAGTACTTGGCGAGGTCGTTGGCGATCGAGAAGGTCGTGAGCGCGCCGCGGGTGATCAGCAGCTGCTTGCCCACCTCGACGATCTCGATCAGCTTCGTCGGGTTGGAGTCGAGGTCGACCATGTTCCCGGCTTCCTTCGCTGCCGAGGTGCCGGTGTTCATGGCGACGCCGACGTCGGCCTGGGCGAGGGCGGGTGCGTCGTTGGTGCCGTCGCCGGTCATGGCGACCATGCGCCCCTGCTCCTGCTCCTCCTTGATCAGGGCCAGCTTCGTCTCCGGGGTGGCTTCGGCGAGGAAGTCGTCGACGCCGGCCTCCTGTGCGATCACGGCGGCGGTGACGCGATTGTCGCCCGTGATCATCACGGTGCGGATGCCCATCTTGCGCAGCTCCTCGAAGCGCTCGCGCATGCCGCCCTTGACGACGTCCTTGAGGTGAACGACACCGAGCGCGAAGTTGTCCTTGGCGACCACGAGCGGTGTACCGCCCTGTTCGGCGACCCGCTGCACGGCCCCGTCGATCTCCGCCGGGGCCCGCCCGCCTTGCTCGGCGATGAACGCCTTGACGGCGTCGGCGGCGCCCTTGCGGATCAGGTTGCCGTTCAGGTTGACGCCGCTCATGCGCGTGACGGCGGTGAAGGGGACGAACTCGTGCTCGCCCAGCTCCCGCTGACGCAGGCCGAACCGTTCCTTGGCCAGCACGACGATCGACCGCCCCTCCGGCGTCTCGTCGGCAAGCGAGGCGAGCTGCGCCACCTCGGCGAGCTCGCGCTCGTCGACTCCGCGCACGGGAATGAACTCCGCTGCCTGACGGTTGCCGAGCGTGATCGTGCCGGTCTTGTCGAGCAGCAGCACGTCCACGTCGCCGGAGGCCTCCACGGCGCGGCCGGACATGGCGAGCACGTTGCGCTGGACGAGCCGGTCCATGCCTGCGATCCCGATCGCCGAGAGCAGCGCGCCGATCGTCGTCGGGATCAGCGCCACGAGCAGCGCGATCAGAATCGTCTGCGAGAGGTTCGTGCCTGCGTAGAGGGCGAACGGGCGCAGCGTCACGACCGCGGCGAGGAAGGTGACCGTCAGGGCGGCGAGGAGGATGTTGAGAGCAATCTCGTTCGGCGTCTTGCGCCGTTCGGCGCCCTCGACGAGAGCGATCATCCGGTCGAGGAACGACCTCCCTGGCTCCTGGGTCACCTCCACGACGAGCCGATCGGAGAGCAGCTTCGTGCCACCGGTGACGGCGGAGCGATCCCCGCCGGCCTCGCGGATCACCGGCGCCGATTCGCCCGTGATCGCCGACTCGTCGACCGAGCCGGCGCCTTCGAGGATCTCGCCGTCCGCGGGGATGATCTCGCCAGCCTCCACGACGACCACGTCGCCCTTCTGCAGCTCCGGCGCGGGAATCTCGCGTCCGTCCCGCAGTCGTGCAGTCGTCGTCGTGCGGGTCGCACGCAGCGCGTTCGCCTGCGCTTTGCCGCGTCCTTCGGCGATCGCCTCGGCGAAGTTGGCGAACAGGACGGTCAGCCACAGCCAGACGGAGATCACGCCGACGAACCAGAGCTGAGCGTCGTGTCCCCGCGCGACGTCTTTGACGAAGATCGCCGTCGTGATCGCGCTGCCGAGCTCGACGATGAACATCACCGGGTTACGCGCCTGCAGCCGCGGGTCGAGCTTGGGGAACGAATTGCGCACCGCCGCGAACACGAGCTCGCGGGAGAACATGCCGCCGCGCCGCCGCGGCGATCGCTGGTGCCCGCCCTCCGGGCGCTGCTGCGTCGACGGCTCGCGCTGGATGGTGGTGGACATCAGCGCTCCTTCTCGAGGGCGAGGTTGAGGGTGAGGACGTTGACGCCGGGCTCGCCGAAGAAGCCGAGCGCGCGCCCGCCCGTATTGCGAGCGATCAGCGTCTCGACCGTGGAGAGCGTCAGCTGCCGGACTGCGGCTACGCGTCGCGCCTGCAGCTCGGCGTAGGCCGGCGAGATCTGGGGGTCGATCCCCGAGCCCGACGGGACGACGGCGTCGACGGGGATGTCGTGGACGGTCAGGTTCGGGTTGTATGGCCGCTCGCGCCCGAGAATCGCGCGGGCGTTCCTCCGGACGAGCTTCGCGAGCGCCGGGCTCGTCGGACCGAGGTTCGAGAAGGTCGTCGCGGCCGCGTTGTAGGGCGGCGTCGTGGCGGATGGACGCTCGTGGAACCAGCGCGACCCCGAGAACGCCTGTGCCGCGAGCGTCGAGCCGACGACCGTTCCGTTGCGCCGGACGAGGCTGCCGGTGGCCTTGCCGGGGAAGGTGACGGCGGCGAAGCCGGTCATCAGCGCCGGGTAGCCGAAGCCGAGCGCGACGGTGAAGACGACGACGGCGGCGGCCGAAGCGGCGAGGGCGCGCATCAGTGCATCAGCCCTTCCACGATCGGCCCGAGCGAGAGAGCCGGCAGGATCATCAGCCCTGCGGTGAGCGTGATCACGCCGAAGACGAGGATGCCGAAGGTGCCGCCGTCGGTGCGGAACGTCCCGGCCGAGAACGGCACCGTCTTCTTGCCGGCGAACGAGCCTGCGATCGCCAGCGCCGACAGCAGCGGCACGAAGCGGCCGAAGTAGAGCGCCACCGTTCCGAGGGTGGTCGAGAAGGTCGTCGCACCGTAGCCGGCGAAGGCGCTGCCGTTGTTGTTGCCCTGCGACGTGTAGGCGTAGAGGGCCTCGGAGAACCCGTGTGCGCCGGAGTTGAAGGTCGAGGCCAGCCCCCCCGGGGTGACGACGGCGGCCGCCACCATCACCAGCACCATCGTCGGCACGAAAAGCGCCCCCAGCGCGGCCAGCTTCATCTCGCGCGCCTCCACCTTCTTGCCCAGCCACTCCGGCGTCCGCCCGACCATCAGCCCCGCGACGAAGACGGCGATCAGGACATAGAAGAAGAGGCCGTACACGCCGGAGCCGACGCCGCCGGGCTCGACCTCGCCGAGGAACATGTTCACGAGCGGCACCGCACCGCCGAGCGGAGTGAAGGCGTCATGACCGCCGTTGACCGAGCCGTTCGAGACGTCGGTGGTCGCGGTCGCCCAGAGGGCTGTGTCGGCGATGCCGAAGCGGACCTCCTTGTCGGTCAGGTTGCCGCCGCTCTGCCCGCTCGTGGACGCGAGGCTCACGCCGGAGGCGCGCAGCACCTGCGAGCCGTGCTGCTCGGCCGGATACGCGATCCCGACGCCGATCGCGAAGATCGCGAAACAGACGGCATACAGCACCCAGGCCTGCCGGCGCGCGGCCGCCATCCTCCCGAACATCACCACCTGCGCGAACGGAATCAGCAGGATCGCCAACAGCTCGAAGAAGTTCGAGGTCGGCGTCGGGTTCTCGAACGGGACGGCCGAGTTGGCATTGTTGTAGCCGCCGCCGTTCGTGCCCAGCTGCTTGATCGCGATCTGCGACGCCTCCGGCCCGCGCGCGATCGCCTGGTGTGCGCCTTGAACGGTGGTCGCGTGGGCGTAGCCGTGGAGGGTCTGCGGCACCCCTTGCGCGATCAGGACGACCGCGAGCACGAGCGAAAGCGGCAGCAACACGTAGGCGATCGAGCGGTAGAGGTCGCGCCAGAAGTTCCCGAGCGTGACGCCGCCGCCCGAGCGACGCGTGATCCCGCGGATCACCGCCGCCAGCACCGCCATCCCGGCCCCTGCGGAGACGAAGTTCTGCACCGCAAGCCCGGCCATCTGGCTGAGGTACGACATCGTCGACTCGCCGCCGTAGTACTGCCAGTTGGTGTTCGTGACGAAGCTGGCCGTCGTGTTCAGCGCGACCTGCCACGGCACGCCCGGCAGGTGTGCCGGGTTCAGGAACAGATGTCCCTGCAGCCGCAGCAGCGCGTACAGGAAGCACGAGAACGCGACCGTGAAGGCGAGCACCGACCGCGCGTAGGCCTTCCAGTCCTGCTCGCCGGCGGCATCCCTGCCGAGCAGACGCAGGAAGCCGCGCTCGATCGGGTCGGATCGCCCATGGGTGTAGACGCGCGCCATCCAGATCCCGAGCGGGTAGGAGAGCCCGACCAGCACGGCCGCGTAGACGACGATCTGCGCCCAGCCCTGCACTAGCTAGAGCCGCTCCCCGCGGAACAGGGCGTAGACGAGGTAGACGAGCACAGCGATCGAGATCGCGAGCCCGACCGCGTCGCCGGTCGACATCAGACCCGCTCCAGCGTCCAGAGCAGCGCGAACATCGCCAGCAGGCAGGCGGCGGCGATACCGATCGCAGCGAGATCGCCCATCGGCGATCACCCTAGGACCGCGGCGCTGACGACCGCTTGAAGATTGGGGCCGCCGGCCTGAAGAAAGGCTGAAGCCTACGAGGCTTCGGTCGGTTCGACCAGCCGGTAGCCGGCGCCGGGTTCGGTCAGGAGGTAGCGCGGCCGAGCCCGGTCAGGCTCGAGCTTCCGCCGCAGCTGCGAGACGTTGACCTGCAGCAGGTTCGAGGCGTCTCCGTATCCCGGCCCCCACACCTCGTGCAGGAGCATCCTGTGGGTCAGCAGCTTGCCGAGGTTGAGCGCGAACACGCGCAGCAGATCGAACTGGTGCGGCGTCAGATGGACGGGCGCGCCGGCCATGCTCACCGATCGCTTCGCCAGATCGACCACGAGCTCTCCCACCTCGATCACGGGCTCGCCGGCCGGCGCCGTCCGCCGCAGCACCGCCCGCAGCCGCGCCAGCAGCTCGTCGATCCCGACCGGCTTCGTCACGTAGTCGTCGGCGCCCGCGTCGAGCGCTGCGACCTTCTCGCGCTCCTCCCCCACCGCCGAGAGCACGATCACCGGGGCCGAGCTCCAGGTGCGGAACTCGCGGCAGACGTCGGTGCCCGTTCCGTCGGGCAGCACGAGGTCGAGGATGACGGCCTCCGGCGGGCGCATCGCCGCCGCCGCGAGCGCACCCTCCGCCGTCTCCGCCGTCTCGACCTCGTAGCCGGCGCCGCGCAGGCTCGTCCGCAACGCGCGCAAGATCTGCCGCTCGTCGTCGACGACCAGCACCCGCGGCCCGCTCACTGTCCCGCTCCGCTCCCGGCGGGGCCTGTCGAGCCCACGCCCGCCGTCAGCTCCGCCGGCGCGCACAGCGGCAGCGCGAGCACGAACGTCGCTCCCTGCCCCTCGTGCGACTCGACCCGCACCCGTCCCCCGTTCGCCTCCGCGAACCCGCGCGCAATTGCCAGCCCCAGACCCGCACCGCGCACACCACCGGTCCGCGATCCCCGCTGGAAGGGCACGAAGATCCGCTCCGCCTCCGCCGCCGGGATGCCCGGCCCGCGGTCGATCACCCGGACCAGCACCTCGGACCCGGTCTCGCGCACCTGCACATGCACCACCTCCGAAGCCGGCGAGTACCGGAGCGCGTTCTCGACGAGGTTCGCCACCACCCGCTCGACCTGGTGCAGATCCACGCGAACGAGCGGCGACGACTCTTCGGGGAGCGACACCTCGACCCGTCCGGCCGCCGACTCGATCTCATCGAGCGCCTGCAGCACGAGATCGTCGACGGCCCAGACACCGACCTCGGGGTCCGCCGCCCCGGCCTGGAGCCGCGAGAGGTCGAGCAGGTTGTTCACCAGCCTGTCGAGCCTGCCCGCCTCGCCCAGGATCGTCTCGACCAGCTCACGGCGATCGTCGCGGCTCAGCGACAGCTCACCGTGCGCGAGTGCGCCCGCCGAGGTGAGAATCGCCATCAACGGCGAACGCAAGTCGTGGCTGACCGCCCGCAGCAGCGCAGTCTTCATCGCGTCGCTGCGGCGCAGCGCCTCCGCCTCGTACGCCTCCTGCGCCAGCCGCTCGCGGTCGATCGCCACGCCGAGCAGCGACGCCAGCGCGGGCAGCAGTCGCCGCCGAGCACCGCCGCCGCCCCGCCTCGGCCGCGTCAGCCGGATCGTGCCGACCCGGCGTTCCGCCGCAGCCAGCGGATACGAGCCTTCACCTCCTTCTACAGCAGGCCCGAGCTCGATCGCGGCGACCTCCACCTGCAGCGCCCGCGCGGCCTCGGCGGCGATCCGCTCCAACTCCTCGCTGACGCTCCCGTGCTCGAGCAGCGAGGTCGCGATCCTCGCCAGCAGCGCCGACTCGCGCGCCTGCCGCCGCGACCGCGTCGCCAGCTGGCTCACCACCACCGCCGTGATCAGGAACACGAGCAATGCGAACCAGTTCCGCGAGTCCGCCAGGGTGAACGTGTGCAGCGGCGCCAGGAACAAGAAGTTGAACGCCAGCATGCTCGCCACCGCGACCAGCAGCCCGTAGACGAGCCCGAGGAAGACCGCGACCGGCAGCACCGCGAGCAGGTACAGCACCGCCAGGCTCAGCACCGGGATGTGCCCCTTCAGCAGCTCGATCGCACCGCTCACGGCGGCGACCGAAGCCGCGCACGCCGCCACACCGAGCGAAACGCCCCGCAAACGCCCGGCAACCATCTGCGTCATCTCGAGAGAGAACGCTACTCCGCACGAAGCGGACGGCGGTCGTCAGGGCTCGCCTCGACCATGCGAGTGGTTCCGAGACACCCGGAAACGCCCGTCCGCCGGCCGCTCAGAGCACGAGCACGTTCGCGAAGACCTGCCAGGCGAGCAGGCTCTTCGCGACGAGGCTGAGCCAGAGATACCAGCGCTCGCCGTAGCGGTAGTCGCGCCAGCGGCCGACCCGGGCGTACTGCAGGGCCTGGTTGACGGCGAAGCTGTTGAACAGGGCGAAGAGCGAGACGAAGATCACGTAGACGAAGGTCGGCGGCGCGTGCCCGCGACCCGCCGAGACGCCGATCTGCACGGCGATCGCGATCCACGCGACGGCGCCGAGGACGCAGCCGAGCGCGAACGGCAGCCAGCGCGTCCGGGCGCGGTCGGGCGGGTTCAGCAGCTCCATCAGCCAGCCGCAGAAGATCATCGCGGCGTTCACGGCGAAGAGGGCGAGCAGCGCGACGTAGTCGGCGATACCGGTCAGCATCGCGATCAACACGACCATCACCGACGCCGAGAGCGAGTACTCGAGCCAGCGGAACGGGTTGACGCCCGCGGCGAGCCCCCGCTCGTAGCGCGCACGCAGCGGCGGCAGGGCGACGAGACCGTGATCGAGCGCCGCCAGCAGCAGGAAGGCCCCGACGAGCGGCCCGATGCGGAGGTCGAAGAGCACCCCCTGCTTCGGCAGGCCGCTTCCCGGCTGCCCCTCCATGAAGGAGCCGGTCACGGGCAGCGAGAAGCCCGTCGAGAGCGCGAGGATCGCGGCCGCCTGCGCCGCATGAAGCGCCGCCAGCCAGGCGTTTCCCCGCCGGAGGGAGCGGTCGTCCACGCCCCGCGGGCTCGTGCGCTCGCCGGGGCTCACCGGCGCACGCTCCCCTTGAAAGGGCCGACGATCTCGCCGGTGATCCAGCCGCCGTAGAAGCCGCCCGGCTGCGCTTCGACCCGTTCGCCGTCGAGGGTGCACTCGTCCATCAGCCCCGGGTAGAAGGCCACCCCGTCGCGGATCGGCTCGAAGCCGGCGACCGGATCGCGATACGCCCAGGCGGCGCGCTCGACGCGGCGGCCGTCGCCGCCGATGACGTCGTAGTACGACGCGACGCCCTTCCACTCGCAGACCGTGACGCGGCCGCGAGACGGTTCGAGCGAGCCGGGCACGACGTCCTCGAGCGGCACGTAGTAGACCGGCGGATGACTCGTCTCGAGGACGCGGTGCGCCCGCGTCGTGTCGGCGATCACGGTGCCGCCGAGCACGACGCGGACGCTCCTCGAGGACGGCTCGACTCGCGGCGGCCGCGGGTAGTTCCAGACCGATTCCGGCATCGCTCCGTCCCCTCGTCCGATCACCGCGCCGGCGGGATCAGCACCTTGTTGACGACGTGGATGATGCCGTTCGAGGCCTTCACGTTCGCCTTGATCACCCGGGCGCCGCCGACGTACACCTTGCCGCCGGTCACGCGAATGGAGAGCGACCCGCCCTCGAGCGTCTTCGCCGAGGTGAGCCTGGAGGCCTGTGCGGCGGTCACCTTGCCCTTGACGACGTGGTAGAGCAGAACCGCTCTCAGCTGCGCCTTGTTCTTGGCGAGCTTGGCCAACGTCGCCTTCGGCACCTTGGCGAATGCCGCGTCGGTGGGCGCGAAGACGGTCAGCTGGCCCTTGCCGGAGAGCGCGCCCACGAGCCCGGCCTGCTTGACGAGCGAGACGAGCGTCGTGAACTGGCCGGCAGCGACGGCCGTCTGGACGATGTTCTTCTGGCCCATCGCCGTCGCCCGTGCGGGCGAGGCGGAGGCGATCGAGGTGGCTGCCACGAGGGCGGCGGCCCCGACGAGCAGTGCTGTCCCGATGGTCTTCATCTCAGGGGTTCCTTTCGGTTGTGGCCGCCTAGGCGGCGGGAATGAGGACGCGGTCGATGACGTGGATGACGCCGTTCCCGGCCTCGACGTCCGGCTGGATCACGGTGGCGTCGTTGACGGTCACGGCGCCGTTGACGGCGATGTGGAGCACGCCGCCCTCGACCGTCGTCTGCTCGCTGTCCTGCGTGATCTGCGTCGAGGTGATCCGGCCCGGGAGGACGTGGTAGGTGAGCACCCGTGCGAGCGCGGGCGGGTCGGCGAGCAGGCCGCTGACGGTGTCCGCGGGAAGCGCCGCGAAGGCCTCGTCCGTCGGTGCGAAGACGGTGAAGGGGCCCTCACCGGCGAGCGTGTCGCCGAGTCCGGCTGCGTCGACGGCGGTGAGCAGGGTCTGGAACGTCCCCGCCTCGCGTGCCGTTTCGATGATCGTGCGCTGCATGTTCTCGTTCCTTTCGGTTGATGTTCAGGTCGCCGGCCGGGTGCCGGCGGTGATGCGAGACGACCGCTGCCGCTCCTCCTCGACCGTCTGTTCCTTCGCGTAGCGGCCGTCGAGGACGGCGCCGTAGACGAGGAGCCCGAGGGCGGCGGCGACGATCAGCGTGACCACGACTCCCATGGCGAAGAGGCCGACGGTGCTCATGGCCGGTCGCGCCCCAGCACGACGCCGCCGAGCGAGAGGATCGACGGGACCCAGAGCCCGACGAAGATGCCCTGGAGGTGGTTGCCCCCGAACCAGAGCGTGACCGAGAGGACGAACGAGATGCCCGCCGCGAGCAGGACGAGGGCTCGCGCGGCGGCCTCCCGCCGCAGCGGATGGGTGACGGTGAAACGGCTCTGGACTGGCTGCATTCGCACTCTCCTGTCGAGACTTTGTAGAAGGTCTGTACAACAGTAGCCGTTCCGGGCCGCTCGACGTCAAGTGTCTGTTCAATGTCTGTATAGTTAGGCGGATGGCAGCGGACTCCGGGCACCTGCGGATCGGCGAGTTCGCGCGGCGCGTGGGCGTCACTCCCGAGCTGCTGCGCGCCTGGGAATCGCGCTACGGGCTGATGCGGCCGGTCCGCTCGGCGGGGGGCTTCCGGCTCTACACCGCCGACGACGCCGCTCGCGTGGAACGCATGCGCCGCGGCCTCGACCAGGGCCTCTCGGCGGCGGAGGCCGCGCGGGCCGCGCTCGACGAAGGCCGGCCGTCCGAGGGCCTGCTCGAGGATGCCGCCTCCCGGCTGCTGGCCGCGATTCGCGGCTACGACGAGCCCGTCGCGGGCGCAGTGCTCGACGAGAGCCTCGCGGCGTTCGGCCTCGAGCAGGTGTTGAGGCAGGTCGTGCTCCCCACCCTGAAGCAGGTCGGCGACGGCTGGGAGCGCGGCGAGCTCGAGATCAGCCACGAGCACTTCGCGAGCAACCTGATCCGCGGCAGGCTGCTCGCCCTCGCCCGGTTCTGGGGCCGCGGCACCGGGCGGCTCGCGCTCCTCGCCTGCGCGCCCGGCGAGACGCACGACATCACGCTGCTCGCGTTCGCGCTCGTCCTGCGCTCGTACGGCTGGCGCATCCTCTTCCTCGGGGCGGACACGCCGATCGAGACGGTCATGCAGACGGCGGAGGCGATCCGGCCGGCAGTCGTCGTCGTCGCGAGCTTCGACGTCTCGCGGCTCGAGGGCCAGGCCGCCCCCCTCCGGCGACTCGCCCGGGTCGTGCCACTCGCGCTCGCGGGGCCGGGCGCGACGGACGCCCTGAGCGCCCGCCTCGGCGCCCGCCGGCTGGACGGAGACCTCGTGAAGGCGGCCGACGAGGTTGCGCGGGCATGAGCCCGGCCCCCACGCCGCGGCGTCCGGCGATCCTGCTCACCGGCGCGACCGGCTACGTCGGCGGCCGGCTGCTCCGGGCGCTGGAGGAACGCGGAGAGCCGGTGCGCTGCCTGACCCGCCGCCCCGAAGCCGTCGTCCCACACCGCGACACGACGACGGTGGTCGCCGGCGACGTCCTCGACCTCGAGTCGTTGCGCCCGGCGATGGAGGGCATCGAGACCGCCTACTACCTCGTGCACTCGATGACGTCGGCGGCGAGCTTCGAGCAGGAAGACCGGCGCGGGGCGGCCAACTTCGCGGCCGCGGCCGGGGAGGCAGGCGTCCGCCGGATCGTCTACCTCGGCGGGCTCGGAGCCGGCGGCGATCTCTCCAGCCACCTCTCGAGCCGGCAGGAAGTGGGCCGCATTCTCGCGGAGTCCGGCGTGCAGACGATCGAGTTCCGCGCCTCGATCGTGATCGGCTCGGGCAGTCTCTCCTTCGAGATGCTGCGCAGGCTGGTCGAGCGCCTGCCGGTGATGGTCACACCGCGCTGGGTGCGCACCAGGGCACAGCCGATCGCGATCGAGGACGTGCTCGCCTACCTCGTCGCAGCTCTCGACGTGCAGCTCGACGGCAGCGCGGTGTTCGAGATCGGCGGCGCCGACCAGGTCTCCTACGAGGAGCTCATGCGCGAGTACGCCCGGCAGCTCGGCATGCGGCGCAGGATCATCCCGGTCCCCTTCCTCACCGCCCGCCTCTCGAGCCTCTGGCTCGGGCTCGTGACGCCGGTCTATGCCCGCGTCGGCCGCACGCTGATCGACAGCCTTCCGCACGAGACCGTCGTCCGGAGCGACGACGCCCGCAGCGCCTTCGCGATCAGGCCCCGCGGGTACCGCGAGGCGATCGCACGGGCGCTGGCGCACGAGGATCGCGAGTTCGCCGAGACCCGCTGGTCGGATGCCGTCTCCTCCGCCCGGCGGCTGCGGCCGGCGCGCTACGGCGGCGAGCGGTACGGCAAGCGCCTCGTCGACTCACGCTCGATCGAGGTGCCGGTCCCGCCGGCCGAGGCGTTCCGCCCCATCCGCCGGATCGGCGGAGCGACGGGCTGGTACTTCGCCGACCGGCTCTGGCGGCTGCGTGGCTTCTTCGACCTGGTCGCCGGCGGCGTCGGCGTGCGCCGGGGGCGGCGTGACCCCGAGGCGCCGACGGTGGGGTCGGCGCTCGACTTCTGGCGCGTCGAGGCCTACGAGCCGGGCCACCTGCTCCGGCTGCGGGCCGAGATGAGGCTCCCGGGCCGGGCGTGGCTGCAGTTCGAGGTCGACGGGGACGGCGCCGGCAGCACGATCAGGCAGACGGCCCTCTTCCACCCGACGGGCCTACTGGGGACCGCCTACTGGTACGGCCTCTTCCCCGTTCACTCCTGGATCTTCAAGGGCATGCTGGTCAGGATCGCGGCTGCTGCACGGGCCGGCGACGAACCGGCGGCCACGCGCGAGTAGGCGCGAAGCGCAGCCTCAGCTGTCGAGCCGCGCGCGAATCGCCGATCGCACGCGGTCGGCGACGCTCGGCATCTCGCGCTCCATCTGCCGGAACTCGCGCTGGAACATCACGATCAGGTCCATGGGCGTGGTGGCGGCGACGGTCGCCGTCCGGCGCTCCGTCTCGAGCAGCCCGATCTCGCCGAAGAAGTCCCCCGCCCCGAGCTCGGCCACCCGCTCACCGTCGCGCCGCACCTCGGCCGCGCCGTCCTCGATCACGAAGAACTCGTGGGCGAACTGACCCTCGCGCACGAGCTCGTGCCCCTCCGGCACCGAGATCTCGTCCGTCCACTGCGCGAGCCGCTCGAGCTCCTTCTTCGAGAGGTCCGAGAAGATGGCGACCGCCTGGAGGCGCTTCACGTCCATGCCGACGATCATTGCATCCGGGCAGCCCCCTGACAAACACGACCGGCGGCCGGCTCAGCGCGAGAGCGGGGCGATCGACGCACGGTAGGCCGCGCGCGAGCGGGGCTTCGTGGCCAGGTCGAAGACGGAGCCCGCACGGCCCGAGTAGTACCCGGCCGTGACCACACGGCGGTGCGTGCGCAGGAAGGCCGCCATCTGCGTGACGAACGCCGGGTCGTCGAGACCCCAGAGCCCCCACTCCGGGATCGCGAACGGCTTCCCCGGATGGGCGGCGTAGAGGGCCTCGGCGGCCGGGCCACTCCACCTTGCCGCCGATGTCGTAGAGGTCGTCGCCGACGACGTCGACGTAGGCGTTCCCGGGGTAGTAGGCCTGCGCCGTGTTGCCCGGCAGGTCGGGGGAGCCGTAGCCCTGCGGGTTCCAGATCACCTGCACGCCCGGGACGCGCGCGAGCGGCTGCGAGACGGGCGGCAGCCCGAGCGCCCGCAGGTGCCGGTTGACCGCGGGCCCGCCGTGCAGGATCAGGTAGATCCGGGCGAACGCCTTCCGGAACGTGGCGGTCGAGTGGTCGGCCCCGCGCGGCGACCCGTTCTGGTCGTAGGCGGAGTAGGCGTTCCAGTGACCGTTCATCTCGGCGAGCGGCCGCACGTAGACCGGCTTTCCCCAGTCGGCGAGCGCCTGGTTGAGCGCGACGAGCAGCGTGTCGCCGCCGCCGCGGGCGAGCGCGCCGGGGCTGAGACTCTCCGGCGCGCCCTCGGAGCCGGTGCTGAGGCCGATCATCGGCTCGTCCAGCATCGTCGCGAGCAGGCGCGTGAAGTAGGAGGGGCTCGAGGCCTGGTCCCAGCCCACGATGATCAGGCGCGTGGTCGAGTGCTGCCCCGTCTGCCCGTCGAAGCGCGCAGGGCTGCCGAGCACGCCGAGCTGGATGCGCGGCGCGGCGGCACCGCGGGCACCCGCTGCGACGAGCAGTCCCAGCACCGCGACGAGGACGACGACCCTCATCGCGCGAGGTTCGCAGATCCTGCGCTCGTGTCAACCGTCACAGACGGTCACGCTCCCGAGGGCGAGCGGAGACGCGGGTCGAGCGCGGCGTAGGCGGCATCCACCAGCAGGTTCAGCAGCATGATCGCGAGGGCGAGGAAGACGACGCTCCCCGCCGTCATCGGCAGGTCGCGCTGGAGCGCCGAGCGGCGCAACATGTCGCCGAGCCCGGGCAACCCGAACGCGGACTCGACGAAGATCACGCCGCCGAGCGCCGAGCCCGCCGTCAAGCCGACCATCGTCACGAGCGGCAGGGTCACGTTCCTCAGGAGGTGGCCGCGCGCGATCCGGATTTCGCCGGCACCCTTCGCACGCGCCGTCCGGACGTACTCCTCGTTCAACTGCTCCAGGACGAGCGCGCGGGTCATGCCCGTGAAGAGCGCCGCGTTCAGGACGCCGAAGGTCACCCACGGCAGGACGAGGTGCGACGCCCAGTGCGTGAGCCCGTCGCAGCCGCTCGAGAGCCCGTAGAGGTTGCAGTAGCCGGTCGACGGGAGGACGTGCAGGGTGTGGCCGAACAGGTAGCTGAGCATCAGGCCGAGCCAGACCGGGTGCGCGGAGATGCCGATCAGCACGAGCACGCTCGCGCCGCGGTCGACCGCAGACCGCGGACGCAGCGCCGAGAGGGTGCCGAGCGGGACGGCGATCAGCAGCCAGACCACGAGGCCGCCGGCGACGAGCGAGAGGGTCACCGGGGCCGCGTGGAAGAGCCTGGTCGTGACCGCCTCCCTGGTCGCGTACGAGGAACCGAGGTCGCCGTGGCCGACCAGCCGCCAGAGGTAGTGCGTGTAGCCGCCCACGAGCGAGCCGTGGATCCGGTAGTCGCCGGCCTGCTCGCGCCGGCCGCTCTCGGCCGGGAGGACGTAGAACGCGACGAAGACGAAGAGGGTGATCGCGAGGAAGAGCGCGGCGCTCGAGACGAGCCGCGCCGCGACCCGCCGCCCCGCCGGGCGCGCCCCGTCTCCACGCCTCGCTGAGACCACGCCGTCCAGTACGACGGTCCTACCGCATCGGATCGCCGCGGTCTACAGCGCGGTCTGCAGCGGCCGGCTCAGCGCCGGCGCCGCCGCCGCGGGCGCCCGTTCTCCGAGCGCGCCGCCGCCGCCGTCTCGACGTGCATCCCCGAGGCGGCGAACGCCTCGTGGTGGCCGAGCCGCCGGGCGAGCCGGGCGACGTCCGTCCGCTGCTCCGGCAGCACGAACGTGACACCGGTGCCGTTGCGGCCGGCGCGACCGGTCCGGCCGACCCGGTGGACGTAGTCGTCGTCGGTGTGCGGCGGATCGAAGTTGATCACGTGGGTGACGTCGTCGACGTCGAGCCCGCGGGCGGCGACGTCGGTGGCGACCAGCGTCGCGACCTTTCCCGACTCGAAGCGCTCGAGCGAGCGCTCGCGGGCGTTCTGCGACATGTTCCCGTGCATGACGACCGCCGGCACGTCGTGCTGGCGCTGGAGCTTCCGCGCGAGCTTGTCGGCTCCGTGCTTGGTGCGCACGAAGACGAGCGAGAGGCCGTCGGCGCCGCCGAGCGTGTCGGCGAGCAGGCCGAGCTTGCTGTCGACTGTCACCGGCACGAACCGGTGGTCGACCTCGCCCTGCTCGCGCTCCGGCGGGCGCTCCGCGCGGACGCTGACCGCGTCGACCGTGTAGCTGCGGGCGAGATCGATGACCGGCCCCTCCAGCGTCGCGGAGAAGAGCAGCGTCTGGCGGTTGCGGGGCACGTCGCGCAGGACGCGGTCGACCTGCGGGCGGAAGCCCATGTCGAGCATCCGGTCGGCCTCGTCGAGGACGAGCACGCGGATGTCCCGGAGCGAGACGAGCCGCCGCTCGATCAGGTCGTGCAAGCGTCCCGGGGTGGCGACGAGGACGTCTGCGCCGCGCAGCCGCTTCACCTGAGGGCCCATCGAGGCGCCGCCGTAGACGGCGGCGATGCGCAGCGAACGGGCGCGGGCGAGGGGCTGCAGCTCGTCGACCACCTGGGAGGCGAGCTCCCGGGTTGGCACGAGCACGAGCGCGGCCGGACGGCCGCCGGCGCCGGCGATCCGCTCGACGAGCGGGATGCCGAAAGCGAGTGTCTTGCCGGAGCCCGTGGGTGACGCAGCGAGCACGTCGACTCCCGCGAGGGCGTCCGGCAAGACGAGGGTCTGCACCGCGAACGGGCTGTGGATGTCGCGTGCGGCGAGCGCCCGGACCACCGGTGCGCTCACGCCGAGCGCGGCGAACGATTCGTTCATGTATTCACTCCTTGTCGTGCAGGGGTCGAGACCGAGAGACTCGAAACGCCTGGAAAGGAGGAACGAGAAGCTGAATCTCACGGGCGCCACGATGCGAACCCGTGGGAGCACGGTAGCAGCCCGCCGCGGCAGCCCGCCGGAGCGTCGCGGGTCTGATGATTGACCGTCCGGTTCACGGGCAGGCGACGACCATGAAGAACACTCTCTCACTCCACTCGCGTGACTCGATCCTCTCCGTCGGCTCGCAGGGCTCGATCCTGTCGGTCGGCTCGACGGGATCGGTCCTCTCGATCGGGTCTGTCGGCTCGATCGCCTCGGCGTTCTCGATCGGCTCGGCCGGATCGGCGGCGTCGATGTTCTCCGCCGGCTCCCTCGGCTCGATCTTCTCGGCCGGGAAGCGGCGGGCGATCCTCGACCGCGTCATCAGTCAGAAGGGGATGGCGCCGCTCGCGAGCGCCCTCGTCCTGACCGCGGCGGGGCTCGTCTTCAGCCGCGGCTGACGGCACGGCGGCGCGGCGCTCCGTGCGCGGAGCGCCGCGCCGAGGCATATTGGTTCCGTGCACCGGGCCGACTGGGACCGCCGCTACACCGGCAGCGAGCTCCTCTGGAGCGCCGAGCCGAACCGGTTCCTGGTCGCCGAGACCGCCGAGCTCCCCGCGGGGCGCGTGCTCGACCTGGCCTGCGGCGAGGGCCGAAACGGCGTCTGGCTCGCCGAGCGCGGATTCGACCTGACGGGCGTCGACTTCTCGGCGGTCGGGATCGAGAAGGCCCGGCGGCTCGCCGCCGCCCGCGGGGTCGAGGCGGAGTGGGTCGTCGCCGACCTGCAGGAGTACCGGCCGGCGCAGGCGGCGTACGACCTCGTCCTCCTCTTCTACCTGCAGGTTCCCGCCGAGCAGCGGCGCACCGTCGTCCGCGCCGCCGCCGGGGCACTGGCGCCGGGCGGGACGCTGCTGCTCGTCGCCCACGACCGCACGAACCTGGAGGAGGGCCACGGCGGCCCCCGGCAGCCCGAGGTGCTCTACACCGCCGACGACGTCGCGGCCGACCTGGAGGGTTGCGGCCTGGAGCTCGAGCGCGCCGAGCGCGTCGAGCGGCCCGTGCAGACCCCGGACGGAGAGCGCGTCGCGCTCGACGTGCTCGTGCGCGCCCGGCGTACCTGAGCAGGGCCCGCCGCAGGCGTGCCCCCGGGCGGGCATGATCCGCCGGTGGAGGTCGTGCGCCTGCGTCTCGGCGTCGTCGTCTTCCTCGCGGGCATCGCGTCGCTCGCGACCGAGATGGCGGCCTCGCGGCTCGTCGCGCCGTACTTCGGCGCCTCGAACGCCGTCTGGGCGAACGTGATCGGGCTGATGCTGGCCTTCCTCGCCGCGGGCTACTGGCTCGGCGGGAAGCTCGCCGACCGCCGCCCCGACCCCCGGGTGCTCGCCGCGATCCTGCTCGCGGCGGCGATGCTGCTGGCCGCCATCCCCTTCGCCTCCCGGCCGCTGCTGCACGCGGCGCTCCACGGCTTCTCCTCGATCTCCGTGGTCGTGGTCGTCGGGTCGTTCCTTTCCGTGCTCGCGCTGTTCGCGCTCCCCGTGACGCTGCTGGGCGCGGTCGCGCCGTACGCGGTGCGACTCGACCTCGACACCGTGGGCGCGGCCGGGAGCACCGCGGGCCGGCTCTACGCGCTCTCCACGGTCGGCAGCATCGTCGGCACGTTCGCGACCACGTTCGCGGCGATTCCGCTGCTCGGCACCCGCCGGACGCTGCTCTCGATCGCCGCGCTCGTCGCGCTGGCCGCGGCACCGCTCCTGCTTCGATCGGCGCTCGCGGTGACGATGCTGCTGGCACTCGCCGTCGTCGTGCCGCCCGGCGGCGTCAAGCGAACCGCGGGCGTGCTGTACGAGACGGAGTCGCGCTACGAGTACCTGCGCGTCGTCTCGTACGCCGACGGCGAGCGGGCGCTGCAGCTGAACGAGGGCGTCGCCGACCAGTCGGTCTGGTACCCGCACACCGTGCTGACCGGCGGATACTGGGACCTCTTCCTGCTGCTGCCGTCGCTGCTCGGCCGGCCGGCCCACTCGCTGCTCGTGATCGGCGACGGGGGCGGCACGATCCCGCGCGCCTACGGCCGGTTCCACCCGGCCGTGCGGATCGACGGGGTCGAGCTCGACCCGGCCGTCACCGAGGCGGGGCGGCGCTACCTCGGGCTCGGCGCCAACCCGAAGCTGCGGACGATCACGGCGGACGGCCGGGTGTACCTGACGCGCACGAGCAAGCGGTACGACCTCGTCGCCGTGGACGCCTACCGCCAGCCGTACATCCCGTTCCAGCTCGCCACCCGCGAGTTCTTCGAGCTCGTCCGCTCGCACCTCTCACGCGACGGGATCGTGGCGCTGAACGTCGCCGCGACGCCGACGTCGCGCCCGCTCACGCGCGCACTCGCGACCACTCTCGCAGCCGTCTTCCCGCAGGTGTGGCGGATCCGGGTGCTCCGGTTCAACGACCTGCTGCTGGCGTTCCGCCGCCGCGTCACGCGCTCCGAGCTGGAACGCCGGCTCGGGACGGTCGCGCCGGCGCTGCGGCCGCTCCTGCCCCGGGTCCGCCCGGCGCTCACGCTGCTCGATCCGCACGGCCGCCCGTGGACCGACGACCGCGCGCCCGTCGAGTGGGTGACCGACCGGATGCTGGCGGCGCAGATCGCGAGCGGCAAGGGGCTCGACGAGAACCTGCTGCCGACGGCACCTCCTTGACGGCACCTCCTTGACCGGCCGCCGCCCGTCCGTGAGGCTCGGTCGACCATGAGCTACGAGACGATCCTCTTCTCCACTGCCGGCCCGGTCGCGACGATCACGCTCAACCGGCCGGAGCACCTGAACACGATCGTGCCGCCGCTGCCCGACGAGGTGGAGCAGGCGGTCGCCGCGGCGACCCGCGACAGCACCGTGAAGGTGATCGTGGTGCGCGGCGCCGGCCGCGCGTTCAGCGCCGGGTACGACTTCGGCGGCGGGTTCGCGCACTGGGACGACCTGATCACGACCGACGGACGCTGGGACCCCGGCAAGGACTTCGTGCTGGCCACCGCGCCGCAGCTCTCGCCCACCCAGAAGCTGATGAGCGTCTGGCGTTGCCCGAAGCCGGTGATCGCGCAGGTGCACGGCTGGTGCGTCGGCGGTGGCAGCGACTTCGCCCTCTGCGCCGACCTCGTCGTGGCGAGCGAGGACGCGGTGATCGGCACGCCGTACAGCCGCATCTGGGGCGCCTCGCTCTCGGGGATGTGGATCTACCGGCTCGGGCTCGCGAAGGCGAAGGAGCATGCGCTCACCGGGCGCCCGCTGACCGGGCGGCAGGCGGCCGACGCGGGGCTGATCAACGAGGCCGTGCCGTTCGCCGAGCTGGAGGGGCGAGTCGCCGCCCTCGCGGCCGACCTCGCGCGGATCCCGTCCTCACAGCTGGCCGCGATGAAGCTCGTCGTCAACCACGCCTACGAGAACATGGGGATCGCCTCGACGCAGGTGCTGGGGCCGATCCTCGACGGCCTGATGCGCAACACACCCGACGCGCTCGCGTTCATCGAGCGGGCCGAGGCGGAAGGCGTGCGCGCGGTGGTCGCCGAGCGCGACGGTCCATTCGGCGACTACAGCCAGGCGCCGGAGGCGCTGCGTCCCGATCCGCGGAACGTGATCGAGCCAGTGAGGCCTCACCCCGCGCGGTCGGTCAGCTGCTCGTCCTCGAGGTGGGAGATGAGCGCCAGGATCTCGCTGCTGCGGCTGCCGGTGGGATCGAGCTGCGGCTCGTACTCGTAGGCCTTCAGCCGGCCGTACAGCTCGTCGAGGAGCTGCAGCCGGCGCAGGTCCCGCTCGATCCGGCTCACGCTCCCACGGTAGCGGGCGCGGCGAGCCGGCCCTTCAGCGGCGCCGGGTGAACCAGCCCCGCCGTTCCGGCGGCAGCGGCTCCTCCCCGAGCGCGCGCGCGCCGGCCAGCAGATCCTCTGCGGTCAGGCGCTGCAGCTCCGCGTGGTCGAGCGATTCGACCTCGCCGTGGCCCAGCCGGAGCGCCTGCGCGTTCAGCGACTGCTCGAACAGCGTGCGGGCGAAGCGAGCGTTGCCGAACCCCTCGTGCCGCTCCGCCCCGTCGAGGATCGCCCGCAGCGCCTCCTCCGCCCCGTCGCCGAGGGCGTAGTCGGCGTCGGTGGCGAAGAGCGCGAAGATCGCCACGAGCTCGTCCGCCGAGTAGTCGGGGAAGTCGATCTCGCGGGAGAAGCGCGACCGGAGGCCCGGGTTCGACTCGAGGAACCGACCCATCAGGCGCGGATAGCCGGCGACGATCACCACGAGCCGGTGGCGGTTGTCCTCCATCCGCTTGAGCAGCGTCTCGATCGCCTCGTCGCCGAAGTCGAGCCGGTCGCCGTCGCGCGCGAGCGCGTAGGCCTCGTCGACGAACAGCACCCCGTCGAGCGCCTTGCGCACGACCCGGTCGGTCTTCACCGCGGTCAGCCCCACGTACTGCCCGACGAGGCCGGCCCGGTCGACCTCGACGAGATGACCCTTCTTCAGCAGCCCCATCGAGCGGTACATCTGCGCGAGCAGGCGGGCGACGGTCGTCTTCCCGGTGCCGGGATTGCCGAGGAAGACGAGATGCTGGGTGGTGGCGACCTCGGCGAGGCCGGCGTCCTTGCGCCGGGCCTGGACGCGCAGGAAGGCGACGAGCGCCCGCACCTGCTCCTTCACCGAGTCGAGCCCCGGCAGCGCCTCGAGCTCGGCGAGCAGCTCCTCGAGCGGCCGCGGCGGCTCCTGCCGGCGCAGCGCGTCGAAGTCGAGCTCCTCGCCGATCTGGGCCCGCAGCTCCTGGCCCAGCGCCTTCAGCGACTCGAGCGGATTCGACGGCATGGCCTGACGCTACCGATTACGGTCTGGCGGGATGACCGGGCCGATGAGACCGGACGAGCTCGCGCGCTACGCGACGATGATCGTGCGCGGCTGCATCGCGTTCCGGCGCGGCGACACGCTGCTGCTGCGGACGAGCGTCGGCCACCGAGAGCTCGCCGCCGCGCTCGCCGAGCAGGCCTACCGGCTGGGGGCCGCGGCGGTCGACCTCGACTACGACGACCCGCGCATCTACGCCGCCCGCATCCGGCACGCGCGACCCGACTCGCTCGGGAGGACGACGAGCTGGCAGAAGGCCCGGCTGCGCGCGATCGGCACGAAGGACGTGGCGCTCGTCCAGTCGATGGGCGAGTTCGAGCTGTCGACCCTCGCGGGCCTGCCGCCCGAGCGCGTGGCGGAGGAGACGTCGCGCCGGCTGCGCGGCACCGAGCTCGCCCGCGCACGCCGCGAGGGCAGGTTGCGGGGAACGATCTGCGCCTGGCCCACGGAGGAGTGGGCCGCCCGCGTCTATCCGGGCCTGCCACCTACCCGGGCGACGAGACGCCTCGCGCGCGACCTGCTCTCGTTCTGCCGGCTCGGCCCCGGCGACCCGCCCGGCCACCGCGGCTGGACCGAGCATCTCGCCACGCTGCGCCGGCGCGCCGCACGCCTGACCAAGCTCGACCTGAAGGAGCTCCGCGTGCGGGACCGCGGCACCGACCTGCGACTCGCGATCGCGGAGAACTCGATGTGGCGCGGCGGCGGCGAGCAGGATCACTGGGGCCGGCGGATCGCGATGAACGTCCCCACCGAGGAGTGCTTCATCTCACCGGACGCGGCGGCGACCGAAGGGACGTTCCGCTGCTCGCGGCCCCGCAGCTTCGGCGGGCGCATGATCGAGGAGCTGTCGGGCGAGTTCCGCGGCGGGAGGCTGGTTCGCCTTCGGGCCAGGCGGGACTCCGATCGCGACTGGCTGGCGCGCTACCTGGCGTCGATTCCGAACGCCGACCGGCTGGGAGAGATCGCTCTCGTCGACCGCTCCTCGCGCATCGGACAGACCGGTCGCATCTACTACAACGGGCTGCTGGACGAGAACGCCGCCGCGCACATGGCCTTCGGCTCCGGTTTCGCCAAGACGCGCACCGTGCCGATCGACCGCCGCCGCCACGGCGTCAACCGCTCGAAGACGCACATCGACGTGATGATCGGCACCGACGAGCTGGAGGCGACCGGAATCACCCGGACGGGGCGCACCGTCGCCCTCGTCGCCGCCGGCACCTGGCAGTTCTGAGCTACAGTTAACACCGTTAATGGTTCGGGTTGTTAATGACTCGCTCGCGGTCGCGAACCGGCTGCGCCCGACGATTCTGCGCCTCGCCCGCCACCTTCGCCGGGAGGTGCACTCGCTCGGCGTCACCGGAGGGCAGGTGAGCCTGCTCGTCGCGATCCAGCGGCAACCGGGAATCACCGCGTCGGAGCTCGCGGAGAGCGAGCAGGTCTCGGCCCCCGGCATGTCCGGGCACCTGGTCCGGCTCGAGACGGCCAGGCTGATCGAACGCACGCGGGCCGAGGACCGGCGACGGATCGGGCTCTCCCTGACGGCCGAGGGGCAGAAGGTGCTCGCCTCGGTGCGGAAGCGACGGACCGCCTGGCTCGTCTCGCGCCTCGACCGGCTCGAGCCCGCGGAGCGCGAGGCGATCGAGGGAGCGATCGACGCGCTCGAGAGGCTGCTGAGCCTCGAGTGAGCGTCCTGCGCATCGTCTCCCGGAAGACGTTCGCGGCACTCCGGCACCACCACAACTACCGCCTCTTCTTCGCCGGCCAGCTCACGTCGGTGGCGGGCACCTGGATGCAGAACATCGCCCTCGCCTGGGTGGTCATCCAGCTCGCCCCGCACTCCCGCGGGCTCGCGGTCGGCCTGCTCTCCGTGTGCCGCTTCGGGCCGTTCACCGTCCTCGGGCTCTTCGCGGGAGTGGTCACCGACCGGTTCGACAACCGCCGCACGGTGATCGTCACGCAGACCGTCCAGATGCTCTTCTCGGCCGCGCTCGCGGTGATCGCGCTGACGGGGAAGCTGCAGCTCTGGGAGGTCTATGCGATCGCCGTCGGCTCGGGAACCGCGATCGTCTTCGACGCGCCGTCCCGGCAGAACCTGACGTTCCAGATGGTCGGCAAGGACGAGCTCCCGAACGCGGTCGCGCTCAACTCCAGCCTCTTCAACACGGCGCGGATCGTGGGCCCCGCGCTCGCAGGCATCCTGATCGCCGCCGTCGGCGCCGGCTGGTGCTTCGCGATCAATGCCGGCAGCTTCCTCGCCGTGCTCGCCGGACTGCTCGCGATGCGCGTCTCGGAGCTGTATCCCCTGCATGACCGGCGCCGTCCGACCGTCTGGCGCGGCACGCGCGAGGGGTTCGCCTACGCGCGCAGCAAGCGCACGGTGTTCGTCACGCTCGGGATGATGGTCGTCTTCTCCTCGATCTGCTTCAACTTCAACATCCTGCTGCCGCTGCTCGCGAAGAGCACCCTGGACGCCGGCCCCCGGACGTTCGGGATCATCTCCGCCGCGTTCGGCGCCGGCGCCCTCGTCGGCGCGCTCTCGGCGGCGGCGCTCTCGAGCACCCGCTGGCGGACGATGCTGATCGGCGCGGGCGTCTTCGGCATCTGCGAGCTCCTGATCGCACCCGTCCACTCCACCGCGATCGCTGCCGTGCTCCTGTTCGTGTCGGGCATCGCCTTCACGAGCTACACCGCGAACTCGAACGCCTCGATCCAGCTCGCGAGCCCCGACCACATCCGCGGCCGGGTGCTCGGGCTCTACTACTACGCGTGGAACGGGCTGGCTCCGCTCGGGGCGCTGATCGTGGGCTTCATGTGCGACCGCGGCGGCACCGAGCTCGCATTCTCGGTCGGCGGGAGCTGCGCGATCGTGATGACCCTGCTCGGAGCGGCGGCGATCAAGCGGCCGCCGAATCGACTCCGCCCGCTGAGCGGCGAGCCGGTCGCCGAGCAGGTTGTCGCTTGATCCATCCGGGTCGACCTGCGTAGGATCGTTACCCGATCGGTTTGACTCCGGTGACGCCAGGACACGAGGGGGTGTGAATGGCCCAGGTCGCGTTCGAGCGGGTCAGCAAGGTCTACTCCGACGGCACGAGGGCGGTGAACGACGTCAACCTGGACATCCAGGACGGCGAGTTCATGGTGCTCGTCGGCCCCTCCGGGTGCGGAAAGACCACCGCCTTGCGGATGGTCGCTGGGCTCGAGGACATCTCCGAGGGCGTGCTGCGGATCGGCGAACGCGTGGTCAACCACGTGCCGTCGCGCGACCGTGACATCGCGATGGTGTTCCAGAGCTACGCGCTCTACCCGCACCTCTCCGTCTACGAGAACATCGCCTTCGGGCTGCGCCTGAAGAAGATGCCCAAGTCGGAGATCGATCAGCGCGTGCAGCGCGCCGCGGGACTGCTCGGCCTCGAGGAGTACTTGAAGCGGAAGCCGCGCGCGCTCTCGGGCGGGCAGCGCCAGCGCGTCGCCATGGGCCGCGCGATCGTGCGCGAGCCGGCGGCGTTCCTGATGGACGAGCCGCTCTCGAACCTCGACGCGAAGCTGCGCGTGCAGATGCGCGCGGAGATCGCGAAGCTCCAGAACGACCTGGGCGTGACGACCGTCTACGTCACCCACGACCAGATCGAGGCGATGACGATGGGCGACCGCGTGGCGGTGATGCGGAAGGGCGAGCTGCAGCAGGTCGACGACCCGCAGACGCTCTACGACCGCCCGGTGAACCTCTTCGTCGGCGGCTTCATCGGCAGCCCGGCGATGAACATGCTCGAGGCGACGATCCACGCGCAGAACGGCAGCCTCGCCGCGCAGGTCGGCGACACGCGGATCGCGCTCGGCCCCGAGACGCTCGAAGGCCACCCGGGGCTCCGCGCCTACGACGGCAAGCAGGTGATCCTCGGGATCCGCCCGGAGGACCTCGAGGACGCGGCGCTCGCCCCCGACGCACCGGACGACCGGCGGCTGAAGGGCCGCCTCGAGCTGCGCGAGGCACTGGGGTCGGAGATCATGGCGCACTTCGCGATCAACGCCCAGCACGCCCGCACCGACGAGATGCGGGAACTGGCGCGCGACAGCGGCTCCGAAGGGGCCGAAGCGCCGATCGGCGTGCACGAGAACGAGGCGGTCGTCGTCGGCCGCTTCGGAGCCCGTTCGCGCATCAAGGAAGGCGAAGAGGTGACGGCCGTGGTCGACACGCGCGCGCTGCACTTCTTCGATCGCGAAACAGGCAGTGGCATCTATGACCCCTCGAAAGGAGCTGGCTCGTGAAGCAAAGATCGCTTGCGATCGCCCTGCTCGTCACCGTCGTCGCCGTTGCGGCAGGCTGTGGGAGCTCGAAGAAGGCGTCGTCGACCACCACGACGACCGGCGCGATGACCGGACCGAACACGAGCGTCAAGGGCTCGATCTCGATCGAGGGCGTGTGGACGGGCGCCGAGCAGACCGCCTTCCAGGCGGTGCTCGCCGGGTTCAAGAAGCAGTACCCGAACGTGAAGGTGAACTACAAGTCGACCGGCGACAACACGCCGACGGTGCTCTCGACGGCCGTGGCCGGCGGGAACCCGCCCGACCTGGCGTCGGTCTCCCAGCCGGGCCTGATGGCGGACTTCCAGAAGAAGGGCGCTCTCAAGTCGATGGACTTCCTCAAGGGAGCCCTGGGCCAGAACTACACGACTGACCTGGCCAACATCGGGAAGATCAACGGTCATCTCTACGGCTTCCTGATCAAGGGCGCCAACAAGTCGACCGTCTGGTACAACGTCCAGCTGTTCAAGAACGCCGGCGTCGACCCGCCGACGGACTGGGCGTCCTTCCTCTCCGCGGCGAAGACCCTCAAGGCCTCGGGCACGAACGCCTACTCGATCGGCGGCGCCGACGGGTGGACGCTCACCGACCTGTTCGAGAACATCTACCTGCGGCAGGCCGGCCCGCAGATGTACGACAAGCTGACCAAGCACCAGATCAAGTGGACCGATCCCTCGGTCAAGAAGGCGCTGACGACGATGGGCGACGTGCTCGGCGACACCGGCAACATCGTCGGTGGAACCTCGGGCGCGCTGCAGACCGCCTTCACCGACTCCGTCTCGAACGTGTTCTCGAAGAGCCCGAAGGCGGCCGAGGTGATCGAGGGCGACTTCGTCCCGGGCGTCGTCTCCCCCAACCCGCTGAAGCCGGTGACGGGGTACAACGTCTTCGCGTTCCCCTCGATCAACGGCTCGCAGAACTACGTCGAGGGCGGCGGCGACATCCTGATGATGTTCCACAACACCCCGGCGACGCGGGCACTCGCCGAGTACCTCGTCACGGGCAAGGCACAGACGATCTGGGCGAAGAAGGGCGGCTACACGGCGCCGGCGAAGACGGTGCCCGCGAGCGCGTACCCGGATGCGATCACCCGGCAGGTGGCGAAGGCCGTCGGGAACGCCCAGGTCTTCCGGTTCGACCTCTCCGACCTGCAGCCGGCGTCGTTCGGCGGCACCGTCGGGCAGGGCGAGTTCAAGATCTTCCAGGACTTCCTCAAGAACCCGAGTGACGTGAACGGGATCGCGTCGTCGCTCGAGTCCGCGGCCGCGAAGGCGTACAAGGCCGGGAAGTAGCTTGGGCAGCAGCGGGGGCATCACGGCGGAGCCGCCGGTCGCGGCGGCTCCGCCCCAGGGGGAGCCGAACGCGTTCCGGCGCCATGCGGTCGCGATCGGCTTCCTCGCCCCCGCCGCGATCATCCTGGGGGTCTGGATCGTCTACCCGACGGTCTACACGATCATCCGCAGCTTCTACGGCCGGGAGGGCTTCGGCCACTTCGTCGGGATCGACAACTACCGCACGCTGTTCACCTCGAACATCCTGGTGACGGCGATCAAGAACAGCTTCATCTGGATCCTGGTCGCTCCGGCCGTGGTGACCGCCTTCGGGCTCGTCTTCGCCGTGCTCACCGAGCGCGTGCGTTGGGCGGTGGCGTTCAAGACGGCGGTCTTCATGCCGATGGCGATCTCGCTGTTCGCCACAGGCGTGATCTGGCACATCATGTACATCAAGGATCCGAGCCAGGGCGCCGTCAACGCGGGGATCGGCGCGGTCAAGGGCTGGTTCACCCCGGCCGGCGCTCTCTCGAACGCGGCCCCCTCGACTCCCGCTCTGAGCGGCTCGCCCGACACGGGCTACGTGCTCAAGAGACCCCGTCGCCTCCGGCGGCGTCGCGAAGCTCGGGCTGACGGCGGTCCCGCCGAACGAGGTTCCGACCTCCGCGAAGCAGGTGGTCGTGCCGGCCACGAAGCCCCACGCGATCGTCGGCACCGTCTGGCGCGACTTCAAGCCGGGCGGCGGCGTGGCCGGCAAGGCGGAAACCGGCGAGCAGGGACTGCCGGGGATCCACATCAACCTCTTCGGGCCGTCGGGCAAGAAGGCCGGTTCGACCACCTCGAACGCCGACGGCACGTTCGAGTTCGACAACGTGAGCGGCGGCGGCTACAAGGTCGGGATCGGCGCGTCCACGTTCGCCAAGCCGTTCGGGGGCGTCTCGTGGCTCGGGTCGCAGCTGATCACGCCCGCCGTGATCATCGCCTACATCTGGGTGTGGGCCGGCTTCGCGATGGTCGTGATCGGCGCCGGGCTCGCCGCGATCTCGCGCGAGGTGCTGGAGGCGGCCCGGACGGACGGTGCGACCGAATGGCAGGTCTTCCGCCGCATCACCGTCCCGATGCTGGCGCCGGTGCTCTCGGTCGTGTTCATCACGATGCTGATCAACGTCCTCAAGGTCTTCGACATCATCATCTCGATCGCGCCCGGCTCGACCCGCTCCGACGCCGCCGTGATCGCCGTGCAGATGTGGCAACAGAGCTTCGGCGGCGTCAACGACTTCGGCATCGGCTCCGCGATCGCCGTCTTCCTGTTCGTGCTCGTCGTCCCCGTCCTGCTCCTGAACGTCCGCCGCTTCAAGAGGGAGGTCTGATGACCGCGTACGAGGCCGAGGCTGCGCCGATCGTCGTCGAGGATCCGAACGAGCGCGTCGCCGCGCGCATCGTGCGCACGGTGGCGAAGCTGCCGGTGCACCTGTTCCTCATGTTCGTCGGCGTGCTGTGGCTCGTGCCGACGATCGGCCTCTTCCTGACCTCGCTGCTCTCGCCGACCGACTACATCGCGAACGGCTGGTGGAAGGTGATCTCGCACCCCCACCTCGTGACGTGGGCGAACTACTCGAACGTCTGGAACCAGACGTCGATCCCGACGGCCCTGAAGACGACCGCGGAGATCGCGATCGGCGGGACGGTGCTGCCGATCGTGATCGCCTCGCTCGCCGGCTACGCGTTCGCGTGGATCGACTTCCCCGGCCGCGACTGGGCGTTCGTCGGCGTGATCGCGCTGCTCGTCGTGCCGCTGCAGATGGCGCTGATCCCGATCTTCTCGCTGTACAACAACCTGCACCTGTACGACACGATCCTCGGGCTGGTGCTGTTCCACACGGCGTTCGGGCTGCCGTTCGCGATCTTCCTGCTGCGCAACTTCTTCATCGGGATCCCCAAGGACATCCTCGAGTCGGCGCGCATCGACGGCGCCTCGGAGGTCCGCATCTTCCTGCGGCTGATCCTGCCGCTCGGCCTGCCTGCGATCGCGTCGCTCGCGATCTTCCAGTTCCTCTGGACCTGGAACGACCTGCTGGTGGCCCTCGTGATGGCGCGCAACACGACCCCGATCACGGTCGACATCTTCAGCCAGCTCCGCCAGTTCGGCTCGAACATCGACATCATCGCCCCGGCGTCGTTCATGTCGATGGTGATCCCGCTCGGCGTCTTCTTCGCCTTCCAGCGGTACTTCGTGCAGGGCCTGCTGGCGGGCTCCGTCAAGTAGTGGATCTGGCAGGACGCTCCGTCGAGGTGATCCTCGCCGGGCAGTCGCCGTCGGGCGCCTACGTCGCCTGCCCGCGCTTCGGGCCGTACCGGTACTGCTGGCTGCGCGACGGGGCGTTCGTCGCCGACGCGATGCGCGAGGCGGGCCGGGTCGAGAGCGCGGACCGGTTCTTCGACTGGGTCGGCCGGGTGGTGAGCGCGCGCCCGGACGGCCCGTGGGACGCCCGCTACCGGCTCGACGGCGAGCCCGACCCGTCGGAGTGGCCGAAGCTGCAGCTCGACGGCCTCGGCCTCTGGCTGGGCGCGCTGCGCCGGCGCGGCGACTCCTCCCGCTGGGATGCGCCCGCGGCGCTCGTGCGGCGCTGGCTCGCCGACCACTGGGGCGATCCCTGCGTCGACTGGTGGGAGGAGCGCGAGGGCGTGCACGCGGTGACGCTCTGGTGCATCGGGAACGGGCTCGACTCGGACGAGATCCGGCGCGAGGCGCTGGCCCGCGCGGGCGACCGGCTCGACGCGTCGCTGCTCTTCATCGGCACCCCCGAGCTGGTCGACCGCGTCGAGGAGGCGCTCGTCTCGCCGGGCGGCGGCGTCTGGCGGAATCTCGACGACACGTACTACGGCGGCGGGGAGTGGCTGCTGCTGACGGCGATGTGGGGTCTCGCACGGCCCGAGCGCGCCCGCGAGTGCCTGCACTGGATCGAGGCGCACGCGCGCCCGAACGGCGACCTGCCGGAGCAGTCCGGCGACCACCTCCTGCGCCCCGAGTGCCGGGCGCCGTGGGTCGAGCGCTGGGGCGAGCCACCGTCACCGCTCCTCTGGTCGCACGCCATGTACCTTCGTCTGCACCATGCGCTGCGCGATCGTCGGTAGCGGCCTCGCGGCCCTCGCCGGCTACGCCACGCTGCGGCACGGCGGCGTCGCCTCCGAGGAGATCGCCGTCTTCGGCACGCACCGTGACCCGACCGAGGTCTGGCGGACGCGGGCGGCCGCGATCGGGCAGCGGCGGATGCGGTCGGAGTCGGACGGGCACCTCGGCGCCGCGGCCTTCCCCGGGCTGGCGGTGCGGGAGGCGTGGCGCGTCTGGACGCTGCGGCCGATCTTCGAGACGGTCACGAACCGCTACCACCCGAGCGTCGAGGAGTTCCTCGCGCACGCCGGCGAGGTGGTGGAACGCACCGGCTGGGAACGGAGCTTCGTCGAGCGGCGGGTGCAGCGGGTGCGTGCGGTCGACGGCGGCTTCGAGCTCGACGGCGAAGGCCCGTTCCGGCACGTGCTGCTCGCGCCCGGGCATCCGGGGCTCGAACGGGTGCCGGGGACGATCCACGCCTACGAGCCGCACGAGTACGCGGCCCGGGTGGCGATCGTCGGGGCCGGGATGGCGGCCGCGACCGAGTGGCTGAACGCCCTCGCCGCGGGCGCGGAGGTCGTGTCGATCCGCCGCCGCGACCCGCTCCGCCGCCCGCTGAACGTGCCGCGCCCGTACTTCTCCCGCCGCGGGCTCGCCGCCTTCCACCGGCTCGACCCGCCCGCGCGGGTCGCGCGCCTGCGCGACCTCGGCCAGCCGTCCTTCCCGCCCGGGGCCGAATGGGACGAGCCGCTGGCGCGCGCGGAGTCCGAGGGTCGTCTGACGGTCGTCAGAGCCGGCTCAGAGACACCTCAGAGTCAATATCCTGATTTCCAGGTGATTTCCGCGACCGGCTTCATGCGTGGTTGGCGCCGGGATCCGCTGCTCGCGGACCTCGTCGACGCACACGGGCTGGAGACGCACGAGGACTGGATCGCGCTCGCCCCCGACTCGTCGGTTCCGGCGCTCACCGACCCCTCCCGCACGCTCTCGCTGGCCGGCGTCGCCGCCCAGTGGGCGTTTCCCGCCGCCGACACGATCGCGGGGGCGAAGTACGCCGCCCGCGCCTTCCTGCGCCGCTCATGTCGTACACGCTGACCGGCAGGCTCCAGTCGCGGCTCGTGGGCACGCTGCCCGCGCTGCTGCTGGCGCTCGCGCTGCACCGGTGGTGGGCGATCGAGCTCGTCGCGCTCATGCTCGTCGTCGGCGCCGCGCTCGACCTCCTCGCCTACCACCGGCTGCTCGCCTACCAGGCCGGCTGGATCGCCGTGCCGCTCGCGCTGCTCGAGCTGGCGATCGTGATCCCGGCGATGTACGCGCTCGGCATCGCGGCGCCGCTGCGGCCGGCGCTGCTGCTCTACGCGGTCGGCTTCGTCGGCACGCAGGTGCTGGGACACGCCGTCTTCCCGCGCCTGCGGCTCGAGTACGGCGAGTCGGGAGGCGAGCTCGGACGGGCCGGCGCGCTCACCGCGGCCGCGGTGGCGGTCACGGTCGTCGGCGGCCTCGGCGGCGCGTACGCGGTGCGCCCGCCGACCGTGCACCTGCACGGCGTCGTCCAGGGGCCGCTCGTGATCCGGCATGCCCAGACGCTCGTCGGCGGCGTCGTCAAGGGCGGCATCCTGATCCGCGCCGACCACGTGACGCTCCGAGACGTCACCGTCGAGGGCGGCGAGAACGGCATCGACGTGCTCGACTCGAGCCACGTGATGCTCGACGGCGTTCGCGTCGTCGGCGTGACGATGGACGCGATCCACGTCCGCCGCAGCTCCGTGATGATCGACGACTGCACGATCTCCTCGCCGGGCGGGCCGTGGGTCCAGGGCATCGACATCTCGTTCAACATGGACAAGCAGATGTCGATGGTGAACGGCTGCACGATCGTGGGCGTGCGCGAGGGGATCGTCACGCACATGACGATGGTCGACGTCACGCACAACAAGATCGGCGACACCGCGATGCGGGCGATCAACATGGGCGAGATGTCGATGGGATCGATCGAGCACAACCAGGTGCTCGGCGCCCACGGCATCGGCATCTTCTGCGTCGACCACTCGGAGTGCACGATCGAGCACAACACGATCACCGGCACGACGAGGGATCCGAACGGCGACCCCGCCCGCGCCGGAGTGGCGATCGAGGCCCACTTCTTCGCGAAGGCGAAGGTCGGCCACAACACGGTCGTCAGCAGCCCGGGCGGGATCGCGGCGCTGGACGGCTCGACCGTCGAGCGCTGATGCCCGCGAACTTCCAGCTCGTCGCCCGCACCGGCCACCCGAGCTTCCTCGACCTGCCGTGGGGGACGCCGCTGGCCGAGTGGCAGTCCGAGCGGCTCGTGACGCTGATCCGCGGCATCAGCCGTCACGTCGTGCGCTTCGTCGAGTACGACGGCCTGCTCTACGCGCTGAAGGAGCTGCCCGAGCGGCCCGCCCGCCGCGAGTGGACCCTGCTTCGACGCCTCGAAGGGCAGGCGCTGCCGGTGGTCGAGGCGGTCGGGATCGTCACCCACCGCGGCGACGACCTCGACGCGATCCTGATCACGAAGCACCTCGAGTACTCGCTGCCCTACCGGTCGCTCTTCGCCGGCGCCGCGATCCCCGACCTGCGCACGCACCTCCTGAACGGGCTCGTCGAGCTGCTCGCCCGCCTGCACCTCCGCGGCTTCTTCTGGGGAGACTGCTCGCTCTCGAACGCCCTCTTCCGGCGGGATGCCGGCGCCCTGTCGGCCTACCTGGTCGACGCCGAGACGGGCGAGCTGCACGGGCAGCTGTCGGACGGCCAGCGCGCCTACGACCTCGACATCGCGCAGACGAACGTGATCGGCGAGCTGCTCGACGTCGACGCCGAGGTGGGGCTCCCCGACGACATCGACCCGGACGAGACGGCGGCGGAGGTCGTGCGCCGGTACGAGGCGCTGTGGCACGAGCTGACCCGCGAGGAGGTGTTCGGCGCCGACGAGCGCTACCGGCTCGACGAGCGCCTGCACCGCCTGAACGACCTCGGCTTCGACGTCGAGGAGATCCAGCTCGAGGCCTCGGGCGACGGCTACCGGCTGCGCCTCGACCCGCACGTCGTCGAGCCGGGGCACCACCGCCACCGCCTGCTGCGCCTGACGGGGCTCGACGCGCAGGAGAACCAGGCGCGCCGGATGCTGAACGACCTGGCCCGCTACCGGGAGGCGCTCGAGCGTACCGCCGGGCGCCCGCTGCCGGAGACCGTGGTCGCCGCGAAGTGGCGCGACGACGTCTTCGAGCCGACGATCGCGGCGGTGCCGGAGGAGCTCTGGGCGCGGCTGCCGGCCCCGGAGGTGTTCCACCAGGTGCTCGAGCACCGCTGGTTCCTCTCGGAGAAGGCCGGCAAGGACATCGGAATCGACGAGGCCGTCGCCTCCTACGTCGCGAGCGAGCTGCCGATGCGGCGCCCCGAGCGCGTGGTGCTCGAGGTCCCCGGCCCTGACGACTCCTGACGCGACCCCTCCGGCCGAGCCGACGGGCGCGGTCGGGCGCGACGATCCCCTCGAGCACCGCCGGAAACCCTGTCTCCGAGCGGCTTCGGCGTCTGAGACTCCTTCGACCGGCGTCAGAGCCGGCTCAGAGCCGGCTCAGAGACACCTCAGAGACACCTCAGAGACATCGCAGAGGCGGTTCGGAGGAGCCCCGTGTCCGCAACGGCCGTGGGTGCGGCACGGCGCGGGCTCGCCGCCGAGACGGCGGCGCGCCGCTCGCGTTAGGCTCGCCCGATGGATGCCTACCGCACACCCGACGAGCGCTTCGACGACCTCCCCGGCTACGCCTTCGCGCCGCACTACGTCGAGCAGGACGGCCTGCGCATGCACTATCTCGACGAGGGCGAGGGCCGGCCGGTGCTGTTGCTGCACGGCGAGCCGACGTGGTCGTTCCTCTACCGCAAGATCCTCCCGGAGCTGACGCCTGCGCACCGCTGCCTCGTGCCCGACCACTTCGGGTTCGGGCGCTCCGACAAGCCCACCGATCCAGACTGGTACTCCTACGACCGGCACGCCGACGCGCTGCAGCGCTTCGTGCTCGAGCTCGACCTCCGCGACCTCACGGTGGTGATGCAGGACTGGGGCGGCCCGCTCGGCTTCCGGCTCTGCGTCGACCACCCCGACCGGGTGTCGCGCCTTGTCGTGCTGAACACGGGGATCGGCGCCCGCGCGCCGAGCGAGGAGTGGCTTCGCTTTCAGGCCTTCATGCGGCGGGTCGGCACCGAGATCGTCGCCGGGCAGCTCGTACGGATGTCGCTCGTCCAGCCGGCCCGCGACGAGGTGATCGAGGCCTACGACGCGCCGTTCCCCGTGCCGGAGTCGCGGGTCGGGATCGTCCGCTTCCCCGAGCTCGTCGCGACCTCCTCCGACCACCCCTCTGCGGCTGCGATGCTCGACGTGCGTGAGCGGCTCCGCAGCCTCGACCGCGCCGCGCTCGTGCTCTTCTCCGACAGCGACCCGATCTTCTCCCGCCGGGCGGCGGAGGTGATGGCCGAGCTGCTGCCCGCCGCCGAGCTGGCCGACCCGGTCGAGGGTGCCGGGCACTTCCTCCAGGAGGATCGCGGCGAAGAGGTGGGCCGGCGCATCGCCGCCTGGCTCGCGACGCCGGCGTAGACGTCCGGGATCAGTCGAGCTCGAGCACGACGTCGAAGCGCTCCAGGCGCAGCGCCGAGTGCGTGATCAGGAGCACACCGACGTCGCCGGCCGCGTCGAGCAGGTCGTCGAGCAGCGACGCGGCGGTCTCGTCGTCGAGGTGCGCGGTCGGCTCGTCGAGCACGAGCAGCGGCGCGCCGGACAGGAAGGCGCGCGCGAGCGCGATCCGCTGACGCTCGCCGCCGGAGACGAGCGCGCCGTCGTCGCCGACATCGGTGTCGAGCCTCTCCGGAAGCGACTCGATCCAGTCCCAGACGCGTGCGCGGCGCAGCGCCTCGACGAGCTCGTCCTCGGTCGCGTCCGGCTTCGCCAGGCGGACGTTCTCGCGGATCGTGGTGGCGAACAGGTGCGACTCCTGCCCAGCGAGCGCAACCAGGCGCCGGACGTCGTCCTGGGCGAGCTCGCGCAGGTCGACGCCGCCGAGAGTGATCCGGCCCCGGTCCGGGTCGCGGAAGCGCACGAGCAGGTGCGCGAGCGTCGTCTTGCCGCAGCCGCTCGGGCCGACGAGCGCGAGGCGGCCGCCCGGCCCCAGCTCGAGGTCGACACCGTCGAGCACCCACGGCCCCTCGCCGTAGCGGGCGCAGACGCCCTCCGCCCGCAGCACCGGCGAGCCCACGGCACGCGGCACGGCGGGATCCTGCACCGCAGGTGCGCGGCCCGTCAGCTCCTGGAGCCGCGCCGCGGACGTCTCGACCGCGACCAGGTTGTCGGCCGCGAGCGGCAGCGCCCGCACGCCCTCGAAGACCGCGAGCGTCAGCAGCGCGAGCAACCCGAGCAGCAGCCCGGAGGCGCGGCCGATCGCAGCGGCCAGAACGACCGCGGCGGCGACGCCGCCGAGTGCCAGGACCGCGCCGTCGCCGAGACCGGCGGCCGCCGCCTGCCGAGAGGCGTGACGGCGGAAGCGGGCGTCGGCTGCGCCGATCCGTGCGAGCCGCTCGCCGGCCTCGCCGTAGGCGACGAGCTCGGGCAGCGCCTCGAGCAGGTCGACCACCTCGGCGGCCACCTCGGCCCGCGCGGCGGGACGCTGACGCGCGGCCGTCCGCCCGAGCCCCACGACGGCGAGCGGCACGAGCACCGCGCCAAGCGCGAGGCAGGCTGCCAGCGCCAGGCCGGCCGCCGGCGCGACGAGGGCGGCGGTGAGCACCGCCGCCAGACCCACGACCAGTGCCGCGGCCGGCGGCGCGACGACCCGCACGAGGAGGTGCTGCAACGCGTCGACGTCCGAGACGAAGCGGCTGAGGAGGTCGCCACGGCCCACTCCGGTCTCACCGGGAACGAGCGGCTCCAGCCGGGCGAAGAACCGCACCCGGACACGGGCGAGGAAGCGGAACGAGGCGTCGTGCGAGACGAGCCGCTCGAGGTAGCGCAGCACGGCGCGGCCGATCGCGAAGAAGCGGACGGCGACGATCACCACGGTCAGCGAGAGCACGTCCGGCCGGGTGGCCGCCTTCGAGATCAGGTACCCGGAGCTGGCGAGGAGGGCAGCGCCCGCCGCGAGTGTGAGCGCGGACAGCGCGACGGCGGTGGCAAACCGGCGCCGCAGCGGCCGCACGTCCGGGAGCAGGTTCAGAAGCGGCGTCATGCGGCGACCCGCAGGTCGTGGAGGCAGCCGTCGCGGAGCTCGAGCACGCGATCGACGGCACGCAGCACGCGCGGGTCGTGCGTTGTCACGATCACGGTCCGGTCGCGCGGGAGCGCCGCCAGCGTGTCGACGACCTCCTCGGCGGAGACGGCATCGAGGTGCGCGGTCGGCTCGTCGAGCAGCAGGAGCGGCGCCGCCCGTTCGAGCGCCCGCACGAGCGCGGCCTTGCGGCGCTCGCCGGGCGAGAGCGTCTGGTCGACGAGCAGCGGCCGCTGCGGCAGCCACGCGACCAGCCGGCGCCACCCGTCGGGCTCGACCGTTCCGAGGTCGACGCCGGAGACCGTGATGCGTCCCGCCGTCGGCTCGAGGAAGCGCAGGAGCAGCGAGAGCAGCGTCGTCTTGCCGGCACCGCTCGGACCGACGAGCGCGACCCGCTGCCCCGGCTCGACGACGAGCTCGACGCGCTCGAGCGCGCGACGGCGGCCGGGATAGGTGACCGCGACACCCTCGAAGCGGACGGTCCCGAATGCGGGCGGCGGCGCGCTCCCGGCGACCGCGGGGAGCTCCGCCAGCTCGAGCAGCCGGCCGGCCGCAGCCAGCCCGTCCGCGCTCGCGTGGAACTGCGCGGCGGCGGCGCGCAGCGGTGCGTAGAGCTCGGGCGCGAGTACGAGGATCGCCAGGGCGGGCGAGAGCCCGATGCCCCCGTGCACCAGCCGGACGCCCAGCTCGACCGCGACGAGCGCCGTCCCGAGCGACGCGGCGAGCTCGAGCACGAAGGCCGAGAGGAAGGCCACCTTCAGCGTGGCCATCGTGGTGCGCCGGTACTCGTCGGTGTAGCCGGCGATCGCGTCGGTCTGGGCCCGGCCGCGCCGGTACGCGCGCAGGGTCGGTAGGCCCCGGACCACGTCGACGAAGTGCGAGGAGAGCACCGAAAGCGCGCGCAGGCGCCGCATCGTCGCCGCCTCGGTCGCGCGCCCGACGAGGACCCCGAAGATCGGGATCAGCGGCACGGTGGCGAGCAGCAGCAGCCCGGAGGTCAGGTCGTGCCAGAAGACCCAGGCGAGCAGCACGGGCGGGACGACGGCGGCGAGCGCGAGCTGCGGCAGGAAGCGTGCGAAGTACGGCTCGAGCGCGTCGCCCCCGTCGAGCACCGCGCCCGCGACCTCTCCGGTACGGAGTGCGCCCAGGCCCCCCGGCCGCGCCCGCACCAGGCCGGCGAGCACACGCGCGCGCAGGGTCGAGAGCGTCGCCGAGGCGGCGAGCGCACCCCCGCTCTCGAACGCCCAGCCGGCGAGCCCGCGCACGAGCGAGACGGCCGCGAGCGCGAGCAGCGGGAGGCGCAGCGCGTGCAGCGACTCGTGGCCGAGGAAGGCGCCGGAGACGACACGGCCGAGCAGCGCCGCCTGCGCGACGATCGCCGTGGCGCTGAGGAGGGCGAGGGCGCCGCAGGCTCCGAGGTACCGGCGAACCGCGGGAACCTCCCGCACGAGTCGCGGATCGAGCGGGCGCATCAGCGCTCGGAGCCGAGCGGCGACCGTGCCAGCGCTTCGAGCGGCGTGGGCACGTCCTCGCCGCCGAGGCGTGCCCGGAAGACCCAGTACGTCCACGCCTGGTAGGCGAGCACGACCGGGGTCAGCACCAGTGCGACGATCGACATGACCGTGAGCGTGTAGTGCGTCGAGCTCGTCGTGAAGATCGTCAGGCTGTAGTCGTTGGAGGTGCTGGAGACGAGCACGCGGGGATAGAGGTTGAGGAAGACGGTCGCGGTGACGAGGGCGATCGAGAGCGCCGTCGAGGCGAACGCCCAGCCGGTCTTGCCGGCGCGGACGAACGCGCCGGCCGCGAACGGCAGCGCCATCGCGGCGATCGGGATCACGCCGGGGACGATCCCCTTGTCGTGCGCGGTGCGCGCGTTCACGTAGGTCCAGATCAGGAAGCCGAGCACGAGGAGCGCGGCGGGGCCCGCGAGCCGCAGCGCGGCGCCGCGGGCGCGCAGCTCGAGCTCCCCGCTCGTGCGGAGCCCCAGGAAGAGCGCGCCGTGGAAGGTGAAGAGGACGAGCGTGGTCACGCCACCGAAGAGGGCGTACGGGCCGAGCAGGTCGAGCAGGTTGCCGGTGAACGTCCCGCTGCGGTCGATCGGCACGCCCTTGACGAAGTCGGCGAAAGCGACGCCCCAGAGCAGGGCCGGGAGCGCGCTGGAGCCGGCGAGGATCCAGTCCCAGCGTGCGCGCCAGGCAGGGTCGGTCTGCTTGTTGCGGTACTCGATCGCCACCCCGCGCACGATCAGGCCGACGAGCACGAGGAAGAGGGCGAGGTAGAAGGCCGAGAAGGTGGTCGCGTACCAGGTCGGGAAGGCGGCGAAGGTGGCGCCGCCGGCGACGAGCAGCCACACCTCGTTGCCGTCCCAGACCGGGCCGATCGTCTTGATCAGCGTTCCGCGCTCCGACTCGTTGGCGCCGATCACGCGCTGCAGGATGCCGACGCCGAAGTCGAAGCCCTCGAGCACGAAGTAGCCGATCCAGAGGATCGCGATCAGCAGGAACCAGAACGACTGCAGGTTCCAGTAGCCGTGGGTGGCGGCGGCGAGCATCAGTAGCTCAGCACCGGCAACTCGGAGGGAAGCGCCTCGGCGCCGGGCGCCGACAGGGTGCCGGGCTCCTCGGGGCCGGCCTTGGCGGCCCGCGTCATCAGGAGCCCCTCGACGACGGCGAGGACGCCGTAGAGCAGGGTGAAGCCGGCGAGCGTCAGGCCGACCGACCAGGGCCCCACCGTCGGCGAGACCGCGTCGCGCGTGAGCAGCAGCCCCTGCACCACCCACGGCTGGCGACCCATCTCGGTGAAGATCCAGCCGGCGAGATTCGCGACGAACGGCAGCGCGATCGCCCAGACGGCGAGCCGGAGGTACCGGGTGGAGCCTTCCAGCCGCCCGGGGCGCCGGGCGAGCAGCAGCCCGAAGGCCGCGAAGGCGACCGCGAGGAAGCCCAGTCCGCTCATGATCCGGAAGCTCCAGTAGTCGACGCCGACGATCGGGCGGTAGTCGCCGGGGCCGTACTTCGCGACGTACTGCGCCTGCAGCTCGTTGATCCCCTCGACGCGCCCGTTCCACGAGTTGTCCGCCAGGATCGAGAGCGCGTGCGGGAGGTGGATCGAGACGAGGGAGGACGACGGATGCTTCTGCCAGGGGCCGATGTCGAAGAGCGAGAAGTTCGCTCCGCTCTGCGTCTCGTAGAGCGCCTCGGCGGCGGCCATCTTCATCGGCTGCTGCTTCGTCATCAGCTGTCCCTGCGTGTGGCCGAGCAGGGCGGTGGCGAACGCGGCGACGAGCGTCGCCCAGAGCGCCACGCGCGCGACCGGCTCGAACAGGAGCGCGTGCGACCGCTTCCGCAGATGCCAGGCGGCAACGCCCAGCACGAGCATCGACGCCGTCAGGCCCGCGGCGGCGATCGTGTGCCCGAAGGCGCGGATCAGCGTCGAGTTGGTGAGGATCTGCGCGATCGAGGTCATCTCGGCACGTCGGGTGACGGGGTTGAGCCGGTAGCCGACCGGATGCTGCATCCAGGAGTTCGCGGCCAGGATGAAGTAGGCGGACGCGGTGGTGCCGATCGCGACCAGCCAGATCGAAGCGAGGTGCACCTTCGGCTTCAGGCGGTCCCAGCCGAAGATCCAGAGACCGAGAAAGGTCGACTCGAGGAAGAAGGCCGCCAGCCCCTCGATCGCGAGCGGCGCCCCGAAGATGTCGCCGACGTAGCGGGAGTACTCGGACCAGTTCATCCCGAACTGGAACTCCTGGACGATGCCGGTGACGACGCCGAGCGCGAAGTTGATCAGGAAGAGCTTCCCGAAGAAGCGGGAGACGCGCAGCCAGCGCTCGTCCCGGCTCCGGTACCACGCCGTCTGGAACCCGGCGACGAACCAGACGAGCCCGATCGTCACCGGCACGAAGAGGAAGTGGTAGAGCGTCGTGACGGCGAATTGCCAGCGGGCGAGGTCGAGGGCGCTCACGCGGGCAAATCTGAACGCGCCCGCGCACCCCGGCATCGGAACCCGCCCGCGCGCACCCTGCGGGTTTCCACGGATGTCGAGCCCGCCGGGATCGGCTCTGCGACTACCGTGGGGCCGTGCGGCGGATCCTGCGGCGGGTGGTGGTCGGCGTCCTCGTGGTGTTCCTCGCGCTCGTGGCCGCGTCGGTCGCCTACAACGCGGTCACCTCCGATCCGAACGTGCCCGTGCGGCAGCTCTGGTCGGGTCGGTTCGAGCACGGCACCGCCTACCGGCAGTGGGGAACCTCCGGGCCGGCGGTGGTGCTGCTGGGAGGATTCCTCGAGCCCTCGTTCGTGTGGGACGAGGTCGGGCCGCTGCTCGCCCGCGGGCACCGCGTCTATGCGCTCGACCTCGACGGCTTCGGCTACACGAGACGTCGGGGACCATGGTCGCTCGCGCACTGGGGCGACCAGGTGCAGCAGTTCGTGCGGACACTCGGGCTCGGGCGCCCGGTCGTCGTCGGCCACTCGCTCGGCGCGGCGGTTGCACTCGAGCTGGCCCGCCGCGGCGCCGCGAGCCGGGTGGTGCTCGTCGACGGCGACGGCCTCGCGATCGGCGGGCCGCCGCACTGGCTGCGCTCGGCGCTCGCGCACTCCCCGTTCTTCACGACCGCCTACCGCATCGGCACCCGGACCGACTGGATCGTGCGCCGGGTCCTGAAGAACGCGTACGGGCCACGGCACCCGGAGCTCGACGCCGCCGAGCTCCGGCGCTGGACCGACCAGTTCCGCGCCCGCGACGCGCGCCGCGCGCTCCAGGGCCTGCTCTCGAACGGGATCGCCGGCTTCACGCGGCCGGGGCTCCGGCGGCTGCGCGTCGCGGCGCGCGTCGTCTGGGGGGCCGAGGACACCGTCGACGGCGTGAGCGCGGGCCGCCGCACCGCCCGCGACCTGCACGCACGCTTCGTGCTCCTACCCGGGGCAGGCCACCTGTCGATGCTCGAGGATCCGGCGGCGCTGGCCCAGGCGATCAGGTAGCGCCGCGGGTGCGAGCTGCCTGCGCGGCGACGTCCGGCTCGTGCGAGGGGTCGCCGTGGCCCGGCAGCGCGACGGTCGCGCCCGTGCCGGTGAGCCGTTCGAGCGATGCGAGCGCCTGCTCCGTCGATCGGTTGAACGCGCTCGGCATCAGTTGCGGCGCACGCGTCCCGGTCAGCGGGTTCAGCGTGCACAGCGCGTCGCCGGCGAAGAGCGTCTCGCCGGAGACGAGCGAGACGTGTCCGTCGGTGTGCCCGGGGGTGGCGATCACGCGAGGGCGACCCGGAACCGGAAGCTCGGCGCCGTCGCCGAAGGTCTCGACCTCGCCGATCTTCGGCGGCTTCAGGCCACCGTTCCGCCCCAGCTCGAGCATCAGCTTCCACGCCATCGCGTGCCGGAGGTACGGGAGCATCGAGCCGTCGTTCTTGCCGAACGCCTTGCCGGTGGTCGCGAGCTGCCGGTCGTCCTCGTGCACGTACACGGTCGCGCCGAGCTCCGTCCGCAGCCGCTCGGCGACGCCGACGTGGTCGGCGTGCGCGTGCGTCAAGACGACCGCGGAGACGTCGCCGGTCGTGCGGCCCAGCTCCCGGAGGCCCGGCTCGAGCTGGTCGTGGTAGCCGGGGACGGCGGCGTCGATCACGGTCACGCCCTCGTCGTCGGCGAGCAGGTACCAGTTGACGATCCAGGTGCCGAGCCGCACGACGTTGTCGCCGACGCGCTCCACTCAGATCATCCCCTCACGCATCGCGTGGGTCGCTGCGCTCACCCGCGTCGAGGCGGAGAGCTTGCGCAGGATGTTGGCGACGTGACGGTGCACCGTGTGCTCGCTGAGGACCAGGGTCGAGGCGATCTCCCGGTTCGACATACCTGTTGCGACCAGCCGTAACACCTCCGTCTCACGCCCCGTGAGCGGCGAGACGCCCGTCAGCTCGGGAGGCGGCTCCCCGTGCAGGAACCCGGCGAGCGCGCGGAAGAGCTCTCGCTGCTCGCCCTTCCAGGGCAGGTGCGAGTCGCCGCTCAGCGGCACGAAGCGGGCGTTCGGCAGCAGCGAGGCCAGCTCACGGCCGCGGCCGATCGGCACCGTACGGTCGCCGCGGCGGTGCAGGACGAGCGCCGGCACGTGGACGAACGGCAGCACGTCGCGCAGGTCGGCGCCGAGGTCGAGCTCGAGGAAGATCGAGGCCGCCTCGGCCGAGGCGGCGGCCCGCTGCATCCGGGTGTGCTCGGCGATCTCGTCGCCCGACGCGTGCGGGTCGAAGAGGCCGGCGAGGAGCTGGGCCGCCAGCCTCCAGTTCGTCGCGACGAACTGGATCAGCGAGCTCTTCGTCGGCTCGGGGATGTCGTTGCGCGACGCGTAGCCGGAGAAGAAGACGAGCTTCTCGACCGCGGCCGGACGCCGCACGGCGAGCTGCGCCGAGGCGAGGCAGCAGCAGGACGAGACGAAGAGCACGGCACGGCCGCCGACGGCGTCGACCACCGCCTCGAGCTGCCTGCTCTCCGACTCGACGGTCGGGCGCGGCTCGAGCTCCCGCGAGGAGAGGCCGCAGCCGATGCGGTCGAAGCGCACGACGCGGTGCATGCGCGCGACCTCCGCATAGAAGGCGCGCTGCGCCGGGTCGTCCCACTCCTCCTTCAGATGCGAGACCCAGCGCGGCCCGAAGACGATCGGCGGGCCCTCGCCGTGGCTCGTCCAGGCGACGCGGCGGCCGTCGACCTCGAGGTGGCGGATCTCCTGCTCCATGGCACGAAAGCGTACTGGCCGGAACGGGCCATCTCGCGAAGATGGCCCGTCGGGCCGACGCGCCGGGCCATCGCGGTTCCGCATGCTGCGTCGCATGCACGCCGAGGTGATCGACGGAGTCACGATCCGGCCGCTCCGGGACGGAGAGCGGGAGGTGATCCAGGCCGTGTTCGACGGGCTCTCGCCCCGCTCCCGTCACTCGCGCTTCGGTGGAGCGAAGAACGTGCTCCTCCCGACCGACCTCGACCTGCTCTCCCGCGTCGACGCGAACCACCACGTCCTCGTCGCGCTGGTCGGCGGCACGCCGGTCGGCCTCGCCCGCCTCGTCCGGCTCGGGTCGTCGGCCGAGGTCGCGTTCGACGTGGTCGACTCCTGGCAGGGGCGGGGTGTCGGGCGCGTCCTGGCCGATCGCCTCGCCGCAGACGCGCGCGCGGCGGGGATCGAGCGGCTCACGGGCACCGTCGCGGCCGACAACACGGCCTCGCACGCACTCGTGCGGCGACTCCAGGCCGCCTGATTCAATCCCGCTCGATGGAGCAGCGGCTGAGCCTCGTCACGCTCGGAGTACGCGACCTCGCGCGCGCGCGCACGTTCTACGAATCGCTCGGGTGGCGCACCGAAGCCGCTCCGGAGGACGACGTCGTCTTCTTCCAGGCCGGCGGGCTCGTGGTGGCGCTGTGGGACCGGGCGGCGCTCGCGGAGGACTCGGGCGTGGAGGACACGGGCGGGTTCGGCGGTGTCACGCTGGCGCTGAACGTGCGCTCCCCCGCCGAGGTCGACGGCGTGCTCGAGGAGGCCCGCACGGCGGGCGCCCGGATCGCGCGTGGCGGAGCCGAGACGTTCTGGGGCGGCTACTCGGGCGTCTTCGTCGATCCCGACGGCCACCCGTGGGAGGTCGCGCACAACCCGTTCTGGACCGTCACCGACGAGGGCGCGACGCTGCTTCGCGGCTAGCCGGCGCCGACCTCGGCGGTGCAGAACGCGCAGCGGCGGGCCTCGATCGGGATCTCGCTCAGACACTCGGGGCACGGGCGCGTCGCCGCGTCCACCGGGGTCTCGGTGCGCCGTGCCGCCATCAGCCGGTTGACCGGCTTCACGACCAGGTAGAAGACGACGGCGGCGATCACGACGAACGAGATCAGCTCGTTGATGAACTGCCCGTAGAGGAAGTGGCTGCCGTTGATCGTGAACGAGAGCGACGAGAAGTCGGGCTTGCCGCCGATCGCGGCGATCAGCGGAGTGATCAGGTCGGCCACGAGTGCGGTGACGACGGCGGCGAAGGCGACGCCGATCACGATGCCGACCGCCATGTCGACGAGGTTGCCGCGGAGCAGGAACTCCTTGAAGTCCTTCATGCGCCGATCCTGTCACATCCGGATCGGAGAATCACCCCGTGGAGTGCAGCTGCTGCCGCGACGCCGGCGGAGAGCCCGGAGCCGGCTCGACGATCAGTCGATCGTCCAGGTGTCGCCCGAGCCGACGAGCTCCTGGAGGTCTCCGCCGCCCTGCGCGCCGTCCATCTGGGCCTGCACGAGGTCGCCGTAGCTGTCGCGCGGGACGTCGCGGAAGACGCCGAGCGGGATCGCGCCGTCGTTCTCCCAGCTCAGCTGCGCGAGGCCGAAGGCGGTCGCGAAGTCGGTCTCGTCGTGCACGATGCCGCTCGAGGCGAACTCCCTGCCGTGCTCGAGATAGCTGCGGGCGTCCTTGTTCTCGCGGATGTAGTCGAACTCGCCGTCGTTGTAGATGTTGCAGTTCTGAAAGATCTCGACAAAGGCCGCGCCGCGGTGGGCGGCGGCACGGCGAAGCACGCCGGTGAGGCCGGGCTTGTCGACGTCGAGGGCCCGGGCGACGAAGGTCGCCCCCGCCCCGAGGGCGAGCGCGAGGGGGTTGAACGGGTAGTCGACCGAGCCGAGCGGCGTCGACCCCGTCACCTTGCCCTGCCCCGAGGTGGGCGAGTACTGCCCCTTGGTCAGCCCATAGATCCGGTTGTTGAACATCAGGATCTTCACGTTCACGTTCCGGCGCAGCGCGTGGATCAGGTGGTTGCCGCCGATCGAGAGCGCGTCGCCGTCCCCGGTCACGACCCACACCGACAGATCGGGCCGCGACATCGCAAGGCCGGTCGCGATCGCCGGCGCGCGGCCGTGGATCGAGTGCATGCCGTAGCTCTGCATGTAGTAGGGGAACCGGGCCGCGCAGCCGATCCCCGAGATGAAGACGATCTTCTCGCGCGGGAGGCCGAGCTCCGGCATGAAGCTCTGGACGGCCGCGAGAATCGCGTAGTCGCCGCAGCCGGGGCACCAGCGGACCTCCTGGTCCGACTTGAAGTCCTTCGTCGTCAGCTTCAGCTCGGCGCTCACAGCAGCGCCTCGATCGCGTCGGCGACCTCACCGGCCTTGAACGGCTTGCCCGTGACGCGGTTGTAGCCGACGGCGTCGACCAGGTAGCGCGACCGGACGAGCTGCAGCAACTGGCCGAGGTTCATCTCCGGGATCAGCACCCGCTCGTAGCTGCGCAGAAGATCGCCGAGGTTCGCCGGGAAGGGGTTGAGCCAGCGCAGGTGCGCGTGCGCGACCTTGCCGCCGCGCGTCCGCACGCGCCGCACCCCCGCGTGCACGGGGCCGAACGTGCCGCCCCAGGAGAGCACGAGCACGTCGGCGCCCTCCTGGTGGTCGACCGGCTGGTCGCCGACGCGGATGCCCGCGACCTTCTGCGCGCGCAGCTGCGTCATCAGATCGTGGTTCTCGGGCCCGTAGGCGACGTTGCCCGTCTCGTTCTGCTTCTCGAGGCCGCCGATCCGGTGCTCGAGACCCGGCGTCCCCGGGATCGCCCACTCCCGGGCCAGCGTCTCGGGGTCGCGCCGGTAGGGCAGGAACTCCTCGTCGCGCGCCTCGGCGAAGACGACGTCGATCGGCTCCAGCGAAGCGACGTCGGGGATCCGCCACGGCTCGGTGCCGTTCGCGAGGTAGGCGTCGGAGAGCAGGTACACGGGCGTGCGGTAGGTGAGGGCGATCCGCGCCGCCTCGATCGCGGCGTAGAAGCAGTCGCCGGGCGTACCGGCGGCGAGCACGGGCACGGGCGACTCGCCGTTGCGGCCGTACAGCACCATCAACAGGTCCGCCTGCTCGGGCTTCGTGGGCATCCCGGTCGACGGCCCCGCGCGCTGCACGTCGACGATCACGAGCGGCAGCTCCAGGGCGATCGCCAGGCCGACCGTCTCCGACTTCAGCACGACCCCCGGCCCGGCCGAGGTCGTGACGCCGAGTGCGCCGCCGAACGACGCGCCGAGCGCCGCGCCGACGGCCGCGATCTCGTCCTCGGCCTGGAAGGTGCGCACGCCGAAGGCCTTGTGCTTCGCCAGCTCCTCGAGGATCGACGAGGCCGGCGTGATCGGGTAGGCGCCGAGGAAGAGCGGCAGCCCGGAGAGCTTCGCGGCCGCCATCAGGCCGTAGGAGAGCGCCGAGTTCCCGGTGATCTGCCGGTAGGTGCCCGGCGGCAGCTTCGCCGGCTTGACGGCGTACTGCACCGCGAACCCTTCGGAGGTCTCGCCGAACGCGTAGCCCGTCTTGAACGCCTTCACGTTCGCCGCCGCGATCTCCGGCCGCTTCGCGAACTTCGTCTCGAGAAACTCCAGCGTGTTCGCGATCGGGCGGCCGTAGAGCCAGGACATCAGGCCGAGCGCGAACATGTTCTTCGCCCGCTCGGCCTCCCGGGCCGTCACGCCCTCGATCTCCTTCAGGGCGCCGACCGTCATCGACGTCAACGGCACGGCGTGCAGCTGGTAGCCGTCGAGGGAGCCGTCCTCGAGCGGATTCACCGCGTAGCCGGCCTTCTTCAGGTTGCGGTCGTTGAACGCGTCGGTGTCGACGATCAGCGTGCCGCCCTCGGGCAGGTCGCCCAGGTTCGTCTTCAGCGCGGCGGGGTTCATCACGACGAGGACGTCCGGCCCGTCCCCCGGCGTCAGGATGTCGTGGTCGGCGAAGTGCAGCTGGAACCCGGAGACGCCGGGCAGGGAGCCTGCCGGGGCGCGGATCTCGGCCGGGAAGTCCGGGAACGTCGCGAGATCGTTCCCCGACAGCGCCGTCTCGGACGTGAAGCGCCCGCCCGTCAGCTGCATCCCGTCGCCGGAGTCGCCGGCGAACCGGATCACGACCGACTCGAGCTGCTCGACGGGCTTCGCCATCGTAGGTCGGTTATAGCACCGGGCCCGTGCCCGTCGGCTCGGGGTTTTACCGCAGGTTCCGCCGTTCGTCTCGCTGCACGGCGGCCGCGAACGCGGCGAAGCCGTACACGCCCGCGTAGACGAGGGTCAGCAGGCCGGCGACGCCGAAGACGAAGCCGAGCAGGTAGTGGTCGCCGAGCGGATGCGCGAGCCAGGTGTGTGCGAGCCGGCCGATCAGGCGCGGCCGCTGCCAGACGTCCCAGCTGTTCAGCCGCCGGACGCGGCCCAGGTAGATGCCGACGCTGGAGAGGAACAGCGCGACGAGCGCGACGAGCCAGCCCGTGGCGACACCCGCCGAGCGCGCGACGACGAGCTGCACCACGAGCAGCGACCCGAAGCCGAGCATCAGGCTCGTGAAGCTGAACGAGGCGATGATCAGCGTGTCGAACAGACGGTGGTCGGTGCCCAGGTGGACGAAGTCGGTGAAGACGTACGGCGCGTTCGGCAGGAACACGAGCCACACGAGGCCGAGCACGAGCAGCAGCCCGGAGGAGGCGCGGCGCCGGTAGGCGGCGAGCACGAGCAGCGCGACGACGAACGGGATCCAGGCGAGGAAGAGGTTCCAGACGAGCCCCTTGTAGGCGGCCGCTCCGTACTCGTGCTTGCGCACGACGAGCAGCACCACGCACCACATCGACGCCGCAGCCAGGGAGGCGAACGGAAAGAGCGTGCGGCCACGCATCTCGTGACAGGTTAGACGGCTGCGGCCACGCTCAGCAGTCGCCCGTCGCGCACCCCGATCCGCCGCGGAGCCCGGGCGGCGAGCGACGCGTCGTGGGTGGCGACGATGATCGTCGAGCCGTGCTCGGCGGCGAGGTTCGAGAGCAGCTCGACGATCTCGCCGCCGGTCTTCGAGTCGAGGTTCCCCGTCGGCTCGTCGGCGAGCACGACCCTGGGCTCGACCGACAGCGCGCGCGCGATCGCCACGCGCTGCTGCTCGCCGCCCGACATGTGCGCCGGCAGGTGGTCGGCGCGGTGGCCGAGACCCACCTCCTCGAGCATCCGCGAGGGCGCGGGCGCGATCGCCGCCGACCGGCGCCAGCTTCGCCTCGACGTTCTCGGCCGCGGTCAGGGTCGGGATCAGGTTGAACTGCTGGAAGACGAACCCGAACGACCGCAGCCGCAGCTCGGCGAGCTCGCGGTCGGGCAGCCGGCCGAGGTCGCGCCCCTCGAAGAGCACCTCGCCTGCCGACGGCCGGTCGAGCGCGCCGAGCAGCTGCAGCAGCGTGGTCTTGCCGGAGCCGCTCGGCCCCTCGAGCGCCACGAACTCGCCCTGCGCCAGCGTCAGGTCGATGCCGTCGAGCGCGCGCACCGTGGTGGAGCCGCGCTGGAAGTACTTCGCCACGGCCCGCAGCTCGAACAGCGCCTCGGCCACTGCTACTCCACCTGCCTGAGCGCATCGGCGGGACGGAGCCGAGCAGCCCGCAGCGCGCCCGCGGTGCCGGCGATCAGGCCGCCGAGCACCGCGAGCCCGAAGCCGATCGCAAGCACGGTGATGCCGATCGGAGCGGAGAGGGACACGCTGCTCGTGGCTGGTCCGCGTGGTCGCGGCTCCCAGGCCGAGGAGGTCGCTGCCCGTCGTCGAGCTGGCGGAGAGCGACGGCCCGAACGCGTCGATCGCACGCGCGGCGGCGACGCCGACGGCGATCCCGACGAGCCCGCCGAGCACGCCCTGGGCGAGCGACTCTCCCGCCACCTGCCGCACGACCATCCGCTGCGTCCACCCGAGCGCCTTGCAGCGTCCCCAGCTCGCGCACCCGCTTGCCCACCGACGAGAACGCGAGCAGGGCGGCGAGGAGAAACGCGGCGACGGCGGCGACGACCGACAGCGCAAGCCCGAGGTCGTGCGAGAGGTTGGAGGCATCGACGAGCGAGCCGCTGATCGTGTCGGCGACGTCCTTGGAGCTCGCCACCTGCGCGTTCGGGAACCTGGCCTCGATCGCCTGCTTGACGGCGCCCACGTCCTTGCTGCTGGTGGCCCGGACGAGGATGACGTTCGCGAGGTTCTTCTCGTTCGCGAGCGTCTGCAGCTGCTTCAGCGGCAGATAGACGTCCGCGCTCTGCCCGCCGAGCGGCGGGCTGACGAGCCCGACGACCGCGTAGCTCGTCCCGTTCAGGTCGAGCTTCGAACCGACCTTGAGCGAGTGCTTCGCGGCGTAGCCGGTCGAGAGCAGCGCTTCCTTGCCGCCGGCGGCGGCGAGGAAGCGGCCCTTCGTCACCTGGGCGGTCGTGACGACGCCCATCGTGGGCTGGGTCTGGTCGACGCCGCCGATCGTGTAGCCGGAGGTCTTGATGTTCGTCTGCGGCGGGTTCAGGACCTGCTGGAGCGTCTTCTCGCGGCGTCGTGAACTGGGTGCGCAGCTTCCGAAGCGACGCGGGCAGGCACTGCGCGAAGGCGCCGCGGTCGATGCCGCGCCGTCCGAGTCCGCCCCCGCCGCCGCCACCACTGCCGCCGAGGCCGCCGCCGGCCCCGGCGTGGTCGTCGTCGAGCCGCCGCTCTTAGCGCGCAGCTTGTCCATGCACGCCTGCATCTGCTGGAACTGCGCCGCGGTCGGGCGGGGGATGTTGCGCCGGATCTGGAAGGTCTGGCCGCCGGTCTTCAGCTTGGCGACGATCTTCGGGACGACGCCCTCCTGGTGCTCGGCGAGCAGCGTCAGGCCCTGCGTCACCTGCGAGACGCCCGCGATCGAGGCGATCTGCGTCGACTGCGAGGCCGGGAACGTGAGCTGCGTCCCGGGCAGGAAGAAGTCGTGGACGAAATGCGTGCCGGGCTTGCCGAGCTTCGAGAGGTCGGTGACGACGGAGAGGTTCGACTGGATCAGGTCGCGGTTGCCGCCCCTGCCGCCGCCGCCCGGGCCGCCGAAGGCGCCGCCCGGTGTCCTGCTGCTGCGGCTGCAGCGTCACGGTCAGGTCGGTGCCGATGTCCGAGAGCGGGTTCAGCGTCTTCGCCTGCGCGCGGTCGAGCCCGTTCGAGAGGCTCGAGAGCACGATCACGAGCGCCACCCCGACGCCGAGCCCGAGCAGCGTGACGATCGTGCGTCCGCGCCGGCGGAAGAGCTCGTTGCGCAGGTAGCGCAGGTAGAACACGACACGGAGCTAACCAGTGTTGCCTTAGCGGACGCTAAGAACCCGTGCGCATGCCGGGCGGCGGCGGGGCGCGGGGCGGCTGCCTTCCCGCCCCGCGCGCTCGCGTCCACTTCGCGTTCGGGCTACGCCGCGACGAGCTCGCGCTCGGCGCGCAGCCAGTTCTCGAGCGGCTCGCCGCCGTCCTCGAGATGGATGTAGTAGGCACGCGTCGCCACGTGCTCCCACGTGAGCACGATCGGCTCCGTCGTCTCCGTCTTCTTGCGACGCGTCGTCGTCCTCTTCCTGGCCGCCGGCTTCTCGGTCGCGGCGGCCTCGGTGGCCTTGCGGGGCATTTCCGACCTCCTCAGGTCGTCGCCTGTTGACCGCGATCCCTTCGGTCGTCCGCGGGCGACTCCTGCAGCGACCAGCGCGGTCAGGCGGCCTGCTGCGCGGTGTCGGGGTCGACCGGCGGCGGGATCGCCTCGCCGGCGCGGGCGTGCGTGCGCAGCGGCTGGTCGCGCAGGAGCCAGGCGATCGCGAAGGCGACGACCGAGACGCGCCGCCGCCATCAGGAACACGGGATGCAGCGCCACGGCGAACGCCTCGGCGAAGGCCCGGTGGGCGGCGGGCGGCAGGTGGTTGATGCCCGCCGGGTTGATCACCCTCGGAATGTGCGTGCCGTGGGGGAGCCGCTGCGCCAGCTCGACGTGCACGCGGCTCGCGAAGATCGTTCCGAAGAGCGCCACGCCGATCGAGCCTCCGACCTGGCGGAAGAGGGTGGAGCCGCTCGTCGCCACGCCCATCACGGCGGGGTCGACGGAGTTCTGCACCGCGAGGACGAGCACCTGCATGGTCATCCCGAGCCCCAGCCCGAGGATCAGGGCGAAGATCGCCGCCCAGTAGGTGTGCGTGTCGGCGGTGAGGCGCGAGAGCAGGTACATGGCGACCGCCATCACCCCCGTTCCGGCGATCGGGAAGAAGCGGTAGCGCCCCATCCGGGTGATCAGCTGCCCGCTCGTGATCGACGTGACCAGCACACCGGCCATCAGCGGCGTCAGCTGCAGCCCCGAGCGAGTCGGGCTCGACCCCTTCGTCACCTGCAGGTAGAGCGGCAGGTACGTGATCGCTCCGAAGAGCGCGAAGCCGACGATGAAGCCGACGGCGCTCGTCACCGCGAAGGTGCGGTTCCGGAACAGCGAGAGCGGCAGGATCGGCTCGGCCGCCCTGGTCTCGACCCACAGAAACGCGGGCAGCAGCACGACGCTCGCGATCTCGAGGCCGACGATCTGGATCGAGCGCCACGGCCAGGTAGTGCCGCCGAGGCTCGTGAAGAGCACGATCGAGGCGAGCGAGCCTGCGAGCAGCGCGGCGCCGAGATAATCCATGTCGTGCCTGCGATGGGCGGGCCGGGCATGGAACGCGACGGCGATCACGGCGAGCGCGAGCACGCCGATCGGCAGGTTCACGTAGAAGATCCAGCGCCACGAGAGGTTGTCGACGAAGAAGCCGCCGAGCAGCGGGCCGACCACGGTCGACACGCCGAAGACGCCGCCGAAGTAGCCCTGGTACTTGCCTCGCTCGCGGGGAGGGATGATGTCGCCGACGACCGCGAGCGTGACGACCATCAGCCCGCCGGCGCCGAGCCCCTGCAGGGTGCGGAACGCGATCAGCTCCCCCATGTTCTGGCTGAGCCCGCAGAGCGCCGAGCCGACGAGGAAGATCACGATCGCGATCTGGAGCACGAGCTTGCGACCGTAGAGGTCGCCGAGCTTGCCGTAGAGCGGCCCGGAGATGGTCGCCGCGAGCAGGTAGGCCGTGACCACCCACGAGAGGTGTGCCAGGCCGCCGAGGTCGCCGACGATCGTCGGCAGCGCCGTCGAGACGATCGTCTGGTCGAGCGAGGCGAGGAGCAGCACCAACATCAGCGCCATGAAGATCAGGCGCACGCGCGGCTGCGGGTTGATCGGGGTCTCGGTCACGCCCGTGGAAGATACCATCAGGTCGCAACTATTGAGCTATGCAATCATGTCCGGGATGTCGCGCGTCTCACCCGACCAGTCACGGAGGATCCTCGACCCGCTCGGCGTGCTGCTGCGCCAGGTGGCGCGACTGACCGGCTCGCTCGAGGAGGGCGAGGCGACGAGCGCCAGTCAGCGCGTCGCGCTGGCCGAGCTCTTCCTGTCCGGCCCGCTCCGCCTGAACGAGCTCGCGGCGCGCATGGGCGTGAGCGCCGCCGACCGCCAGCCGCGCCGTCGACGCGCTCGTGGGAGCGAAGCTCGTGGAGCGCGTCACCGACCCGGACGACCGGCGCGCCCTCAACATCGACCTGACGGCCCGGGGCCGCCGGGCCGTCGACGAGCGGACCGCGCGGGCCGCCGCCGCGTTCGCTCCGGCAGCGGAGGCCCTCTCGCACGGCGAGCGGGACGAGCTCGTCCGGTTGCTCGAGCGGATGAACGAGGCGCTCAGCCGTCCCGGTGCTTCAGCGCCGACTCGCGCGCCTGGGCCTCCGCGAGGCTGAGCGAGCCGGCACAGACGCGGCGGTTGAGGTCGTTCTCGATCGCGTCGACCTGCGCGGCCCGCGGGTACGGCTCCGGCCAGAGGTTCCTCGGGTCGACGGGATCGCCGCCGAGCTCGAGGCGAGATCAGGTGGTCCTCCTGGAACGCCGACGGCGCCCCCCGGAGCCCGTAGAGCCGCAACTGCCGCTTCTTCAGGGCATTCGTGTAGGCGACGGGCGGGCGAACGGTCTTCGTCCAGCCGGAACGGCAGATCGTCGTGCGGATCGTCGCCTGCGTCACGTCGGGGTTGAGCACGCCGGGCGTCAGGTTCCACGCCGCGCGCACCACCGGCGCAGCCGGGCCCGTCCCGCCGCAGCGGGGGAGCGCCGTCAGCGCGATCGCACCCGCGGCCGCGAGCAGGCCGAGCTCGACGAGCGACACCTTCATCGGCAGCCACGGTAGGAGCGCGGCGCCCCTCGGACGGCGGACGGGAGAAAACGGCACGCGATCGTCACACCCTCGCGCGCCTTCCGTGCGTTCTCCGTCTACACGGTGTCGCCCGCGAACGCCCAGATCGTGACGGCGATCCACGGCACGCCGATCACGTCGGTCTGCAGGCCGAGCACGAGCACGGCCGCGAACGCCGCGCCGACCCACGGTCGGCGCAGCAGGGACGCGCGGAGGAGGCCAGCGACCACGCGACGAAGCCCAGCGCCCCGAGCAGCCCGGCCTCGACACCGAGCTCGGTGTAGCTCGACTCGCCCGCCTGCAGGGTCACGCCCGTCCGCTTCGCCGTCACGCCCGCGTTGCCGAGCCCGAAGCCCCACGGGTGGTGGACGACGGTGCGGACGCCCGCCCGCAGGGACGAGAGGTGCTCAGCGGTCGAGGCCTCGCCGGCCGCCGTGGGATCGTGCGAGACCCCTGGATGCGCGTGGCCGTGCGCCCGCTGCTGCGCCAGCTCGGCGCGCGTGAAGTGCGTGCGTGGCGCGACGTGGTCGTACCCCTTCACGAACACGAGCCCGACGACGACCACCAGCACCGCCCAGGCGAGCGCCGAGAGGCGCCTGCGCACGAGGGCCTGCACGAGCAGCCCCGCGACGAGCGCGACCAGGGCCGCGCGCGTGTGCGTCCAGAGCAGCGCCGCGAACAGGAGCGCCGCGAGCGGAACGCCCCACCGCCTGCGCAAGGGGACGAAGAAGAGGGCGACCACCAGCAGGTACGCCGTCGCGAGCGGCGAGAGGAAGGTCGAGGTGAGACGGCGGAAGACGACGCCGTTTCCCGCGTTGTAGACGAAGTTCTCGGGCAGGCCGGAGAGCCCGAAGTACCGCAGCCCGAGCTGGTGCGAGTACCAGCCGGAGACGCCGCGCCACGCCGAGAGCGGCACGGCGAAGACGTCGACCAGGCCGAAGACCGCGACGCCGGCCGCGGTCGCGAGCACCGTCAGGCAGAGGCGGCCGCGCTCGCGGTCGGTCAGGTCGAGGCCGCGCCCGAGGAAGTACGCACCCACGGGCAGCAGGTCGTGCCGCAGGGCATAGGCGACACCCGTGCGGGTGGCGCCGCCGCCGAGCCACGACTGCGGCAGGAGGCCGTAGAGCACGACGAGCGTGCCGAAGGCGAGCGCGAGCAGGTCGAGCGGGTGGACCGACGGCGCGCGCACGCGGCCGCGGCGCGCGGCCAGGACGAGGACGAGCGCCAGGACGAGCAGCACGTCCTTCCAGGCCGCGATCGCCGAGAGCGCCGCCCCCCTCACCCCCGCGCGCCAGAGGAGCGCCATCACGACGTTGTGCAGCGCGAGCCCGACGATCAGGACGTGGAGAGCCCAGACGGGGCGGCGGAGGGTCACACGGGGCCCACGGCGACGAGCGTCATGCCGTTGTTCAGTACACGGACGCTGTAAGGAAACAGGGAGCGCAGCTCCGCCGGGCCGAGCGGGTCGAGCACGTCGTCGAACGGCAGGAGCCGCTCGCGCGGCCCCGGCGGCAGCCAGTGGACGAACGGTCAGCAGCGTGTGCACCTCGAGCGGGAACCAGCGGTTCGGCGTCGTCACGAACACGCGGCCGGCGACGCGGCACAGCTCGTGGACGAACCGCCGCTGCCCCTCGCGCCCGCCCGCGACGTGCTCGACGACCGCGTTCGAGAAGCCCAGGTCGAACTCGCCGTCGCCGAAGGGAAGGTCGCGGCCGTCCGCGCGCACCGCACGCACGCGGGGGAAGGCGCGCGCGAAGTTCTCGAGCCCGGTGTGCCCGACCGCCGGTGATCCGCTCGGGCCACGGGTAGAGCGCCTCGAAGAAGTTGTCGGTCGAGCCGGCGCCGAAGGGCGCGTCGGTGACGCCGACGTCGACGACGGTCGTCGAAGGCCCCGGCTGGAGCAGGTCGAGGAACTGCTGGAGCTTCCGTTCGCGGCTCCCGAGGGAGACGCGCGACGCAACCCGGCGCAGCATCCGCCTACCGTAGCCCTAGACTCGGGCGGAAATGCCGATTCGCACCGAGCTGCGCCCGCGCGGGCCCTACTCCCTTCGTGTCTCGGGCCGCCACGGCAGCGACGCCACACGCGTCGTCGCCGACGGCACCTACCGCGCCACCGTCCGCGTCGGTGACCGGCTCGAGCGGGTACACGCCGTCCAGCGCGCCGGACGGGACGGTCGTGGTCGCCGCCGAGAGCGACGCCGGTGTCGACCACGTCCGATTCGCGCTCGCGCTCGACGACGACCACTCCGAGTTCGTGCGGCGCTTCGCCCGCGACCCGCTGCTCGCCGAGACGCTGCGGCGGATCCGCGGACTGCGGCCGCTGCGTACCGGCACCGTCGCCCAGGCGGTACTGCGGGCGGTGGCCGGCCAGCTGATTCAGGCGAGCCGCGCCAGGCAGATCGAACGGGCCGTCGTGCGGGCGGCGTCACCGCACCTCGGCGGCCTGCACGCGGCACCCACCGGCGCGGAGCTGGCGCGCTTCTCGCCCGCCGAGCTCGGCAGGCTCGGCCTGGGAGCCCGGCGCGCGGCCGCCCTCGTCCGGCTCTGCCGGTCGGGCGACCCGGAGCGGCTGAAGGGCGCGACCGGCGCGGCGGTCGCGCGGCTGCTCGTGCGGGAGCGCGGCCTCGGCCCCTGGTCGGCCGGAGTGATCTGCCTCGAGGGGCTCGGCCGCTACGACCAGGGGCTCGCGCGCGACCTCGGGCTCGTGAAGCTGCTCTCGGCGCTTCGCGGGGAGTGGGTCGAGCCCGAGGAGACCGACGAGCTGCTCGCGCCGTACGAGGAGTGGGCGGGTCTCGCGAGCGTCTATCTCCTCGCCGGACACGCGCGAGGTTTCGTACCCTGTCGGAGTGCCGATGCAGCCTGAGATCCACGTCGTGGAGGATCCGGCCGCGACCGTGGGCGACCTGCTGGCCGCGGCGGCGAGGGAGGGCGGCTCGATCGTGCTCACGGGCGGCTCCAGCCCGGGCCGCGCGTACGAGCGGGCCGCCGCCCTGGAGCCGGACTGGAGCAGGACGACGGTGTGGTGGGGTGACGAGCGCTGCGTCCCGCCCGACCACGAGCTCTCGAACTACCGCCTCGCGAAGGAGACCCTCCTCGACCGCCTGCAGGCGGCGCCGCGCGAGGTGCACCGCATCCAGGGCGAGTTGCCGCCCGCCGAGGCGGCGCGGCGCCTCGACCAGGAGCTCGAGGGAGTCGAGCTCGACTTCCTGCTGCTCGGCCTCGGCCCCGACGGCCATGTCGCCTCGCTCTTTCCGGGCTCTCCCCAGCTCGCGGTCGAGGATCGCCGGGCGACGGAGGGGCCGGCCGGGCTCGAGCCGTACGTCGACCGCGTCACGATGACGATGCCCGTGCTGCGCTCGGCCCGGCGCATCGTGTTCCTGCTCGAGGGCGAGGAGAAGTCGACGGCGGCGAGGCGCGCGTTCGCCGGGGAGCCGACACCGGAGGTGCCCGCGAGCCTCGTGCGCCTGGCGCCGGTCCGCGTCGAGGTGTACCTCGACGCCGCCGCGGGAGACGGGCTGGAGGGAGCATGAGCAGGCCGACACCGGAGCCCCAGCGGCGCGATGCGCTCGAGATCGACCGTCCCGAGCAGCTGAAGGCGCTCGGACACCCGCTGCGGCTGAAGGTGCTGCAGGTGCTCGGCGACGCCGAGCAGGCGCTGACGAACCGGGAGCTCGCGGCGGCGCTGCAGGTCGATCCCGGCCATCTCCATTTCCACGTCCGCATGCTCCACCGTGCCGGGCTGATCGAGCTCGTTCCCGGCGCGGGCCGGGAGAAGCCGTACCGCCCGGTCGCCCGCCACTTCCGCGTCGGGCCGGAGATCCGCGCGGCCGGGCTCGCCAGCGAGCTCCAGGCCGCCCAGCTGCGCGAGCTGCAACGCGGCTTCGACCTCCACGCGACGGGCGGCGAGTTCCGGAGCGCACAGGTGCACACGAAGCTCGACCCGGAGACCGTGCGGGCGCTGCTGCGCGAGCTCGTCGAGCGGCTGACCGAGCTGGAGGACGACTCCCAGCCGCTGCAGACCGTGACGGTCGCCTTCCACCCGGCGATCGAGCAGGGCGACCCGGACTGACCGGCCCTCGGGCCCGGTCAGCGCCCGCCGGCGGGCAGCACGGGCGAGGCCGGCAGCGGTTGCACGATGCCGCAGCGGCGGGCGAGCTCGGCCAGCACGAGCACGGTGTCGGCGACGGCGATGTCCTCGAGGAACGCGTCGCGACGCTCGAACGAGCCCGTCACGGCCTCCACCGACTGCACGTACCCGACGACGTCGTGCGCGGCGATCGACGCGAGCGCGTCCGCGACGTCGCGGGGGAAGTCGTCACGCTCGCGCAGTGCGGCGACGACGTGCCGCGCTTCGGCGACCCGTCGCAGCGCGAGCAGGGCGAGCACCGCCGCGTACCGGCCGATCGGCGACCCGGCGGTGGCGGTGCCCAGCTCGAGCGTCCAGCGGGCCGACGCCTCGACGGCCCCCTCGTCGCCGGCGAGCAACGACGCCTTCAGCACGCCGATCGGCCGGCCCCACGCGTCCGGCGGCGCTCCGGCATCCCAGCTCTCCCGCCAGTCGCGCGCCGCCTGCCGCAACCACTCCGAGGCGTCGGGCTCGCCCGCCATCAGCAGCGCGAGCCCGGCGGCGTAGGCGAGGTTGCCGCGACGGACGAGCCCGCGTTCGTCGAGCTCGCCGTGCGGCTCGGCGTACCGGGCCCGCTTCTCTTCTGCGACCGGAATCCACTCCATGCTGGCTACGTTGTACTCCAGACGATGTCCACACACTTCCACGGACTGCCGCTTTCCACCGACCCGGGGCGCGTGTTCACGCCGCGCAACGCGACGGAGCACCTCGTCGATGCCGCCCTCGAGCGGATCCACGACGACGCGGCGCGCGTGGCCGACATCGGCACCGGCTCGGGCGCGATCGCGATCGCGCTCGCCCTGCGGGCGCCGGAGGTGGAGGTGTGGGCGAGCGACAGCTGCGAGCGGGCCCTCGCGCTCGCGTCGCTCAACGCGAGCCGGCTCGGGGCGCGTGTCCACGTCGTGCACGGCGACCTGCTCGAGGGCCTGCCCCGCGACCTCGACCTGATCGTCGCGAATCTTCCGTACCTCGCGCCCGGTACCCCGGGCTACGAGGACGAGCCGGCTGCCGCCGTCTTCTCGACCGGCGACGGCCTCGACCACTATCGCCGGCTGCTCGCAGGAGCCGCCGACCATCTCGTGCCGACCGGCGGCGTGATCATCCAGTTCGACGGCCAGGTGCTGGAAGCGGAGCGCAGCGAGCTGCCGTGGCTCCGTCTGCGGCTAGAGTCGCTGGTCGCGACGGCTGCCTGAGCGCGAGGCGGGCTCTTCGCCGGCCCTCGCACCCCCGAACGAGGGAGGTTCCTCCGCCTCCGGCCGATACTTCGGCTATTGTGATCGGTGCGTCTGGCGAAGGGGATTCCGCAGACGCACCCTTTGAGGAGTCGGCACGGCAGACGTGCCGCAGGCATTGTCAGAAACCACAACGCACTCTCCGATCGAGTCGGAGGAAGCGACGGCCACGCGGGCCGACGCCCTCCGCGCAGAAGCTTGGGCGGGCGAGCCGTTCCTGCAGCCCGACGACGACCCCACGGTCGTCCTCGCCCAGAGCACCGCCCGCCGGCGGGCGCTCGACGACGCCCTCGCCGAGATCGACGAGGGACATGCGGCCCCTTCGGCCGAGTGGAAGGTGCGCTACGCGCTGATGCTCGGGCTGGAGCGCGTGCTCTCCGAGAAGCCCCCGCACCTGGCCTCGGGGGCCGAGCTGCGCCGCCACCAGGTGGACGCGCTCGCCGGGATGCTCACCGAGCTGATCGCCGCCGCGCAGAAGGCCGAGAACGGGAACGGGAACGGCAACGGGCACGGCGAGGAGCCCGAGGAGGAGCCGGAGGACGACGACGAGCTCGGCCTCGCGGCGGACGACGACGAAGCCGACGAGCCGCTGCCGGCGGCGGAGGATCCAGGAGCCGTGCGCCGGTACCGCTTCCGCCACCCGACGGCATCCGGCAAGACGATCGCCGCGGCCGGCTTTGTCGAGGCGGCACGCACCGAAGGCGTCCTCATCCTCACCCACCGCCGCCTGCTCGTCGACCAGTTCCGGCGCGAGCTGACCGACCACGGCTACCGGGACCGGCTGACGGACGCGATCCTGACGGGTCACACTGCGACGCGGCCCGCGAGCCCGATCACGATCCAGACCTATGCCTGGTTCGCGCGGCACGTCGGCGAGCTCGACCGCAATGCCTACCAGCTCGTGATCTGCGACGAGGCGCACACGGCGCTCGGCGAGAAGACCTCGGCCGCGATCCGCAGCCTGCACGCGCCGATCTACGTCGGCATGACCGCGACCGAGGAGCTGATCGCGAAGCAGGTCTCGGACGTCTTCCCCGCCTCGGTCGACGATCTCCCGCTGGCGGATGCGGCCCGCCGGGGGCTGATCGCGCCGCTCCGCTGCCTGCGCGTGCCGCCCGTCGCGGCGATCAACCAGGTGCCGATCGTGGGGGGCGACTTCGAGGAGCGCGCGCTGGCGAACGCCCTCGACCACGAGGCGCTGAACATGGCCGCCGCGACCCTCTACCGCGAGCGCTTCGGCGACGCGCCCGGGGTCGTCTACGCGGCCGGCGTCGACCACGCGTACAACCTCGCGACCGCCTTCCGGGCGGCCGGGATCAAGGCCGAGGCGGTTTCCGGGCGGACCCCTCCCGTGAAGCTCGCCGAGATCCTCGCGGCCTACGAGCGCGGCGAGATCGACGTGCTGATCAACGCGATGCTCCTGGCGGAAGGCTGGAACTCGCCGCGGGCGACCGTGATCATGCACCTCGCGCCCACCGCCTCGAAACGTGTCTACCAGCAGCGGATCGGGCGGATCATGCGGATCCACCCACGCAAGGAGGCGGGCATCGTCGTCGACTTCACCCCGAAGGCGGCGACGCACAACGAGCGCGTCGTCTCGCTGCACTCGCTGCTCGACGCCGACTTCTACCGCGAGGGCGCGCGCGTGACGCCGGCGCCGCGGCGCCGCATGCAGCGGCGGGCGCGGCGGAAGCTGACGCCGGCGGCGTGGCTCGTCCCGGTCACGCCCGACGTCCTCCGGCGGAAGGTGGTGATCTCGCGCGAGTGGCAGCGCGTCGACCCGAAGTTCCTCGACGACGACGAGCAGGAGTTCTGGGGCGAGATCGCGGGCCGCCAGCTGCGCTTCGACGAGCGCACGGCGTTCGTGGAGAAGCTGACCGCCCGTGGAGCCTCCAAGCGCGCGATGGAGACGTTCCTCTCCACCTGCGCGGCGCAGAACCCGAACCGGCGGCTGCGCCTGATCGCGCTCGCCGACCGCGTCTCGATGCGGGTCGAGCGGGCGGACTTCGACGACCTCGTGACGCTCGTCTCGCAGGCGCCACCGTGGGAGAAGGACCGGGCGGCCGGGGTGCGGATCCTGCTGCGGGCGATCGCCGACGCCAAGCCGGACGCGCCCGACCAGATCCTCGCGCGCTGGACCTGGCGGCTCTCGCGGGCGGTCCGCAAGCAGCTCGACCGGAAGGCCTCGCAGGAGTACCCGGACGCGAAGCGGCTGCTGGGAGCACTCGCCAACTCGCGCGGGCATCGCCACGAGGAGAACGCGGCGAAGCTCGTGAACGCGGCGCTCGAGATGCCACGCGAGGTCGGCGCGGCCCTGCTTGCCTCGGCGGAGGGCTACACCCCCCGCGCGACGCAGCTGCTCGACGCGGCCCGGGAGCGGCTCGGCACGATCAACGAGGTCGCGGGCTGGATCGCCGAGAACCTCCCGCAGCCGAAGACCGGCCCCTCGCGGGCCCGCCGGCGGCGGCGGCGCAAGAAGAAGGGCGCCGAGGGACAGGGAACGGCGCCCGAGCAGCAGCAGCAGCAGCAGCAATCGGACGAGGGCGGCCAGGGGCAGCAGAACGGTGCGGGCCCGAGCGGCGGGGAGCAGGGGGAGCAGCCGGCCTCACCGGGCACGAAGCGCCGCCGTCGCCGCAAGAAGTCCGGCGCCGCGGCCACCGACGGCGCTCAGGCGCAGGCCGCCACGGCGGGCGAGCAGGCCGTACCGGAGCCGCCGCGGGCCGTGCCCGAGCCGACTCCGTCGGTGCCGGCCGAGGACGCCGCGTAGCCGCCGCGGTGGCCGCCCGTTCAGAACCCGTTCAGATCTCCGTAACAGAGCAGCCGCCCGCCGGTCGATACAACTGAGTCGTGCTCGTCCTGCTCGGCATCGGGCTGCTCGCGGGAATCGTCACCGCCGTCTCGCCGTGCGTGCTGCCCGTGCTGCCGATCCTGCTCGCGGGCGGGGCCTCCGGACGCAAGCCGCTGCGCATCGTCGCCGGTCTCGTCGCCAGCTTCAGCGTCTTCACGCTGTTCGCCGCGTGGCTCCTGGACAAGCTGGGGCTGCCGCAGGACTTCCTGCGCAACGCCGCGATCGTGCTCCTGTTCGTGCTGGCCGTGACGCTGCTCGTGCCGCAGGCGGCGATCCTGCTGGAGCGGCCGCTCGCGGCCTTCTCGCGGTTCCGGCCGCAGCGCGCAGGCGGCGGCTTCTTCCTCGGGGCGACCCTCGGCCTGGTCTTCGTGCCGTGCGCGGGCCCGGTGCTCGCGACCGTCACCGTCGTCGCCGCGAACAACGACGTCGGGCTGCGCGCCGTCTTCCTCACCGTCGCCTACGCGCTGGGAGCGGCGCTGCCGATGCTCGCGATCGCACGCGGCGGCCGCGAGGCGTCGGCCCGGCTGCGGCGCCACGCCGGAACGGTCCGCACCGCCTCGGGTGCGCTCGTCGGCCTGGTCGCGCTCGGGCTCGTCTTCCACGTCGACGACCACCTGGCGACGGTGACGCCCGGCTACACGTCGTTCCTGCAAGGCAAGATCGAGAACAGCGGCACCGCCCGCACCCAGCTCGCCAGGGTCCGCGGCGGCGGGACGGCGCTGGCAGCGAAGAAGACGAAGGCAGGGGCCCTGCCCGACTACGGGGCGGCTCCTCCCCTCCACGCCGACGGCGCCTGGATCAACTCGGAGCCGCTGACGCTCGCCGCACTGCGGGGCAAGGTGGTGCTCGTCGATTTCTGGACGTACTCGTGCATCAACTGCCTGCGGACGCTCCCCCACCTGAAGGCCTGGTACGCCGCCTACCACCGGCAGGGCCTCGTGATCGTGGGCGTCCACACGCCCGAGTTCGCGTTCGAGCACGTCACGTCGAACGTCCGGGCGGCGGTGCAGCGCCTCGGGATCGACTACCCCGTCGTGCAGGACAACCGCTTCAAGACCTGGGACAACTACGCGAACCAGTACTGGCCCGCCGAGTACCTGATCGACAGGTCGGGCCACGTCCGGCACACGCACTTCGGCGAGGGCGAGTACCCGCAGACGGAGTCGCTGATCCGGCAGCTGCTCGGCGCCGGCGGCCCCCGGGCGAAGCAGCTTGCCGACGAGACGCCGGGCGGGACGATGACGGCGGAGAGCTACCTCGGCTACGCGCGGCTGCAGAACTACGTCGGCCGGACTCCCGTCCCCGACCGGGACGCGGTGTACTCGTTCCCGGCCTCGACGCCGCAGGACACGCTCTCGTACGCCGGCACCTGGCGCGTCGAGGCGGAGAAGATCGTCGCCCGCGCCGGCGCCCGCCTGCGGCTGCGCTTCGAGGCGCGAGACGTCTACATCGTGCTGGGCGGGAAGGGGAAGGTGACGGCGACGATCGACGGGAAGCCCGCCGGCACGATCGACGTCACCGGCCAGCGCCTCTACACGGTCCGCTCGTCGCCGCGCTTCAGGCGGGGCCTGCTCGAGCTGCGCTTCACGCCCGGCGTGCAGGCGTACTCGTTCACCTTCGGCTGAAGCTGCCTGCTACTGGTCGCGGGCGACGTCGCCGCCGCCGCCGTCCTCGCGCTCGCGCAGGAAGCGGGTGAGCTCGGCGGCGATCGACTCGCCGGACGGGATGTCGGCCTGCTCGGCCAGCTCGTCGACCCGGCGCTCGAGATCCTGGACGTACGCCGCCGTCTCCTCGTCGCTCGCGACCGCCTCGCTCACCTGATCCGGTGTACGCGTCCGCGGCCTCGTCGAGCTCCGCCGTGTCGACCTCCGTCCCGAGGAGGTCGGCCAGCCGGTCGACGAGCGCCTTCGCGGCGCGCGGCGACGGCGTCAGGGAGACGTAGTGGGGCACGGCCGCCCACAGGCTCGCCGACTTCAGGCCCGCCCGCGAGCAGGCGTCGTGGACGACGCCGACGATGCCGGTCGGCCCCTCGTAGCGCGACGCCTGCAGCCCGAGCTCGTCGATCAGCTCCGGATCGGTGGCGCTGCCGGTGACGGGAGCGGGACGCGTGTGCGGCACGTCGGCGAGCAGCGAGCCGAGGGTGAGCACGAGCTCGACGTCGAAGTCGTGGGCGACCCCCGCGACGAGCTCGGAGAAGGTGCGCCAGCGCAGGTTGGGCTCGACGCCGAGCATGATGATCGCGTCGCGGCCCGCGCCCGGCATCGGCGCGTGCAGGAAGCTGTTCTCGGGCCAGTCGATCCGCCGCTGCTCGCCGTCGACGAGCGAGACGACCGGCCGCGTCGCCTGGAAGTCGTAGAAGCCTTCGGGGTCGATCGTCGCGAACTCCTGCGCGGCCCAGGAGCGGGCGAGGTAGGCGCCGGCGAGCGAGGCGCCCTGGCCACCGTCGTTCCAGCCGCGAAACGCCGCCACGAGCACCGGCCGATCGAGCACCGGGCGCGACTCGAAATGCAGCTCCTCCGTCACGCGGCCATCCTACGCGGGCGCCAGAGGCCGTAGACGAACACGGTCACGGCGGCCCACACGGTCGCGGCGAGCGTGACGTGTACCAGCACGAGCCACCACGGGAGGTGGGTGCGGTACTGGGTCTCGCCGATCGCCATCTGCACCGCGAGCAGGCCGAGGAGGACGAGGCCGGCGCGCAGCTGCGGCGCCCTGTTTCTGTAGAGCCAGACGAGCAGGAGCGCGAACGAGCTGCCGAACACCGCGGTCGCGCGGACGTGCCAGTACACGGCGGGCTGGAACGACCAGAGCCGCCGGACGACCGTGCTGCCGGGATGCGGCCCCGACGCCGTCGCGAGCGTGCCGCTGAAGAGGAGCACCGCCGCCGACAGGCCGACGAGCACGCCCACCCACGGCACCCACGCAGGCAGCCCGCCCGGCTCGCGCTCGCGCGTCTCCAGCGCCAGCGCCACTCCCAGGCTCAGCACGACGGCCGAGAGCAGGAAGTGCGAGAGCACGAGCCACGGGTTGAGGTGGTAGTGGATCGTGATCGCGCCGAGCGGCGCCTGCAGGAACGTGCCCAGGAAGACGGCGAAGCCGAGCCGGCGATGCCCTCGCGCGACGATCCAGGCTGCGAGGGTGGCGAGGATCGTGAAGAACGCGATCACCCGGTTGCCGAACTCGATGTAGCTGTGGAAGCTCTTCGGCTCGAAGTGGTGCTGCGCGCAGCCCGGCCAGTGCTCGCAGCCGAGGCCCGAGCCGGTCAGGCGCACGGTCGCACCCGTGGCGACGATCACGACGAGCATGACGGCGCTCGCGACCGCGACGCGGTGAATCCAGGCCGGCGTCAGCACCAGGCTCCGCCCGCGAGCGAGCAGCTGCGCAGCGGCGGTCATGCGGGCACTGTAGCCCCTCTGCCGCGCTGCCTCACGGGGGGAGAGCGCCGGGCCGGGAGCGTTCCGAGGAGCTCAGCCGAGGGCGACGCCCGCTCCCTCGATCACGAGCCCGACACGGGCGAGGAAGAGCCCGGCCCGGGCGAACTCCGCCTCGAGGCCGAGTCCCCGCTCCCGCGGCAGCGAGACGAGCAGCCCGCCCGCCGTCTGCGGGTCGTGGGCGAGCTCGACGAGCTCGCCTGCCACGTCGCCGAGCTCGAGTGCCGCATAGGCGCGGTTCGCGCGCGTGCCGGCGGTCGAGACGCCCGCACGGGCGGCGTCGAGAGCGCCCTCGAGCGCCGGCAGCCGCGCCGCGTCGAGCTCGATCCGCACGCCGCTCCGTGCCGCCATCTCGTGCGCGTGGCCGGCCAGGCCGAACCCCGTCACGTCGGTGACCGCGTTCGGGCCGAGCGGCCGCAGCACGTCCGCGGCGTCGCGATTCAGCGTTCGCATCCAGCGGATCGCCTCGGCCGCGTCGGCGAGCCCCCGCTTCGCACCGCCGAGGACGAGCGCTGTGCCGAGCGGCTTCGTCAGGTAGAGCGCGTCGCCGGGCCGCGCGCCGGACTTCGGCCAGATGCCTCCGAGAGCGACCGTGCCGACGACGGCGAGCCCGTACTTCGGCTCGGCGTCGCGGATCGTGTGGCCGCCGGCAAGCAGCGCGCCGGCGGCGCGCACCTGTGCGTCGGCTCCGTCGAATACCGCACGCACCGTCTCCGTGTCGAGCTCCTCGGGAAACGCTGCCACGGAGAGGGCGAGCAGCGGCGTTCCGCCCATCGCGAACACGTCGTTCAGGGCGTTCGTGGCGGCGATCGCGCCGAAGTCGCCGGGGTCGTCGACGATGGGCGGGAAGAAATCGATCGTGAAGACGAGCGCGCGCTGGTCGTCGAGCCGGTACACGGCGGCGTCGTCCGCGGGATCGAGCCCGACGAGCAGGTTCTCCGCGTCGGCCGGCACAAAGCCGCGCAGGAGCTCCTCGAGCCGGGAGGCGGAGTACTTCGCCGCGCAGCCGCCCGCGCTCGCGAGATCCGTCAGGTTCATACCGGCACCGTAACGGGCGACGGCGGCCGGGGGCCGCCGTCGCAGGGGAGAGGAACGTCGTACTGCGCCTCCGTTCGCGCCGCGATCCTCGACTCCTTCCCGGTCGTGCGGCCGGTCGATCATCTAGGCTCGCGCCGTGAAGAGCGCCCTCGTCACCGGCGGCTCGTCCGGCATCGGGCTCGCAATCGCGCGGATGCTCGCCGAGGAGGGATTCGCCCTCACCCTCGCGTCGCGGACGCGGGAGAAGATCGAGCCGGCGGCGGAGGAGCTGGGTGCGCTCGCCGTCGCGGCGAACATGGGCAGCGAGGAGGACTGCGTCCGCGTGGTCGCAGAGCACCGCGAACGGCACGGCGGCCTCGACGTGCTCGTCAACTCGGCGGGGATCGGGATCGCGGGCACGGTCGAGTCCCTCCAGACGAAGCACATCGACCTCCAGCTCGGCGTGAATCTCCGTGGCCTGCTGCTCGTCAGCCGTGAGGCGATCCCGCTGCTCCGCGAGCGCCGCGGCTGGATCTTCAACCTCGCCTCGATCGCCGGCACGGCCGCGACCCCCGGCCTGACGGTGTACGGCGCGACCAAGGCGGCGGTGATCGCGTTGACGCGTTCGCAGAACCTCGAGCTCGCCGACGCGGGCGTGCGCGCCGTCGCGATCTGCCCCGGCTTCGTGGACACGCCGATGGCGGAGTGGAGCGGCATCGAGCCGGCCGAGATGATCCGCCCCTCCGACTGCGCCGAGGTCGTCCGGATGTGCCTGCGGCTCTCCCCCCAGGCACGTATCCCGCAGGTCGTGATCGAGCGCGCCGGCTCGAGCGACGGCGTCGCCTGAGCCCGGAGTCGGTCGGCTCAGAGGCCGCCCGGCGTCCGTACGATCCGCCAGATCATGAAGAGGGCGAGCGCCGCCGCGCAGAAGAAGCCGGCGAGGGCGACGACGTGGCTGACGCGGGCCATCAGCGCCGACGCGATCAGGAGCGCCGAGATGATCATCGCGGCTCCGAAGCGGTTCGCCGTCGAGCGCAGCAGATGCTCGAAGTCCTCGAGCTCGACCGGAGCGATGCCCACCTTCAGCGAGCCCCGCTCGAGCCTCTGCACGACCTCCGAGAGCCGGCGGGGCAGGCGCAGCAGCGGCTGGAGCTGGGTGAAGCCGAGCGCCAGGAGCTGTGTCGGCTCGAGGCGGCGCTCGGCCTCGGCAGCGAGCACGTTCATCCCCTCGGAGCGGATCAGCTCGACCGGGTCGAGCTCGGGGTCGAGTGTCCGGGCGATGCTCTCGGCCTGCGAGAGCGTCTTGCCGACGAGCGCGAACGACGTGGGGAGCGCGATCCCGTGCTCGAGGCACAGACGCTGCAGGTCGGCCAGTCCCTCGCCCGTGCGGATGCCGGCGAGCGGGCGCCAGTGGTAGCGGGGCAGCTTGCGCCGCAGGTCGTGGACGAAGCCGGCCGTATCCGACTCGGCGGTGGTGCGCGAGAGGCCGATGATCAGGTCGGCGACGTCGTCGGCGCGATTCTGGGCGATCGCGAACAACAGCAGCGCCAGCGAGGTGCGGGTGTCCTCGTCGAGCCTTCCGATGAGGCCGAAGTCGAGCAGCGCGAGCCGCCCCTCGGGTGTGACGAGCACGTTCCCCCGGTGTGGGTCGGCGTGGTACAGCCCCTCCACGGTCACCTGCCGGACGTAGGACCGGAAGAACGTGCGGGCGAGCCGGGAGGAGCGTTCAGGGTCGAGCGCGTCGTGCTCCCCCACCTTCCGTCCGTCGATCCGCTCGAGCACGAGCACCTTCGACGTGACGTACGGCCGGATCACCGCCGGGACGAGGATCTCGTCGCGGAACGACTCGAGCACGCCGGCGACGAGCTCGGCGTTGTGCGCCTCCTCCTCGAAGTCGAGCTCGGCGAGCAGGTGCTGCTCGAGCTCGTCGGCGAGCGCGTTCAGCTGGAGCAGCCGCGCGGTGCCCGACCGACGTTCCGCGAGCGACGCGGCCTTGCGCAGGAGCTCCAGGTCGAGCTGCACCTGCTCGACGACCCCGGGCCGCCGCACCTTGACGACCACGTCGCGGCCGCTCTCCAGCAGGGCCGAGTGGATCTGGGCGATCGACGCGGTCGCGAGCGGCTCCGGGTCGATCGACGTGAAGTGCCCGAGCCCGATCTCGCGGTCGATCACCTCGCGGAGCGGCGCGAAGGGCAGAGCCGGCACGTCGTCGACGAGCTTCTCCAGCTCGTCGATGTAGACGTCCGGCAACAGGTCGGGCCGCGACGAGAGCAGCTGGCCGAGCTTGACGAAGCTCGTGCCGAGCTCCTCGAGCGCACGGCGGAACCTGACCGCTCCCTCGCGTGTCGCCGGGCGCCGACGCACCACGCCGATCTCGCGTAGCACCCGCACGAGGTGGGTGCGCCGGGCGACGCGCGACACCTCGAACGCGCGCGCCACCTTGCCCTGATCGGCCATCGCAAGCGATCTGCCCCCGTCGCCTGCGATGGAAACGGCGGAGGCGGGCCCCGGGCGGCTCACCCCGGGGTGACGGGGACGACCGTCGATGCCGGGAGCGATGACCCGGAAGTCGGCGCACGGCTCGTCCTGGACGGCGTGCGCGGCGTGCTCGAGATTCGTTCCTGACCTTTCCCCCGAACGACCATGTCTCCTGAGACGGCTCCCTCGAGCTCGTTCACTCGAGATCGCTCTCCCGGATCATGGCCGGCTCCCCCCGAGGACGGACCCCGGAACCCTGGCGGCCTAGATCGGGCCGTCCCACAGACCACGGCCGTGGTGGCCGAATTTCGCCGCGACGAGAGAAGCCGCAACGAGCAGCGCGACCATGAGCGCCGGATGCTTGCGAAGGAACAGCGTGAGCTTGCTTGCCAAGAGGAACACCTCCTTCCCTAGAACCGGAAGTCCTGGAGCGCCTCGGCCGCACGGCGGTACAGGTTCGCCGCCCGACCTTCCTCGCCCCGCTTGCTGGCCAGATCACCCTGTGCCACCCACGCGGCGGCTCGATGTGACGCCGAGGACAGTTGCGCGAACGCGTCCTCGGCCTGTCCGAAGGCGGTCTCCGCCTCGTCCAGCCGGCCCTGCTCCAGCAACGCACGCCCGAGCACGAGCCGTGCATTGCCGACCTCGTCGAGCATGTCGTCGCGATCCGCGATGATCTCGAGGGCGTGCCGCGCCTGCTCCTCGGCACGCTCGACGTCGCCGGTGCGCAGATGCACCTGGGCGAGCGACGACACGGCCGTCGCGGCATCCTCGGGCCGGTCGACCTCGAGCGCGATCGCGTACGCATGCTTGAAGTGCTCGACCGCGCGCTCGGGCTTCCCGAGCAGGAACTCCATCGCCCCGAGGTTGTTCAGCAGCCGGCCCACGTTCCCGCGGTCGGCGACCTCCTCGTAGTGCGCGCGGGCCTTCTCGGCGTACGAGCGGGCGAGCACCCAGTGCCCGTCACGCTCGGCCAGCATCGAAGCCTGGAAGTAGACCGGTGCGAGTGAGCGCGAGTCGCGCAGCGACTCGGCGAGCTCCAGGGCGCGCCCGACGTCCTCGCGGGCCGCCTCGTAGTCGCGCTGGCGCCGGTGGCAGCGGGAGCGCCACCCGAAGACGTTCAGCCGCAGCTCGTCGGACGGGAGCGGTGAGCGCTCGGCGAGCACCAGCGCCTCGTCGAAGAGCGCGATCGCCGTCGCGATGCTGGCGAGCTTGTAGCGGCACACGCCCATCCGGTAGAGCACCTCGGCCCGGTCGAGATCGGAGAACTCCTCCCCCTCGACGAGCGCGCGTGCCTCCACGAGCAGCTGCAGTGCCGGCCCCGGCTCGCCGTTCTGGGCCCGCGCCATCGCCTCGCCCGAGAGGACGCGGACGCGGAGCTCCGCGGCCCCCGTGCCGAGGACGGCGGGCAGCGACCGTGTGTACTCCTCGATCGCCTCGTCGAAGCGGTGCTCCTGCACGAGCGCCTCGGCACGCGCGAGCATCGTCTCCGCGCGCGCCCGCTCGTCGGCGGAGACGCCGCTCGTCAGGTACCCGGAGTCGACGCCCAGGCGCAGCGCGAGCCATTCGACCGTCTCGGTCGTCGGGCGCGTCTTGCCCCGCTCGATCTGCGAGATGTACTCCTTCGAGAAGCGGGCGCCGGCAAGCTCGGTCTGCGTGAGGCCCGCCGAGACCCTGAGCTGGCGCAGCCGCTCGCCGAGGTTCGACCCGCGCCGTGGCGCGATCCGATCGGCGGCGGAGACGGTGCGTGGCGGCCGCAAGGACATTGCCAACGGAGCATGCCGAACACTTGACTCCGTTGCAATCCCCCGTTTGGGACATGACCCGCAAATCCCCCCCATTTCAGGGATGCCGGGGTCAACCGGCTCGTCCGCAAATCACTTGACCGAGCTACTTGACAGCACCGGACACGGCTCGTATGGTGAGCGCAGCTTGCACGACGGCCTGACGCCAGGACGACGAGCAAGAGGAGCGTCGAAGGCAGGTACCGCCTGAGCGGCTGGGCCGCAGAGCCGGGCAGAGCGGACCGCCAACCCGACGCCCCGCCTGACCAGGGAGAGCCCCGGGTGCCGCAGCCGGGGCTTTTCCATGGTCCGGCCTCTGCTACGTCGTTCCGGGGTCGGCCATCAGCCAGCGCCGGCGGGCCTCGCGTACGCGCAGCAGGTCGTCGCCGAGCAGGCCGCGCAGGCGGTTGTCCATCGTCACGAGCAGGCCGCCCGCCACGAAGAGCCACGCCTCGGCCTCCGGGTCGCGGTCGGCGTGGATGACGCCGCGCCGCTGACCGTCGCGGATCACGTCGGCGAAGAAGTCCCGCACCTCGCGTACGTGCTTGCGCACCGCCGCGGCGATCACGTCGTCCTCGGACGCCTCGGTCAGTGCCTGGATCCACAGGTCGACCACGCGGATCGGCTTGCGCTTCGCCATGTACGCGTCGGCGATCGCGCCGAGGCAGCTCTCCGGATCGTCCTCGATCGCGGCTTCCGCCTTCGCCCGGAAGCTCGCCCACGCCTCGTCGAGGCAGGCGAGGTAGAGGTCGCGCTTCGAGCCGAAGTGCCGGTACAGGATCGGCTCGGAGATGCCCGCCTCGCGGGCGATCTCGGCGGTCGTCGCGCCGCGGTAGCTCGAGCGGGAGAAGACGCGGCAGGCGGTGTCGAGCACCGCCCGCCGCCGCTCCTCCTTCGGCAGCCGCCTGTGCGCGGCCTGCGTCATACGGCTTCGATCGCCGGCTCGTGCTGCGGCTCGCGCTGTGGCTCGCGGTGCGGCTCGTGGTGGTCGAGCTTGCGGATGGTCGCGGTCGCGATCACCGCGCCGACGATGCAGAGCCCGGCGGAGACGCGCAGCGCGTCGTGGAACCCACCGAGATACGTGGAGGCGCTCGCGACGATCGAGCCCATGATCGCGATGCCCACCGACCCGCCGACCTGGCGCGACGAGTTGAGCACGGCGGAGCCGACGCCGGCCTTGTCGACCGCGACCGCTCCCATCGCGGCCGCCGTCGTCGGCGTCATCGTCATCGCCATCCCAGTGCCGCCGAGCAGCAGGCCGGGAAGCAGCATCCAGAACGACTCGTTGGCGCCGAGCTGCGAGTAGTAGAGCAGCATGGCCGCGAGCAGGGTCATGCCGCCGCCGACGAGCCAGCGCGAGCCGACGCGGTCGGCGAGCGCGCCCGTTCGGGGCGCGAGCACGATGATCAGCAGGGTCATGGGCAGGAAGGTCGCCCCCGCCTGCACCGGCGAGTACCCGAGCACGTTCTGCATGTACAGCGAGACGTAGAAGAAGGTCCCGAACATCGCCAGGCCGACGAACAGCATCGCCCCGTTGGCGCCGCTGAAGGTGCGCTGGCGGAAGAGCGACAGGTCGAGCATCGGCGTCCGCTGATGCCGCTCGAGCAGCACGAACCCGACGAGCGAGACGACCGCGACCGCGAAGGACGCGAGGATGCGGGGGGACGTCCAGCCGTAGTTGTTCGCCTCGATGAAGCCGTAGGTGAGCGAGAAGAGGCCGAGCGCCGACGCGGCGAGGCCGGGCAGGTCGAGCCGCTGCTCGGCCGAGGTGTCGCGTGACTCCTCGATGAAGATCGGGATCGAGAACAGCCCGGCGATGCCGATCGGCACGTTGATGAAGAAGATCCAGTTCCAGTTCACGTGCTCGGTCAGCAGGCCGCCGACGAGCGGCCCGATCGCCAGCGCCATCGCCGACACGCCCGCCCAGATCCCGATCGCCTTGCCGCGCTCGCGCGGTGGGAAGGTGGCGGTGATGATCGACAGCGTCGCGGGGTTCATGAGCGCGCCGCCGAGGCCCTGCACGACGCGGGCGCCGATCAGGAAGCCGCCGTTCGGAGCAAGGCCGCAGGCGAGGCTCGAGCCGGTGAAGACCGCCAGGCCGACCATGAAGATCAGGCGCCGCCCCAGGAAGTCGGCGAGCTTGCCGCCCGTCAGCATGAAGGCCGCGAACGTGAGCGCGTAGCCCGCGACGACCCACTCGAGCTCGGACAGGGACATGTGCAGCGACGTGCGCATCGCCGGCAGCGCGACGTTCACCACGGTGTTGTCCAGCATGATCACGAACAGCCCCACCGACACCGCGGCGAGCGTCCACCACTTCTTGTTCTCCGGCGTCACGAAACGCGTCATTCAGTCACCTCTCTCGTCCTCACACGTCGATCGGCCGCTAAGTTAGCAGACGCTAACCGGCCGGCGGCGGGGCGGCCGACCAGTAGATTTGCAGCGTGGCCGACGTCGTCTGGAGCCCTGTCGAGGAGACGGTCGAGCGTGCGAACGCCACCAGGCTCGTCCGCCGCGCGGGCGCCGCGAGCTACGCCGAGCTCGTCCAGCGCTCCCAGGACGACCCCGCGTGGTTCTGGCCGCTCTGCGTGGACGACCTGGGCATCGAGTTCTCCGCGCCCTGGGCGCGCGTCTACGACGACTCGCGCGGCCCCGAGTGGACGACCTGGTTCCCCGGCGGGCGGATCTCGATTCCGCGCAACTGCGTGCACCGCTGGGCGGAGCGGCGGCCCGGCGCGGTGGCCGTCGTCGGGCTCGGCGAGGACGGCTCCCGGCGCGAGCTGACCTTCGCGGCGCTCTCGCACGACGTGACGCGGCTGGCCGAGCGTCTCGCCGAGCTCGGCGTCGAGCCGGGCGATCGGGTCGGGATCTTCCTCCCGATGTCTCCGGAGGTCGCCGTCGCTTCGCACGCGATCGCGCACGTCGGCGCGATCCAGGTGCCGATCTTCTCCGGCTTCGCGGCGCCGGCGGTGGCGCAGCGGCTCGAGGCGAGCGAGGCGAAGGTCGTGATCACGCAGCGCACGTCGTCGCGGCGAGGCAAGCCGGTGCCGATGCTCGAGATCCTGGAGCAGGCGATCCGCGACGCCGGCTCACGGGCCGAGGTCGTGCTCGCGCCGTTCGAGCTCGACGACCTGCCGGGCGAGCTGGAGGCGCTCGAGGTCGATTCCGAGCACCCGTACCTGCTCACCTACACCTCGGGCACGACCGGGAAGCCGAAGGGGGTCGTCCACGTCCAGGGCGGGTTCCTCGTCTCGATCGCGCGCGAGGTCGCCTACCAGGCGGACGTGCACGAGGGCGACGTCGTGCACTTCGCCACCGACATGGGCTGGATCATGGGCCCGTGGACCGTCGTCGGCGTCGGCGCGGTCGGCGGCACGATCGTCTTCGCCGAGGGCGCCCCCGACTGGCCGGCGCCCGACCGGCTCTGGCGCACGGTCGAGCAGGAGCGCGTCACGTCGCTCGGCCTCTCGCCCACCCTCGCCCGCGCGCTGCTGCCGCACGGCGACCCGACCGCCGACCTCTCCTCGCTGCGGACGTTCGTGACCACCGGCGAGCCGTGGAACCCCGAGCCGTACCGCTGGCTGTTCGAGAACGTCGGCGGCGGGCGCGTGCCGATCATCAACTGCTCGGGCGGCACGGAGGTGGGAGCCTGCTTCCTCTCGCCCACGCCGGTCGCGCCGATCAAGGCCTGCTCGCTCGGCGGGCCCGCGCTCGGGATGGCGATGGACGTGGTCGACGACGAGGGCCGCTCGCTCGTCGGCACCGGCGAGGTGGGCGAGCTCGTCTGCCGCCAGCCGTTCCCGGGGATGACGCGCGGCTTCTGGCGCGACCCGGAGAAGTACGTCGAGACCTACTGGTCGCGGCTGCCCGGGATCTGGGTGCACGGCGACTGGGCCTCCGTCGACGAGGACGGCTTCTGGTTCCTGCACGGGCGCTCCGACGACACGATGAACATCGCCGGCAAGCGGATCGGGCCGGCCGAGCTCGAGTCGGCGGCGGTCGGGCACCCGGCGGTGCGCGAGGCGGCCGCGGTCGGCGTGCCGCACCCCGTCAAGGGCGAGACGGCGTGGATCTTCTGCTGTCTGCTGCCCGGCGCCGAGGCGACCGAGGCCGACGTGTCCCGCCACGTCGCCGCGGAGCTCGGCAAGGCGTTCGCGCCCGACCGCATCTTCTTCGTCGACGCGCTCCCGAAGACGCGCTCGGCGAAGATCGTGCGCCGCGCCGTGCGGGCGACCGCGCTCGGCGAGGACCCGGGCGACCTCTCCTCGCTCGAGAACCCGGAGTCGCTCGAGTCGATCGGGGCGGCGGTTGCCTAGCGCCGTCGTCACGGGCGGCGGGCGCGGGATCGGCGCCTCGGTCGCGCGCGCCCTCGCCGGGGACGGCTTCGACGTCGTCGTGACGGCGCGCTCGCGCGACCAGATCGCGGCCGTCGCCGCAGAGACCGGCGGGCGCGCCGTCGAGATGGACGTGGCCGACCCCGAGTCGGTCGAGCGCGGCTTCGACGAGATCGGGCACGTCGACCTCCTGGTGGCGAACGCCGGCACGAGCGACGGGGACTGGTGGCACGTGTTCGAGGTGAACGTGCTCGGCGTGCACCTCTGCTGCGAGGCAGCGCTTGCGCGCGGCGCTTCGCGCATCGTGATCACCGGCTCCGGCGCCGTCGTACCTGCCGGGTGCCTCGAACACGTCGTACACCGCCTCGAAGGCGGCCGTCTGCCGCTACGGGGAGACGCTGAACAACGCGGTCGAGGTGCCCGTCTTCGTGATCAGCCCCGGCCTCGTCCGCACCGAGATGACCGAGGGGAACTTTCCCGACGACGCGCCGTGGACCCCGCCCGAGCTCGCGCCGGAGCTCGTCCGCAAGCTCGCCACCGGCCGCTACGACGCTCTCGCCGGGCGCTACATCCACGCCGAGCACGACGACGTCGACGACCTCCTCGCACGGATCGACGAGATCCGCGAGCGCGACCTGAACGCGATCCGGCTGCGTCGTTGACGACCGCAGCGACGAAGACGGTCGTCTGCTTCGGCGACTCGAACACCTGGGGCTACGTGCCCGGCTCGGGCGGCGAGCGGTTCCCGCGCGAGCAGCGGTGGCCGGGCGTGCTGCAACTGCTGCTCGGCGAGGACTGGGACGTGGTCGCGGAGGGGCTGAACGGCCGGACCGCGACCGTCGAGCGTCCCGACGCCGAGGGGCGGAACGGCCTGCCGTACCTGCTGCCCTGCCTGCTCTCGCACGCGCCGGTCGACGCGGTGGTGCTCTTCCTCGGCACGAACGACGTCAACTTCGTCGACGACGACCGGGTCGCGCGCTGCGTCGCACGGCTCGTCGAGATCGCGCGGCGCGAGGCCGCGTCGGTGCTGGTCGTGTGCCCGCCGCCGTTCGACGGGCACGACCTGCGCGCCTCGTTCCGGGCCGAGCTCGACTGCCCGGTCGTGGACGCACCGTCGTATCCGGTCGTGGGCGACGACGTCGAGCACCTCGACGCCGACGGGCACGCGGCGCTCGCGCAGAAGGTCGCCGAGCTCCTGCGGTGAGCGGCCGGCGCTTCCGCCTGGAGCGGATGGTCGGGCTGTCCGACGTCGACCCGGCCGGGCGCATCCGGCTCGACGCGATCGCCGGCTACCTCCAGGACACGGCGAGCGCCGACGTGATCGACGCCGGCTGGACGCCGGACGAGCACTTCTGGGTCGTGCGCCGCACGGCGCTGCACGTGGTCGAGCCGTTCTGCGACGACGTGCACGTGCAGATCGAGACCTGGGCGAGCGCAATCGCCCCCGCGGCGGCCGCGCGCCGCTACTCGGTGCTCGGCGACCGCGGCGGCCGGCTCGAGGCCGAGAGCGTGTGGATCCACCTCGACGACGAGCTGCGGCCGCTGCGGCTCGGCGAGCGGTTCCTCGCGGTCTACGGGGCATCGGCCGCCGGGCGGCGCGCCTCGACCCGGCTGCGGCTCCCGGCAGAGCCCGCCGGCCGGCGGCGCCCCTGGCCGCTGCGGATCACCGACTTCGACCGTCTCGGCCACATGAACAACGCGGCCTACTGGGCGGCGGCAGAGGAGGCGTGGGCCGGGCGGCTCGGCGGCCGCATCCGAGCCGAGCTCGAGTACCGGCGACCGGTCGACCTCGGCGAGACGGTCGAGCTCGCCGACCAGGGCGACCTGCTCTGGCTCGTCACGGGCGGCGAGGCGCGCTCAGCCGCGCGGCTCGATCCAGAGGGCGCGCGCGATCCCGAGCAGCTCGCCTGAGCCCGTGTACAGCGCGCGTGCCGGCGCCGTGCTTGCGGCCGTCGGCGCCGAGGCCCCAGCCGACGACGACGCAGCGCTCGCCGGCCGCCGGGACGCGCAGGACGCGCGCGGTCAGCCGGCCGAGCACGACCGTGCCGCGGCCGGGCACGCCGGTCGCGTAGGCTCCCGGGCAGTCGAGCGCCGCCCAGACGAATTCGGGGCCGACGGTGTCGGCGGCGACCGTCCACGGGGCGGCGTAGACCTCGCGGCCCGGGACCCGTCCCGCATGCAGGTGCAGCGCGTCGTCGCCGCGTGCGTGACCGCAGACGAAGCACTGCGGGAACGGCGAGTCGAGGTCGGGGTGCTGTGCCGCCACGGCGTCCTCGTAGGTGACGGGGCCGGGCGGGCCGATGCCGACCTCCGACGGGCGCACCTCGGCGACGACCTCGGCTCCCGCGCGCACGCGTCCGTCCTCGCCGAGCGCGAGCGGCGTCTCGAGCGGCGGCGGCAGGCGCAGCGTCACCTCCACCTCGTCGCCGCCACGGGCGAGAGCGAAGAGCCCGCAGGAGTACCCGCCGTTGCCCGAGTCGTCCGGGCCGCGGAAGCGACGGTCGATCACCATGGCCATACTGCTCGGAAGTATGAGCGCCAACACCCTGCGGTGGCGGTTGATCGTCCTGCTCGTCGTCGCCGCGGTGATCAGCGTCGTCGCGAACAAGGTGAACTCCGCCTGGCTCGGCTGGGTCAGCTTCGCCGTCTTCCTCGTCGGCGTCGTCATGTACGCGCGCTGGCGCCGGGCGGCCCTCGCGGAACGCCGTGCTAGAGTTTTCGACCGAGAGGCGAAAACCGATGAGACTCGCACTCGCCCAGATCGATAGCGTCGTCGGCGACCTCGACGGCAACGCCGCGAAGGTCGCCGAGCACACCGAGCGCGCCCGCGCGGCGAACGCCGACCTCGTCCTCTTCCCGGAGCTCTGCGTCACCGGCTACCCGCCCGAGGACCTGCTGCTGCGACCAGGCTTCCTGCGTGCGGCGCAGCGCACGGTCGACGAGCTGGCGAAGGGCACGCACGGGATCACCGCGCTCGTCGGCGCGCCGCATCTCGGCGCCGACCTCTCGAACGCCTGCTTCGTGCTGGCGCACGGCGAGGTGCGCTGCGTCTACCACAAGCGCTACCTGCCGAATTACGGCGTCTTCGACGAGGACCGCTACTTCGCGCCGGGCGACGACCTCTTCCTGCTGCGGTTCGGGGAGGTGCTGGTCGGCCCGACGATCTGCGAGGACATCTGGCAGCCCGGGCCGCCGGCGACCGAGCTCGCCCTCGCGGGCGCGCAGCTCGTGGCGAACATCTCCGCCTCGCCGTTCCACGTCGGCAAGGACCGCGAGCGCGAGGAGATGCTGAAGGTGCGCGCGCGCGACAACTCCTGTTTCGTCGCGTTCTGCAACGCGGTCGGCGGGCAGGACGAGCTGATCTTCGACGGGCATTCCGTCGTGCTCGACGACGACGGAGAGGTGCTGGCGCGCGCGTGCGGCTTCGAGGAGGAGCTGCTCGTCGTCGACGTCGACCCGATCGGCGCCGTCGGCCGGCGGCTGCGCGACGTCCGGCGGCGCGCGCTCGCCCGCGAGCGCGAGCGGCCGCTGTCGCTCCACCACGTCGAGCTGCCACCGCCACACGCGCAGAACGAGACCCTCCACCCCGCACCGGCTCCGCAGCTCGGCGAGCTCGAGCAGATGCGGCAGGCGCTCGAGCTGGGCCTCCACTCGTACGTGCGCAAGAACGGCTTCGGCGACGTCGTGATCGGCCTCTCCGGCGGCATCGACTCGGCGCTGACGGCGGCGCTCTGCGTGGAGGCGCTCGGCGCCGACCGGGTGCACGGGGTCTCGATGCCGTCGCGCTACTCGTCCGAGGGCACGCGCGGCGACGCGCAGCGCCTCGCCGAGTCGCTCGGGATCGACTTCCGCGAGCTCGAGATCGAGCCGGTGGTCGAGGCGTTCACCGGCACGCTCGCCGGCGCGTTCGCCGGCCGCGACCCCGACCTGACCGAGGAGAACCTGCAGGCGCGGGTACGCGGCACGCTGCTGATGGCGCTCTCGAACAAGTTCGGCTGGCTCGTGATCGCCACCGGCAACAAGTCCGAGCTGTCGGTGGGCTACTCGACGCTCTACGGCGACCTCGCCGGCGGCTTCGCGCTGATCAAGGACGTCTACAAGACCGACGTCTTCCGGCTCTCCCGCCACCTGAACGAGCGCGCGGGGCGCGAGCTGATCCCGGCGTCGATCATCGAGCGGGCGCCCAGCGCAGAGCTGCGTGCCGACCAGCTCGACGAGGACTCGCTGCCGCCGTATCCCAAGCTCGACGCCGTGCTCGCCGCCTACGTCGAGCTCGACCGCTCGCGCGAGGAGCTCTCGCAGGACGGGTTCGACCCGGCCGTCGTCGACCGCGCGCTCGCGATGGTCGACCGCGCCGAGTACAAGCGCCGCCAGGCGCCGCCCGGCGTCAAGCTGCGGCCGAAGGCGTTCGGCCGCGACCGCCGCACGCCGATCACAAACCGCTGGCCCGGGTAGCCCTCAGACACCTCGTGGTGTCAGACACTTCGTGGTGTCAGACACTTCGTGGTGCCAGACACTTCGTGGTGTCAGACACTTCGTGGTGTCAGACACTTCGTGGTGTCAGACACTTCGTGGTATCAGACACTTCGTAGTGTCAGACACTTCGTGGTGTCAGACACCTAAAGGTGTCTGACACCACTGCGGTGCGGCCCGGCTCGGCGCTTGCGCTCGCGCGAACCGGTGTCTGACACTTAAAGGTGTCTGGAGGTCGTCTCAAAATGGCCGGTTGTGCCGCCCGGCCGCGCTCGGCGGCACGCTGCCGCGTCCTCGGTCGCGCCGATAGCCCTCGCTATCGGCACTCCCTGCGTCCTTGCATCGCACTCGCCGATCGCACCCGGACGACGAACCCCATTCTGAGACGACCTCCTGACACCACGAGGCGGCACGGCGCGCCCATCCTGACCGTCGCTAAAGGATCGGCGACGCGCGATGCTCTCTTGCACGATGGGGCCGCTCGAGCAGCTCTACCGCGACCGGTACGTCGGCTTCCGGAACGCGCTCACGGCGGTCGCCGGCAGCCGCGAGGCGGCGCGCGACGCCGTCCAGGAGGCGTTCGCCGTCGCCCTGCGTGAGCGGCGGACGCTGCGGCGGCGGGAGTCGCTCGCGCCGTGGGTCTGGCGGATCGCCTACCGGCTCGCGCTGCGCGAGCGTGCGCGGCCGGGCGTCGCCGATTTGCCCGCCGACCTCTCGATCCTCGACGAGTACCGCGACCCCGCGCTCGCGGCGGCGATCCGCTCCTTGCCGCCGCGGCGGCGGCTCGTCGTCTTCCTGCGCCACTTCGCGGGCTTCACCTATGCCGAGATCGCGGAGGCGCTGGAGATCGAGGAGGGCACCGTCGCCGCCACGCTGGCGCAGGCGCACGCGGCCCTGGCCGAGGAGCTTCGACCGAGGGAGTTGACCGGATGACCGACCTGCTCGCGGAGCGCTTCGCGGCGCTCGCCGACACCACCGACGACTCGGACTGGCTCGAGGTGCGGCGACGTGCGCACCGTCGCCGACGCGGCGCCACGACCGTCGCGGCACTCGTCGCTGCCGTCGCGGCGGGAGCCGCCGTGGCCGGTGGCGGCGGCTGGCTCTTCACCTCCCACGACCGCACCGTCACCGCCGAAGAGAGCGTCACGCTCGCCGGGCGGACCTGGCGCGTGTCGATCACGACGCAGAGAGGCGCACCCTGCATCCGCTTCACCGACCCCGCCGGGGCGACGACCGGAGCCTGCGGCGCAGGCGGAGCCGAAACGGCTCGGCCCGCCGCTCGGCGCAAGCCACCTCGACGCCGCCGGCGGCCAGATCTGGGCGGGCGCCACGGTCGGCTTCACGCGGCGAATCGCGATCACCGACGGCGCCGGCCGGATCCATCGGACCCGCGCGGTCGCCGCGCCTTCCGGAACGAAGACGCCCTTCCGCTATTGGGTGCTCGCTCTCGAGTCGACCACCGCCCGGTCGATCACCGCGTACGGCCCTCACGGCCGCTCGATCACGGTGCGGGTGCGCTAGACCAGCCGCTGCAGCACGACCCCGAGCACGGGCAGCGTCATCGTCAGCGAGTAGCTGATCCACCCCACGACGACGAGGCGCGGCCGCGTCACCTGCTCCCGACCCTCGCGGATCTCGGCCTGCAGACGCGGGCCGAGCACGAAGTTGTGCAGGTACGAGACGGCGACGAGGCAGCAGAAGAGCACGACCTTCGCCCAGAAGACGACCTGGAACGCCGGGCGGTGCTCCCACTCGCGCGCGGCGAGCACCACGCCGGTCATCGCGGCGACGATCAGCGCCCCGTAGCCGAGCGGCCGCCAGAGCAGGCCGAGCGCCTTCATCGCCTGCCCGCGCGGGGCACCCTCGAGCACCCGTACCGCCGGCACGCCCACGAAGACGAGGGCGGTGGAGCCGCCGAACCAGATCCCGGCGGCGAGCAGGTGCACGGTGACGAGGACCGCGGTCACTGCGAGAGCGTACGCACGAGCCGGGCGAGGTCGTCCGGGACCAGCCGCTCGCGCGGAGCGGCGAGCTCCGCCGGCGTCCACCAGCGCACCTCGGTGACGCCCTCCTCGGCGACGTCGATCGTCGGTGCCGCGTCGTGCGCCTCCACCCGGACGACGAAGAACTGCTCCGACTGGTAGATCAGGCGCCGGTCCCACGGAAACGTGTGCTCGCGCGCGTGGACGAGCGGCCCAACCTCGAACTCCTCCAGCCCCGCCTCCTCGCGCACCTCGCGTCGCAGTGCCTCCTCCTCCGACTCGCCCGGGTCGATGCCGCCGCCCACCGTCGCCCACCACGCATCGCCGGAGACCGGATGCTCGAACCGGACGAGCAGCACCCGACCCTCGGCATCGAGCACCAGCGCGCGCACCGCCTGCCGCTCGACCGGGACGAGCCAGTCGCGCAACGCCGTGAACCAGCGGAGCCGCTCCGGCCAGGGAACCCCGGCGTTCGCCGGCGAGGTCGAGGGAACGACGTAGAGCCCCGTCGAGCCGATCGTGCGCAGCTGCGGCCCGAGCTCGGGCCGCTCACGGTAGAGCCCGCGGTAGGCCTCCTTCCCGACGAACGCGACGGCAAGCGGGCCGGCCGCGCGGATCCGCTGCTCGAACGTCTCCCGGTCGAAGTCGCCCCGGCGCAGGTCGCCGGAGCCGGGCGTCGTGCGCGCGGCGGCGTTCGTCAGCCCCAACCCGAGCGCCGGCAGCCCGAACTGCTCGTGCGGCTCGTAGAGCCGGGGGGTGAACTCCGCCGCGTGCAGCAGGCGCCAGAAGTCGTTGCGCGGGTTCGCGAAGTGGGCCGCCGCGGCCGCCGAGACGCGCCCCGGGTTGATCCCGCAGAACACGCAGGCAAGCCCGGGGGCGAGGACGTCGGGGACTGAGCTACCTGCGTCGGGCACGAGGCCGACAGCGTGGCATGCGCTGCGACCACGTGGCGGTGCAGACCCACGAGCTCGGAAGCGGCGGCGCCGGGCGCCTGGTCGCGACGATCGTCCGCCGCCTGGCGCTCCACGAACGGCAGGCGTTCCTCATGCGGCCTCCCGCTCCGGGCCGCGTGCGTCGAGGCGCTCCTCGAACCGCCCGCGCAGCGCTTCTCCGCTCCCCGCCGCTGCACGGCGCCGCCGTTCCAGCAGGCGCACCGGGGAGACACGCTCGCCGGCGCGGCCGTAGCAGCGGGCATAGCACTCTGCTTCCGTCAGCGTCCTGAGCCTCATGGTCCGGAACCCTAGGACCGCGGCCGGACGGACCGAGTAGCGTTGCCGCATGGCCCCCGTCGCGAAGGTCTTCGAGTACGCCGTCGAGCTGGACGGCGGCGGCCGCCTGACGATTCCCGGCGGCGGCCAGTTCGTGCCGCCGGAGGGCTGGTCGGCCGACCATCTCCTGCTCGCCGCCCTCGTCCGCTGCTCGATCGACGGGTTCGCCTACCACGCCCGCCGCGCCGGCCACGAGGTGTGCGCCACCGGCTCGGCCCGCGGCACGATCACGAAGAGCGGCGCCGACGACCGCTTCCGCTTCGTGGAGATCGAGGTGACGATCGACGCCCAGCTGGAGCCGCGGGCCGACGATCCGTCCGCACTGATCGCGAAGGGCGAGCGCGACTGCTTCGTCGGGGCCTCGCTGCAGCTCGAGCCGAGCTACCGGTGGAACGTCTCCTGACCGACCCCGCCGCGATCCGCGCCCGGTTCTCGGCGCTCCGGCAGCCGCTGGCCTTCTTCGACGGCCCGGGCGGGACCCAGGTCCCGGACTCCGTCGCCGAGGCGATCGCCGCCTACCTGCGCGAGGACAACGCGAACCTGGGCGGGCCGTTTGCGACCTCCCACCGCACGGACCGGCTCGTCGAGGACGCGCACGAGACCGCGGCGCGGTTCCTGCACGCGACGGCCGGCGAGGTCGTCTTCGGAGCGAACATGACCACGCTCAATTTCGCGCTCTCGCGGACGGTAGGGCGCGGCTTCGCGCCGGGCGACGAGATCGTCTGCACGCGCCTCGACCACGACGGCAACGTGGCGCCGTGGCTCGAGCTCGCACACGACCGCGGGCTGACGGTGCGGTTCGCCGAGATCGACGCGGCCTGCCGGCTCGACCTCGACCACCTGCGCTCGCTGCTCTCCGACCGCACACGCGTGGTGGCATTCCCGTGGGCGGCGAACAGCGTCGGCACGGTGACTCCAGTCGCGGAGGTCGCCGCGCTCGCGCACGAGGCGGGCGCGCTCGCCTGGGTCGACGCGGTGCACTACGGCCCGCACGGCCCGATCGACGTCGAGGCGGCGGGCGCCGACGTGCTCCTCTGCTCGCCGTACAAGTTCTACGGCCCGCACCTGGGGCTCGCCTACGTCCGGCGGGAGCTCGCGGAGTCGTGGCGGCCGTACAAGGTGCGGCCCGCCCCGGACGAGCCGGTCGGGCACCGCTTCGAGACGGGCACGCTCGCGCACGAGCTGCTGGCGGGGTTCGTCGCGTGTGTCGCCTACCTGGACGAGGTCGGCTGGGCGTTCGTGCAGGAGCACGAGCGCGCGCTCGGGCAGCGGCTCCTGGACGGGCTACCCGGCGGCTGGCGACTGCACGGGATCCCGTCGATGGACGGTCGCGTGCCGACGTTCGCGATCACGCACGAGCGCCTGTCGCCGGAGGCCGCCGCCGTGCGCCTCGGGGAGCTCGGCTTCGCGGTGTGGCACGGCAACTACTACGCGGTCGAGATCATGAAGCGTCTCGGCCTTCCCGACGGCGCGGTCCGCATCGGAGTCGTGCACTACAACACCGCGGACGAGGTCGACCGGCTGCTCGCCGCGCTCGCCGGCCCGGCGTAGACGCCTCAGACCGTCGTCTCGTACCCGTCCCGCGCCAGCTCGGGCGCCTCCTCGAGCGGCAGCTCGTCGGGCCGGTGCACGATCAGCAGGCGCTTTGCACCCGACGCGCGGTACGCCGCGAGCGCCTCCTGCTCGGTCAGGTGACCGCGCAGGGCCGGCTCTCGGGCTCGCCGAGCGTGGCCTCGCAGAGGAAGAGGTCGGCATCGCGCGCGACCTCGGCCAGCGCCGGCGAGGGCGCGGAGTCTCCCGAGTAGGCGAGCGTCCGCTCGCCGTCGGTCACCCGCAGCCCGAACGTCGAGCAGGTCGTAGTGCGGCACCCGCGTCGCGACGACCTCGAAGCCCGCGGCGCGGAACGGCGTGCCGCCGGCGTATTCGCGCACGTCGAACGCGTCGAACAGCGGGTCGGCGCTCAGCTTCGACGTGAACCCGCGTAGCGTCTCCGACCCGCCGGGCGGCAGCCAGAGCTCCGGCACCGGCGCGATGTTGCGTCCCGGGCCGAACCGGGAGCCGAACACCCACGGGATCAGGTCGCCCCAGTGGTCGAGGTGGAAGTGCGTGATCACGACCGCGTCGACGTCGCGGCCACACCGCGTAGGCGCGCAGCCGGGCGAGCACGCCGGGGCCGCAGTCGAGCAACAGCCGGCCCTCGCCCTGCGACGAGGTACCCCGACTGGGCGCCGCCCGGGTTGTGCCAGGCGGGGGAGCAGCCCATGACGACCAGCTTCATGCCGCGCATCTTCTCCGTTCGAGCGGCCGGCGCTCGGGAGAACCCGTGCCGCTCGTAGATACTCGGAGCATGGAGACGCTCACGGAGGCACGGCTGCAGCGAGGCGAGCTGCTGAAGCCGTACGTCCCCCGCCTCCTGATCGAGTGGATGCACGAGGCGCCCGAGCGCGACCTACACGACGCATCGACGGCTCGCTCGCGTTCGTCGACATCTCCGGCTTCACGGCGCTCACCGAGCGGCTGCGCCAGCCGCGGCAAGATCGGCGCCGAACTGCTGCGCGACACGCTCGACGGCGTCTTCAAGGCGCTGCTCGACGAGGCGTACGAATGGGGAGCCGGCCTCCTGAAATGGGGCGGCGACGCGCTGCTTCTGCTCTTCGACGGCCCCGGCCACGCCGAGCGCGCCGCGCGCGCCGCCTGGGAGATGCAGAGGACGATCGACCGCGTCGGCCGGATCCGCGTCGGCTCGGGCTCGGTGACGCTGCGCATGTCGATCGGCATCACGACGGGCACGATCGAGTTCTTCACCGCCGGGAGCGTCCATCGGGAGCTGCTGATCGCCGGGCCCGACGGCGACCGAGACGGTGCTGATGGAGGCGATCGCCGACGCCGGCGAGGTGGCGCTGAGCCCGGCCCTCGCCGCCCGGCTCGACCCTGCCTGTATCGGCGCCGCGAAGGAGAGACGCGCTCCTGCTGCCGCGGCCCCCGACGTCGCCTCCGGGCGCTCGCCCGACGTGGGCGCGGTCGACGGGGCGCTGGTGGCGCAGTGCATCCCGCTGGCGGCTCGCGAGCACGTGCTGCTCGAGCGCAGCGAGCCCGAGCACCGCATGATCACGGCCGCGTTCGTCGACCTGATGCGCACCGACGAGCTGCTGGCGCAGCTCGGGCCGGAGCGGTTCGCGGCGGCGCTCGACGAGCGCATCAGCTGGATCCAGGAGGTCGCGGCGCGGCACGAGGTGCCGTTCAACGTCACGGACGTCTCCAAGGGCGCGATCAAGGTGCTGCTGACCGCCGGCGCCCCGTCGAGCACGGGCCACGACGAGGAGCAGGCGCTGCGCACCGCCCGCGAGATCATGGACCGGCCCGGCGAGATCCCGATGCGGATGGGCGTGAACGCCGGCCGGGTCTTCACCGGCGACTTCGGCCCTCCCTACCGCCGGACGTACGCCGTCCTCGGCGATGCGATCAACACGGCCGCCCGGGTGATGGCGCGGGCGGGGGCAGGCCAGATCCTGGCGACCGAAGAGGTACTGCAGCGTTCGCGGACGACGTTCTCCACCACCCCGATCGAGCCGTTCCAGGCGAAGGGGAAGGCAGAGCCCGTCCGGGCGGCGCTCGTCGGCCCGATCGCGGGCCGCGCGCGACGACAGGATCGCCGACACCCCGTTCGTCGGGCGGGAGCACGAACTCGAGACCCTGACTGCGGTGCTCGCCGACGTCGCTGCGGGGCACGGCTGGACGGTGTCGATCGCCGGGCCGTCCGGCATGGGCAAGTCGCGGCTCGTCGGCGAGCTGCTGGGCCGGCACCCGCAGCTGCGCGTGCTGCACGCCGACTGCGAGGAATACGAGTCCTCGACGCCCTACTTCGCCCTCCGCCGGCCGGCGCGCGAGGTGCTCGGCCTCGAGCGCAGCGCCGATCCGGACGCGACGGAACGCCGGCTGCGCGACGTCGTCGAGCCGGCCGATCCCGGGCTCGTCGCCTGGATCCCGCTGCTCGGGATCCTGCTCGGGCTCGACCTGCCGCCGACGCCGGAGACGGCCGCCGTCGACGAGCGCTTCCTGCACGAGGTGCTGGCGGAGACGACGCTGCGGTTCCTCGTCGCCACCCTCGAGGCGGCGCCGGTGGCGCTCGTAGTCGAGGACGCTCAGTTCATGGACGACGCGAGCTCCGACCTGCTGCGCCGGCTCTCCCGCGCCACCCGCTCGATGCCGTACGCGCTGATCGTCAACGAGACACGCGACTCGCCGATCTGGCTGATGGACGACGAGGAGGAGGAAGGCCAGCGCCGCCTCGGCCTTCTCGCTCCTGCCGCTCCCGGAGCACGACGCCGCCGAGCTGGTCGAGCTCGCCACCGACGAGGAGCCGCTGCGCCCGCACGAGGTCGAGGAGGTCGTGCGCCGGTCCGGGGGAAGCCCGCTCTTCCTCGTCGAGCTGCTCAACGTCGCGCGCTCGGACGGGACGGTCGAGGCGCTGCCCGATTCGGTCGAGGCGGTCGTGACCGCAGACATCGACCGGCTCTCGCCCTCCGACCGGATCGTGCTGCGGTACGCGTCCGTGCTCGGCGTCGCGTTCGACGAATTCCTGCTGGCCGCGGCACTCCGCGACGAGGTGGCGCGCCGACGCCGGCCTGTGGGCGCGCCTCAAGGGCCTCGTCGACCGCGACCCGGACGGCAGGCTGCGCTTCCGCAACACGCTCGTCCACGACGCCGCCTACGAGGGCCTTCCCTTCCGCAGGCGCCGCGAGCTGCACGCGCGCGTCGCCGAGGCGATCGAGGCGGCGGCGACCTCGATCGACGACGAGGCGGCGACGCTCGCGCTGCACTATTCGGCGGCGCGGCGCAACGACCGGACGTGGCACTACGCGCGGATCGGCGGCGAGCGCGCACGTGCCGTGGCCGCGAACGTCGAGGCGGCGCGACTCTACGAGCTCGCCCTCGCTGCCGGGGGCCGTGTGCGCACGGTCAGCCGCCGCGACCGGGCCGAGGTGCTCGTCGCCCTGGGCACCGTGCGCGAGACGGCCGGCCTCTTCGACCAGTCGTTCGACGCGCTTCGCCGGGCGACGATCCTGCTCCCTGACGATCCCGTCGAGCAGGCGCGCGATCTACGCCCGCCGCACCCGCGCCAGAGTGCGCGACGGGCGCCTACGCCACTGCTCTGCGCGAGACAGCGCGAGGGCTTACGCCTCGTCGACGGGTCGGGACGAGCCGGCCGCCGTCGCGGCACGCGCGATGCTCCGCGCGTTGCGCAGCGAGATTCGCGTGGCAGCAGGGGCGCGCGCGTGAAGCGATCCAGCTCGCCCTGGCGGCGGTCGAGGAGGCACGGCTGACCGACGAGCTCGAGGCGCTCGCCCACGCCTACACGGCGCTCGACGGCGCCTACCAGCTGCTCGGGCAGCCGGAGAACGCGGTGCACGAGCGCATGGCGCTCGAGCTCTACACCCGCCTCGGAGACGTGAGGATGGCCGGCATCTACGGGCTGAACGTCGGCGTCCAGGCCTACGCAGACGGACAGTGGACGGAAGCGGCGGAGCTGTACGCGCAGGCGCGGGAGAACTGCCTGCGGGCGGGCGACCGCCAGAACGCCGCCCTCGCAGGGACCAACCTCGGTGAGCTGCTCGTCAGTCAGGGTCGGCTCGACGAGGCCGAGCGCGTGCTCACGGATGCGAGGAGGGTGCTCCGGTCGTCGGGCTACACCGCCTTCGCGCTCTTCGCCGAGGTCCAGCTCGCCCGCTGCGCGCTCGACCGGGCCGACGCCGGACGGGGCGCGTCGCGTCGCTGGAGCGGGTCAGCGCCGAGGCCGCAGCGGTGGGCTACGCCGCGCTCGTGCTCGAGGCCGGTGTCTATCTCGCCCACGCGCACGCCCGCGCCGGCACGCCGCGAGCTCGGGCTGCGACGCGCTTGCCGCCGCGGCGGCGGCGGCCGGCGAGGAGACGGCGCTGTACGGCGCGGCGATCGACCGTGCGCGCGCCGCCTGCCTCGAGGCGCTCGGGCGCCCGGACCAGGCGCGAGAGCAGCTCGACCGAGCCGTCGCCGCGGCGAAGGGACAGGGCCTGCTCTACGAGGAGCTGCTCGCCCGCCGCGCGCGTGCGCGGCTCGACGAGCCCGGTGGGAAGAGCCGCCGAGGAGCTGCGCGAGATCGACCGCCTCGCGCAGCTCCTCGGTCTCGGCGGTCTCTCCTAGCCGGTCGTCCTCAGGCCGTCGACGTCCGAGTAGACGTGCGCCACGTAGTGTCGACGCCAGAGGTCGACGTCGAGACCGTCGCGCTGATCAGGCAGGACGTCGCCTCGGGGTCGGCGTGCGCGCCCGCCGGCAGCACTTCCCCGGCACTGGTCGAGCGTGCCGTCAGAGTTCCGCGGATCACGCTTGCACAGCTGCATGTCGTACTTCGCGCCGATGAACGGGTAGGCGTCCGTTGTAAACCAGCGTCACCTGATTCTGCAGGCTTGCTGTCGTACGGCCAGGTGATCGTCTCGATCGAGCGGCGTCGGGATCACCGAGCGTCTGTCGTCGCCCGCCCAGAGCCGCGCGAAGGGCTTGCCGTCCAGGCTGCCCGTGCTCGAGACGTACGTCTGAGTCGCCTTGCAGGCGATGCTCACCGCGTAGGTGATGCCCTGATCGCCCGTCTTCGGCCTTGCTGGGGTCCGGGCAAGCCTCCGCTTGAACGTTCGCGAAGTCCTCGCTGGGAATCGTCTGCGCTGCCCCCGTCCCGGTGACCACGTGACCTTTCCTTAGTCCGTCAAGGTTCTTGCAAACGTCGTCGCTCGTCGGATCCGGAATGCCCTGCGCCCACACATTGGAGTCGCCGGGGATTTCGCAGACGGTGTAGTCGGTCCCGTTCTCGAGCTGCGCCTTCAGGGTGTAGAGGCCGTCGGAGCTGCTCGAGGTCGTCGTGGCGACGGGCGTTGTGCCCGTGCCCTTGTAGAGGTTCACCGTCCACGCCTGCGCCTCGCCGCTGTCGTACGTGCCGTTCTCGTTCGACGAGTCGTTGTACACGCGGCCCGGAGATGGTGCTGAAAGACTGGAAGCCGAAGTTGCTTCCCGACGAGCCGCCCAAGCCGAGCTTGGAGACCGTGTATCCCCTCGGGTCAACGCAACCGCCCGTGTCTTTCGCGGGAAACGTCTGGTGATAGCCGTCCCCGGGCGACGCGGACGCAAACCGTGTAGGAGTCGCCGATCGGCTGCGGCGACGAGAATGTCCCGTCGGCCGCCGGCCTGGACCGTCGTCTGGCCACGGGTCGCCTTGTCGTCGATCGTGACGTTCAACGGGCCGATGCCGGCTTGTCCGGTCGGCGAGCCGGAGCCGTTGGCGTCGTTGAAGACGGTACCCGAAATCGGTGCGAGGACGCGATAGCAGACGGTCAGTTGGCTGATCCCGTACCACTGCGAAGGATTCTCGACCCCGTTCTTCCGAGACGAGGGATACTTCGATGCCGGCGCATGCAAGTTGCCGTCAGTCGGCGACCCAACCCTGTCCCGAACTGGCGCCGGAGCTCCATATTGGAGCCCGGTGTAGTCGTAGACCGTCGTGTCGGTGCCGCCCTTGATCGCCGAGCGCAGCGATTGCCGCATTGGTGGCGGTGATCTGCAGCACGCTGCGTCTTGGTTCGATCCCGTCACCGCCAGCGTGAAGGAGACGTCGTCACCGTTGCCGGAAGCGAGGTTGCCGGCCGTCCGCCGGGCTCGGGTTGTCGTACTCCTGCAGGCTCTGGTTCAGGCCGGAGATGGCGGGCGAGAACAGCGTTCGAGCACGTGCCGTTTCCCCCCGACGTTCACGGCGACCGGGCGTCAGCACCCGCACGCCGAGGCAGGGAGCACCCTGTCGCCCGGGCTCGACGCCAGCGCCGGCAGGACGACGAACAGCGTGATGCCGAGCAGCGACGGCGAGCGCGCCGAACGCCGAACAGGCGCCGCCTGTTCCGCAGAAACTTCATCTCAGATTTCCTCCTCATCCCCACTACAGGGCCTGTTTCGCCGGAGAGAAATCCGCCCTCCCGGCCGCAACCTGCAACGCTACACCCCGCCGCGTCGCCTGACCAGGCAAAATTCGATCGGGCCCCGATGCGATCCGCGCTTGCCCTGGCGGCGGCGATGTGCTGGGGTGGTGCCGCAGTGACGGGACTCCGCGAGAAGCTCGTCGAAGCCGGGCGGTCGATGCACGAGGTGTTCCGGAACCCGGGGCTCCGGCGCATCCAGCTCGCCTTCGCCGGCTCGATCATCGGTGACTGGGCCTACGGCGTCGGCGTGGCCGTCTACGCCTACGAGCGCGGCGGCGCGACGGCGGTGGGCGTGCTCGGCGTGGTGCGCTACGTCTCGATGGCGACCGTCGGGCCGTTCGCGGCGATGCTCGGCGACCGTTACCCGCGCAGGCTCGTGATGGTCGCCTCCGACTCGGTGCGCGCCGCCCTCGTCGTGGCGGCGGCGCTGCTGATCGCGAGCGGCGGCAACCCCTACGGGGTCTACGCACTCGCGGTGCTGACGAGCATCTGCGCGACCCCGTTCCGCCCGGCACAGGCCGCGTTCCTGCCCGAGCTCGCCGAAGGCCCGGGCGAGCTCTCGGCGGCGAACGTGGCGTCGTCGACGATCGAGAGCGTCGGCTTCTTCGCCGGCCCCGCGCTCGCCGGCCTGATGCTGGCGGTGGCGAGCATCTCGACCGTCTACTTCTTCAACGCGGTCACGTTCGTCTGGTCGGCGGCGCTCGTGATCGGCATCCGCACCCGCGCGGAGCGCGCCGGCGAGGAGCCCGAGCCGGAGACACCCGCCGCGCCCGAGGCCGAGGAGCCCTCCCCCGGGTTCTTCGCCGAGGCCTCCGCCGGGTACCGCGAGATCCTCGGCAACAGCCACCTGCGCACGCTCGTCGGCCTCTACTGCGCGCAGACCGTCGTCGCCGGGGCGTCACTCGTCTTCGAGGTCGCGGTCGCCCTCAACCTCCTCGACATCGGGCGCTCCGGGTTCGGGTACCTGAACGCCACGCTCGGCATCGGCGGCCTCGTCGGCGGATTCGTCGCGCTCGTGCTCGCGCAGCGCGGCCACCTGGCCCGCGACTTCGGCATCGGCGTCTTCCTCTGGTCGGCGCCCCTGCTCCTGATCGCCGTCTGGCCGACGATCGCGGCCGCCGTGATCGTGATGGTGCTCCTCGGGCTCGCGAACTCGGTCGTCGACGTGAACGCGTACACGATCATCCAGCGCATCGCCACGACCGAGACGATGTCGCGCGTCTTCGGCGCGATGGAGAGCGCCGTGATCGGGACGATGGCGCTGGGCGCGCTGCTGATGCCGCTCCTGATCCACACGATCGGCCTGCGCTGGGGCCTCGTGGTGATCGGCGCGGGAGTCGCAGCCCTGGTGCTCTTCGGAACCGCGGCCCTGCGGCAGATCGACCTCGTCGCGCTCGTCCCCGAGGGCCTCGAGCTGCTGCGCGGCGTCTCGCTGCTCTCGATGCTGCCCGAGCAGACGCTCGACCGGCTCGCCCGGGCGCTCGTCCGCGTCGAGCTCGCGCCCGGCGACGTCGTGATCCGCGAGGGCGACGTCGGCGACCGCTTCTACGTGATCGAGTCCGGGACGGTCGAGGTGACGAAGGAGGGCCGGCACATCGCGACGGTCGGCCCCGGCGAGTACGTCGGCGAGATCGCGCTGCTGCGCGACGTCCCGCGGACGGCGACCGTGACGGCGACGACCGCGGCCGTTCTCCAGGCGCTCGACCGGCAGCACTTCATCCCGGCAGTGACAGGCCAGGGCGAGTCGCGCGAGGCCGCCGACGCGGCGATCGCCGGCCGCCTCGCGATGCTCTGAGCCGCGCGTCTACCCGGGCCAGGCGGAGCCGCCGGCTTCCGCCCATGGCGAGCCGGGTGTCCGGCGGATCGGATCGGGGTCGATCCCCCGAGCCTCTGCGACCGCGACCGTCAGCAGCTGGAAGCGAACCACGTCGACGACGGGATGCCGGGTCGGCACGAGCGTCGTCTCGCAGCCGAGCCGCTCGAGCGCCGAGACGAGCTCCGCGGCGCGCTCCGCCGCACGGCCCTCGCCCTCGAGCACGTAGGCCCGGACGCTCTCGTCGACCGCGGCGAGGAACCCATGCAGGAGCTGCTCGGTCTCGTAGGCGACCGCGTCGACCCAGGCGCCCTCGCGCAGCTTGAGCGCCGCCTCCTGCGCGGTCGGCCAGTCGCGCGCCGGCGCCCGCGACCACCACGCGCTGCTCGATGAACGGCGGCACGTCGCGGCGGAGCTCCTCCTCGACGGCGTCCGGCAGCCACTCGACCGGCTCGCCGTGCAGCGCCGCGAGCGCCGCGACCGCGCACGTGTAGCTCGCGGTGTGGCACCACGACCGCTCGACCTGCGGTGTGCAGACGACCACCTCGTCGGCCAGCTCCGCGAGCGGCGAGCGCTCGGTGCCGGTGACGAGCCAGACCGGCCCGGGAAACGCCCGGGCCGCCTCCAGGGTCAGCTCGGTCTCGCCCTCGTGCGAGACGCACACGAGCACGTCGGCCCGCGGCGGGTCGAGGACGGCCTCGAGCGCCTGCACCGCCGCGCCCGCGGTCTGCGCCGCATGGAACGACGTGCCGCAGCCGGTGTGCACCACCGACGCGCCCTCCGGCAGGCGGCGCGTACGCGGCACCGCCCGCAGCCAGGCGGGTTGCGCCCGGATCGCCCGCTCCGTCTCGTGGGCCACAGGTGGGTCTATACCATCGCCCGCGGTGCCGGTCCGTGCCTTCCTCTTCGATTTCGACGGCCTGATCCTCGACACCGAGACCGCCTCGCGCGCCGGCTGGGAGTGGCTCTACCGCCGCCACGGCCACGAGCTGCCGCCCGAGAAGTGGGCGCTGATGGTCGGAACCGTCGACGGCTGGGACATCTGGGGCCACCTGGAGGAGCTCGTCGGCGAGCCCCTCGACCGCGACCTCCTGAACGAGCAGCGCTACGCCCACGAGGTGACGCTGCTCGAGGCCGAGGAGCTGCGACCGGGCATCGCCGCCTACCTCGCCGCCGCCGAGCGTCACGGCCTCAAGCGCGCGATCGTCTCGAGTGCGTCCCGCGCCTGGATCGACATGCATCTCGAGCGGCTCGGGCGCGACGTCGGCTGGCACGCGATCGTGACCGCCGACCACGACCCGGAACGCGCGAAGCCGGCGCCGACGATGTACCTCGAGGCGCTCGACCTGCTCGGCGTCACGGCCGACGAGGCGGTCGTCTTCGAGGACTCGCCCAACGGCGCCCTCGCCGCGAAGCGCGCCGGCATCTACGTCGTCGGCGTCCCGAACGCCGTCACCGCGAGCCTCGGGCTCGACGAGAGCGCCGACCTCGTGCTGCGCTCGCTCGCCGACCTCGACCCCGACGAGCTGCTCGCGAGGCTGGCATGAAGGGCTTGACGGAGCCCACCGGGAGCGACGGCGCCTGGGTGCACCGCGAGCGCGTGCGCTTCCGCGACTGCGACGCCATGGGGCACGTGAACAACGCCGTCTACTCGACCTACCTCGAGCAGGCCAGGATCGGGGTGATGGGCGGCCTCGGGGAGATGATCCTCGCCCGGGTCGAGATCGACTTCCGCGCCGAGCTGCGTGCGGGGGAGGAGATCGAGGTTCACACCAGGTGCGGCGCGATCGGGACGAAGAGCTTCGTGCTCGAGCACGAGATCAGGAGCGGCGAGCGCCTGGTCGCCGAAGCGAAGAGCGTGCTCGTCGGCTACGACTACACGCAGGGCACCTCGGTGCCGCTGACGGACAACCAGAGAAGGAGACTGAACGGATGAGCGTGTACGAGCGTCACACCCTGTCGAACGGCCTTCGCGTCATGACCGCGCCGCTCGGCCACGCCCAGTCGGTCGCCTGCTACGTGATGCTCGCGGCGGGCTCGCGCTACGAGCACGCCGCGAACCGCGGCATCGCCCACTTCGCGGAGCACATGTTCTTCAAGGGCACGGAGCGGCGGCCGACCGCCCGCGAGATCGCGATGGAGGTGGACTCGATCGGCGGGGAGTTCAACGCGTTCACCGCCAAGGAGTACACCGGCTACTACATCCGCTGCGCCGGCGAGCAGCGCAACCAGGCGCTGGACGTGCTCGTCGACATGCTCCGTCACTCCAAGTTCGACCCCGAGGAGGTCGAGCGCGAGAAGGGCGTGATCGTCGAGGAGATGAACATGTACCTCGACACGCCGCGCGACTACGTCTCGCTCGCTCTACGAGGAGCTCGTCTTCGGCTCCAACCCGCTCGGCTGGGAGACGATCGGCACCCGGGAGACGATCGAGGCGACCACGCGCCAGACGTTTCTCGACTACCTGGCCGAGTGGTACACGCCCGCGCGGATGGTCGTGGGCGTCACGGGCGCCGTCGGCGACGGCCTGCTGCCCTACCTCGAGGGGCTGCTCGGCGACCTGGCCGGCGACGGCGCCTCGGCGCCGGCGCACGTCGAGGTCGATCGCGCGCCCGAGCCGCGCGTGCGGCTGCACACGAAGGAGTCCGACCAGGCGAACGTCTGCATCGGCGTTCCGTCGTACCCGCTCGAGCACCCCGACCGCTACGCCCTGCAGCTGCTCGGCACCGTGCTCGGGACGGGCATGTCGTCGCGGCTCTTCACCGAGGTGCGCGAGCGCCGCGGGCTCGCCTACTACGTCTTCGCGTTCAACAACTCCCTCACCGACGCGGGCACGCTGTACTCCCAGGCCGGCGTCGACCTGAAGCGGGCCGAAGAGGCTGTCGAGGTGATCGCCGGCGAGTTCCGGAAGCTCGTCGACGAGCCCGTGCCGACGGCGGAGCTCGAGAAGGCGCGCGCCCTGGCCAAGGGACGCTTCGTGCTGCAGACCGAGAGCCCGAACGGGCTCGCGCTCTTCGGGCTGCGCCGGGAGGTGCTCGAGGGAACGGCCGCCGAGCCGGAGCAGGTGCTGAAGGGGCTCGACTCGGTCACGGTCGAGGACGTGCAGCGCGTCGCGCGGGACGTGATCGGCGGCTCCGGGCTCCGGCTCGCGGCGATCGGCCCGTTCGACGACGCCGAGCGCTTCGAGCGCCTGCTCGCCTGAACCGGGGTTGCGCGTGCCTGAGAGCCGCGCCGCGACCCGATTGGTGTCAGACACCTTTAGGTGTCTGACACCAGGAGCCCGCGCGCGGAGGCTCTCGCCGTCGCGGGCGCCGGAGCAGCGGCTTTTCGCCGCCCGGACGAGCGAAGCGACCTACGCGACTCGGACCCCGCGTTCGCGCACGAGGCTCTGGCCCACCGGTCGAGACAGCGGCGCGCGTGGTGCAGCGCCGGCCCCGCACGACCACCGGGCGATGGTAGGCGGAGGCGTGCGCCATGTGCCGCATCAGCTCGTCGTCCTCTACGAGACGCGATCAGGGTCCAGGTGCCGTTGAAGAGGTCGACGCCGAGCTGCCGATCAGGGCTTGAAGCCACCACGCCGCGAACGCCAGTGCGCCGACGAACCCCAGCGCAACCGCCAGGAACGCGAGCTCGCTCCAGCGCTCGTGCCCGAGCACGAGCATCCGGATCGCGACGCCGGCGGTGACGCCGAGGAGCCACGTCGGCAGGAAGCGCCCCGTCCACCAGGCGACGCAGAGCCAGCCGGCGAGGAGCGGCACGAGGTCGGCCGCGTAGCCGCCGGCCGAGACGCCGCCCCGGTGCGAGAGCTGGCCGATCGTGGCGAAGGCGACGATCGAAACGGTCCCTGCGACCGCGAGCCGTCTCACGGGGAGGCGCCGCGCGCCGCGGGCGTCGGCGGTGCGGATCGGCACGGGGCCAGCGTAGCCGCGGCCCGGCGTCGGATCCCGGCGGCCGGCTACGCGATCGGCCAGACGATCTCGGTGACCGGCTCCCCGCGCGCAGCGGGGTCGGAGAGGTACCGCTCGCGTGGCCCGGCGACCGGGGTGAACCCCTCGTCGTGCGCCTGCGAGAAGAGCTCTGCGTAGAAGGCCGAGCCGAGCTCCTCGTACGGGCCGACGTGCCGGTGGACGATCGCCCGCGTCGGCGGCAGGCGCCGGACCTCGATCGGCGGCTGAGGCGTCGTGCCCGCCGGGACGGGCCAGCCGGCCTCGATCACGAGCGAGCCCTCGTCGTCGGGGGCCGAGGAGACGGCGAACGGCGGCCCGACGGCCCCGCCGTGGTCGACGGCGAACTCGGAGACGCGCCCGATCGCGCCGCGGATGAACTCCCCCGCCTCGCCGGGAGCAACGCGCCGCACGACGTAGGCGAACGTCTGGGCCGGAACCTCGACCACCTTGAACTCAAGGGCGGTCTGCATGCCACGAGTGTCGCCCGGCCGGGGCCGGGCGACATCCGCGGTTCCTACCTACCCTTCGTCGCTCGTCTCCTCGTCGCCGCGGCGGCGGATCTCATCCACCACCGCCGGGTCGGCGAGCGTCGTCGTGTCGCCCAGCGGACGGTGCTCGGCGACGTCCCGCAGCAGGCGGCGCATGATCTTCCCGGAGCGGGTCTTCGGCAGCTCCGGCGTGAAGACGATGTTGGCCGGCTTCGCGATCGCCCCGATCTTCTTCGCGACGTGGTTGCGAAGCTCCTCGAGCTTCTCGACGGAGCCTTCCGCACCGCCCTTGAGCGTGACGAACGCGACGATCGCCTGCCCGGTCGTCGCGTCCGCACGTGCGGCCACCGCGGCCTCGGCGACTTCCTGATGGTCGACGAGCGCCGACTCGACCTCGATCGTCGAGATCCGGTGGCCCGAGACGTTCATCACGTCGTCGACGCGGCCGAGCAGCCAGAAGTCGCCGTCCTCGTCGACCCGGGCGCCGTCCCCGGCGAAGTACACGTCTCCGTACTTCGACCAGTACGTCTCCCGGTAGCGGGCGTCGTCGCCGTAGATGCCTCGCAGCATCGCCGGCCAGGGACGCTTCAACACCAGGTAGCCGCCGCCGCCGGGGCCGACCTCCTCGCCGGCCTCGTTGTAGATCGCGGCCTCGACCCCGGGGAACGGCTGGGTCGCCGAGCCCGGCTTCAGCGTCGTCACGCCCGGGAGCGGGGTGATCAGGATCATCCCCGTCTCCGTCTGCCACCACGTGTCGACGATCGGGCAGTTCCCGCCGCCGATGTGCTCGTGGTACCAGACCCACGCCTCGGGGTTGATCGGCTCGCCGACCGACCCGAGCAGGCGCAGCGACGAGAGGTCGTGCTTGCCGGCGTGCTCCGGCCCCCACTTCATGTGCGAGCGGATCGCCGTCGGCGCCGTGTACAGGATCGTGACGCCGTACCGCTCGACGATCGACCACCAGCGGTCCTTGTCGGGGTAGTCCGGCGTCCCCTCGTACATCACCGACGTGCAGCCGTTGCACAGCGGGCCGTAGACGATGTAGCTGTGACCGGTGATCCAGCCGACGTCGGCGGCGCACCAGTACACGTCCTCGTCCCGCTTCAGGTCGAAGACGTAGTTGTGCGTCGTCGCGGCGCCGACCAGGTAGCCGCCGGTCGTGTGCGCGATCCCCTTCGGCTTCGCCGTCGTCCCGCTCGTGTACATGAGGAAGAGCAGATCCTCGGCGTCCATCGGCTCGGGCGGGCACGAAGCCGGGTCGTCCGACCCGCGCGCCTCGTGGTACCAGTGGTCCCGCCCCTCCGTCATCGGCACGTCGTTGCCGGTGCGGCGGACGACGAGGCACTTCTTCACGCCGGGCGAGGCCGACATCGCCTCGTCGGCGATGCGCTTGAGCGGCACGGTGGTGCCGCGCCGCCACGCCTCGTCCTGCGTGATCACGACCTCGCAGCCCATGTCGTTGACCCGCCCCGAGAGCGAATCGGCCGAGAACCCCCCGAAGACGACCGTGTGGGGAGCGCCGAGCCGCGTGCAGGCGAGCATCGCCACCGGCAGCTCGGGGATCATCCCCATGTAGATGCCGACGGCCGTCCCCTTGCCGACGCCCAGCTCCTTGAGAGCGTTCGCGAAGGCGACGACCTCGCGCTGCAGGTCGGCGTAGGTGATCTCGCGGGTGTCTTCCTCGGGCTCGCCCTCCCAGTGGAAGGCGACCTTGTCGCCGCGGCCGGCCTCGACGTGACGGTCGACGCAGTTGTAGGAGACGTTCAGCTTGCCGCCGAGGTACCACTTCGCGTACGGGAGGTTCCACTCGTACAGCTCCGTGAACGGCTCGAACCACGTGACCCGCTCGTTCCCCTCCCGCTCCCAGAACGACTCGAAGCTCTCCTCGTAGATCGAAGGCTTCGCATTCGCCTGGGCAGCGAACCGCTCGGACGGCGGGTAGCGCCGTTCCTCGAGGAACAGCGTGTCGATGTCCTGGTTTGTTCCTGTCGCCAAGCCTCCTCCTCTCAGTGGGCCGTCGAGGGCGCGGGTGTCGTCGCCGCCGAGACGAGCGGCTTCCCGACGGGGAAGACGACCTTGCCGGCGACCCCGTTGATGACGCCTGCCGACGAGGTGTACCACGCCACGCCCGCCGTCACGATCCCCATCCAGCCGCCGAAGTGCAGCCACCAGGCGGAGTTGCCCGCCGCGAGGTTGAACTGTCCGATCACCAGCAGGATCTCGGTGATCTCGAGCGTCAGGAAGACGAGGAACACTGCCGCGTTCACGCGCAGGCTGCCGATCAGCATGTAGGTGTTGAAGATCGCGAAGGCGAACAGGAACCACGCGATGGCGTTGTTGATGTCACCGCCGCTGTAGCCGGCGAGGAACTTCGTCGTCTCCGCGAGCACGACGAAGATGCCGAGCCCCATCCAGAAGCCGCCGTACGTCGAGAACGCGGTTGCGCCGAAGACGTTGCGGTTGCGGAACTCCCACATGCCGGCGAGCAGCTGGCAGAGCCCGCCGTAGAAGAGCGCCGGGCCGACCCAGATCAGGTCCGGGATCCACGAAGCGTTGTGGCCGCTGAGCAGGAACGTGGTGAGGGCGAAGCCGGCAAGTCCGAGCGGCGCGGGGTCCGCGGCCGGAGGACTGTCCACCATCGTCACTCCACCCGAGCTCATCTCGCTCATGAAGTGCGCCTCCTTCTCCGTTCGGCGCCGACTGACGATCACTCGACCGCATCCGCGCCGAAATGACGACGACACTCTCCCTGACGGGGAGCCGCCGGGTCAAGTTCGTACTGCGATGCGTGTCGCGCTACGGAGCCAGGTCGTACGGGTATTCCGTCAGGTTCTCGGCGCCGTTCTCGGTCACGAGCACGAGGTCCTCGAGCCGCACGCCGCCGTACCCCTGCCGGTAGAGGCCGGGCTCGATCGTGACGACGTCGCCGGCACGGAGCGCCGACTTCCCGGTCAGCCCGAGATTCGGCTCCTCGTGCACCTCGAGGCCGACTCCATGGCCGAGGCCGTGGAAGAACCCGTCGGCCAGGGTGACGCCCGGCTCCTTCGTCCGTTGCGTCGGCTCACCGGCGCGTTCGAAGATCTCGCAGGTGCCGTCGTAGATCTCCCGCCCCGACGCACCGGCCCGGATCTCGGCGAGCGCCCGGTCGATCGCCTCCTTGCAGAGGCGATGCCACTCCCGCACGTCGTCCGGCACGTCTCCGACGACGAACGTCCGGGTCATGTCGCAGTGGATCGCCGACTCGTTGTCGCGCGGCCAGATGTCGACGACGATCGGAACGCCGGCGCGAATCGGGCCCGAGCCCATGTCGTGGCCGACCGCTCCCTGCGCTCCCGGCGCGACGATGAACTCGTCGACCGCCGTGCCGTGCGTCACGAAGGTGAGGTTCATCGCCGACTTCACGCGCTCCACCGTCAGCGGCTCGCCGTCGAGCAGGAGCGCGTCGCCGTCCCGCGTCGCCCGGCGGAGCAGGTCGCGGCAGGTGTCCATCGCGGCCTCGGCGGCGCGCTGGGCACGTCGCATCCCCGCCAGCTCGGCGGCGGTTTTCGAGCGGCGCCGCTCGTCGAAGAACGCACGATCGACGCGCAGCTCGACACCCTGGTCGCGCAGGACGTCGGCCAGCCAGAGCGGGAAGGTCTCCGGCACGACGGCTCCCTCGACCCCGATCCCGCGCACCGCGCGGACGGCCACCTCGGCGCCGATCTCGTGCCAGGTGAGCCCCCGGCCGACGAGCTCGTCCAGCCCGTACTCCTCGAGGACGTGCACCTCGAACAGCCCGAGCGCCGAGAGGCGCTGTGCCTCCATCGAGCTGACCGCCACGTGCCTCACCCCGTCCTTCTCCACGTAGAGGAACGGATCCGGCACCCCGAGCGGGACCTCGTGCCGGAGCTCGGGCGAGCGGAAGGAGTCCGCGTACATCAGCACGTCGGGCATGCGGAGGACCCTATCTAGACTCCTGCGGGTGGACGAACGGACGACGGCGCTCGAGCTTCTGGAGCGGTGGGACGCGGAGCTGCGTCTCGTCCTGCCGCCGAGCACGGAGATCTTCGACGCGCACGTGCACCTCGGGCACGACGTCGACGGCATGGTCGGCGACTACGACGAGCTCGAGGAGGCGCAGCAGCGCTACGGCATCGCCCGCGCCTTCATGTTCTGCCTCGACGAGCCCGACCGCGAGCCGTCCTTCACCGCCGCGAACGACCGCACGCTGGCGTTCGCGGAGCGAAGCTCGGGCCGGCTGATCCCCTTCGTGCGACTCGACCTGAACGCGTCGCCGCTCGAGGAGGCACGCAGGTGCCTCGACGCCGGCGCCCGCGGCATCAAGCTGCACCCCCGCGCGCAGGGGTTCACGGCGAGCGACGAGCGCCTCGGGCCGGTGTTCGAGCTCGCCGCGGAGCGACGCGTGCCGATCCTGATCCACGGCGGCCGGGGGCTGCCGCCGATCGCGGACGGCCTGCGCTCGCTGGTCGACCGGAACCCCGAGGCGACGCTGATCATCGCGCACGCCGGGATCGCCGACCTGTACGAGCTCGCCCGTTGCATGGCGGGCCGGAAGGGCGTCGTGTTCGACACCTCCACCTGGAGCCCCGTCGACCTGCTCGACTTCTACCGGCAGGTGCCGCCCGAACAGGTCGTCTACGCGAGCGACTATCCCTACGGCCAGCAGCCGTCGTCCCTGCTGATCGCCGTCAAGACGGCGCGCTTCGCCGGGTGCGACGACGCTCAGCTGCGCGCGATGCTCTCGGAGACCGCGAGCGCGATCGCCGACGGACGCGAGCTGCCCGAGCCGTCGACGCCGGTCGGGCCACGGGATTTCGTGCAGCCGCTGCAGCTCGCCCGCATCCACCAGTACCTCTCGATGGCGACGCCGCTGCTCTGGACGCGGCAGCCGGACACGATCGGCGTGCTCGGGCTGGCGATCAACACCTGCTCCGAGCGGGACGGGCACGACGAGGAGGTCGAGAAGATCCGCGAGTTGCTGGTGGCGGCGCGCGACCTGTGGAAGACGATCCCCTCGCTCGAGGACGAGATCGAGCAGCGGCAGGTGATGCGGCTGACGCACCGGCTCGTGCACATCGCCGACATCGAGGCGGTCACGGGTGCCTGAGCTCGAGGTGAACGGCCACCGCTACGTCGTGCACGCCGAGGTGGGAACGACGCTCGCGGAGGCGCTTCGCGACGAGCTCGACCTGACCGGGACGAAGGTCGCGTGCGCTGAGGGGCATTGCGGCGCCTGCACGGTGCTGGTCGACGGGGTGCCGACGCTCTCGTGCATCACGCTCGTGCATGCGGTGGAGGGCACGAACGTGACGACGATCGAGGGCCTTCGCGACCATCCCATGGTCAGTGCCTTCGTGCGCGCCGACGCGCTGCAGTGCGGCTTCTGCACCCCCGGGCAGGTGGTCAGCGCCGTCGCGCTGGTCGAGGCGACGCCGGAGCCGACGACGGACGAGATCCGGCACGCAATGGCCGGAAACCTCTGCCGCTGCGGCGCGTACCCCAAGATCGAGGAGGCGATTCGAACGTGGCGAGACTGATTCGCACCGAGAAGGAGGTCGAGGGCCGGTACGAGGAGGTCTTCGTGGTCGTCGAGGAGGACGCGCTCGACCAGTGGCCGGCGGGACCGCTCGAGATCGTCGGGCGGCCGGCGACGCGGATCGACGGGCTGGAGCGGGCGCGCGGCGAGGCGGTGTACACCGCCGACCTGAAGCTGCCGGGGATGCTGCACACGGCCGTCCTCCGCTGTCCGTTCGCCCACGCGCGGGTGGCGCGGCTCGACCTCTCCCGCGCGCTCGCCGCGCCGGGGGTGCACGCGGCGATCGGCCCGGGCGACACGCCGGTGCTGTCCGACGAGTGCGGCTACCAGGGGGCCGCGGTCGCCGCGGTCTGCGCCGACACCTATGCGCAGGCGCGCGCCGCGCTCGCGGCGGTCGAGGTCGAGTGGGAGCAGCTCGAGGTCGTGCTCGACCCGGACGAGGCGGTCGCGCGCGGCGCGGTGCACGGCGAGCCGCGCGTGCGAGAGCGGGGCGACGTGGCGGCCGGGTTCGCCGACGCGGACGTCGTCGTCGAAGGGGAGTACCGGACGCAGGTGGTGCTCCACAGCTCGCTCGAGACCCACCAGGCGGTGGTGCAGTGGCTCGGCGACACGCTCGAGGTCTACATCTCCACGCAGTTCATCTGGGGGATCCGGGACACGCTCGCCGAAGAGCTCGGCCTGCCGGCCGACCGGATCCGGGTCGTCTGCAACTACATGGGCGGCGGCTTCGGCTCGAAGAACTCGCCCGACGACTACACCTTCGTCGCGATCGAGCTGGCCAGGCGCACCAACCGGCCGGTGCGGTGCGCCCTCACCCGGCGCGAGGAGAACCTGGCGAGCGGCAACCGCAACGCCACGATCCAGCGCCTGCGGATCGGCGCGCGCGCCGACGGCACCCTGACGGCCCTGCAGGGCGACTACGTGAACGCGGTCGGCTGGGGCGGCTGGTCGTCGCCGGTGGAAGGGCCGATGAACCACCTGTACGCCTGCCCGAACGTGCGGACCGTCACCCACGGCGCGAAGCTCAACCAGCCGCCGATGAAGGCCTTCCGGGCGCCGGGATTCGTCGAGGGGACGTTCGGGCTCGAGGCGCTGCTCGACGTGCTGGCCGAGAAGCTGCAGCTCGACCCGCTCGAGTTGCGCCGCCGTAACCACACCGAGAGCGAGCCCACCGACGACCGCCCCTACAGCGGCAAGCAGCTGCTCGAGTGCTATCGCCGCGCCGAGCCGCACTGGGAACGACGGCACGAGGTGCGGGCGCGGTCGACCGAGACGGTCAAGCGCGGCGTCGGCATGGCCTCGCAGGTCTGGTACGGCGGCGGCGGGCCGCCCAGCTACGCGTGGGTTCGCGTCTCCTCCGACGGCCGCGCCGCCGTGATCACCGCGATGCAGGACATCGGCACGGGCACCCGCACCGCGATGGCGCAGATCGCGGCGGAGGAGCTCGGGATCCCGCTCGACCACGTCGCGGTCTCGCTCGGCGACTCGGCCCGCGGCCCGTACGCATCGATCTCGGCCGGCTCGTCCACGACACCGTCGATGGGCCCGGCCGTTCGCGCCGCCGCCGCCGACGCCCGCCGCCAGGTCGAGGAGATCGCGGAGCAGATGGGCAAGCAGGGCGCGCCGCTCGCGGAGGTCGTCGCGGTGCTCGAGGAGGGCCAGATCCTCGGCAAGGGCGCCCGCGGGCCGAACCCGACCGGCATGCAGGTGCTCACCTTCGGCGTGCAGGTGGCCGAGGTGGCGGTCGACGTGGAGACGGGCGAGGTCTGGGTCGACCGGATCGCCGCGATCCACGACGTCGGCCGGGTGATCAACCCGCTCGGGGCCTCCTCCCAGATCGAGGGCGGGATCATCCAGGGCATCGGCCACACCCTCTCGGAGCACCGGCTGCACGACCCGCGGACGGGGCGGATCCTGACGACGTCGCTCGACGCGTACAAGCTGCCGACGTTCGCCGACGTGCCCGAGATCGTGAGCGAGCTCGTCGACGTCCCCGACGCCCACCTGACGAACCTCGGCTCGAAGGGCCTCGGTGAGCCGCCGATCATCCCGACCGCGGCGGCGATCGCGAACGCGATCCGCGACGCGACCGGAGCCGAGGTGCACGAGCTCCCGATCAGCCGCGAGGAGATGCTGCGCGCGCTGCGCGAGGCCCGGGAAAGGGAGAAGGTTGGAGCTCCGGCGCGCGTCTAGCCTCGACGACCCCGCACTTCGTAACAGTCTGTTACTAAGCGGCGGGACGGAGCTGGTGCCCCTCCTCCGCAGCGGGCTCGTGTCGGGGGAGACGATCGTCGACGTGCGCGGCGTCGTGCCGCGGGGGATCGACGGCGGCCGCATCGGCGCCGGGACGACGCTGGCCGAGCTCGAGGCCTCGCCGCACGTGCCCGCGGCGCTGAGGGAGGCGTGCCGGCTCGCCGCGAGCCCCCAGCTGCGCAACGCGAGCTCGCTCGGCGGCAACCTCGTCCAGCAGACGCGCTGCTGGTACTGGCGGCTGCACTGGCCGTGCCGCCTGCACGGCGGGCGAGGAGTGCTTCGCACACGACGGCGAGCATCGCGAGCACGCGATCTTCGCGAACGACTACTGCGCTTCGGCCCATCCCTCCGACCCGGCGGCCGCGCTGCTGGCGCTCGACGCCACCGTGCAGACGACGCATCGCGAGCTCCCGCTCGCCGACCTCTACCGCGTCCCCGACGAGGGCGACCGGCGGACGACGACGCTCGAGCAGGGAGAGCTGATCCTCTCCGTCGACATACCGCCCTCCACCGCCTCGGTGTACCTGAAGGCGATGGAGCGCAAGCGCTGGGCGTTCCCGCTCGTCGGGGTCGCCGCCGCGCGCTCCGGCGAGAAACGTCGCGTCGCGCTCGCCGGCGTCGCACCCGTTCCCTGGCTGCTCGACGACGGGCTCGGCGCGGCGACGCCGCTGCCGGGGAACGCCTACAAGGTCGAGATCGCCGAGGCGCTCGTCCGGCGCGCCCTCGCGGAGCTCTAGCGAGATGCACCGTCGGTCGTCTGCCGCTCTCCGGCTGCCGCTGCTCGCGACGACGCTCGTCCTGGCGGCCTGCGGCGGCGGCGGCGGCATCGGCCACGCAGGCGCAGCAGACGACCACCGGTGCGGCCGGCTGCACGCAGGTCGCGCAGCCGCCGGGGAAGAAGCGGAGCGCGCCGAAGCCGCACGACCGGCTCGACCCTGCGAAGACCTACGACGTGGTCGTGCAGACGAACTGCGGCAGCTTCACGATCCGGCTCGCCGTCTCCACCTCGCCCGACACGGCGGCCTCGTTCGCGTCGCTCGTCCGGCGGAACTTCTTCGACGGCACCGTCTTCCACCGGATCGTCCCCGGCTTCGTGATCCAGGGCGGCGATCCGACGGCGTCCGGCCTGGGCGGGCCGGGCTACACCGTGGTCGAGCGCCCGCCGGCCTCCGCCCGCTACACGCTCGGGGTGGTCGCGATGGCGAAGTCGGCCTCGCAGCCCGCCGGTGCGAGCGGCAGCCAGTTCTTCGTCGTCACCGCGCAGGACGCCCAGCTGCCGCCCGACTACGCGGTGCTCGGCAAGGTGGTCTCGGGCCTGCCCGTTGTCGAGCGCATCGGCCGGCTCGGCGACCCCACGACCGAACAGCCGACCGAGGTCGTCGAGATCCGGAAGGCGACGCTCCACGTCCACTGACGGCATCGTCGTGCTGGCGGCCGGGGCCTCGTCGCGCTACGGCGGAGTCAAGCAGCGCGAGCTGCTGCCCTCGGTGCTCGCAGCGCTCGCCCCGGTCGAGGTCGCGGAGGTCGTCGTCGTCACCGGCGCGCATCCGGTGGAGACCCCCGGCGTGCGGATCGTGCATTGCCGCGACTGGGAGCTCGGCCCGGGAGCGTCACTCCGCTGCGGGCTGGCCGCGCTCGGCGCCGGAGTGACGCGTGCGGCGATCGTGCTCGCCGACGGCCCCGAGCTCGATCCGCGCGCCGTCGAGCGCCTGCTCGCCCACCCGGCTCCGGTCGCCGCCGCCACCTACGACGGCGTCACGCGCAGCCATCCGGTCGCACTCGACCGCTCGGCCTGGAGCGCGATCCCGGACGAGGGCGGGCGGGCGCTCGAGGCCGCGCTCGTCGACTGCACCGACCTCTCACCGCCGGGGGACGTCGACCGACGCGAGAGCGACTAGACGATTGATTCCTAAGTAGGTGCTTCCGGGGAGGGTCTACACCAAGCAGTGGGGCTGGATCGATCGGTGTCAAGGCCGGTGGGCCTTGGCGCCGGGCGAGACGGCCGCAATGCACCGTGTGTAGGCCCCCATCCGGGGGCGCCGGCCTTGGGAATCAATCGTCTAGAGGCTCAGAGCGGCGTGCGCAGCGCCGCGAGCTTCGCCTTCAGCTCGGGCGCCATCGGCTCGGAGACCGCCACCCGCACGTAGTGGCGCAGGCGGTCCTCGAAGCGGTAGCGCTTCGCGCACCAGTGGCACTTCTCGAGGTGTTGCTCGGCCTCCTCGACCTCGGCGTCCGAGAGCGTGCCGTCGAGGAAGGGCTGCATCATCTCCTCGCACTTCTCGCACCAGTCGATGGTCATGTCGCCTCCAGCACCGTTCGGTCGGCGAGGTTCTTCTTCAGGATACGCCTGCCCCGGTGCAGTCGCGACATCACGGTGCCGATCGGGATGTCGAGGATCTGCGCCGCGTCGGCATAGGCGAACTCGCCGATGTCGACGAGGACGACCACGTCGCGGAAGTCGTGCGGCACGTCGGCGAGCGCCTCGACGATCGAGTCCTGCGAGAGCCGCTCGAGCACGCGCTCCTCGTCAGGATTCTCCTCGGGCAGCTGCGACTCGAGCTTGTTGTAGAGGAAGTAGTCGCCCGCCTCGACGTCGAGCGACGTCGTCTGCGGCGTCCGCTGCTGCCGGCGACCACGGTCGATGTTCAGGTTCGTGAGGATGCGCAGAAGCCACGCGCGCAGGTTCGTGCCGGGCGTGTACTGCCGCCAGCTCCGGAACGCCCGCTCGTACGCCTGCTGCACGAGGTCTTCCGCCTCCTCGCGGGAGCCGGCGAGCCGGCGGGCGACGCGGTAGACCTGATCGCTCAATTCGAGCGCCTCCTCCTCGAAGCGGACACGCGAACGCGCCTCCTCGGCGAGCCTGCGGGTTTCGGCGGTCGTCGGCGCTCCGTCGGGCATTTCGGCGGCCACCCTAGCACCGTGTTCAACGCACGCCCGCCGTACCGGATTCCCTCGTTTCGGCGTTCCACCCGCGGATCCAGACGCGACCCTCGGGAGGCAAACGATGGACGGAATGGACGTTGTGACGCGGGAGGACCACAAGCTCGGAACGGTCGTCGCCGAGCGGGAAGGCTTTGTTGTCGTCGAGTCGGGACACGTCTTCAAGTCGCACCATGCGATCCCGGCGTCGTTCCTGCACGAGCAGGACGGCGTCCTGCGGGCGACGATCTCGAAGGAGCTCTTCCACGACTCCCCGAAGGTCGACCCGGCGGAGGTCGACGGGCACGCGGTCCGGGCGCACTACGGGCTGGACGGGGCGAACGAGGTGGCCGACCCGGATCCGATCCTCGACAACGCCGAGACGGCCGGGCTGCAGGAGGGCGTCGAGCCGGAGCCCTCGAAGCGCCTCGGCACCCCCGGCGGCGAGAACGACCCGTCGGTGGAGCGGCCGTCGCGCCTCGAGCAGCGGGTCGACCCGGGCCACGGCGGCCCGAGCAAGCCCGAGGACTACTTTCCGTAGGCGGACCTACGTGAAGGCTTGCTCGCGGAACCCGCCGCGGGCGAGCAGCTCGACGAGCGCGTCCCTGGAGGTGCGCTCGTCGTCGTAGGTGAGCAGCACCTGGCCCATCAGGTTCGCGTTCGCGGCCTCGAGGCCCTCGACGTCCTCGAGCGTCTTCGCGAGCCGCAGCACGCACTTCTCGCAGCGGATGCCCGAGACCTGGAGCTGCGTGCTGACGCTCGCCACCCGCTTAATCTAGATGATTGATCGACAAATCGAGGCCGCCGCGGCTGGGGGCCTGCACACGGCGCATTGCGCCCGGCCCGCCCGGCGCCAAGGCCCACCGGCCTTGCCACCGGTCGCTCCGACCACACTGCTTGGTACAGACCCTCCCCGCAGCAACCGCATCTATCGATCAACCATCTCGCGTCCGGCGCACGACGTCCGCCGTCGCCTCCAGCGGCGTCGCGAAGCCGGTCTGCAGGTCGGCCTCGCACGTCTCCGGGTCGATCCGGTCGAGCAGCTCCTCGCTCCCGAGCTCTCGCGCCGCCGGGCGCACCAGCTCGAGCAGCTCCGCGCCGAGCTCCGAGGCGCCGGCGACGCGCGTGCCGTCCGGATGCAGCAGCTCGGCGCGCGGCCCGAAGCGCGCGGCAGCCCAGCGGTTCTGGGCGTAGTCGGCCCGGCCGCGGTCGCCCTGCCGCTCGCGGGCGCCGGGGAGCCCGCCGCGGAGCGCGGTCACGCAGAGCGCCTGCAGCAGCCCGGCGAAGGCGGCCGACCGGCCGACGTCGGTGGGCTGGTCGGGCATCCGGACCTCGAGCGTGCCGAAGGTTGGATGCGGGCGCACGTCCCACCAGAGGCGGGTGTGGTCGCGGGTCACGCCCAGGCGGATCAGTCGCTCCACCCAGGCCTCCCACTCCCCGTAGGAGGCGAAGGCCGGTGGACCGCCCGCACGCGGCAGCTCCGCGAGCACGGGTGCGCGGTTCGACGCCATCCCGGTCAGCGAGCCGGCGAACCACGGGGAGTTCACCGAGAGCGCGAGCACGACAGGGAGCCAGGGCGCGACGAGCTCGAGGCAGCGCCAGCACTCCTCACCGGAGCGCATCCCGACGTGGACGTGCAGGCCCTGTACCCCCTGCCTGCGCACGGTGACGCCGCCGTAGCCGACGAACGCGGTGTACCGCTTCTCGCCGACGACCTGCTGGTCCTCGGCCCGGGCGAACGGATGCGTGCCGGCGGCGGCGATCGCGAGCCCCTCCGCGCGGGCCGCCGCCGCGGCGCTGCGCCGCAGCTCGCGCAGCGACCCGTCGATCTCCGTCGCAGCGGCGGCGACGTCGGTGTTCGTCTCGAAGACGGAGGCGAAGAGCTCGGTCTTCAGCCGCCCCGGCAGGTCGACACCTTCGACGCCGCGGAGGATCGCCGCCACGGCGGGCACCTGGTCGAGCGTCGTCGCGTCGAGGATCATCAGCTCCTCCTCGACGCCGAGCGAGAAGGGCGGCCCGGCGCCGAAGCGGTGCTCGATCACGACGCCGGAGCGTCGTGCACCTTGACGCCGTGGACCGGCCGGCCGGCGGCGATCCAGGCGTAGTACGAGGCACTCGGCCCGTACTCGGAGCGGTAGCTCGTCACCCGCGGGTTCCGGCCGACGTCGCGCGCCCGCGCGGCGTGGCGCAGGAGGTTCGGATCGTCGAGCTCCTGCCAGACGAGGATCAGGTGGGCGGCCGTCATGAACTCCGCGACGAACGCGCACCCTGTCGCGGGGCAGGGAAACGGGTCGGTGCGAACGCAGAACCAGCCGTCGTAATCGGCGTTCTCGTCCTGCCAGAGCTCCTCGTCCTCCGCGAGCACCGGCCCTTCGACGACGCTGTTCCCCCGCTGCACGGCCACACGGTAGCGGCGGAAGGAGGTGGACCGGCCGCGCCCCGGGCAGGCAGTCGGGGCGCGGCCGATCCCTGTTCGGCCCTAGGGGGAGGGCCGAAGCGGGCTCACGAGGATCCCGGGCGCTGCCCCAGGGTCGCCGTGACGGTCTTCTTGGTGCCGTGATGGAAGAGGACGATCCGCACGTGCTCGCCGGGCTTGTGCTGCGAGATCACCTCGTAGAGCTTCTGCGGCGACGAGACCCGCTGCCCGTCGACCGAGACGATGATGTCGCCGCCGACCTGGTAGCTCTCGCCGCCGACGACGACGCGTGTCCGGCCCGCCGCGATCCCGGCCTTCGCGGCGCCGCTCGCGGGATCGACGGTCTGGACGAGCAGCCCGTCGGCCGTCGGCAGGTGGAAGAGACGCTTGAGCTGGGCGGTCACCGGAGCGCTCGAGACGCCGAGGAAGGCGTGCTGCACCTTGCCGCTCGCGATGATCTGCGAGGCGACGTCCCGGACGGTGTTGATCGGGATCGCGAAGCCGATGCCGACGTTTCCCTGCTGCCCGGTCGACCCGGTCGAGATCTGGGAGGTGACGCCGATCACGCGGCCCGAGGCGTCGATCAGCGGGCCGCCCGAGTTGCCGTGGTTGATCGCCGCGTCCGTCTGGATCGCGTGGTCGATCGGCAGCGAGTTCGGGGCCTCGATCTCGCGCTGCACCGCGCTGACGACGCCGGTCGTGAGCGTGCGGGTGAAGCCGAACGGGTTGCCGATCGCGTAGACCGGGTCGCCGACGACGACGCCGTCGGAGTTGCCGAGCGGCACGGGCGTCAGCGCGCGGGCGTGCGCGTCGATCTTCAGGATCGCGACGTCGGTGGACTTGTCCTCGCCGACGACCCTCGCCGGCATCTGGTCGCGTCCGGAGAACGAGACCTGCACCTTCTGCGCGCCCGCGATCACGTGGTAGTTCGTGACGATGTGCCCGTCCTTGTCGATCACGAAGCCGGAGCCGAGGGACTCCGACGTCTGCGGCGTCCCCGGCATCACGTTGAAGGGGTCGGTGCCCGACGCGGAGGTCGTGGTCGCGGTGATCTGCACCACGCCGGGCGCGTCGTTCGCGTAGATCTTCTCGGCCGAGAGCCCCTTCGCCGTGGCCGGCGCGCTCCCGGCGCGCGCGCCCACGGGGGTGGTCGGCGCGGGCGTCGAGACCTCCTCGATCGTCGTCCCCCCACCGAGCTTGCCGAGCAGGGCCGCGCCGCCGAGCGCCAGTGCCCCGCCGATCACGGCGACCACCAGCAGCTCGACGGCGCGGAGGGAGAGGAAGCGGCCTGAAGCCACGGGTCCGTTATAGCCCGGTCACGTTGCACCGAGACGAAGTGCGATTAATCGTCGATTAAGAGCGAGCAGTCATGATTCCGGACGCCGTGAAGGAGCTCTTCCTCCTCGACCCGACGGTCGTCTTCCTCAACCACGGCTCGTTCGGGGCGACGCCGCGGCCCGTCTTCGACGCCTACCAGCAGGCGCAGCGCGAGCTCGAGCGGCAGCCCGTGGAGTTCCTCGCCCTCGAACGGCGGCTGCCCGCGCTCCTGGACGCCGTTCGCGCACGGCTCGCGCAGCACGTTGGGGCCGATGCCGAGCGGCTGGCGCTCGTCCCGAACGCGACCTCGGGGCTGAACGCCGTCGCCCGCTCGCTCCGCCTCGGCCCCGGCGACGAGGTGCTGCTCGGCGACGCGGAGTACGGCGGCCTCGAGATCCTCTGGCAGCACGTCGCCCGCCGCACCGGCGCGACACTCGTGCGGCGGCCGTTCGCGGAGCTCGTTCCGGGGCCGCGCACCCGGGTCGTCTTCTGCTCGCACGTGGAGTGGACGACCGGCCGCGTGAACGACGTCGCCGGCGTCTGCGCGCTCGCGCGGGCGCACGGCGCGCTCTCGATCGTCGACGGTGCGCACGCGCCGGGGCAGCTCGACCTCCAGCTCGACGCCCTGCAAGCCGACGTCTACGCCGGGAACTGCCACAAATGGCTGTGCGCGCCGAAGGGAGCCGGCTTTCTCTACGCGCGGCCCGAGGCGCAGCCCCTGATCGAGCCGCTCGTCGTCTCGTGGGACTTCGTCGAGGGCGCCTCGTTCCCCGAGGCGCACCGCTGGCAAGGGACGCGCGACCCGTCGGCCCACCTCGCGGTGCCGGCGGCGCTGGACTTCCTCGCCGCGCACGACTGGCCCGCGGTGCGAGAGCGCTGCCGGACGCTGCTCGCCGATGCGCCGATCCCGCTCGTCCCCGCCACCGACGACTTCGTGCAGATGCGCGGCTACCACCTCGACCATCCCGACCCACCCGCCCTCAAGCACCGGCTCTACGAGGAGCACCGGATCGAGGTGCCGGTGATCGAAACGCCCGGTGGCTGGCTGCTGCGAGTCTCGGTGCAGGCGCTACAACGACGCGGCCGACCTGGAGGCGCTCGGCCGCGCGCTCGTAGCCTGCCGGCCCTGATTCCTTCCAGGGGGCTTGATTCCATTGCCGCGCCATGCAACAACACCAGGGGTGACGAACTCCTACGGCCCCGCGGCCGACTTCCGTGCCGAGCTCCGACGCTTCCTGCGCCGCAGCGAGGAGGTCGCCCGCATGGCGGGAATCACGCCGCGCCAGTACCTGCTGCTGCTGCAGATCGCGGGTGCGGACGGTGGACAGCGAACCGTGTCGCAGCTCGTCGAGCGGCTGCAGCTGACCCAGAGCGCCGTCACCGAGCTCGTCCAGCGGGCCGAGCAGGCGGGGCTCGTCGCGCGCGCCGGCTCGTCGGTGGACGGTCGCGTGGTGCTGCTCTCGCTCAGCGACGAAGGCGCCGCGAAGCTGGCCGAGGTGCACCGCGTCCTCGGGCCCGAGCGGGCGCACCTGCGCGAGCTGATCGACGCACTCGACGACTGACGTTTCGGCGCACCGGAGGCCGGAACAACGCCGTCGTGGGCTTCACCAAGCTCCTCGAGTCCTGGCCGCTCGTTCGCCAGCTGCGCGAAGGCGACCCGCTGGGCACGGGCAAGGCAGCGCAGTCGCCGCTCTCGCGCGACCTGAAGCCCCGGATCGCCGGCGCCGACAAGGTCGCCCAGTCGATCTGCCCCTTCTGCGCCGTCGGCTGCGGCCAGCTCGCGTACGTCAAGGGCGGGCGGGTGATCCAGGTGGAGGGCGACCCCGCGAGCCCCGTCTCGCGTGGACGCCTCTGTCCCAAGGGCGCCGCCTCGAAGAACATGCACGACGGGCCGCTGCGCGAGTACAAGGTCAAGTACCGGCCGCCCTACGGCACGCGCTGGGAGGAGCTCGACCTCGACCAGGCGATGGACATGATCGCCGACCGGATCATCGCCACGCGGAACGAGACGTGGCAGGAGGAGACGGAGGACGGGAACCCCGCCCGGCGCACGCTCGGCATCGCCAACCTCGGCGGCGCGACGCTGGACAACGAGGAGAACTACCTGATGAAGAAGCTCCTCACCGCCCTCGGCATCGTCCAGGTCGAGAACCAGGCACGCATATGACACAGCTCCACGGTGCCCGGTCTGGGCACCTCGTTCGGCCGAGGCGGCGCGACCACGTTCCAGCAGGACCTGCAGAACGCGGACGTGATCACGATCATGGGCTCGAACATGGCCGAGAATCACCCGGTGGGCTTCCAGTGGGTGATGGAGGCCCGGGAGCGCGGCGCCACGATCGTCCACGTCGACCCGCGCTACACCCGCACGAGCGCGATGGCGACGCGGCACATCGGTCTCCGCGCCGGCACGGACATCGCCTTCCTCGGCGGGGTCGTCAACTTCATCCTCACCAACGAGCGCTGGTTCAAGGAATACGTGGAGCGCTACACGAACGCCCGCGTGCTCGTCGACGAGCGATTCGCCGACACCGAGGATCTCGACGGCCTCTTCTCCGGATGGGATCCCGAGCAGGGCACGTACGACTTCGAGACCTGGCAGTACGACGGCACGAAGGTGCACGGCTCGGCCGGCCAGCGCGAAAAGGGGTTCGACGCGCCGCAGCGCGAAGCGGCTTCCGGCAGGCTCGTCCACGGCGACCCGCCGCGCGAGGACCCGACGCTGCAGGATCCGCGCTGCGTCTTCCAGATCCTCAAGCAGCATTTCTCCCGCTACACACCGGAGATGGTCGCCGACACGTGCGGCTGCAGCGTGGAGGATTTCCTCTGGTACTGCGAGCAGGTGTGCGCGAACTCCGGCCGGGAGCGGACGGGTGCCTTCTGCTACGCGGTCGGCTGGACGCAGCACACCGTGGGCGTGCAGATCATCCGCACCACGTCGATCATCCAGCTGCTGCTCGGCAACATCGGACGCCCCGGCGGCGGCATCCTCGCCCTGCGGGGTCACGCGTCGATCCAGGGCTCCACCGACATCCCGACGCTCTACAACCTGCTGCCCGGCTACCTGACGATGCCGCACGTCAAGGACTACGGCGGCCTCCAGAACTACGTGGAGACCTCGACGGCGGCCACCGGCTTCTGGGGGAACGCCGACGCATACATGACCTCGCTCCTGAAGGCGTGGTGGGGCGCCGACGCGACGGCCGACAACGACTACTGCTTCGACTACCTGCCGCGGATCGACGACGACAACTCGAACTACTGGACGATCGGGCAGATGCTCGAAGGGAACGTCAAGGGCTACATCGTCGCCGGCGAGAACCCGGCGGTCGGCTCGGCGAACGGCAAGGCGCAGCGGCTCGCGCTCTCCCGGCTCGACTGGCTCGTCGTGCGCGACCTCGTCGAGATCGAGACCGCCGCGTTCTGGTACGACAGCCCGGAGGTCGAGTCGGGTGAGCTCTCGCCCGCCGAGATCGGCACGGAGATCTTCTTCATGCCGGCGAGCTCGCACCTGGAGAAGGACGGCTCGTTCACGAATACGCAGCGCATGCTGCAGTGGCACTTCCGGGCCGTCGAGCCCGACGACGACTGCCGCTCGGAGCTCTGGTTCTACTACCACCTCGGTCGGAAGATCCAGCAGAAGCTGCGCGGCTCGGAGGACCCGAAGGACAAGCCGATCCTGCAGCTGACGTGGAACTACCCGACAAGCGGCGAGCTCGAGGAGCCGAGCGCCGAGGCCGTCCTGCAGGAGATCAACGGCTGGGACGACAACGGGCAGGCGCTGACCTCGTACACGCTCCTGAAGGCGGACGGCTCGACGCAGTGCGGCTGCTGGATCTACTGCGGCGTCTACGGCGGCGGCATCAACCGCGCCGCGAGGAAGACGCCGCACTGGGAGCAGGGCTACGCGGCGCTCGAGTGGGCCTGGGTGTGGCCGGCGAACCGGCACATCATCTACAACCGCGCCTCGGCCGACCCCGACGGCAACCCGTGGTCCGAGCGGAAGCGCTACGTCTGGTGGGACGCCGAGCAGGGCAAGTGGACGGGGCTCGACTCGCCCGACTTCGAGTCGCAGAAGCCGCCCGACTTCGTGCCGGAGCGCGACGCGCGCGGGCCCGACGCGATCGCGGGCGACCAGCCGTTCATCATGCAGGCCGACGGGCTCGGCTGGCTCTACGTACCGCAGGGACTCGTCGACGGGCCGCTGCCGACGCACTACGAGCCGCACGAGTCGCCGTTCTCGAACCCCTTCTACTCCCAGCGCGCGAACCCGCGGCGCCAGCAGAACGATCTCTCGGAGGACCCGTACAACCCCGTCGCCGACGAGCCCGGCTCCGAGCTCTACCCGTTCGTCGTCACGACCTACCGGCTCACCGAGCACCACACCGCGGGGGGCATGACGCGGTTCACGCCCTACCTGGCCGAACTGCAGCCGCAGATGTTCGTCGAGGTGCACCCGGAGCTTGCCCGGGAGCGAGGCCTCGAGCACGGCGGCTGGGCGACGATCGTCACAGCCCGCTCGGCGATCGAGGCGCGCGTGATGGTCACCGACCGCGTCCGGCCGGTGAAGGTGGCGGGCAAGGTGCGCCACCAGGTCGGCCTGCCCTACCACTGGGGCACGCGCGGCCTGACCACCGGCGGCAGCGCCAACGACCTGTCGCACATGGCACTCGACCCGAACGTCCACATCCAGGAGGTCAAGGCCTTCACCTGCGACATCCAGCCCGGCCGGAGGCCGCGCGGCCCGAGGCTGACCGATTTCGTCGCCGAGCGGCGCGACGCCGCGCTCTCGCGTGCCGAGCAGGAGCCACGGGTCGAGCCCGAGGAGGAGAGAGGGACGTGAGCACGCTCGCAGAGCCCACCGGCTCGCCCGCCGCCTGGCCGGACACCTACGGCGAGGACGCGAAGCCCCGGATGGGCTTCTTCACCGACACGTCGATCTGCATCGGCTGCAAGGCGTGCGAGGTCGCGTGCAAGGAGTGGAACCTGATTCCGGAGGACGGGCTCGTCTGGACCGGCGAGAGCTACGACAACACCTCGCAGCTGAACGCGAACACGTGGCGCCACGTCGCATTCGTCGAGCAGCGCAAGCCGCTGCGCCTCGACGGCGAGGTCGCCGCGCTCGACGGCGACGGCGGGCCCGAGCCGATGCGCTGGCTGATGGAGTCCGACGTGTGCAAGCACTGCACGCACGCCGGCTGCCTCGACGTCTGCCCGACCGGCTCGCTCTTCCGCACGGAGTTCGGGACGGTCGTGGTGCAGGAGGACATCTGCAACGGCTGCGGGTACTGCGTGCCCGCGTGCCCGTTCGGCGTGATCGACAAGCGCGACCTGCCGCGCTCGCCCGACGACCTGCCGCTCCTGGCCGACTTCCTGGGCAAGAAGGAGGACGGGCGCGCCTGGAAGTGCACGCTCTGCTACGACCGCCTCAAGGGTGGTCACGAGCCTGCCTGCGCGAAGGCCTGCCCGACCAACTCGATCCAGTTCGGCGAGCTCGACGAGTTGCGCGAGCGGGCCGAGCAGCGCCTCGAGAAGCTGCGCGCCGAGCGCTGGAACGGCGCCCGCCTCTACGGCGAGAGCCCGGACGACGGCGTCGGCGGGTTCGGCGCCTTCTTCCTGCTGCTCGACGAGCCGGAGGTCTACGGGCTGCCGCCCGACCCGGTCGTGCCGACGAAGCACCTGCCGCGCCTGTGGGCCTCGACCGCGCTCGCCGCGACCGCGATGTTCGTGGGGCTCGCCGCCGCCTTCGTGGGAGGCAGGTCGTGACCGACCGCGCTCCCCTGAACGAGTCGAGACCGGTGCAGGACGGAGGGCGCCCGGGCGGGCACCACCGACTGGCAGGGTTCGATCACCGAGCGCGGCACCACGATGGACTCCTACTACGGGCGTCCGATCGTCAAGGAGCCGGTGTGGCAGCCCGAGATCCCCTGGTACTTCTGGACCGGCGGCATCGCAGGCGCCTCCTCGGTGCTGCACGGCGTCGCGCGCCTGACGGGCAACCATCCGCTCGCCAAGCGCTCGCTGCTGATCGGCGCGGCCGCCGACATCGCCTCGCCGGCGCTCCTGATCTCCGACCTCGGTCGCCCGGAACGGTTCCTGCACATGCTGCGCATGTTCAAGGTCACCTCGCCGATGAGCGTCGGCAGCTGGTTCCTGTTCTTCAACGGCGGCGCCTCGACGACGGCGGCCTTGATGGAGATGCTCGAGCCGCTGCCGCTCGTCCAGAAGCTCCGGCCGGTCAAGTGGGCCGCCGAGGTGGTGTCGTTCGTGTTCGGCCCGCCGCTTGCCACCTACACCGGCGCGCTCGTCGCGAACACCGCGATCCCGGTGTGGAGCGAGGCGCGGGACGAGCTCCCCTGGCTGTTCGGCGCCAGCGCGGCCGCGACCGCGGGCGCCGCCGCGGCGATTGCCACGCCCACCGAGTGCGCCGGGCCCGCCCGCCGGGCGGCGGTCGGTGGATCGCTCGCGGCGCTCGTGCTCACCGAGGTGATGGAGCGCCGGCTCGGGTTCGTCGGCGAGGTGTACAAGCAGGGACAGGCCGGGCGGTTCGGACGCATCGCCAAGCTCGCGACCGCCGCGGGGGCCGGGTTGATGGCCTGGCGCGGCAGGCAGAGCCGGACGGCCGCCGCCGCGGGCGGGGCGCTCGTCCTGGGGGGCGAGCTGGCGCTCCGCTGGTCGGTCTTCAAGGCGGGCTTCCAGTCGGCGCGCGACCCACGCTACGTCGTCGCCACCCAGCGCAAGCGGATTCCGAAGGAGAACCAATGAGCGCGATTCCCGGAAAGGCTCCGGCCGTCAAGCTGCCGCCGAACGTCGAGACCGGCCGCGACCTGTTGCTCGAGCAGCTCGCCCGCCTCCTGACGATCGAGGAGCACCTCGGCCGCGTGATCCTCCCCCACCTGGCCCAGCAGCTGCAGGACGACGAGCTCGCCGGGCTGGTGCGCGAGCACCGCGAGGAGACGCTCGGGCACGTCGACCGGGTCAAGCGGGCCTTCGATGCCCTCGGCGAGCGGCCGTTCGGACGCCCGGCGCTCGGCTTGCAGGGCTTGAAGACGGAACGGGAGGCGCTCTCGCCCGACCTCGCCCCGGCGCTGCGGCCGATGCTCGACTGCCAGGCCGCGATGGGGACGGAGCACTACGAGATCAACGCGTACGAGGGCGCGATCCGCCTGGCCGAGGAGCTCGGCGAGGCCACGGTGAACGAGCTGCTGAAGGCGAACCTCCACGAGGAGGTCGAGGCCCTGCGCAAGCTCGCGGGCCAGGCCGACCGGCTGGCCCGGCTCTCGGTCGAGAGCCGCACCGCCCGGTAGGCGGTCAGTCCTGTCCCTGCTGGGGCTCGGCGCGCGGGTCGTCGGCCTGCTGCTTCGCCTTCTGCTTCTTCTTCAGGCTCGACTTCTTCGCGATCGCCTGCTGCGGCGGGTTCGTGCGCGGGGCGGCCGGACGCACGGCGCCGGGCTCCGGCCGCGGGCGCAGGTAGTCGGCCCCGCCGGGCGGCTTGCCGCTCTCCGGCTTCGGCAGCCGGAGCGCGGGCTTCGGTCCGGCGACCGGCGCGGTCAGCGCCTCGCCGACCGCGTCGAGACGGTCGTAGCTTCCGCCCGGCAGCCGCTCCAGCAGCGCCGGGGCCCGCTCGTCCTGCGCGCGGGCATAGCGGAGCAGCTCGTCACGTGAAGCCGGCAGCGGCACACCTTCGAGGAGCACCTGCAGCTCGGCGCTGAGTTGTGGATCCATGCGCCCCGTCTACCCGAGCAGCCGCGCCTCAATCCGCTCCTCGCCCGAACGGGTGACGCGGTACGCGGCGGCGCCGGGCCGGCAGGTGACCACCTCCGCAAGCTCGGTGCCCGTGTAATGGAGCGCCACCCCGTCGTCGGCGGCGATGCCTTCCGCGAAGCCGCCGTCGACGAGCTCGTGATAGCGCGGCCGCCGCTCCGGCTCCCCGTCGTAGTGCGGGCAGGCGCTCCCGGCGAGGAACCCGAGGCAGTCCATCCCCGCGAGCTGCGGGCCGAACGAGTCGGTCACGCCGGCCTCGAACCAGCAGATCATCCCGGCGCTCGCGCCCCAGAGGACGACGCCCGCCTCCCAGGCCTCGCGCAGCAGCCCGTCGATGCCGTGCACGCGCCAGATCGCGAGCATGTTCGCCGTCGAGCCGCCGCTGACGCAGATGCCGTCCTGGGAGAGCACGAGCTCGCGCAGGTCGGCCGGCGGCCACGGGAACGTGCGCAGGTGACCGAGCTCGCCGCGAGCGCCGAACCGGTCGTGAAACGTCGCGAACCCCTCGGGGTCTTCGGCGATCGCGGTCGGCACGTACAAGCAGCCGCGGCCGCTCCTTGCCGATCACGTCCAGCACGTAGTCGTGGAGGAGAGCGGTCTGCTCCTCGGTGTCGCCGCCTCCACCGAGCCCGACGATGTGGCGCTCAGCGGCCATGCGCGGAGTTTACGAACACGAGCCGGAGGTAGTTCCGTCTTCAGATGGAGATCGGCTACTGGCTCTCGGGCGAGGAACACGGACCGCAGGCGCTCGTCGAGCACGCGAAGCTCGCCGAGCAGGCCGGGTTCGAGCACCTGCTGATCTCCGACCACATCCACCCGTGGGTCGACGCGCAGGGACACAGCCCCTTCGTCTGGGGCGTGATCGGCGCGATCGCCGAGGCGACCGATCGGATCCGCCTCGGCACCGCGGTGACGTGTCCGCTGATCCGGCTGCACCCCGCGATCGTCGCGCACGCCGCCGCGACCGCCCAGGTGCTGATGGACGGTCGCTTCTTCCTCGGGCTCGGCACCGGCGAGCGCCTGAACGAGCACGTGCTCGGCGACCGCTGGCCGCGGCCGGACGAGCGGCTCGAGATGCTCGAGGAGGCGCTCGAGATCATCCACCGGCTCCTCCGCGGCGAGTACGAGACCTACCGCGGCGAGCACTACACGGTCGAGCAGATGAAGATCTACGACGCACCGGCCGAGCCCCCTCAGCTGATCGTCGGCGCGAAGGCCGAGAACGCCGCGCAGCTCGCGGCGGCCAAGGGCGACGGCACCATCAACACGAGCCCCGACGCGGAGATCGTGCAGATCTACAAGGAGGCCGGCGGCGACCGGCCCGATCTACGGCAAGGTCGCGGGCGCATTCGCCGCGACCGAGGAGGAGGCGCGGAAGATCGCCGTCGAGCGGCAGCCGAACCCCGGGATTCCGGGCGCCGCGGCCACCGAGCTCTCGCTGCCGCGCGACTTCGAGGCGATCGCCACCCTCGTTCGGCCGGAGGACCTCGAGGACAGCCTGGTGCTGGGCGACGATCCCGACGCCTGGCGCCGGCAGCTCGACGCCTACGAGGACGCCGGCTTCACGCACGTGGCCCTGCACCATGTCGGCCGCGAGCAGCGCGCGTTCATCGAGTTCGCGCAGCAGTTCCTGTAGCAGGCGCCGTCCGTGGGCGCGCCGGAGCCGGAGGAGATCTACGCGCGCACCCGCCGCGAAGGCGAGCGGCGCCTGCAACGTCCCTTCCTCGAGCTCGTCTCGACGGCGCTCGCCGCGGGCTTCGACATCACGGCCGGCCTGACCGCGTTCGCGCTCGTCGGCGGCGCCCTCGTCGCCTACGGCACGTCGATCTCGCACCTCGGCGCGTCGCTCGCGTTCGGCTGCGGCTTCGCGTTCCTCGTCGTCGGCCGGGGCGAGCTCTTCACCGAGAACTTCCTCGTCCCGCTCGCCGGCCTGCACGGGAAGCCGCGGAACGCCTGGCTGAAGGTGGCCGAGCTCTGGACGATCTCGCCGATCTTCAACATCGTCGCGGGCGGCCTGATGGCGGCGCTCGTCTCCGTGCACGGCGTACTGCCGGAAGGCTCCGGCAAGCCGCTCGTCGTCGCCGCCGAGCGGCTGCACGCGAACGGCGTGGTCGCGCTCTTCGTCAGCTCGGTGGTCGCCGGCGCGCTGATGACCGCGATGACCTGGTTCGTCGAGGGGCAGCAGTCGATGCTCGTCCGCGTCGTGATCGCCTGGACGGTCGGGGTGATCATCGCCCTCGGCACCTTCGACCACGTGATCGTCGAGACGATCGAGTTGATCTTCGCGATCCGCTACGGCGCGAACGTGCCGTGGCTCTTCGTGCTCGGGAACGTGGCGCTCGCCGGCGCCGGGAACCTGGTCGGGGGCGTGGGGCTGGTGACGCTGAACCGCTTCACCCAGGCGCGGTCCGGGGCGGGCGGACGGGGCGCTTCTGCTTGAATCGACGTGTGGCCGCACCGTCCAAGCTCACCGTCGGAGATCGCAGTTACGAGATCTTCCGGCTGGACGAGCTGCAGGCGAGCTACGACGTGGCGCGCCTGCCCTACACGCTGCGGATCCTCCTGGAGAACGTGCTCCGGAACGGCGGCGAGGCCGACGTCGAGGCCGTCGCGCGCTGGGACGCGAAAGCGGAGCCCGCGAGCGAGATCTCCTTCGCGCCGTCACGCGTCCTCCTGCAGGACCTGACCGGCGTTCCGGCGGTGGTCGACCTCGCCGCGATGCGCGACGCGTACGTCGAGCTCGGCGGAGACGCAGCGCGGATCAATCCGCTGATCCCGGCGGAGCTCGTGATCGACCACTCCGTGCAGGTCGACGCGTTCGCGTCGAAGCTCGCGTTCGGGCGGAACGTCGAGCTGGAGTTCGAGCGCAACCGCGAGCGGTACCTGTTCCTGCGCTGGGGCCAGGACGCCTTCAGCGGCTTCAAGGTGGTGCCGCCGGGCACCGGCATCTGCCACCAGGTGAACCTCGAGTACCTCGCCCGCGTCGTCGAGGATCGCGACGGTGTCGCGTTCCCGGACACGCTCGTCGGCACCGACAGCCACACGACGATGGTGAACGGCCTCGGCGTGCTCGGCTGGGGGGTCGGCGGCATCGAGGCGGAGGCGGCGATGCTCGGCCAGGCGCTCTCGATGCTCGTGCCGCAGGTGGTCGGGTTCCGCCTCAGCGGCAGCCTGCCCGACGGTGCGACCGCGACCGACCTCGTCCTGACCGTGACGGAGATGCTCCGGGCGACGGGTGTCGTCGGGCAAGTTCGTCGAGTACTTCGGCGACGGCGTCACCGCGCTGCCGCTCGCCGACCGTGCGACGCTCGGGAACATGTCGCCCGAGTACGGGGCGACCTGCGGCTTCTTCCCGGTCGACGACGTGACGCTCTCCTACCTCCGGCTGACCGGCCGCGATCCCGAGCGGATCGCGCTGGTCGAGGCCTACTGCAAGGAGAACATGCTCTGGCACGAGCCGTCCGAGCCGGCGACCTACTCGCAGGTCGTCGAGCTCGACCTCGGCGACGTCGAGCCGTCGCTCGCCGGGCCGCGACGCCCGCAGGACCGCGTGCCGCTCGCGCGCGCGAAGCAGTCGTTCGCCGAAACGCTCGGGTCGTTCGGCGTCGAGTACGCGAACGGCTCGCACGACGAGGCGATGACCGAGACGTTCCCGGCCTCCGATCCGACCACGGAGCAGCAGCCCGCGGGCGAGTCGCTCGCCGACGAGGCGCCGGTCACGACGGCGACCCATCCCGGCCACGCGCGCACGCCCGTCGCGGGAACCGACTTCGAGCTCGACCACGGCGCAGTGGTGATCGCGGCGATCACCTCCTGCACGAACACGTCGAATCCGCAGGTGATGGTCGCGGCCGGCCTGCTCGCCCGCAAGGCGGTGGAGCGGGGCCTGCAGCGGAAGCCGTGGGTGAAGTCGTCGCTCGCGCCGGGGTCGAAGGTGGTGACGCGCTACTACGAGCAGGCGGGCCTGCAGTCGTTCCTGGACGAGCTCGGGTTCAACACGGTCGGCTACGGCTGCACCACGTGCATCGGCAACTCCGGGCCGCTCGCCGAGGAGATCTCCGGCGCGATCGACGCGGGCGACCTGGTCGTCTGCTCGGTGCTGTCGGGCAACCGCAACTTCGAGGCGCGCATCCATCCCGAGGTGAAGGCGAACTACCTCGCCTCGCCGCCGCTCGTCGTCGCCTACGCGCTCGCCGGGTCGGATGGACATCGACTTCGAGACCGAGCCGCTGGGCGTCTCCGCCGACGGCGAGGACGTCTACCTGCGCGATCTCTGGCCGTCGCGCGAGGAGATCTCCGACACGATCGCCGCCTCGGTTCGCGCCGAGCAGTTCGCCGAGACCTACGCGGATGTCTTCACGGGCGACGAGACGCTGGCGCTCGCTCCCGGTGCCGACGGGCGAGCGGTTCGACTGGGAGCCGGCCTCGACCTACGTCCGCCGGCCGCCCTACTTCGACGGGATGAAGAGCGAGCCGGAGGCGGTGGGCGACATCGAGGGCGCCCGGTGCCTCGTCTGGCTCGGCGACTCGGTGACGACCGACCACATCTCCCCCGCAGGCGCGATCAGGCCCGACTCGCCGGCCGGCCGGTACCTCGTCGACCACGGCGTCGAGCGCAAGGAGTTCAACTCCTACGGCGCCCGGCGCGGGAACCACGAGGTGATGGTTCGCGGGACGTTCGCGAACGTGCGGCTCCGGAACCGGCTCGTGCCCGCGTCGGAGGGAACCTGGACCGTGCACGTGCCGTCCGGCGAGGAGATGACGATCTTCGACGCCGCGGAGCGCTACCGCTCCGAGGGGACGCCGCTGGTGGTGCTGGCGGGCAAGGAGTACGGCTCGGGCTCGTCGCGCGACTGGGCGGCGAAGGGGCCGAACCTCCTCGGGGTGCGGGCGGCGATCGCCGAGTCGTTCGAGCGGATCCACCGCTCGAACCTGCTGATGATGGGCATCCTGCCGCTGCAGTTCCCGGCGGGCGCATCGGCCGAGTCGCTCGGGCTCACCGGTCGCGAGACCTTCTCGATCCGCGGGATCGAGAACGGCGAGGCCGACGAGGTGAGCGTGCGGGCGGACGCAGTCGAGTTCCGTGCCCGCGTCCGGCTCGACACGCCGCGCGAGCGCGACTACTTCCGGCACGGGGGGATCCTCCCGTACGTGCTGCGGAAGCTCGCCTGACGCTGGCTCAGTGCGGCTGATGGCGGACGAGCCAGGTCGCGCCGAACGCGACGAGGACCGAGCCGACCACCCAGACGATCGCGCAGATCACTACCGTGACAATCCACAGAGGCATGCCGATCAGGGTGTCGCGGAGGCCCGTCGCGGGCATCCGCGAATTCCCGCATTGGTGATCGTCACCGGGCCGCCGGCCGCGGGAAAGACGACGGTCGCGCAGGTGCTCGGCGATCGCTTCGGCCTGCCGGTGCTCGCAAAGGACTCGCTCAAGGAGGCGCTCGGCGAGGCGCTGCAGGTGACGCGCCGAGCGGAATCGCAGCGGCTCGGAGCAGCGGTGTTCGAGGTGCTCGCGCTCGTCGTGCACGAGCTGCTTCGCCGCGGTGTCTCGTGTCTCGCCGAAGGCAACTTCACGGCGCGCTCGGCGCTCCTACGCGGGCTGCCGCCCGCACGGATCGTGCAGGTGCACGTGTCGGCGGATCCCGCAGTGCTCCGCCGGCGGCTCGAGCTCCGCGGCGCGGGCCGGCACCCGGTGCACTACGACCACGAGGCGGCCGCCGAGATCGGCGGGCGCGCCGCGGCCGGCGAATGGGATCCGCTCCCGCTCGACAGCGCGCTCGTGCAGCTGGAGACGACCGAGTGGCCCGGCGACCTCGAGCCCGTGCTGGCGGAGGTCGAACGCGCGCTGACACGAGCGCCCTAGCTCCGGCCCCGCGCCGCACCGGACGTGCCCGGAAGTGCCAGACGGCCCGAAATACCGTAACCGTGCGCCTTCCAGCCGCACCCGTCGCACTCTCGTCACACGCACGCGCGTGTTCAGAGGTGAGCCGACTCTGACGCTCCTCTGAGCGGACTCTGACGCTGCTCCGAGGGGGCTCAGACGCCCCTCGGAGGAGCGTCTGACGCGGCTCAGAGCCTGCGGGTCGGTCGGCCGTCACTGACGGACCTGTCCGCGCGGGCGCGTGGGACTCGGCTGTGGTGCTTCTTTTCGCCCGGCGGTGGAATACGCCCAGCGGTGAGCACGAAGCTCGTCGTCGTCACCGGGCCCCCCGCGAGCGGGAAGTCGTCGCTCGCGCGGGCGATCGCACACGAGTGCGACATCCCGTTCCTCTCGAAGGACGAGCTGAAGGAGCGGCTCTACGAGCAGCTCGGCAGCGGCCCCGAGCTCGAGGAGGCGATCGAGGGCTCCGCACTCGCGATCCTCTTCTCGGTCGCGCGCAGCAACATCGCCGCGGGAGTCGACGTCCTCGTCGAGTCGAACTTCGACGCGGAGACCGACCTCACGCTCTTCGACGGCATCGGAGCCGAGATCGTCCAGATCCACTGCGACCGCGACACCGACGAGCTCGTCTCCTCGTTCGCCGAGCGGGCCGCCCGCGGCGACCGGCACCCGGGGCACGACGACCGGCCCGAGAACGCAGCGGAGATCCGGCGGAGGATCGAGGCGGGCTGCTGGGCGCCGCTCGACCTGCCGGGCACGTTGATCCGCGTCGACCTCGGCTCCGGCACGGCCGATCCCACGGCGATCGCACGCAAACTCCGGTGACGGGTTTCCTCAGCGCCGTCTTCGGAAGAAGACGTCTCGTCGGGCAACGCTCGACTGGGAGACGTGTCAGGTGGAGACGACGTGAACAGAAGGCTGTGTAGCCGCGCGGCGACGGGGGTCGTCCTCGCCCTCACGACGGTCGCGCTCGCAGGCTGCGGGAACCAGCAGAACACCCTCGCGCCGCAGAGCCATCCCGCCCGCGACATCGCGAGCCTCTTCTGGTGGATGATGGGCGGCGCCTGGATCGGGCTCGGGCTTGTCGTCGTGCTGCTCCTCTGGTCGTGGCGGCGCAAGCGGCGCGGCTGGGGCTCCGACACGACCGGCCCGAAGCCGGGCGAGAAGCGCAGCGTGATCGTCGTCGTCGCCCTGGGGATCGCGACGCCGATCGTCGTGCTGGTGACACTGTTCATCGTCTCCGACATCTTCGTGATCAAGACGACCGAAGCGCCCGCGGCCACCGCGACGAAGCGCACGATCGTCGTGATCGGCCACCAGTGGTGGTGGGAGGCGCACTACCCCGGCACGGACGCCTGGACTGCGAACGAGATCCACATCCCGGCGCACACGCCGGTGAACATCGTCGTCAAGTCGGCCGACGTGATCCACAGCTTCTGGGTCCCGCGGCTGAACCGGAAGATCGACATGATCCCCGGCCACGTCAACCACGTCGGCCTGTACGCCGACAAGGTCGGCGTCTACCGGGGCGAGTGCGCCGAGTACTGCGGCCTGCAGCACGCGCACATGGCGTTCCTGATCTTCGCCGACCCGCCCGCGAAGTTCCACGGCTGGCTCGCGCAACGAGGCGAAGCCCGCCCCCGCGCCGACGAGCGCCGAGGCGAAGAAGGGCGAGCAGGTGTTCCTGAACGGGCCCTGCCAGAGCTGTCACACGATCCGCGGCACGGACGCGATCGGGCAGATCGGCCCCGACCTGACCCACGTCGGCAGCCGCACCACCCTCGGCGCCGACACGATCCCGAACCGCCCCGGCTACCTCGGCGGCTGGATCGAGGACAACCAGCACATCAAACCCGGCAACGAGATGCCCGACGTCCAGCTGAGCGGGCCGCAACTGACCTCGCTGATCGCCTACCTGGAGGGTCTCAAATAGCGATCGCGACGCCCCCCAACGCCGCCGCCGCCGAGCGGATGCACCTGCTCGAGGAGATGTGGCAGGGCCGCCCGGGCCTGCTCGGCTGGTTCACCACCACCGACCACAAGAAGATCGGCCTCCTCTACTTCTGGACGACGCTCGCGTTCTTCGCCGCGGGCGGCGTCGAGGCGCTGATCATGCGCACCCAGCTCGCGAAGCCTGCGAACAACCTCGTGTCGCCGGGCACCTACGACCAGCTTTTCACGATGCACGGGATCACGATGATCTTCTTCTTCATCATCCCGATGACGACCGGCGCGTTCGGCAACTACCTGCTGCCGCTGATGATCGGCGCGCGCGACATGGCGTTCCCGCGCATGAACGCCCTCTCCTACTGGATCTTCGTCGCCTCGGGGATCTTCGTCTACACGAGCCTCTTCATGGGCATGGCGCCGAACGCCGGCTGGTTCGACTACGTGCCGCTCGCGAACCGCACGTTCTCGCCCGGCCACAACATCGACTTCTACTGCCTGGCGATCATCTTCAACGGCATCAGCTCGACGCTGACCGCGGGGCAGTTCATCGTCACGATGTTCAAGTCGCGGGCGCCGGGCATGTCGCTGAACCGCATGCCGCTCTTCTGCTACGCGATGCTCGCCGCCTCGTTCGGGCTGCTGTTCGCGCTGCCCGCGCTGACGGCCGACACGATCTTCCTCTTCCTCGACCGCCAGGTCGGCACCCACTTCTTCGACCCTGCGCACGGCGGTGCGGCGCTCCTCTGGCAGCACCTGTTCTGGATCTTCGGGCACCCCGAGGTCTACATCCTGATCGTGCCGGCGTTCGGGATCGCGACGAGCATCATCCCGACCTTCACGCAACGGAAGATGGTCGCCTATCCGCTCGTCGCGATCGCCGAGCTGGCGGTCGTGTTCATCGGGTTCGGGGTCTGGGCGCACCACATGTTCGCCACCGGGATGCCGACGATCTCGATGGTCTTCTTCGCGGCCGCGACCTCGATGGTGGTGATCCCGTCGACGATCCAGGTGTTCGCCTGGTGCATGGCGCTGATCACCGGCGAGGCGCGCTACACGACCCCGCTGCTCTTCATCGCCGGCTTCATCTTCATGTTCGTGATCGGCGGCCTGAGCGGGATGATGTTCGTCGCGGTCCCGTTCGACCAGCAGGTGACGGACACCTACTTCGTGATCGCGCACTTCCACTACATCATCTTCGGCGCGGCCGTCTTCCCGATCTTCGCGGGGATGTACTTCTGGTTCCCGAAGGTGACCGGCAAGCTGCCGTTCGACCGGCCGGGGCAGATCGCCTTCTGGATCGTCTTCGTCGGCACGAACCTCCTGTTCTTCCCGATGCACATCGTCGGGCTGCTCGGGATGCCGCGCCGGCTGTACACCTACCCGTCCGGCCTCGGCTGGTCTGCGTACAACCTCGCCGAGACGGTCGGCGCCTACATGACCGGCTTCGGGATCCTCGTGCTGATCGTCAACCTCGTGGTCAGCTACGTGAAGGGCGGGCCGGCCGGGCCCGACCCGTGGCACGGCCCGACGCTCGAGTGGTCGACGAGCTCGCCGCCGCCCGACTACAACTACGCCGTCGTCCCGAAGGTCTCGAGCGCCTACCCGAACTGGGACGAGGCCGACCGCGCGGAGGACCGCGCGAAGCTCGGCGAGGGCGTGCTGGTGCTGACCTCGGGGCACGAGCAGCCGGCCACGAGCCCGGCGGACGGGATCTTCGCCGAGATCGTCGAGATGCCGCACGAGTCGCCCTGGCCGGTGCTGCTCGCGCTCTCGCTGAGCCTCGTCTTCATCATGCTCCTGATCCACAAGTTCGGGGTCGCGGGGATCATGGGGATCCTCTGCGTGCTCGTCCTCTTCGGCTGGCACTCGAAGGAGCCGCAGGAATGAGGGAGGGCGCATGAGCGACTACCTCGCGGGCTTCCGGCGGCTCGGCGACGTGCCGCGGACGACCCAGCCAGACGACGGTCGAAGGTGTCGTGCAGGCGGCTCGCGCGCGCCGGGGCAAGCCCGCCGCGCTCTGGGGGATGCTGATCCTGATCGCGAGCGAGACGACGCTCTTCGGCTGCTTCATCGGCACGTTCTTCTACCTCCGCTTCCGCACGGCGCAGTGGCCGCCGGCCGCCGACCCGAGCCCCGAGGTGCTGCTGCCGGCGCTCGTCGCGGGCTTGCTCGCGCTCTCGAGCATCCCGATGCAGTTCGCCTCGCACGCGGTGCACGCGGGGCGCCTCGGGCGCGCCCGCCTGATGCTGGTCGTCGCGCTGCTGATCCAGTGCGGCTACTTCGCCTGGGAGATGCACGACTTCCGCGACCAGATCGCCAGGGATCCGATCTCGACCGACGCGTACTCGTCGATCCACTACGTGCTGCTGGGAGCCGACCACGCGCACGTGTGGGCCGGGATCCTCTTCAACGTCTGGCTGCTCTGGAAGCTCTCGAAGGGGCTGACGATGTACCGCCTCAACGCGACGCAGGCGATCACCTGGTACTGGCACGCGGTCAACCTCGTCACGCTGGCCGTCACCGCGACCCTGCTCTCGGCGGCCGTATGAGCGTGCGCACCCTCGGAGCCCTGCAGTGGGTCGCGCTTCTGCTCGGCGCGCTCGTCTGGGCCGCGCAGCACGTGATCGGGTTCGGGATCACGCAGGCCGAATGCGGCCTCGGCGGCAAGCACTGGGGCCTCGGAACGACGTCTGGGAGCTGACCACCATGTCCGTCTCCGCGCTGCTGATCCTCGTCGCGCTCGCGCTCTCGCTGCTCGTCTACGTGCGCACGAACGACACCCACTACGACGACGAGCCGCCCGAGTCGCGCATCCGCATGCTCGCGATCGCCGCGATGCCGGTGAACGTGGTCGTGCTGATGATCGTGCTCCTCGACGGCTTCGCGTCCGCCTTCCACGTGGTGTGCAGGCAGGCATGAGACGGCTGCTCGCTCCACTCGCCCTGCTCGCGCTCGCGACCGCCGGCTGCGGCCGCGGCACGCACCACCCGGCCGTGCCGAACGCGGACGCCTCGCACGGCAAGCAGCTGATCGAGCACTACGGCTGCGGCGCCTGCCACATCATCGGCGGCGTCGTCGGGCGCGAACGGCCACGTCGGCCCCGACCTGAAGACCTTCCCCGAGCGCCGCACGGTCGCCGGTGTCCTGCCGAACACGACCGAGAACCTCGTCCGGTGGATCATGCATCCGCAGCAGATCGTCCCGAACAGCGCCATGCCCGACCTCGGCGTAAAGCGGCAGGAGGCCCGCGACATCGCCGCCTACCTCTACACCGGCCAATGAGGAAGCTCGCGCCCCTGATCGCGATCGCGCTGCTCGTGCTGCCGGCGACCGCCGCGGCGAAGCCCCCGAAGCCGGGCACGCCGCAGGCGCGCGGGAACGTGCTCTACGGGACGAACTGCCTCGCCTGCCACGGCGCGAACGGCGAGGGCGTGAAGCGCTCCGCCCCGTACCGCGCCGGCTTCGGCCCCGGCCGCACCCAGGCACGCATCACCGCGATCGCACCGTCGCTGAAGGGCGTCGGCGCGCTGGCCGCCGACTTCTACCTGCGCACCGGCTACATGCCGCTGCCCCACCTCGGCGTGCAGCCGCGCCGCGGCAAGGTGCGGTTCAACGACCGGCAGATCAAGGACCTCGTCGCCTACGTCGCGTCGCTCGGCAAGGGGCCGCCGATCCCGCACCCGCACCCGCAACGGGGCAACCTGGCCGAGGGGCAGAACCTCTTCACCGAGCACTGCGCGGGGTGCCACCAGGTGGTGGGCGAGGGCGGCTACGTCACCGGCGCCGTGCCGCCGCCGCTCGAGGACGCGACCGACACGCAGATCGCCGAGGCGGTGCGGATCGGCCCGTACGTGATGCCGAAGTTCACCAAGAAGGCGATCTCCGACACGGAGCTCGACTCGATCATCGCCTACGTCGACTACGCCAAGCACCCGCACGACAAGGGCGGCTGGGCGATCGGCCACCTGGGCCCCGTGCCCGAGGGGCTCGTCCTCTGGTTCATGGCCGCCACCGCCCTCGTCCTCGTCTGCATGGTGATCGGAGAAAGGTTGAGACGCGAATGAGAGGACGCCCGAAGGACCTGCTCGTCTCGGCCGGCCTCCTGCTGGCCGGCCGGCGCAAGAGGACGCTCGCGCCGAACGAGCGGGAGCGGATCGTGCCCGCAGGGGAGGAGAGCCCCGGCGCGGAGCTGGTCGCGATCTGGTGCTTCGTCGGCGCCGCACTCGCGTTCGCGGTGTTCATCGCGATGTACGCCTTCGACCGGCTGCCGCACCAGACACAGCTGATGGGAGCGTGCATCGGGGCGGCGTTCCTCCTGCTCGCCGCCGGGCTGATCGTCACGGGGAAGCGGCTCGTCGTCACCGAGGAGATCGTCGAGGACTACCCGGAGCAGGAGCACCCGGTCGAGCAGGAGGCGCTCGTGCAGGCGGTCGAGGAGAGCGGCAGCCGGCTCTCCCGCAAGGGGCTCTTCAAGCTCTCGCTCGGAGCCGCGGGCGGCGCGATGGGCATGGCGGCGCTGACGCCGCTGGCCTCGCTCGGCCCGGTGATCGACATGAAGCCGAACTACGACACGCCCTGGCGCAGCGGGCGGCGGCTCGTCGACGAGGACGGTAAGCCGTGGGCGGCCGACGACATCGAGCGCGACGACTTCTACCTCGCGTTCGCCGAGGGGGCCGACAAGGAGTCGATGGGCGCGTCGCTCGTCGTCGTCCGTCTCCCGCCCGAGCAGCTCAACCTGCCGCCGCAGTTGAAGGACTACCCGGCCGACGGGATCGTCGCCTACTCGCGCATCTGCACCCACGCCGGCTGCGCGATCGCGCTCTACCGAGCGCCGCTCTTCCAGCCCGACGAGCCGAAGCCGGCGCTCGTCTGCCCCTGCCACTACTCGACCTTCGATCCTGCGGACGGCGGCTCGGTCACGTTCGGGCCGGCAGGACGGAACCTGCCGATGCTGCCGCTCTTCATCGACGACGAAGGGCACCTGCGGGCGAGCGGCAACTTCAACGGACCGGTCGGCCCCTCGTGGTGGGGCGTCCGCATGAGGAAGCCGACCTGATGCTGACCCGGAGGATCGTCCGCTTCGTCGACAGCCGGACGGGCAGCGCCCCGTTCCTGCGCAAGACCGCGCGCTACCTGTTCCCCGACCACTGGTCGTTCCTGCTCGGCGAGGTGGCGCTGTACGCGTTCGTCGTCCTCGTCGCGACCGGAACGTACCTGGCGTTCTTCTACCAGGCCTCGACGACGCACCTGACCTACCACGGCTCCTACCTGCCGCTGCAGGGCCAGGACATGAGCCTCGCCTACCACTCGGTGCTCTACCTCTCGCTCTCGGTGAAGGCGGGGCTGCTGATCCGCCAGACCCACCACTGGGCGGCGAACGTCTTCATCGCCGCGATCGTGCTGCACCTGCTGCGCATCTTCTTCACGGGCGCCTACCGCAAGCCTCGCGAGCTCACCTACTGGATCGGCGTGACGATCCTGATCATCTCGCTGCTCGAGGGGTACATCGGCTACTCGCTGATCGACGACCTGCTCTCGGGCATGGGGCTCGCGATCGGCTACGGCGTCGCGGTCTCGATCCCGTTCTTCGGCCAGAACATGGCGAACCTGATCTGGGGCGCCCCCTACCCGGGGAAGCACGACTTCTTCGCGCGCATGTACATCGCGCACGTGTTCATCATCCCGGCGATCATCGGGACGCTGCTCGTCGTGCACCTCGCCCTCGTCGCGATGAAGCACCACACGCAGTTCAAGCGCAAGCCCGAGCAGACCGAGCGGAAGCTGCTCGGCGTGCCGACATGGCCGGGGCAGGCGCCTCGCTCGCTGGGCCTCTTCTTCGCGGTCGCCGGCGTGCTGTTCCTGCTCGGCGGGCTCGTGCAGATCAACCCGATCTGGCTCTGGGGCCCCTACCACACGTACTCGTCGACGAACGGCGCGCAGCCCGACTGGTACCTCGGCTGGCTGATCGGGGGCCTGCGCCTGGTGCCGAGCTTCGACTGGACGATCGGCGACTACACCGTCGTCCCGAACCCCTTCTGGGGCGGCGCAGCCTTCCCGCTCATCGTGTTCGCCTTCCTCTACCTGTGGCCGTGGCTCGAGCGGAAGCTCACCGGCGACCACGCCTACCACAACCTGCTCGACCGGCCGCGCGACGCGCCCCTCCGCACCTCCATCGGCATGGCGATGCTCTCGTGGGTGGTGCTCGTCTTCATGGCGGGGGGCTCGGACCGCGTCGACGTGCTCTTCAACATCTCCTACACCTCGCAGATCTGGGTCTACCGCGTGCTCGTCTTCGTCGGGCCGGTGGTGGTGGGCCTGATCACCTGGTGGATGTGCAAGGAGCTGCAGGCGATCGACGTCGTCGAGCGGCGGCGCAGCGCCGCCGAGCACGAGGCGAAGATGGCGGAGGGGCCCGCCTAGCGCATGCTCTCGACGCTGCAGGAGAAGCTCGCGGAGGCACACGGGCTGGCGATCGCCGCCGACGCGGTGACGGCGAAGGTGCTCGAGCGGGTGCTCGACGCGCCGCTCCGGCACCGGCTGCACGAGCTCGCACGCGAGGCGGGCGAGACCCGGGCACGGTGCCTCGAGGTCGAGCGAACGTTCGACGAGGAGACGGCGACGGAGCTGCTCCACCACGTCGACACGACGAAGAACACGGCGGCCGACCTCGCCGGCGCCTGGTTCAAGGCGGGCACCTCACCGCACCGCGCCTGGGTCTTCCTCTGCATGGGCGAAGCCGCCGAGGTGGCGACCTGGGCCGCGGTCGCGGCACTCGCCGTCGACGCGATGGACGGCCCGGTCGCCGACCTCGCCGCGTGGGCGCTCCCCATGCAGCAACGGCACCTGAGCGTCGCGCTCGAGGGCGCCGCGCGGCTGGCAACCGGCGCCGACGCCTCCTCCGCCCGCTGGGGGTGAGGTATGGTGCCTGGGCTATGCCTAGGCACTACACGGCGCGAGAGGCGGCCCAGCGGCTCGGGATCAGTCTCGACACCCTCCGGCGCTGGGACCGGGACGGCCGTATCGCAACCACGCGCGATGCCCGCAACCGCCGCCTCGTCTCCGCCGCCGAGCTCGACCGCCTGCGGGCCGAGCGGGCGCCCGTCGCCCTGAGCGCCCGCAACCGGCTGCGCGGCACGGTCTCCTCGGTGCAGGTGGACGGGCTGGTGGCGCAGGTCGAGCTGGTGGTCGACGAGCCGGCGCGCATCGTCGCGCTCGTCACGCGCGAGGCCGTCGAAGAGCTCGGGCTGCGGGCAGGCATGCCTGCGACGGCGCTCGTGAAGTCGACGTCGGTGCTGGTCGAGCGTTGACCCCCGGCCGCGCGTGAGAGCCCTGTTCGCCGTGCTGGCGGCGGCTGCGCTCGCCTTCCTGGCGCTGCCGGTGGCGGCGATCTTCCTGCGCGTCTCCCCCGCCACGCTCGTGCGCGAGCTGGGAGACCCGGTCGCCCGCGACGCCGTCGTCGTCTCGCTGAAGACGAGCGCGATCGCGCAGGCGCTCGTCCTCGTCCTCGGCACCCCCACCGCCTACCTGCTCGCGACGCACCGCTTCCGCGGGCGGAACCTCCTGCTCACGCTCGTCGAGCTGCCGCTCGTCCTGCCGCCGGCGGTGGCCGGGATCGGGCTGCTCGCCGCGTTCGGCCGGACCGGCCTGCTCTCGACGTCGGCCGCGTTCACCCAGACGGCGGTCGTGCTGGCGGTCGCCTTCGTCTCGGCCCCGTTCTACGTCCGCACCGGCGTGGCCGCGTTCGAAGGAGTCGACCCGGCGCTCGTGGAGGCGGCGCGCACCCTGGGCGCGCGGCCGTCGAAGATCTTCGCGCGCGTCGCGTTGCCGCTCGCGGCGGGCGGGCTCGGCGCCGGCCTCGCGCTCTCCTTCGCGCGCGGGCTCGGGGAGTTCGGCGCGACGATCATGTTCGCCGGCTCACTGCAGCGCGTGACGCAGACCCTGCCGCTCGCGATCTACGCGGAGTTTCAGCAGTCGTTCGACGTGGCGCTCGCGATCGGAGCCTTGCTCGTGACGTTCTCCTTCTCGCTCCTCCTGGCGGTCAAATGGCTGCGCTTCGACTGGATCTCTCGGTCGCCCTTCGCGCCTTCGAGCTCCGCGTAGCGCTCGAGGCCGGAGCGGAGACGGTCGCGATCGCCGGGCCGTCGGGCGCCGGCAAGTCGACGCTCCTGCGGGCGATCGCCGGGCTCGTCCCGGCGCAGGGCACGATCGAGGTCGACGGGCGCTCCTGGGCCGGGCTGCGCGCCGAGCGGCGCCCGGTCGGCTTCGTCTTCCAGGACTACGCACTCTTCCCGCACCTGAGCGTGCGCGCGAACGTCGCCTTCGGCGGCGAGCCCGGCGACCTCCTGGAGCGCCTCGGGATCGCGGCGCTCGCGGAGGCGAAGCCGGGGACGCTCTCGGGCGGAGAGCGGCAGCGGGTCGCGATCGCCCGCGCGCTCGCGCGGCGTCCCCGGTTGCTCCTGCTCGACGAGCCGCTGTCGGCGCTCGACGCCCACACGCGCGACACCGTCCGCTCCGAGCTGCGAACGACGCTGCGCGAGGCGGGGCTGCCTGCCCTCGTCGTCACCCACGACTTCGTCGACGCGGCCGCGCTCGCCGACCGCGTCGGCGTGCTCGTCGACGGCAAGCTCGTCCAGGTCGGGTCGGCGGCCGAGCTGATCGCGGCCCCCGCCTCTCCGTTTGTCGCCCGCTTCGCCGGCGGCAACGTCCTGCCCGGCGTCGCGCGCCGGGACGAGGCGCTGACGGTGGTCGAGCTCGACGACCGGACCGTGGTGGTGTCGACCGACGAGGCGGTCGGAGAGGTGGCGGCGATCGTCTACCCGTGGGAGGTGACGCTCGCCCGCACGCGACCGCTCGACTCCGCCCGGAACCACCTGACGGCGGAGGTGACGAGCATCGTGCCGGTCGGGAACCGCGTCCGGGTGACGGTCGGGGCGCTGACGGCCGAGATCACGGCGGCGTCGGCGGAGCGACTCGGCGTGCGCGAGGGCGACGTGCTGGTCGCGGCCTGGAAGGCGACCGCGACCCGCCTCGTGCCGCGGTAGTTAGGCTTGCCCCCGCCGGGGTGCCCCGCCGGGGCTGAGAGCACACCCGTCGAACCTGATCCGGATCATGCCGGCGAAGGGAGCGATTTCTGACCGACACCGACACGCCGTCCTGGGGCATCGAGCCGGTTCCCGAGCGCCTGCGCGGCCTGGGAACGCTCGACGGGATGCTCCTCTGGGGCAACCTCTCGATCTCGCTGCTCGTGATCGTCGCCGGCGCGTTCCTCGTGCTGCCCGGCTCCGAGTACGGCCTGGCGATGTCGCTGCCGTGGGCGCTGCTCTCGATCGTCGCCGCCGCCCTCGTCGGGAACCTGCTGCTCGGCCTCGGGGGCCTGATCGGCGCCGACGCGGGCGTGCCGACGATGGTGCTCCTGCGCGCGCCGCTCGGCAGGCGCGGCTCGTACGTGCCGACCTCGCTGAACATCCTCCAGTGTCTCGGCTGGTCGGTGTTCGAGCTGATCGTGATCGCGACCGGGGCGAGCGCCCTCTCGCGGCACGTCTTCGGGTTCGGCGGCGTCTTCTTCTGGAAGCTCCTCTTCGGCGCGGTGGCGACGCTGCTGGCGCTGCTCGGGCCGGTCGGCTTCGTGCGCCGGTACGTGCGCAAGTTCGCGGTGTGGTTCGTGCTCGCCTCGCTCCTGTACCTCTGCTGGTGGTCGCTGCACTCCCATCATCCGGTCGCGCTGTGGCACCGGCCGGGCACGCACGCGTTCTGGGCCGGCTTCGACCTGACGCTCGCCTCGATCATCAGCTGGACGCCTCTGGTCGCCGACTACACCCGCTTCTCGCGCACGCGCCGCGACGGCTTCCTGGGCGCCGGCGTCGGCTACTTCCTGCCGACGATCCCCCTCTTCGCGCTCGGGGCAGTGATCGCCCTCTCGCAGGGCATCAGCGATGCTCCCGCGTTGCTGACCGCGATCGCGGGCGGCGGCGTCGGCAGCGTGCTCGCGCTGCTCGCGCTGACGGTGGACGAGAGCGACGAGGCGTTCGCGAACGTCTACTCCGGCGCGGTCAGCCTGCTCAACCTCGTGCCGGGCGTGCCGCAGCGCGTCCTCGTCGGCGGCTTCGCGGCACTGGCGACCGTGGGCGCGCTGCTGGTCGACCTGCGCAACTACCAGCCGTTTCTCTACCTGCTCGGCTCGTTCTTCGTGCCGCTCTTCGCCGTCCTGCTCGCCGACTGGCTGCGCGCCGGCCGGCACTACACGCGCGACCGCGTCTTCCACCAGGCCGGGGTGCGGGTGGAGATGCTCGTCGCCTGGCTCGCCGGCTTCTGCCTCTACCAGTGGCTCTCGCCGCAGGGGCCGTCGTGGTGGACGGACGTGGTCGCCCGCACGCACCCGCACAGCTCGCCCTGGGGCGGAGCCTCTCTGCCGAGCTTCGCCGCGGCGTTCGCGCTCGCCGCGCTCGCCGGCCTGCTCGGTCGCCGCCCCCTCGACGCGAGGGCGCCGTTTCGCTAGCTCGGCGGCCGCCGGCCGGATCGCCCAGAATCCGTGCGTGATCGTGCTCGTCGGCAACCTCTCGCGCGACTTCCTGCCGGGACTGCCGCCGCGCGTCGGCGGCGGTTCCTACCACGGCGCGCGGGCGCTGCAGCAACTCCGCGTGCCGGCCAGGGTGCTCGCACGCTGTGCCGACGAGGACCGCGAGGCGCTCCTGCCGCCGCTCGTGCGGCTCGGGACGCCGGTACGCACCGTCCCCGGCACCGCGACCGCGACGTTCTCGATCTCGTACGAGGGCGACCGGCGGCGGATGCGCCTCGACGCGCTCGGCGACACGTGGCGCCCGCAGGACCTGCCGGACCTGCCCTCGGGCCGCTGGGCGCATGTCGCGCCGCTCGCCCGCCACGAGTTCCCGGCGGAGACGATCGCCGCGCTCGCCCGCCACCGCCGCGTCTCGCTCGACGGGCAGGGCCTCGTGCGGGTTCCCGAGGTGGGCCCGCTGCGACTCGACGGCGAGTTCGACCCGGAGATCCTCCGCCACGTCTGGGTGCTCAAGCTGGCCGAGGAGGAGGCGGAGGTGCTCGGCGACGTCTCCGCGCTGGGCGTCCGGGAGGTGCTCGTCACCCACGGCTCCCGCGGCTCGACCGTCCACTTCGGCGGCAGCTCGGAGTTCGTGGGCGCCCACCCGCGTGGCAACCGATCCGACGGGCGCGGGCGACGCCTTCGCGGTCGCCTACGTCGTCGCACGGAATGCCGGCTTCGCGCCGGTCGGCGCGGCACGCCGGGCGACCGCAGTGGTGGGAGCGCTGCTCGCCCGATGATCGTGCTCGCCGAGACCGTCGCCGGCTGCTTCGCCGTCGACCTCGACGCAGAGACGATCGAGCCGTGGGCGGACGGCTTCGAGCCTGCGCCGCCGCCGAAGCTCAACCTGCCCCGGGTGGTCGCGGCCGCGGCCTCGGCGTCGACCGTCGTCGCGGTCGTCGACGCGAAGCCGCCGCTCCTCGTCTCGCACGACGCCGGCCTCACCTGGCGCGAGTCGGGCCGCGGGCTGCCGCCGGGACAGGCCGTGGCGATCGACCCCGCCGACCCGGACGTGATCGCCTACGCGAGCCGGAACCGGCTGTACGTCTCGCGCAACGGCGGTGTCTTCTGGGCGGCGCTCCCGGTCGAGCTGCCGCGCATCCGCGCCGTCGCGTTCTGAGCCGGCGGCCCGCTACAGCGCGAACTGGCCGCGCGCGACGACCACGGCCGAGCCGCCGACCACGACCCGCTCGAGCTCCTCGGCGGAGCCGTGTGCCTCCGCGTAGAGCGTCGACGGGCGCCCGATCTCCGCTCCCTGGGAGATCTCGATCCGCTCGCCGAAGGCGATCCGGCCGTGCCGCGCGAGGTGCACCGCCAGCGGCCCGGCCGCCGATCCCGTCGCCGGATCCTCCGGCACGCCGCTGCCCGGAGCGAACATGCGGGTCTTCCAGCGCCGGCCGTCGCGGGCGAAGCAGTTGACACCGTCCTGCGTCGCCCGCTCGAGGGCGCCGAAGTCGGGCTGCAGCCGCGCCACCTCCGCCGCCGAGGCGAGCTCGACGTAGACGTGCCCCGGCCCGAGGGCGTAGCGCTCCACCGGCAGCAGCGAGCCCTCGACTCCGAGGGCGTCGAAGAGCGGCTGTGGGTCGGCGACCGCGTCCCAGCGCGGCAGCGGCTGCTCCATCTGCCCGAAGACGATCCGCGGCCCGTCGCGCTCGAGCACGACCGGCACCACGCCCGCGCCCGTCTCGAGCCGCACCTCGATCTTCGAGAGCGGCCCGCCCAGGACGAACGCGGTCCCGAGCACCGGGTGCCCCGCGAAGGGAAGCTCGACGCCCGGCGTGAAGATGCGGATCCGCACGTCGGCGTCGTCGCGGCTCGAGGGCAGCACGAACACCGTCTCGGAGAAGTTCGTCTCCCGCGCGAGTGCCTGCATCTCCTCGCTCGTCAGGTCGCGGGCGTCGGTGAAGACCGCGAGCTGGTTGCCGGCGAGCGGGACGTCGGTGAAGACGTCGCAGACGACGTAGCGGAAGCGGCGCATCGCGCCGACTGTAGACGAGCGGCGCGGAGCACGCCGCCGGGTGATCTAGCATCAGTTTTCGACAGTCTCACTACCTTTTCGACAGGAGGAGAAGGACGTGCGCCTGCTCGTCGTCTCGACCCCGCGTTCCGGGAACATGTGGGCACGCAGGCTGCTGCGCGGCCTGTTCGCGCTCGAGGAGCGTTCCGCCCACCGGGCCGAGGACCTCGACTGGGACGCCCTGCCGGAGCGGTGCGTCGTGCAGTTGCACGCCGACCGCACGCCCGCGCTCGAGGCGCTGCTCGCACTGCACGGCTTCCGGACGGTCGTCCTCGCGCGGCATCCGCTCGACGTGCTCGTCTCGATTCTCCACTTCGCCCGGCACGAGCCGCAGACGGCGGAGTGGCTGCAGGGCCGCCACGGCGACGAGCGCTCGATTCTCGAGGCAGACCCCACCTCCCGCGCCTTCGTCCGCTACGCGACCGGCCGCCGCGCGGGAGCGCTGCTCGCCGTCACCCCGCAGTGGTGGGAGGCGGCGGACGTCCACATCCGCTACGAAGACCTCGTGTCGGCCGCGCCGGCGCAGCTGCACCGGCTCGCCGCCGAGCTCGACGAGGAGCCGCGGGTCCCGGTCGAGGAGCTCCTCGGCGGCGTCAGCTTCGGCGCCCTGCGCGAGGAGGCGTCGAACCTGCACTTCTGGCGCGGCCGGCCGGACGGGTGGCGGCTGCTCCTCACCGCCCGCGTGACCCGCCGGATCGAGCGAGCGCACCGTCCCGTCTTCGAGGCGCTCGCCTACGAGGTCGAGCCCGACCCGGCGCTCGACGCGCGCGCGGCGCGCGCCCTCTGGGCGACGATCGCGGTCCCGCCCGCAGCGGCAGCCTGAGCCTCGTTACTGTCCGAGAGGTGCGGATCTGTCTGATGGTGGAAGGGCAGGAGGGCGTCTCCTGGGAGCAGTGGACGGCGCTCGCCCGCGCCGCCGAGGACGCCGGTCTCGACGCGCTCTTCCGCTCCGACCACTACCGCTCGATCGCACGGGGAGACCCTGCGGGCTCGCTCGACGCCTGGACGACGCTCGCCGCGCTGGCGGCGGTCACCGAGCGCATCCGGCTGGGGACGCTCGTCTCGCCCGTCACCTTCCGGCCGGTCTCGGTCCTCGCGAAGAGCGTGGTCACGGCCGACCACGTCTCCGGCGGCCGCGTCGAGCTGGGGATCGGCGCAGGCTGGTTCCAGTCCGAGCACGAGGCGTACGGGTTCCGGTTCGGAACCGCACGCGAGCGGCTCGACGAGCTCGACCGCCAGCTGGCCGAGCTCCACCGGCAGTGGGGGGACGCGGGCGAGATCTGGCCGAAGCCGCTGCAGCAGCCGCGCCCGCGGATCATCGTCGGAGGCAGCGCCAAGCCGCGCACCGTGCGCGCCGCGGTTCGCTTCGCCGACGAGTACAACACCGTCTTTCCGAGCCTCGAGGAGGCCGAGCAGCGCCGGCGGACGGTCGACGACGCGGCGCGGGCGGCGGGGCGCGAGCCGCTCGTGTTCTCGATCATGCTCGGCTGCGTCGTCGGCCGTGACGACGGCGAGGTCTCCGACCGGCTGGCCGCCTACCGCGAGGCGACCGGGCGCGACGACGAGCCGCCGCTCACCGGCACCGTCGAGCAGGTCGCGGAACGCCTCGCCGCCTACGAACGCGTCGGCGTGAAGCGCGCGATGCTGCAGCACCTGGTACACGAGGACGTCGAGATGGTCGCACTGCTCGGCGAGCTCGACGCGCAACTACGCTAGTTTCGTGCGGCTCTTCCTCGTCCGCCATACCGAGGCCGTCTCCGGCGAGCCCGACGCGCTCCGCCCGCTCTCGGACGCGGGCCGGACAGCGGCGCGGGCCCTGGGCGAGCGGCTCGCCGCCGAGCAGCCGTCCGCCGTCCTGACGAGCCCGCTGCTGCGCGCGCGGGAGACGGCGGCGGCGATCGCGCGCGCCGCCCGGCTCGAGGCCGAGACCGACGAGCGGCTGGCGCCGGGCGCGACGGTCGAGACGCTGCGGGAGGCCGCCGCCGGCCACGGCGACACCGTCGTCGCAGTCGGGCACCAGCCGGACTGCGGCCAGATCGTGCTGGCGCTCACCGGCCGCGAGGTCGCGTTCCCGCCCGGCGGCATCGCCGAGGTGGAGCTGTGACCGCCGTCGCCGTGCGCGGGCTGCGCAAGAGCTACGGCGACTTCGAAGCGCTGCGCGGGGTCGACTTCACGATCGAGCCGGGCGAGGTGTTCGGGCTGCTCGGCCCGAACGGCGCCGGCAAGACGACCACGGTCGAGATCCTCGAGGGATACCGCGACCGCGACGGCGGCACCGTCGAGGTGCTCGGCGTCGATCCTCAGCAGGGCGGCACGGCGTGGCGCCAGCGCATCGGCGTGATGCTGCAGTCGTCGTCGCTCTACCCCGATCCTGACGGTGCGCGAGAGCCTCGTCGTCTTCGCCGGCTACTACGAGGCGCCGCGCGACCCCGACGAGGTGGTGGAGATCGTCGGCCTGACGGAGAAGCGGGACGCACGCGTTCGCACGCTCTCGGGCGGCCAGCAGCGGCGACTCGACCTCGGCCTCGCGCTGATCGGCGACCCCGAGCTCGTGTTCCTCGACGAGCCGACCACGGGGTTCGACCCGGGCGCGCGCCGCACCGCCTGGGAGACGGTGCGCAACCTGCGCGAGCTCGGCAAGACGATCCTCCTGACGACCCACTACCTCGACGAGGCCGAGCAGCTCGCGGACCGGGTGGCGGTGCTGCGGGAGGGCACGATCGTCCGCACCGGCTCGCCCTCGGAGCTCACCGGCGGCGCGGTCGTGACGGAGATTCGCTACCGCCGTGGCGGCGAAGACGTCGTCGAGCGCACCGACGAGCCGACGCGGCGGCTGTACGAGCTGACCGCCGAGGCGCTCGAGCGCGGCGAGGAGCTCGAGACGCTCGAGGTGCGCCGGCCCACGCTCGAGGACGTCTACCTGGAGCTGACCGCCCGATGAGGCTCTTCCTGCACGAGCTGAAGACCGAGCAGGTGCTCTTCTGGCGCAACCGCGAGGCCGCGTTCTTCACCTTCTTCCTGCCGGTGATCTTCTTCCTCGTGTTCGGATCGATCTACGGCAACTCCAGGATCACGAAGGAGCACCTCCGCGCGGCGCCGTTCCTGGAGGCGGGGATGATCGGCTACGGCGTCGCGTCGACCGCGTTCGCGGGTCTCGCGATCACGATGGTGATCCGCCGGGAGAGCGGCGTGCTGAAGCGCATCCGCGCGACGCCGCTGCCGCCGTGGACCTATCTGCTCGCCGTGCTGGTCTCGACGTTCATCACGTTCCTCGTCGAGGCGGCGATCCTGATCGGGCTCGGCCGCCTGCTGTTCCATGTCGGGCTCCCGACCCGCGCGCTCTCGCTCTTCGTCGCCCTCGTGATCGGCGCCTGCTCGTTCGCCGCCCTGGGGCTCGCGCTGACGAGCCTCGTGCGCTCGTCCGAGGGCTCCTCGGCCGTCGTGAACTTCGTCTACCTGCCCATGGCGATCATCTCCGGCACGTTCTTCACGCCCAAGGAGTACCCGGCGTTCCTGCAGGCGATCGCCGACGTCCTGCCGCTGACCTACTTCACCGAGCTGACCCGCGACGTGATGGTCCGACACCACCATCTCTGGTCGGAGACCGGGCCGATCGCGGTGATCCTGCTCTGGGGCGCGGTCGGCGTCGTCGGCGCTGTCCGGGGCTTCCGCTGGCAGCCGCGGGAGGGCTGATCGCACCCGCCGCGCGACCTTGTACGTTGGGACCCTGATGGATCGCACGATGGCATTCGCGGTGGAGCGCGGCGACCCGCCCGGGATCGAGGTGCGCGTCAACTTCGGCATGTTCGCCGGCCGCACCGCGACCCCGGCGGAGATCGACCGGCTCGCGGAGTGGCTGCTCGAGGAGGTGGGCGAGGTCTCGATCATCGCCGAGGAGCGCCACGAGATCGACGCGCACGTCGAGGCGTCGGTGCAGCAGGTGCGGATCGAGGTGGCCGAGGACCGCGTGCCGGGCGAAGGCCCGGCACGGACGGAGATCGAGCGGCGGATCCTGGCGCGGGCCGAGCAGTGGGCGAAGCAGTGCATCGCCGAGCGCGCCGTCGAGCTCGAGGGCGAGGGCTTCTAGAGGCTTGATGCGCATTTGTGGGCATCCGCGGCTGGTGCGCCTGACGCGGCGCGGCTCGGCCGCGTCGGGCTTGCCCGTAGCCACCGCTACGCGCTGCGCCCGCCCCGCCCGATCCGCTTGGTCAGGCGCATCCCCGCGCACACCCCAATACACATCAAGCCTCTAGGGTTCCGCCAGCGCACGCTCGACGGCATCGAGCGTGCGGTCGGCCTGGCGCCGGGCGACCCCGTCGAGCCCCGGCCCGGCGAGCCTGCCGAGCACGCCGGTGAGGGCCAGCTCGGTCCGCCACCGCATCACCGTGCCGCCGTCCTCCTCGACCAGCTCGAAGCGGGAGAGAACGTCGGCGCCGCCGCCGTGTGCATGGAGCGCCGCATGGTGTGGCGGCCGCCGCTCCTGGACGTCGAACCGAATCGTCAGGCTTGGGGCGAGCGGCAGCGGCGGCTTCACCTTCGCCTCCCACCGGTCGGCGTCGAGCACGCGATGACTGCGGACGGCGGGCATCGCCGAGGCGATCACCTCGGGCTTCGTCAGCAGCTCGAACACCCGCTCCGGCGGGGCGGGGAAGCGGCGCTCTCCCTCGACGACGTGCACGGTCGGGGAGGCTAGCGAAGGGCCGCTTCGACGAGACGGCGGGAGATGTCCTCGATGCGAAGGTCGTCGCCCGCGGCTTTGCGCAGGTTGACGAGGCAGAGCGGGCACATCGTGACGACGTCGCCACCGGCCTCGCGCAGCTCGGCGACCCTCGCGGCGGCGACGGCGGCGGCCTTCTCGGGGTACAGCGACTCTGCAGGCCCGCCGCAACACCAGGTCGACCGACCTGCATGATGCGGCTCGACGACGGTCAGCCCGGCCTGCGTGAGCAGCCGTCGTGGCTCGCCGACGACGCCCTCGGCGCGTGCGAAGACACACGAGTCGTGGATGACGACCTCGCCCGCCGGATCGCTGCCGAGGGGCAGGTCGACGTCCGCCAGCACCTCGAGGTAGCTGCGGACGGTGAAGTCCCAGCTCTCGACGAGCTCGGGGAACACGGTTCGCAGCATGTTCGTGGTGTGCGGATCGATCGTGATCACGGTCTGTACACCATGCGTGCGCAGGACGACCGCGATGCGACGCGCCTGGTCGGCGACGAGCTCGTCGAGGCCGAGGTCCCAGGCGAGCGCTCCCGCGTACAGGTCGTCCTCGTAGAGCGCACCGAACGCGACGCCGGCACGCCGCAGCAGGAGCGCGACGTGCACGGGTATCCGGTCGTAGAGGGCACGCTCCGCGGCTCGCGGCCGCACCACGAGCGGCGCGACGTTGAGCAGGCGGTTCGCGCGCCGGCCGAGCCCGGACAATCCGGCGAGACGCGAGGCGCCGAGCCGCGCCTCGAGCGCCACCAGCCGCTCGATGTACGGGGTGAGCTGGAACATCTGGCCCGTGTAGAGCACCGTCTCGCCGCCGCGCGGCAGGTCGAGACCGCGGGCCCAGCGCGTCGTACGGCGCGGCGGCAGCGGCAGCACCGAACCGCGCAGGCGCAGGTTGTCGCCCAGGATCCCGATCACGTCTCTGGTCTCGAGCGGCATCGTCAGTGCTCCAGGAGGTCGTGGTTCAGGTAATGGCGGAGCGTGCGCACGTTCTCGGCGATGTGGACGCCGGCGGGACAGCTCTCCTCGCACGCCCGGCAGAGCAGGCACGAGAACACCGCCTCGCGCTCCTCCTCGAGGTGGTCACGCATGCCGAGCAGGACGACCCTGAAGAGCCGTCGCGGCAGCAGGTCGATCTCCAGCGGACACGTCGCGGTGCAGAGACCGCAGTTCATGCACACGGCGGCATCGAAGAACCCGGCGCTCGCAACCTCGGGCAGGAGGCGCGGGTCGAGGGTCTCCATCAGCCCGCCCTCCCGTATCGGTAGTAGCCGTCCGCGGTGACGTCGTGCTCGACGAGGTGCCCGTACTTGCGCATCCCCATCACCCAGACGAGCACCTCGTCGCTGCGCCGGTCGAGGAGGCGGCGAGCTCGGGCACCGTCAGCGGCCCTTCCGCGACCGCGGCCAGGATCCGGTCCCGCTCGAGCGGCTCGTCGCGCACCACCTCGCGGACGTCGCGGGTCATGCGACCACGTCCACCGCGAGCGCGTCGATCGCCGCCCGCACCTGTGCGTCGGAGTAGCCGAGCAGGTCGATGGCGTCCTCGGGGCAGACGGGGACGCAGCCACCGCAGCCCTTGCAGCTCGCGGGCAGGACGGCCGCGACGCTGCGGCCGTCGACCACGACCTGGTCGATCGCCGCGAACGGGCACGACGTGCTGCAGGCACCGCAGCCGGTGCACCGGGCGACGTCGATGACCGCCACCTGCGGGTCGAGCGACGCCGACCCCTGCTTGAGGACGGCTCCGCTCTGGGTGACGGCGGCGAGTGCAGAAGCGACGCTCTCGGACGAGGTCTTGGGCCCCTGGCAGGCACCGGCGACGAGCACGCCGTCGACGACCGTCTCGACGGGCCGGAGCTTCGGGTGGATCTCGTTGAAGAACCCGTCCGTGCCGACCGGCAGCTTCAGGACCGAGACCAGGTCCTCGTTACGCCGCGGCACCAGGCCGGTGACGAGCACGACGAGGTCGGCGGCGATCGTCAGGTGCTCGCCGCCGGTCAGGAGGTCGCGCACGGAGACCGCCAGCCGTCCGTCGTCGGAGCGCGCCACCTCGGGCGGCTCGTCGTCGGGAAATCTCAGGTAGAGCGACCCTTCGCGCCGCGACCGGGTGGCCAGCAGCTCGTTCTTGCCGTAGGTGCGCAGGTCGCGGTAGAGGTGGTACTGGCGGATCGCCCCGCCCCGACCGGAGGCGAGCAGCGACGCATGGACGGCGGCGGTGCAGCAGTAGCGCGAGCAGGCCGGATGCTGGGCGTTGCGGCTGCCGACGCAGTACACGTAGGCGATGCTCTCGACCGGTCGGCCTCCCTGGACGAGCGGCCCCTCACCCTCGTCGAGCAGGGCGCGAAACTCGGGGAGCGTGAGCACGCCGTCGATGCCGTAGCCGAGCTCACCGATCTCGGGCAGGTACGCGTCGGCGCCGGTCGTCACGACGATCGAGCCGATCTCGACCTCGATCGTCTCGGGCCGCTCGCCCTGCACGCGGATCTTCGCCCGGTAGTTCCCGTAGACGCCCGACTTCTCCACCAGCTCGGCGTTCGTGAAGACCGTCACGTCGCGGTGCGCGACGGCACGCTTCAGGCGGTCGACGAGACGGCGGCCGTCGGTCTCGTCCGGGAACATCGGGCCGAGCCGCCCGACCCAACCGCCGAGCTCGGGCTCCCGTTCGACGAGGACGACCGAGAGCCCGATGTCGGCCAGGCCGGCCGCGGCACGCAGCCCGGCGACGCCGCCGCCGATCACGAGCACCCGCGACGTCGTCTCGACGACGAGCGGCTCGAGCGGCTCGGAGAGCCGGGTGCGCGCGATTCCGGCGCGCACGAGGCGGATCGCCTTCTCCGTCGCCCCCTCCGGGTCGTCGGTGTGTGTCCACGAGCACTGTTCGCGAATGTTGACCTGGGTGTACTCGTACGGGTTCAGGCCGGCGCGGCGCGCCACCTCGCGGAAGGTGAACGTGTGCAGCTTCGGCGAGCACGAGGCGACCACGAGCCCGTCGAGCCGCTGCTCGCGAATGTCGGTCTCGATCTCCTGTTGCGTCGCGTCGGAGCACGTGAACATGGCGCGGCGGGCGACGACGACGCCCTGCTCGCCCTGCACGGCATCGACGACGCGCTCCACGTCGACGTAGTCGGAGATGTTGCCGCCGCAGTTGCAGACGTAGACGCCCAGCCGCCGCTCGCTCATGACATGACCTCGGCCGGGCCCACGAGCTGCCGCTCCGGGATCGTCGCGTTGCGGCGCTCGAGGTGCGCGGCCGCCTGCGCGACCGCCGCGCCGGCATGCAGGATCGACTCCGGGATGTCGCGGGGCCCGGAGGCCGAGCCGGCGACATAGACGCCGGGGATGTTGGTGGCGGCCGGATTGAGATCGGCGTCGGCCTCGGACACGTAGTGGAACTCGTCGAAGGCGAGCCGGTCGTCGGCGAACAGCGACTCGGCGTCCCGGTTCGGCAGCACGCCGACAGCGAGCACGACCAGGTCGTACTCGGCCTCGACGACGCCGCCGGCCTCGACGTCCTCGTACCGGAGGACGAGGTCGCCGTTCCCGCGCTCGTCGATCGACGCGACGCGGCCCTTGACGAAGCTCGCGCCCATCGACTTGGCCTGCTCGAAGAACTCGTCGTACCCCTTCCCCACCGCCCGCACGTCGATGTAGTGCACCGTGACGTCTGCGAGCGGCAGGGCCCCCATGATCAGCTGGTTCTGCTTGATCGAGTACATGCAGCAGAACTTGGAGCAGAGGGGGTTGCCGACGGTCTCGTCACGCGAGCCGGTGCACATCACGTAGGCGATCCGCTCGGGCACCTTGCCGTCGCCGGGTCGCAGGACCGTGTTGTACGGACGCGTCGGGGCGAGCAAGCGCTCCATCTGCGTGCCGGTGATCACGTTCTTGAAGCGGCCGTACCCGTACTGCGGCTTCAGGTCGGCCGGGAAGAGCTTGTACCCCGTCGAGACGATCACCGCCCCGACGTCGATCTCGACATCGTCCTCGCGCGCGCCGAGGTCGATCGCGTCGGCAGGGCAAGCGGCGAGGCACTCGTGACACTCCGAGCAGACGCCGCAGTCGAGGCAACGCCCGGCTTCCCGGCGTGCCTCGGGCTCGGTGAGCGCCGGCTCGAGCTCGGCGAAGTCACGGGGGGCGGCGACCGCGCGCAGGCTCGCGGCGATCGGATCGCGGCGGCTGTGACTCGCCTGGCGTGCCAGGACGTCCGTCCCCTCGACGACCGGCAGCGGCTCTTCGAAGCCGTCCAGCGGCCGGCCCGTGAGGTAGCGGTCGATCATGTGCGCCGCACGGCGCGCGTGACCCACGGCCTTCGGGATCGTCGAGGCTCCCGTGACCGCGTCGCCCGCCGCGAACAGCCAGGCCAGCCCGGTCTGCAACGTCCGCGGATCGACGTCGTCGAGCTCCGGATGCGTCGTCCGGTCGGGCCCCAGCCCCACGGCGACGACGACCGCGTCGCAGCCGAGCTCGGCACCGTCGGCCTCGTCGTAGCGGGGCGCGAAGCGGCCGTCCTGGTCGAAGACCGAGAGGCAGCGCTGCAGCCGCAGGCCGGCGACCCGGCCGGCACCGCGGATGCACGCGATCCCGAAGCCGTCGTGGAGCTGGACTCCCTCGGCGAGCGCCTCGTCGACCTCCCAGTCGTAGGCGGGCATCGCGGGACGCTGCTCGAGGCACACCAGGTGCACCCGGGCGGCTCCGAGCCGCACTGCAGATCGAGCGGCGTCGATCGCGACGTTCCCGCCGCCGACCACGGCGACGGTGCGACCGGCGACCGCGGGAGCTCCGCCGAGCTTCACGTCGCGGAGGAAGTCGAGCGCGCTCGAGACTCCCTCGAGCTCCTCTCCCTGCACCCGGAGCCGGGCGGCCCTGGGCGTGCCGGTCGCCACGAGCACCGCGTCGAAGCCGTCGCTGCGCAGCGCGGCGAGATCCTCGACGTGGGAGCCGGTCGCGATCTCGACACCGATCGCCGTGACGTTCGCGACGTCCCGCTCGACCACCTCGGCCGGCAGCCGGTACGACGGAATCGAGAGCCGCAGTGCGCCGCCGGGCTCGGGCGCAGCCTCGAAGATCTTCACGCCGTAGCCCCGCCGCGCCAGCAGCCACGCGGCGGTGAGGCCGGCGGGGCCGGACCCGACGACGGCGACGCGCTTGCCGTTGGCTGCGGGCGGTGCGCCGGGAGGCGGCTCCGCGGAGGCGTAGTGCCGGTCGGCGACGAACCGCTTGAGGCGCCGAATCGCGAGCGGCCCCTCGAGCGAGCCGCGCGTGCACTGCTCCTCGCAGGGTGCGTAGCAGGCGCGGCCGAGGCTGCCGACGAGCGGCGTCGTCTCGGCCACCAGCGCGAACGCCTTCTCGTACTCGCCGCTACGGACGAGCGAGACGTAGCCGTGCGCCTTGATCCCCGCGGGGCAGCCGAAGCTGCAGGGCGACGTGCCGGCGCGCTCGACGAGGGCCTTCTGCGGGATCGCCTGCGGGAAGGCGATGTAGGCGGCGCGGCGGGAGACGAGCTCACCGTTGAACTGGTCGGGCACGGCAACCGTGCACGCGAGCTCGCACTGGCGGCAGCCGGTGCAGAGCGACTCGTCGACGAAGCGCGGCCGCTGTCGCACGGAGGCGTGGAACCCGTCGCCGTCGGGCGTGATGCCGGTCACCTCCGCGTCGGTGAGCACCGTCACGTTCGGGTGGTGGACCGTCGCGGCCATCTTCGGCGTCGAGATGCAACTCGCGCAGTCGAGCGTCGGGAACACCTTGCTGAGCAGGATCATCTTCCCGCCGATGCTTGGCTCCTTCTCGACCACCAGCACGCGATAGCCCATGTCGCCGAGCTTCAGCGCCGACTCCATCCCTCCGATGCCGCTGCCGACGACGAGTGCGTCGTACTGCATCTACGCCTCCAGCTCCGCGAGCGATTCGGCGAACTCGCGCACGTGCTTCGCGAACGGTGCCGCGCAGACGGAGCAGATCGCTGCCAGCTTCAGCCGGCGCCCGTCGATCCCGTGCTCGGCGAGCAGGGCCTGCGCGTCGCGCGCGATGCGCGACGAGCGTGCGCTGCAATCCGGCAGATAGCCGCACTCGTCACCGTCGGAGGCGAGGAAGACGCCGGCGAAGCCCCGCTCGAGCGCGTGCAGGATCCAGGCAGGCTTGATGCCGCTCGTGCAGGGGAGGCTGAGCACGACGACCTCGGGCGGGTAGTGCAGGTGGGAGCTGCCCGCCAGGTCGATGCCGGGGTCGGAGATCGCGTTCGTCGAGAAGACGAGGATCCGTGGAGCGGATCCCCGTCCTGCCGCAGGCTCGACGGCGAGCGCCTGGATCATTTCCCGCGCCGGATGAACACGCGGTCGTAGCCGTCCGTGACGGCGACGCCGAGGAAATCGTGCCCGACCTTCGCCGACCAGGCCTCGACGTCGTTCTTCGTCTGCGAGTCGCTCGACCACAGCTCGAGCACGTCGCCGACGGGGACGCGCCCCATCGCCTTCTTCGCCTCGAGCAGCGGGCCCGGGCAGGCTGCACCGCGCGCGTCGACGATCTCGGCGGCGGTGACGTTCTCGATCTCGATGGTGGTCATCGTGGCTCCTCAGTAGACAAGGCTGTTGGTGGCGGACGTGACCTCCGCGACGAACCGTCCCGCGGCGACGATCTCCGTGCCGTCGACCAGGTCGTCCTCGGTGAGGCCGCGCTTCTTCACACACGGCGAGCAGACGAGCAACTCGGCGCCCATCTCCTTGATCGTGTCCATGAGCTCACCCAGCGGCGCGAACTCCGGTGCGCGCACGGTCTCGGCGACTCCCTTCTTGACCAGCAGGCACCCGTCGCCCTGGAACCCCAGGACGACGTCGACGTCGGAAGCGACCGCCGCCCCGGCCATCGCGAACGGGATCGTCGCGAGCTCCGGGTCGTCGGGGCCGTGGGTGACCATGATCACGAGCTTCTCGTCGACAGCCATCGCTCTACGCCTCCTCGCCCTTGCGGACGAAGAAGACGTAGGTGCCGTTCTCCTCGTGCCACTCGAGCAACTCGTTGCCGGTGCTTTGGGCCCAGGCGGGGACGTCTGCCACCGACCCGCGATCGGTCGCCAGCAGCTTCAGCACGTCGCCCGGCGTGAGCTCTCTCATCGCCTTCGCCGTCTTCACGATCGGCATCGGGCAGAGGAGGCCGCTGGCGTCGAGCACCGTGGTCTCCTCGATCGTCGTCTGGGTCATCGTCGTCTCCTAGATGAAGAGGGTCACGTGCGCCTGCCGTGCCTCCGTGAGGAACGCGGCCGCGCCGGCGAACTCGACGCCGTCGATGAAGTCGTCCTGGTCGTAGCCGAACACGTCCATCGTCATCTGGCAGGCGACGAACCGGACGCCGAGCTCCTGCGCGGACTCGAGCAACTCGCCGATGCCCGCGACGTGCTTGCCTCGGAACTTCGCCTTCATCATCTGCGTCGCGACGGGGCCCATTCCCGGCAGGCCGAGCACGAGGTTCGGCATCGGCACCGGCATCGGCATCGCCGGGTTGCCGAGCGGCGAGACCTTCAGCAGCCGCTCGAAGTCCTTGTGGATGATGTTGAGGCCGTAGAAGGTGAAGAAGATCGACGCGTCCATCCCGGATGCGGCGGCCGTGGTCGCGAGGATCAACGGCGGGTAGGCCCAGTCGAGGGTCCCTTTCGAGGCGATGAACGCGGCCGTCCGAGGGCCGGCGTCGCGCCGAAGCTCGGACCGGACGATCTCGCGGATCTCCTCTTCGCCGAGCGCGGCGACGGTGACGTGCTGCTCGTCGAGCATGTGGAGCCTCCTTCCTGCGACCCAGTGTCGAGCCGGCCCGGGCCGCACGCCTCGGGAACAGTTGGCGTGTCGAACCAGCGCTTCCGCGCACGATCCATTCGGACAACTACTTTCGCGCGTAGTTGTCCGAATCGGCAATCAGCGCGCCGACCGACGACTCGGCTCGACCGGAGGCCCAGGATCGGGATCGACCCGAGGAGGTCCTGAATGAACCGCAAGATCCTGTGGGGCGTGCTCGTGATCGGGCTCGCGCTCGTGATCGCGCCGCTCGCGATCTCCCTGCCGTCGAAGGCCGCAGCCGGCGAGCGGATGATGGGCGACTTCCAGCCGATCATGCAGCCGGATCAGGTCAAGACGACGGCGTACTACTACAACGACGTGTTCACGCCGCTGGGCAAGGTCGTACCGGCGATGAGCAAGCAGAACATCGCCAAGTTCCAGGGCTACATCGACGGCATGACGTCGGTCGAGCTGACCCAGGCGCAGATGCAGAAGCTCCAGCAGGAGTTCCCGCAACTGGCGCCGCTCTTCACCGGGATGCCGGCGATGATCGGCGACCTGACGCAGTTCATCGCGCTGATGCGCGCGAACGCGGGCATCTTCGCCCAGGTGCCGGCCGGCCTCGCCCACTACAGGCCCCTCGTCACCACGATGCAGGGAAACGTCGGCGACTACCAGCAGGTGTCGAGCCTGCCGAACTTCAACCTCTTCACCTGGTTCTTCATGGTTCCGGGTGTGCTGCTCGTGCTGCTCGCCGGAGTCGGGCTGTACGGGGAGCGCCTCGAGAAGTGGACGCTCACGCACATGAGGCCGACACACGCATGACGACGCTCGGCCGGCCGGCGATCAGCCACCCGCTCTCCGACGAGCTCGTGGAGAGGATCGCCGGCCGGTTCCGCGCGCTCGGCGAGCCGGCCCGGATCCGCCTGCTCGACCGGCTCCACGAGGGGGAGGCGAGCGTGCTCGAGCTCGCCGCCGCGACCGGGATGAGCCAGCAGAACGTGTCGAAGCACCTGGGCCTGCTGCAGCGGAGCGGCTGCCTCGCGCGGCGCAAGGAGGGGAACTTCTCGTACTACCGGATCGCAGACCCGACGGTCTTCGCCCTCTGCGAGCTCGTCTGCTCGAGCCTCCGTCGCGACCTCACGGAGCTCGAGCACGCGCTCAGCGCGTGAGCGTCACCTTCTGGAGGCCCAGGGGACGGTCGAGGTCGACGCCGCGCAGCAGCGCGAGCCGCATCGCGGCGAGCTGACCGGGGACGACGGCGGTGAGCGGGCTCAGCCACTCCGGCACGTCCTCGACGAGCGGCAAGGCGAGCGTTGCCCGCGCGGCGAGCGCCGCGTCGTCGGTGACGGCGAGGATCCGGGCGCCGCGGGCGACGACGGCGTCGACGGCCTGGACGAGCTCCGCGAAGGCCGGACCCGTCGGGGCGACGACCAGCACGGGCCAGTTCGGCCCGATCGCGGCGACGGGGCCGTGCAGCAGGTCGGCCGCGGAGTACGCCTCGAAGAGCAGCCCCGAGAGCTCGCGGATCTTCAGCGCGATCTCGAACGAGGTGCAGTAGTTGATCCCGCGGGCGATCACGGTTCCGCCGTCGAGGTGGCCCAGCCCGTCGAGGGAGGACACCGCCTCCGCCGAGCGCTGGAGCTGCGCTGCGAGCCGGAGCGGCATCCGCTCGAGCTCCGACCGGGCCGCCCCGTCACCCGTGGTTGCGACGAAGAGGAGCGCCACCGCGCCGAGGGAGTTGACGTACGTCTTCGTGGCGGCGACCGCCTGCTCGGCACCCGCCTCGAGCGCGAGCACGGCATCCGACTCCCGGCCGAGCGGCGAGTCGGGCGTGTTCGTGAGCGCCACGGTGGGCCGGCCCTGACGGCGCGCCTCGGCGAGCACCTCGACGACGTCGGGAGACTCACCCGACTGGGAGATGCCGACGACGAGTGCACCGTCGAGACGCGGCGGCTGGTGGTACAGCGTGAACAGGGACGGCGTCGCGAAGTACACCGGGACGCGGTGCGCCCGGCCGAGCAGGTACTGCGCGTAGCGGGCCGCGTTCGACGAGCTGCCCCGTGACGCGATCAGGATGTAACGGACGTCGGGCCGGCGGAAGAGCTGGGCGACCTCGGCTGCGTCGGCGGTGCGACGCTCGAGCAGGCGGGCGAGCGCCTCCGGCTGCTCGTACAGCTCGCGCTCGAGGCTGCTCGTCACAGCGCGAGCGCCTCGGCCGCGGCGGCGAGCGAGACCCGGCCGCCGCCGAACGTGGCCACGTAGCCGCGGCTCAGCGACGGCCGCCAGACCGGCAGCCCGGTCTCGACGACGATCGCGCCGGGAACGTCGGCGGCGGCCCGCATCCAGGCGTGCCGGTGCGCGTCGCGGACGACGAACACGTCGGCGGCGGGAACCGGCTCGCCCTCGCGCACGATCAGCGCGCGCGGCAGGCCGTGTGCCGGCTCCCCCGCCGCGATGTTCGCCGGCGGGCGCAGGTCGACCACGATCGGCGCGCGCGCGAGCGAGAGGTCTCCCTCGCACAGCAGCGCCCTGCGGGCGACCGCCGCGGCCCCGTCGCGGTCCGGTTGGGATGCGCAGGGCCGCGCCCACGCTGCGAGGCTCGCGACGCGGCCGGCCGCCTCGCGCAGCCGCTCCTCGTCGACCTGCTCGACCAGCGCCGCCCGGATCGACTCGACCGCGTCCTCGCCGAGGTCGTGCCCCACGCACAGCGCGTCGACGCCGGCCGCGAGCGCCGCCACGGCGGCGGCCTCGACACCGAGGCTTGCACTGACGCCCTTCATCTCGAGGGCATCGGCGACGACGACGCCGTCGTAGCCGAGCCGGTGCCGAAGAAGCCCGGTGACGACGTCGGGGTCGACGGTCGCCGGCAGCTCCTGCACGCGCACGTGGGCGGTCATGATCGAGCGGACGCCGGCGTCGATCGCGGCGCGGAACGGCGGCAGGCCGGCCGCGACGTCGCCGACGAGGACGGGGAGCTCGACGTGCGAATCGCCGCTGGTCGAGCCGTGACCCGGGAAGTGCTTCGCGCAGGCCGCCACCCCCACGGACTGGAGGCCCCGCACGTAGGCGGCGACGTGACGGGCGACGAGCTCGGCGTCGGAGCCGAAGGCACGCGTCCCGATCACCGGGTTCGACGGCACGTTCACGTCGGCGACCGGGGCGAGGTTCCAGTTGACCCCGACCGCCGCCAGCTCCGCGCCGAGCGAGCGCGCGACCGACTCCGTCACGGCCGGATCGTCGAGACGGCCGAGCGCGGCTCCGCCCGGATACGAGCTGCCGTGCTGCCACTCGAGGCGCGTGACGTCGCCACCCTCCTCGTCGATCGCCAGCAGGATCTCGCCGCGCTCCGCACGGAGGGAGGCGCAGAGCGCGGCGAGTCGGTCGAGGTCGGGGACGTTGTGCGCGAACAGGACGACGCCGACCCCACCCTCCGCGAGGAAGCGCCGCACCCAGTCGGGAGTCGCATCGCCGGCGAAGCTCGGCAGGATGCACGCGGTCGCGAGCTCGCGCTTCATCCCTTCACCGCGCCGGACGTCAGCCCGAAGGCGATTTTGCGCTGCACGAGCAGGAAGAAGACGACGACGGGAATCGCGGCGAGGCTCGAGCCCGCCATCAGCCCGCCCCAGTCGATCTGACGGCTCGTCCCGTAGAAGTAGGAGAGCCAGACCGTGACCGTCTGCTTCGTCTGGTCGTTCAGCAGCACGTACGCGAAGATGTACTCGTTCCACCTCGTGATGAAGACGAACACCGACGTCGCGACGAGGCCGGGACCCATCAGCGGCAGCAGGATCTTCAGGAAGACCCCGACGCGGCTCGAGCCGTCGACCATCGCCGCCTCCTCGAGCTCCCTCGGGATCCCGAGCAGGAAGCCGCGCAGCGTCCAGACCGCGAACGGCAGGACGAACGTCATGTAGGTGACGACGAGGCCGAAGAGCGCGTTCACCTGGTGATAGCGGGCGAGCACCACGTAGAGCGGGATGATCAGGCCTGCCTGCGGCAGCATCTGGATCCCGATCACGAGCACGATGAACAGCTTCCGGCCGCCGAAGCGGAACCTGGCGAGCGCGACGGCGGCGAGGAACGCGAGCACGATCGAGATCGCGACGGTGACGCCGACGATGATCAGGCTGTTCTTGACTCGAGCTCCAGAAGTAGGGGCGGTGGATCGCGTCACGGAAGTGCGCGAGCGTCGGATGGAGCGGGAACCAGGTCGGCGTCAGGCTGTCGATCTCGTCGGTCGGCTTGAACGCGGTCGAGACCATCCAGAAGACCGGGAAGACCATGACGACGAAGACCGCGACGCCGAGCAGGTTCCAGCCGGCTCTGCGCGCGCGGCGGCCGCGGCGGCGGCTCACGTCGCGTCTCCGATCCTCACCATCCGCCGGACGTAGACGACGCTGAGTCACGGCGACCATCAACAGCATCAGCAGCGAGATCGCGGCGCCGCGGCCGAAGTCGCTCTTGAAGTATCCCTTCTGAAGACGTAGACGCTCATCAGGTAGTTGCGTCGTGTCTGCGACTGGCCGATCAGCAGGTACGGCTGGGCGAAGACGCCGAAGTCCCAGATGATCGAGAGGCTCGTCAGGATCAGCAGGATCGGCCGCAGCATCGGGAAGGTGACGTCGCGGAAGACGCGCAGCGACCGGCCCCGTCGATCTCGGCCGCCTCGACCAGCTCGCGCGGCACCTGCGCGAGGCCGGCGTAGAGGGTGACGACGACGAACGGCAGCGCCCCCCAGACGATCAGCAGGGTGACCATGCTCAGCTTCGAGAAGGTGGTCGCGTACCAGTCGTGGTGGAAGAAGTCGCCGAGGTGGAGCTGCGTCAGCAGGTAGTTGACGATGCCGTTCTGGAAGTTCGTCATCCAGTACCAGACCTGCACGGCGACGACGACCGGCATCGACCAGACGAGGACGAGGCCCGCGGTGAGCAGGATGCGGACGGCCGTGCTGAGCTGGACGAGCAGCAGCGCGAGCAGCGTCCCGAGCACGATCGTCAGGCCGACGTTCGCGACCGTGAAGACGACCGTGCGCACCAGCGTGTCCCAGAAGACCGGTCGTGGAGGACGGAGCCGTAGTTGTGCAGCGCCGATCCAGGCTCCCTGGTGCCGGATCAGCTCGAAGAGCCCGTACCGCTCGAACGAGAGCCGGACGAGCTTGTAGATCGGATAGCCGAGGATCAGGCCGATCGTGACGACGACCGGCGAGACCAGGCCGTAGGGGACGGACGCGGCAGTGCCGCGCCGCCGGGACGGGAGCCGCCGTCCGGGCGGCGCTCGCCGCGTCCCGGCGGGGCCGCGATCTCGGCGTCCCGCGTCCTGCACGTCCTACGGCGCGTTCAGCATGTACGTGATGTTGTCGCTCGCCGTCTCGGCCGCCTGCTTGACGCTCAGCTTGCCGGTCAGGATCTGCGACAGCATCGTGCGGAGGATGTTGCCGTTCTCGACGTTGACCCAGTTCTTCGCGGCCGGCACGAACCAGCTGCGGAGCGCGGCCCGCTCGTTGACCTTCGCCGTGTTCAGCAGGGTGGTCGTGTTCGGGATGTTGCCCTTCGCCTGCAGCGCCTTCTCCGACGACGTGCTCGTGAAGGCGGCGATCCAGTCGACGCCCAGCTGCCTTGTTCCCGCCGCACCGGCACGGCGAGGTCGGAGCCGCCGAGGAAGCCCGGGCATCGGCTTGCCGGCCTCGTGGCTCGGCATCACGAACTGCGCCGTCGACCGCCTTGTACTTGTCGCCGACGCAGCACGATGAACCAGCCCGGGCCGACCATCGAGGCCGCCTGCCCGTCCGCGTAGACGCTGTACGGGGTCGGGCGGGTCTCGTCGGTCGTCTTGCTCGCGTGCGAGGCGGCGAGGAAGAAGTTCTTGTACGCGGTCAGCCCGGCGATCGACTTCGGCGAGTCGAGCGTGCCCTTCCACTTGCCGCTCACCCGCGTGGCGATCTTGCCGCCGTAGTCGTAGACGAAGCCCATCGCCGACGTACCAGTCGGTGCCGGCGATGTAGACCGGCGAGAAGCCCTTCTTGCCGAACTTCTGGTCGAGCGTCTTCGCGTCGGCCGTGAACTGCGCGAGGCTCGTCGGCACCTTGATGCCGGCCTGCTTGAACAGGTCGGAGCGGTAGGTGACGACGCGCGAGCCGGCGTAGTACGGAACGCCGTAGAGCTTGCCGTTGTAGCGCCCGGAGGCGGCGAGCCCCTCGAGCCACGTGCCCGAGTTGTCGAACGTCGCCTTCGTCGGCGCTGATGTCCTGGAACGCGCCGGCCGCCATGTACTTCGTCATCTCGGTGTTGCCCATCTCGATCACGTCCGGCGCGTCGCCGCCGGCGAGGGTCGCGTCGAACTTCCCGAGGTGCTGGCCCCAGTCTGGTACTGGACGTTGACGTCCACGCCCGGATGCTGCTTCTGGAACGCGCGTTCGCGGCCGCGACGACGTCCGGCCAGCCGGACTGCGCGTCGATCTGCAGCCAGACGGTGATGCTCGCCTGCGAGCTGCGTCTGGTCGCGCCGCTCGCCGCGCGTCGACGCGGCCGACTGCCGAGGGCCGCGACGAGCAGCGCGACGGCGATGATGCGTGCCTTCATCGCTGATCTCCCATCCTGAGGGACGGCCCTCGCCCGCTCCGGTCCCGGATGGCCGGCGGGACAACGTGCGAAGCGGCCGTCGGATTGGTTCAGACCACTTGGCTCACGGCGCGAGGTCGCACAGATCGCGCTGCTTGTCAAGACCAATTTCATCATACCAGTCTCAGAACTGGTCTTGTACAGCTGTAGATCCGCGATTTCGCCCTCTGGTACTGACCTGTCACGCCGACGCGCGTCCCGGCTCGAGCTCGGTGACGAGCCGGTAGCGGTCGCCGCGGTAGATCGAGCGGACGTACTCGACGATCTCGCCGGCCCGCGAGTGGGTCGTCGCGCTCGAAGAGCAGCGCGGGCGAGTGCAGCGGGACGCCGAGCGCCTCCGACTCCTCCTCGTTCGTCACCGTCGGCTCGATCGTCTGCGTGCCGCCGACGATGTCGAGCGTCGTAGCGCTCGGTGAGCAGCTCGTAGAAGGAGTGCTCCTCGAGGTCTGCGGCCGACAGGCCGGGGACGAGCGAGGCGCGGACGTGCAGCGTCTCGATCGCCATCGTCTCGCGGTCGGCGAGGCGCAGGCGCTTGACGACGACGATCGGCTCGGACGGGCGACAGACGGCAGAATCCGGCCCAGCCATGGGCCCGCGGGGGTCGTCGCGCAGGTCGAGCGTCCGGCTCCCGGGCACCATCCCGCGGCGCCGCATGTCCTCGCGTGAACGACGTCATCGTCAGCTCCTGGGCGATCTTCGGCTCGCTGACGAACGTGCCGCTGCCGCGCTTGCGGACGAGCTAGCCCTCGCGGACGAGCTCGTCGAGCGCGGCGCGGACGGTCAGGCGCGACACGCCGAGGTCGGCGCTGAGCTGCCGCTCGGAGGGGATCGCGTCGCCGACCCCGAGCCGCTCGATCAGGTCGAGCACGCGCTCGCGTGTCTCGCGCTGCTTCGTCATCCGGGCACGCCGACCGGCCGGGGCGCCGCGGAGCCGTCGAGCCGCACCCCGGTCTCCGGGTCGAAGAACTGGAAGCGCGCGGGATCGACGGCCAGGTCGAGCTGCTCGCCCACCCGAGCCCGCGTGCGGGCGTCCACGCGGGCGGTGAAGAGCGCGCGGTCGGCCGCCAGGAGACCGTCGTCGCCGCTTGCTTCGAGGATCTCGGCGGTGATCGGCGGGGCGTCGACGTGGAAGAAGACGTGCGCGTCGGAGCCGAGATCCTCGAGCACCTCGACCCGCACGGGAATCGTCGGCCGGCCCGGCGCGAAGGCGGCGTCCTCGAAGCTCTCCGGGCGGATCCCGAGCACGACGCGGCCGGACGGCGGCGCCTCGAGGGGGACGCGGTACTGCCCGAAGGCGACCGTGCCGCTCTCCACCGTCGCCTCGACGAGGTTCATCGCCGGCGAGCCGATGAAGGCGGCGATGAACAGGTTCGCCGGCTCCGCGTAGAGGCGCTGCGGCCGGTCGCACTGGAGGATGCGCCCGTCGCGCATGACGGCGACTCGCTGGCCCAGCGTCATCGCCTCGGTCTGGTCGTGCGTGACGTAGACGGTGGTCACCCCCAGCCGTTGATGGAGCTGCGCAAGCGAGGCGCGCATCCCCACCCGGAGCTTCGCGTCGAGGTTCGACAGCGGCTCGTCGAGCAGGAACGCCTGCGGCTGGCGCACGATCGCGCGCCCCATCGCGACGCGCTGGCGCTGGCCGCCCGACAGCTGTGCCGGCCGCCGCTCGAGCAGCTCGCCGAGCCCGAGCAGCTCGGCGACCTCCGCCACGCGGCGGGCGATCTCCGGCTTCGCCGTGCGCCGTGCCTTGAGGCCGTAGCCGAGGTTCTGGCGGACGGTCATGTGGGGGTAGAGGGCGTAGGTCTGGAAGACCATCGCGATGTCCCGGCTCCGCGGCGCGAGGTCGGTCACGTCGCGGTCGCCGATCGAGATGGTCCCGGCCGACACCTCTTCGAGGCCGGCGATCATCCTCAGCAGGGTCGACTTGCCGCACCCCGAGGGGCCGACCAGCACGAGGAACTCGCCGTCGGCGATCTGCAGCGAGACGTCGTCGACGGCCGGGACGACGCCGAAGGTCTTGCTCACCGACTCCAGGCGGATCTGCGCCATCGGCGCCGATGGTATAGACCAGATCGCACGCGATACAAGCGAACGTCGCCACTTCCGCCCGATACTGGTATTGACCAAATGGGGCCGAGGCTTCTAGACTGACGCTCGATGAAGCTCGGCGTGGAAGCGGCGCTCGTCGGCGGGATCTTCGTCCTCGGCGACGTCGAGGTCGTCGACGGCCGGATCGCGGCGATCGGCGCGGCGGGCGCCGGCGGGCGCGGTGTCGCCGTGCCGGGATTCGTCGACCTGCAGGTGAACGGCTTCGGCGGGGTCGACTTCCTCGACGCCGACGCCGACGGGTACCGGCGCGCCGGAGAGGCGCTGCTCGCGACGGGCGTGACGGCCTATCTGCCGACGCTGATCACGAGCCCCGAGCACCAGGTGCTCGCCGCGATGCGCGAGGTGCCGTCGGGCGGCCCGCGACCGCGGGTGCTCGGCCTGCACCTGGAAGGCCCGTTCCTGTCGCCGAACCGGCTCGGCACCCACGAGTCCACCTCGCGCCGGGATCCGGACCCGGCCCTGCTCGAGCGCCTGCTCGACGCCGGCCCCGTGCGGATGATGACGCTCGCGCCCGAGCTCCCCGGTGCCGACGGCCTGATCGACCTGCTGCTCGAGCGGGGAATCGCGATCTCGCTCGGCCACAGCGACGCCACCGCCGAGCAGGCGAACGCAGCGTTCGACCGCGGCGCCCGCGCGGTCACCCACCTCTTCAACGCAATGCGGCCGCTGCTCCACCGCGACCCCGGCATCGTCGGCGCAGCGCTGGGGCGCGACGACGTGGTCGTCTCGGTGATCGTGGACGGGATCCACCTCGCGCCCGAGACCGTGCGCACGGTGGCGCGGGCCGCCGCCGGCCGCCTGGCGCTGATCACGGACGCGATCGCCGCGGCGCCCCGCACCGCCGGCCCGTCGAGCCTCGGCGAGCTGGACGTGCACGTGCACGAGGGCGCCGTGCGCGGGCCGGACGGGATCCTGGCGGGCAGCGTCCTGACGATGATCGAGGCGGTGCGCAACCTGCACGCGCTCGGCGTGCCGCTGGAGGACGCGGTCGGGGCGGCGACGGCGACCCCGGCCCACGTGCTGGGCGATCCGGGGCTCGGGCGGCTCGACGTGGGTTTGCCCGCGGACATCCTCGTCCTCAACGACCGCGTCGAGATCGAGCGCGTGATCGTCGCCGGCGACGAGATCCTCGCGACGGTCTAGCCGAGCTTCCCGCGCTCGGCGGCGGTGAGCGGCCGCGCCTTCCGCGCCGCGCCGTCCCAGGCGGCAACGACGGCACGCGATCGCGCGGCGGGCTCCCCGCCCGGCTCGAGCAGCTCGTGCTCGAAGGTGACGCTCGTCGTGCCGAGCGACGCGATGCGGGTGCGGACGACGAGCTCGCGCGCCGGCATCCTGATCTCGTGCAGGTAGTCGATCGAGATGTGCACGAGCACGAACGGGAAGTCGTCGAACGAGCCGACGCGCTCGCGCAGGCACGCATCCCGCGCCTCGTCGAAGTAGACCGGGTACGCCGCGTGGGTGATGTGGCCGAGCGCGTCGAAGTCCGTCCAGCGGGTCTGCAGGCGCGTCTCGTGCACGGGGCTGACGTTACTGCCCGCAGCCGGTACGGTCACGCGGATGCGGGTGCTGCTTCTCGCCCGGCACGGGCAGTCGCTGTTCAACGTCGACGGGGTCGTGAACGGCGACCCGGCGCGCGACCGCGGGCTGTCGCCGAGGGGGATCGAGGAGGCGAAGGGGCTCGCCGCACAGATCGCGGCGGTGCACGTCGACGTCTGCGTCACCTCCCGCTTCCCGCGCGCGCAGGAGACGGCGCGCCTCGCCCTCGGCGGCCGCGCCGACGTCGTGCCGACGGTCGTCGACGAGGATCTGGGCGACATCCGGATCGGCGAGCTCGAGGGGCGGACGCTCGACGACTACCGGGCCTGGAAGCGCGGCCGCGGGCGCGACGAGCCGTTCCCGGGCGGCGAGAGCCTCGACGACGCCGCGCGCCGCTACGCCGCCGCCTACGAGCGGCTGCTCGGCCGCGAGGACGACGTGATCCTCTGCATCTGTCACGAGATCCCGGTGCGCTACGCCGTCAACGCGGCGGCCGGGTCCGACGAGCTGGACGGCCCGCTGCACGACGTCGCGAACGCCACCCCGTATGTCTTCGACGCCGCCGGGCTGCGCCGGGCCGTCGACCGTCTACGGTTCCTCGCGGGGCGCTGACACCTACGCAGGTTGCACGGCCGCCGCCGCGGGACAAGCATTCCCGGTGGGGTGCACCGCCGTCTTCGACGTCAACGGAACGCTCTTCGACCTCGCGCCGGTTCGGCGTGCTCTCGTCGAGCTCGGCGCACCGCCTGCGGCCCTCGAGGCGTGGTTCCAGCGGATCCTGCACGGCTCCGCGACCGTCACGATCGTCGAGAGCTACCAGCCGTTCAAGGAGCTCGCGGCGCAGGCGCTGAGGACGACCCTGGCGCAGCTCGACCTCGACCCCGAGGGAACGGCACCGCTCGAAGCGCTGGGGAAGCTCGAGCCCTACCCGGACGCTGCGTCTGCGCTCCGGAGGCTGCGGGAAGCTGAGGTCGAGGTGATGACGCTGTCGAACGGTGCGCGAAGCGACACCGAGAAGCTCCTCGAGCGCAGCGGCCTGAGCGACCTCGTCGACGAGATCGTCTCGTGCGACGAGGTCGAGCGGTTCAAGCCGCACCGCGCGCCGTACAAGCTCGCCGCCCGCCGCGCCGGCGGCGCGGCGGTCCTGGTCGCCGCCCACGGCTGGGACGTCGTCGGCGCCCAGGCCGCCGGCCTCGATGCGGTGTGGATCGACCGCGAGGAGCGCGAGTGGCCGTTCCCGCTTCCCCCACCGCGACGCGTCCACGACCTCGCGAGCGCGGCCGAGGCGATCATCGAGGGGAGCAGCGGCTAGACGGCCCGCGGCCGGGGATTCGCGGCAAGCGCCGACCATCGACAGCCGCAGCCAGCAGGGCGTTTCGACCGGGCTACAGTTTGCCCCAACCAGGCCCCCGTAGCTCAGTGGATAGAGCAGCGGTTTCCTAAACCGCGTGCACAAGTTCGATTCTTGTCGGGGGCATTCGTAGCGGCAAGGCCGTTCTGGAAGCGGGCTCGCGGCACCTATGAGCGTCACGTGCCAAGCGCTCCGAGTCGCTCCGTCTACAAGCCGTCTACCAAGAGGGGCTGCGACCGACCGCCGTGGTTCCTTCTTGCACTCAAGGCGCACCGGTACGAGATGACTCGTGCCGCGCGAAGGCGCCGAGCGCCTTGTAGTCATCTCATCAGGCGAGCGGCGTGGACTGCTAACTCGGCGGGAAGGAACTGGCGTAACCAGCCTGGTCTGGTGTCAAGCGCAGCCGAAAAGTGCACCAGTTTGCGCAGTCGAATAGTGCACCACCGCGGCCCGGGTGAGGTGGTCTCCGCTGCTCAGGCGGAGCCGCGGAGCGGCGGAGCCTGAGCAGCGGGCGTGACGTCGAGGCCGCGTTCGCGGAGCCGGTAGCTCTTGCCCTTGAGGGTGATCATGGTGGCGTGGTGGACGAGCCGGTCGATCAGGGCGGCGGCGACCATGGCGTCGCCGAGGATCTCGCCCCATTGCTCGAAGCCGCGGTTGCTGGTGATGATGATCGAGCCGCGTTCGTAGCGGCGGGAGACCAAGGCGAAGAGCAGGTTGGCGGCTTGCCGTTCGAGGGGGAGGTAGCCGACCTCGTCGACGATCAGGAGCTGGTAGCGCTCGAGCCGGCGCAGCTCGGCCTCGAGTTGGTTGCGGTCCTGCGCCTGCTCGAGCCGGCTGACCCATTCCTGGGCGGTGGCGAAGGCGACGCGGTAGCCGCGCTCGCACGCCTTCATGGCGAGCGCGGTCGCGAGGTGGGTCTTGCCGGTGCCGGGCGGGCCGAGGAAGCAGACGTTGGCGTGCTCCTCGATCCAGGCGAGCTGGGCGAGGTGCAGCACGAGCGGCCGCTCCGCCGAGGGCTGCGCGCTCCAGTCGAAGTCCTCGAGCGTCTTCAAGCGCGGGGAAGCCGGCGTGGCGGATGCGCATGCGGGCGCCGGAGGCGTCGCGGGCGAAGACCTCCGCCTCCAGCAGCGTCTCGAGGAAGCGCTCGTAGGGCCACTCCTGCTCGCGCGCCAGTGCGGCGGTCTGCTCGAGCCGCTCCAGCACGCGTGGCGCCTTCAGCTTCGAGAGCAGGTAGGGCAGCCGCTCGCCGGCCTTCGCCTTGCTCGGCTCATCCGCACAGCTCCGCGTAGTCGGCGAGCTCGGGCGGCGCCACCGTGATCGGCGGCAGCAGCGACCGGCGCCGCGCGCTCGGCGGCTCCGGGCGCATGATCGGCGGCGGCAGCCAGACGCCCTGCTCGTAGCTGCGCCTGTAGCGGGCGACCTCCACGCCGCGATGGCTGATCCAGACCTGGTCGCGGTCGAAGGCAAGCTCGACCCGCTCGTGCACGAGCCGCTCCGGCGCGCGATAGAAGCAGCCGCCGTGGCGCAGGTAGCCATCCAGCGGCACCCGCGTGCTGCGCTGCCCGGACCAGTCGAAGCGCGTCGGCGGCAGCGGCCGCAAGCTCAGCGCGCTCCTCCGCCAGCCGCTCCGCGACGAGCACGCGCCGGGTCGCGTGCCGGCGCCGGTTGCAGATCCGGTCGCGCCAGTCGGCGTACTGCTCGTCGAGCTCGGCGAGCGTCGCCGAAGCGTCTCGCGGGCCAGAAGCCGCTCTTGAGGTAGCGCACCGCCGCCTCGACCGCTCCCTTCTCGCGCGGCGTCGCCGGCGTGCACGCCGTCGCGTGGAAGCCGTAGTGGCCGCGCAGATGCAGAAAGCGACGATTCCAGACGACGGTGTCGCGCTCGCGGCGGGCGACGACCGAGCGGAGGTTGTCGTAGACGCACTCGCGCGGCACCCCACCCAGCCACTCCAGCGCGCGCACGTGCCCCTCCAGGAACGACTCGATGGTCAGGTCGAGCGAGAAGAAGGCGGTCTGCGCGCCCGAGTACGGCAGCGACGCGATCAGCGCGTAGACGCGCCGCTCACGCCCCGCGATCCGCGGCCGCGTCGGCAGCTCGGCCCAGTCGAGCTGCAGCACCTGCCCCGGCCGGTAGCCCGTCCGCTGCGCCGGCCGCACCTGCCGCGGCCGCAGCTCGCGCAGCCGCTCCTGCACCAGCCGCAGCGAGCCGGTGTAGCCGTAGTCGTCGCGCAGGATCTCGGTCAGCCGCGGCGCCTTGATCTGCGGCCACTCCTCCAAAAGCCGACGCAGCACCGGCTCGAAGCGGATCAAGCTGCGACCCCTGCCGGGCCCGCCGGTACCGCGGCGGCTCGTCCGCCGCCGCGAGCCGTGCGACCGTCCGCCGGTTGATCCCCAACCTGGCCGCGATCTCCCGCTGCGACAGACCGTCCGCCGCCAACGCCCGCACCTGCGCCCACTCCAACGCGCTCCGCACCTCCGCACCCCTCGCTCGACATCACCGACCGAGCGAGCCTCCAAAGCGGCTCGGACGCGATCAGCAACGCCGAGAGCGGTGCACTTTTCGATTACCGATCCCGGTGCAGTATTGGACTGCGCGCGTCATCTGGATAAATGGTGAGGTCCGTCAAACCCAGGGCCGCGAGGCACTCACGCAGAGGTGCCTTCATCTCCGAGGGATCATGATCATCGTGACGTCTACGGGGCGTTCTGGCGATCGACCTTGTCGCTGCGGTTCGAGATAGCCCTGGAAGAAGACGTCGATGTTTCCGTCCTCGATATTCGCCCTTAGCGTCCGGAATGCCGATGCCGATTACCGCAGTGGGTGCGTATAGAGGGTCCGATGGCATGAGCGACGTTCGGAATGAGGAACTGCCCACGCTGCGTCACGATGTGCGAGTCGAAGCTTGGCGGGGTCCAAAGGGCGTAAGGAGCATCGTCTGGGGTGAACGTGGTGGCTTGAACCAGATCATCGGCGACGTCCGTGCTACGCACGCTCGCATCGGAAACCCGTATCGCCACGACCAGCGCCGACCGGCTCGCGCTCCGGATTTGCGCCAACGGCTGAGGCGAAAAAGGCGGCCACTAGAGGATCGCGTGTCACGTCGAGCATCCGCGTCGGCACGTCATAGTGCTGGAGATACCCGAACAGCTCGAGCGGCCGCATCTCGACGCCCTCCTTGCGATGCCAGCCTTGGTGCCGGACATGCTCGAGGATCTTGTGCTCGTCGGTGAGAACGTCATCGAGTGCCTGTCTCCCGAGCGTCAACTTCTGAAGTGGCTGAACGGAAAGCCGAACCGAGGCGCGGCGCTGAGGAGCGGTAAGCAAAACCTGAGTGCGCTCTTCTTTACTCGGGACGCCGGCTACAGGACGCGCGTGGCGACCCGCCGACAAGCGGCACTCTGAACCGCTCCGGGTTTCATGCAGGCTGTTTGGTTTGAGTCTCAGCCTTGCAGGCTAAGTCGTTCTGACGGTAGTGGAGCTCTTCGAACTCGGCTGGACCGACACGAATGCAACGGTAGCCGCCACTCGGGAGCCGGACGCATCGCACTCCGTCGCTTCGCGGTCTCTTAACGATCCACCGCCGCGATCGCGGGAGCGCGCCGACGCTTGCGGCGCGCGTCCAGCCGCGGCGGCGCCGGTGGAACGGACCTCCGCAGTGCGCCAGACGCGGACGGCGTTGCCGAGCGTGAAGCCCACTGGTGGGTGCTGTCGTCGAGGTTCGGGTTGAGCTTGCCGTTCCAGACGATCGGCGGCAAGCTCTGCCGGGCGAAGGGGATCCGCGGCCCAGCGTGCGGGCCGTCGTGCCACTTGATGATCGCAACGCGACCGTCGCGGTAGCCGACCGAGCGTCGCGAGCCCCGGCTGGAGCGGCTCGTCGGTGACGCCGTTCACACGGCCGAGCCGTTGTTGCCGTCTCGGTGGGTAAAGCCGCCGTTGAACGTCGCGAGCAGCCGCCAGCGCTGGCGGTAGGGCACCTCGGTCGGCCCGCGTGCGCCGCCGCTCGGTGGCTCGTAGCGGCCCGGATACCACGTGAGCGTCGTCCGGGTGTGGTCGAACCAGGCGAGGTAGGCGACGATGCGCGGGTAGTCGCGCTCGGTGCGGAACGCAGTCACGAGCACCGGCGGGCGTACGCTGACGAGTCGCGCCGTCCGATGCCAGATGCCCTCGCCGGGAAGCAGACGTGCGAAAGCGGCTTGATCGGCGGCGGCCATGCCGCGCCGCCTTGCGCGCGGCGTGCCGCGGTGCCACTGCGCCGCCGACGGCCGGGAGCGTCTTCAGCTGTGGCCCGCCTTCCTCGGCGCCTTCCACCAGCCGTAGTAGACGCGCTCAACATCGTCGACCAGCCAGTTTCCGCGGTGGTCGCGCACCCACTCGACGCTGCGAACGCTGAGCGGCAGGCTTGACGGCCGGATCATCGTCGCCACATAGGAGTAGAGGGCCGGTGACACGAGCACGACCAAGACGGACGCGACCAGCAGCCACCGCCGCCGGCGCCGCCGTGCCTGGCGGCGTGCGAGGAACCGCTCGGGGACCGGGGGCGGCGCGGCCGGCCTCGCCGAAGTGGCAGGGCGTGCCCTCTGCCGGAACGTCTGCCGGCGCCGGCGCATGCCGCTCAAAGCCTAGAGGCTCCACCAGTCGAAGGCTGTGCGTGCCGGTCGGGCCAGGCGGTGGGCGACGTCGATTGCGGAGACGCCCGGCAGGCGCCTTTCCGACGTTTTCTGATCGTCCGCATCGTGGGCGCGTGTGGTTTTCTTCGATCATGCTCTCGATCGGTGCGGGTTCACCAGTAGCCCACCCGCCGTGCTCGTTGCGCGGCCTCGGCAGTAGAGGCATTGCGTGACTGAACGCGATGTGATCGTCGTCGAGGTTGGGCCTCGGGATGGGCTGCAGTCGGTCGCGCAGACGATGGCGACCGAGGCGAAGTTGATTTGGATCGGCGCGCTTGCCGCGGCAGGGCTCGATCACATCCAGGTCGGATCGTTCGTGTCACCGCGCGCGTTGCCTCAGATGGCCGACTGCGCGGAGGTCGTTCGCCATGCTTTGGCGATCCCCGGCCTGCACGTTTCGGCTCTCGTCCCGAACCTGCGCTACGCCCGGACTGCGTTCGACGCCGGCGTTCACTCGATGACGGTCCCGGTGTCAGTGAGCGAGCCGCACTCGATCTCGAACATCCGCAAGACACACGACGAGATCATCGACGACGTGCGCGCAATCGTCGCGCTCCGCGACGAGCGGTACCCGAAGACGCAGATCGATGTCGGTCTCGCAACGGCCTTCGGCTGCACCATCCAGGGTGTCGTTCCCGAGGACGACGTCGTCGAGATGGCTCTTCGCGTGGCCGACTGCGGGGTAGACGCGATTCATCCCGCCGATACCGTCGGGTTCGCGAACCCGACCCAGGTTCGACGCTTGCTCGTGCGCCTGCGGGCCGAAGTGGGTGGCAAGTGTGGCGCCCTCCATCTGCATGACACGCGCGGCCAGGGTCTGGCGAACGTGGTCGCGGCACTCGACGTCGGTATCCGGAGTTTCGACGCCTCGCACGGCGGTCTCGGCGGCTGCCCATACGCTCCCGGGGCGACCGGCAACATCGTCACCGAGGATCTGGTCTTCCTCGTCGAGGCGATGGGCTTCCGGACGGGCATCGACATCGATCGTCTCGTCGAGGCCCGTGGGGCGCTCGCGGCCGGGTTGCCGGGCGAAACGCTGCGCGGCCACGTGGCCGAAGCGGGTCTGCCAAAGGGTTTCGTCGCCGCGACGGTTGCCGCGTGAGCACTGCCGACCCCGCGGCGCTGCCGCTGTCGGGCGTCCGGGTTGTCGAGTTCTCGCACGTTGTCATGGGGCCGGCCTGTGGGCTCGTGCTCGCCGATCTCGGCGCGGACGTCGTGAAGGTCGAGCCCCTGACCGGCGACAAGACGCGCACGCTGGGCGCGGCGAGCGCCGGAGTCTTTATGACGTACAGTCGAAACAAGCGAAGCGTCGCCGTCGACGTGCACAAGGCGGAGGGACTGGCGTTCGCCAAGCGTCTGATCGCGAACGCGGATGTGCTGGTCGAGAACTTCCGCTACGGATCGCTGGACGCCGTCGGACTGGGGTACGCCGCCCTGAGCGCGGAGTTGCCGCGCCTCGTCTACTGCTCGCTTAAGGGCTTTCTCTCGGGCCCGTACGAGCGGAGGGTTGCTCTTGACGAGGTCGTGCAGATGATGGGTGGCCTTGCCTTCATGACTGGCACGCCGGGGCAGCCGCTGCGGGCCGGTGCGTCCGTGAACGACGTGATGGGCGCGGTGTTCGCGGCGACGGCAATCGTCTCCGCGCTCTACGAACGTGAGCGGACCGGCCGCGGCAGGCTTGTGAAGGCGGGGCTCTTCGAGAACTGTGCCTTCCTCGTTTCCCAGCACATGGCGCGGTACGCGCTCACAGGAGTGGCGCCGCGTCCGATGCCGGTGCGGGAGCCGGGCTGGGGGATCTACGACATCTTCGGGACGAGCGACGGTGAAAGCGTGTTCCTGGCCGTTGTCACCGACACGCAGTGGTCAGCCTTCTGTGCCGCATTCGGCCTGCAGGAGCTGGCAGCGAACGAGTCGCTCGCCACCAACCTCCTCCGAGTCGAGGCGCGCGACTGGCTGCTTCCCGAACTGTCCGCCGAGCTGGGGCGTCGCACCCTCGCGGAGATCTGTGACGTCTGTGAGGCAGCCGGAGCCGGCTTCGCGCCGATCCGGGCTCCCCACGAGCTCTTCGACGACCCGCAGCTCGCCCAGCCCGAAGCGCGCGTCGATCTGTCGCTCCCCGACGGCACCCCGAGCTGGCTGCCGGCGCTGCCGATCGAGCTCGACGACCGGAGGCTGCCCGGGCAGCTCGACCCGCCAAAACTCGGTGAGCACACCGTCGAGATCGCGGAGTTGCTGGGCTACAGCCCCGACGCGATCGCTGCGCTCATCGAGGCCGGCGTGCTTGCGGACGCTGACATGGCCAGATCCTGATGGTGCTTCAGCCGGACGAGACGGGTTTCTGGGTCGTCAGCGTCGTCCAGCGGTAGATGTGCTCCGGGCGTCCTGCCGGCGCGTACCTGAGCGTGAGCTGCACCGTGCCTGAGTCGGCGAGGAACCTGAGGTAGCGGCGGGCGATGCCCTGGCTGAGGTTGGCGCGTGCCGCGAGCTCCGCCGACGAGAGCCCTTCGTCGGCGTCGCGGAGGATTTCGACGACGTGTGCGAGCGTTGGGGCGGAGATGCCCTTCGGCAGTGTCGCGTGCACGTTGCGAGTGCGAAGGAGTTGGTACAGGCGGTCGATCTCCGGCTGCTCCGCGCGCTCCAGATGGTCGAGCTGCGCCTTCAAGGTCGCGTAGGTCTCGAGCCGTTCGCTGAGCGTGGTGAACGTGAAGGGCTTGACGACGTAGTGCACAACGCCGAGATGCATCGCCTCCCGCAGGATGTTCACGTCCTTCGCGGAGGTTATGGCGATCACGTCGACATCGGCCTGTCCTCCGGCGCGCAGCCTGCGCAGCACGTCGATGCCGCTCAGATCGGGGAGATAGACGTCGAGCAACACGAGGTCGGGCTGGAGCTGCTCGACCATACGGAGCGCGTCGGCCCCGGTCGTCGCCTCGCCGACGACCTCGAATCCGGGTACACGCTCGGTGAACTCGCGGTGCACGGACGCCGCCATGAAGTCATCGTCGACGACGAGCGTGCGGATCATGATGTGCTTGGCGTGAGCCCTCTGTTGCGGGAGCGGAGCGGGAGGGTGACGGTGAACAGCGCTCCGTCGATGTTCTCGACGGTGATCAGGCCCCCGCGGCGCCGGACCTCCTGGCTGACGAGCGCGAGACCCAGTCCGCGACGCCTTGCTCCTTGACGGGCGACCTTGGTCGTGTAGCCGTCGCGGAAGATCTCCTTACTCAGTGACGGGTTGATCCCGGCGCCCGAATCGTGCACCCGGATCACGAGATTGCCACCGTCGACGATGAGCGAGATGTCCACGTGGCCACCTGCGCCGGCATGCGCCGCCGAGTCGATGGCGTTGTCGATCAGGTTGCCGAGCATCGCAGCGAGTGCGGCAACGTCCCCGAGCTCGTCCGACACGTCCTGGAAGGCGGAGATGTGGAGCTTGACGCCACGTTCGCTCGCAACGGATGCCTTGCCGAGCAGGAGTGCTGTGAGCCTCGGATCGCCGCTGCCGTCCACGAGCGACCCGGCGAGCTCCTGGTGGAGGCTCGATGCCCGGTTGATCTCCTGGACCGCATCGTCGTAGCGGCCGAGCTCGACCAGGCCGCTGATCACATGCAGGCGATGCTGGAAGTCGTGCTCCTGCGCGCGCAGCGCGTCGGCGAGGTCACGCGCCTCGTTGAGCTCGCCGAGCAGCGCGTCGAGCTCGGTGCGGTCGCGAAGCGTGACGACGGCGCCGATCGGGCGGCCGCGTACGTCGACCGGTATGCGGTTCGCGACGAGCACGCGGTTCCCGGCGAGGATCACCTGGTCGGGGCCGTCGATCTGGCCCGTGAGGACTTCGCGAACGCGGCCTTCGGGAACAACGTCCGCGAGCGTCCGCCCGAGGGCGGAGTCGTCGAGGTCGAGGAGCCGCTTCGCCTCGTCGTTGAGGAGAGTGACGCGGCCACCTGCGTCGACGGTGATCGCGCCCTCTCGGACGGCGTGGAGCATCGCCTCGCGCTGTTCGACGAGCGTCGCGATCTCGCCGGCCTGGAGGCCGAACGTCTGACGCCCGACGCGCCGTGCGAGGAGGACGACGCCAACCGTGCCGAAGCCGAGCACGATCAGCAACGGGATCGCGATGCTCGGCAGCTCGTCGACGAGCGCTTCACCGAGCGCGGTCTCGAGCACGCCGACGGAGACCAGACCGATGATCTGGCCCTCGGCATTTCGCAGCGGCACCTTTGCCCGCATCGATCGACCGAGCGAGCCGGTCTGGACACCGCTCTGCGTCTGCCCGGCCAACACAGCCGTCACGGGTTCGCCGGGATCGTGGAGCAGCGACTTTCCGATTTCCTTCGGGTCCGGGTGGGAGTAGCGGATCCCTTCGCGGTTCGCGACGACGATGAAAGCGGCACCCGTCGACCGGCGCATTCGCTCCGCGATCGGGTCGATGATCCGCGCCGGGTGAGGTGCAGAAAATGCGTTCGCGATCTCCGGCGATGCCGCGACGGCGTGAGCAATCGCGAGTGACTCCAGCGCAGCCTGCCGGTCGAGGTTGTGACGGGCGCGAACGAAGGCGATGACGAAGCTCCCGATCACGACGGTCACGATGATCGCGAGTTGCAGGACGAGGATCTGTGTCGACAGCCTGCGGGACGGGAGCCGGTTCGTCGCACCACGCACGAAGTCAGCATCGTAACCGCTTCGAGCCGGCGTTTCCGCCCACCGAAAGTCTTGGAAAGTCACCCGAATCGTCACTTAGTACGGCTTAGAGACGCAACCTCGACAGACGTCGCCGACCCAGCGGATGATCCGCCGATCTCGACGAGGGGATCCGCGGCGTGGTGTCAAAAACGTCAACACACCTGTCTGTGAGGGAGCGCTGATGCAGCTCTTCTGGCTGTCGGTCGGCTTCGGCCTGGTGACCGCGTCGGTGCTCGCGATCGCCGCGGTCGGCCTAAGCCTCCAGTTCGGGATCACCAACTACGTGAACTTCGCTTACGGCGACTTCATGGCACTCGGCGGGTTCTTCGCGTATGTGGTGAACAACCAAGTGTTCCACCTCGACATCTGGCTCGCGCTGGTCGTCGGTGGACTCGGCATGGGGGTGCTCGCGGTGATCATCAATCGCCTGATCCTCGGCCCCTTCGCGCGGCGGTTCCGGAGCAGCCACTACGTCCTCATCGTCACCTTCGGCCTCTCGCTCATCCTGCTCAACGTCGAGTACTCGATCTGGGGAGCGCAGGTCAGGTTCTTCAACATGCCGATCTCGCAGGCCAAAAGCGTCGGGCCGCTGCTGCTGACGAAGAACCAGATGATCGTGATGGCGATCGCAGTTGCGCTGATGGTCGCCGTCCACACGATGCTCCGCGTGACGCGTCTCGGAAAATGCATGCGCGCGATGTCGGACAACACGACGCTTGCGATGACGAGCGGCATCGACACGAAGCGCATCACGACGATCACCTGGTTCCTCTCGGGTTCCCTTGCAGGCATTGCCGGAGTCGTGCTCGGTATCAGCGAGGGCAACCTGACGCCGGCGTCGGGCGAGTTGTTCCTCTTCGTGATCTTCGCCGCAGTGATCGTCGGCGGCGTCGGAAGCATCTACGGCGCGATGGCCGGCGCGATCCTGATCGGCATGGCGACGGAGGTCTCCGCGGCGTTCATCAATCCGTCCTACAAGCTCGACATCGCGTTCGTGATTCTGATCCTCACGCTGCTCATCCGCCCGAGCGGGATCCTCACACGAGCGCGGACGACATAGCCATGACGTACTACGTCTTCACGCTCGTCTTCTTCCTCTTCGACTACTGGATCCTCGCGATGGGGCTGAACATCCAGTACGGAGAGACCGGCATCCTCAACTTTGCGTACATCGGCTTCGTCGCGATCGGCGCGTACTTCACGGGCGTCTTCAGCCTGCACAGCGCGCACGGAACTGGGCAGTTCTACATCCTCGGCCTTGGTCTTCCGTTTCCACTCAACTTGCTCCTCGGCGGTCTGGCAGCGATGTGCTTCGCGTTCATCGTCGCGCTGATCTCGTTGCGGCGCCTGCGGACTGACTACCTCGCGATCGTCCTGATCTCCCTGTCGCTCGTCCTCTACGACTTCTGCAACAACTACGTCGGGCTCTTCAACGGCGCCGACGGGCTCTACAACGTTCCGGAGCCGTTCGCGAAACCGTTCGGGCTTGACGTCAACTCCTTCATCCCGTTCTTCGCGTGCGTGACCGGCGCCGTGTCGGTTCTCCTGTGGCTCGCGATGCGGCGTGTGATGCGTGCACCGATCGGACGCACCTTCCGCGCGATTCGCGACGACGAGGTGGTCGCGGCCGCGCTCGGCAAGAACGTCTTCAGCATGCAGCTCAAGTCGATGCTGATCGGCTCCTTCTATGCGGGCGTCGGAGGCGGTCTGCTGATCCAATTCGGGGGCTCGTTCAACCCGACGGCGTGGCTTCCCGGTGAGACGTTCGTGGTGTTTGCGGTCATCCTCGTCGGCGGGCTTGGCAACAACCTCGGGATGTTCGTCGGTGCGCTGCTCGTCGAGACGCTGCTCGTTCATCTCCCTGCGTTCCTGCCGGAGATCCCCGGGCATCCGGGGCTGATCGAGTACTTCGACAACGCCGTCGTGGGGATCGTCCTGATGGTCATGCTCTGGTTCCGGCCGCAGGGCGTCGTTCCCGAGCGACTCCGTCGGACGCCAAGCTTCGGGGTCCTGCCGCGTGGTGAGGACGGTGCCGTTGTCGTCGCTGCGCCCGCGCTCGAGGGGGAAGCGCCGTGACCGCGGGCGGGGTGCTCGACCGGACGCAGACGGCGGCGCTTCGCTGCGAGGGAATCACGAAGGCGTTCCAGGGGGTGCACGCGGTCAACGGCGCCGCGTTCGACGTGCCCGAGGGCCGCATCACCGCCCTCATCGGTCCGAACGGTGCGGGCAAGACCACCCTCGTCAACATTCTCTCAGGGGCGATGCGATGCGACGGCGGCCGCGAGTTTTTGGGCGAGGCCGAGGTCACGAACTGGCCGAGCCACAAGATCGCGCTCCTCGGCCTCCTGCGCACCTTTCAGCTCTCTCGCGAGCTAGGCGGCCTCACCGTCCTGGAGAATCTGCTGACCGCACCTGCCGGTCAAGCCGGCGATTCGCTCGTGAACGTGTTCCTCCGCCCCGGGCTGATTCGCCGGCAGGAGCGCGAGCATGCCGAACGCGCGCTGCATGTGCTCGACATCTACGGCCTGTACGGGCACCGCGACACCCGCGCACGTGAGCTCTCGGGCGGTCAGAAGAAACTGCTCGAGATCGCGCGCGCAGTGATGGCAGAGCCAAAGATCCTGCTCCTCGACGAGCCGATGGCCGGCGTAAACCCGGCGCTGATCGAGCTCATCGGCGGCTACATCGTCGACCTGAAGGACAGCGGCGTGACGATCCTGATGATCGAGCACAACCTGAACGTCGTCGAGCAGATCTGCGACTACGTGATCGTGCTCGCCGAAGGACGGACACTCGCGACAGGTCGGCTGAGCGAGTTGCGCAGCAACACCGAGGTCGTCAAGGCCTACCTGGGCGAGGTGATCGATGCCGGCCCTGCTCACTGAGGGCATCTCGGCGGGCTACGGCCGCGCCCCGATCATCAACGACATCAACCTCACGGCCGACACGGGTGCCGTGACGACGATCGTCGGGCCGAACGGCGCCGGGAAGTCCACGTTCGCCAAGACCCTCGTCGGGATCCTCAAGCCGATGAGCGGCAAGATCGTGGTCAACGACGTCGACATCACGTCGATGCCCGGGCACCGCATCCCGCGCCACGGGCTCGTCTACGTTCCGCAGAACGACAACGTCTTCAAACGCCTCACCGTGCGCGAGAACCTGGAGGTCGGGGGATTCGCAGCCAAGAACGACCCGTCCGCGCGTATCCGGGAGATCCTCGAGATCTTCCCCGACCTGAAGACGGCGGTCGACAAGAAGGCTGGTCTCCTTTCAGGAGGCCAGCAGAACCTCCTCGCGATCGCACGCGCGCTGATGGTCGACCCGTCGGTGATCGTCCTCGACGAGCCGACGGCCGGGCTCTCCCCGACCTACACGGCGGTCGTGTGGGATCAGATCGAACGAGTCGCGCGGCTGGACACGGCGGTCCTCGTGGTGGAGCAGAACGTAGAACGAGCTCTCAAGCACTCGAACTACGTGTACGTCTTCGTCGCGGGACGTAGCCACGTCGACGGGCCGGCGGACGAGATCGCAGGCCTCGACCTTGCGTCGATCTTCCTCGGCCGGTCGCAACCCCACTAACCCCCCAGGTTCCAACCCACGCCATCGAGCACACAAGGAGGGATTGGATGAGCAAGGTCAGATTGCGCCGGAGCGTCATGCTTGTTCTGGCACTCGGAGTCGTAACCGCGGCAGTCGTCGCGGCCGGCGCGTTCGGCTCGGTCAAGACGACGGCGCAGCACACGTCGTCGGCAAAGTCGTCGACGCTCGTCGTCGGCGGCATCTTCCCGTTCACCGGCACGAAGTCACTGCTCTCACAGTGGGGCACACACGGCGTGCCGATCGGGATCTACGAGGTCAACCACAACGGGGGCGTTCTCGGCCACAAGTGGAAGTCCGCCTACGTCGACGACGCGGCAGACTCGGTCGACGCGCTGCCCGCGTTCCGCAAGCTGCTGCTCAAGCATCCGACGATGGTCGTGGGCCCGTTCTCCCCGACGATCGAAGCGGTCATCAATCAGTTCAAGCCGAACAACGTGGCCGACTTCATGGTCGGCGGCCTCACGCAGCTCGACAAGATGAAGTACCCGTACGTCTTCCGCACGTCGTCGTCCGACTCGAACGAGGCGATCGCGATGGCGTACTACGCGATCCAGCATGGCTGGAAGTCAGCCTCGCTGATCTTCGACAACTCGGCGAACTCCCAGGGCTTCGTCCCGCCGCTCGAGAAAGCGTTCAAGACGCTCGGCGGCAAGATCGACGCGAACATCAGCCTCACGCCGGGCCAATCGTCGTACAACGCGGAGTTGGCGCAGGCCTTCTCCGGCCACCCCCAGGTCATCTTCGACTCGATGGACTCGCAGACCGCTGCGACGCTGTTCGCCGACGGCCAGCAGCTCGGCTACATGAGCATTCCGTGGATCGGGGACGACTTGCAGTCCGCTCCGAACGGTGACTACGCGAAGGCGTTCGGGCCGACCGCGTCAACGGAGCTGACGGCTGCACTTCCGGCCTCGCCGGCCGGCACGGCGTACAGCCACTTCCTCAGCGACTACCAGAAGGTGTGGCACACCAAGAACATCCTGCCGACCACCTTCAACGAATACGACTCGGTCGTGATCGCGTCACTCGCTATGACGGCCGCCAAGTCGACGAACCCGAAGGCCTGGGTGAAGGACGTCGTCAAGGTGTCGGATCCCCCGGGGAAGCCTTGCTCGACCTACGCGTCCTGTGTCCGGTTGCTCAAGAAGGGCAAGGACATCAACTACCAGGGCGCTTCGGGCAATGACGACTTCAACAGGTACCACAACGTCTTCAGCGGCTTCGAGATGCTCGGCTTCGACTCGAGCCTCAACAACGTGACCCGCGGAACGGTCACGCCGCACGACCTCCAGGCGGTCGTCGCCAAGGAGGGCTGACAACAATCGGCGAGGGTGGGCCCCGGCGCCCACCCTCGCCGTTGCCCCATCCCTTGCGCTCCGACGATGCCCTTCTCAATCAGTCGGACAGCGGATTGAGATCGGCCGGCGCGCGGGCGGGGAGGTGGCTGGTCCTCTCCGCGGGGCTCGTGGCGGTCGCGGTCGGATTCGCGCGATCCGGCTTGCCGAGCCCGTACCTTCTCGCTGCATTCGTCGTCGGGATCACGCACGCGCTGACCTCGCGCACGTCGCTGAGCGTTCCGCCTTTCACGGCGGCAGCGGCACAGGGCATCGTCGGCGTGACAGCGGGCTCGTACCTTCAGCGGTCGACGATCGCATCGCTTGGAACTCATCTCGTGCCGATTCTCGGCGTCTCCGTCCTGACGGTTGCACTGAGCATCGTCGCCGGGCTGGCCCTTGCGCGCTTCTCGCAGATCGAGCGCTCAACCGCAGCGTTCGGAATGATCGCAGGGGGTGCCGCGGGCATTATCTCGCTCAGTCGGGAGCTCGGCGCCGACGCCCGTCTCGTTGCCGTCATGCAGTACGTGCGCGTGCTGATCATCGTCGCAGTGACGCCCGCGATTGCCATCGGTGTCTTCGGGATGAGTCGGACGCACCACGGCGTAGCGAGCGGGCCGCTCTGGAACTCCCACGGCGTGCTCTACGTGACGATCACGGTATGCGCCGGTCTGTGGCTCGCCCGTGCCGTGAGTTTGTCCGGAGGCACGATCCTGGGGCCCATGACGGTTTCGGCCGCCGCGTCGCTGATCTACCGACCCGTGGTCGCTCCGATTCCCGTCGTGCTCGCCGACCTGGCGTTTGCGCTAATCGGGCTCGACGTCGGCCTGCGCTTCACACTGCGAACACTGCGTGAAGCAGGCGGGATGCTCCCGCGATGCATCGTCGTGATCATCGTCATGCTCTTCGTCTCGGCAGGATTCGGCGTCGGCCTCGCCGAGTCCACGCATGTGAGCATGCTGGACGGCTACCTCGCGACGACGCCCGGCGGGCTCACGGCCATCATCGCTCTGGCGGTAGGTGGCAACACGAACACAACCTTCATCGTCTCCGTTCAGGTCATTCGGACGTTCCTGATGCTCGCTGCTGCGCCGGCCATTGCGAACTGGCTCGCGCGACCGACGTCGCGTGCGGCGCGTCAAGGGCACATGTAACGCAAACGCACAGCGAGCCTCCCCGGAACCTGGGCGGCCTGCGTGGAGGCGCTCCAGCTGGGCAACCAACAGGAACAGCTCATCGATGCGCTTCTGACACTGGCGACGAGCGAACGGGGTCTCGACTACCTTTAGCACGGGTGGACTGCTTCCGCCACGGCCAGAGCCGCTGTCGCCGACGGACACGGCGGGTATAGAACCGCCAAGAAAGGCCCGCGGTTCTCGATTCGAGTTCCGCCTCTTCTGACGCGACGGGGGCTGACTGCGACCTACTTGGTGGCTAAGGCAGCGGGATGTCCGAGCGACTGTGCGCTTCGGCTCGTTCGGCGTCGGTGAGTTCCGTTGGTCGCACCGGAGTGATCAAAGACCAGTGTCTCCCGACGGGGCACCGTTGGTAGCGCCACCAGCCCAGTCGTAGTGATTTGAACGAGACGCCTGGGAGCCAGAACGTCGTGAACAGGTGGCCCTGTCGGCAGCGAACGATCAGCCTTCCGCCCATTGGATAGCCACGCAGCTTCATCGCGAGCGGTTCGGCGGCGATGCTTGCGATCCCTACGAGCCACAGACGACGACGCCGCTTCTTCGGGGTCAGGCGCATTGCCCTTCCGCTTTCCGTTCGGGCGGCATTCGGAACACCCGGCGCAGCCGAGCCAGAATCTCGATTCTCGGCCCGCTATCGGTTGGCGGTGAGCTGATGGGCGGTCGCGGTTAGTCGGGCAGTTCGAGCCGTCGTTTTCTCAGGTCGCGCGACGTCGGACTAGCCAGACTGTCGCGGCGATGAGCGATGCTGAAAGTGCGAGGAGCCAGCCTGTTTCGATCAGCTGGAATGACCAGAACCTCGTGGCGGGCTGGTAGCTGATCCATTGCCGGTAGCCGTGCTGGGTTAGGCAGTGCGCGACGTAGCCGCTCTTGTCGAAGTTGCCCTTGCCGGCCCCGGCGGGAGGTGGAGGACAGACCTGCTCGAGCAAGCTGAGCGGGGCTCGCCCGAACGCGAAACTGCCGCCCTTCGTCCACCACTGGCGTATGACGAGGTCTGTGCCGGGGACGTTCGGGGTGCTGGCGACCAGCGGCGTCAGGTAGTGGTGGCGCAGGTAGAGCGCGGTGCCGATGGCGAGGCCGAGGTAGGCGACGAGGGTGGCGACGATGGCGGGGACGACGCGGCGGATGAGCATGCCGAGCAGGGCGCCGAGCGAGAAGGCGGTCAGCGTCCAGGCAGCGAAGACGATTCCCCGCAGGTCGAACAGCCCTGAGCTGAGCGGGGATACCTCGTTGAGGAACCTGCTTTGGTTGCCTGCGGCGAAGTACGGCTGGTAGTACCAGGACAGCACGATGCTGAGCGCTCCGGCCGCGACGACCACTGCTGCCGCCAGTCCGACAAGCTTTGCGAGCGTCCAGCGCCAGCGGCCGAAGCCCTGCGTCCAGGCAAAGCGGTAGGTGCCGGTTTCCAGCTCGCGCGCGAGCAGCGGCGCTCCGACAAAGGCCCCGATCAGCGCGGGCACGGCTTGCAGGACGAAGCCGTTCGCGAGAAAGCTGTCCATGCCGTTGAAGCGGTTGACCAGGTCGCTACAGAACAGCGGCAGGCCGAGCGAGCCTGCCGGGGAGCAGGTGGTCGCGGCGGCGTGAGCGTGGTGCAGCTGAAGCCCCAGGATCCACACTGCAACCGCCAGCCCGCCTACGAGCGCGGCCACACCGATCAGGGCGAAACGGTGCTGCCGCCAGATGACCCATCCCATCCGCCGCCACGCCAACGGCCGCAGCCTCTCCTCTGAACCTGCGCGCATGCTGAGGGCGCTCATCGCGCGAGCGTCGAAGGTTCGACGTTTCTCGCGCGATCCGGGCCTGGCAATGCTGCGGCGCTCGGCTCGCGCAGGTAGGCCAGTGCGAGCTCTTCGAGCCCGATCGGATGCGCCTCCCAACCGTGGGGCACCGGATCGCCGCCTCCGTTTGTCCGCACCAGGAGGTGCGCCTGGGCTCCCCCGCGCCGGGCGTGAACGACGGTCATGCGGTCGGCATGGCGATCAGCGTCGGCGGCCGGCCCGGTGAGCACGCGATGGCCGGCGAGCAGCTCGTCGACCTCGCCCGCAACCTGGACTCGTCCGTGCGACAGGAGAACGAGGTAGTCGGCGACCCGCTCGAGTTCTGCGAGCACATGCGAAGAGAGGAGCACCGAGACGTTGTCGTCGGCCACCGCCGCCAGCACCGTTGCCATGAAGTCGTGACGGGCGATCGGATCGAGCATTGCCACGGGTTCGTCGAGCACGAGCAGCCGCGGCCGCCTCCCCAACGCCAGCGTCAGCGCCAACTGCGCCTGCTGTCCGCCCGACAACGCTCCCGCTTTGCGCTCCAGCGGGATGCCCAGCTCGGACAGGCGCGCCTCGGCCGCTACCCGGTCGAAGCGTCGGTTGAGGTTGGAAGTCAGGTGCAGCATGTCCGCCGCAGACAAGTTCCTGTACAGCGGGGCGTCCTGGGCAACGAACGCGATACCGTCCAGCGCCGAGGGCGACCCCGCCGGCCGGCCGCCGAGCACAGCCACTTGGCCGGCGGACGGAGCGACGAGGCCAACTGCGAGGTTCAAGAGCGTCGTCTTGCCGGCCCCATTCGGTCCGACGAGCGCGGCGACGTGACCGGCGGGAACCGCCAGCGAGCAGTCCCGCAGCGCCCACCGGCCGCCGTACCGCTTGCCCAGGCCGCGTGCCTCGACGACGTTCACGCGAGCGCCTCGGTCTCGCCGCTCGCCTCACCGGGGCTGGCGCCGCGCTCACCGAAATCCCGCAGCGCACTCGCAAACAGCGCCGACATGCCGTCAGCGTCCAACCCCACTCTGTCGGCCTGCGTCATCCACCCGAGCAGCGACCGACGAAGCTTGGTCAACTCGGGCAGCCCGACCTGCGTAAGCGTCCCCGTAATGAACGTCCCCTGTCCGGGGCGTCCCTCTGCGAGCCCCTTGAGCTCGAGCTCGCGATATGCCTTCAGCACCGTGTTCGGGTTGATTGCGAGCGAAGCAACCGCGTCCCGAACCTTGGGCAGCTGATCGCCGGGCTGCAGGTATCCAAGCCGCAACGCATGCTCCACCTGCTGGACCAGCTGCTGCGACACCGGCAACCCCGACGAAGGATCGAGCCGGAACTCAACGACCGAGCGCGCTTCGCGCCGTGCGGAATCCGTTCTGTTTCTCTTACCTATCTCCATAAGACAAGATTACAGCATACGTGCGCGAGCAGCGCAACGAACCCCAGAGAGGTGGGCGACCCCCGTGCATCCCACACGCGCCCTTCGCTCCTTGTGCGCGTCGCTCGTCCTCGACCGCGAAGACGCATCCCGTGGGGTGCAAGAACTCGGTCGTCATGCTGCGGCGAGTTCGTATTCGTGAACGAGACCGCCCAGTAGATCGCGCCGGTTGACCTGGAGTCGGTGCGGCGTCGCGGTCTCTGCGATAGGTGGATGGATCCTCGAGTCCGGCGGTTTCAGGTCGAGTGCACGGTGAGGTCTTCCGGCGTTGTAGTGCTTGACGTAGACGCGGAGGACGTGCTCGAGCTGACGACGGCCGACGATCAGTAGGCGGTCGAGGCATTCGCGGCGGACGGTGCCGACCCAGCGTTCCATGTGCGCGTTCGCGTTCGGCGCCCGCACGGGAGTGCGGATGACGTTGATTCCGTCGCTCTCGAGGAGGGCGTCGAAAGCGCGCGGGAACTTCGCGTCGCGGTCGTGGATCAGGAACCGCACCTGCCGGCCGTGGAAGTCAAGCTCCATGAGCAGGTGCGTGCCTGCTGCAGCATCCAGGCCGTGTCCGGCTTGCCGGTGATCGCGAGGTACTCGACGCGGCGGCTGCTGAGGGAGATGAACGCGAGAACGTAGAGGCGGCGCAGCCAGACGGTGTCAAAGGTGAAGAAGTCGAAAGCGAGGATCGAATCGCCCTGTGCTCGAAGGAAGCGACGCCAGGACTGCGCATTGCGCCGCGGCGCTGGTGGCAACCCAGCCTTGACCAAGATGTTGCGCACGGAACTCGCCGAGACGGCGATGCCGAGCTTGCGCAGCTCGCCGGCGATCCGGAGGTAGCCCCAGCTCGAGTTCTCGCGCGCGAGGCGGAGGATCAGTTCGCATCCCGCTGATCGGCGGCGCCGGGCGGCGGTGCGGGTATGTCCACCGGCGAGCGACCAGCCGTCGATGCCAGGCTAGGAGCGTCTCGGTCGCACGAAGAACACGTTCCAGGAATAGCGCGGAAGCATCCGGCTGAACGCCGCCAGCAGGATTCGGTCGTGCGCCTCGAGGCGCGGCCGCCGGACCTGGCGGCGGAGAATCGACAGTTCGGTGGCGAAGCACGAGGATCTCGAGCTCCTTGGCTCGATCCCTGCGGCCGAGGAGCACGACGAACTCCAGCAGACGGCGGACGACGACGTAGAGGGCGGGCACAAGCAAAGGCAACCTCCAGCAGACGGGGACGCCGACGCTACCGCCGGCTCAGCAGCCCTCGCGCCTCGCCTGATCGAGTATTTGCAACCCACGGGCGCGGCTCAGACACTCTTGGTGTTTGACACCGTGAGTTGCGCGAGCGTCCTCACGTGCGGTTGCGTCTACCCCCAGGAGTAGCCGGACACAGCCGTACACGAGGACGCTCAACGGCACTCGGCGCACCTCACGACGCGGATCAACGGGACCCAGCGGACACAGACGAACACCGCGTCACAGGTCCGGCCGACTTCCTAAACCGCGTGCACAAGTTCGATTCTTGTCGGGGGCATCGTCGTCGTCGCCGCCGCCGCCGCGTTTGACAGAGGAGGTCGCGCAAGAACTCGTGACGATCTCGTTACCGGAATTGCAGGTCTTTTCAGGAGCCGCATCGCCCGCTTGCTTGAACTCTCGCCTGAGCGCGTCGACGTAGAGATCCCGCTTCGCGACCGCCTGCTGCTCATCCGCCTGCATCAGCGCCGTGTAACCCACCACGTCCGTGATCACGGCCACCAGCCGCCGCTCCGAGCTCGCACTCATCGCTCGAACCTGCGTTCAGTCGCCATCGAGGACGCTCGATAGCCAGTGCAGGGCTACCTGGTAGCGCTCGTTGGCGCGGCCGCCGTGGTTCCCCGTCTCGGGACACCGGCGACCCGATTCTTCATGGCCGGGAGGGAGATACACGAACAGATCGCGCTCGCTCGGATCCTCCAACAGATTGCCGGCGAGATGCGCGCTCTCGAGCCGCGTGTGCACAAGCATCACTGCTCCCTTGTCGCTGGCGAACGACTCCTCCCGCGGACCGCGTGCGGAATCAGGCTCGCGCGCGGCGGTTGACAAAGACGTTCTCGCGTGCGGCGCGGAGGCCGACGGCGAGCGCGCCCGTCAGTACCGCTGCGTCGCCGAGGCTCGACCCCTCGACCCGCGGCGGGACGGGTAGCCACACGGCGAGGTGGCTCCTGATCCGGTCGTACAGCAGGTCGCCGCCGTTGGTTCCGATGCCGCCGCCGAGGACGACGAGGCCGACATCGGTGACCGCGGCGATCGGGGTGATGTGCAGCGCGATTCGGCGCGCCTCCTCGTCCACGACGCGCAGCGCGAGCTCGTCCCCGGCGCGAGCCTGCGCGAACAGCGTCCTCGGATCGTCCGGGGCGCCGAGCGCAGCCGCGTACGCGGACAGTGCGCCCGCACAGGGGTCGATCTCCTCCGCGAGCCCGACGCGCGCGTAGTCGAGCTCGCCGGCGGACCCGTTGCGGCCGCGGTGCAACTCGCCGTGCAACACGATGCCTGCACCCAGCCCGGTGCCGATCGAGATGAAGGCGAAGTCGTCGACGCCGCGTGCGACGCCGCGCCAGTGCTCGCCGAGCGCCGCGAGGTTGATGTCGTTCTCGACTCGACCGGCCCGGCCGAGCGCACGCGCGACGGAGGGCGCGAACTCGTCGCCCTCGAGCCCTGAGATGTTCGTGGCGAGGTAGATGCGGCTCGCGCGCTCGTCGACGGCGCCCGGAACACCGAGCACGACGCCGTCGAGCGCGTCCTCGTCGACGCCGGCGGCGGCCAGCAACGACGCCGTCAGCGCGCGGATCGAGTCGAGCGCGGCCACGGCAGTCGCCGCGGGCAGCTCGAGATCCTGCCGCGCGCGGAGCTCGCCGCGCACGTCGCACACCGCGCCACGGACGAAGTGCACGCCGAGGTCGAGACCGAGGACGAACGCCGCCTCGGGCACCGGCTCGAAGAACGTCGCGCCGTAGCTCGGGCCGTCCCCGCTCGGCGCGGTCTCGCGCACGAGCCCCGCCGCGAACAGCGACTGGAGCGCCTGGGAGACCGTGGGCTTCGAGATCCCGACGAGCCGCGAGATCTCGGCGCGCGAGATCGGCGCGCCCGTCCTGATCGCCTCGAGCACGGTGCGCTCGTTCAGATCCTTGAGGAGCGGCGGAATCGCGCGGCTGACAGCCATCGAGTTATTGACCTTAACGTAAAACGGCGTCCTATTGCCTTGACCGGGGCGAGCAGGAGCGCTTAGGGTCACTCTGGTTCAGAACATTAACCAGTTCGGTGTCCCGTGGAGGGTGGAATGAGAAAGCGCAGCGCAGTGGTCGCGGTGCTCGTCGGAGCGTTGATCCTGGCGGCGGCCGCAGCCGCGCGCGGGGTGCAGAGCACCGGCCCCACGAAGCTCACGATCTGGGTCGGGTGGAGCGCCGGCCACGAGCTGACCAGCTTCCAGAAGCTGATCGCTGAGTACAACGCGAGCCACAAGGACGTTTCCGTGAAGGTCGTCGGCGGCATCGACGACAACAAGATCGTCGCGGCCATTCGCTCCGGAACCGCGCCCGACGTCGTCAGCTCGTTCAACTCCTACAACGTCGGGAACTACTGCGGCTCCGGCGGGTGGATCGACCTCACGTCGCTGATGAAGAAGGACAACATCCCGCCGTCGCTCTTCCCGAAGGCGACCTGGTACTACACGGGCTACGCCGGCAAGCACTGTGCGCTCCCGTTGCTCGCCGACGTCTACGGGCTCTACTACAACAAGAAGCTGTTCAGGGCGGCCGGGATCAAGAGCCCCCCGAGAACGATGTCGCAACTCGCGGCCGATGCCAAGAAGCTGACCGTCCGCAACAAGAGCGGCAAGATCTCGATCGCCGGCTTCGACCCGTCGATCGGCTTCTACGAGAACACGCCCGAGCGATGGATCCAGGCCTACGGCGGCAGATGGATCGACTCGAAGGGCCACTCGTTGCTCGGCAAGGATCCCGCGTGGGCGAAGTGGGCGACCTGGCAGAAGGGTCTCGTCAACTGGTACGGGTATTCGAATCTCGTGCGCTTCCAGGCGCAGCCCATCGACGAGTTCACGCCCTCACAGGCGTTCGAGACGGGCAAGCTCGCGATGAACTTCGACGGGGAGTGGCGCGTCGCGTTCATCCACAACGAGCACCCGAGCCTCGACTACGGCACGGCGCCGATGCCCGTCGACGATGCGCATCCCGAGCTCTACGGCTCGGGCTACATCAACGGCACGATCATCGGCATTCCGCGTGGTTCGAAGCATCTCGACCAGTCGTGGGCGCTCGTCAAGTACCTGACGACGAACAACCACTTCCTCGCGCAGTTCTCGAACATGATCCGGAACGTGCCGACGACGAAGGCGTCGCTGCATTCCCACGAGATCACGCCCGACGCGCGGTTCGGGACGTTCCTGAAGATCTTCGCGAACCCGAGGTCGGGAACGTCGCCGATCCTGGCATCGGGGCAGGCGTACACGAACTCGGTGCAGGACTTCTTCGAGCAATGGCAGGCCGGCAAGGTCGCGAACCTGAAGAGCGGGCTGCGGAAGCTCGCATCGCAGCTCGACGCCCAGGTCGCCCAGGCCGGCGGCGGGGGCGGGGTGCCGTGAGCCAGGGCGCTGCAGCGGGCACGGCCGGGGCTCGAGTCCCGGCCGTGCCGCTGCGCACGCGCGCGCGGCGCAGGGCCGACTGGCGTCGCAGACGGCTCGTGCTGCTCTTGATGAGCCCGTGGATCGCCGGGTTCTCGATCTTCTTCGCGTACCCGCTCGTGATGAGCGCGTACCTGTCGTTCAACCACTACGACCTGCTCGCACCGCCACGCTGGGTCGGCTGGGCGAACTACCACTACCTCTTCCGCGTCGACCCGCTCGTCTGGGAGTCGATCAGGAACACGGTCGTCTGGATGGTGCTGATCGCCGTGCCGTGCCAGGTGCTGTTCGCGTTCGGCATCGCGGTGCTGGTTGCGCGCGCGAAGGGCGGCGCGGGGTTCTTCCGGACCGTCTTCTACCTGCCGGCGCTCGCGCCGCCCGTGGCGGCGACGCTCGGGTTCGTCTACCTGCTCAACCCGGCGACGGGCCCCGTGAACACCGCGCTGTCGCACCTCGGCATCGAGGGGCCGTTGTGGTTCAACGACCCCCAGTGGGCGAAGCCTTCGCTGATCGCGCTGTCGCTCTGGGGGATCGGCAACACGATGGTGATCTTCCTGGCCGCGGTGCTCGACGTGCCGCAGCATCTGTACGAGTCGGCACAGCTCGACGGGGCGGGGCCGGTTCAGCGTCTCCGCTACGTGACGCTCCCAACCGTGAGCCCGGTGATCCTCTTCGCGGTCGTGCTCGGGGTGATCCAGGGACTGCAGTACTTCACGCAGGCGTTCGTCGCCGCGAGCATCGCGTCGGGCCAGGCCTCGCAGGCGGGCGACACGTTCTCGGGGCTCGGTTACCCGAACCACTCGACGCTGTTCTATCCCGTGCTCCTGTACCAGCACGGCTTCACGGACTTCCAGATGGGCTACGCGTCGGCGATGGCGATGCTGCTGCTCGTCGTCTCCTTCGCAGTCACGCTCGTGATCGTCCTCAACTCGCGCAAGTGGGTGCACCAGGCGGCGCCCCGGTGACGAGTGCCGCCGCCGCCACGCCGCTCGTCCGCAGGCGCCCACCCGCGCGCGTGCGGCGCAGGCGGCTCCTCCTCGCCGTGGCGCAGCACAGCGTGCTGATCGCGCTCGCGCTCGCGTTCCTCGCGCCGTTCCTCTTCATCGTGCTCACGAGCCTCATGACGACGAACCAGGCGCTATCCGCAAACCTCTGGCCGCACCCGTTTCGTCTCCAGAACTTCGCGGACGTGTTCTCGAAGGCGCCGCTCGCGCGCTGGACGTTGAACACGATGATCTACTCGTGCCTCGCGACGATCGGCGTGCTCGTCTCGTCGGTTCCCGTCGCCTATGCGCTCGCGCGCCTGCGCTGGCGCGGCCGCAACGCCGCGTTCATGGTCGTGCTGGTGGCATTGATGCTGCCGCCGCAGGTGACGGTCGTCCCCCTGTACGTGATGTGGGCGAAGCTCCACCTGATCGGGACGCTCTGGCCGCTCATCATCCCGAACTGGCTCGGCGACGCCTTCACGATCTTCCTGCTCCGGCAGTTCTTCCTGACGATCCCGGAGGAGTACCTCGACGCCGCCCGCGTCGACGGCTGCGGCGAGTTGCGCATCCTCTTCACCGTCGTCACCCGCCTCGCGAAGCCGGCGCTCGCAGCGGTGGCGCTCTTCTCGTTCCTCTACACGTTCAACGACTTCTTCCTGCCGTTGCTCTACGTCGGCGAGAACGCGCACAACTGGGTGCTCTCGCTCGGGCTGGCCCAGTTCAGGTCGCAGCACCAGGTGCAGTGGAACCTGACGATGGCGGCGACGCTGCTCGTGATGTCGCCGGTGATCATCCTCTTCTTCCTCGCGCAGCGCGTGTTCGTGGAGGGCATCACGCTCACCGGGGTGAAGGGATGAAGGTCGCCGTCGTCGGCGGTGGATCGACGTACACGCCGGAGCTCGTCTCCGGGCTCTCGCGGCTGGACGTCGGCGAGTTCGTGCTGCACGACATCGACGCCGAACGGCGCGAGGTGGTGGGCGGGCTCGCGCAGCGGATGCTCGAGCGTCAGGGCTACCGCGGCTCGCTGGAGATCACCGACGATCTCGACCGCGCCGTCGACGGGGCCGACTTCGTGCTCATCCAGATTCGCGTGGGTGGCCAGTCTGCGCGGCTCGTCGACGAGACCGCGCCGCTCGCGTGCGGGTGCATCGGCCAGGAGACCACCGGCGCGGGCGGCCTGGCGAAGGCGCTGCGCACGGTCCCGGTCGTGCTCGAGATCGCCGGGCGTGTTCGTGAACGTGCCGACGATGCCTGGATCGTGGACTTCACGAACCCGGTCGGGATCGTCACGCGCGCCCTGCTCGACCACGGCCACAAGGCGATCGGGCTCTGCAACGTCGCGATCGGGTTCCAGCGGCGGTGGGCGCGTGAGCTCGGCGTCGAGCCCTCGCGCGTCCTCGTCGACCAGGTCGGGCTGAACCACCTCACGTGGGTGCGTCGTGTCGTGCTGGACGGCGTCGACCTGCTCCCGAGCCTGCTGACCGACGAGCTCGCCGCCGAGCTCGACCTGCCTCGCCGGCTGCTCGACGAGCTCGGCGTCGTGCCCTCCTACTACCTGCGCTACTTCTACGCGCACGACGAGGTGCTCCAGGAGCAGCTCGAGGGCATTCCACGCGCCGAGGCCGTGGCGAGGATCGAGCGCGAGCTGTTGCGCATGTATCGCGACCCGAGCCTGGTCGAGAAGCCGGCGCTGCTCGAGCAGCGTGGCGGAGCCTTCTACAGCGAGGCGGCACTCGGCCTCGTGGAGAGCCTCGTCTCGGGGAACGGCGCCGTCCACGAGGTCGACGTCCGCAACGAGGGGACACTCGCCGGCCTGCAGGACGACGACGTCGTCGAGGTGCCGGCGCGCGTCACGCGCACGGGGGCCGAGCCGCTGCCCCAGCCGCGGCTTGCACCAGAGCTCCTCGGCCTGGCGCAGCACGTCGCCGCGTACGAGCGGCTCGCGCTGCGCGCGGCGTTGAGCCGCGACGTCGTCGACGTGAAGAAGGCACTGCTCGCGCACCCGCTGATCGGCCAGTACGCCACCGCCGAGGCGCTGCTGGAGCGCATGGCGATCGAGGTCCTCGCGTGATCCTCGCGGTGGACGGCGGCAACTCCAAGACGGACCTGGCGCTCGTCGACCCGCGCGGCGGCGTGATCGCCTATGCCCGCGGACCGTTGAGCTCACCCCATCACGTCGGGCTCGACGGCTGCCTCCAGGTTCTGGAGCGCCTCGTCGACGAGACCGGCCTCGACGGCCGCCGCGCCGAGCTCGCGCAGGTGATGCTGGCCGGTGTCGACTTCCCCGACGAGGAGGAGCGAGTGCATGCCGCCGTCGACACGCGCGGCTGGGCGAGCACCACGCGCGTCGGGAACGACACGTTCGCGGTGCTCCGCGCAGGCACCGAGCGCGGCTGGGGCGTCGCGATCACCTGCGGCGCCGGCATCAACTGCGTCGGCGTCGCGCCCGACGGACGTCATGTGCGCTTTCCGGCTCTCGGCGCGATCACGGGCGACTGGGGCGGCGGTTTCGACGTGGGCGAGGCCGGCCTCTCGGCGGCTGCGCGCAGCGAGGACGGGCGCGGGCCGTCGACCCGCCTCGAGACGCTCGTCTCGGCCCACTTCGGGCTCGACTCGCCGCTCGAGGTCGCGCACCAGATCCACGTCGGGACGATCCCCCGGCGGCGCATCGTCGAGCTCGCACCGGTGGTGCTGGGCGCCGCGGCCGACGACCTGGTCGCTGCCGGGATCCGCGACCGACTCGTCGGCGAGATCGCCGCGCTCGCGCGTGCGGCGGTGACGCGCCTCGGGCTACGGTCGGAGACCGTCGAGATCGTCGTGGGCGGCGGGCTGATGCGCAACGCCGACCCCGACCTCCTGGCGCGAATCGACGACGCCTGCGGGAGATCGGGCCGAAGCTCAGCCTGCGGCGCACGAGCTTGCCGCCCGTCGTCGGCTCGGCGCTGCTCGCGCTCGACGCCGTGCGTGCCGGGAGCGAAGCGCAGGCGCGCGTGCGAGACGAGCTGGCCGCCGCCGTCGAGCGACACGAGAGGATGATGAGCTGATGGCGAGCGTCCGGTACGAGCAGGCAACGCGCATCTACGACGGCACCGATGCGCCGGCCGTCGATGCGCTCGACCTCGAGATCGCCGACGGCGAGTTCCTGGTTCTCGTCGGGCCGTCCGGGTCCGGGAAGACGACGGCGCTGCGCATGCTCGCCGGGCTCGAGGAGGTCGACGCCGGAGCGATCTACATCGGCGACCGGGAGGTCACGGACCTGGCGCCGAAGGCGCGGGACGTCGCGATGGTGTTCCAGAACTACGCGCTCTACCCGTACCTGACGGTTGCCGCGAACATCGCCTTCCCGCTGCGCATGGCCCGCGTGCCGAAGGCGGTGCGCGAGCAACGGACGCTCGAGGTCGCACAGCTCCTCGGGATCGAGCCGTATCTCGAGCGCAAGCCGGGCCAGCTGTCGGGCGGCCAGCGGCAGCGCGTCGCGATGGGTCGCGCGATCATCCGCGAGCCGAGTGCGTTCCTGATGGACGAGCCCCTGTCGAACCTCGACGCGAAGTTGCGCGTGCAGATGCGCGCCGAGATCGCCTCGCTGCAGAGCCGGCTCGGCGTCACGACGGTGTACGTCACGCATGACCAGTCCGAGGCGATGACCCTCGGCGACCGTGTGGCGGTGCTCGGCGACGGCAGGCTGCAGCAGTGCGACACGCCGCGCGAGCTCTACGCACGCCCCGCGAACACCTTCGTCGCGGGCTTCATCGGCTCGCCCGCGATGAACCTCTGCACCGTGCCGTGCGCCAACGGGTCGGTCGAGTTCGGTGGTGTCGGCCTCTCGGTGCCGGCCGAGCACGGTCGCGAGATCGTGGTGGGGTTCCGCCCGGAGTCGCTGGAGCTGGCGGACGACGGCATCGCCGCCGAGGTCGAGGTCGTCGAGGAGCTCGGTGCCGATTCGTACGTCTTCGCGGCGGCGGAGATCGGCCGCCTCGTCGCGCGCTGCGACACACGACACGCCCCCGAGCGCGGCGCCAGGATCAAGCTTCGCGCCAAGCCCGAGGAGGCGCACCTCTTCGACCCGGCGAGCGGCGACCGGCTCCGCTGACCGTGGCGACGGTGAGCCCGGTCTCGCACTCCCCGTAGAACTTCGCCCGATAGCTGCGCGTCAGGCACGCTGGGCTGGTGCCGCTTCCGCCCCTCTCGGTGCTCGACCTCGCGCCGATCGTCGAAGGGGCGACGCCCGCCGACGCCCTGCGCAACTCGCTCGACCTGGCACGGCACGTCGAGCGCCTCGGCTACCGGCGGTTCTGGCTCGCCGAGCACCACAATGCGGTCGGGATCGCCAGCGCCGCGACCGCCGTCGTGATCGCCCACGTCGCCGCGGGCACCTCCACGATCCGCGTCGGTGCGGGCGGGATCATGCTCCCGAACCACGCGCCGATCGTGATCGCCGAGCAGTTCGGCACGCTCGAGTCGCTCCACCCCGGCCGCATCGACCTCGGCCTTGGCCGTGCGCCCGGCACCGACCAGCTGACGGTCCTCGCGCTGCGCCGCGACCCTGCGGCCGCGGACACGTTCCCGCAGGAGGTGCTCGAGCTGCAGCGCTACCTCGCCGACCCGGATCCCGGCCAGGCGGTGCGCGCGACGCCCGGCGCGGGAACGAAGGTGCCGCTCTGGATCCTCGGCTCGAGCCTCTACGGAGCGCAGCTCGCGGCGCTGCTCGGGCTGCCCTATGCGTTCGCGTCGCATTTCGCGCCGGACGCGCTCCTGCCCGCGCTCGCGCTCTACCGCGAGCGGTTCGAGCCGTCGAAGCAGCTGCGCGAGCCGTACGCGATGGTCGGCGCGAACGCGGTCGTCGCCGACACCGACGAGGAGGCGCGGCACCTCTTCACGTCCGCGCAGCAGTCGTTCGCGAACATCTTTCGCGGGCAGCGCGGGCAGCTGCCGCCGCCGATCGAGGACATCGAGGACTACTGGACGCCGCTCGAGAAGGAGCGGGCGTCTACGATGCTCGCTCGCTCGTTCGTCGGCTCGCCCGAGACCGTCCACGACGGGCTCGAGGCGTTCGTCGAGGAGACCGGCGCGGACGAGGTCATCGTCGCCTCGGCGATCCACGACCACACGAAGCGGCTGCGGTCGTACGAGCTGCTCAACCCGAGCCCCGGCTGAGCCTCCCGCGCGACGGTCTCTGCGCCCGCGAGGTCGCCGCGCGCCGTCAGGAGCCCGGCGTGCGCACGACGGCGGCCGATCTGGGCATCGACGTCCTCGTCGATCACGCGCTCCAACGACTCTCGAGCAGCGGTGCGAGCTCCTCGGCTCGACCCTGGGGGAACAGCGTGTCCATCAGGAACGGGACGTGGCTGACGATGTGCACCCACAGGTGCTACTCAACGCGAGCGCCTCACCGGTGACGCGGTCGCGCGCCGCGGCGTCTGAGCCGGCTCGGCGGCAAGCGGTGAAGCTCCTCCGCGGGAGACGGCACGGACCGGCTTCCACCGTATTCTGAGACCGTGATGCCTGAGGCGCCGCTCGGGATCGACGGCCCGGCCGCGAGCGCCGCGGACGAGCCGACCCCGTTCGCGAACGAGACCAGCGGCAGCGTCGGGGGACCGTGGCGCGCCTGAGACCCGATCGCTACCTCGAGGGACCAGGCCTCGCGCTCGAGCTCTACCGGGAGGTCGCGGAGCTGCCGATCGTCAGCCCGCACGGCCACATCGACGTGCGGCTCTTCGTCGACCGGGACGCCCGGCTCGACCCGCCCGGCCGCCTCTTCGTCACGGGCGACCACTACGTCGTGCGGATGCTCTACTCGCAGGGCATCGCGCTCGAACGGCTCGGCCTCGGGCCGGACGGCGCCGACGACCGCGCAGTCTGGCAGACGCTGGCCGACCACCTGGAGCTCTTTACGCTCACGCCGAGCGGACTGTGGCTCCGGGAGACGCTCGCCGACGTCTTCGGGATCGAGGAGCGACTCGACCCGGCGTCGGCGCAAGCGATCTACGACCAGGTCGAGGCTCAGCTGGCGACGCCCGCCTTCGCGCCCCACGCACTGCTCGACCGCTTCGGCGTCGAGTGCCTCGCCACGACCGACCCGGCAGGCTCGCCGCTGGACGAGCACCGCGCGGTCGGTGACCCCGCGAGGATCAGGCCGACCTTTCGCCCGGACGCGGTCGTCGCCCTCGATTCGCCCGGCTGGCACGACGCACTCGCCGCGCTCGGCGCGGCCGCCGGGCGCGAGCTCGGCGACTTCGCTACGTTCCTCGAGGCGCTCGCAGAGCGGCGCGAGGCCTTCAGGTCGCTCGGCGCGACTGCGACCGACCACTCCACGACGAGCGCGGACTCGACCCGCCTGGAGAGCTCCGAGGCGGCGAGGCTGTTCGCGCGCGGCCGCGCGGGCGAGGCCTCGGCCGAGGAAGCCCGCCGGTTCGAGGCGCACATGCTGAACGAGTTCGCGCGCATGAGCTGCGACGACGGGCTCGTGATGCAGCTCCACGTCGGCAGCCTCCGCGACCACAACCGTCCCCTCGCAGAGGCCTTCGGGCCCGACCTCGGCGCCGACATCCCGGTCGCGACGGACTGGACGCGGTGCCTGCGCCCGCTGCTCTCGGCGTACGGCAACGACCCGCGACTCGGGCTCGTGCTCTACACGCTCGACGAGAGCACCTACAGCCGCGAGCTCGCGCCGCTCGCGGGGCACTACCCGGCGGTGCGGCTCGGTTGCCCGTGGTGGTTCAACGACAGTCCCGCCGGAATCGACCGTTTCCTCGACCACGTCGTCGAGACGGCGGGCGTCCACAACCTCGCCGGCTTCGTCGACGACGCCCGCGCCCTCACCGCACTCCCCGCACGGCACGACCTCTGGCGCCGCCGGGTGTGCGGCTGGCTCGCCCGCAAGGTCGGCGCGGGGTTCGTCGACGAGGACGAGTCGCTCATCCTCGCGCGCGAACTGGCCTACGGGCTGGTCAGGCGCGCCTACCGGCTCGACGACCCGCACGATCCCTGAGCAGGCGCCGGCTGCGACGGGCATCCGTCGGCCGGTCTCAAGCGGCGGCGGCGACCTGCCGATTTCCGTCTTCATGGCGACGCAGGCCGAGCTCGCAGCCGCGGACCCCGCCGCGGGGGCCCGCTGGGCACCGCGCCGGCTGCACGCCTACGCGGTGCGGGCGATCGTCTACCTCGGGCCGATCGTCCTCTCGATCGTCTTCGTCCACTACGCGGGACTCGTGGTGCCCGCGCCGCTCGGCTCCCTCTGGCTCTATCTCGGCTGGTGGTTCGGGCTCAGCCTGGCGGCGACCCTGGTGCTCGTCGCCGTCGACCGCGTCACGCGACGATTGCTCCCGCTCGCCGCGCTCCTGCATCTCTCCCTGGTCTTTCCCGACGAGGCGCCTTCTCGCTTCAAGGTCGCCCTGCGCGCCGGCAACGTCGGAGAGCTCGAAGCGCGGCTGGCCGCGGCACGGGCGGCGGCCGAGGCCGCGACGCCGTCCGAGGCGGCGGCCCACCTGCTCGAGCTCGTCGCGGCGCTGAACATCCACGACCCTCTGACACGCGGCCACTGCGATCGCGTGCGCGCGTACTCGGTGATGATCGGCGAGGAGCTGGGCCTCTCCGGCGACGAGCTCGACCTGCTGAACTGGGCTGCACTCCTCCACGACGTCGGCAAGCTCGAGGTGCCGACCGAGATCCTCGCCAAGGACGGCCGACCGACCGACGAGGAATGGGCGACACTGCGCAAGCACCCGCTCTACGGCGAGGGCCTCGTCCAGCCGCTGGAAACGTGGCTCGGCACGTGGGCCTCCGCGGTCGGGTTCCACCACGAGCGCTGGGACGGCAAGGGCTATCCGCGCGGCCTCGACGGGGAGGAGATCCCACTGTCGGGCCGCATCGTCGCCGTCGCCGACGTCTTCGACGTGATCACCTCGGCGCGGTCGTACAAGAAGGCTTCCGCAGCCGAGGACGGTCGCGCCGAGATCGCACGCTGCGCCGGAGCGCAGTTCGACCCGACGGTGGTTCGCGCCTTCCTGAACGTCTCCCTCGGCCGCATGCGCCTCGTGATGGGGCCGCTCTCGTGGCTGGCGCACGCGCCCCTGCTCGGGCGCCTCCCGCTGACACCCGCACTCGGGACGGCAGCCGGGGTCCTGAGCGTGGCGGCGACCTCGACCGCTGCAGGTCTTTTCACGCCGCCGCCGAGCGCAGCCGCACCGCCGCCACCCGTGGCGCTCGCGCACCACGCGCGCCCTCATCCGCAGGCGCCGGTCGCGTCGCAGCACCGACCCGCCGGCGTCCGCCCCGCGCCCCACCACGCCGTCGCCCGGACGGCCGGCCGTCGATCGGCCCCGGTCCCGTCCGTCCTACCGGCGCCCGTCGCCCCTCCCCCGGCTCCGCCGTCCCCCTTTCCCGCCCCGGCGCCGTCTCCTCCGCCTCCCACGATCCCCGCGGCCACACCGCCGAGCGCGGCTCCGGCATTCACGCCCGGGCCTGACGTGACCGTCCTGGAAGACTCGGGCGCGAGCGCCGTCGACTGGGCGCGGTCGGTAACGCCAGGAGCGCCCGGCCGGACGGTCACGTTCTCGACGGTGACGCCGCTGGTCGACCAGGGCCTGTTCACCGAGCTGCCGGCGCTGTCGCCCGCGGGCCGCCTCTCGTTCACGCCCGCACCCGACGCGTTCGGCCAGACGCCGGTGACGGTGACGGCGCGCGACGGCACCGGCGCGAGCGCGCCGGCGACGCTGCTGATCTCGATCATGCCGGTGAACGACGCGCCGTCGTTCACCGGCGGCGGCGACGTGAGCGTCGCGGAAGACGGAGGCCCGGCGAGCCTGACCTGGGCCACCGACATCGCGCCGGGGCCGCAGAACGAGGCGGCGCAGCAGGTCGCCTTCACGGTCTCGACGCCGCAGACGGGCCTCTTCGCCCCGGGTGGCCAACCGACGATCGCGCCGGACGGGACGCTCTCCTTCACGCCGGCCGCGTTCGCCGTCGGCACCGCCGACGTAACGGCGACGGCGGTCGACGACGGCGGAACGAGCAACGGCGGCGTCGACCGGGCCGCCGAGAGCTTCCGCATCGTCATCACGCCGCGTAACCACGCGCCGACGCTGAGCGGGATCGGCGACGTGACGGTGAGCGAGGACGCACCCGCCCAGAGCAGCCAGTGGACGACACACGTGGGCCCGGGCGCCCCGAGCGAGAGCGGACAGACGGTCACGCTCTCGCTCGCCGCGAGCAATCCCTCGCTGTTCTCGGTGCAGCCGGCGCTCTCGCAGACCGGGCTGCTCACGTTCACGCCGGCGCCCGACGCGCACGGCACCGCCACCGCGACCGTGACGGCACACGACGACGGCGGCACCGCAGGGGGAGGCTCCGACACCACGACCGAGACGTTCACGATCACCGTCGCCCCCGTCAACGACAGGCCGACGTTCGCTGCCGGCGGGAACGTGACCGTCCTCGAGAACGCGGGGGCCCAGTCGGCTCCCTGGGCGACGAGCATCAGCGCCGGAGCGACCAACGAAGGCTCCCAGTCGCTGCACTTCACGACGAGCAACGACAACGCCGCGCTCTTCACGGGCGCCGGACAGCCGGCAATCGACGCGACCGGGACTCTGTCGTTCACGCCTGCAGCCGGAGCAGTCGGAGCCGCGACCGTGACGGCCGAGTTGCACGACGACGGCGGCACCGCGAACGGCGGCATCGACACCTCGGTCTCGGCAACATTCACGGTGACGATCACCGGTGTGAACCAGCCGCCGTCGTTCTCACCCGGCGGGAACGTGAGCTCGAACGAGGACTCCGCCGTGTCCGGGCAGGCGTGGGCGTCAAGCATCTCCGCCGGGCCCGGCGAGAGCTCCCAGACGGTCTCGTTCTCGGTCTCGAACGACAACGGCGCGCTCTTCGCCGTGCAGCCCACGATCGACGCGAGCGGCGCGCTCAGCTACACCCCCGCCTCGAATGCGAGCGGCGCCGCGACGGTCACCGTGACGGCGCACGACGACGGTGGAACGGCGAACGGCGGCGTCGACACGGCCGGCCCGGTCACGTTCACGCTGACCGTCGACCCGGTCAACGACGCACCGACGATCGCACCGATCTCGGACCAGTCGGTGACCGAGGACGACGGCCCCCAGGTCGCCGCCGTGACCTCGTTCTCCACCGGACCGGCAGACGAGGCGGCGCAGCACGTGACGATCACCACGAGCGTCGACCATCCCGAGTACTTCGACCCCGGCGCGCAGCCCACGATCGACGCCGCCGGCACCCTGAGCTACACGCCTGCCGCCGGCGCGTACGGCACGGCGACCGTCACGGTCGACGTCGTGGACGACGGCGGCACCGCGAACGGCGGCGTCGACACCGCGTCGACCTCCTTCGCGATCACGGTCGCACCCCTCCCGCCGGTCGCCGGTGACGACGCGTACACGACGACCGTCGGGAGCCTGCTCAGCGTCGACGCCGCTCACGGCGTACTCGCCAACGACACCTCGGTCAACTTCCCCTCGCTGACGGTGACGCCGCAAACCACGACCTCGGGCCTGCTGGGCGGCGTCCTGACCCTCGCCGCCGACGGATCGTTCACCTACCAGGCGAACCTCGTCGACTTGCTCGGCGGACAGGATCAGTTCACGTACACGATCACCGACGGCAACGGGCAATCCGCGACGGGCACGTTGACGATCGACGTCTCGCTCTCGGCCTCGTCGAGCTCGACGCTGTATCTCCAGACGAGCGGGCTCTCGAGCGAGGTGTGGGACCTCGGCGCCACCGCGCCCGGAACCGTCACGCCCGTGCCCGACCTGGACGGCGACGGTCATGTCGGCCTGTCGATCACCGGCGGCGACGGCAAGCAGACGACGTCCGACCCGAAGAAGCAACAGGCGTGGACGTACGAGACTGGCGGCTCGACGCTGTCCCTGCACGGCCCACTGACCCTCAATCTCACCGCGGCCACTCAGAACTTCGACACCGGGAAGACCGAGACGCTCTGGGTCTACGTGTACGACTGCCCGGGCGGCAGCTCCACGGTCTCGACGACCGGCTGCACGCTGCTCGGCCAGAACCGCGTCGTCGTGGCGAAATGGAACACGACCGCAACGTACGCCACCCACAGCGCCGTGGTGTCGGTGGACAGCGACCTCGCCGCGAGCCGTCAGCTGCGCGTGCGCCTCCTGGTCGGCGGCGCGCCTCTCTGGATCCCGCTGGTCGGCCCGTACGAGTCCAGCATCGACTACACGGGCTGACCTCCGGCCGCCTTGTCTCGGACGGCGGCGACGGCAGATGATGCTCGTGCGATGACATCCCTTCCGGCAGGCACGGTGACGTTCCTCTTCACCGACATCGAGGGCTCCACGAAGCTCCTGCACGAGGTCGGCGAGAGCGCCTACGCCGAAGCGCTCGCCGAGCATCGGCGCGTGCTGCGACGGGCGTTCGCCGACCACGGCGGCGTCGAGGTCGACACGCAGGGCGATGCGTTCTTCGTCGCGTTCGCGACGGCGCCCGCGGCGTTGACGGCCGCGGCGGAGGGGCAGGCGGCCCTCGGCCTCCGCGTGCGGATGGGCATCCACACCGGCACGCCGCTCCTGACGGACGAAGGGTATGTGGGCGCCGACGTCCATCGCGCCGCCCGGATCGCGGCAGCGGGTCACGGAGGGCAGATCCTGGTCTCGGCGACGACGGCGACGCTCGCCCGGGAAGGGCTCCGCGAGCTCGGCGAGTACCGCCTCAAGGACCTGAGCGCCCCGGAGCGGCTCTTCCAGGTCGGCGACGAGGACTTTCCGCCGCCGAAGACGCTCTATCGCAGCAACTTGCCGGTTCCGGCGACCCCGTTCTTCGGCCGGGAGCGGGAGCTCGTCGAGGTGGGAGAGCTGCTGGGCCGCGAGGAGGTCCGCCTGCTGACGCTGACGGGCCCCGGCGGGACCGGCAAGACCCGACTCGGCCTGCAGGCCGCCGCGGCGGCCTCCGACCGCTACCCCGACGGCGTCTTCTGGGTGCCGCTCGCCTCCCTCCGCGACCCCGGCCTCGTGCTCGAGCACGCCGCACAGGCGCTGGGGGCGAAGAGCGGGCTCGCCGAGCACGTACAGGACAAGCGCCTGCTGCTCCTGCTCGACAACTTCGAGCACGTGATCGACGCGGCCGACGAGCTGGCGGATCTCCAGCGCGCCTGCCCGTGCCTCGATCTGCTCGTCACGAGTCGCGAGCTGCTCTCGCTTCCCGGCGAGCAGGCGTATCCGCTCGCCCCGCTCGACCCCGGCGAGGGAACCGCGCTCTTCATCGCCCGGGCACGCGCGGCGAACCCCGACTTCAGCCCCGACGGCGCCGAGCCGGAGCTGTGCGCACGGCTCGACAACCTCCCGCTCGCGCTCGAGCTGGCGGCGGCACGCGTGCGCATCCTCTCCCCCGCACAGCTGCTCGAGCGCCTGACCGGCCGGCTCGACCTGCTCAGGGCCGGCCGCGGGGTCGATCCGCGCCACCAGACGCTGCGCGCGACGATCGAGTGGTCGCACGAGCTGCTCGACCGCGAGGAGCAGCGCCTCTTCTCTCACCTCACCGTCTTCTCCGGCGGCTGCACCGTCGACGCCGCCGAGGCCGTCTGCGACGCAGACCTCGACACGCTCCAGTCGCTCGTCGACAAGAGCCTCGTCCGGCACACGAACGACCGCTTCTGGATGCTCGAGACGATCCGCGACTACGCGCTCGAGCAGCTGCGGGCGCACCCACAGCCGGAGCTGCCCGGGCGCCACGCCGACTACTTCCTCCGGCTCGCGGAAGAAGCGGCGCCCGGGCTCGAGAGCGCGCAGCAGCGCGAGTTGCTGCAGCGCCTGGAGCAGGACATGCCGAACTTCCGGGCTGCCCTGGGCCATTTCCACGCGGCCGGTGCGGCCGACGAGGGGCTGCGCCTCGCATCGGCCCTCCGGCTCCTCTGGGTGAAGCTCGGCTACCTGAGCGAGGGTAGGCGGGTGGCGGAGCTGCTGCTCTCGCTGGGGGGCGACGCCACCGGCGCCCGTGCGCGGGCGTTGTCGACGACGGCGCTCCTGGCAGCGCTGCAAGGTGACTGGAACGCCACGATGCAGTGGTCGGAGGAGGGCAGGAAGCTCGCCGAAGCTCTCGGGGAGCACACGGCGGCGGGCGGGTGCATGCTCACCCTGGGCCGCGCGATCCTGGCCCTCGGCGACCGGCCGCGGGCGCTCGATCTGTTCCGGCAAGCCGCGGCGCTTGCACGATCGATCGACGACCGGAATCTCGCCGCCGCCGCGGCGTTGAATCTCGGCTACGCCGCGCTCGAAGCGGGAGACATCCTCGAGGCGCGCGCCGAGTTCGAGACGGCGACCGGCGCTACCGATCCCTATCTCGTCGCGCGGGCGCACGCGGCGGCCGGCTCGACGGCGCTCCATGCGAGCGACCCCGAACGGGCGGAACGCTCGCTCCGCACGAGCCTGGAGGTCCTGCTGAAGCTCGGCCAGCACGAGGACACCGCGGCCTGGGCGCTGGAGCTGTACGCCGCCGCGATCGTCGAGTCCGATCCGGAACGCGCCGCCGGGCTGCTCGGCGCCGCCGAGCGGATGCGCGAGGAGCTCGGGATCGCCCAGCACGGGATGGAGCTCGAGCTCCACGAGCACGCGGTCGCCGCCGCCCGCTCCGTGCTCGGTCCAGCGGCTTTCGACGCGGCCTGGAGCGCCGGAAGCACACACTCGCGCGTCGCGGCGATCGCCGCCGCGGTCGGCGCCTGAGGGGTCCCCTCGTTCTTCCGGCTACCACGCATCGGCGCGGTCCGGGATACTGGCGGCGTGGGCCGGGAGCACGAGGCCTCGATCGACGAGATCCGCCGGCGCTTCTCCGGCGTCGGGTTCGTGATGCTCGGGCCGATCAACCCCGGCGCGGATGCGGAGACGCGGGCCCGCGTCGGCTGGGTCGCGCCGTATGCGAAGGAGAGCGCGGTGACGGTCGTCAGCGCCGCCGGGCACGGCTGGAGCCGCCTCGCCGCGGCCCAGGACGCGTGGTCCCAGTTCGAGGCCGAGTTCGGCTCGCCGCCGGGCACCTCCGAGTAGCCGCCCTGCGCGGGGTCGGCGGGCTGCGCCGGTCCGCGGCGGGGGCGGGCCCTCTGGCGAAGCCGTGGCCCCGCCCCCGCCGCGGTTCGACTACTCGGAGCCTTGCTCCACGAGCGTGAAGGCGACCTGGTTCTGCTCCACGCGGGCGTCGAGGATCTTGTCCTCGAGCAACGCCGCTGCCTCGGGGCCTAGGAACACGCGTGCGCCCTGCTCCTCGACCACCTGGTCGTCCTCGCCCGGAAGCGCGACGACGCTGAGCTCGAAGTTCGCCTGCGTCCCCTGACGCTCGGCGACGAGCCGAAGCCCTCCGCTCTCCTGCGCCTCCTCGGAAGAGGAGACGATCCCCTTCACGGCTTCCACAGCGCTCTCGGTAAGTGCGAGCAACGCTCTCACCTCCCTCTGAATCGCTTACGTCGAAGCGCCCCAAGCTAGCAAGCCCGGCCCGGGAGCCCGCGCCTCGAGGCGCCCGATCCGCCGCGGCGCGACCTAGACACTTCGGGTGGACGGCCCCCACAAGGGTCCGGTTGCGTTCTCGGGCCCCCGACCTCACTGCGCATCCGGCGGGCGACCATGCCGGCTTCTCGGATCTGTGCAGTGACCCAAGGGGGAGTTTGGCATGAAACGCCTGATCGCCTTCGGATGCGCCGTCGTCCTGCTGCTGGCGGTCACCGCCGGCGCCTTCGGCGCGCGCAAGTACCTGATCACCTCGCCGCGACAGATCAAGCCCGGCGCGATCAGCCTCAAGAACCTTTCACCGGCCGTGCGGCACGTTCTGGTCAAGCGCACCGGGCCGAGGGGGAAGCAGGGCCCGCGGGGGGCGACGGGCGCGACCGGGCCGGCAGGGCCGACCGGGTCGACCGGGTCGACGGGGGCGACCGGCGCGACGGGGGCAAAGGGGCCCGCCGGAGCGACAGGCGCGACGGGACCGGCAGGGCCCGCAGGCCCGACGGGGGCGACCGGGCCGACCGGTCCGGCGGGGCCCGCAGGGCCGACCGGGCCGTCGGGGGCGAACGAGCTCGCTCAGGCATCCGGCCTCGTCGCCTGGACCGGCGACCCGGCGCAGATCCTGCAGACCGGCACCGACTCGAGCGGCTCGATCCACGGCGCGTCGGTGTGGCTGGAGCAGGGCACGGTGATCACGTCACTCGCCGAGCTCGTCGCGACGGCCGGGTCGGGGATGACGCACGGGATGTACGCGATCTACGACTCGAACCTCAACCTCGTCGCGCAGACCGCCGACAGCCCCTCGGCCTTCGCGGTCTCCAACGCGTGGGTCGAGCTGCCGCTGACCTCGCAGTACACGGCCCCGGCGAGCGGCCGGTACTACCTCGTCGACCTGCTCGCCGCGTCGACGACGATGCCCGCGATCGGCAACCTCGGCTCGCTGGCGTCCACCTCGGCGCGCAACATCCTCCCGGGCGGCGTAGCGCGCGGCGTCAACGGCGGCAGCGGCCTGTCCTCGTTCCCGTCGACGCTGTCCGCCGGCGCGACCGGGATCGCCCGCTGCATCGTGGCGCTGTAGCCGGCACCGGCCGCGGCGCCACGGCGCCGGGGCCCTGAAATCGAGCGGCACCCTGAGGTCGCCCGGAGCCCGGGCGACCTCAACCCGTCTGGCCGCCGGTCCCGTGCCACGACTCCCAGAGGGCGGCGTACGAGCCGCCACGCGCGACGAGCTCGTCGTGCGTGCCGAGCTCGTCGAGGCGGCCCTCGTGGACGACGGCGACCCGATCGGCGTCGTGGGCGGTGTGCAGTCGATGCGCGATCGCGACCACCGTGCGCCCTGCGAGCACCGACGCCAGCGAGCGCTCGAGGTGGCGCGCCGCGCGCGGGTCGAGCAGCGAGGTCGCCTCGTCGAGCACGAGCGTGTGCGGATCGGCGAGCACGAGCCGTGCGAGGGCGAGCTGCTGCGCCTGCGCAGGCGACAGCGTCAACCCGCCTGCGCCGACGACCGTCTGCAACCCCTGCGGCAGCGCCCGCGTCCACTCGAGCGCGTCCACGGCCGCGAGCGCCGCCTCGAGCTCCTCCGCGGCGGCGCCGTCGCGCGCCAGCCGCAGGTTCTCCTCGACCGTGCCGACGAAGACGTGCTGCTCCTGGGTCACGAGCGCGACCTCCCGCCGCAGCGTGTCGAGCGGCAGGTCGACGAGCCTGACGCCGCCGAGGTCGACCCGGCCGAGACGCGGCGGGTGGATGCCGGCGAGCAGGCGCCCGAGGGTCGACTTCCCCGCCCCCGACGGGCCGACCACGGCGACCCGCTCGCCCGGGGTGAGATGCAGGTCGATGCCGTGCAGGACGTCCCGCTCGGCGTAGGCGTACCGGACCTCGTGCGCGCGCAGCCGCTCGTCCGCGGGCCGCTCGTCCGTCGACTCGCGGTCGGGAGGCACGTTCGCGATGCCGACGATGCGGGCGAACGACGTGGCGCCGACCTGGATCTCGTCGAGCCACGAGATCAGCCGGTCGACCGGGTCCGAGAGCTGGACGACGTACAGGGCCACCGCCGTCACCTGGCCGAGCGTCGCGTGGCCGGCCGAGACCAGCCAGCCGCCCCAGGCAAGCGACGCCGCGACCGGGAGCACGTAGCCGAACTCCGCCGAGGGGAACCAGAACGTCCGCAGGTAGAGCGTCCGGCGCTCCCACCCGTACGCGGTGCGCAGGTCCTCGTCGATGCGGCGCACGCGCTCCTCGTTCAGCCCGAGTGCCTCGACCGTCCGGCCGCCCTCCACGGTCTCGCTGAGCGTGCCGGAGAGCGTTGCGTAGCTGGCGCGCTCGGCGAGGTACGCCTGCGGCGCGCGGCGCAGGTACCAGCGGGTGCCGAGCCAGAGCACGGGCGCGCCCGCGAAGCAGGGAAGCGCCGCGAGCGGGCTCACCCACAGCGCGGCGCCGACGGTGAGGACGACCGTGATCGTGGCGATCGTCGTCTCCGGCACGGCGAAGCGGATCGTGCGCGTCATCGAGTCGACGTCTGCCGTCGTTCGCGAGACGAGGTCGCCCGTCCCGGCCCGCTCGACCGTGGAGAGGGGCAGGCCGAGCACGCGCAGCATGAACTCCTCGCGCAGCTCGGCGAACATCTTTTCCGAGAGCACGAACGACGCCCGGCGCGCGAACCAGGTGAGCACGGTCTGGACGGAGAGGAAGGCGACGAGCACGAGCACCAGCCGGTCGAGATGGTGCTGCGACATGCCGCGACGGACGTCCTCGACCAGCCGGCCGAGGATCGGCGGCCCCGCAAGCCCCGCCGCCGCGGCGCACGCGTGCAGCAGGACCGTGCCGGCGAGCGCTGCCCGGTGGCGGCCGGCGAGCGCCCGCGCCTGCCGGCGCAGCTCGGCTCCCTCGGCGATCGGGAGCCGCTCGTTCACTCGTCCTCCCCGCGCGTCACGATCTCGCGGTAGACCGGATCCTCGGCGAGGAGCTCGCGGTGGCGTCCCTCGGAGACGATGCGCCCACCGTCGAGCACGGCCACGCGGTCGGCCCGGTCGAGCACGAGCGGGCTCGTGGTGACGATCACCGTCGTACCGCCCGCGCGCGCCTCCCGCAGCCGCTCGGCGATGCGCGCCTCGGTGTGCGCGTCGACCGCACTGGTCGGCTCGACGAGCACGAGCACCTCCGCGCGCGAGAGGAGCGCGCGCGCAAGAACGAGCCGCTGGCGCTGCCCGCCTGAGAACGAACGACCGCGCTCCTCGACCGTGGCGTCCAGCCCCTCCGGCAGCGCCTCGAGGACGTCCTCGGCGTTCGCGACCGCGACCGCCCGCAGGATCTCGTCGTCGTCGTCCGCGCGGTCCCACGGGTCGAGCTCGTGCCTCAGCGTGCCGGCGAAGAGCACGGGATCCGCCTCGCTGAGCACGATCCGCCTGCGCACGGCCACGACCGGCAGCAGGTCGAGCGGCACGCCGCCGAGCAGCGCGACCCCGTCCGCCCCGAACCCGCCGAGGCGGTCGGCGAGCGCCGCCGACTCGTCGGGACGAGCCGAGACGACACAGACGAGCTCGCCGGGCCGGACGACGAGCCCCGACCGCGGATCCTCGAGCGGCGAGCCGGGCGGCGGCTCGGGCAGCGGCGCCGCCGGCTCGGGAATCGTCCGCTCGACGGCGAGCACGTCCAGCATCCGCCGTGCGCCGACGAAGGCGCGCGAGACCTTGTCGACCGCTTCGGCCGACGTCCGGAGCGGGATCACGAGGAACGCCGCGTACCCGTAGAAGGCGACGAGGTCGCCGGTGTCGATCGTGCCCTGAAGGGCGAAGCGGGCACCGAGCCAGGTGACGAGCACGACGAAGACCCCCGGCACGAAGACCTGCGCGGCGTCGAGGGTCGACTGCGGCAGCGCGACCGCAACCCCCGCCTCGCGCACCTGCTGAGAGCGCCGGCGATACCGGCGGAGAAAGGCCGCCTCGCCACCGATCCCGCGCAGCACGCGAAGCCCGGCCGCCGTGTCGGCGCCCAGCGCGGTCAGGCGCCCGACGTGCTCACGCTGGGCGCGCTGGCGCGCCTGCAGCGGCTTGATGATCCCGCCGAGCAGGAGGACGAGCAGGGGCACGCCGAGCAGCACGACGAGCCCGAGGACGACCGACGACGAGAGGAGGATGACCGCCACGACCACGAACGCGACGAATGCGCCCGCGAGCCGTGCGGTGATCTCGAACGCCCCACCGGCGCGGATCGCGTCGTTCGACACCGTCGCCACGACCTCGCCCGTCGAGAGGCGCTCCCTGATCGGCGGACCGGTCCGAGCCGCGTGGTGCGCCGTCACCTGTGCCAGCCGGTACGAGGCCTGCAGCCAGTTGAAGACTGCGTAGCGGTGCCGCATGATGCCGAAGACCGCCTGCGTCACCCCCAGGACGAGCAGCACTGCCGTCCAGATCGCGAGGGCGCGATCGTCGTGATCGGCGATCCCGCTCTGGATCGCACGGCCGATCGCGAACGGCATCAGCGCCTGCGCCGTCATCCAGATGATCCCGAAGACCACCCCGAGTGCGAGCGTGGGCAGCTGGAACCGGCCCGTCCAGAGCAACAGGCGCAGGGGCGACCGCGTATCGGGCACGCCCGGATCCGCGACCGGCAGGACGAGGTTCACCGGATCGACTCCATACGGAAGGACGGGCCGGAGGCCCGCCCGCCGATCGTACAGCCGTCCGGTGCTACATCTGCTCGACGAGCAGCAGGTGGCTCGCGATCTGCGGCATCTCTCCGGCTCCTCCGGTCGTGGAGGGAGATTGGACCAGCGGAGCCCGAACTCATCGCGGGTCGGGCAGGCAGGAGCCTGTCCGGCACCCGCGAACCTTCCAGGATGCGCTTCCAGATCCTGGAGCCGGTTTCCCGCCGCCGCGCCCGTCGCTCGCGGTTCCGCCGCCGTCGCGCGACGATGATCGACCTGCGTGGCCGCCGGCCGGCGACGAGCGCCCTCCGGCGTGCGTTGACCGGCTGATCCCGGCCGACACGACGACTGTTCCGGGCCGCTCCGGGGAACCGCCGGAGGGATGGACGCCCACTTCCTGATCGCCCTCGCGGTGGCGGTCGTCGTGATCGCGAGCGTTCCCTTCGAGAAGTCCTCCGGGCTGCCCGGCCCGGTGTTCCTCGTCCCCGCCGGCGTCGGGCTGACCTTCGTTCCGGGCGTGCCCGACATCGTGCTGCGCCCGAACGTCGTCTTCTACCTCTTCCTGCCGCCGCTCCTCTACTCGGCCGCGTTCTTCACCTCACCGCGGGAGTGGCGCGAGAACTGGCAACCGATCACCGGGCTCGCGCTCGGCCTGGTGCTCGCCACGGTCTTCGCCGTCGGCGGCGTGCTCGGTGCAGCCGTCGCGGGGCTCGGCTGGGCGGCGGCGTTCGTGCTCGGGGCCGTGCTGGCGCCCACCGATCCCGTCTCGGCGACGGGCGTGATCGGGCGTCTGGGCGCACCGGAGCGGCTCCGGACGATCCTGGAGGGCGAGAGCCTCGTCAACGACGGCGTCGCCCTGGTCATCTACTCGATCGCCGTCTCGGCGGCGGTCTCCGGCTCGTTCTCGGTGCTGCACGGGTTCGTGCGCTTCGTCGAGGTCGCCGCGGGCGGCGTGGCGGTCGGGGTCGCCGCCGGCTGGATCCTCGGCCAGATCCGCCGGCGGGTACACGAGCCGCGGCTGGAGATCACGATCTCCCTCCTGACGCCGTACGCCGTCTACCTGCCGGCGGAGCAGGCCCACGTCTCGGGGATCCTCGCCACCGTGACGACGGGCGCCTTCCTCGGCTGGCAGTCGCAGGGGCTGTTCAGCGCGCAGACCCGCATGCAGGCGTTCGCGTTCTGGGACGTGCTCACCTTCCTGCTCGAGTCGGCCCTGTTCGTGCTCCTCGGCGCGCAGTTCCCGCTCGTCGTCCGTGGCCTCGGCTCGCAGTCGTCCTCCTCGCTCACCTGGTACGCGCTGCTCGCGTTCGCGGTCGTCGTCGCCGTCCGTATGGTCTGGCAGTTCACCGTGCCGCACTTCGTCCACGCGCTCGACGCGCGGTTCCGGGAGCTCCGCAGCCCCACACCGGCGCGGGAGCGCCTCCTGCTCGGCTGGGCCGGCCTGCGAGGCGCGGTGACGCTCGCCGCGGCTCTCTCGATCCCGCTCGCGATGCCGGGCCGCCAGCTCGTGCTCTTCCTCGCCTTCTCGGTCATCCTCGCCACCATCCTCGTGCAGGGAACCACGCTGCCGCTGCTCGTGCGGGTGCTGGGCGTCGCCGAGCCGGCGGCGGTTCGGCGCCGCGAGCTCGAAGCGCGCGTGAAGCTCGACGAGGCCGCGCTCGACCGGCTCGAGGAGCTCGCCGCGGAGCAGGACGTCGGCGCCGAGCAGCTCGAGCCGCTACGGCGTCACTACACGAGCCGGATCGAGCGGCAGACGGCGCACCTGGAGGAGCGGGACGGCGCCGACGACGGGATCCGGCCCGAGCAGCTGCAGCTGGACGTGATCGGCGCGCAGCGCGACCAGCTGCGCGCGCTGAGGCGGCGCGGCGCGATCGACTCCGCGACCGCGCGCCGCCTCCAGCGGGAGCTGGACCTCGAGGAGTCGAGGGCCGCGCGGACCTGAGCGGCGACGAGAGGCCGGCCGCCCCGGGCGAGAGCTCAGCCCGTCGTAGTGAGTGAGCACCCGGCGGCGCCGGTGAAGTAGATGTCCCATTCGGGCGGGCCGGCGGTGACGTCCACGAAGAGCGCCTCACGGGTGACCGTTCCCGCCGGCCCCGTCAGCGTGACGGTTCCGGCCCCTTCGAACGCAACATCCCGGAGCGCGAACATGGGAACGCCTGACTCGTCGAAGGCACCCGTAACGGTGTAGGGATTTCCGGCAGTGTCGACGACCGTCCCGTGCAGGTCGGCGTGCAAGTTCTCCTCGCGCAGCTCCGAATCGACCGGCAGCGTCGGGCCCTCCCAGCCGTCGAGGTCGGCCTCCAGGTGGGCGCCGAGGGGCGCGAGGGCGAGCGGGCAGGCTGCGTCCGGCAGGAAGCTCGGGGTCAGAGAGCCGAAGGTCGAGTCGAGCAGGTTCAGGGGGATGTCACCGTGATCGAAGACGGTCGACCGGACGAGCCGGCCGCCCGCAACCGGCGCCGCCGAGGCACCGCCCGCAGCGACAAGGCTCAGGGCGACCAGAATGCAGACGACCCGCCCGCGACGAGCGCCACCCATCCCGGCTCAACCGCCGTCCGCTGCACCGAACCGGGCGACGAGATCCGCCCCCAGCGCTGCGAGGTGCAGCTCGCGTTCCCGGGCGTCGGCGAGACGACGCTCGGCCGCCTCGACCTCGGCCGCCCTGGCGTTCAGCTCGTCGCGCGCCCTGCCGAGATCCTCGGCCTCCCGGTCGAGGCGCTCTCGCTCCTCCCGGAGCGAACGCTCGCGGTCGCCGAGCTCGGCCTCGCGGCCGGCAAGGTGCTCGCCCAGCGACCGGCAACTCTCCGCGAGCCCCTGGAGCCGCTCGTGCTCCGAGACGAGCTCGTGCGCGAGCGCGGCGAACGGCTGCGCTTCGGACTGCTCGTCGTGTGTCTGCTGCTCGTACTCGATCACGATTCGACCCCCTCGCTTGGTGAAACGTCCTGGAGATAAGCGCAGGTGCGACCCTCGAACGGACGCACTGAGATCTTGGAGACGACGAAGCTGCGTTCCTCGCCGGCGAGTCCCGTCAGCAGCGAGCCCGGCGCGAGCGCCAGGCCCTGCTGGGGAAGCAGCCGGTAGCCGCCGGCAGTCGGCGCGAAGAGGACATCGCAGACCTGCAGCGCGCCGGGCCTGCGTCTGCGGCGGCGCCAGGAGCGGACGAGCCACCGCCAGCGACGCGCGAAGCGATCCTCCCTCTGCCCCAGCTGCTCCGCCTGCTCGCTCAGCCGCACCGACTCGGCCTCGAGCCTCACCGCTTCGGCGGCGAGCGACTCCGCGGACGCCGCGAGCCGCGCCTCCTCGGCGGTCAACGCTTCCTCGCGTTCCTCGAGCTCGGCCGCGTGCACCGCCGCGGCGATCAGCTCGCGCTCGACCGTCGCCTGCCGCTCGGCGAGCAGACGCTCGCCTGCCGCGACCTCCCGTGCGCGCTCGTCGAGGCCCCCTGCCGCGGCCGCGAGCTGCCGCAGCCGCGCCCCCGTCTCGTCCAGCTGGGCGCCCAGGAACCTGCCGGTGGTGACGACCTGGTGCGGCTCGGGAACGGGCAGTGGACGGGCTGCCATACGGTCCGGATTCGGCCCCGGCGACCGAAATCCTCGCCGATATTCCTCCTGCACGCGTCACGACGCCTGGGCGGCGGCGTGCGAGTCGACCCGGTCGCGGCCCTGCCGCTTTGCCCGGTAGAGCGCGTGGTCGGCGGCTTCGAGCAGCCCGGTGCGGCCGACGCCGGCACTCGAGACCACGGCCGTGCCGGCGCTCGCGGTCAGCCGCAGCCGGCTGCCGTCGATCTCGAGGTCGAGCTCGCGGATCGCCTCGAGCAGCAGCGAGGCGAGCCGCTCGGGAGCCCGCGTCCGCGCGAGGACGGCGAACTCGTCTCCCCCGAGCCGGACGGCGATGTCGCTCTCGCGCAACCGGCCGCGCAGCGTGTGGCCGACCGCGACGAGCACCTGGTCGCCCACCGCGTGCCCGTACGTGTCGTTGATCGTCTTGAAGCGGTCGATGTCGAGCAGGATCAGCGACACCTGCTCCTCGACGACCGCCGCGGCACCCACGGGTGCCAGCAGCTCCTCGAAGGCCCGCCGGTTCGGCAGCCCGGTGAGCGGGTCGGTCTGCGCCTGGGTCCAGAGCTCCAGCTCGGCCCGGCGGTGCGAGGTGACGTCGAGGCACGCTCCGACCCAGCCGACGAGCGCCCCCTGGGCTGTCGTGGAACGCGGAGGCGTAGCCGTCGATCCAGACGACGGTGCCGTCGGGGCGCCGGAAGCGGTAGGAGACGACCGAGTCGCGCTCCTCCTTCGCCGCCGCGGCCCACTCGAGCTGCACCTGCTCGCGGTCGTCCGGGTGCAGCGCTGCCACCCAGCCGTCACCGAGCGCCTGGTCGACCGTCAGCCCGGTCAGCTCGCACCAGCGGCGGTTGACGAAGCGGCAGGAGCCGGCGGTGTCGGAGAGGAACACGCCGACCGGCGTGTGCTCGGTCAGCGCGCGCAGCAGGTCGTCGGCGGCGCCGCCGGGCGAAAGCGAGCCGGCCAGCGCCGGGAGCGCGTGCGAAAGTGGTGTCTCCACGGACTACGTGATCGGCAGCGCGCGGCCGGCCATGACCCGAACGGGCACAAGATGGCCCGATCGGGCGTACCTCGATCACCCTTCCGGGTGAGGGGACGGGCGGTCGGTCAGCCGCCGGGCGCGCCTGCGGCCTCGATCCTCGGTGCGACGGCGGGGCGCCGCCGCGGCGGGTCGAGCAGGCGCACGAAGACGAGCCAGAGCGTCGGCCCGAGCGAGAGGGCGGCGAGGACGGGACCGCCGAGCCCCCGCAGGTCGGTGCCGACGAGGAGCGCGTGGCCGAGCGAGAGGGCGAAGGCGACGAAGCTCAGGTAGTGCAGACGGCGCCAGCCGCGTGCGCCGATCCACTTCCGCAGCCGGAACGAGACCGCGAGCATCAGGATCGACCAGGCGCCGACGACGCCTGCCGCGACGGCGACCGGATGCCACGGTGCGGCGAGCGGGAGCAGCACCGCCGCGAGGCCGAAGTGGATCGTGGGATCGAGCAGCAGCGCCAGCCCGTGCAGCACGAGCATCGAGAGGCCTGTCCACGCGAGCGTCCGGTGCCAGCCGAGCAGCGCCTTCTGGCGGCGGGTGCCGAGCAGGCGCGTACTCATCGAGAGGCCCAGCCACACCGACAGGGTCAGGAGCCCGAAGGCGACGAGGCCCGCGGCGCGTGCGACGAGCCATGCGATGGGGACGGCGGTCGTCACGAGGTCCTCGTCGTCGCCACCGGCGAGGCGGCGGCGGGCGCGGCGAGGACGGCCGCTCCGGTTCTCGCCGACGCCGGGGAGGACGGCACGGCGGAGGAACCGGTGGCCGCGGCGCCGGTCGTGCCCGCAGGCAGGACGACGACCCGTGCGAGCTGCGTCGTGCCGTTCGCGCTCCGGAGGAGGACGGTGGCCGGGACGCCGGCCGCTGCCGGGACGCCGGCCGCGGTGGCCGGAGCCGCCGGGGCGTGCGTCCAGGCGAGCACGGCGACGATCGCGAGCGTCGCCCAGACGGCGAGCACGGCGGCCCAGACGCGGCGCATCATTCGTGCAGCTCCGCGTCCTCGGGCACCGGCGCCTGCGAGCCGCCCGTCGGGACGGCCTGCGGGACGACCTGCGCAACCCCGGCCTGCGGGGCGGGTGCCTGCGGCGGCGCCTGCCAGTGACGGAGCCCGCCGAGAGCGGCCGCGGCTGTGACGACGGTCGCCGCGAGCGCCGCTGCCAGTGCGACCGCGCTGCGGCGGGAGATCTGCGAGTGGGGGTCGGAAGCCATGCAGGAGTGGTATCGCGCGGCCGGCAAAGATCGGGCCAAGAGCGCGTTTGGACTCCGCCCGGACTCGGCGTGGGAGGCGTGGACGCCCGACGGCCCTGGAATGATGGGGCGGTTGCTCGCGCACGGCGTTCGGATCGGCGTTCTCTTCCTCCTGGCGGTGCTGGCGAGCTGGATCGCCCACCGCACGATCCCGCGGGCGATGCGGCTGGCGCTCGCCCGCCAGCGCGTCGACGACCTGGGCGAGGCCGAGGAGCTGATCGCGCTCGAGGAGCAGCGTAAGCGGTCGGAGACGCTCGCGACGGTGCTCGTGCGCTCGGTCGAGATCACGGCTTTCCTGCTCGCGACGATCGTCGCGCTGGGCGAGGCGGGCTTCCAGCTCGGCCCGCTGATCGCGGGCGCGGGCGTGGTCGGGATCGCGATCGGCTTCGGCGCGCAGACCCTCGTCCGCGACATCCTCAGCGGCGTCTTCATCCTGCTCGAGAACCAGTACACGACGGGCGACGTCGTCAACATCGCCGGCATCGGCGGCAACGTCCAGGCGATCAACCTGCGGCGAACCGTCCTGCGCGACATCGACGGCATCGTCCACACGATCCCGAACGGCGAGGTGCGCGTCACCTCGAACCTGACGCGGAGCTTCGCCCGCGTCAACATCAACGTCTCGGTGGGGTACGCCGAGAACCTCGACCACGTGCGCGCGGTGATCGACGCGGTCGGGCGCGAGCTGGCCGACGATCCCGAGTGGGGCGAGCGGATCCTCGAGGCGCCGGCCGTGCTCCGGGTCGACGCGCTGGCGGATTCGGGCGTCGAGGTGAAGGTGCTCGGGACGGTACGGCCGATGAAGCAGTGGGAGGTCGCCGGGGAGTTGCGCCACCGCATCAAGGACGCCTTCGACCGCGAGGGAATCGAGATTCCGTTCCCGCACAGGGTCGTCGTGCTGCGGGACGAGCGGGCCCCCGCGCGCGAGCCTTCGTAGACTGCGCTCCACATCGACCGAAGGAGCGCGAGATGGCCGTCACCGTTCGGATGCTCGAGAACTTCGTGGGCGGAGCGTGGGCCGCTTCGACCGGCGATCGCATCCGCACGATCGTGTCGCCGGTCACGGGCGAGGGGATCGCCGAGGTTCCCGACGCGAGCCCGGCGGACGTCGATGCGGCGGTGGCCGCGGCGCGCGCGGCTCAGCCGGGCTGGGCCGCCCGCACCGCGTGGGAGCGCGCGGAGATCTGCCACGCGATCGCCGACCTGATCGACGAGCGCCGCGAGACCTTTGCCCGCGCCCTCACGCTCGAGCAGGGCAAGCCGTACGAGGGCGAGGCGCTGCCCGACATCGACGAGACGGCCGAGAACTTCCGCATCGCCGCCGAGGACGTGAAGCGGCTGGAGACGTCGATCGTCCCCTCCCGCGATCCCGGCAAGCGGATCCTCACGTTCCGCAAGCCGAACGGCGTGTACGCGGCGATCACGCCGTGGAACTTCCCGACGCTGATCCCGGTGGAGCTGATCGCACCCGGGATCGCCGCCGGCAACACGCTCGTCGTCAAGCCGTCCGAGTGGACGCCGGTGGCGATGGCGAACTTCATGGAGATCATGGCCGACGCCGGCCTCCCCGACGGCGTGGTGAACGTGATCTACGGCGGCGGCGAGGTCGGCGCCCACCTCGTCACCCATCCAGGGGTCGACGGGATCGGCTTCGTGGGCTCCCACGTGACGGCCGAGAAGATCGTGCGCGCGGCCGGGCTGAAGCGCTCGCTGATCGAGGCGAGCGGCAACGGCCCGGTGATCGTCTGCGAGGACGCCGACCTCGCGCGTGCGGCACAGGGCGCGGTCTTCGGCGGGTTCTTCTGCGCCGGCCAGGTCTGCTGCGCGACCGAGCGCGTGCTCGTGCACGAACGCGTGCACGACGCATTCGTGGACGAGGTCGTCAAAGCCGCGGCGGGCTGGCAGCTGGGCGACCCGTTCGACCCGGCCACCAGGGTCGGCCCGATGAACAACGAGCCGACGGCGGCGAAGATGGACCGCCACCTCGAGGACGCCACCGCCAAGGGCGCCACGGTCGTGCTCGGCGGCTCGCGCGAGAGCGGCAGGCCAACCGACCTCTACTACCGGCCGACGGTGCTCACCGACGTCGGGCTCGACACGCTCGTCAACCGCGAGGAGACGTTCGGGCCGATCGTGCCGCTGATCCGCGTCTCCTCCGACGACGAGGCGCTCCGGGTCGCGAACGACTCGCACCTCGGCCTGCAGGCGGCGGTCTACACCTCCGATCTCGCCCGCGCCTTCCGGTATGCCGACGCGCTCAGGGTCGGGAACGTCGTCGTGAACGACTCCACCGACTACTGGGAGGCGCACGAGCCGTTCGGCGGCGCACCCGGCACGAGCTCCGGCTGGGGACGGATCGGCGGTCGGTACACGATGCTCGACATGACCGACCTGAAGACGGTCGTGCTCGACGTCGCCTCGCCCTGGAACTATCCCCGACCGTTCTGCCGTTTTCGAGCGGCGAGCCCGGGAACCCAGAGCGGCATGCACGCGCGGTGGCAGAGCTTCAAGCAGATCGTCCGGCTCTGGGTCGACCTCTTCTCGGAGCACAACCTGCTCACGTTCGCGAGCGCGATCGCGTTCCAGACCTTCATCGCCGTCGTGGCGTTCGTGCTGCTCGGGCTGGGGATCCTGGGAGCGACCCACGACGTCTCGCTGTGGGCGAACACGATCGGGCCGGCGATCTCCGGGCGGGTGCTCCACGACGTCTACCTGGGCGTGAACCAGATCGTCTACCGCGTCCTCGGACACTCCTCGACCGGGCTGATCGCCTTCGCGAGCGCGCTCGCGGTCTGGGAGGTCTCGGGCGTCGTCCGCGCCTCGATGGGAGCGCTCAACCGGATCTACGACACCGAGGAGACGCGGCCGTTCTGGATCCGCTTCCCGATCTCGTTCGCGCTCGCGGCCGTGCTCAACCTGGCGCTGATCGGCGCGATCGTCCTCGTCACCGTCGTCGGCGTCGGCGGCGGCTGGCACTGGCCGCTGCTCGTGGCCCGCTGGCTCGCGGCGGTCGGCCTGCTCATGGCCGCCTTCGGCGTGATCGTCCGCTGGGCGCCCGCCGAGACAGCGCGCCACCGCGCTGGGCGAGCGCCGGGGCGATCCTCGTCGTCGTCGCGTGGATCGTGGAGACGCTCGTCTTCCGCTGGTACGTGACGAGCCTCGCGAACTTCAAGACCGCGATCGGGAGCTTCACCGTGTTCATGGTGCTGGCGAGCTACCTCTACGTGGCCGCGATCATCCTGCTCGTCGCCCTCGAGCTGGACGAGCTCGTGCGCGAGGACCTGAAGCAGCCGCAGCGCGACCGGACGCTGCTGCCACTCGTCGTCGGCGTGCTGCGCGGCGCGCAGTAGGCTAGAGGCTCAGACCGAGCGAAGCCGGCCGGCGAGCTCCGCCGCGATCGCGATCGCGATGCGAGGCTCGGATTCGAGCAGCTTGCGGAACTTCGCGCGGCTGATCGCGAGCGTCACCGTCTCTCCCTTCGTGACGACCGTGGCGGTGCGAGGCCCGTCGTCGAGCAGCGCGAGCTCGCCCGACGAAGCTGCCGACGCCGAGGGTGAGCCGGCGGCGATTCGGCGGCTCGACCGTGACCGATCCGTCGAGCACGACGTGGAGCGCCTCGCCCGGCTCGCCGTTCTTCATCAGGACGACGCCGTCGGCGAACCGCCGCACCGTGGCGGCGTCGGCGATCTTACGGCGATGCCGGGCGTTGAGACCGGCGAAGAGCGGCACCTCCGCGAGCACGTTCGTCCAGAGCCGCGGATCGTCGGTCTCCCTTGTCGTGCCTGGCGACGAGATCCGCCATCTGCACTGCCCTGAGCACGCCTTCCCTCCCGGTCGCTGCGGCGAGCCTACCGCGCTGCACCTGCGGGCGCGAACCGCGTGCGGACGGCCACGACCGAACCGGTGGGGAGCGCCGGGCGAATCACCGCCGGTAGCGGCCGAAGCCCAGTAGGCCGCACGAGGAAAGAACGGGGGAATCACCCGATGGAAGACTGGACGCTGATCGAGGAGTTCGACCGTGACGGCGCCGTCCGCGAGACGGCGGAGGAGGCGACCGGCGGCCTGAGCCGTTCGTCGCTTCTCCTGAAGGCCGGCCTGGGAGCCGGCGCTCTCGTCGGCGGGTCCGCGCTCGCCGGCGCTCTGCCGGCCCTGGCGCGCGGCGCCACCATCCCCGCGAGCGACATCGCGATCCTCAACTTCGCCCTGACGCTCGAGTACCTCGAGGCGACCTTCTACGCCGAGGCCGTCGCGTCGAGGAAGCTGACGGGCGAGACGCTTCGGTTCGCGAAGGTGGTGGCGAATCACGAGAGCACGCACGTGCAGGTGCTGAAGAAGGTGCTCGGCGCGAACGCGGTCGGCGAAGCCGATGTTCGACTTCAAGGGCACGACCTCGAACCAGGCGAAGTTCCAGGCGACCTCGGACGCCGTCGAGAACCTGGGCGTCCACGCGTACCTCGGGCAGGCCGGCAAGATCAAGACGCCGGCCGTGCTGATCTACGCGGCCCGGATCATGCCGGTCGAGGCGCGGCATGCCGCCTGGATGCGCGACATCCGCTTCCGCGGCGGCGCCTCGAAGCCGTCACCGCAGCACACGCCGGCACCCGCCGCGTTCGAGGACCCCTTCACCAAGGAGCAGGTGCTCGCCGCCGTCAAGAGCACCGGCTTCATCGTCGGCTGACCCACGACAGAGACAAAGGAGCAGCACATGCCAGGATTCATCGGATTGCCGGAGCTCCTCCTGCTCGGCCTCCTCGCCCTCCTCCTCTTCGGGCCGAAGCGCCTGCCGGAGATGGGCCGCGGGCTCGGGAAGGGGCTCCGCGAGTTCAAGGAGTCGGTCACCGGCGACGGCAAGGACGCACCGACCGTCCACTCCCTCGAGGCCGCGTACGACGTGCCGGCCCACGAGTCAGAGACGCAGAAGGTCGCCTGATCGTGCGGCTTCCACGGCGTCTCGAACACGGCCAGGAAGCCGCGCTCACCGACCACCTCGACGAGCTCCGCCTGCGCATCTTCATCGCAGGCGGGGCCGTCGCGGTGGCGACGATCGCCGCCTACGCCGTCCACACGAGGATCCTCGAGGTACTCGTCGCGGCCCTGCCGCCCGGTCACCGTCGACTGGTCACGTTCGGGGTCGCGGAGCCGTTCATGACCTCGCTCAAGGTCAGTGTCGTCGCGGGAATGCTCCTCGCGCTCCCGGTCGTCCTGTGGCAGCTGTGGGCGTATCTCGCTCCGGCCGTCCGGCCGGGCTCGCAGCGCGGCATCGGCCTCTTCACGGCGGTCGCGGGCGTGCTGCTCGTCGCCGGCGTGGTCTTCGGCGACCGTGTCGCGCTACCGGCGGCGCTGCGGTTCCTGACGACCTACGACTCGTCCGTCTACGCGATCAGGCTCCGCGCAGCCGACTACATCTCGTTCGCCGTGCTCGTGCTCGCTGCGTGCGGGATCGTGTTCGAGCTGCCGATCGCGGTACTCGGGCTCGTGCGCGTCCGTGCGCTCTCGTCCGCCAAGCTTCGCCGCAACCGGCGGCTCGGGTACCTGATCGTCGCCGCAATCGGCGTGGCGCTTCCCGGCGTCGACCCGGTGACGACGGTGGTCGAGACGATCCCGCTCGCGGTGCTCTTCGAGCTCTCGATCTGGCTGGCGGTGTTCTTCGAGCGGCGCTGGCACGCGGCGTCGACGGCGACCGCGTCGTGACGGCTCAGGTGTCGCGGCGGACCATCAGCACCGCCGCCACGGCGAGCGTCGCAAGCGCGTACCCGCAGAAGAGGGCGAAGCCGGTCCAGGGTCCCAGCGCGTGCGCGTCCGGGACGAGTGCGAAGACGTCGCGGCCGGCGCTCGACGGGAGGTAGGGCGTGATCGCGTCGTTCCAGCTCGCCGGCAGCACGTTCATCAGCGGCGGAATCACGAACATGATCCCCACGAAGGTCGCGATCCCGCCCGCCGTGTTCCTGATCAGCGCGCCCAGTCCGAGCGCGAAGACGCCGACCACCGTCACGTAGAGCGCGCCGCCGACCAGCGCGCGGGCGATGCCAGGCGACGAGAACGACACCTGCAGGATGTGGCGCGTGCCGAGGATCGACTGGCTGGCGAAGAACGCGACGAGCACCGACGGCAGGATCAGGGCGAAGGTGACCACGGCGAACACGAGCGTCTTCGCCCCGAGCACCGGCAGCCGCCGGGGCACGGCGGTGAACGAGGCGCGGATCATCCCCGTCGAGTACTCGGCGGTGATCACGAGCACGCCGAGCACGGCGATCGCGAGCTGCGAGACGTTGACGCCCGCAAGCGCCACGTCGAGCGGCTGGCGATGCGCCCGCTCGCCCGGGTTCATGCTGCTCCAGTGGGAGCGGACGATGAAGGCGAACAATACCGGGAACCCGATCGTCATCACGACCGCAGCGAGCAGCGACCACAGGGTCGAGCGGACGCTGCGAAGCTTCGTCCACTCGGACCGCGTCACGCGAGCCGCCGTGACGCGGCCGGTCGCCGGGCGTGCGGGAAGGGTGTGCGGGATCGCGGTCACGCCGCCTCCGCCCCGGAGACGACCGCGAGCGACGCCTTGTACTCGACGTCGTCGCGCGTCAGGTCCATGAACGCCTCCTCGAGCGACGCCTGATGCGGCGTCAGCTCGTGGATCGCGATGCGCTGCTCGAGCGCGGCGTCGCCGATCTCGGCGGCGGTGAGACCCTCCACCTCGAGCGTCCCAGCCTCGAGCGGGCGAACCGCCGCGCCGGCGGCCGCCACGGCCTCGGCCAGCCGGGTCGCCTCCGGGGTGCGCACCAGCACAACGTCCTTGGACGCGCGCCGCACGAACTCCTCGACGCTCGTGTCGGCGATCAGCCGGCCTCGGCCGATCACGATGAGATGGTCGGCGGTCAGCGCCATCTCGCTCATCAGGTGCGACGAGACGAACACCGTCCGCCCTTCCGCCGCGAGCCCCTTGAGCAGGTTGCGGATCCACTGGATGCCCTCGGGGTCGAGCCCGTTGACGGGCTCGTCGAGCATCACGGTCGACGGGTCGCCGAGCAGCGCGGTCGCGATCCCCAGCCGCTGACCCATCCCGAGCGAGAACTTGCCCGCCCGCTTCCCGGCGACGTCGGCGAGGCCGACCTGGTCGATCAGCTCCGAGATGCGGCGCTTCGGGATCCCGTGGGTCTGGGCGAGCGCCAGCAGATGGTTGTAGGCGGAACGGCCGGTGTGCACCGACCGGGCCTCGAGCAGCGCTCCGACCTCGTGCAGCGGCGCGCGCAGGTCGCGGTAGTGCTTGCCGTCGACGGTCACGTCGCCGCGCGTCGGCCGGTCGAGCCCCAGGATCAGGCGCATCGTCGTCGACTTGCCGGAGCCGTTCGGGCCGAGGAACCCGGTCACGAGCCCCGGCCGGACGGTGAAGCTCAGGTCGTCGACCGCGCGCTTGTCGCCGTAGTCCTTCGTCAGGCCGCGCGCTTCGATCACGCCCTCAGGCTAGTCCCCGCTTCATGAAGCTCGGGTGAAGCCGTACCGGAGTCGTCCGCAGGAGCCGTCAGTCGCGGGCGCGAGCCGGTTCCGCGGATGACGACGTATCACGCGTGAGCGCTGCATCGGCGTCGGCTCCGAGCTCGGCCTGGATCTGCTCGAGCGAGCGGTCCTTCGTCTCGGGAGCGACGAGCGTGAAGAAGGTGACCGCGCAGACACCGAAGAACGCGTAGAGCCAGAACGTGCCCGCCTTCGTCAGCACGTCGGTGAGGGTGAGGAACGTGTACGAGATCGCGAAGTTGAACCCCCAGTTGGCCATCGTGCAGACGGCCATCGCCGGGCCGCGCATCTGCAGCGGGAAGATCTCGGAGATCATCAGCCAGAACACCGGGCCGAGGCCGATCGCGAAGCCGCAGATGTAGAAGAGCAGACACGCCAGGGCGAGCCAGCCGACGGAGCTCTGCAGCATCGAGGAGTGGAAGAAGAAGCCGAGCCCGACAAGCGCGACCGTCAGGAACGACGTTCCCGTGATCAGCAGGAACCGCCGCCCCAGCTTGTCGAGCAGCAGGATCGCGACGATCGTGAAGAACACGTTCGTGCAGCCGATGTAGACGCTCTGCGTCAGCGCGCCCGTGTTCTGCTGACCGGCGAACTTGAGGATCGTCGGGGCGTAGTAGATGACGGTGTTGATCCCGACGATCTGCTGGAAGATCGCGAGCGCGAGGCCGACCACCATCATGCGCCGCACGCCCCTGGAGACGAGGTCGCGCAGGGAGAGCTCCTGGTCGGTGACCTCCTCGATCTCTTCGAGCTCGTCGCCGACGTCGTCCTCCTCGAACCGGTAGCGGTCGAGGATCGCCTTCGCCTCGTCGTTGCGCCCCTGCTGCACGAGCCAGCGCGGCGAGAAGGGCATGAAGTACATGCCGATCGCCAGCGCGGCTCCGGGCACGACCGCCGACGCCGAACATCCACCGCCAGTTGTTCGGCAGCGGCGCGAACCCCCAGTCGACGATGTAGGCGACCAGGATCCCGAGCGTCACCATCAGCTGGTTGAAGCTGACGACCCCGCCTCGGATGCGTCGCGGGACGAGCTCCGCGATGTACATCGGCGACACGAACGACGCTGTGCCCACCGCGAGGCCGAGCCAGAAGCGGGCGGCGAGGATCTGCCAGTAGTTCTGCGCGAGCGCGCAGCCGATCGCGCCGATCACGTAGACCGTGCCGGAGATCATCTTCGTCCGGCGGCGGCTGATCCGGTCGGCGAGCCAGCCGGAGGCGAGCGCGCCCGCCATCGCGCCGAGCAGCAGGATCGCGACCGTGAGCTGCTGCATCGCGTGCGAGTGCAAGCCGAGGTCCTTCTGCATGAAGAGCAGCGCCCCGCCGATGACGCCCGTGTCGTAGCCGAACAGGAAGCCGCCGATCGCGGCGATCACGGCCACTCCGAGCAGCCGCCGGTTCCGGAATGCCTCCGCGACGAAGCTCTGCTCGGCGGCGCGGCTCTCTGCCATCACCTTCCTCAACGCGGAAGGAGGCAAAGCGGTTGCGCGCCGCCGCTCCTGCCGCCGGCACGCCGCCCGCGCGAGCGAGTCGACGACGTGCGCCAGGGTCTGCAGGCCCAGCGAGGCCCCGTTCGCGGAGAACGCACGCGCGAGCTCGAGCGCGCGGTCGCGCGGCGGCGCCGCCCGCTCGGGATCGTCCTCGCGCCACGCGATCGCTAGCTGCCGGACCGCCTCGGCCGCCCCGGGCGGTGGCCGCTCCTCGCTGCGCACGACCCGCAGCGACGACGTGGCGACCGTGCGGGCATCGGCGAGGGCGGCCGCCAGCTCGTGTGCCACTCCGGCCCACGCCTCGACGCTGCCGCGGGCGCGCCGGCGCCGCGGCGCGTGACGCGCGACGTGCCGCGCCGTCGTCAGCGCGTCCTGGAGCCGGCGGTCGTCGAGCGACTCGATCGCGGACAGGGCGGACTCCAGCTCGTCACGGTCCTGCGCGGCGAGCCCTCTCGCCACCTGCTCGAGTGCGTCGGCGAGGTCGCAGCGCAGCAGCCGCTCGGCGCGCGCGACTCCGTCGAGCGGATCGGTGGGGAAGAGAAACTGGGCGAACGCGATCCCGATGCCGCCGCCGACGAGGGCGTCCGCCAGGCGCTGCACCGCGATCACCGAGCCGGGCTCCCGAATCGTGACGACGAGGATCACGGACGCGGCCGCCTGGTTGCGGATCATCGCCGGCGCTCCGAAAGCGGTGGGAACGACGAGCGCGACCAGCACGCCCACGACCAGCTCGATCCCGCCCTCTCCGACGGCGGCGACGAGCGCCCACCCGAGCAGGATGCCGACGGTGACACCGAAGATCATCTCCAGCGCCTGGCGGCCACGCGTCCCCGGCTCGCCGCCGAGCGCGATCACGGCGGCGATCGGGGCGAAGAACGGCGGGCCGCCGCCCGGGATCTGGTTCGCGAGCTCCCACGCGGCGCCGGCCGCGACCGCCGCCTCGGCCATCCGCGCCACGACGTCCCAGGAGAGCCGGCGGCGGGCCTGCCGGAGCTGCGCGCGCACGTCCATCCCGCTGGGATGCCCGGATCCGCGGGTGTCTACCCCAGGTGCGCGATGGTCGCGCCGTCGCCCGCGTCGGGCTCGTGGCGGTCGACCAGCGGGTGACGGGCGAGCTCGTCCCGAACCGCGGCGCGCAGCACGCCGCCGCCGCGTCCGTGCACGATCCGTACCTCGCCGAGCCCGGCGAGCGCCGCCTCGTCGACGAGCCTGCGCGCGCCTTCGCGCGCCTCGTGTGCCGTGAGCCCGCGCACGTCGAGCTGGTCGGAGACGTCGCCGCGGGCGGCGCTCCGTACCTGCACGGGCCGGCGGCGCTCCTCCGGCGCCCGCTCGCGCGCGGCCCGCAGCCGTGCGACGGGGATCCGCACCCGTTGCCCGGCCGCGCCGACGACCTCCGCCTCACCGTCGCGGATGGCGACGATCGTGCCGCGCACCCCCACGTCCGGCGCCTCGACCGGATCTCCCTCGGCGAGCGGCGCGCCCTGCGGCAGCGGCCCGCTCAGGTCGCCGAGCGCGCCGGCGGCGCGCCGCACGCGCTGGTCGGCGCGACCGAGCACCCGGTCGCGATCGGCTTCGCCCTGCGTCCGCCGTGCACGGCGAAGCTCGTCCCGGAGCGCGGCCAGCTCGGCCCGTGCCTCCGCGAGCTCACGCTCCGCGGCGGCGAGGGCGTCGTGCCGCGCACGCTCTCGCGTCGCCTCGAGCCGCGCCAGCTCGTCGGCGAGCTCGCGCTCGCGCCGTGCCGCCCGCGCACGTGCCTCGTCCGCCGCCTCCCGCTCCGCGACCGCGGCGCGCGCGGCGGCCTCCGCCTCGGCGAGCAGCTCCGCCACCCGCAGCCGCTCGGGCGCGATGCGCGACCGCGCCTCCTCGACCACTGCGTGGTCGAGCCCGAGCCGCTCGGCGATCCGCAGCGCCTGCGAGCCGCCCGGCCGGCCGAGCTCGAGCCGGTACAGAGGCTCGTCCGTCTCCGGGTCGAACCCCGTGGCGGCGTTCGCGACTCCGTCCGCGGCGCTGGCCCACTCCTTCAGCTCGGCGTAGTGGGTGGTGACGACGGTGAGCCGCGCCTGGTCGGCGAGGCGGCCGACCAGCGCCTGCGCCAGCGCCGAGCCCTCCTCCGGGTCGGTGCCGGCGGCCACCTCGTCGAGCAGCACCAGCGAGCGGCCGGTCGCCGCCGCGAGGATCTCGACGAGCGTGCGCAGGTGGCCGGAGAAGGTGGAGAGGCTCATCTCGATCGACTGCCTGTCGCCGATGTCGGCGAGCACGTGGTCGAAGACGGGCAGGGTCGCCTCCGCGGCGGGTGGTCGGAGCCCGCACTGGTGGAGCAGCGCCGCGAGCCCGAGCGTCTTCAGGGCCACCGTCTTCCCGCCCGTGTTGGGGCCGCTGATCACGAGGGCCCGGAGCCCGTCGAGGACGAGGTCGATCGGCACTGCCGTTGCGCGGTCGAGCAGCGGGTGGCGGGCGGCCCGCAGGCGAACCACGTCGGCGATCTCCACCGGAGCCCCGCCCCACCCGCGCGAGAGGACGCCGCGGGCAAGCGCCAGGTCGAGCTCGGCGGCGGCGCCGACCAGGATCGCGATCGCCTCCGCTCGGGCCGCGACCTCGCCCGAGAGCTCCCGCAGGATTCGCTCGACCTCCTCCCGCGCCTCTGCCGCGGCTTCCGCCAGCCGGTTGTTCAGCTCGACGACGGCGAGCGGCTCGACGAAGATCGTCTGACCGGTGCCGGAGGCGTCGTGCACGATCCCGGGCACCTGCGCCCGCGACGCGGCGCGCGACCGCGAGCACGGGACGGCCGCCCCGCTCGGCGAGAAGGTCTCCTGCAGGGCGTCGCGGACGCCGCTCGAGCGGGCGACGCGCTCGAGCTCCTCGCGCACGCGGGCGGCCCCGCCGCGCAGCTCCCGGCGAAGGCTGCGCAGGCGAGGCGACGCGGAGTCGCGCAGATCGGTCCCGTCCGGCTCGACGGCGCGGTCGACGATCTCCGAGACGGCGACGAGCGACGCCTCGATCGGCTCGGCGATCGACCACAGGACCGGCACGGAGCCCGTCTGCTCGAGCGCGGCGCGCGCGGCGACGGCCACCCGCACCGTGGTCGCGACCGCCCGGAGCTCGTGAGGCTCGAGGACGCCGTCCCGCGCCGCCCGGGCGGCGGCATCGCGAACGTCGGCGACGCCGCCGAGCGCAGGCTCCTCGGCGCCGTCGAGCAGCGCAACGGCCTCGGTCGTCGAGGCCTGGCGCCGCCGGACCTCCGTCTCGTCCGGGCTCGGCTCGAGCGCGCGCGCCAGCGCGGCGCCCGGATCGGTCGCGGTGGTCGCGGCGAGCCGTTCGAGGATCGCGGGGAGCTCGAGCGCGGCGCGCGCGTCGGCGTCCACGGCCGCGACTATTCGGGGCGTTCGTCGCCCGGCCGGAGCCGGTAGACGATGCGGCCGCGGTCGAGGTCGTAGGGCGACAGCTCGATGCGGACCCGGTCGCCCGGGTTCATGCGGATGCGGAACCGGCGCATCTTGCCGGCCGTGTAACCGAGGGTCTCGTGGCCGTTGTCGAGCTTGATGCGGAACATCCCGTTCCGCAGCGCCTCGACGATCTCGCCGGTCATCTCGACCTTGTCTTCCTTCTGCGCGATGTCTCCTCCTCTCGATTCGCGTGCCGCCGGGAGTCGAACCGGGCGGCGGGCACTGCAGCCCGCCGCCCCGGTCCTACCCGATCACGGTGACGTTCGCCGCCTGCGGGCCCTTGTCGCCCTGCTGGGCCTCGTACTCGACCTTCGCACCCTCGTCCAGGCTGCGGTAGCCCGCTCCCTGAATGGCGCTGAAGTGGACGAACAGATCCTTGCCGCCCTCGTCGGGCGTGATGAATCCGTAGCCCTTGTCGGCGTTGAACCACTTGACAGTTCCGGTTGCCATATCTCTCTTTCACCTCCTTGCCAACTTCGCTGAACGGGCAAGAAAGGTGCAAACCGGCACCATCCAGTCCTCCGCTCAAAAGTGCACGCGGGAGTGTACAGCGCTGCGAGCGGAAATCGCCAGCCTTCACACCCGGACATTCGCTGCAGTCGCCCGCTTCAGCACCGCAAGCGCTCCGGCGGTGTCGCCCTCGGACTCGAGGAGCTCGGCCAGGGGACGGGCGGCCTGCAGCGCGGCATGCGGTCCGTGCCCGACGAGGAGATCGAGCGCCTGCTCGAGCAGCGCCTTCGCCCCGTCCTCGTCGCCGGCCGTCCGCAGGACGTCGGCGAGGGTGAGGTAGGCCCGGCCGCGATCTCCCGGGCCGAGTGCGTCGAGCAGCGCCAGCGCCCGGCCGCCGGCGCGCGCCGCCTCGCCCTCGCGCCCGAGCGCCAGCAGCGCACGCGCCTCCTCGACCGCGAACTTCGCCGCGGCGCGGTCGCCGAGCTCGTCGCCGAAGAGCTCGCGGCCGCGTTCGAGCAGGCGCAGCGCCTCGTCGGCATGCCCGGACTCCAGCTCCGCGTGCGCGAGCAGGTGGTGTGCCATCGCGAGGTAGGCGTCGTTCTCCGTCTGCTCGAGGATCGCCAGTGCCCGGCGCGCGTAGCGTCCGGCGAGCTGAGGCTCGCTGCGCATCGAATGAAGACGCGACTGCGACCAGAGCACGCGCGCGGTCGTGAGGGGATCCCCGGACGACTCGGCGGCCCTGATCACCTCGGCGAGGACGAGCTCGGCCCGTCGCGAATCGCCGGCATCGATCAACGCGTTGGCCAGCAGCACCGCGAAGCGGAGCTGCTCGAGCGGCGCCTCCGCCGCCTCGGCCTCCTCCACCGCACGCTCGAACAGCGCGATCGCCGCCTCGTTCGCCCCCGACATCGCATACGCACGTCCGAGGGTGTCGACGGCGCCGGGGTCGGCGAGCGTGCGGCCGTGCCGCGCCGCGAGGGCCTGCTCGAGCAGGTCGATCGCCGGGCCGAGCTGCTCCGCGGCGAAGGCGATGCGACCGAGGCCGGCCAGCGCCGAGGAGCGCGCGGGATCGCCCGGCTCGAGGTGCGCCCGGTAGTGCCGCTCGGCCTCCCCGACCTCGCCGAGGCGCAGAGCCACCTCCGCTTCGACGAGCGCGAGCGGCTCGAGCGCCGGAGCCTCGACACCCGTCGCGAGCCACTGGCCGGAGACGTCGAGGCGGGCGGCGAGCTCGTTCACCATCTGCAGCGACGGGACGCGCGCGCCGGCCTCGAGCCGGGAGATGTAGGCGGCGGTACAGCCGTCGAACGCCAGCTGGCGCTGCGACAGCCCCGCGCGCTCCCGCGCCTCCCGCAACCGTGCGCCGACGGCACGCGGAGCGTCGATGTGGGTGGTCAGCGACCGTGGCATCGGTGTCAGTCTAGGGATCCTGCAGAACCCCTGACGCAAAAGACACGCGTGGGTCTCAACCTCTGCGCCGGTCCAGCCGATGAGCGGGGAGGGCCTCGCCTTGCACGCCGTCACCATCGTCCACCGTCACGCCCTGATCGCCGCGGCCGCGGCCGTCGTCGCCTGCACGGCGCCGGCCTCCGCGGCCGACCGCAACTGGGCCTCGCCGCAGATCGCCGCCGTCACGAGGGCGGGCATCCTCGCCCCCTCGGCCGCCGCGTTCCGGCCGGACGCGCCGCTGACGCAGTCCGCCCTCGCCGACGCGGTCCGGAGGGCGGACGGCATCCAGCACCCGCCCGACCAGGCGCCCGCGCCGAGCGCGGTTCGCCTGCTCTCCACGCTCGGCGCCGGCGCGGTCGCCTCCGGCACCGCGCCGATCGTGATCGAAGCACCCGATCGCCTGCTCGACCACGTCGCGTTCGCGGTCGACGGCACCGGCGTCGCGCTCGCGACCGCCGATCCGTTCGAGTTCGACCTCGACACGACGCGGCTCGGCGACGGCCCGCACCGGCTGGCCGTGGACGCGGCGTTCGCGGGCGGCGGGTCCGCGGTCGCCGTCTGGACGATCACGGTCGCGAACGCGGGAGGCGCGCTCCCCTCGGGCCCCGGCGCCTTCACCGAGCTGCCGATCGCACGCGCCTCCGCGCCGCCGACCGACGTCGCGGCGACGACGGCGCCGGCGGTCCGGCATGTGCTGTACCGGGCGACGGCGCCGACGCAGCCGGTGACCGTGAAGCAACTCGACGCAGCCCTCGTCGCCTACGCCGGGCTCGCGACGGCGGCGCGCACGATCCAGACGACGCTCGCCCGCGCCGGCCTCCACCCGCCCGCGCACACCGGCACCGAGGCGGTCGCCCGCCTGCTCGGGCTTCGCTTCAACCATCCCGCGGGCGACGACGACCTCGAGCTCCTGCCCTCTCAGGCGGCGACGCGCGCGGAAGCGGCCTGGTCGTTCGCGCAGCTCCTGCGCCTCGACCCGGCCACGATCGACGCGGTGGCTGCCGCCGCGGCCGCGTTCACGCTGCCCGTGCTCTCGCCGTGGCAGCAGCGCATCCTGCAGACGGCTGTCCACTACGTCGGCTATCCCTACGTCTGGGGCGGCACCAGCCCGGCGGCGCAGACGCTCTTCGGTGTCCGCTCGGCCGGGGGCTTCGACTGCTCCGGCTTCGTCTGGCGGGTCTACAAGCTCACCCCGTACCCGGACGAGGGCCCACTCGCGGGCGTCCTCCGCGGGCGGACGACGTACGAGCTGAGCGGTGAAGTGCCGCGGCAGGAACTGATCCCGGCCGCCGCGCTGCAGCCGGGCGACGTGATGTTCTTCGGCCGGCGCGGCCCGAAGTCGAAGCCGGCCGAGGTCGACCACGCGGCCCTCTACCTCGGGAACGGGTGGCTGATCCAGTCGAGCGGAGAGGGCGTGACCCTGCTGCCGTTCGACGGGTGGTACACCCACAGCTTTGCCTGGGGCCGCCGCCCGCTGCACGAAGCCGGTCTCGGTTAGCCGGTCTCGATCAGCGGTTCAAGCCGACTGTGATCGCGGCGACGGCGCCTGCGAAGCAGACCCCCGTCAGGGCGGCGATGAGCCCGAGCGACATGCGGTTCCCCCGTTGTTGCGTCTCGTGACGATGCACAACGCTCGTCCCCGCTCGACACACCGTGAAACCCGTGGGCGCGGTGGAGCCCGAACTGGTGTCTGACACCAAAGAGGTGTCTGACACCAAAGAGGTGTCTGACACCAAAGAGGTGTCTGACACCAAAGAGGTGTCTGACACCAGTTCTGCGCGGGTCGGCTCAGGGCTCCGCGAGCACGTCGAGCAAGGTGCTGACCCTGCGATCCGCGACCGTCGGATGCCGCATCGGGCGCGAGTCGTTGATGCGGTAGGAGTTCCGGCGGCCGATGCGCTCGCGGACGAGGTACTGCTCCGCCACCAGGTCCGCGAGCACGCGGTGCGCCTGCCGCTCCGTCAGGTTCGCCCGCTCGGCGATCTCGCGCACCGTCGCGTTCGGCGTCCGCGCGACCTCGATCAGCACGATCCCGTGCGAGGTGATGAAGGCCCAGCCCCGTTCGTCGCGCATCACGCGCGAATCTATCGCTTACGCGGCGAGCACGGCGCCGACCTTCTCGACGAGCTGCGACGGCGTGAAGGGTTTCTGGATGAACGGCCCCTCGGCCGCCGCGTCCGTGTAACCGGAGGTGTAGAGGACCCGCAGGCCCGGCAGGTCACAGGAGAGCCGATGCGCGAGCTCGAACGCGTCCATCTCCGGCATGACGACGTCGGTCACGAGCAGGTCGATCGGGCCGTCGTTCCGGGCGAGCTCGATCGCGGCCCGCGGGGACGATGCGTCGATCACCGTGTACCCCGCGCCCTCGAGCGCGAGCCTGATCACGTCCCGGACGACGTCCTGGTCGTCGACGACGAGGATGGTCGTTGGCATGGGAGGAAGATCGCCCCGGGCGGGCCGTCCCTGGATCCCCGAAACGGGTTGCCCCCGCTCGCTCCGGCTCGCTCACACCGTTCTCCTACAGATGCGCCACCGGCGGCCAGTGCGGCGAGATGTCCGGGTCGCCCAGGTCGCCGTAGGGGATGCAGGTGCCGGCGAGCAGCTGCCGATCGGCCTGCAGCAGCTCGTCGACCCGCGGGTTCCCGGGCATCGCGCGCTTCCAGGCGCGGCGCAGGCGGAGCCCCTCCTCGATCAGCGCTCGCGGCCGCAACGGCGTCGCGCTGCGGACGAGGAAGTACCGCCCCGCGACCGGCGCGACGCCGAGGGCGCGGCGGGCGGCGCCGACGTCCGGCTGCGCCGCATAGAACACCCAGAGTCCGTAGTGCGGCCGCTGCGGCCCCTGCAGGAGCGGCAGCACCCGCTGGCACGAGTCGTCGTCGGCGCGGCGAAGCGACGGCACGCGCAGGCCGATCAGCCGGTCGAGGACGTTGGCCGGGTGGCCGTAGTCGAACGCCGAGAGCGCCGGCGGGCCGCTCTCACCGGTCGAGCCGAAGAGGATCGTGCCCGGAGGCTCGTGCGCGACCGCGGCGACCACGGTGTCGATGCCGAGTGTGCCGACGTGCCGGCGGTGCCGGAGATCGGTGTGGAGCTCGACGGCGAGCAGCCCGGCGACGACCGCGCCGAGCACGACGAGCCGCGCCGGTCCGGCGAGTCGGGCGACCTCGAGGACGGGGGCGAGCACGAGCACGAGGAACGCCGGAACCGCGGGGATCATGTACCGGTCGAAGAAGAGCGCGGAGACCCCGCCCGTCGGGACGAAGGAGAAGAAGAGCACCGGCACCGCGACCGTGAGGGCGCAGAACGCGAGCACGCGGTAGTCGCGCCGCACGAGCAGCACCACGACACCCGCCGCGGCGAGCGTCGAGAACCAGTTGACGACGTGGCCGCCGGGCGCGACGAAGTGAATCGCGTCGCGCCACACCGGGTTCCCCGAGAAGGTGCGTCCCGACCGCCCCTCCCCGACCCCGTACCGGTCGGAGAGCACGTGCACCGTCGCGAGGTAGTACGGGACGAACGTGACGAGCAGCCCGACCGCTCCGGGCCACGCCTGACGGAGGATCGTTCGCGGCGGCCGCCAGGCGTACGCGACTGCCGCCGCGAACGCGGTCAGCGCGTAGAGCGGCGCGGTCGGGTGGACGAAGACGGACGCGCCGAGCAGCGCGCCGCCGACGGCCCAGAGTCGCCGGTCACCGCGCGCCGCCGCCGCGAGCACGACCACCGTCGACCACATCAGCCAGGCGAAGAGCAGGGTGTGGGGCCGGCCGAAGGTCGCGTACGCGACCGGCACGGGCGACGCCGCGGCGAGCAGCACCACACCGGAGGCGCCGTCCGCTCCCAGCAGGCGCCGGGCGATCAGCGCGACCGCGGGCAGTGCCAGCAGGAAGAACGCGAGCGACGGCAGCCGCAGCGCCTGCAGGCTCGGCTGCCACTGCAGCAGGAAGTGCTCGAGCCAGAAGTGGACAGGGCCGCCGCCGCGCTGCGTGGCGACGATGTGGAAGATGTTGCCGAACGAGAAGTCCGACATGCGCAGCGTCAGCTCCTCGTCGACGTTGAGCGGCGCCTGCAGCACGCCGGGCCACGCCAGCCAGGCGAGAAGACCCGCGGCGGCGGCCGTCGCGAGGGCGAGCAGAGGGACGCGCCGGGCCGTCAGTCCGACCGGGTCGCAGCCAGCGCCTGCATCTCGGGCGTCTCCGGCGCGCTGCGGTACGGATGCTCGTCGTCGACGTGCGTCTCGTGGTAGACGCTCTCGGCGTTGACCGCCCAGAGATCGTGGTCGGTGCCGGCGACCAGGTTCTCGACGGCCCGCATCGCGGTGAGCATCGAGTGATCCGAGTTGTTGTAACGGTGGAGACCGTTGCGACCCACCTGCTGGAGGTTCTCGATCCCGTCGACGTAGCGACGGATCACCTGGACGCGCTCTGCGTAGTCCGCGTCGTAGATCGGGTACGCCTTCGGCACCCGGATCGCGTAGCCGCGCTCGACGGCCGCGCGCGAGGAGAGCCGCAGCTGCTCGAGCTCCCGGGCGGCGAGCGCGACGAGGTCGTCGTCGTCCATCGACCAGAGATCGTCTCCCGCGAAGCAGAAGTACTCCATCCCCACGCAGGCCTTGGTGGGGTCGGGGACCATCCAGGGCGACCACGAGCGGAAGTTCTGGATCCGGCCGACCCGCACCCCCGGCTCGTGCACGTAGATCCAGTTGTCGGGGAAGAGGTCTTCGCCGTCCACGATCAGCGCGACCGTGAGGAAGTCGCGATACCGCAACCCGGCCGCGGCGTCGAGCACTTCCTGCGGCGGCGCCGGAGAGATCATCCGCACCATCTCCCGCAGCGGCAGCGACGAGATCACGCCGGCCGGCTCGTCGTAGCCTCCGTCCGCCGTCTCGACCCGCACGATGCGCTGCCCCTCGCGCTGCAGGCGCGTCACCGGCGAGGAGAGCAGCACCTCGCCGCCCTGGTCGCGGATCGCGCCGGCCATCGCGTCCCACATCTGCCCGGGGCCGTACCGCGGATAGTTGAACTCGGAGATCAGGCTCTTGATCTTGTTGCCGCCGTTGCCGAAGAACGCAGCCCGCGCGGCCGAGAAGAACGACAGGCCCTTGATCCGCTGGGCCGCCCACTCGGCGCGGATCTCGGAGGCGGGAACGCCCCACACCTTCTCGTTGTAGCTCTTGAAGAAGAGCTCGAAGAGCCGCCGCCCGAAGCGGTTCGTCACCCACTGCTCGAGCGAGTCCTCGTTCCCCTTCGGCCTCGCGGCCGCGACGAGGTACGAGCCCATGCACCGGGCCAGCTCGACAGGGCCGAGCTTGCGGATCACGTCGGGCCCCCGCAGCGGGTAGTCGAGGTACCGGTTGTTCCAGTAGATCCGGGACATGCGCGGCCGGCGGAGGAACTCGTCGCCGAGCACCTCGTGCCAGAGGTCGTCGACCTCCCTCGCCTTCGTGAAGAACCGGTGGCCGCCGAGGTCGAACCGGTAGCCGTCGCGCTCGACCGTCTTCGCGAGACCGCCGATCTGGTCGTCCGCCTCGAGCACCACGACGTCGCGCGCCGCCTTGCCCAGCAGGTAGCCGGCGGTCAGCCCTGCCGGGCCGCCGCCGAGAACGAGTGTCGTCTGCGAGGTCTCGGAGCTCATGAGGACGGCCGCAGCCGCTCGCGCGATGCTAGCGCAGGCGACGGTAGACGAAGGCCTGCAGCAGCTTGAAGTAGTTGCGGTGACGGAGCAGCTCGTTCGTGAAGAGGTGCCGCACGAGCCGCACGCGCGGGTCGGAGTGAAGCGCGCGGGTGTAACGCAGCGACTGCTGCCAGACGAGCTTCGTCCACGTTGCCTTCCAGGCGTGGTAGTCGGTGAAGACGGGCGCGACGACCACGAACTCGGCTCCGGGTGCGACCGCGGCCACCGTCGCGGCTTCCTGGGCGTGCATGTCGTTCGCGCGCAGGCGCGAGACGGCGTCCCGCCAGTCGAAGACGCGCGGGTCGCTCACCATGCCGAGCGTGGTCTGCCAGCGGAGGCCGTCGCCGAGGTAGTAGCGCAGCACCGGCATCTCCTCGGGATGGGTCGAGACGACGAGCTCGTTCGGCTGCAGGTGGGGCCGGATCGCGGCCGCGATCTGCCGGGCGTTCTCCTTGTCGTCCTTCGGGTGGTAGCTGACCCACAGCACGAGCAGCACCGCGAGCCCGACGATGCCGACGCGGCGGGCGCTCGGGAAGATCGACGCGGCGACGAGCAGCACCGGGCCGAGGGCGACGGCGAAGTAGCGGGTCGTCCAGGCCGGGGAGACCTGCGACGAGATCCAGGCGATCGCGACGGTCAGGCCGACGAGCAGGAGCAGCGCCCGCTCGTCGCGGCCTCGCTGCCGCCAGAGGACGGCGCCGGCGGCGACCGCCACGATCACGAACGGCGTCGTGCCGCCGATCACGTCGCCTGCGCCCGTGAGGAGCGAGAGCAGCCCGGGCCTGCTCGCCCACGGCGCGCCCGTGTGCCGCACCTGCGACCAGAGCGTCGGCAGCCACGGCGCGTAGAGGACGAACGCGCCCGCCGCGACGGCCAGCAGGCGCCGCCAGCGGTCGCGGGCGACCACGAGCGTCGTCACGGCGAGGGAGGCGCAGAGAAACAGCCCCCAGTTGTGGGCGTACGCCATCAGGGCGAGCGTCGGCGCGAGGACGATCGTCCAGGTGCGGCTGCCGCGCAGGATGCCCTTCACATAGGCGACCGCCGCGATCAGCGAGAGGAAGCCCTCGAACGCGTACATCCGCGTCTCCTGGGCGTAGTAGGTGAGAAACGGGTCGAGGGCGGCGAGGGCCGCGGCGACGAGCGCCACGCTGCCGGTCGAAGATCGCGCGCCCGGCGGCGTAGGCGAGCGGGATGCAGCCGAGCGCGAAGAGCAGCGAGAGCAGGTGGGTCGCCGTCTCCGAGTCGCCGAATGCACGGATCCAGAGCCCGAGCAGCATGTAGTAGGCCGGCGGCGAGCCGTCCTGGCGCAGCACGTGCGGGATCGACGTCCAGTGATGGTGGGCGATGCCCACCGAGATGCCCTCGTCGATCCAGAAGCCGCCACCGATCACGCCCGTGCGGAGCCAGACCGAGATGCCCGTCAGCACGACCAGGGCGACGGGCGTGGCCCAGCGCGACGTGATCGCGTCCTCCCACGCGACGGAACGCAGGCGTGCGACCGCGGCGGTCAGCGCCGCCTCCGTGCATAGCGGCCGACGAACACGGCGAAGCCGGCGACGGTGATCGGCACGAAGAGGACGAAGCGCAGCACGAGGAGGTACCCGAGCGCGGCGAGCCCGAGCGAGCGCAGGGCGAGCAGCACGGCGCCGTCGAACGTGCCGACGTAGCCGGGCGCCGCGGGCACGAGCGCCGAGAGGTTGGTCAGCGCCATCACGTAGAGCCCGCCGGTGAGCCCGAGGTGCACCCCCACCGCGGCGCCGACGGTGGTGTAGACCGCCGCCTCGAGCAGCCACAGCGCGAGCGACAGCGCGAGCAGCGCGAGGCCGTGGGCGCTCGCCAGCTGCCGGGTGGCGCCGGCGAGCGGCCGCACCGCGTCGCGCACCCGCGGCACGAACCGCCACAGCACCGCCGCCGCGAGCAGCACCGCTGCGCCCGCCGCGACCAGGTAGGGCAACGGGCCGAACCCGAGCCCGCGCAGCACGACCACCGCCGCGAAGATCGCACGCGAGCGCGAGCAGGTCGAGGAGGCGCTCGGCGACGACCGTCCCGAGCACCGCCCGGCGCGGGCCGCCGAGGAGCACGACGCGCATCAGGTCGCCGGCGCGGGCGGGCAGGGTGTTGTTGCCCATGTACCCGACGAGGGTGAGGCGGTAGCTCTCGCCCCGCGAGCGGTCGAGGCCGGAGCGCACGAGGATGCGGTGCCAGCGCTCGCCGCGGAGCACCGTCGCGACCGAGTAGAGCGCGAGTGCGGCGCCGAGGCGTGCGAGCGCCGGGCGGTCGAGCGTCACGTGCGGCGCACGTTGACGGGACGCCCACCAGGCGATCCCTGCGACCGCGACGGCCGAGACGCCCGCCTGGAGCAACCCCAACCGGCGCGGGCGTACAACCTCGACGCTGGCCACGAACGGACAGCTTAGAAGCTCTCACACGATGACGTTCGTCCACGGCCGCCGATCTGGCCGGCCGCTCTAGAGTGGCCGGGGTGGAGGACGCGAGAAGCTGGCGGGACGTCATGGCGCGGTGCGACCGGTTCGTCTTCGGAGAGGATCGGTCGCGACGCGAGCCGGCGGACGTCCTGCGGGCGCTCGCCGACCGCGCCCCGGCGGCCGCCGACGCCGACCGCTACGGCGGCGGGCCGCTCGCCGAGCGCCTCGAGCAGCGCGTGGCGGAGCTGCTCGGCTGCGAGGCCGCCGCGTGGATGCCGAGCGGGACGATGGCCCAGCAGATCGCGCTCCGGATCCAGGCCGGGCGCCACGGGACGCCGGTGGTCGCGTTCCACCCTCACTGCCATCTCGACGTGCACGAGGAACGTGGGTACCAGGCGCTGCACGGCCTCCGCGCGCTCGTCGTCGGCGACCGGGAGCGGCTGATCACGGCCGCTGACGTCGCCGCGATCCACGAGCCCGTCGCGGCGCTCCTGCTCGAGCTGCCCCAGCGCGACCTCGGCGGCCTGCTCCCGCCCTGGGAGGAGCTGGTCGAGACGTGCGCGGCGGCACGACGGCACGGCGCCGCCCTGCATCTCGACGGCGCCCGGCTCTGGCAGTGCGAGCCGTTCTACGGCCGCCCGCTCGCGGAGATCGCCGGGCTGTTCGACACCGTCTACGTCTCGTTCTACAAGGACCTCGGGGCGCCGGCCGGCTGCGCGCTCGCGGGGCCGCGGGAGCTGGTCGACGAGGCGCGCGTCTGGCAGGTCCGGCACGGCGGCCGCCTCTTCACCGCCTTCCCGTACCTGCTCGCAGCCGAGCGGGGCCTCGACGAGATCCTGCCGCGCATGCCCGACTACGTCGCGTGTGCGCGCGAGCTGGCGGCAGGCCTGGCGGCGATCGACGGCGTGACGGTCGTGCCCGATCCTCCCCGGGCGGCGATGTTCCACGTGCTCGTCCGGCGGCCGCTCGCCGCGCTCGAGGAGGCCACACTCGACGTGGCGGAGGAGACGGGCATCTGGCCCGGGAGCCGCGGCACGGCCACCGAGGATCCCGCCACCCAGCGGGTCGAGGGGACGGTGGGCGAGGCGACCGTGGAGCTCGGGGTCGCCGAGGCGGTCGGGGCCTGGCGCGAGGTGCTCAGCCGGAGCGCTCCGGCGTCAGCGTGACCACCGTGCGGGTGCCCCCGGAGCCGTAGACGACGTCGACGGTGTCGTTGCGCCCGTAGCTCCCGGCGATCCCGAGAAAGAGGCTCGTCCAGCGCCAGAACCCGAGCTTTCCCTCGTGGACGAGCTCCCGCCGGAACGACAGGCGGCGCCCGTTCTGCACGAAGTCGATCCCGGGCTTTCTGCGGGATGCCGTTGACGAAGACCTCGAACGGCGCGCCCACCGCCTCCGGCAGGTCAACATGACTTGCGGTTTGCACGCTCTATACGATGCCATCCTCCGTGCGTCGCAGAAGCCTCGCCGTCCTCGCAACGTGCCTGGTCGCCCTTGCGGTGACCGCGACCGCATACGCGGGCAACGCCGGATTCCTGCCGGGCGAGGCACATTCGCCGAACGCCCACCGCATCCATGCGGCCTTCGTCTTCGTCGCGATCTTCACCGGCCTCATCTTCGTCGCGGTCGAGGGGGCCCTGATCGTCTTCATCGTCAAGTACCGCCGGGGCAAGCGCGCCCGCACGGCCGAGGGGCCGCAGATCCACGGCTCGACCCGGCTCGAGATCATCTGGACGGTGGTGCCCGTGCTGATCCTGGCGGCGATCGGCACCTTCGTCTTCTACAAGCTGCCGGGGATCGCCGACGCGCCGAAGGCGAGCGCGGCGGAGGAGACGACGATCCAGGTCGAGGGCCACCAGTTCTACTGGCTGTTCCGCTATCCGAACGGCGCGGTCTCGATCGACCGCATGGTCGCCCCGGCCGACCAGGTCGTGCACGAGCAGGTGATCGGACTCGACTGGGACGTCAACCACTCCTGGTGGGTGCCCGACTTCGGCGGCAAGTGGGACGCGATCCCCGGCCGGGTCAACACGACGTGGTTCAAGGCGCCTGCGGGCAGCTATCGCGCACGCTGCGCGGAGCTCTGCGGCGTCCAGCACGCGCTGATGGACGCGACGGTGAGCGTCGTGCCTCGCGCGCAGTACGACGCGTTCGTCGCCCAGCGGAAGGCGAACGCGGCGAGCGCGCCGGTGGGCAAGGAGGAGTGGCAGGGTGTGTGCGAGAAGTGCCACCGCCTCGACCACGCCTACATCGGCCCGGCGCTCGGGGGCAACCCGCTGCTCGCCGACCGCAAGGGCATCGAGTCGCTGCTGCGCAACGGCCAGAACCTGATGCCCCCGGTCGGGAAGAACTGGACCGGCGCGCAGATCGACGCGCTGATCGCGTACACGAAGCAGTTCGCGAAGAAGGGAGCGTAGGTGGCCGTCGACGTCGAGTCGGTTCAGCCGTTCCGCGCCGACTGGCAGCAGGGACGGTTCGCGTCGTGGCTGACGACCGTCGACCACAAGCGGATCGGCATCCTCTACATCTGGACCGCGCTCGTCTTCTTCGCCGTGGGCGGGATCATGGCGCTGCTGATCCGCTCGCAGCTCGCGGCGCCGAACGAGCACTTCCTCACCAAGGACTCGTACAACCAGGTCGTCACGATCCACGGCACGACGATGATCTTCCTGGTCGTCGTCCCGATTCTCGCCGGCTTCGGGAACTACCTGGTGCCGCTGATGATCGGCGCGCGGGACATGGCGTTCCCACGGCTCAACGCGCTCTCCTACTGGCTGTTCCTCTTCGGCGGCGTCGTCCTGATGCTCAGCTTCTTCGCGAACCACGGCGCCGCGCGCTCGGGCTGGACGTCCTACGTGCCGCTGACGACGCTGCACTCGCCGGGCCACGGCCAGGACCTCTGGATCCTCGGCCTGCACATCCTCTCGATCTCGTCGCTCGTCGGCGCCATCAACCTCGTGGTGACGATCCACAACATGCGCGCGCCCGGCATGTCGTGGATGCGCATGCCGCTCTTCTGCTGGGCGATGGTCACGTACGCGTGGCTGCTGATCATCGTCCTGCCGACGCTCTCCGCAGGCCTGACGCTGATGCTGCTCGACCGGCAGGCGGGGACGCACTTCTTCGACCCGGCCCACGGCGGCAGCCCGCTCCTGTACCAGCACGTCTTCTGGTTCTTCGGGCACCCCGAGGTCTACATCATGATCCTGCCCGCGATGGGGATGATCTCGGAGATCCTGCCGGTGTTCGCGCGCAAGCCGATCTTCGGCTACAAGGCGGTCGCGATCTCGACCGCGGGCATCGCCTTCTACTCGCTGCTCGTCTGGGCGCACCACATGTTCGCCGTGGGGCTGCCGATCGGGCTCGACATCTTCTTCATGCTCAGCTCGATGATCATCGCGATCCCGACGGGCGTGAAGATCTTCAACTGGCTCGCGACGATCTGGCGCGGGAACATCTCGTTCGACACGCCGATGCTGTGGGCGCTCGGGTTCATCGGCGTCTTCACCCTGGGCGGGCTCTCGGGCATCTTCCTCGCGGCGTTCCCGATCGACTGGGCGGTCACCGACACCTACTTCGTGGTCGCCCACCTCCACTACGTGCTGTTCGGCGGGTCGATCTTCGGGATCTTCGGCGGCCTCTACTACTGGTGGCCGAAGATGTTCGGGCGCGCGCTCGACGAGCGTCTCGGGAAGGCGCACTTCTGGCTCGATCTTCGTGGGCTTCAACCTGACCTTCTTCCCGCAGCACATGCTCGGGCTGCTCGGGATGCCGCGGCGCGTCTACACCTACCACCCCGGCGGCCTCTGGGAGGTCTACAACATGATCTCCACGGTCGGCTCGTACGTGATGGGGTTCGGCATGCTCGTCTTCGTCTACAACGTGGTGAAGACGGCCCGCACCGGCGCGCGCGCGGGCAACGACCCGTGGGAGGCCGACACGCTCGAGTGGTACACCACCTCGCCGCCGCCGGCCTGGAACTTCGACTCGGTGCCGTACATCGCGAGCGCCCGGCCGCTGCGTGACCTGCGCCGCCGGCTGGCAGAGACGAGAGGCGCCTGATGGGAGCCTGGGCGCGGGCGATTGCGGTCGCCGCCGTGGCGGGCACCGCGCTCGCCGTCGTCTCCGGCGCGGCCGGGTGGAACACCGCGCACCGCGTGCTCGCGGCGGTGGCGCTGCCCCCGCTCGCGGCGCTCGCGGCGACCGCCTGGGTCTCCGCTCGCCGGCTGCTCGCTCCCGCGCTCGCCGCGCTCGGGCTCTTCGGGCTCGCCGCGCTCGTCACCGGCGCCGCCGCCCACCTCGTGCTCGCGGCACTGGCGTTCGGCGCGACCACGTTCCTGGCGGCCGCCACGTTCCGCGGGCCCGTGGTGCAGGGGCCCTGGCGCGACTACGTGACCCTCACGAAGCCGCGCATCATGTCGCTGCTGCTGCTGACCGGCGGCGCCGGCGTGTTCGTCGGCGCCCACGGCGTCCCGTCGGCACCGGCCTTCCTGCTGACGATGCTCGGGCTCGCGCTCGCCTGCGGCGGCGCCTCGGCGCTGAACCACTACCTCGACCGCGACATCGACCGGCTGATGGGAGCTCGTACCGAGACACGACCGGTGGCGACGGGAAGGGTTCCGGCCGAGCGGGCGCTCGAGTTCGGGCTCGCGTTGTCGGCACTCTCGTTCGTGCTGCTCGACGCGCTCGTCAACCTGCCGACGGCATTGCTCGCGCTCGCCGGGAACCTCTTCTACGTGGTCGTCTACACCCGCTTCCTCAAGCGCTCGACGCCGCAGAACATCGTGATCGGCGGCGCGGCGGGCGCGGTGCCGCCGCTCGTCGGCTACGCGGGCGCGAGCGGCCACCTCGGCTGGGCGGCCCTCGTGATGTTCGCCGTCGTGTTCGTGTGGACGCCGCCGCACTTCTGGGCGCTCGCGCTGATGATCCGTGAGCACTACGCCCGCGCGGGCGTACCGATGCTGCCGGTGGCGCGCGGCGAGCGTGAGACGGCGCGGCAGATCGTCCGGTACACGGTGCTGCTCGTCGCGGTCACGCTGCTCCCGGTGGCGCTCGGGACGTTCGGTCTCGTCTACGGGATCGCCGCGCTCCTGCTCGGCGGCGTCTTCCTCTGGCTCGCGGTCGAGCTGCGCCGCTCGCTGGAACGGGTGGTCGCGGTGCGGCTCTTCCACTTCTCGCTCCTCTACCTGGCGCTGCTCTTCGTCGCGATGGCCGTCGACACCGTGGTGGCATGACCGAGCCCGTCGAGCAGCCCGTCCCGCCGCTCACGACGCACGAGCCCCCGAGCCCGGCCGACCCCGAGCGCGAGCTCGCGCTGAAGAACAACCGCTGGGGCTGGGCGCTGTTCGGGCTCTTCTGGATCCTCTTCGGCGGCACCGTCGGCGTCGCGCTCGTGTACCTCTGGCTGGACTGACCCCCTGCCGGCTCGACGGGGTGCGCCGCGGACCGGCGAGCTGCTGATGGACGGCGTCTGGATCACGCGGCTCGAGGAAGGCCCCGCCGGCCGACGGCTCGCGGTCAAGGATCTCTTCGACACGGCCGGCGTCCGGACGACCTACGGCTCGGCGGTCTTCGCCGAGCACGTTCCTGCACAGACGGCGCCGGCGGTGGCGGCACTGCAGGAGCGAGGCTGGGTGGTCGTCGGCAAGACGAACCTGCACGAGTTCGCCTACGGCGTCACCTCGCAGAACCTCCACTACGGCGTCGTGCCGAACCCCCGGCACCCCCGGCTCACCGCCGGCGGCTCCTCGGGCGGGTCGGCGGCGGCGCTCGTGCTCGGCGAGGCCGACGGCGCGCTCGGAACCGACACGGGCGGCTCGATCCGCATCCCCGCCGCCTGCTGCGGCATCGTCGGGTTCAAGCCGACCTACGGGCTCGTCCCGACCGAGGGGATCTTCCCGCTCGCCCCGAGCTTCGACCACGCCGGGCCGCTCGCGCTCGACGTGGCGGGCTGCGTCGAGCTGCTCGGGCTCGACGTGCGCGAGGTCCCGCTCGGCGACCTCGCGCTCGCAACGGCCTGGGGCGACGTCCCGGTCGACGGCGCCCGGATCGACTTCCCCACCGCCGCGGCGGTGACACCGGCGTTCATGCGGGAGGTCGGCGATGTGCACCGCGAGCTGTACGCGGAGCACGAGGAGCTGTACGGCGAGAACATCCGCACCAAGATCGAACGCTGCATCGCGCTCTCCGACGCGGAGTACGACGCGGCCGTGCGCGCACGGGCCGAGCTCGCGGAGCTGGCCGAGGCGGCGCTCGACGGGTTCGACCTGCTCGTGACGCCGACGCTCTCCTGCGCGATCCCGGCGGCCGACGTCGACGAGCTCGGGGTGCGAGCGGCGATGACGCTGTACACGTTCCCGTTCAACGCCCTCGGCTGGCCCGCGCTCGCGATCGGCGACGTCCAGGTCGCCGGACGGCGCGGAGCGGACGAGCTCGTCCTCGGTGCGGGGCTCGCGCTCGAACGGATGCTCCGTGCGCGCTAGCCCCGAGGCGGGGGCGCGAGCGTCCGACCTCGCGTTCGCGCAGTCGCTCGCGGACGCGGCGGACGCGCGGACGACGGCGCGGTTCCGGGCGGCCGACCTGCAGGTCGAGACGAAGCCCGACCAGACTCCCGTCACCGAGGTCGACCGCGCGGTCGAGGAGACGATCCGCGAGCTCGTGGCCGCGTCCGGGCGAGGCGAGGGGGTGCACGGCGAGGAGTTCGGCGACGACGGCGGCGACGCGAAGTGGTTCGTCGACCCGATCGACGGGACCAAGGCCTACCTCCGGGGTGTGCCCGTGTGGGCGACCCTGCTCGCGCTCGTCCGCGAGGGGCAGACGGTGGTCGCAGTGGTCTCGGCACCCGCGCTCGGGCGGCGGTGGTGGGCGGTGCGCGAGGGGGGCGCGTTCGTGAACGCAGAGCGGTGCCGCGTGTCCGGCGTGCACCGGCTCGGCGACGCGATGGTCTCGGCGACCTCGCTGCGTCGCATGCCGGCCGGCTGGCACCGGGTGGTCGACGCGGCCTGGTCGAATCGCGGCCTCGGCGACTTCTGGCAGCACTGCCTCGTCGCCGAGGGGGCGATGGACGTGGGCTGCGACAGCCTCGTCGAGGCCTGGGACTACCTGCCGGTGCAGCTCCTCGTCGCGGAGGCGCACGGCCGCTCGTCCACCTTCGAAGGAGATGCTCCCGCGGCCGGCCGGTCGTTCGTCACCACGAACGGACGCCTGCACGACGGGGTTGTCTCGCTGCTCTCCGCGTAGCCCTCGGCCCGGCCGCGCAGCTTCGGCGTCAGCGGAAGTCGACGGTCGCACGAGGTCGCCCGGCAGGCCGGCGGCGCCGCTCACGCGGGTCGCATTCCTCCACCACCTCGCGCAGTCGGCGACGGCCGATCTCGACCGTTGTGCCGAAGAGGCCGAGCAGCTCGCGCTCGTCGACAAGCGGGTCTGGCTCGTGCAGGCCGATCGCGGCGCCGTAACCGCACCACGGCCACTCCTCGGGAGTTGCGCACGCCTTCGCCCGGGGCGCGTTCAACGCGATGTAGCGAATCGTCTCGTACAGGTGACGCTCGGTCGTGACGACCTCGTCGTGGAACCGCTTCTGCCAGACGACGCCGCGCCGGCGATGCCGCCGGTTGTAGCCCCTCGCGTACTGACTGTGCAGGTGCTGGAACCCGCTGCTCAGCGTGCGTTCCTCGATCATCAGCAGCAGGTGGTAGTGCGTGGTCATCAGCGAGTACGCCAGGACCCTCCACGCGCTCCGCTTCACCTCGGCCAGGAGCAGGTCGAAGAACGCGAGCCGGTCGACCTCGTTCCGGAAGAGCGACATGCCCTCGAGCGCGTTCGAGGTGACGTGGTAGGTGAAGCCCGGCTCCTCGATCCTGCGCGCGTTCGCCATCAGCCGAGACTGCCTGCCGCCGCAGACCGGCGCCAGTGTCCGTCACACAACCGGCTCACAGTCGGCGCACTTCAGGGGTGAGCCGACTCTGACGCTCCTCTGAGCCGACTCCGAGGAGCGTCGGAGGCCTGTCTGAGACGCGTCGGACGAGCGTCAGACGCCGGTGGTCGCGCGCACGGCGTCCTCGTAGACGCGGTCGCGGACGAAGCGGTCGAGCTGCGAGGAGAGAACGTCGCTGGCCCGCGGGGGCCGCCCCGGAGGAAACGGGGCCGGCTCGCCGTCGATGTCGATCCCTTCGAGTCGCTCGTGCTCGTCGATCTCGAGCGCCACGCCGTGGCCGAGCCGCGACCGGAGCCAGCCGGCGAGCAGGTGGGCCTGCGCCGGGGTGCCGTGCACGCGGATCGACCGCAGCGAGCCGATCCCGGGCCAGAGCGACGCGAGCAGCGACCGCCAGCGCTCGGTGCGCTCCCAGGCGATGTCCGAGACGACGACCCGCTCGAAGAGCCCGGCGAGCGGCCCGTACGCCTCCGGGAGCTCGTTCCACTCGGTCGAGTCGACGACCAGCCGGTCGACGATCCCGACGAGCTGGCCGAACTCCCGCGCCTCGAAGGCCGGGGTGCCGCGCCAGCGGAGGAACACCGGCAGGTCGGAGATCAGCAGCGGCAACGCGATCGAGGCGGGCGCGGCGGCGCGGTTGCCGCGCAGGAGCAGCTCGATCACCTCGCCGCACACCGCCCGGTCGCCGACCGGGAAGCACCGGATCGAGAGCTGCGCGTCGATCCCGTCGGGCTCGTCCGGCAGCGGGACGAGGAGCAGCGTCCGCGACGGGTGCCGCTCCTCCATCCCCGACAGCGTCTCCTCGGCGGTCGACCGCCACGCCGGCGGCACCCAGGCGATGTGCGTCATCACCGACGTGCGCAGGTTCGGCTGCGCCGACTCCGCCGACGTCGCGTCGCGCAGCCGCGCGAGCTCGCGCTCGATCGCGGCGACGGAGACGTCCTCGCCGCTCCAGGTGTCCTCGATCAGTGTCGGCGCCACGACCGGCCGTCCCTGTGCAGCAGCTCGTCGGCGGACGACGGCCCCCACGTCCCCGCCGGGTAGTTCGGGAACGACGGCCGGTCGCGCTGCCAGAACGCCACGACCGCGTCGACGAGCGCCCACTGCTCCTCGATCTCGTCCGACCGGGTGAACAGCGTGGCGTCGCCGAGCATCGCGTCGAGGATCAGCCGCTCGTACGCGTCCGGCAACCCCTCGCGGAACGCGCCCCCGTAGAGGAAGTCCATGTGCACGGTGCGGATCGTCATCCCCTGCCCCGGCACCTTCGCGCCGATCGCCAACGAGACGCCCTCGTTCGGCTGGACGTGGATCAGCAGCACGTTCGGCCGCAGCGCCTCGCCGCCGTCCTCGAACGGAGGGTGCGGGGCACGCTTGAACTGGATCGCGATCGTCGTCTCCCGCCGGGCGAGCCGCTTGCCCATCCGCACGTAGAACGGCGTGTCGGCCCAGCGCCAGTTGTCGACGAAGAGCTTGGCCGCCACGAAGGTGTCGGTCATCGAGCCGGGCGCCACGCCGTCCTCCTCGCGATAGCCGCGCACCTCCTCCCCCTCGACGAACCCGCCGCCGTACTGGCCGCGCACGACGTGCTTCGGGCCGGGCGTGTGCAACGCCTTCAGCACCTTCACCTTCTCGTTGCGAACGGAGTCGGCGGTGAAGTCGATCGGCGGCTCCATCGCCGTCAGCGCGACCAGCTGCAGGAGGTGGTTCTGGAAGATGTCGCGGATCGCGCCCGCCTGCTCGTAGTAGCCGGCGCGGCCTTCGATCCCGATCGACTCTGCGACCGTGATCTGGACATGGTCGATGAACTGCCGGTTCCAGATCGGCTCGAAGATGCCGTTCGCGAACCGCAGCGCCAGCATGTTCTGCACCGTCTCCTTGCCCAGATAGTGGTCGATCCGGAACACCTCGTTCTCGGCGAAGTCCTTCTGGAGCTGCGCGTTCAGCTCCCGCGCCGAGGCGAGGTCGTGCCCGAAGGGCTTCTCGACGATCAGCCGGATCCAGCCCTCCGCCCCGCGGCGCTCGGCGATCTCCTGCACGAGCGTCCCGATCGCCGCCGGCGGCACCGCGAAGTAGTAGACGCGGTTGCCGAGGGTGCCGAGCCGCCCGTCGAGCTCGTTCAGCACGGCGCGCAGCGCGTCCTCGCCCTCGTCGTCGGCGAAGTCGAGCGTCGAGTACCGCATGCCGCCGGCGAGCCGGTCCCAGACCTCCTGGTCGAACGGGTCGCGCGCGTGGTCGACGACGGCCTGCTTCATCCGGTCGCGAAACTCGTCGTCGGTCTCCTCGGTGCGCGCCGCGCCGACGATCCCGAATCGCTCCGGCAGCAGGCCGCGCACCGCGAGCGAGTAGAGCGCCGGCATCAGCTTCTTCGTGGTCAGATCGCCGGATGCGCCGAAGATGACGAGGATGCACGGGTCGGGCCGCCGACGGAGCCGCAGCCCCTCCAGCAGCGGGTTCTGCTCGGCCACGCTCACTCGGCTTCGACCGCCGCCTTGACGGCGTGCCCGCCGAACTGGTTGCGAAGCGCCGCGTTCACCTTCGCCGCGAACGACTCGTCCTGCCGAGACGCGAACCGCGCAAACAGCGCTGCCGTGATCACCGGCACCGGGACGTCCTCCGCGATCGCCTCCGCGATCGTCCAGCGCCCCTCGCCCGAGTCGTCCACGTAACCGCGGATCTTCTCCAGCTGCGAGCCCTCCACCTCGAAGGCGGCGTGCAGCAGCTCGAGCAGCCACGACCGGACGACCGACCCGTACCGCCAGATGCCGGCGACCGCGTGCAGGTCGAGCTCGAACTCCGACGCCTTCATCACCTCGAAGCCCTCGGCGTACGCCTGCATCAGCCCGTACTCGATCCCGTTGTGGACCATCTTCACGAAGTGGCCCGCGCCCGACGCGCCGACGTGCGCGTAGCCGTCCTCCGGCGCGAGATCGCGGAAGACGGGCTCGACCTGGGCGACGGCGTCGTCCGCGCCGCCGACCATCAGGCAGTACCCCTCCGTGAGCCCCCACACTCCGCCGGAGACACCCGCGTCGACGAACGCGATCCCCTTCTCCTTCGCCTCCGCGTGGCGGCGCTGGGAGTCGCGGAAGTTCGAGTTGCCGCCGTCGACGATCACGTCGCCCGGCTCCGCCACCTCGAGCAGCGTCCGGAAGGTGTCCTCGGTGATCTTCCCAGCGGGGACCATCATCCAGAACGAGCGCGGCGCGTCGAGCTGGTCGCGCAACTCCTCGATGCTCGCCGCGGTCGAGTCGACCCCCGGGTCGTAGGTCTTGACGTCGTGGCCACGCTCGGCGAGCCGCTTGGTCATGTTCCCGCCCATGCGGCCGAGGCCGATCATCCCGAGCTGCATCTAGATCTCCTCCAGTTCGATTCGACAGGCACGCCGGCCGCGTTCCGTGAGTGAGGCGAAGTCGCCCGCCGCCTGGGCGCGGATCAGCCGGCCGAAGCCGAACGGGCGGCCCGGGATCGGCAGCTCCTCGCCGCTCGCGTCGACCACCTGCACGTAGAGCCCCGTCGGCGGGCCGCCCTTGTGCAGCTGCCCCGTCGAGTGCAGGTACCGCGGCCCGAAGCCGTGGGTGACGACGCACCCGGTTGCCTCCCGGGCCCGCGCCGCGAGCTCCAGCACGCGCGACTCGTTGGCGGCCGTCGGGTTCACGAACGCCTGGATGCAGACGTAGTCGCCCTCGGCCGCCTGTGCAAGGAGCTCGTCGAGCGAGCCGCGGGGAGCGACGTCGGGCTCGTCGCCGGCCGCCAGCACCTCGTTCGTCCGGTCCTTCGCCGACTGGACGTCCGGCTGGTCGAACGGGTCGATGCCGAGGATCGAGCCGGCGACGGCGGTCGCGAACTCCCAGCGGAAGAACTCCTGCCCGAGCTCGTACTCGCCGGACAGGCGCACGTCCTGGAACTGCCGGTCCGGCCCGTCGGCCGGCTCCCCGGGCGCGGGCACGAGCCCCTTGCCCTGCTTGCCGGTCGACTCGGCGAGCAACTGCTCCGCCCACAACCCGAAGCCGGCGTCGCTCTCGGCGATGCACACCTTGTCGCGGCCGGCGCGCCAGTTCTCGCCGAGCGAGAGGCCCAGCTCGAGGCCCGGGTTGCCGTCGGCGAGCCGGCAGGCCTCGGCCATCTCCTGCGGCGCGCACGAGCAGCCGCGCGACGTCGACGCCCATCAGCGCGGCGGGAACCATCCCGAACGCCGAGAGCGCCGAGTACCGCCCGCCGATCGACGGCTCGCCGGGGAAGATCCCGGCGAATTCCCGCTCGCGGGCGAGGCGCTCCAGCTCGGAGCCGGGGTCGGTGATCGCGGCGAAGAGGTCGCCGTTGCCGCCCGTCAACTCCCAGAAGTAGTCGGCATGCGAACGCGTCTCCAGCGTCGATCCCGACTTGGAGGCGACCAGGAAGAGCGTCCTCGAGAGGTCGAGCTTCGCCTCGAGGTCGCGGATCGCCTGCGGGTGTGTCGTGTCGAGCACGTGGAAGGCCTCCTGCCGGAAGGTGCGCCGGATCACCTCCGGCGCGAGCGAGGAGCCCCCCATGCCGAGCAGGACGACCGCGTCGACGCGGTCGACGACCGAGTCGGCGAACTGCAGCAGCAGGTCGACGTCCTCGCCCATGCGCCACGGCTCGTCGAGCCAGCCGAGCCACTTCGACTCGTCACGGCCCGTCCAGAGCGCCGAGTCGCGCGCCCAGATGCGCTCGACGATCGCGCCCGGCTCGCTCACGCCGCCGCCAGCGAGCTCCGCTTGGCGCGGATCGACTCGACGATCTCCTCGAAGGAGTCGGCGAACTTCTTCACGCCTTCCGCCTCGAGCGTGTCGGTGACGTCGTCGTAGTCGACGCCGGCCTCGGCGAGCCGCGACATGAACGCGTGCGCTTCGTCGACGTCGTCGCGGACCGTGTCGCCGCGTACCTCCCCGTGGTCCTGGAAGGCCTCGATCGTCTCGAGCGGCATCGTGTTCACCGTCTCCGGGCCGATCAGCTCCTCGACGTAGAGGACGTCGCGGTAGTCGGGGTTCTTGGTCGAGGTGGAGGCCCACAGGCACCGCTGCCTGGAGGCGCCCTTGCCCGCGAGGAACTCCCAGCGCTCGCCCTGGAACGCCTCCAGGTAGTGCTCGTAGGCGAGCCTGGCGTTCGCGACCGCGAGCCTGCCGCGAAGGTCGGGATGGTCCGCCAGGCGCTTGTCCGCCTCGGTGTCGACGCGGGAGACGAAGAACGACGCGACCGACGCGACCGACGACGGGTCGCCGCCGCCGGCGACGAGCCGCTCGAGGCCGCGGAGGTAGGCCTCGACGACGGCCCGGTAGCGCGCGAGCGAGAAGATCAGCGTGATGTTGATCGAGGTGCCGTGGGCGATGCAGTCCTCGATCGCCGGCAGCCCCGCCATCGTCGCCGGGATCTTCACCATCAGGTTCGGCCGGTCGACCTCCTGCGCGATCCAGCGCGCCTGCGCGAACGTGCGCTCGGTGTCGTAGGCGAGGCCCGGCTCGACCTCCATCGAGACGTAGCCGTCGGCCCCGTCCGCGGCGTCGTAGGCCGGCTTCAGCACGTCGCAGGCGTCGCGGATGTCCTGCAGCGCGAGCGAGAAGAAGATCTCGGTCGGGTCGTCGGTCTCGCCGAGCAGCTTCCTCATGTCGTCGTCGTAGGCGTCGCCGGAGGAGAGCGCCTTCTGGAAGATCGTGGGGTTCGAGGTGACGCCGGTGACGGCGTCCTCCTCCATCATCCGCGCGAGCTCGCCCGTGTGGACGAGGTCGCGCGCGAGCGTGTCGAACCAGATCGATTGCCCGCGCGCGGCGAGCTCATGCAGCCGGGACTTCGCCATCCTTCATCACCCTTTCCATCTCGGCGACCTTCAGCAGCCGTGCGACGTAGCGCTCGCCGCCGTCGAAGGTCGCGTGCAGGAACGCCTCGACCAGCTCGCGGGCGAGCGACGGCCCGACCACCTCCGAGCCGAGGCACAGAACGTTCATGTCGTCGTGCTCGACACCCTGATGGGCGCTGTAGGTGTCGTGGCAGATCGCGGCACGGATGCCGGTCAGCTTGCAGGCGGCGACCGCGGCGCCGACACCGGAGCCGCAGACGAGCACCGCCCGCTGCGCGCGGCCGCGCTGGATCGCCTCGCCGACCTCGCGCGCCTTGTCCGGGTAGTCGATCCGAACCTCGTCGGTGTGCGTGCCGAAGTCGACGACCTCGTGGCCCGCGAGCGCCTCGAGCACCGCCTCGCGCAGGTGGACGCCGCGGTGGTCGAACGCGACGGCGACCTTCATGAGACGCGGTCGAGGAGCGCGGCGGCGCGCGAGCCGACGTTGTCGAGGTTGTAGCCGAACTCCTCCAGGACGGTCGTGCCGGGAGCGGAGGCGCCGAAGTGCTCGATCGAGATCGAGCCGCCGCGATCGCCGACCCATCGGTGCCAGCCGAGCGCGACGCCCGGCTCGATCGAGAGCCGCGCCCCGACCTCCGGCGGCAGCACCTCGTCGCGGTACGACGACGGCTGCGCCTCGAAGAGCTCCCAGCAGGGCATCGAGACGACGCGCACCGCGGTCCCGTCGGCGGCCAGCTTCCGGCCGGCCTCGAGCGCGAGCCCCACCTCGGCGCCGGTGCCGATCAGGATCAGGTCGGGCGAGCCGCTCGACTCCCAGAGCGTGTAGGCACCCCGTGCCAGGCCCGACGCGGGTGCGAGGTCGGAACGGTCGAGCGTCGGCACCTTCTGCCGCGAGAGCGAGAGCGCCACCGGGCCGTCCGTGCGGTCGAGCGCGACCTTCCACGCCCACGCGGTCTCGTTCGCGTCGGCGGGACGGACGAACCAGAGGTTCGGGATCGCGCGCAGCGCCGCGTACGTCTCGACGGGCTGGTGGGTCGGCCCGTCCTCGCCGAGGCCGACGGAATCGTGTGTCCAGACCCAGACGACCGGGATCGCCATCAGCGCCGACAGGCGCACCGCCGGCCGCATGTAGTCGCTGAAGATCAGGAAGGTCGAGCCGTACGGCTTGACGCAGCCGCCGTGGACGGCGATGCCGTTCACGATCGAGCCCATCGCGTGCTCGCGGATGCCGAAGGCGATGTTCCGTCCTGCCCACCGGTCGGAGAAGAGCCCGGCGCCGGTGAACTCGGTCTTCGTCGACTCGACGAGGTCGGCGGCGCCGCCGATCATCGTCGGCACGGCGTCCTTGAACGCCTGCATCACGGCCTTGCCCGCATCGCGGGTCGCGAGCTCCTCTCCGGGCTGCCACTCCGGCAGGTCCCAGGCGCCGATCCGGCTCTCGAAGGCGGCGTCCCAGGTCTCGCGCGCCTCCGGGAACGCCTCCGACCAGACGGCGAAGCGCTGCTGCCACGCGCGCTCGAGCTCCTGGCCGCGCTCGACACGATTCATGTGCGCGGCGACCTCGTCGGGCACGTAGAACTGCCGTTCCGGGTCCCAGCCGAGCGCCTTCTTCGTCGCCGCGACCTCCTCCGGGCCGAGCGGCGAGCCGTGGGCCTTCGCGGTGTCGACGGCGCGGGGCGCGCCGAAGGCGATGTGGGATCGGATCACGACCAGGGAGGGCCGCTCCGTCTCGTCCTGCGCGTTCGCGATCGCCTCGCGCAGCGTGTCGAGGTCGTTCGCGTCGGCAACGGCCTGGACGTGCCAGCCGAGCGCCTCGAACCGCTTCGCCCGGTCCTCGGTGAACGAGATCGAGGTGGTTCCGTCGATCGTGATGTGGTTGTCGTCGTAGAAGTAGACGAGCTTGCCGAGCGCGTTCGTGCCGGCGAGCGACGCTGCCTCGTAGCTCAGGCCCTCCATCAGGTCGCCGTCCGAGCAGATCGCGTAGACGCGATGGTCGACGACGTCGTGATGGGGCCGGTTGAAGGTGGCCGCCAGGAACCGCTCCGCGAACGCCATCCCGACGCCGTTCGCAAATCCCTGTCCGAGCGGCCCCGTCGTCACCTCGACGCCCTCGGTGTGGCGGAACTCGGGATGGCCGGGCGTCGCCGACTGCCACTGGCGGAAGCGCTTCAGCTCGTCGAGCGAGAGGTTGTAGCCCGAGAGGTGCAGGGTCGAGTACTGGAGCACGCAGGCGTGCCCGGCGCTCAGGATGAACCGGTCGCGGTCGGGCCAGTGCGGGCTCGCCGGGTTGTGGTGCATCACCTCCGTGTAGAGGAGATAGGCAAGGGGGGCGAGCGCCATCGCCGTGCCGGGATGCCCGGCGTTCGCCTGCTGGACGGCATCCATCGACAACGTCCTGATCGTGTCGATCGAGAGCTGTTCGATCTCGGTGTTCGCCAACGCTCCTCCCGCGGGTCGCTTCCCCGCGAGCGTAACCCCTAACCGGTGGCCGCCGCGCCGGCTCTGATCTCGTCCTTCAGCGCCGACTCCGCGCCCTCGTCGAGACCGGAGGCGACGGCGGCGATCGTCGCGCCGTCTCGCTGGAACCGGTACAGGGCCTGCTCGCCCGCGAAGTCGCCCTCGAGCGCGGTCGCGTCGTGCCCCGTCGAGTCGCCGTAGCTGCGGAACGTGCGGCCGAACTCCTCCGAGAAGAACACCGAGACGACGTCGTATCGCGTGTCCTCGCCGGCGAGGATCCGCCCGAGGGTGGTGCCGTGCACCGCGGCGTTCGACCAGTGCTCGATCCGGCGGTGGCGCCGGTAGAGAGGGTCGAAGAACTCGGCCACGTCTCCGATCGCGTAGACCCCCGGCCGCGCGGTCCGGAACCGCTCGTCGACGACGACACCGCTTCGCACCTCCAGACCGGCGTCAACCGCGAGCTCGACGTTCGGCTCCACGCCGATGCCGGCGACGAGCAGATCCGATCGGGGCTCGTCGGGCACGGTCGCGGCGAGGCGCAGGTCGACGCCGTGCGCGCGGTACGTCTCGTGCAGGGCCTCCGAGAGCGGCGGGCAGTCGAGCGTCGCGAACAGCCGCTCCTCGCGCACGACCTGGGTCACCTGCAGGCCGAGCTGGGTGAGGGACGCCGTCACCTCGCACCCGATGAAGCCGCCGCCGACGACCGTCGCCGTGCGCGCCGACTCGGCCCGCCGGCGCAGCTCGAGGGCATCGTCGAGCGTGCGCAGCAGCAACGCGTCGCCGAGCGGCCGGGGCCGAGCTCCGGTCGCCAGCACGATCGTCTCGCCGGAGAGCTCGGCAAGCGACGAGACCGTCTCGCCCCGCCGGAGCTCGACGTCGTGGTCGGCGTACCACTCGGCCGGATGGGCGAGCGGGTCGTCGGGGCCCGCCTCGCCGCGCAGCAGCCGCTTCGAGAGCGGCGGGCGGTGGTACGGGCCGTGCGGGTCCTGCGACCAGACGCGCAGCGGCTCCGTCCCGCCCGCGTCGCGGTAGGCCTCGACGAGCTTCACGGCGGCCAGGCCGCCTCCGACGATCTCGATCATCCCGACTCCTCCCAACGCATGACGTCTCTCTGTACTTCCCGCGCGTGCCGATGGATCTCCGTTCGCTCCGGGCGCGGCTCGACCACTGCGAGGGGCGCGGGCCGCGGCACCTCGAAGCCTGCCCGTTCGAGCGCGACCACCGCGGCGCCGCGCGCCGAGCCCTCGGGCGCTCCCGAGACCTCGACGGGCTTCCCGACGACGTCCGCGAGCACCTGCACCCACGGCCGGTTCGCGAGCAGCGCCCCGCCCGTCGCGACGACCGAGTCGATCGAGCCGATCGCGTCGAGGACGTCGGCGAGCCGATAGCAGATCGCCTCGAGGGCGGCCTGCGCGAGGTCGAGCGGCGTCGTCGCGAACGAGAGGCCGCGGACGAGCCCGCGCCGGTCGGCGTTCCAGCCGAGCGAGCGCTCCCCCCCGAGGAACGGCAGAAACACGAGCCCGTGCGCGGCGGGCTCGCGCTCGGCGAGCTCGGCCTCGTCGAAGCTCTGCAGCGTGCGGACGAGCCACGCGTGCAGGTTGCCTCCGTCGGAGAGCGCGCCGCCCTCGCAGAACCGTCGCTCGTCGAGCCGGTAGAGGAAGAGGCCGGGCCGCGGCGGCGCCTGCCCGGCGGGGTAGACGACGCGCGTGGCGGCCGACGTCCCGACCGTCACCGCGGCACGGCCCCGCTCCACGCACCCTGCTCCGACGTTCGAGCAGGCACCGTCGCCCAGCGCCGGCGCGACCCCGGCGACCGGCTCGTCGGAGACGGGAGCGAGCTGCGAGGGGCGGAGCTCGAGCGCGGCGAGGGTCTCCTCGTCCCACGCGAGCGCGTTCGGGTCGTACAGCCCGGTGCCGCTCGCGGAGGAGATGCTGCACCGCAGCTCGCCCGCGAGCCGCAGCAGCAGGTAGTCGCCGAACGAGACGTAGCGGGCCGCGTCGACTCCCTCGGCGGCGAGCCGCCTGAGCTTCGCCGGCCAGAAGGACGGGTGGAGGAAGCACCCGGTCCGCTCGTGGTAGGCACCGGGCTCGAGCGGCGGCGGCGGCGCGGCGACGTCGCGCCAGGTGAGCAGCGGCGTCAGCGGCCGGTCACGCGCGTCGAGCGGTAGCAACGAGTGCCAGAAACACGAGATCGCGAGCTCGTCGCCCTCTCCGACCTGGGCCAGGACCGCCCGGCACGCCTCGACCAGCCGATCCGCGTCGAAGGAGTCGTAGGCGAGGTGCGCGTCACCCGGCTCCGCGGTCGCCGTCTCGTCGTAGGCGACCGCACGGACCGAGGAGGAGCCGACGTCGAGGGAGACGATCCTCGTCACGGCGCGGCGCGTCACCTCGGGAACGCGGAGGGGAAGCTCGACGCGGAAGCAGGTTCCATGGCCGGCCTGCGAGCGCGCCGAGATCGAGCCGCCGTGAGCCTCTGCGATCGCCCGCGAGATGACGAGGCCCAGCCCGGTGCCGGGGATCGCCTGTGCCGTCGCGGTCGACGAGCGGAAGAATCGCTCGAAGAGCCGGGGCAGCTCGACCTGGGGAATGCCGATGCCGGTGTCCTCGACCTCGAGGACGGCACGGCCGTCTTCCTCCCGGGTCGTGACGGTGACGCGCCCGCCCGCCGGCGTGAACTTGATCGCGTTCGAGATCAGGTTTCCGACCAGCTGGGAGAGCCGCTCGCGGTCGCCGCGGACGGCGGGCGTCGGCCGCAACTCCGGGACGAGCTCGAGCTCGCGGGCCCGCGCGAGCGCTCCGGTCGACTCGACGGCCTCGCGCACGAGCTCGTCGAAGCGCACGTCGTCGAGCTGCAGCTGCATCCCGTTCGCGTCGAGGCGGGAGACGAACAGGAGGTCGCCGACGAGCCGTTGCAGACGCTCGGAGCTGCGATAGACGATCGCCAGGAACCGCTTCTGCTCCTCGGTCAGCTCGCCCGCCTCGCCCTCACGCAGCATCTCGAGGAATCCCATCATCGAGGTCAGCGGAGTGCGGAGCTCGTGGGAGACGGTGGCGACGAACTCGTCCTTCAGCCGTTCGAGCTCCCGTTCCTGCGTCACCTCGCGCAGTGTCCACAACCGGCCGAGGAACTCGCCCCGGTCGTCGAGGACGGGCGCCGTGAACCCCTGGAAGACGCGACCGCTCTCACGATCTTCGAACTCGTCGAAGGTCGCGTCCTCCGGGCTCGAGCGGAGCCGCTCCATCGAAGCCCTGTACGCCTCGGGGTCGCTGACGCGGTCGGCGACCGACAGGAGCCGCGTCACGACCGGCCCCTCCATCTCCATCCCGAGGTCCTGCGTCAGTCGCACGAGGGGCCGGTTCGCGAGCTGCACGTTCCCGTCGGCGTCGGAGAGCAGGATGCCGTCGACGGTCGAGTCGAGCACGGACCGCAGCACGTTCGCGAGGCGCTCGAGATCGAGGTTCTGCCGGGCGAGCGTGCGCTGCGAACGCGTCAGCGATCGCGACATCTCGTTGAACGAGCGCGCGAGGTCGCCCACCTCGCCCGCGCCGGTCTCGGGCACCTCGACGTCGAGCCCGCCGCGTGCCACCGCGGCGGTTCCGGCCGCGATCCGCCGCACCGGCCGCACCACCGCGCGCAGCAGGTAGGCGATCACGGCCAGGAAGACGAGCACGCGGACTGCCACACCGGCGATCCCGAGGGTGAGACCGGCGCTCTCGGCCCGCCTGACGTGGTCGCGGGCGCGGGCGACCACGGCATCCTGCCGGGCGACGAAGCCGTCGATCGTGTCGCGGATCAGGTTGACGCGGGTCAGCCCGGTCCCCGTCGCGATCCGGGACCGGGCCTGCGCGGGCGAGCCGTCGGCGAGGCGAACGAGCGGGATCGACCAGTCGCTCAGGTAGGAGCGCCAGGCGCGGTCCAGGCGCGTCGACCAGGCACCGGGCGCCAGCGACCTGAGCTGCGCCGACTGGGCCGGCAGCCTGCGGCGCGCCTCGGCCCACGGGGCGAGGAAGCGCCTCTGCGACGTGATCACGTAGCCGCGGGTGCCCGTCTGCAGGTCGAGCACGAGCTGCTCGAGCCTGATCGCGGCCACCACCGACTGCTCGGCGCGCTGTTCGCGGTGCGTGTCCGTGCGGATCGTCCGCAGGGAGAGGTACGTGACGACGAGCTGCAGCACGAAGAAGGCGGCCACGACGAGGCCGCCCACGAGGATCCGACCGGTCAGGCCGCGAGGCACGGATAGATACTTTCATCAGCACGAGATGGCAGTGGTGATCGGATCCTCGCTCCGCAAGGAGCTGTCGGGCAGCGTCCTCTTCGACGGGGTCTCGTTCAAGGTCGAGCGGCGCGACCGGCTCGCTCTCGCCGGCCCGAACGGGGCGGGCAAGACGACCCTGCTGCGCGCCCTGGCCGGCGAGGTCTCGCTGGAGGGCGGGGAGCTCGCGTGGGAGAAGGGAGCGCGCGTCAGCCTGCACGACCAGCGCCCGCCGGCGCAGAGCCGCCGTCCGCTGCGCGACTACGTCCTCGCTGGGACGTCCGACCTGGCGACGCTCGAGGAGCGGTTGAGGACGCTCGAGCAGGCGATGGCCTCGGGCGACCACGCACCGGCGACACTGCGCCGCTATGCCGAGGCGCAGGCGCGGCTCGAGCATGCGGGCGGCTACGACTGGCGCGACCGCGCCGCCTCGGTCGTCCGCGGCCTCGGCTTCACCGACGACGACCTCGACAGGCCGCTCGCCACCTTCTCCGGGGGCGAGCTGACCCGCGCGTCCCTCGCCCGCGCGCTCGCGTCGCAACCAGACCTGCTGCTGCTCGACGAGCCGACGAACCATCTCGACATCGAGTCGCTCGAATGGCTCGAGGAGCTGCTGAAGACGCTCGACGCCGCGGTGATCCTGGTCGCGCACGACCGCTGGTTCCTGGAGGCCGTGACGACCGCCGTCCTGGAGCTGGAGAACGGCAAGTCCGTCTTCTTCCCGGGCGCGTGGCACGTCTGGCGCCGCGAGCAGGCGGCGCGCGACCTGCACCAGGCGAAGACGGCGGCGCGGCAGGCGGAGCAGATCGCCCGCCTCGAGCGGTTCGTGGAGCGCTTCCGGGCGAAGGCGTCCAAGGCGCGGCAGGCCCAGTCGAAGCTGAAGCAGCTCGAGCGCATCCAGGCGAACCGCGTCGTCGCGCCCGACCGCCGGCAGCGCACGCTCGGATTCGAGTTCCTGAACCCGCCGCGCTCCGGGCGCGACGTCCTCGTGGGCGAGCAGGTCGTCCTGCGCGCAGGCGACAAGGAGCTGCTCGACGGAGCCGACTTCGCGATCGAGCGCGGCGAGCACGTCGCCCTCGTCGGCCCGAACGGCTCGGGCAAGACGACGCTGCTCGAGACGTTGCTCGGCCGGCGCCCCGCCACGGGAGGCCGGATCCGGCTGGGGCACGGCGTGGTGCCCGCCTACTTCTCGCAGCACGAGGCGGAGCTCGACGAGCGCGGCTCCGTCCTCGACGCCGCGATGTCCGGGACGGGCCTCAAGCGCCCCGAGGCGCAGTCGCTGCTCGGCCGCTTCCTCTTCTCGGGCTGGGACGAGCATGAGAAGCCGGTGGTCGCGCTCTCGGGGGGCGAGCGCCGCCGGCTCGCGCTGGCGATCGTCGTCGCCTCAGGCGCGAACTTCCTCGTGCTCGACGAGCCGACCAACCACCTCGACCTGGAGTCGCGGGAGTCGCTCGAGGTCGCGCTCGAGGCGTTTCCCGGCACCGTCCTGCTCGTCTCTCACGACCGGGCCGTGCTCGACGCCGTCGCGACCCGCCTGCTGGCGGTCGAGCAGCGGCGGATCGTGTCGTACACGGGTGGCTGGGCCGAGTACGCCCGCGCGCAGGACGGGGAGTCACCTGCACCTGCGAGCGCGCCGAAGCAGCGGCCCGAGAAGCCGCGGCGGCCGCCGAAGGCCGCCCCCTCGGCGCTCGAGCTCGTCGAGCAGGAGGTCGAGCAGGCGGAGGCGCGGGTCTCGGAGCTCGAGCGGCAGCTCGCCGCCGACTGGTCCGACCTGCAACTCGTCGACGCGCACCGCGCCGCCCGGAGCGAGCTCGACCGGCTGCTCAGCCGCTGGGAGACGCTCTTCGCCGACGCGCAGGCGTGAGCGCACGCGCGCCCCGGCGGTCGGGCGCGGTCAGCGCCGCAGCTCGGCTGCAAGCGCCTGCACGCTCGCGATGTCGATCGGGTCGACGACGAGGATCGCCTCGTCGAGGCCCGCCTGCTCGAGCGCCGCCAGGTGGTCGGCCAGGCGGTCGGCGCCGACCGCCTCCACGTCGCGGGGCCGCTCGGCGGGCGGTCCCGCCGCGACGAGCACGCACGCACTGCGCTCGAGGCCGGCCGGGTCACGCCCGGCGCGCTCGGCGGCCTCGTCGATCTCGGCGTTGTGCGCGGCGAATCCCTCGGCCGTGTTGCCGTAGTGGGTGAACCACGTGTTCCAGACGTCGACGTGCGGCAGGGCGATCGAGAGCATGCGCGGTCGGTTCGCGCCGATCATCAGCCGGGGCCTCCGCCTCGGCGGCGGCAGGAGCACGGCGTCGTCGAGCTCGTGGAACCGCCCGCTGGAAGGTGACGCGCTCGCCGTCGAGCAGCCGCCGGACGATCTCGAACGCCTCTGCGAAGCGCGCGACGCGGCGGTCGAACGGGAGGCCGAACGCCCTGAACTCCGCCTCGTTCCAGCCGGAGCCGAGACCGAGCACGAGGCGTCCGCCCGAGAGCTCGTCGACGGCCGCCGCCTGCCGGGCGAGGATGCCGGGCGGGTGGAAGGCGGTGCAGGCGACGAGCGGCCCCAGCTCGATGTCGTCGGTCACGCCGGCGAGCCAGGCGAGCGTCGTCCAGCAGTCCCACGGGCCGCGCTCGCGTCGCCCGTCGCCGCGATAGAGCAAGTGGTCGCCCACCCAGAGCGAGTCGAAGCCGCCGTCCTCGGCGGCGTGCGCGATCGCCGCCAGCTCCCGGCGGCGCACCACGCGCTCCACCTCCGGCAACTGCAGGCCGACGCGCAACCGCCGCTCCGGTCCGTCCGGCCGCCGGCTCATCGCCAGAAGGCCTCGAAGGCGGGCGGGTCGGACGGGACGGCGACGATCCGCCGCCAGACCCCGTCGTCGTGGTCGATCAGCAGCACCTGGTCGATGTCGAGCCGACGCCCGAGGCGGGTTCCGGTGGCGCGGTAGACGGCGGCGGCGTGGGCGTCGTCGGCGAGCGCCCAGCGCAGGTCGGAGAGGTAGGTGCCGTCGGTCAGCCGACGTGTCTCCCGGAACAGGTCGAAGATCCGCTCTCGCCCGTCGTACACCTGCGCCACCGGGACGTTCCCGTTCACGACCCAGACGGCGTCGGCGGCGATCACCTCGAAGAGCGCGCGGGCGTCGCCGCCGCGGAAGGCGGCGAAGACGCGGTGGATGCCGGCCAGCGCGTCTATCGCTCGAGCGGCGCCATCGTCAGCCCGTACCCCTCGAGCTGGGCGTGATAGAGCTCCGCGGCCTCACGGTGGCCCGACCAGACGATCGCCTGGCCGCGGGAGTGGATTCGGTTGGCCAGCGCCATGCCCCGGTCGTAGTCGACCCCGGGGATGGTCTGGGCGAGCGCGAAGGCGACCCCTTCGAAGGTGTTGTGGTCGTCGTTCAGGACGACCACGCGCCACGCGTCGCCGGTGCCGCTCGAGCCGGAGCGACGGGTGCGTTCCTTCGGCGGGGTCAGGGTCTGCATTCAGGGCTCGAGGGTAGCGATCACGGCCTCGGCGATCACCCGCAGCGGCCTGCCGGACACCTGGCTCGCGCGGCGGAGGCGGTCGAAGGCCTCGGCCTCGGTCAGCCCCTCCTTCTCCATCAGCACGCCCTTCGCGCGCTCGATCGCCTTGCGCGCCGCGAGGGCCTCCGCGAGCGACTCGGCCTCCTCCCGAACCGCCGCGAGCTCCTCGTGGCGCGCCCGCGCCGTGGCGATCGCGGGCGTCAGGTCCTGCTCGCGAAACGGCTTGACGAGGTAGCCGAAGACGCCCGCCTCGACGGCGCGGGCGACGAGCTCCTCCTGGCCGTACGCCGTCAGCATCACGATCGGGATCGGGTGGTCGTCGAGGATCCGGCGGGCGGCCTCGATCCCGTCGAGCCGGGGCATCTTCACGTCCATGATCGCGAGCTCCGGCCGGTGCTCGTGCGCGAGCGCGACCGCCTCCTCGCCGTCGCGCGCCTCGGCCACCACCTCGTGCCCGGCCCGCTCCAGCAGGTCGCGCAGGTCGAGGCGGATGATCGTCTCGTCCTCGGCGATCAGGATACGCACGCGCATAGACTCTCACGATGCTGCAGATCGACGACGACGCAGTCGGCCCGCTCGCCGAGATGGGGGCGCTCCGCATCTCGGCGGAGGAGGTCGACGGCGAGGTGGAGATCTCGATCTCGGAGGCGACCGAGCCCGCCGCGGGCGACGAGGTGGTCGAGCGCGACGGCGTCCGGCTCTTCCTCGACGCGATGGCCGCGGGCGTGCTCGACGACCAGGTGATCGGCGTGCACGCGCACGAGGACCACTTCCACTTCAGCTTCGCCGAGCAGCCCGCCGCCGACTGACGCCCGCCCCGGCGGAGCAGCGTCGCACCCGCGGCACACTCTCGTCACGTTCACGTAGCAGCAACCCCACCGCGGGGGACGGGTCTTGCCGAGACACGTCTGGTGGCAGCCACCCGGAACGAACGCGCACGAGACTGTGCCGGAAGTGGAATTTCGACGGGCGCAGGTGCCCCTGCGGGCCTATGCTCTCGGCGCCTCGCGCTGCCGGCCGCGGCGGGGGAGCGCTCGAGGACTGGTCGCGCCCGCGGCACTGCGACTCGCTTCCGCTCGCCCTCCGAGACGCTCGCGAGCTCAGGGCCGCGAACACGACCTCCGCCCGCGTGCCCGCGCCCGCGTCGAGCGACCAGCGACGCGCGGGAGCTCAGGGCCGCGAACACGACCTCCGCCCGCGTGCCCGCGCCCGCGTCGAGCGACCGACAGCGACGCGCGGGAGCTCAGACCGCAAAACACGACCTCCGCCCGCGTGCCCGCGCCCGCGTCGAGCGACACAGCGACGCGCGGGAGCTCAGGCCGGGAACACGACCTCCGCCCGCGTGCCTGCGCCCGCGTCGAGCGACAGCGACCCCCGGAGCTCGTCGCGCACCAGCGCGCGCACGATCGAGAGGCCCGTGCCGGGGAGCGACCCGTCGGCGATGCCCGTGCCGTCGTCGGCGATCGCCAGGACGATCTCGCCGCCCCGCCGCGAGAGCTCGACGCGCACGGCCGGCCCGCCGTGCTCGAGCGCGTTCTGCAGGAGCTCCGCGAACACGAGCGCGAGCGCGGTCGCACGACCGCCCGGCAGCGACACCGGCTCGAGCTGCGAACTCACGTCCTTGCCGCCGCCGACGCCCTGCACGATCATCGCCCGCAACCGGTCGATCAGGTCGGAGAGCTCGACGTCCTCGTCGCGACGCTCGGTGAGCAGCTCGTGGACGGCGGCGATCGCGAGGATCCGGTTGACCGAGTGCTCGAGCGCCTCGCGCGGATCGACGGCGTCCACTCCCCGCGCCTGCAGCCGCAGAAGCGAGGCCACCGTCTGCAGGTTGTTCTTGACCCTGTGGTGGATCTCCTGGGCGAGCACGCCGCGCATCACGGCGCGACCGTGCTCCAGGGCGACGGCGGCATGCGTCGCGATCGAGCCGAGCAGCTCGCGGTCGACGTCGGTGAACGCGGTCGAGCGATCGGCGACGAGCTCGCCGATCTGGCGCCCGCGCCAGCGCAGCGGCTGCCGGATCGCGTGCGTCGAGGGCGCTCCCTCGGGCCAGGCGATCCGGCCGTCGTCGAGGACGAGCGCGGCGCCGGTCGCACCGAGCGCGTCCATCGTCGTCTTCACGATCGCCTCGAGCGATTCCTCGAGATACAGCGACTCGGAGACGGCCTCAGAGATCCGGGCGAGCGCCTCGAGCTCGTGCACGCGACGCTGGGCCTCCGTGTAGAGCTTCGCGTGCTCGATCGACTGGGCGACCTGCGCCGCGATCGCGAGCAGCAGCTCGACCTCGTCGTCCGAGAACGGCCGCGGCTCGCGCGTGCGCACGTTCAGCGCGCCCTCGAGCGTGCCGTCGCGCGTGAGGATCGGCACCGCGAGAATCGACTCGTACTCGTCCTCGGGCAGGTTCGGGAAGTTCTTGAACCGCGGATCGAGGTGGGCCTGCGTGGGGAGCATCACGGGCGCACGCGCGGCGGCGGCCGAGCCGGTGATGCCCTCGCCGGGCCGCATGCGGGGCCGTCGCGACAGCTCGTCCATGCGCGTCCCGTGGGTCGCGCGCAGCACGAGCTCGCCGGCGCGGTCGTCGTAGAGGTAGACGAAGCAGGCGTCGGCGTGGAGCGCGTCGGCGACCTTCGTGGCGACGAGCCCCAGGACTTCCTGGAGGTCGAGCGTGGAGTTGACCGCCTCGATCGTCTCGGTCAACAGGCGCAGGTGGCGTTCCCGCTGATCCATCGCGCCCGAAGCGTACGCTGGCGGCGTGACCACGCTCCAGTGGCTCCTGATGCTGCACATCAGCTCCGCGTTCCTCTTCCTCGGCGGCTCGGTGACGGCGGCGATCCTGAACACGCTCGCCGTCCGGGCCGAGCGCCCAAGCGACACGGCGTACCTGCTGCGACTGATCCGGCTGACGCTTCCCCTGATCTTCGTCGGCGTGGGCGGTTCGCTCGCCTTCGGGATCTGGCTGTGGCACGAGCGCGGCTACCCGCTCGGCAGCGGCTGGATCTGGGCCTCGGTCGCGCTCTGGGTGGTGGCGAACGCCCTCGGCGGGCTGGGCGGTCGCCATCAGGAGCGCTCGCGCGAGCTGGCCGAGCGGCTTGCGGCCGACGGCGACGCGTCGACCGACGAGCTGCGGCGCCTGCTGCGCGACCGCCGCGGGAACGCCGTCTCGTGGCTCGCCGGGCTCGCGACGCTCGCGATCCTCGTCCTGATGATCTGGAAGCCCTGATGATGTGCGAGCGCCCGTGGTGATCGCCTACAGCCGCCCCTTCTGGCCGCTCTTCCTGCACGTGCTGGGAGCGATGGCGCTGTTCGGTGCGATCCTCGCGGTGCTGCTCGTCTCGGCAGTCGGCTGGCGCGGAGACAAGCCGCCCGTCCTGCGGCGCGTCGCGCTCACCGCGACGCTCGTCGGCCTGCCGTTCTACGTCGTCATGCGCGCGGGCGCCCAGTGGATCTACGCCGACGAGGGCTGGAGCGGAAGTGGCGACCCCACCTGGCTCGGGATCGGGTTCGGCGCGGCCGACATGGGCCTGCTCCTGCTGTTCGCGGTGCTCGCGTGCGCGTTCTGGTGGAACCGGAGCGGGCGTATCCTCGCCGGCCGCATCCTCGCAGGCCTCGCCGGCAGCTACCTGCTGCTCCTGGCCGTCGCCTGGCTGGCCATGTCGGGAAAGTGGGGCTAACAAAAGGTTTACGCCAAACGAGGTAAATCCTCGTAGACGGGGAATAGGTTCGAAGAGCAATGAGTGCCCTCGCCATCGACCTCCGTCGCACCGCCGGTTTCCTCGTCGCAGACGCGCGGGGTCGCGTGGTCGGGACGGTCGAGTGCCCGATGTACGGCACCTCCCCCGAGCAGCCCGACGCGTTGTCGGTTCGCTCCGGGTTCTTCGCCCGCCGCCGCCGGCTCGTCCCGGCCGAGTCGATCGAGCAGATCGACGACGGCGCGAAGGTGATCGGCCTCCGCGTCGAGCGCGAGGCGATCCGCACGTTCCTCTAGGACGCGCGCTGCGCGCCCGGAGCCGGCTCGACTCAGAGCGCGGCCAGGTACCGGTCGAGCTCCCACTTCGTGAGCTGCACCCGGTAGTCGTCCCACTCGCTGCGCTTCAGCTTCACGTAGCTCGAGAAGATGTGGTCGCCGAACCCGCGGCGCATCAGGTCGGAGGAGGCGAACTCGTCGATCGCCTCGCCGAGCGTCTCCGGCAGCGAGACGATGCCGCGCTCGCGGCGCTCCTCGGCCGTGAGGTGGTAGAGGTTCGTCTCCATCGGCGGCGCGAGCTCGTAGCCCTGCTCGATCCCCTCCAGCCCCGCGTGCAGGAGCGCGGCGAAGGTCAGGTAGGGGTTGCAGGCGGGGTCGGGACAGCGGATCTCGGCGCGCGTCGCCTGCTCGGAGCCCGGCTTGTAGAGCGGGATCCGGATCAGCGCGGAGCGGTTCCGCTGCGACCACGCGACGTAGACGGGCGCCTCGTACCCGGGCACCAGCCGCTTGTAGGAGTTCACCCACTGCGCGAAGACCGCCGACAGCTCGCGCGCGTGCCGGAGCAACCCGGCGATGAACTGCCTGCCGGTCGCCGAGAGGTTGTAGGGGTCCTCACCGTCGAAGAACCGGTTCCGGCCGTCCGTGAAGAGCGACATGTGCGTGTGCATGCCCGAGCCGTTCTCGCCGAAGAGCGGCTTCGGCATGAACGTGGCGTAGACGCCGTTCTTGGCCGCGATCTCCTTGACGACGAGGCGGTAGGTCATCGTCCGGTCGGCCATGTCGAGCGCCGGGGCGTAGCGCATGTCGATCTCGTGCTGGGACGGCGCCACCTCGTGGTGGTGGTACTCGATGTGGATTCCCATGCCCTCGAGCGCCTTGATCGTCTCGTTGCGCAGCTCGGTGGCGGCGTCCTGCGCGGTCATCGCGAAGTACCCGCCCTCGTCGAGGGTCTCGGTCCCGGACTTGTCCTTGAACAGGAAGTACTCGAGCTCCGGGCCGACGTTGAAGGTGTCGAACCCCATCGTCTGCATCCGCTCGAGCGCGCGGCGCAGCACGTGCCTCGGGTCGCCCTCGTACGGCTGCCCGTCCGGCTTGACGACGTCGCAGATCAGCCTGCCGACCCGGCCCTCGCCGGCCCGCGCCGGCATCAGCTGCCAGGTGGCCGGGTCGGGGATCGCCACCATGTCGGACTCCTCGATCGCGTTGAAGCCCGTGATCGACGATCCGTCGAACCCCATGCCGTCGTCGAGGGCGCCCTCGAGCTCCGACGGCGTGATCGCGAAGCTCTTCAGGTGCCCCTCGATGTCGGTGAACCAGAAGAGGACGTACTCGACACCTGCCTGCTTCGCCTCCTCGAGCACCGCCTGGCGGGCCTTCGGGTCGGACGTCGCACGATGCTTGCTCTCGATCATTCCCATGGCGAGACCCTACGGCATCTGCAACGGTCGATCAGCCTGACCGCTTCAGCTTGCCCCGCTTCTTCGCATACCGCTCGCCGGCCTTGAAGACGGCGAGCCCGATCGGGATCGAGAACGCCCCGATCACGAGCAGCGGCCACACGTCGGCCCAGGCGAGCCCGGCGCCGTCGAGGATCTGGCTGCGGTTGCCGCGCAACGCGTAGGTCGCGGGCGAGATCTTCGCCACCCACTGCATCCAGCCGGGCAGCACGCTGACCGGGTAGTAGACGCCCGAGACGACCAGCATCAACCCCTGCGCGACGAAGCCGAGTTGTGTCCCTTTCTCCGGCGAGATGAGCGGCAGCACCGCGGTCATCATCCCGACGCCGATGAACGAGATCGACGCGATCGCGAGCAGGGCGATCGCGGCCCCGTAGTTCGCGTGGGGCAGGTGGATGCCGATGAACGCGACCACCGCGACGAACACGAGCGCGGCGCGGACGAGGCCGTAGATGACGGCGTAGACGCCCATCCCGATCAGGTGCACCGGGCGCGAGACGGGCGCCATGAACGTGTACTCGATCGTCCCCTCCCAGCGCTCCCAGGCGACCGTCTCGGTGACGATCTCGAAGATGATCCCCAGGAACGCCCAGATGACGCCGCCGACGAGCAGCTTCGTCGCGAGCGCGTTCTGCTCGGCCGGCGACACGCCGACGCCGCGCGAGATGAAGACGATCGTCAACGTGTTCGCGATCGTCCAGAGCAGGAACGCCAGGTCCCAGAGCAGGTAGCGCCTGGTCAGGTAGACGTTGCGCTCGACGACGCCGTAGAGGCCGATCAGCTCGTCGCGGACCACCTTGCGGCGTGAGAACACCTGGATCGGCTCAGCGGAAGCCATCAGGCGAACACCTCCCTCTCCTCGTCCTCTTCGGTCTTCTCGTCCTCGAAGCTGCGGCCGGTGGCGGCGAAGAACGCCGCCTCGAGCGTCTCAGCGCCGTACCGCTCGAGCACGTCCGCCACCGGCTCGAGGAAGAGCAGCTCACCGCGGTCGAGCAGGCCGACGCGGTCGGCCAGCTGCTCGGCCTCGTTCATGTCGTGGGTGCACAGCAGGATCGTCGAGTCGTGGCGCCGGCGGATCTCGCGCACGAACTCCTGCACCTCCTGCTTGGAGCGTGGATCGAGGCCCGTGGTCGGCTCGTCGAGCAGCAGCAGCACCGGCGAGGTGAGGAGCGCGCGGGCCAGCGCGACCTTCTGCTGCATGCCGCGCGAGAGGTTCTCCATCGCCTCGCCGCGACGCGAGGACGGGAAGCCGACCCGCTCGAGGATCACGGGGATCTTCGCGTGTGTCTCGCGCGGCCCCATGCCGTAGAAGCGCGCCGCGTAGGCGAGGTTCTCGGCGGCGCTCATCTTCTTGAAGAAGCTCGCCTCGACGGAGACCCTGTTGACGAGGCGCCGCACCTGGCGCGCCTCCTTGAAGACGTCGAAGCCGAAGATGCGGGCCTCGCCGCCGTCGGCGAGCAGCAGGGTCGAGAGCAACCGCACGAGCGTCGACTTGCCTGAGCCGTTCTGGCCGAGGATCGCGACGCACTCGCCGCGAGCCATCGTGAAGGAGACGCCCTTCAGCGCCGCGCGGTGACTGCGGCCGACCAGGCCCTTGCGGCGGCTGAAGACCTTCTCGAGGTTACGCACTTCGACTGCGTGTGGCACACCATGCTCCTTGGGATCGCGAGAAAAGAACCGAACGAAGACGCACTGACGCCGCTAGAAGCGGCGGCGGGTGACGTCTGCGTTGGCGATCCCGGTCATGGCGGGGTGAAGCCTAGGCGAAGCGACGGCCGGGCGCAAGCCCGGGCTCAGCCGGAGCCGGCGCGGCGGCGGCAGGCGGCGAGGATCTCCTGCGCCTGGCTGCGGTTGCCGAAGCCGCGGGTCTCGGTCTTCTTGTCCTCGAGGTCCTTGTAGACCTGGAAGAAGTGCTCGATCTCGTTCCGGAGCTGCGCCGGGACGTCGTGGATGTCGGAGATCCCGCTCCACGAGGGGTCGTTGAGCGGGACGCAGAGGAGCTTCTCGTCGGGCCCCTTCTCGTCGGCCATGTGGAAGACGCCGACGGCCCGCACCCGGATCCGGCAGCCGGGGAAGGTCGGCTCGCCGACCAGCACGAGCGCGTCGAGCGGGTCGCCGTCCTCGGCGAGCGTGCCCTCGAAGTAGCCGTAGTCGGCCGGATAGCTCATCGACGTGAACAGGCGCCGGTCGAGCGCGATCCCGCCCAGCTCGTCGTCCCACTCGTACTTGTTGCGCGAGCCGGAGGGGATCTCCACGAACACCACACCGTCCATGCCCGTAAGACTACGGCCATGCCGCACGAGCACGAGCACGGAGTGCGCGCGGACGCCGACGCCGGCCCGCTCGCGATCGCGCTGGGACTGATCCTGGCCTTCATGGGCGCCGAGGTCGTCGCGGGCATCGTCGCCGACTCGCTCGCCCTGCTCTCGGACGCCGCCCACATGCTGGTCGACGCGGGAGCGCTCGGGCTGTCGCTCTGGGCGGCCCGGCTGGCGCGCAGGCCCGCGGGCGGCGGCATGACCTTCGGGTTTCGCCGGGCGGAGATCCTCTCTGCGCAGGCGAACGGGATCACGCTGCTCGTGCTCGGCGTGCTGATCGTGGCCGAGGCGATCCAGCGGCTCGTCTCGGCGCCGTCGGTCGAGGCTCCCCTCGTGGTCGGGACGGCCGCGGTGGGAGCGGCCGTGAACGTGGTCGCGATCTGGCAGGTCTCGCGGGCGAACCGCGCGAGCCTGAACGTCGAGGGCAGCTTCCGGCACCTCGTCACCGACTTCTTCGCCTTCGCGGCCACGGTCGTCGCGGGCGGGATCGTCTGGGCGACCGGGTTCGACCGCGCCGACCCGATCGCGTCGCTCGCGGTCGCCGCCTCGATGCTGGTCGCCGCCTGGCCGCTGCTGCGCAAGACCGGCCGCGTCCTGCTCGAGGCTGCTCCGGAGGGCCTGCGGCCCGACGAGATCGCCGGTGCGATCCGCGCCCACCACGGCGTCACGAGCCTGCACGACCTGCACGTCTGGGAGATCAGCTCGGGGTTCCCGTCCCTGTCGGCCCACGTCCTCGTCGGCCGCGACGAGGACTGCCACCGCGTCCGGCGCGAGCTGGAGGAGCTCTTGCACCGGCGCTTCGACCTGCAGCACACGACGCTGCAGGTCGAGCACACCTCGGAGCGGCTCCATCCGATCACACGCTTGCGAGGCAACCGCCCGGACCGCTAGTCTCGCCGTACGCACGGTGCCGACGACGGCGCCCGCGGAGGCAACGAGGCCTCACCACTCCCGGAGTGGTGGGGCCTTTTTTCGTTCCAGGACGCACACCAGGAGGAGTACGGGATGACGAAGTTCAAGCTCGAGTACATCTGGCTCGACGGGTACGAGCCCGTCCCCAACCTTCGCTCGAAGACGAAGGTGGTCGAGTTCCCCGGCGCGCCGACGCTCGAGGAGCTCCCGCTGTGGAACTTCGACGGGAGCTCGACCCGGCAGGCGGAGGGCTCGAGCTCCGACTGCGTGCTCCAGCCGGTCGCGCTCTTCCCGGACCCGGCGCGGCGCAACGGGATGCTCGTGATGTGCGAGGTCCTGCTGCCCGACGGGACGCCGCACCCGTCGAACAGCCGCGCGACGATCCCCGACGACCCCGGCACGTGGTTCGGGTTCGAGCAGGAGTACTTCCTCTACCGGGGCGGCGCGCCCCTCGGCTTCCCCGCCGAGGGGTTCCCGGCGCCGCAGGGCGAGTACTACACCGGCGTCGGCTACAAGAACGTGGGCGAGCTCGCCCGGCAGATCGTGGAGGAGCACATCGACCTCTGCCTCGAGGCGGGCATCAACCTCGAGGGGATCAACGCCGAGGTGGCGAAGGGCCAGTGGGAGTTCCAGATCTTCGGCGAGGGCTCGAAGCAGGCCGCGGACGAGCTGTGGGTCGCCCGCTACCTGCTGCTGCGCCTCTGCGAGCGCCACGGCGTCGACGTCAACTTCCACCCGAAGCCGCTCGGGATGGAGCACGACTGGAACGGCTCCGGCATGCACACGAACTTCTCGACCCGGCACATGCGGGAGGTGGGCGGCGAGACCTACTTCGAGACGCTGATGGCCGCGTTCGACGAGCAGAAGGACGCCCACATCGCCGTCTACGGGCCCGACAACCACATGCGGCTGACCGGCCTGCACGAGACGCAGGCGATCGACCGGTTCAACTACGGCGTCGCGAACCGGGGAGCGTCGATCAGGATCCCGCACAGCTTCGTCGAGAACGGCTACCGCGGCTACCTCGAGGACCGGCGGCCGAACGCGCTCGGCGACCCGTACCGCATCGCGGGACGGATCCTGCAGACGATCGAGTCGGTTCCGACCGATGCCGCCGAGGAGCTGGCAGAGGCGGTGGCGGCCTGAGCGCCGAGCACCAGCCGCGCCTGTGCGACTGCGAGCTGCCGTCACCGGTGCAGCTCGCGGAGCGGAAGGGGGCCGCCCGCAGCGTCTGCGCGCGCTGCGGGCGGCCCCTGCGCCTCACGCTCCCCGCCCGCTGATCAGCGGATCGCGAACGTGACCGTCACGTCGGCGGTGATGTCCTGCGTGCCCGGCTCGACCGGCGTCGAGTCGGACTTGGCCGCACCGGGCGCGGCACGGACGATCGGCACGGCCTCGGCCGACTGCTCGACGACCGTGGAGACCGGGCCGAGCCCGAAGCCGCCCGCGCGGGAGAGCGCGTCCGCCTTCGCCCGCGCGTCGGCGACGGCATCCTGGAGCGCCTGCCGGTAGCGCGCCGACGCGTCGGAGACCGAGAGCGACGGCCCGCCGACCGTGTTGGCGCCTGCGGCGACGGCTGCGTCGACGAGCGCCCCGGCCCGCTCGACCGCGATCTCGGCCGAGACGGAGTCGTCGGCCGCGTACCCCGTCACGTGCCCGTCCGGGGCGGTTTGCGGCCAGAGGCCGACCTGCTGGGTCTGGAGGTTCTCGCCCGCCGGCCCGCCGGAGCGCGGCGACGACGCGGTTCATCCGGCTCGCGTTCTCCGCCAGCGCGGCGGCTGCGGTCGACGCCTCGCGTGTGAACACCGGCCGTGATCTGCGCGCGGTCGGGGACGACGGTGACGACACCGTGGCCGGTGACCGTCACGGAGTCGGCAATCGTGGCGTCCCCGCGGGCGGCGGAGGGGCCGCCGATCCCGGCCAGCGCGCCGACGGCGGCGATCGCGGCGGCGGCCGCGAGCATGAGTACGAGGGTGCGTTTCATACCGGTCCTACGCCGCCGCTCTGCTTTGCTGTCACACGTGCGCTACCGCTTCGTCGACTGCCGGTGGTCGCTCGACGACCCCGAGCGCGGGCCGGCGCGCCTACCTCGCCGGGCACGTTCCCGGCGCCGCCTTCCTCGACGTCGAGCGCGACCTCTCGGCCCCGCCCGGCCGGAGCGGCCGCCATCCGCTCCCGACGGCGTCGCAGTTCGCGGACGCCGCCTCGCGCGCGGGCATCGAGAGCGACGTGTTCGTCGTCGCCTACGGCTCCCTCGGCGGTGCGGAGCGGCTGTGGTGGCTGCTGCGCCACTTCGGGCACGAGGCCTGCGCCGTGCTCGACCTGGAGGGCTGGCACGGGCCGCTCGCCCGCGGCGAGGAGCCCGTCCCGGCGGCGCGCTTCGAGCCGCGCGAGCGGGCGGACGACACGATCGCCCGCGAGGAGCTCGAGGCGCAGCGCGAGCGGCTCGTCGTCGTCGACTCGCGGGCCGCGCACCGCTGGCGCGGCGAGGAGAACCCCGTCGACCGCGTCCCCGGCCGGATCCCCGGCGCGCTCAACGCGCCCTGGAACGAGCCGCTCCCCGAGCTCCCGCCGGGGGAGGTCGTCGCCTACTGCGGCTCGGGAGTCACCGCCTGCGTCGCCCTGCACCGCCTGCACCTCGCCGGCCGCGAGGGGCGGCTGTACCCGGGCTCCTGGTCGGAATGGGAGCAGTATCCGAACCTCCCCGTCGAGCGTTCAGCCTGAGATGAGGCACGCAACACCGCTCATCGTCCTGGTCGCGGTCGGCGGCCTGCTGGCGGGCTACGGCCGCTTCGGCTGGTCCTGGCTCGCGGGGCCGGTCGCCGCCGTCTTGGTCTTCGCGCTGCAACGCGCCGCCGCACCCGCGGAAGACGCCGCGCGCGCCGACGAGCCCTCGCCGGTCGACTAGGCTTGGAGTTTATGCAGCGGCTAGCCGCGGCGGCGCGCGTCGCAGAGTGCCGCGTACGGCGCCAGGTAGCGCTCCCAGCCCTGCGGCACCCGTGGCGCCGCGAGCCGGATGAAGAGCACCGGAGCCGGCGGGCGCGGCACGATCGGCAGCTCCATCTGCACCTCGTGCGGCAGGCGGTTGCCCTTGCGCAGGTTGCACGGGGCGCACGAGGTGACGACGTTCTCCCAGCTCGAGTCGCCGCCGCGCGAGCGCGGGATCACGTGGTCGAGCGTCAGCCGCCCCGCCGTCGTCCCGCAGTACACGCAGCGCCAGCCGTCACGGGCGAAGAGCGCGCGACGCGAGATCTTCCGCTGGATCGTCCGGGGCACCCGCACGTAGGAGACGAGCCGGATGACGTGCGGCCATCGATAGGTGTCGGTCGCCGAGCGGAGCGGCCGGTCGAGCTCCTCGACGACCTCCGCCTTGCCCTTGAACACGAGCACGTGGGCGCGGCGCAGTGAGCACACGTTGAGCGGCTCGTAGCTCGCGTTCAGGACGAGGACCTGCTGCAACCTGGCCACACTGTACCCGCCGGGACGGATCCGGACGCCTCCGCGTCCGGCTCGCCGGCGGAAGCGGGCCGCGACCCCCCCCAACCCTCCTGACGCTCTCGACTCGTCGGCGTGCCGGGCCGGAGGGGACGTGCGGACGAGGGCGGCGCGCAGCCGAGCCTCCTGACGCTCTCGGCTCGTCGGCGGGCGTGCCGGGCCGGAGGGGACAGTGCGGACGCACGGCCCCGGAAGGCACGGTGCGGCCGCCGGCGAGAGGCGGGCCGCGCAGCCGGGCTCCGCCCGGCGGAAGCGGGCCGCCGCCCGAGAGCGTCAGCGGCCCATGGCTCGCTCGACGGCTTCCAGCTCCTCGGGGGAGAGGGCGATCGAGGCGTTGCCGCGCTCGAGCTCCTTCATGTAGATGCGGGCGTAGTCGCGGCCCTGGATCGCGGTGACGACGAGGCCGGAGCGCACGGAGTCGAGGAGCGCGAGGGAGGCCGACTGGTGGCCGCCCGTGTCGTCGTAGGCGTCGTAGCGGACGATCGCCGCGTTCGCGACGGTGCCGTCGACGCGCCGGTCGACGCGGGCGAGCCCCGCGGCGACCTCGTCGACCGCCCGGTGGAGGTCGTCGATCCGCCCCTGGAGCGAGACGGCGAACTCGACGAGGTCCTTGCGGCCGCCGCCGATCAGCGAGCGCTGCGCCTCGCGAAGGCGTCGCACCCTGAGCGTCGACCACCACGCGAAGCCGAGCGAGACGGCCCCGACCGCGACGCCGGCGATCGCGACGAAGAGCGCGGTGGCGGCCGAGACGTGCATGCCGCCGAGGCTAGCCGAGCGAGAAGATGATCGGGTAGCTGCCCTTGTTGTTGTCGGTCTTGGTCTCGCCGCGCACCGGCGCGATGTCGACGAGCAGCGTCTCGCGCTGCGCGAACTTGACCTGGCCGAGGTTCGTGAACGTGACCGTCTTCTCCTGGCCCGGGTTGATCACGGACACCGTCTTCGTGCGGACGATCGCGGGGTTCTGCTGGATCGTGAGGGTGACCTTGATCCCCACCTCCTGGCTGTCGCCGGAGTCCTTGAGCGTGACCGCGAAGCCGAGGTCGGTGGAGGCGGTGACGGTGTTCTCGCTCGTCTGGGAGAGCACCTGGTTGCCCGGCAGCGCCTTGACCGAGACGAGGTTCGAGCCGTGCAGGCCGGTGGGCTTGCCTCCGCCCGTCGACGCACCTCGCAGTCGCTGCAGGAGCAGCGACATCGAGTGCGAGGTGACGAGGTCGCGGCTGGAGACGAACTTCGAGTCGGGAACGGCCACGCCGCTGACGCCCTGCTGTTTCATCTCGGCGACGGCGGGGGCCTGGAAGAGGTCGGACCAGACGACGTCGCTCGCGACCAGGCGGTCGGCCTGCTCGGAGAGCAGGGTGGCATCGGCGCTCGTCTTGGCGCCCGACGTGGAGCGCAGCGCGTCGGCGAGGCTCTGCACGCCGTCGACGCGCAGCTGCAGCGACTCGATCAGCTGCTGGTTCTCCTGGCGCAGCCGTCCCGGCGGGTTCAGCTTCTCGGCGGCGTTGACGTTCTGGCGCTCCTGCTCGGCGATCCCGTCGAGCGTCTTCGCGATGTCGGCGGTCTTCGTGCCCGGCGTCGTCAGCGCGCTCGAGACGGCGGTGCCGTCGTCGGCCGACCCGTGCGCGATCTTGGCGACGTTCGACATGTAGGAGGCGTACGCGTCGTGCTTGGAGGTGGAGGCGCACGACTGGAGCAGGAGCCCGAAGAAGACGAGGACGGCGACCAGGATCCCGATCACCGCCAGCAGGCGCAGCAGCGGCGTCAACCCGTGCGGCGGCCCGGTGCGACGCCGGCCGCCGGTGCCACGGCCCCCCCGGCGCGGGAGGCGGACGCGGGCCGGCGGCGGCTGGGCCTCGGTGGTGGCCGGCTCGTCCTCGAAGAAGTCGAACTCGATGTCGTCGTCGCGCGGTTCCATGCGTTCCGGCTGAATGTACCTCGCGCCTCGGCTCGCAAAGGAAAAGGCGCGGCGACCGCGTAGTCCGGCAGGGTGTCCTCGGCGGCCCTCGCACACGACCTCTTCCTCGGCCGCTACCGGCCGTTGCGGCCGCTCGGGTCCGGCGGGATGGGCCATGTCTGGCTCGCCCGCGACGAGCGCTCCGGGCTCGACGTCGCGCTGAAGATCGTCGCCCGCGAGGGGAAGAGCGGCCACCGCGCCGAGCGCGAAGCCCGCGCCGCGGCGGCGCTCCGGCACCCGCGCTGCCAGCGGATCCTGTCGCTGGCGCGCGACCCCTCCCACGTCTACATCACGTACGAGTACGTCCCCGGCCGCACCCTCCGGGAGGCGCTCCGGGGCGGGGAGCTCGACGACGGCCGCGCGCTCGAGGTGGCGGCGCAGATCGCGGAGGCGCTCGCGCACGCGCACGGCCGGGGGATCGTGCACCGCGACGTGAAGCCGTCGAACGTCCTGCTCGCCGAGACGACGGAGATCGACGTGCGGCTGCTCGACTTCGGCCTGGCCCAGATGGCCGAGTTCGACACGCTGACCGCGCTCGGCGACGTCCCGGGCACGCTGGCGTACATCTCGCCCGAACGGCTCCAGGGCCTGACGGCGACGCCTGCGGCCGACGTATGGGCGGTGGGGGTCGTCCTCTTCGAGGCACTGGCCGGCGAGCATCCCTTCTGGGGCGGCGACCTGGTCGAGACGTCACAGCGGATCCAGGGCGGCGCCCCGGCGCTCCACGACCGCCGGCCGGATCTCTCGCAGCACGTGCTCGACACGGTGGCGAGCGCCCTGCTCGCGAACCCGCAGCGCCGGCCCAGCGCCGCGCAGCTCGCGCACGAGCTCCGCGAGCTGCCGAAGCGGCGCCGGAAGGGCGGCTCGCGGCCGACGGTCGGCGTCCGCCCGCACCCGGCGGCGCTCGCCGAGCGCGCCGTCCCGGCGGCGCTGACCGGTCTCGCGACCGGCTGGGTCACGGCGACGCTTCCGTTCTACCCGTCCGGCTGGCCGCTCGGTCTGGCGGCGGGCGGCGCGGCCCTGGCGCTCGCCGCTCCGCGTGCGGCACTGCTCTTCGCGCTGACGGCCGCGCTCTTCCCGCTCGCGAACATCTCCCTGGGGCTCGCGGCCGTCTACGCCGTCCTCGCCGCCGGCTGGGCCGCGCTCACCTGGCGGGATCCTCGCTCCGGGCTCCTGCTCGCCGCCGGCCCGGTGCTCGCGCCGCTCGCCGGGCTCGCGCTGCTGCCGCTCGCAGCCCAGCTCGCCCGCGGCCGGCTGCGCCGCGCGGCGCAGGTCTTCGCGGCGGTGCTGCTCGCGGCCGTCGTCGCCGGCCTGCACCGGACGCCGCTGCCCTTCGACCGCTCGACGCCGCCGCTCGGGCTCGGGATCGGCGGCTCCGACCGGCCGACCGCCGTCGCCTCGTCGCTCTGGCGGACGCTCTCGGCCCACCCCACCCTGCTCGCCGAGGCCGCGATCCTCGCCGCGGCCGCGGCCCTGCTGCCGCTCGCCCGCGGTCGCGGGCCCTGGGCGGCGGCCGGGTTCGGAGCGGCTCTCCTCGCCGCGACGGCGATCGTCGCGCCCGCGGCGGCTATTCTGCCGCTCGTCGGGGCCGCCTGGGTCACGGCCGCCGCCCTGGCCCTCCACCCCCGGACATAAACTTCCCGGGCGAGGGCAAACACCCTCGGCGCCCCCTGCCCATGTCCGTCCTCCGCAGCATCGAATCCAAGCTCGAGTCGCTCTTCGAGGGCGTCTTCGGACGCGCCTTCCGCACGAACGTGCAGCCGGTCGAGCTGGCGCGGAAGCTGGTCAAGGAGATGGACGACCACCGCAACGTCTCGGTCTCGCGCGTGTACGTCCCGAACGAGTACACGATCTTCCTGGCGCCGTCCGACCGCGAGCAGTTCTCGAGCTATGAGGGGCAGCTTCGCGACGAGCTCGCCGACTACCTCGCCGAGCACGCGCGCCGCGAGAGCTACGTGCTGCTGACGCCGCCGCGCGTGGAGCTCGAGACCGACGACGACCTCGACGTCGGCGTCTTCGGGATCGCGACCCGGATGGTGCAGCCAGACGGCGAGGCGGCCGAGGGGCCGGGGGCGGAGGCCGTGCCCGGGGCGACGATGATCTACAAGCCCTCCGAGCCGCAGCCGACGGAGGCCGCCTCGCCGGTCGACCTCGGCGTCGAGCGGGAGGTCGCAGTGCTCAGCTGGGCCGGCGAGCGGCACGAGGTGGAGCGCGACCCGGTGGTGCTCGGCCGCTCGAAGGAGGCCGGCCTGCGGGTGGTCGACCCGAACGTGTCGCGGCGCCACGCGGAGCTGCGCCGGGAGGGAGCCACCTGGTGGCTCGTCGACCTCGACTCGACGAACGGGATCGAGGCGAAGGGGAAGCGCGTCAAGCGCCTCAAGCTCGAGGACGGCACCCGCTTCACGCTCGGGTCGACGGAGATCACCTTCTCCCGGGAGCGGCGGTAAGTGACGCTTGCCTCGGCGCAGGTCGAGACGACGCTCCTCGCCCTGAAGCTGGCCTTCCTCGTCCTCCTCTACCTCTTCATCTGGCGCATCGTCCGCTCCGCTGCGAGGGACCTGCGGCTCCCGCAGGAATCGATGATCCTGGCGCCGCAGCAGGTTGCCGGCCTGATCCCGCGGCAGGCGCAGCGCGAGCTCGGGCGCCTCGTCGTGCTCGCGAGCCCCGCACTCGACCAGGGCGACGTCGTCACCCTGGACTCGGCCGCGCTCACGGTGGGCCGCGGCGTCGCCAACGACGTGCCGCTCCCCGGCGACGAGTACGCGTCCGGGCGGCATGCACGCTTCGAGCCGCGCCGCGACGGCGTCTACCTGGAGGACATCGGCTCGACGAACGGCACGTTCGTGAACGGGATCCGCGTCACCCGTGAGCGCAGGCTCGCGCCCGGCGACGTCGTCCGGATCGGCGAGACCGACCTGAGGTTCGAGGTATGAGGGTCGCGCAGGCCGCGGGCGCGACGGACACCGGGCGGAAGCGTCGGCACAACGAGGACTCCTACGTGTGCCGCCCGCCGCTCTTCGCGATCGCCGACGGCATGGGCGGCGCGCAGGCGGGCGAGGTCGCGAGCGGACTCGGCCGCCGCCGCGCTGACGGAGAGCGCCGCCGACGGCGCCGGCGGCGAGCGGCGGGTGGTCGAGCTGATCCAGGAGGCGAACCGGCGCGTCCACCAGCGCGCCTCGACGGACGCCGCCACCTCCGGGATGGGGACGACGATGACCGTGGCGCTGGTCGGGCCCGACGGCACCGTCGCGTTCGGCCACGTCGGGGACTCGCGGGCCTACCTCCTGCGCGACGCCCGGCTCGAGCAGCTCACGGACGACCACACGCTCGTGGCCGAGCTCGTGCGGAGGGGCGAGCTCTCACCGGCCGACGCCGAGGTGCACCCGCAGCGGTCCGTGATCACGCGTGCGCTCGGCACCGATCCGGACGTCGACGTCGACACGTTCTCGGTCGAAGGGCGCGCGGGCGACATCTTCCTGCTGTGCAGCGACGGCCTCTCGGCGATGGTCGACGCCTCGACGATCGAGCGGCTGCTGGAAGCCTCGAAGAGCGACCTGCGGCAGGCCACGCGCGCGTTGATCCAGGCCGCGAACAGGGGCGGCGGCGAGGACAACATCACGGCGGTCCTGTTCGAGGTGGGCGAGGGGGCCGCGAACGAGCCGGACGAGCGGACGCGGGAGTACGACGCCGCGGACGACGAGGACACGCTGCACCCCGAGGACGGCGTGCCGGCCCTCGCGCCCGCCGGCGGCGGCGCACCGGCGACGCTCGACACGATGGTCGTCCCGGCGCAGGAGATCCGGGCGGCCGTCGCGGCGCAGGAGGAGAAGGAGATCCCGCAGGCAGGCTTCGGCAGGCGGCTGCTGGCGCTACTGGTGATCGTCGCGCTGGTCGCCGTGATCGTCGTGCTCGTCTGGTGGGGGCTCGCCCGCTGAGCGCGCTCGGAAACAGAAACCGGGAGCTGCTCTACCTCGCCGCGGTCGGCGTCCTGACCGGACTCGGGTTCGCGTCGGTGTACATCGCGCTCGAGTCGATCGTCAGCTGGGGCTCGCTCGGGTACGCCCTGATCTTCTTCGCGCTCTACCTCGCGGCGCACGTCGTCGTGCGGATGACGGTGCCCGGAGCCGATCCGTACCTGCTGCCGATGGTCGGGCTGCTGACGGCGATCGGCGTCACCGAGATCTACCGCCTCGGCACCTCGGACGCGTTCAAGCAGGCGCTCTGGATCATCCTCGGCGTCGCCCTGTTCGCGGTGACGCTGTTCGCCCTGCGGCGCGACTACCGCGTGCTCGAGCAGTACAAGTACGTGTTCGGGGTCGCGGCGATCGCGCTGCTCTTCCTGCCGCGCGTTCCCGGTCTCGGCGAGACCGTGAACGGCGCCCGCCTCTGGGTGAAGCTGGGGCCGCTCGACTTCCAGCCGGGCGAGTTCTCGAAGATCTTCCTGATCGTCTTCCTCGCCGCCTACCTGCGGGAGAAGCGCGAGGTGCTCGCGCAGGCCCGGCCGAAGGATCTCGGGCCGCTGCTCGCTGATCTGGGGCGCGACGATGCTCGTGCTCGTCTCCTCCAACGACCTCGGCTCCGGGCTCCTCTACTACGGGATCTTCCTCGCGATGCTCTACATCGCGACCGCGCGCCTGTCGTTCGTGCTGGTCGGGATCGGGCTGTTCGCGGCCGGCGCCTACGGGGCGTACGAGCGGATCCCGCACGTACGCGAGCGGGTGACGATCTGGCTCCACCCGTGGACGAGCGGGCAGGTGTACTGCCCGCAGACGGGAGGGCTCGCCCTGCGCCAGGACTGCCAGAGCTACCAGCTCGTCAAGTCGCTGTACTCGATCGGCAACGGCGGCTTCGGCGGCACCGGGCTCGGCAAGGGGACGTTCACGACGACGGACGGGCACCAGCTGATCCCGTACGTGAACAGCGACTTCATCTACTCCGCGCTCGCCCAGGAGCTCGGGCTGATCGGCGCCGCGGCGCTGCTGCTCGTCTTCATGCTCGTGGTGGCGCGCGGGATGAAGATCGCGCTGCGCGCCGACGACGGCTTCTCGAAGCTGCTCGCCGCCGGGTTGACCTTCGGCTTCGCGCTGCAGACGTTCATCATCGTCGGCGGCGTCCTGCGCCTGATCCCGCTGACCGGGATCACGCTGCCCTTCGTCTCCTACGGGGGCTCGTCGGTGGTCGCGAACTTCCTGCTGCTGGCGGGCCTCCTGCTCGTCTCGAACCGCGCGGAGTGGAGCTCCTGAGGTGAACGCGCAGATCTCGAAGATCTCGCTGGTCGCGCTGCTCCTGCTGGCCGCGCTGATCGGCGCCACCACCTACTGGCAGGCGTGGGCGGCGCCGGGGCTGGCTGCGAAGCAGGACAACGCGATCGAGCGCGTCGCCCAGTTCAGGATCAAGCGCGGCCTGATCCTGGCCGCGAACGGGAACACCGTGCTGGCGACGAACGTGCGGCGCAAGCGGGGCGGCGACACCCTCTACTTCCGCCGCTACCCCACGCACGGGCTCGCGTCGCAGACGATCGGCTACTCGACCCAGGGCCGCTCGCGGGCCGGGCTCGAGCGCTCCGAGAACGCGTACCTGACGGCGTCGAACGCGAACCTCGGGACGATCTTCGACAAGCTCACCGCCAACCTGAAGGGCGCGACGATCAAGGGCAACAACCTCGTGCTGAACCTGCGCGTGAAGCCCCAGAAGATCGCCGAGACGGCGCTGCAGGGGAAGTGCGGCGCGGCGGTCGTCCTGAACCCGCAGACGGGCCAGGTGTACGTGATGGCCTCCGCTCCGGGCTACGACCCGAACAAGATCGAGTCGTCGAAGGGCTACGCGAGCATCCTCCACTCGCCCGCCGCCTGCCCCGGGTCGGTGTCGCCGCTGTACAACCGGGCGACGCAGGGGCTCTACCCACCGGGATCGACGTTCAAGACGGTGACGGCCGCCGCGGCGCTCGACAGCGGCGTCTACACGCCGGACTCGAAGTTCTACGACCCCGGCTACTGCATCGAGTACGGACAGAAGGTCTCCAACGCGGGGAACCCCGAGGCGCCGGAGACGTTCGGGCACGTCGACTTCCTCCAGGCCTACCAGCACTCGATCAACGCGGTCTTCTGCGACGTCGGCAAGAAGCTGGGCGCCGCGAGGATCCTCGACCAGGCGAAGAAGTTCGGGTTCTACTCGCAGCCGCCGATCGAGCTGCCGTCGAGCGAGGTGAACGCGAGCGGCGAGTACGACCTGAAGACCCACAGCCTGATCACCGACCCGGCCAAGGCCGATCCGGGGCGCCTCGCCTTCGGGCAGGACAAGCTGCTGACGACGCCGCTGCAGATGGCGCTCGTGGCGGCCGGGGTGGCCAACGGCGGCACGATCATGGTGCCGCACCTCGTGAAGAAAGTCACGAGCCCGAGCGGCGCTACCGTGGTGAACGTGAAACCGCAGGTGTGGAAGCACGCGATGAAGCCGTCGACGGCCGCTGCGCTGAACGAGATGATGCAGGCCGTCGTGACCGGCGGTACCGGCACGGCCGCGCAGATCTCCGGCGTCAAGGTGGCCGGCAAGACGGGCACCGCCGAGACGGGCGTCAACTCGGTCTACGACGCGTGGTTCATCTTCTTCGCGCCGGCCGACCACCCCACGGTGGCGGGCGCCGTGGTCGTGGAGCAGGTCCCGAACGGCTTCGGCGGCTCCGTCTCCGCCCCGATCGCCAAGCAGCTGATGGAGGCGATCCTGCCCTCCACGTCGAAGTGACGCGAGACGGTGGCCCGATCTCCATGACCTCCAGCGACACACTGATCGATCGGACGTTCGACAAGCGCTACGTGATCAAGCGCCGCCTCGGCTCGGGCGGAATGGCGGACGTCTACCTCGCGGAGGACCAGGAGCTGGGCCGGCGCGTGGCGCTGAAGCTCCTGGACGACCGCCACGCCGCCGACGAGCAGTTCGTCGAGCGCTTCCGCCGCGAGGCGCAGAGCGCCGCCGGGCTGAACCACCCGAACATCGTCTCCATCTTCGACCGCGGCTACGCCGAGGGCACCTACTACATCGCGATGGAGTACCTGGAGGGGCGCACGCTCAAGGAGCTGCTCGTCCGCAACGGGCCGACGCCGATCCCGATCGCGATCGACTACGCGCGCCAGATCCTGGGCGCGCTCTCGTTCGCGCACCGGAACGGGATCGTCCATCGCGACATCAAGCCGCACAACATCGTCGTCGGCTCCGACGGCCGCCTCAAGGTGACCGACTTCGGCATTGCACGCTCGGGCGCGTCGCAGATGACCGAGGCCGGCTCGATCGTCGGCACCGCGCAGTACCTCTCGCCCGAGCAGGCCCGCGGCGCGCCCGTCGACCCACGCTCCGACCTCTACTCGCTGGGGATCGTCCTCTACGAGATGCTGACGGGGAAGGTGCCGTTCAGCGGCGAGACGCCCGTGGAGATCGCGATGAAGCACCTCTCGCAGGTGCCCGAGCCGCCGTCGGAGCTGCGGGAGGGCGTGCCCCACGACCTCGACGCGGTGGTGATGCGCGCGCTCGCCAAGGATCCCGACCAGCGCTACGACTCGGCCGAGGAGATGGACGCCGACCTGGCGCGCGTCGCGCGCGGTGTCGCGGTCTCGCGGGAGACCGAGGATGCGATGACGCAGGTGCTCTCGGGCGCCGGGATCGCGAGCGCGCAGACGATGGTGCAGCGGCCGGCCCGCGGCGTCGCCCCGCCTGCGCCGCCGGTCTACCGCACGCCGACCCCCTACTACGACTACGAGGATCCGCCCCCGGGCCGCTCGGTCTGGCCGTGGCTGATCGCACTCGGCCTGATCATCGCCGGCGGGATCGGCGGCTGGTTCCTCTACACGAAGATCCAGGACCAGCTGAACAGCAACAAGCCCGTCTCGGTTCCCGACGTGATGCTGCTGCAGAAGGATCTCGCCCGCCGGCAGATCCGGAATGCCGGCCTGACCCCGAAGATCGTGTTCGGGACGAGCGACAACGTCCCGAAGGGCCAGGTCTCCGACGAGAACCCGTCCGGCGGCACGAAGATCGGCAAGGGCTCGACGGTCACGCTCACGGTCTCGCAGGGCAAGCCGAAGGTGACGGTGCCCGACGTGCGCGGCCTCGACGTCACGTCGGCGATCACCAAGCTGGCCTCGGCCGGGCTCGAGCCCCGGGTGCGCCGCATCTACTCGGGCTCCGACCCCGACACCGTCACGGCCGAGCAGCCGCATCCGGGCGACCGGATCGTCAAGGGCTCGGTCGTGCACATCAACGTCTCGCGGGGCGCCAAGCCGGTGCCGGTGCCCGACGTGCGCGGCCAGCCGTTCGCGAACGCGAAGTCGGCCCTCGAGGGCCAGGGCTTCACCGTCGACAAGGTGGCCGTCCAGTCCGACCAGGCAAAGGGCGTCGTCGTCGCCGAGGATCCGCCGCAGGGCTCGCCGGAGCCGAAGGGCACGAAGATCACCCTGTCGGTCTCGAAGGGGCCGGCAACGACCCAGGTGCCCGACGTGACGGGGCAGAACCAGGCGGACGCCGAGACGCTCCTGACCGGCAGCGGCCTGACGCCGGCGATCGTCTACGACCAGGTGACCGACCCTGCGAGCGACGGGATCGTGCTCTCGGAGGACCCGCCGGCGGGCTCGGACGCGAAGCAGGGCGAGGTGGTGACGATCCACGTCGGCCAGCTGATCAGCGGGACGCCCGGCGGCGACAACGGCGCGACGACCACCGGGACGACGACGACGCCGTGAGCCGCCGGATCGCCGTGATCCTCGGCGGCCGCTCCAGCGAGAACGCGATCTCGGTGGCCTCGGCGGCGAGCGTCACGCGCGCCCTGCGGGAGCGCGGCGACGAGGTCGTGACGGTCGAGATCGACCGCCGGGGGCGCTGGCAGGTCGAGCCGCCCGAAGCTCGTAACAGTCTGTTACAAGCGCCTGGCGAACCGAGCAGCGAAGCCGAACCGCTCCGGCACGACCCACGTAACAGTCTGTTACAAGCACCGGGGGACGGCTCCGAGCTCGCACGGCTTCCCGGCCGCGACGTCGCGGCGGCGCTCGCCGACGTCGACGTCGTCTTCCCCGTGCTGCACGGGCCGTTCGGGGAGGACGGGACGGTGCAGGGGCTGCTCGAGCTCGCAGGCGTCCCCTACGTCGGTGCCGGCGTGCTCGCGTCGGCGCTCTGCATGGACAAGGACGTCTTCAAGTCGGTGCTGCGCGACCACGGCATCCCGGTCACCGAGAACATCACGCTTCGCCTCGGCGACGAGCCGCGGAGCCCGTACGGCTACCCCTGCTTCGTGAAGCCCGCGCGGCTCGGCTCGAGCGTCGGCATCACCAAGGCGCACGACCCCGACGAGCTCGCCGCCGGGGTGGCGCTCGCGTTCGAGCACGACGAGAAGGTGCTGGTCGAGCGGTTCGTGGACGGGGTCGAGGTCGAGGTGGGCGTGCTCGGGAACCTCCGCCCGACCGCCTCGCTGCCGGGCGAGATCGTCGTCACCCGCAACGAGTGGTACGACTACGAGGCGAAGTACGACGAGGGCGAGATGGACCTGCGGGTTCCGGCCGGGATCCCGGAGGAGCAGAGTGCCCGCGCCCAGGAGCTGGCCGTGCAGGCCTTCGTCGCAACCGACTGCGAGGGGATGGCACGGGCCGACCTGTTCGTGACCGGTGAGGGCGAGGTGCTCGTGAACGAGCTGAACACGATCCCGGGCTTCACGGCGACGAGCGTCTACGCCCGCCTGTTCGAGGCCTCGGGCATCCCGTACGGGGAGCTCCTGCAGCGCCTCGCCGACCTGGCGGTCGAGCGCTTCGAGCGGCGTCGCGGGCTTCGCTACTGACGCGCCGCGCGCAGGCTCAGTTCGCCCGCACGTCGTTGATGCGTGCCGTCTGGTAGCCGGGGCCGAGCCGCGTGATCCAGACCAAGTAGTAGCGGTGGGCGCCACCGTGGATCGGGAACTCCGCCTGGCTCTGCGCGGTCTCCGTGGGCGAGACGGTGGCGGGGAACGGGCCCGAGGCCGAGTCGCCGGCCCTGATCACGGCCGTGAACCCCGGGGTCTGGGTGGCGATGCCGATCCGGTGCAGCTGCACGCTCCGGCCGGCGTCGAGCACGAGCCCCACGCCCTGCTTGCCGAGGCTCGGCGCGTCGTAGTACTGCTCGGTCTCCCAGTACGTCGACGGGTCGGCGTCGGTCGCCAGCTTCGCGTCGGCGTTGTGCTCCTGCCCCGGCGGCGAGCCGAACGGGTCGTACGCCGTCACGGCGGACACGTGCACCGGAGCGCCGCCGCCGGACGAGCCGCCGCCGCCGCCTCGCCGGATGACGCCGCTGCCGGGCCCGTCGATCAGGACGTAGACGACGGCGCCGATCGCGAGGAGCGCCACCAGGACGAGCAGGAGCGGCCACGGTGAGGCGCGCCGGCGGCGCGGCCGGGCCGCGCTCCGGCGCGGCGGCGCGAGCACCTGGGTGCCGTCGCCGCCCTGCAGCTCCGCCGCGCACGCCTCGAGCTCGCGGCAGAACTCGTCCATCGTCGGGAACCGGTCCTCCGGCCGCTTCGCCATCGCCCGCTGCACCGCGGCCTCGACCCGCGGCGGCACGTCGGGCCGCTTGTCGCGGATCTCCGGCGGCGGCTCGTTGATGTGCCGCATGGCGACCGCGACGAAGTTCTCGCCCGGGAACGGAACCTCGTTCGTCAGGAGCTCGTAGAGGACGACCCCCAGCGAGTAGACGTCGGTGTGCTCGTCGACCCGCTGCCCCTGCGCCTGCTCGGGAGCGATGTAGTCCGAGGTGCCGAGCACGGTGCCCGTCTGCGTCATCCCGTGCTGGACGTCGAGCGAGCGCGCGATCCCGAAATCGGTCACCTTGGCCTGGTTGTCGCCGTTCAGGAGCACGTTCTGCGGCTTCACGTCGCGGTGGACGAGCCCCTGCTGGTGGGCGAACGAGAGCCCGCGCGCGACCTGCATCGCCAGCTCGAGCGCCATCTGCACGGGAGCGGGGCCGCCGCGCTCGATCAGCCGCTTCAGGTTCTCGCCGTCGACGTACTCGAAGACGATGAACTGCCGCCCGGCGTGCTCGCCGCGGTCGATCACGGTGACGATGTTCGGGTGCGAGAGGGCGGCGACGGCGCGCGCCTCGCGGCGGAAGCGCTCGACGTACTCCTCGTCGGCTCCGTAGTGGGAGTGCAGGATCTTCAGCGCGACCTTGCGGTCGAGCAGCCGGTCGTGGGCCCGGTAGACGCTCGACATCCCGCCGGTGCCGACCAGCTCCTCGAGCTCGTACCGATCGGCGAGGACATCACCCACGACCATCCTCCGGGAGCCTACCCCCGTCGGATCGCGCTAAAGCGACGCTTCCAGCGCCGATTCCCACACGTCGAGCGCCTCGCCGAGCTCGGCGTCGGTGACGACGAGCGGCACGAGCACCCGGATGCAGTTGCCGGCGATCCCCGCCTTCAGGAGCAGGAGGCCGCGTGAGAGCGCCTCCTTGACGATCCGCGACGCGAGCTCCGGCTCCGGCGCGAGCCCGTCGCCGACCAGCTCGATCGCCAGCATCGAGCCGAGGCCGCGCACGTCGCCGATCGCCGGCCAGCGCTGCTGCCACGACTCCATCCGGTCGCGCATCGTCTCGCCGATCGCCGCCGAGCGCTCGACGAGCCCCTCGTCCTCGATCACGTCGAGCACCGCCAGGGCCGCCGCCTGCGCGACCGGGTTGCCGACGTAGGTGCCGCCGACGCCGCCCTCCGCCGGAGCGTCCATGATCGCCGCCTTGCCGAGCACGCCCGAGAGCGGGATGCCCATCGCGATCGACTTCGCGACCGTGATCAGGTCGGGCTCGACGCCGTAGTGCTCGACGGCGAAGAACCGGCCGGTGCGGGCGAAGCCGCTCTGCACCTCGTCGCAGACCAGCACGATCCCGTGCTCGTCGCAGATCTCGCGCAGCCCGCGGACGAACTCCTCGCCGGCGGGGACGAAGCCACCCTCGCCCAGGACGGGCTCGAACACGATCGCGGCGACGTTCTCGGCGGCGACGAGGGTGCTGAACGCGCCCCGGAGCGCGGCGAGTGCCTCGGCGGCAGTCGGGCCGCGGAAGGCGTTCGGGAAGGGGACGCGGTAGACCTCGGGCGCGAACGGGCCGAGCCCCGCCTTGTACGGATGGGTCTTGGACGTGAGCGCCAGCGAGAGGTAGGTGCGGCCGTGGAAGGCTCCGTCGAAGCCGATCACCGCCTGCCGGCCCGTGTAGGCCCGCGCGAACTTGACCGCGTTCTCGACCGCCTCGGTGCCGGCGTTGAAGAAGGCTGCCTTCGCCGGCCCGGAGAACGGCGCGAGCGCGAGCAGCCGCTCCGACAGGGTCGCGTAGACCTCGTACGGCACGACCGTGAAGTCGGTGTGCGAGAAGCGGGCGAGCTGCTCCTGCGCAGCCTGGACGACGTGCGGATGGGAATGGCCAACGTTCAGGCACCCGACGCCGCCGGCGAAGTCGATGAAGGTGTTCCCGTCGACATCCGTCAACTGCGCCCCGAGCGCCGAGTGCGCGACGACCGGGAACGTGATCGTGAGCGGCGAGGCGACGCTCGCCGCGAGCCGGTCGAGCACGGCCCGCGAGCGCGGGCCCGGAACGGCGGTCTTCAGCTCGATCGTGCGGGTCGCGGCCACACGAGCGAGCCTAGCGAAGGACGAGACGATCCTGCACCGGTCTCCGGCGGTCCCAGCGCGAGGCGGCATCGGTAGGACCTACGGTGGCCGAACCCGTATATGCGGCCCATTGCGGTAACCCCTGTCACAGTTCTATGCTCGCGGCGGTGCCTGTCCCCCAGCCGGCTCCGTGTCCCGTCGTCCTCAAGAAGAAGGGTCTGATGCACAACCTGAAGCGCACGTGGGCGCTGCTGGGTGTGGTCGCGGCGACGGCTGCTGCGATCGCCTCCTCGGCAGTCGCGTCACACAAGGCGGGTCCGACGATCGTCATCTGGACCGATGCGAACCGCGCCCCCGCGATCACCAAGGTCGCCAACGCATGGGCCGCGTCGAACGGCGCCACGGTCAAGGTCGTCTCGAAGGACTTCGGTTCGATCGAGACGAGCCTCGGCACGGTCGCCGCGACCGACGCCCCCGACATCGTCCTGGCTGCCCACGACTGGACGGGCCAGCTCGCCGCGAACGGCCTCGTCGAGCCGCTCTACCCGAGCGTCTCGGTGAAGAAGCAGTTCCCGAGCTACACCCTGAACGCGTTCTCGTACGGCACCGCGATCAAGAAGCTGTACGGCGTTCCCGTGCAGGTCGAGAACATCGGGCTGCTCGTCAACACGAAGCTGGCCCCGGTACCGACGACGTTCGCCCAGCTCGAGTCGACGGCACTGAAGTTCAAGAAGAAGAACAAGCTGGCCTTCGGCCTCTGCGTCCAGCAGGGCTCCGGCGGCGACGCCTACCACATGTACCCGTTCTTCTCGGGTCTCGGCGGCTACGTGTTCGGCGCCAACAAGGCCGGCAACCTCGATCCGTCCGACATCGGCGTCGCGAACAAGACGTTCCTCAAGAGCGCCAAGACGATCGACAGGTGGAACAAGGAAGGACTGATCAACTCGAAGACCGACTACTCGACGTGCGACACGGCGTTCACGAAGGGCAAGACGCCGTACTGGATCACCGGCCCGTGGGCCGACTCCGACGTCCAGAAGGCCGGGATCAAGTTCAAGGTCGTTCAGGTCCCCGCGATCGTGAAGCCGTCGGTGCCGTTCCTCGGCGTCAACGGAATGATGGTCACGAAGTTCGCGTCGGTCCACAACGTGGACGCCGCGGCGAAGGACCTCGTGACGAACTACTTCTCGACCCCGTCGGCGCAGACGCAGCTCGCAGCTGCGGGCGGTCGCGCCCCGGCGAACCTCAAGGCGAAGGCCGCCGACCCGATCCTCGCCGAGTACGGCAAGGCGGCGAAGGGCGGCGTACCCATGCCGAACATTCCGCAGATGGCCAGCGTCTGGTCCGATCTGGGGGCTGCGTGGGTCCGCTCGACGAAGGGCTCCGGCGCGATGCCTGCCGCACGCTCCTTCAAGGGCGCGGCGAAGTCGATCGCCGCGAAGATCGGCTAGCAGGGACCGACCAGCACCCGGAAAGGGGGGCGCCCGCGACGGCGCCCCCCTTCCGCTCTCGCCTCCGACGAGACGTGTCCACCGCAACCGCCACCCCTCCAGAGTCCGCACAGCCGGTCTTCCGGGCAGGGATGATCGCGCGGTCGATCGCCGTCTTCTCGGGTACGGTGGGGTACGCGATCAAGCTGGCGCTGCTGGCCGCGTCGAACGCGCTCGCCGCCTGGGCGGTCTACGTCCTGATCGACCACCACCGCTGGCCCGCGCTCGGCGCCGTCGTCGTCTCGACGCTGCTGATCGACTGGCTCTACCTCGTGCCGCGCACGTGGACTCTGCCGGCCAAGTTCTTGATCCCGGGGACGATCTTCCTGATCGGCTTCCAGGTGATCCCGATCCTCTTCACGATCAGCGTCGCGTTCTCGAACTACTCGACCGGCCACATCCTCACGCAGGGGCAGGCGATCGACTCGATCAAGATCAACTCGCTCGAGCCGCCCCCGAACGGGCGCCAGTACGATCTCGCGCCCGCCCGCAGCTCGTCCGGCGCGCTCGTGCTGCTGCTGCACGACGAGCAGAGCGGCAAGGTGTACGTCGGCACGCCGAAAGGGCTGACCGAGCTGCCGAAGGCCGACGTCACGATCGGGGAGACGGGACAGCCGTCCGCGGCGAAGGGCTACACCGTGATCCACGGCGCCGAGCTCTTCTCCCTCGACCAGCAACTCCGCACGTTCCGCGTGCCGACCGCCGGCGACGCGTCGATCCAGCCGGAGGGCACCGCGGTCGCCGTCGAGCTGCGTCCAACGCTGCGCTACGACGGGAAGACGAACACCTTCACGCGGATCTCCGACGGCAAGGTGTTCCACGACAACGGCCTCGGGTCGTTCGTCGCCGGCAAGGAGGAGCTGGAGCCGGGTTGGAAGACATACACCGGCTTCCGCAACTTCGGCAGGATCATCCACGACCCGCTCGTGCGCGGGCCGTTCCTGTCGATCTTCGCCTGGACGTTCGCGTTCGCGGCGGCCTGCGTCTTCTTCTCCTTCGCAGCCGGGCTCTTCCTCGCGATCGCGCTCGACAAGAAGGGAATGCGCTTTCTCCGTGTCTACCGATCGATCCTCGTGCTCCCCTACGCGATCCCCGGCTTCCTCTCTCTGCTCGTCTGGGCAGGGCTCCTGAACGACGACTTCGGCGTCGTCAACCGCGTCTTCCACATCCACGTTCCCTGGCTCTTCGGCGGCGACGTCTTCTCGTGGCTGCCGTTCATCAGCTGGCCGCGGATCGCGGTCGTGCTCGTCAGCGTCTGGCTGACGACCCCGTACTTCTTCCTCGTCTCCCTCGGCGCGCTCCAGTCGATTCCCGACGAGCTGACCGAGGCGGCGAAGGTGGACGGCGGCGGCGCCTGGCAGATCTTCAGGCGCGTGACCCTGCCGTTGCTGCTGGTCGCCGTGGCGCCGCTGATGATCGCGTCGTTCGCGTTCAACTTCAACAACTTCAACAACGTCTACCTGCTCACGCAGGGCGGCCCGTACAACACGGCGTCGTCGATCGCGGGCAACACCGACATCCTGATCAGCTACACGTACAAGCTGGCGATCGCGTCGGGGAAGGGAAGCGACTACGGCCTCGCGAGCGCCGTGGCGATCATCATCTTCTTCATCGTGGCGGGGATCTCCGGCTTCTCCTTCTGGCGCAGCAAATCCCTGGAGACGATGCGATGAGCGAAGCAGAGCTCGCCCCGACGACCATTACCGCGCCGCGCGTGGCCGCATCCGTGGCTGCCGCCGGCAAGCAGCCGCGCAGCCGTCCCAGGCTCCGGGACACCTGGTGGAGGCATCTCGTCGCAATCGTCGCGATCGTCGTGGCGCTCTTCCCGGTCGTGTACATCGTCTCGTCCTCGTTCAACGCCAACAACTCGCTGCAGTCGGCCCAGGTGATCCCGTCGCACACGACCCTGCACAACTTCGGCGCGCTGCTGCACAACAACGTGACCGCGAACACGGGCGCGAAGCAGGACGTGCCGTACCCGCACTGGTTCCTCAATTCGATGCTGATCGCGGGCCTCACCGCGCTGTTCACGACGATCCTCGGCGCTCTCGCGGCCTACTCGTTCAGTCGCTTCCGGTTCAAGGGGCGACGCGGCGGGATGATGGGGCTCCTGCTGATCCAGATGTTCCCGCAGTTCGTCGCGGTCGCGGCGATCTACCTGATCGTCCTGAACATCGGCGGTGTCTTCCCGGAGATCGGGCTGAACAAGATGGCCGCCGTCGTGATCGTCTACCTGGGCGGCGCAATGGGCGTGCAGGCGTGGCTGATGAAGGGATTCTTCGACACGATCCCGACCGAGCTCGACGAGTCGGCGCGGGTCGACGGCGCGACGGCCGCCCAGATCTTCTGGGGAGTCGTGCTGCCGCTGGCGGCGCCGGTGCTCGCCGTCGTCGCACTGATCTCGTTCGTGTTCACGCTCAACGAGTACGTGATCGCCTCGACGATCCTGCAGACGACGAACCACCTGACGCTGCCGGTCGGCATGTACCAGCTGGTCTCGAACCAGTACGACAAGACATGGGGGCCGTTCACCGCGGGCGCGCTGCTCGCCGCCCTGCCCGTCTCGATCCTGTTCATGTTCCTGCAGCGGTGGATCGTCAGCGGCCTGACGGCCGGCTCGGTCAAGGGATGACCTCCGCCGCGCCGATGCTGGCGGGGCTGCTCGACGCGCCGCACCACGACGGCTCCGACCTGCACGTGCTCCAGCGGCCGGAAGCCCTCGGCGACGAGGCCGTCGTCCGCCTGCGCGTGCCGCGTGCCCACACGTCCGAGCGCGTCCTGCTGCGCTACGAACGGGACGGGGAGCCGCGCAACGCCGAAGCCTTCCGCGACGAGGAGACCGAGACCGACGTCTGGTGGCGCGCGGAGTTCCCCGCGACGAACCCGATCACGCGCTACCGGTGGCTGCTCGCGGGCGGCGACGTCGGCTGGGCCTGGGTGAATGCGCTCGGAACGACCGCCCACGAGGTCGCCGACGCCGACGACTTCGTGCTCACCGCCGGACCTGCTGCGCCCGACTGGCACGCCCGCTCGGTCGTCTACGAGATCTTCCCGGATCGCTTCGCCTCGTCCGGGCTCGAGGTCGAGGCGCCGGACTGGGCGATCCGGCGCACCTGGGACACGCTCCCGACTGGCCGCGGCCGCGAGACACCGCGGGAGCTCTACGGCGGCGACCTCCGGGGCATCGAGCAACGGCTCGACCACGTCGTCGCGGTCGGAGCGAATGCGATCTACCTGACGCCCTTCTTCCCCGCGGGCTCGACGCACCGCTACGACGCCACCACCTTCGACCACGTCGACCCGCTGCTCGGCGGGGACGGCGCCCTCGAGTCGCTCGCCCGCGCGGCACACGCGCGCGGCATCCGCCTCGTCGGCGACATCACCCCCAACCACACGGGCGTCGGCCACGAGTGGTTTCGCGCTGCGCAGGCGGGCTCGAAGCCGGAGCGGGGCTTCTATTTCTTCGACGAGTCGCTCCCCGGCGGGTACGAGTCGTGGCTCGGCCACCGCTCGCTGCCGAAGCTCGACTGGGCGAGCGCCGAGCTGCGCGAGCGCTTCGCGACGGTGCTCCGTCGCTACCTGGAGCTCGGCCTCGACGGCTGGCGCATCGACGTCGCGAACATGACCGGACGCTTCCGGGACCAGGATCTGAACCGCGACGTCTCCCGCTGGATGCGCGAGCAGGTCGGCGACGCCGTGCTCGTCGCCGAGCACGGCCACGACTTCCGCCCCGACCTCGGCGTCCGCGGCTGGCACGGCGTGATGAACTACTCGGGGTTCCTGCGCCCGCTCTGGACGTGGCTGCTTCGCGACGACCCCGACCCCGAGCAGCAGCGGCAGTTCTGGGGCATCCCCGTCGCTGTTCCGCAGCTCACCGGCGTGGCCGCGGTGGCCGCGATGCGCCGGTTCCGGGCCGGCGTGCCGTGGGACACCGTGCTCAACTCGTGGAACCTGCTCGACAGCCACGACACGGCGCGGTTCCGCACGATCGCCGGCAGTCGCGGGCGCCATCTCGTCGGGGTCGGGCTGCAGATGACCGTCCCGGGGGTGCCGATGCTCTTCGCCGGCGACGAGCTCGGGCTCGAGGGCGCATGGGGCGAGGACGCGCGGCGGCCGATGCCGTGGGACGACGCGCGAAGCTGGGACCAGGCATTCCTCGCCGAGGTGCGCACACTCGCCACGCTACGCCGCGAGAGCGAGACCCTCGCACGCGGCGGCATCCGCTACCTGCACGTCTCGGACGACACGATCGCGTTCCTGCGCGAGACGCGCTCGGAGCGCCTGCTCTGCCTCGCGGCGCGCGCGCCGCACGCCCCGATCTCGACCCCCTACTCGCTGGAGACGCTCTACGGCGACGACGCCCCCGGCGGCGTCCTGCCCGCCGGGGGCCCCTCGTTCCACATCTGGAGGATCCATGGCTGACGTGGCCTTTGAGGAAGTCGACAAGATCTACGACAACGGCGTGCAGGCGGTGTTCGACCTGACGCTCGGCATCAACGACGGCGAGTTCCTCGTGCTGGTCGGGCCGTCCGGCTGTGGGAAGACGACGGCGCTGCGCATGGTCGCGGGGCTCGAGGAGATCTCCGACGGCACCGTCTCGATCGGAGGACGCGTCGTCAACGAGGTGTCGCCGAAGGAGCGCGACATCGCGATGGTCTTCCAGAACTACGCGCTCTACCCGCACCTGTCGGTGGCCGAGAACATCGCGTTCGGCCTGCGCCTGCGGAAGACGGCGAAGGCCGTGATCAACGAGCGCGTCGCCTGGGCGGCGAAGCTGCTCGACCTGACGCCGTACCTCGACCGCCGGCCGAAGGAGCTCTCGGGCGGCCAGCGCCAACGCGTGGCGATGGGCCGCGCGATCGTGCGCCAGCCCCAGGTCTTCCTGATGGACGAGCCGCTCTCGAACCTCGACGCGAAGCTGCGCGTCCAGATGCGCGCCGACATCGCGAAGCTGCAGCGCGAGCTAGGCACGACCACGATCTACGTCACCCACGACCAGGTCGAGGCGATGACGATGGGCGACCGGGTCGCCGTGATGAGCCAGGGCATCCTGCAGCAAGTAGACGCGCCGCAGCGCCTCTACGATCGTCCGGAGAACCTCTTCGTGGCCGGTTTCATCGGCACGCCGCCGATGAACCTGCTCGAGGCGACGGTGACGGCGAACGGGGGCGTGTCGCTCGACCTCGGGGGCCATCGCATCCCGATCGCCGACGAGGCGGTGCGCAACTACCCGCAGCTCGCCGCGCGCAACGGGCGCCCGGTGATCGCCGGCATGCGCGCCGGCGACCTGCATCCCGCGCAGGGACGCGACGACCTGCCCTCCCTGACCGCGCGGGTCGAGCTGGTCGAGGCCCTCGGCGGCGAGTCGATGGCGTACTTCAGGGTCGACGCCCGCCACATCAAGGCGGAGGCGATCGAGGAAGAGGAGGTGCTGGCGAGCGTGGGCGGCGGGACCGTCGTCGGGTCGCGCCCGAACCTCGTGGCCTCGTTCCCGCCGCACGTCCACCTGAAGCTCGGCGACGAGGTGCCGGTCGCGATCGACACGAAGAACATGCACTTCTTCGACGAGGCATCGGGTGCGCCGCTGCGCTAGCGGGGCACTGATCGTCGCGGCCGCGCTGGCGGTCGCGCTCGGGGTGGCACGAGCCGGATCGGATGCGGGGCCTCCGACCGGGCGCGCAGCTCGCCGCGCTCTCGCAGGCACCGGCGTTCTCGTCGCTCGCCTCGCAGCGGATCTACTTCGTGATGCCCGACCGCTACGCGAACGGCGACCCGTCGAACGACACGGGCGGCCTGACCGGGCCGAGCGGCAGCACCGGCTTCGATCCGACCGACCCCGGCTACTACCACGGCGGCGACCTGAAGGGGCTCGCCGCGGGCCTGCAGCGGATCAAGGACCTCGGCTTCACGGCCCTCTGGGTGACGCCGGTCGTGAAGCAGGATCCGGTCGAGGCCGGGAGCGCCGCCTACCACGGCTACTGGGGGCTCGACTTCACGACCGTCGACCCGCACCTCGGCACCGACCAGGACTTCGCCGACCTCGTCGCGCGCGCGCACGCGCTCGGGTTGAAGGTGTACCTCGACGTCGTCGTCAACCACACCGCCGACGTGGTCGTGCTCTCGGGCGGCTCCACCTACAACGACATCCGCTTCCGTGACTGTCACGGGACGTTCTTCGACCCGGCGAGGTACGTGAAGGCGAAGCGGTTCCCGTGCCTCGCCGCCCGGTACATGCCCGACGTGCCGTACGTGCCGCCGGCCGACCGGCACCTGAAGAAGCCGGCGTGGCTGAACGATCCCCTCAACTACCACGACCGCGGCAACATCGACTTCGGCTCCTGCAGCCAGACCTGCTTCGAGCAGGGCGACTTCTACGGCCTCGACGACCTCTTCACCGAGAAGCCGAACGTGCTGAACGGGCTCGCGCAGATCTACGCCTCGTGGATCACGCGCTTCCACGTCGACGGCTTCCGTGTCGACACGGCGAAGCACGTGAACGCGGCGTTCTTCCGCCTCTGGGTGCCGAAGGTCCGCCGGGCGGCCCGGGCGGCGGGGATCGCCGACTTCCCGGTCTTCGGCGAGGTGACGCTGAACGACGCCGTCGACCTGTCGGAGTTCGTCCGCAGGCGCGGCCTGCCGCAGGTGCTCGACTTCCCCTACCAGCAGGTGGCGACCGGCTACGCCTCCGGGGCGACGAGCGCCCGGGGGGTCGCCGACCGCCTCGTCGACGACGACTACTTCCGTCTCCCGAACGGCGTCGACCCGGCGTTCCCGACGTTCCTCGGCAACCACGACATGGGCCGCGGAGCGCAGCAGATCCTCGCCCAGGCGCCCGCGCTGGCGGGCGACGCGCTGCTGCGCCACGTCGAGCTCGGGTACGACCTGCTCTACCTCCTGCGGGGCGCGCCCGTCGTCCAGTGGGGAGACGAGGTCGGCATGGTCGGCTCCGGCGGCGACAAGGCCGCGCGCGAAGACATGTTCCCGACGAAGGTCGCCGACTGGCAGACCGAACAACGAGTGGGCTCCGCTCCGATCGGCACGGGCTCCTCGTTCGCGGTCACCGGCAACCCGCTCGAGCAGCAGCTGCGGGAGCTCGGAGCGCTCCGTGACACCCAGCCCGCCCTGTCGACGGGCGCCTCGATCATCCGCTACGCCAAGCAGGCGGTGCTCGTCGTCTCGCGCATCGACCTCGCAAGCGGGCACGAGGTCGTCGTCGCGTTCAACAACGGCGCCACGAGCGCACGCGTGGCGGTGCCCGTCGCGACCCCGAACACGACCTGGACGCAGCCGTTCGGCACGGGCACGCTCGCCGCCTCCGGGACGACCCTGACGGTGACGATCCCGCCGGTCTCGGCGCTGCTCGCGGTGCCGGCCGCGACGATCCCCGCCGGCGCGCCGTCGACGCCGAAGCTGACGGCCGCGCCGGACGACTTCTCGGCCTACGAGGTGCTGAGGGCGCAGGTGACCGGCGCACCTGCCAGCGTCGCCTTCGCGATTCGTCGCGGCACCGGCCGCTGGCAGCGCATCGCCGTCGACGACTCCTCTCCGTACCGGGGCTTCGTCGACCCGTCTTCGTTCCGGAAGGGCGAGAAGGTGCAGGCCGTCGCGGTGGCACGCTCGTGGGACGGCAAGGTCTCCGTGTCGCACATTGCGACGTTCGTGCCGCGCCGGTAGTCCGGTTGACCCGTGCGACCGCTCCGGGCGCTTCGGTAGCGTGCGCGCCGCGTGAAACCCACGAGCACAGCCGCGACCTGGTGGTCGAGCACCCACGGCGCCGACGCCGGCGTCCTCGTCGCCTACTTCAGCATGGAGTTCGGGGTCGAGTCACGCCTGCCGATCTACTCCGGCGGCCTCGGCGTCCTCGCCGGCGACCACCTGAAGGCGGCGAGCGACCTCGGCGTGCCGCTCGTCGGGGTCGGGCTCTTCTACCGCGGCGGCTACTTCACCCAGGGCGTCGACGGCGACGGGCGGCAGATCGAGAGCTACGAGGCGCTCGACCCCGAGGCGCTCGGGCTCGTCCGGGAGCCGGTGACGGTGGCGGTGGAGCTCGCCGACGAGACCGTCGAGGCGGCCGTCTGGCGCTACGACGTCGGGGCGGGCGGCGACGCCCCCGTGCCGCTCTACCTGCTCGACGTCGACTGGCTGACGGATGCGCTCTACGGCGGCGACCGGGAGCACCGGATCCGCCAGGAGCTCCTGCTCGGCGTCGGCGGTGTCCGGGCGCTCGAGGCGCTCGGGATCCAGCCGACCGTCTACCACGTCAACGAGGGCCACTCGGCGTTCCTGACGATCGAGCGTGCACGCACGCTGGTCGAGTCCGGCAGCACGCCCGAGGACGCGCTCGAGCACGTGCGCAGGACGACCGTCTTCACGACGCACACCCCCGTGCCTGCGGGCAACGAGGTGTTCGGCGACGCGCTCGTGCTGCGCTACGTCGGCGACCTCGCGCGACGCGCGGGTCTGGAGCCCGCGAGCCTGCTGGCGCTCGGGCGCAGCAACGGCGCGGAGGGATTCGGGCTGACACCGCTCGCGTTGCGGCTGTCGGCCCATCGAAACGGCGTCTCGCAGCTGCACGGCGAGGTCGCCCGCGAGATGTGGGCATCGCTCTGGCCCGGCGAGGCGACACCCGTCGAGGCGATCACGAACGGGATCCACCTCGGCACCTGGCTCGCCCCGGAGCTGGCGGAGCTGCTGCGCGCGGCCGGCGTCCGCCCCGAGGCGGCACCCGAGCACGGCAACTGGGAGGCGGTGGAAACGCTCGACGGCGACGCGGTGTGGGAGGCTCACACGCTGCTGAAGCGGCGCCTGACCGAGCGGGCGGGCCTCGACCCCGACCTGCTCACGATCGGGTTCGCCCGCCGGTTCGCCACGTACAAGCGGGCCGGCCTCGTCTTCTCGGACCTGGAGCGGCTGCTCGCCCTGCCGGTGCAGGTCGTCGTCGCCGGCAAGGCCCACCCGCAGGACGCGCCCGGGAAGGACGTGATGCAGCGCATCGTCGAGCTCTCGCGGGGACGCGCGGCGGGCCGCGTCGTGTTCCTCGAGAACTACAACATCGAGCTCGCGCAGGCGATCGTCCCCGGCTGCGACATCTGGCTGAACACGCCGCGCCGCCCGCACGAGGCCTCCGGCACGAGCGGGATGAAGGCAGCCGTCAACGGGGTGCCCAGCCTCTCGGTGCTGGACGGCTGGTGGGCCGAGGCCTACGACCCGGCCTACGGCTGGGCGATCGAGGGCTCCTCCGACGAGGAGGACGCGGAGCAGCTCTACCGCCTGCTCGAGCAGGACGTGGTGCCCCGCTTCGCCGACCGCACCGCCTGGACCGCCCTGCAGAAGCGGGCGATCCAGGCGCTCGGGCCGCGTTTCTCGATGGCGCGCACCGTGATCGAGTACGCCGACCGCTACTACGTCCCGACCTCGCGTTCGGAGCGGTAGCCCTCAGGCGGTCTCGGTCTCGCGGCCTTCCGAAGGGCATGCGCGCGCCGGCCGACGCGCTGATGGAAGAATCAGAGCGTGGTTCTCTCCGATCGCACCATCGCACGGCTGCTCGCAGACGGCCGCATCGGCATCGACCCCTATGACGACGCGCTGCTGCAGCCCTCGAGCGTCGACGTGCGCGTCGACCGGTACTTTCGCGTCTTCCACAACGCGCGCTATCCGTACATCGACGTCAAGCAGCCCCAGGACGCCCTGACCGAGGAGGTCGAGATCTCCGACGAGGAGCCGTTCATCCTCCATCCGGGCGAGTTCGTGCTCGGCTCGACGCTCGAGCGCGTGACGCTCCCGGACGACCTCGTCGCGCGACTCGAGGGGAAGAGCTCCCTGGGGCGCCTCGGGCTGCTGATCCACTCGACCGCCGGGTTCATCGACCCGGGCTGGGACGGCCACGTGACGCTGGAGCTCTCGAACGTGGCGAACCTCCCGATCACGATCTACCACGCGATGAAGATCGGGCAGATCTCGTTCATGCAGATGACCGAGCCCGCGTCGGCGCCCTACGGCAGCTCGACCCTCGGCTCGAAGTACCAGGGCCAGCGCGGTCCCACGCCCTCCCGCTACTGGCAGAACTTCTGATGAAGGTGCTCGTCACCGGCGGCACCGGCTTCGTCGGCCCGAAGGTCGTGCACGCCCTGCGGGCCCAGGGGCGCGAGGTGCGGGCCCTCGTCCGCAGCGTGGAGCGGGGGGCGGGTCTCGCGCGCCTCGGCGCGGAGCTCGCCGCCGGCGACGTCACCGACCCCGCGAGCCTGCGCGCGGCGGTCGCCGGCTGCACCCACGTGGTGCATCTCGTGGCGATCATCAAGGGCTCGCCGTCCGACTTCGACCGGGTGATGACCCGGGGGACGAAGCACCTCGTCGCAGCCGCGAAGGAGGAGGGGGTCGAGCGGTTCGTGCTGATGAGCGCCCTCGGGACGACGGCGACGACGAAGGACGTGGTGCCGTACTTCGGCGCGAAGTGGGCGATGGAGCAGGAGGTCGCAGGCTCGGGCCTCGAATACGTCACCTTCCGTCCGAGCTTCGTCTTCGGCCGCGGCGGCGCGCTGCCCACGTTCGTCAAGCAGGTCCGCTACTCCCCGGTCGTGTCGGTGATCGGCTCGGGCCTGCAGCGCATCCAGCCGATCTGGGTCGAGGACGTCGCCGCCTACTTCGCGGCCGCCGTCGACGCCCCCGCCGCCGCGAATCGCACCTTCGAGGTGGGCGGGCCCGACGTCGTCACCTGGAACGAGCTCTACCTGACGATCGCCCGCGTGCTCGGCAAGCGCCGGCGGCTCGTGCACGTCCCCGCCGGGCTCGCCCGGACCGGAGCTCGACTCACGCAATGGGCGCCGGGCGCGCCCCTGACCACCGACCAGATCGCGATGATCGAGGCGGGCGACAACGCCGTCTCCAGCTCCGATGCCGTCGACACCTTCCAACTCCCGCTCCTCCCGCTCGAAGAGCAGATCCGCCGCTCCGCCTGAGCGTCGGCTCTCGCTGCTGCTGCTGCTCCTGGCCGCCTACCAGCGGATGGCGCTGCTCGTCGAACGGGAGCTGTCCGCGGACGGGGTCGACGCCGACCGCTACGCCTCGCTGAGCATGATCGGCGCGTTCGGCCCGATCCGGTTGACCGAGCTGGCCGAGGAGCTCGGGCAGCCGCTGACCACGATGTCGGACACCGTGCGGCGGCTCGAGCAGCGGGGCCTCGTCCGCCGGCGGGAGAACCCGGACGACCGGCGCTCGTTCCTGTTCGAGCTGAGCGCGCGCGGCGACCGCGAGTGGAAGCGGGGCTGGCTCGCCCTGCAGCGCATCCAGGAGCTGCAGGAGCGCGAGCTGAGCGACCTCGAGGCGACGCGGGAAGCGCTGCTCGAGCTCGGCCGCGTCTACGGCGCCGCGTTGACCGACGATTAACTTCACTTCCCAACTGTTTCGACCTGAAGTATCGTCACGGACGTGCGCAGACTCCTCGCCGCCGCGGCCGCCGCGGCTCTCGTCGCCGGGACTGCGGCGGCAGCCGACGCCCCGACCGTGGTGGCCCGGATCCGCGTTGCGGCGGGCGCCGCCCCCTGCGCCGCCACCGGCGGCGGCGGCTTCGTCTGGGTGACCGAGTACGGGCGGCCGAACCTCCTGAAGGTCGACCCGAGGACGAACAGAGTGGTGGGGCGCTACGGCGTCGGCGCCGGCGCGTGCGCGCTCCGTTACGCCACAGGCTCGCTCTGGGTGGAGGACACGCTCTCGAGCACAGTCAGCCGCGTGAACCCCCGCACGGGGAAGCGTGTCGCGATCGAGGTCGATCCCTCGCCGCAAGACGTGGTCTTCGCCGACGGGTCCATCTGGGTGCCGTCGAACGCCGGCGGCAAGCTCGACCGCATCGACCCGCGACGCAACAGGGTCGTACGCCGCTGGCCGCTCGCAGGCGGGCTGGGGGTCAACACCGGCTTCGGCTCGATCTGGGCCGCCGGCTTCGACGGCGTGATCCGCGTCGACCCGTCGTCGGGCCGGATCGCCGCCAGGATCCCGGCAGACGGCGCGAGCTGGCTGGCCGTGTCCGAGAACGCGGTCTGGGTGACGAGCCTCGCCGGCCTGCTGCGCATCGACCCCCGGACGAACAGCGTGGCCGCGAAGGTGAAGCTGCCGTCCGACACCCACTACGGCGATCCGGACGTGATCGGCGGCAAGGTCTGGGTGCCGCTCGTCCAGGAGAATCGCATCGCGGTCGTCGACCCCGCCACGAACACGGTCGTGCGCAAGGTCCGGGCAGGGATAGGCCCGTTCGTGCTCAACGCGATCGGCGGCGAGGCGTGGGTCCCGAGCTGGAAGGGAGCCGACATCTGGCGTATCCGTCCCTAGAGGCTTGATGTGTATTGGGGTGTGCGCGGGGATGCGCTTGACCAAGCGGGTCGGGCGGGGCGGGCGCAGCGCGTAGCGGTGGCTACGGGCAAGCCCGACGCGGCCGAGCCGCGCCGTGTCAGGCGCACCAGCCGCGTATGCCCACAAATGCGCATCAAGCCTCTAGATGGTTAACGGAGTATTAATCCGGGATCGAATTATCCGGATCCGTACTATTTTCACGCTCATGCGCACACTCATCCTCACACTCGCCGCGGCAGCTCTCGCCGCCACCACCGCGGCCGCCGCCGACGCACCGACGATCGTCGCGAAGATCAAGGTCGCACGGTTCGCCGCGCCCTGCGCGAGCGCCGGCGGCGGCGGCGCCGTCTGGGTCTCCGAGTACGGCCAGCCGTACCTGCTGAAGATCAACCCGAGGACCGACAAGGTCGTGAAGAAGATCGGCATCGGCACCGGCTCGTGCGGCCTCGGCTACGGCGCCGGCTCGCTCTGGATCGAGGACACGAACACCTCGACCGTCAGTCGCGTCGACGCGAAGACCGGCAAGCGCACGGCGATCCGGGTGGGGATCACCCCGTACGACGCGACGTTCGCCTACGGGTCGGCGTGGGTGACCGCGTTCGGCCAGGGCGAGCTGGAGCGGATCGACCCCGCGCGCAACAGGGTCGTCAAGCGGTGGAAGCTGGCGGGAGCCGTCGGCGTCGTCGGCGCGTTCGGCTCGGTCTGGGCTGCGGGCGGCGACGGCGTGATTCGCGTCGACCCGGCCGGCGGCAAGCTGCTCGCGACGATCCCCGTCGAGGGCGGAGCGGGCTGGACGGCGGCCTCGAGCGACGCCGTCTGGGTCACCTCGGCAGGGGGCCTCGTGCGGATCGACCCGGCGACGAACGCCGTCGCAGCCGTCGTCCCGCTCCCGCAGCCCGCCGGCTACGGCGACCCCGACGTCGTCGGGGGGCTGGTCTGGGTGCCGCTGATCAAGCTGAACAGGATCGCGGTCGTCGACCCGGCGACGAACGCCGTCGTCCGAACGATCAAGACGGGCGCCGGGCCCTTCGTGGTCACGAAGATCGGCAGCGACGTCTGGGTGCCGAGCTGGAAAGGCTCCGACATCTGGCGCTTCAGGCCGTGACGCTGCTCCCGCCCGAAGCCGGCGTACGTCGCCGTCGGCCGGCGGTGGACGGACGACGGCCGGGTCACGCACGTCGAAGACGGGGTGCGCCCGGCACCCGGCAAGCAGGCTCACACAGCTCCCCTACGCACCGACGAACTGAGCCGCGACCGCCTCGTCCACCTCCCGGGGGACGGGCACCACGCAGGCCTCGGGGCCGACCGTGCCGCGCGCGACGGCCTCGAGGCAGCGGGCCTGCAGCGCGAAGCCGAGATCCATCGACTCGATCGAGTTCCCGAGCGGCCGCGGCCCGGCGAGGTTGACCATGTGGCCGCCCTCGAGCACCGTCACCGGCAGGCCGGCGAGCCCGGCCGCGTCGATCTCCCGGGGGAAGTGACCGGCGTTGGCGAGGATCGCACCGGCCTTCAGGAGCGGCGCGTCGCCCGCCGTCACGACGCCCTCCGCGCCCGTGACGGTGATCACCACGTCGGCCGTGCGCAGCGCCTCCTCGCGCTCCGGCACGAGGAAGCCGTCGAGCAGCGCCTGCAGGCGCTTGACCGGGTCGGCGTCGACCACCGAGACGACCGCGTGCGCGTTCCGGAAGTTGGCGGCGACGCCCCTGCCGCAGGCGCCGTAGCCGAACACGGTCACGCGCTTCCCGTTCGTCGAGAGGTTCGTCAGCCGCAGGAACGACTCGAGCACGCTCTGCCCGACCGCGTGCTCGTTCTCGGCGAACTGCTTGATCGGGCTGTCGTTGATCACGAGCACCGGCAGCTTCAGCCGGTCGCGCAGCGGCGCGAGGCGCAGCCGGCCGGAGGTGGTCTCCTCGGTCCCGCCGAGCAGCCCCTCCCACGGCTCCTCGAGATAGCGCACGAAGAGGTCGCCGCCGTTGTCGAGCAGCAGATGCGCCCGCGAGCGGACGACCCGCCACAGGTTCGCGTCGTGCTCCACCGGATCGGAGGTCGGTCCGCCGACCACGCGGACGCCGCGCTCGGCGAGGTACGCGCACGCCTCCGCCTGCGTCGTGTTCAGGTTCCCGGTCGAGACGAGCTCGGCACCGCCGCGCCGGAGCGTCAGGAGGAGCGCCACCGTCTTCGGCTCGAGGTGGATGCCGGTGCCGATGCGCAGGCCGGCGAACGGGCGCGTCTGCTCGAACTCCTCACCGATCGCGGCGAGGAGACGGCAGCGCGAGACGACCCACTCGATCCGGTCCACGGCCCTATTCAAGACGAAGGGCCCCTCGCGGGGCCCTTCGATCCGGTAACCAGCTGGGATTTCGTAGAGGCGCTTCCGGCCGACCGGGTCGTCCCCCGGAGAGCGGCGCGTTACGCGAGTCCCCCACGCTGGCTAGGCGATTCCCGTCAGGTCACGGGGACACGCCTCTACGAGCTGGTACCTCCACTGCCCGTACTTGAAGTCTCCAACGCCGGACCACCTCCTTTCCGCGGATGCCCGAACGATAGCGAATGGGTCAGACCGGACGCGACAATGCCTCGACGGCCGCCCGGACGTGGCAGCCCGCCAGGTGGTCGTTGACGACGCCGCACGCCTGCTGCGCCGCATAGACGGTGGTCGGCCCGACGAAGCGGAAGCCTGCGCGCTTGAGCAGCTTCGACAGCGCCGCCGACTCGGGGGTCGAGGCGGACCAGTCGGCCTCTGTGCGGGGCACCCGGTGCCGGGCCGGGGCGTGCGCCCAGAGCAGCTCGTGCAACGGCAGCTCCTGCTCGCGGAGCGCCAGCGTCGCGCGGGCGTTCGCGATCGCCGCCTCGATCTTGCCGCGGTGCCTGACGATGCCCGCGTCGCCGAGCAGGCGCCGCACGTCGCGTTCGCCGAAACGGGCGACGACCTCGGGGTCGAACCCCGCGAAGGCGGCACGGAACGCCGGGCGCTTGCGGAGGATCGTCAGCCAGGAGAGCCCCGACTGGAACCCCTCCAGGCAGAGCCGCTCGTAGATCCCCTGCTCGTCGCGCACCGGCCGCCCCCACTCCTCGTCGTGGTAGGCGTCGTAGAGCGGGTCGCTCGTCGCCCAGCAGCGCGTCGGCGGAGCCGGACGCGTCGCGGCCGCCGGAGTCAGGGCAGCTCCACCTTGACGATCCCGTCCTCGACGACGACGGGGTACGTGTCGACCGGCTCGATCGCCGGCAGCGAGCGCGGGGTGCCCGTCTCCAGGTCGAAGGCGGCGCCGTGGCGAGGACAGATCACGCGGCAGAGGTCCTGGTCCCAGTCGCCCTCGCAGAGGGGCCCGTCGTCGTGCGAGCAACGGTCCTCGAGCGCGTAGAGCGTGCCGTTGCAGTTGTAGACGCCGACCGAGGTCCAGCCGACGGTGACGATCCTCGTCGAGCCGGGCCCGAACTCGGCGAGCGGCGCCACCTCGACCGTCGGCATCAGTCGTCGCCGTCGTCGAACTGCAGGTCGTCGGCCAGGCTCTGCCACTCCTCGGGCAGCGGCGTTCCCTTCGCGCGGTGGAGCGCGACCTTGAGCACGCCCAGGCCGAGAATCGCGCACTTCAACCGGATCGGAGTGAGCGGGATGCCGATCTCCTCGAGCAGCTCGTCCTTCGGCAGCGCCGCGACGTCGGCCGCCTTCCGGCCGACGACGAGCTCCGTCAGCATCGACGTGGCGGCCTGCGAGATCGCGCATCCCTGTCCCTCGAAGCTCACCCGGTCGATCGTCTCGCCGTCCTCGCCGAACCGCACGTAGATCTCGACCTCGTCGCCGCAGAGCGGGTTCTGGCCCTCCGCGTGCGCGTCGTGCGGATCGAGCGCCCCGTGCCCCCGCGGGTTCTTGTAGTGGTCGAGGATCACCTCGCGGTACATCTGGTCGAACTCACTCATGCGAGTGAGTTCTTTCCCGCTCCGGCGCCGGCAAAGCCGGCACCTGCGCTCCTTGGCCGGCTCCGTCGAGCCTACGCCGGCAGTCGCTCATACCGAGAAGGTCTCCTTCACGCGCACGATCCCGGCCGCAAGGCGGTCGATCTCCTCCGGCACCGTGTAGAGGTAGAAGCTCGCGCGGTTCGTCGCGGCGACGCCGAGGCGGCCCATCAACGGCTGGCAGCAGTGGTGGCCCGCGCGAATCGCGACCGCGTCGAGGTCGAGGATCTGCGCGACGTCGTGCGGGTGGACGCCCGCGACGTCGAAGCTGACGATGCCGGCGCGCCGCTCGGGCGGCGGCCCCCACGTCGTGACGCCGCCGACCTCCTCGAGCTTCTCCAGCGCGTAGGCGACGAGCGCGTGCTCGTGCTGCTCGATCGCGTCGAGGCCCACCGCCTCGAGGTAGTCGACGGCGGCGCCGAGCCCGACCGCCTCGGCCATCGGCGCCGTTCCCGCCTCGAACTTGTGCGGCAGCTCGCCCCACGTCGACTCGTTCTCGCGGACGCGGCGGATCATGTGACCGCCGGTGAGGAACGGGTCCATCGAGCGGAGCAGCTCGGTCTTCCCCCAGAGGAAGCCGATCCCGCTCGGGCCGAGCATCTTGTGGCCGCTGACCGCGACGAAGTCGGAGCCGAGCGTCTGCACGTCGATGCGCTTGTGCGGGGCGGCCTGGGCGGCGTCGCACACGTGGATCGCCCCGTGCGCATGCGCCCAGGCGGCGATGCGCGGCACGTCGTTCGACCCGCCGAGCACGTTCGAGACGTAGCCCGTCGCCACGACCTTGACGTTCAGCTTTCCCGCCAGCTCGTCGAGCTGCTCGAGGTGCAGCGTCCCGTCCGGCTCGACCTCGACCATCCTGAACTCCGCCCCCGTCTTGCCGGCGATGTACTGCCACGGCACGAAGTTGGCGTGGTGCTCGAGCTCGGTCACGAGCACCACGTCGCCGGGCCCGAGGTTCGCGAGCCCCCAGGCGTAGGCGACGAGGTTGATCGCCTCGGTCGCGTTGCGCACGAAGACGATCTCGTGCGCGTGCTCGGCGTTCACGAACGCCCGGCAGCGCTCGCGGGCATGCTCGAGCGCCTCGGTGGCGCGCTCGGCGAGCTCGTAGACGCCCCGGTGGACGTTTGCGTACGAGGTCTCGTAGAAGTGCGTCATCGCCTCGAGCACCTGCCGCGGCTTCTGGGAGCTGGCCGCGGAGTCGAGGTAGGCGAGCGGCTTCCCGTGGAACTGCTGCTCGAAGATCGGGAAGTCGGCCCGCAGCTTGTGCGCGTCGAGCCTCGTGGCAGGCGATACGGCCATGCCCGAAGCCTAGCGAGCTACCTGTGGACGACCTCGCAGTGGACGAGCCGGTCGCTCCGGTCGGCCCAGACGGTGTCGTGCCCGGGACCGCAGTCGACCCGGTCGGTGTGCCGGTCGTTCGCGTGGATGCGGTCGTTGCCGGCGCCGGCGCGGATCACGTCGCCCCACGAGGACGTCCCGTAGATCACGTCGGCCCTCGCCGTGCCGGCGATCGCACAACCCGTGTCGAGGAATGGGCCCCCCACCAGCCGGATCGCCAGGTGGCCGGGACAGGTGGGCTGCGGCGCCGCGTAGGCGACCATGTCGCCCATCGCCGAGGCGCCGATGCCGGCGCCCTTTGCGAGCAGCCTCGAGTGCGGCGACGGCGCCAGGGTCGTCTCCTCGAGGCCGCCGAGCACGGTGTAGACGAGGCGGCCTGTGACCGGCTCCCAGACGGGGGCGCCCAGGTCGGCGAACGGCCCGGCGACGCGCCGCGGCGCGAGCCCGCCGGAGGCGTCCACGACGTAGACCTCCTTGCCGACCGAGTAGGCGATCTCGGTGCCGTCGGGCGACCACTCCGGCTGCCTCGGCTCGCCCTGCGTGGTCGCCACGTGCGTCTCGGCGCCCGGGCCGGTCGTCACCCAGATGCCGTCGCTGCGCTGGAAGGCGAGCTTCGCGCCGTCGGGAGACCAGGCCGGGTAACCGAACGCGTCCTTCGCCCAGAGCGTGCCGGCGACCCACAGGTCGGTGTTCTTCGCGCCGTGCGTGGTCAGGTACGCGAGCTGGGTCGTGCCCGGCCGCCAGGCGGGCGCGAAGGCCTTCGCGGGCGCGGGATAGCGATGCTTGGCGCCGCCGGTCGACGTCGTCACGTACAGCACCCCGCCGGATGAGTACGCGAGGTGCCCGTCGGTCGACCAGGTGGCGCCGAACTGCGACGAGCCCTTGCCGATCGCCCACTGGCGGCGCAGGTGGAGGTTGACGACGCGCAGCGCGAAGGTGCGGCCGGAGATGCGCGAGTAGGCGACCTGCGTCCCGTCGGGGGAGAAGACCGGCCAGGCGTCCTGCGGCGCCGTGATCGGGAGGCGTCCCGCGGCGGCGGGCACGGCCAGCAGGAGGAGCATGACACCGATCGCCACGAAACCCCGCACGCGCCAAACGGTACGACACCGGTGTCACGGATTCGTGAAGCTATCGTGGGGCGCCTGTGAGCTCCGACTACGTCTTCACGATGTACCGGGCCGACAAGTTCTACGGCCCCGACCGGCAGGTGCTGGCGAACATCTCGCTCTCCTTCCTCCCGGGGGCGAAGATCGGCGTGCTCGGCCCGAACGGGGCCGGCAAGTCGACGCTGCTGCGGATCATGGCGGGCAAGGAGGAGCCGTCGTCGGGCGTCGCGGAGCTGGCGCCGAACGCGACGGTGGGGCTGCTCGAGCAGGAGCCCGACCTCGACGCCGCCCGCACCGTGCGCGAGAACGTCGAGGACGGGGTGCGGGAGATCCGCGACCTCCTCGACCGCTTCAACGCCGTCTCGGCCGCCTTCGCCGAGCCGGACGCCGACTTCGACGCGCTGCTCGCCGAGCAGGCGACCGTGCAGGATCAGATCGACCGGCGGGCCGCCTGGCAGCTCGACGCCCAGCTCGACCACGCCATGGACGCGCTTCGCCTGCCGGAAGGCGACCGCGACGTGACGACGCTCTCCGGCGGCGAGCGCCGGCGCGTCGCGCTCTGCCGGCTGCTGCTCTCGGCACCCGACCTGCTGCTGCTCGACGAGCCGACGAACCACCTCGACGCCGAGTCGGTGTTCTGGCTCGAGCGCTTCCTGGCCGAGTACAAGGGCACCGTCGTCGCCGTCACGCACGACCGCTACTTCCTCGACAACGTCGCCGGCTGGATCCTCGAGCTCGACCGCGGCAGGGGCATCCCCTACCAGGGCAACTACTCGGGCTGGCTCGAGCAGAAGCAGGCGCGGCTCGCCGTCGAGGAGAAGCAGAGCTCGGCGCGGCCGCCGCACGCTTCAGCGCGAGCTCGAGTGGGTGCGCGCGTCGCCGAAGGCGCGGCAGGCGAAGTCGAAGGCGCGCCTCGGCGCGTACGAGCAGCTGCTCGCGGAGGAGGACGAACGTGAAGCTCGACCAGGTCGAGATCCACATCCCCGCCGGGGCCGCGCCTCGGCGACGTCGTGATCGAGGCGAAGGGCGTCTCGAAGGGCTTCGGCGACCGGCTGCTCTTCGAGGACCTCGACTTCTCGCTGCCGCCCGGCGGGGATCGTCGGCGTGGTCGGCCCGAACGGCGCCGGCAAGACGACGCTCTTCCGGATGATCGCGGGCGAGGAGGCCGCCCGACGCGGGCGAGCTGCGCGTCGGCGACACCGTCCAGCTCGCCTACGTCGACCAGTCGCGCGCGGGCCTCGACCCGAAGAGCACCGTGTGGAAGGAGATCTCCGGCGGCCAGGACGTCATCGCTGCTCGGGAAGCAGCGAGATCAACTCGCGCCAGTACACCTCGTGGTTCAACTTCCGCGGCGGCGACCAGCAGAAGCCGGTCGGCAAGCTCTCGGGCGGCGAGCGCAACCGCGTCCACCTCGCGAAGCTGCTGCGCAGCGGCGGCAACGTGCTGCTGCTCGACGAGCCGACGAACGACCTCGACGTCGACACGCTGCGCGCGCTCGAGGAGGCCCTGCTCGACTTCGCCGGCTGCGCGGTCGTGATCACGCACGACCGCTGGTTCCTCGACCGGGTCGCGACGCACATCCTCGCGTTCGAGGGCGACTCGCAGGCGACGTGGTTCGAGGGCTCGTTCAGCGACTACGCGGACTGGGTGCGCGAGACGCGCGGCGCCGAGGCGCTGGAGCCGCACCGGATCAAGTACAAGCCCCTCGTCCGGGCATGACGCCGCACCGCCTCGACCAGGTCGAGCTGCGGGTGCTCGGCTCCCTGATCGAGAAGCAGCGGACGACGCCGGAGCAGTACCCGCTGACGCTGAACTCCCTGCGGCTCGCGTGCAACCAGACGACGAACCGCGATCCCGTGCTGCGGCTCGAGGAGAGCGAGGTGCGCGCCGCCGCCCAGAGCCTCGGCACGAAGGGCTACGCGCGGCTCGCCACCGGCCCGGGCTCGCGCACCGCCAAGTACCGGCAGCTCTTCCAGGAGGCGCTCGACCTGATGCCCGCCGAGGTCTCGATCCTCGCCGTGCTGATGCTGCGCGGCCCGCAGACGGCCGGCGAGCTGAAGACGCGCACCGAGCGGCTGTACCCGGTGGACGACGTGCGTGCCGTGCTCGACAGCGCTCGAGACGAAGGAGCTCGTACACCTCCTGCCGCGGCGGCCCGGGCAGCGCGAGGAACGCTGGACGCACCTGCTCGCCGACGGCCCGGCGCCCGCGCCCGCCGACGAGCCCGACACGCTCGAGCAGCGGCTTCGGCGCGTCGAGGAGCGGCTCGCCGAGCTCGAGCGCGCGCTCGCCGAGCGGAACCTGCTCTAGAGACGACCGCAGAAACAGCGGGGCCGCGACGAGCGCGGCCCCGCTTCTCGTTCAGGGACTCCGTGGTCGCCTAGACGAGGGCCTTGATGAAGAGCTCGACCTCCTCGACGGGGAAGGTCTCGACCTCGAGCACGTCGAGGGTCGCGATCTTCGCGTGGGCCTTGAAGGCCGCCTCGACCGTCGGATACTTGACGATCCCGAAGAAGTCCCACGGGCCCATCATCGCGAAGGTCTCGGTCAGCTCGCCCTTCTGCTCCTCGACGAAGAACTTGATCTTCTCGAGGTACTTGGGCGCCTCCTTCAAGCCTTCCCGGCCTTCCGGGGTGAGCTTGAGCAGCGCGACGTACGTGAACATCCCTACCTCCCCAGACAGTGATGTGGGGACGATGTTCTCGCGTCCGGAGCAGCCGCGAATCCGCGGATCGACTGATCGGGAAAGCCCGAGAGTCAGGCCTGCGGGATGCGGGCCTCGAGGGCCTCGCCGAGCGCCTCGCGGACGGGCTCGAGCTCGATCCGGTCGAGCACGTCCTGGAAGAACCCGCGCACGATCATCCGCTCCGCCTCGGCGCGGGAAAGACCGCGCGCCATCAGGTAGAAGAGCTCCTCCCGGTCGAGCCGCCCGAGAGTGGCGCCGTGGGTGCAACGGACGTCGTTGGCCATGATCTCGAGGCCGGGGATCGAGTCGGCATGGGCCTGGTCGGAGAGCAGCAGGTTGCGGTTCTCCTGGTAGGCGTTCGTCTTCTGGGCGCCCTCCTCGACGCGGATCATCCCGCGCCAGACGGCGGTCGCCCGCTCGCGCAGAGCACCCTTGAACGCGAAGTCGCTCTCGGTGTTCGGCGCGATGTGCTCCTGGAACGTGTCGTAGTCGAGGTGCTGGTCGCCGTCTGCGAAGTACGCGCCCGTGACGCGCGAGGTCGCCCCCTCGCCGGCGAGGTCGTTCTCGATCCACACCTTCCCCTTCTTCGACCCGAAGCCGCCGATCACCCAGTCGAGCTCCGAGTCGCGCTCGAGCACCGCCTTGTGCCGGCCGAAGTGCCAGGTCTCCTGCGAGAGGTTCTGCAGCGAGACGTACTCGATCTTCGCGTTCTGCCCGACGTAGAGCTCGACGACGGCGTTCGTGTAGGCGACGGTGTCCGGCCCGGCCGAGGAGTAGTCCTCGATCAGGGTGAAGCGCGCGCCCTCCTCGGCGACGACGACCATGCGCCAGTAGAGCGAGCCACCGTTCGACGTCACCTGGACGTAGAGCGGCTTCGAGAGCTCGACGCCGTTCGGGACGCGCACGAGCAGCCCGTACTCCCAGCGCGCGAGGTTCTCCATCGCGAACTTGTCGTCCTCGGGCACGAGCCGCGCCTCGAAGTCGGCCGGCAGGGGCTCGAAGGTGATCCCTTCGGGCGCGGAGACGATCTCGATGCCGGACTCGGTCATCCGCGCGCGGCCGGCGACGTCGAGGTCGAGCACGGGGCGGGTGTCGCCGCCGGCCGCCGGAGCCGTCTGCGGCGGGTCGAAGCCGCGCAGGTCGGTGAACCGCCAGTGCTCGTCGGCGGTGGAGGGCAGCGGCAGGCTCTCGAACCGCTGCGCGGCGTCTTCGCGCGTCAGCGTGCTCATCACTCGTGCGGCGCGTAGCGGCGGTGCAGCACCAGCTGGTTGCCGTCGGGGTCGGCGAAGAACGCCATGTGGCAGACGCCGGTGTCCATCGTCTCGGCGCTGAACTCGACGCCCTTCGCCTCGAGCTCGGCCCGGGCCTCGGCGACGTCGGCGACGCGAAGCGCGAACCCGGCGTCGTGCGGGGAGCGGAAGCTGCCGCCGATCGCCTCCATGTTCAGGAGGTAGAGGAAGCCGTTGTCGCCGAGCTTGAACTCGGGGAAGCCGCCGTCGCCGGTCTGCGGCAAGCCGAGGACGTCGCGGTACCAGGCCGTGGAACGTTCCATGTCGGTGACGGGCAGCGACCAGAAGTCGACGTGCTCGACGATCAACTACCCGACACCTCCGAGCGCGCTCGCGCGCGTGGAGCTAGCCAACACTGCCTTCCATCTGCAGCTGGATCAGGCGGTTCATCTCGACGGCGTACTCGAGCGGCAGCTCCTTGGTGATCGGCTCGACGAAGCCGCTGACCACCATCGCGGAGGCCTCGGACTCGGAGAGCCCGCGGCTCATCAGGTAGAAGAGCTGCTCCTCGCCGATCTTCGAGACGGTCGCCTCGTGGCCGATGTCGACCTGGTTCTCGTCGATGCGAATGTACGGGTAGGTGTCGGAGCGCGACTCGTCGTCGAGGATCAGCGCGTCGCACACGACCTTCGACTTCGACCCCGTCGCACCCTTCGCCACCTCGAGCAGCCCGCGGTACCCCGCACGGCCCCCGTTCTTGGAGATCGACTTCGACGTGATCACGCTCGAGGTGTTCGGCGCCACGTGGACGCACTTGCCGCCCGCGTCCTGGTGCTGGTTCTTGCCGGCGAACGCGATCGACAGCACCTCCCCGTGGGCGCGGTCGCCGAGCAGCCAGATCGCCGGGTACTTCATCGTCAGCTTGGAGCCGAGGTTGCCGTCGACCCACTCCATCGTCGCGTCCTTGTAGGCGACTGCGCGCTTCGTGACGAGGTTGTAGACGTTGGTCGACCAGTTCTGGATCGTCGTGTAGCGGCAGCGGCCGCCGTCCTTCACCACGATCTCGACGACGGCGCTGTGCAGCGAGTCCGTCGAGTAGATCGGCGCGGTGCAGCCCTCGACGTAGTGCACGTACGCACCCTCGTCGACGATGATCAGGGTGCGCTCGAACTGCCCCATGTTGGCCGCGTTGATGCGGAAATAGGCCTGGAGCGGCAGCTCGATGTGGACGCCCGGCGGCACGTAGATGAACGAGCCGCCCGACCACACCGCCGAGTTGAGGGCGGCGAACTTGTTGTCGTTCTGCGGGATGATCGTCCCGAAGTACTGCTTGAAGATGTCCTCGTGCTCGCGCAGCGCGCTGTCCGTGTCGAGGAAGAGCACGCCCTGCGAGGTGAGCTTCTCCTGCAGCTTGTGGTAGACGACCTCGCTCTCGTACTGCGCGCCGACGCCGGCCAGGTACTTCTTCTCGGCCTCCGGGATCCCGAGCTTGTCCCAGGTGTCCTTGATGTCGGGCGGGAGATCCTCCCACTCCTTCGCCTGGTTCTCGGTCGGCTTGATGTAGTAGAAGATCGAGTCGAAGTCGATCTCGTGCAGCGACGGCATCCCGCCCCAGCTGGGCATCGGCCGGGCGAGGAAGTAGTCGAGCGAGCGGTGCCGGAACTTCCGCATCCAGTCGGGCTCGTCCTTGTGCGACGAGATCGCGTCGACGAGCTCGTGCGAGAGCCCCTTCCCCGACTTGAAGAAGTAGTCCTCCGGGACGTGGAACCCGTACTTGACCTCGTAGTCTGACCCGATACCCTGGACGACCTCGGACTCGGTCTGTGCCATCAGCGCTCCACCCCCTCCACGGCACCGGCGAAGCCGGCACCTCCGGACTGACTCCTTTGCGCGCCTCCGTCAAGCCTACGGCGCGACCCTATGCCCTGGGCGACCTCGGACTCGGTCTGTGCCATCAGCGCTCCACCCCCTCGACGGCACCGGCGAAGCCGGCACCTTCGGCCTGACAGTGCTGTGCGGCGTCGACGAGCCTACGGCGCACGGCCATCAGGCGGTCACCTTCTCTTCCTTCGTCTCCCACTGCTCGTAGCCGGACACCTCGAGCTTCTCGGCGAGCTCCGGCCCACCCTCCTCGACGATCTTGCCGGCGACGAAGACATGCACGAAGTCCGGCGTGATGTAGTTCAGAATCCGTTGGTAGTGCGTGATCACGAGCGCGCCCATCTCCGGGCCGACGAGCTCCTGCACGCCGCCCGCCACGACCTTCAGCGCATCGATGTCGAGGCCGGAGTCGGTCTCGTCGAGCACCGCGATCCTCGGTTGCAGCATCGCCATCTGCAGGATCTCGACACGCTTCTTCTCGCCGCCCGAGAAGCCGTCGTTCAGGTAGCGCGAGGCGAGCTCGCGGCTGACCTTGAGACGATCCATCTGCGCGAGCAGCGTCTTGCGGAACTCCGGCACCGGAATCGGGTCGTCGACGCCGCCGTTCCGCGCCTTGCGCATCGCGTTGATCGCCTGCCGCAGGAAGTTCGTGACCGTCACCCCGGGGATCGCATGCGGGTACTGGAAGGCCAGGAACATCCCCGCCCGCGCCCGCTCGTCCGCCTCGGACTCGGTCATGTCCACACCGTCGAGCAGGATCTGCCCCTCGGTGATCTCGTAGGCCGGATGCCCGGCGACCGCGTAGGCGAGCGTGGACTTTCCCGAGCCGTTCGGGCCCATGATCGCGTGCACTTCACCGGACGAGATCGTCAGATCCACACCCTTGACGATCGGGGTGCCGTCCTCGAGCGCGACGTGCAGATTCTTCAACTCCAGCGTTGCCATACGGTTCGCGACTCCTCAGGGCTCGCGGACGGGCAGTCGAGCCGTCCGATCGGTGACTGTCATCGTAGCCAAGCCGACCCCGACGGCCGCGGTTCCCACGGGGGCGGCGCGGGGTCATAGGGGTGGTCTCCCGCCCCCGGCCGCCGAAACCTCCTCGCCGAACGCTGATACCCTCATGCCATGGGAAACATCAGCGCTCCCGAGATCATCCTCCTGCTGCTCGTCGCTCTCCTCCTCTTCGGCGCCAAGCGGCTGCCGGAGATCGGCCGCTCGCTCGGCACCGGAATGCGCGAGTTCAAGGACTCGGTCACGGGAACGACGAAGCCGGAGCCGACCCAGACGTCCCAGCTGCCCGTCGGGACGCAGGACACGACGGCTCCCGCTCCGCCCCGCGAGAACGAGACCGTTCACTAGCGCGCCGTGCGCAGGGTCCGCCTGCCGCGTCGCCTGGGACACGGCGAGGAGGCGACACTCGTCGAGCACCTCGAGGAGCTGCGCCAGCGGCTGTTCGTCTGCATCGGCTCCGTCGCACTCGGCTTCGTGGTGGCCTACGTGTTCCACCAGCGCCTGATCCACGCCCTCGAGCGCGAGCTGCCCGCCGGGCACCGGCAGCTGACGACGCTGACGATCGGCGAGCCGTTCATGACGTCGATGTGGATCTCGCTCTACGCCGGCTTCCTCGTCTCGATCCCGGTGATCCTCTGGCAGGCGTGGGCGTTCTTCCTGCCGGCGGTCGATCCGGGCCACGAGCGACTGCTGCGGATCTTCGTCTTCGTCTCGGGAGTGCTGCTGGCGATCGGGCTGGCGTTCGGCTACTTCCTCGCGCTGCCCGCCGCTTCGCACTTCCTCGCGAACTACGACAGCTCGCAGTACCTGAACTTCATCCGGGCGCGCGACTACATCGGTTTCGCCGCCAAGGTGCTGGTGGCGATGGCGATCGTCTTCGAGCTGCCGCTGTTCGTGATCGGGCTGACGCGGATCGGCATCCTCTCCACGCGCACGCTGCGTCGCAGCCGCCGCGTCGGCTACTTCGCCGTGTGCTGCGTGGGCGTGGCCCTGCCCGGCGTCGACCCCGTGACGACGATCCTCGAGACGATCCCGCTGCTCGTGCTGTACGAGGCGTCGATCTGGGCGGCGGTCCTCCTCGAGCGCAGAGGGACGCGCGCGGAGACCTCCCCGGTCGGTACGTGAGCGAGATCTCCGCCGACTGGGTCCTGCCGGTCGACGGCCCGCCGATCGCGGGTGGGCTCGTGCGCTACGAGGACAGCCGAATCGTGCATGTGGGGCCGGGGCGGGCCGACCGCCACTTCCCCGACGCGGCGATCCTGCCGGGGTTCGTCAACGCCCACTCTCACCTCGAGTACGCGACCTATGCCGGGTTCGGCGACGGGCTCGCCTTCGGCCCCTGGATCCGCACCCACGTCGAGCGGAAGGGCCTGCTCACGCCGGAGGAGATGCAGGCGATCGCCCGCTGCGGCGTCGCCGACTCGCTCCGCTCGGGCATCACGACGACCGCCGACTACAGCTTCTCGGGCGCGGCCGCCACCGCCTCGCACGACCTGGGCCTGCGGGCGATCGTGTACCTGGAGGTGTTCGCCGCCGATCCGGAGGACGCACGCAGGCAATGGGAGGAGAAGCGCGCACGGGTGACCGAGACGCACCGCGTGAAGATCGGGGTCTCCCCGCACGCGCCCTACACGTGCTCGCTCGACACCTACCGTTTCTGCCTGAGCCTCGGCGTGCCGGTGGGAACCCACCTCGCCGAGAGCGCAGGCGAGGACGAGTGGCTGCAGCACGGCTCCGGGCCGCTGAAGGGCATTCCGATCCTGGTGCCGCCGACGGGCAAGCGTGCGGTCGAGACGCTCGAGCCGGTGCTCTCGCCCGAGCTGCTCTGCGCGCACTGCGTCGAGGTCCAGCCTGCGGACGTGGCGCTGCTCGCAGACCGGAGCGTCCCGGTGGCGCACTGTCCCCGCTCGAACGCCCTGCTCGGGTGCGGCATCGCGCCGCTCTCGCTGCTGCGCGACGCCGGGGTCGTCGTCGGGCTCGGCACCGACTCGCCCGCCTCCACACCGTCGATCGACATGTTCGACGAGCTCCGCTGCGCCGTCTTCCTCGCGAGGGCGCGCGAGCGGCGGGCCGGCGTCCTGACGGCGGCGGAGGCGCTGCGGCTCGCCACCGTCGACGCGGCCCGCGCCCTGCGAATCGACGACGAGGTGGGTACCCTGGGTCCCGGCAAGCGCGCCGACCTGACGGTGGTGTCGCTGCAGGGAAGCCCTTACCATCCGGTCGAGGATCCTGCGGCGGCCGTCGTCTTCGGTGGCTCGCCTGCGCAGGTGCTCGAGACGATCGTCGACGGCCAGACCCGCTACCGGAGAAACGACGAGGAGACGTGGCGAGAGGTACGCAACACCGCAAGCGCCGCCCGGCGCAGAATGCTCGCCGGAACGGCGTAACGGTTCCCGCCCAGGCGGCGGCGCGCCGCAAGCAGAAGCCGCCGCAGTGGCAGGAGGAGCTGTTCTTCCAGCGCCTGCGCGTGCACGCCAAGTGGGCGTTCGTGCTGCTCGCGCTCGTCTTCGCCGTCGGCTTCGTCGTCTTCGGCGTCGGCTCCGGCTCGACCGGGGTCAGCTCGGCGCTGCAGAACGCGTTCAACTTCGGCGGCTCCAGCGGCGGCGCCTCGATCTCCAAGCTCGAGCAGCAGACCGCGAAGGACCCGCTCGACGCGAAGGCATGGCGTGACCTCGCGACCGCGTACGAGACGAAGCACCGCACGCAGGACGCGATCAACGCGCTCGAGCAGTACACGGGGCTGCGACCGCGCAACCAGGACGCGTTGATCGACCTCGCCGGCCAGTACCAGACGCTCGCCAACCAGTACGCGAGCGACTACAGCGCGGCTCAGGCCGAGCTCGGCTCGCTGCAGCTCCCCGCGTCGGCCTTCCCGCCGCCCGCGTCGACGCCGTTCGGCAAGGCGTTCACCGACCCGAATGCCCTCCAGGACCCGATCGCGGCCGCCGTCCAGGCACAGGTCTCCCAGAAGACGAACACCGCCCTCTCGAACTACCAGTCGGCCCAGAGCCACATCGAGTCGGCCTACCAGCGGCTCGCGAAGCTGAGCCCCGACGATCCCTCGACGCAGATCCTGCTCGCCCGGGCGGCGGAGTCGGCCAACGACCCGAAGACCGCGATCGCCGCGTACAAGCGGTTCCTCAAGCTCGCACCGTCCGATTCCTCGGCCCCGACGATCCGGCAGCAGCTGAAGCAACTCGAACAGCAGGTCAAGGCGGCGTCGGGTTAGACTCACCGCGGCGCTGACGCCCTGCAACACCGGACGAGGGGGATCCATGAACTTCGACATCAAGACCGAGCAGCTCTCCGACGACGCGTATGTGATCTCACTCGCGGGCGAGGTCGACCTCTACACCGCCCCGGAGTTCAAGCAGCAGCTGCTCGAGGTGATCGGCCAGGGTGGCAAGCAGGTGATCGTCGACTTCACCTCGACCACGTTCATCGACTCGACGACGCTCGGCGTCCTCGTCGGCGGCGTCAAGCGGCTGCGCACGAACGACGGCCAGCTGTCCCTCGTCTGCAGCGACCGCAACATCACGAAGATCTTCGAGATCACCGGGCTCGACCGCGTCTTCACGATCTATCCGAGCCGTGACGAGGCGGTCTCGAAGCTCGACGGCATCTCTCAACCGTCCTCGTAGCCGAATCATCTCCCTGCGCCCCCCCGTCGCACCGCTCCTCCTGCTCGTGTCCGTGCTCGCGGCGGCGGGCTGCGGCGCGGTCGGTCGGGTCACGACCGGCGACCCGGCGCACGGCAAGACGCTCTTCACCCAGAAGTGCGCCTCCTGTCACACACTCGCCGACGCGAAGTCGCAGGGGACGATCGGGCCCAACCTCGACGACGCCTTCGCGTCGGACAAGGCGCAGGGGTTCTCGGAGCAGACGCTCCGCGACGTCGTCCGTGGACAGATCGCCTACCCCGAGAAGCCGATGCCGGCCGACCTCTACCGCGGCCAGGACGCGGCGGACGTCGCGTTCTACGTCGCCAAGTGCGCGGGCAACGCGAACTGCGGTGTCACGGCGGAGTCGACGACGCCTCCGCCGGCGGGCGGAGGCGGAGGATCCGGCGGCGGCACGACCACGACGACCGCACCCGACGGCAAGGCGGTCTTCGCGTCCGCCGGCTGCAGCGGCTGTCACACGCTGAAGGCCGCGGGCGCGAGCGGGAACGTCGGCCCGAACCTCGACCAGTTGAAGCCGTCGCAGAGCAAGGTGGCCCACCAGGTCGAGGTGGGCGGCGGCGCGATGCCGGCGTTCAAGGGTCAGCTGAGCGACGCGCAGATCCAGGCGGTCGCGAAGTACGTCGCAGACGTCGCCGGCAAGTAGCGTCAGGCGCCGGCGCTCACCTGCCGGTCGGCCAGGTCGCGCAGGTACTGGTGCACGAAGGCGATCGCCATGCTCCCCTCGCCGACGGCGGCGGCGACCCGCTTGACCGGGCTGAAGCGAACGTCGCCGCACGCGAAGATCCCCGGGACGCTCGTCTCGAGCAGGTACGGGTCGCGCTCGAGGGGCCAGCGGCCCGCCGTGCGCACCTCGGAGCCCGTGAGGACGTAGCCCCGCTCGTCCAGTGCGACCTCGGGCGGCAGCCAACCGGTCTCGGCATCCGCTCCGATGAAGATGAAGAGCCCTCCGGAGCCCTGCCGCGTCGCCTCACCCGTCGCCCCGTCGACGAGGTCGACCTCCTGGAGGGAGAGCTCCCCGTGGGCCGCGGCGACCTCGGTGCGCAGGAGCACACGGACGTTCGACCGTGTCGCGAGCTGGTCGACGAGGTAGCGCGACATACTCTTCTCGAGGGTGTCCCCTCGATGCACGATCGTGACGCTCCGGGCGTGCGCGGAGAAGAACAGCGCGGCCTGGCCCGCCGAGTTGCCGGCGCCGATGACGTGGATGTCGAGGCCGTGGGTGTTGGCCGCCTCGCTGCGCGCTGCACCGTAGAAGATCCCCTTGCCCGCGAGCCGGTCGAACCCCTCGATCGAGAGCCGACGCCAGGAAACGCCGCACGCCAGGATGATCGAGCGCGCGCGGAGCACGTCGCCGCCGTCGAGGTGCACGTGACGCGTGTCCGCGTCGATGCGCGTGATCGACCGCGTGACCAGGATCTCGGCCCCGAGCCGCCGCGCCTGCTGGAGCGCCCGGCTCGCGAGCTCGTCGCCCGACACCCCCGACGGAAAGCCCAGGTAGTTCTCGATCCGCGACGAGGTTCCCGCCTGCCCACCGGGCGCCTCCCGCTCGACGACGACCGTCCGTAGCCCCTCGGAGGCGCCGTAGACGGCCGCCGCGAGGCCGGCGGGCCCCGCGCCGACGACCACCGCGTCGTACTCCGCGGCCGCCGGCTCGGTCGCGATCCCGAGCAGCTCGGCGACGCGCCGCAACTGCGGGCGAACGACGGTCTTGCCGTTCGGGATGCGGAGCGCGGGGTAGTCGCCCTCGGCCGGCAGCGCTCCCCACCAGGCCGCAGCCTCGTCCGGGACGTCCGGCTGCAGCCAGCGAAACCTGACCTGGTTGCGATCCAGGAACCGTCGGAGCTCGGCGCAGGCGGCGTCCCACCGGTGGCCGATCACGATCGCACGGTAGGGCGACGACTCGGCGACGCGCGTCCTCAGGCCCCGCGGCCCCGACATCCGGTCGTTCGCGAGACGCTCGACCCGCTTCGCGATCTCCGGGGCGGCCGCCGCGAGGTCGTGGTAGTCGTGCGCCTCGATCCGGAAGACCCGCGACGGCTCCACCGCGCGGAACCCCGCCGGCTGGGGCATCCCCAGCGTGATCGCGATCTCTCCCAGCACCTCGCCGACCCGCCGCTCGCCGATCACCCGATCGGCGCCGTCGACGAGCTTGACCACCTCGATCCGCCCCTCGACGAGACCGAAGAGGGCGGGCTCGTCCCCCTCGTGCGCCGCGAACTCGCCTGGGCCGAGGCCGAGGTCGGCCGCGACCCGGCAGAGCCGCTCGCACTCCGCAGGGCCGATGCCCTCGAACACCGTCACGCGGGCGAGCTCCTCGGGGGTGACCATGCCGCCGGACGCTACCCCGCCGCACCCGGCCCTGCAGGCGTGTCACGCGTCGGGTGTGGACCAGCTGCGATAGTCGCGACATGAGACCCGAGCGCATGGACGCATTCACCGACGGCGTCGTCGCGATCCTGATCACGATCCTCGTCCTCGAGCTGAAGCCGCCGGCGGGGCACCACCTCGCGGACATCCTCGACGAGAGGAGCAGCCTGCTCGCGTACCTCCTCACCTTCGTCTTCGTCGCGATCTACTGGGTCAATCACCACCACCTGATGCAGGTGGTACAGCGGATCGACGGCCGCACCCTGTGGGCGAACATCCACCTGCTGCTCTGGCTCTCGCTCACGCCGATCGCGACCGCGTGGCTCGGCCAGGCAGGCGTCGAGACGGGGCCGGTCGCCGGGTACGCGATCGTGCTGCTCGGCTGCGCCGTCGCCTACACCCTGCTCACGCTCGCGCTCCTCGCCTCGCACGAGGACGACTCGACACTCGCCCGCGCGATCGGCCGCGACGGGAAAGGGAAGCTGTCGCTCGCGCTGTACGTCGCCGCCTTCGGGTGCGCGTTTGTGATTCCGTGGCTCTCGGTGGGCCTGTTCGTGACGGTCGCTGTCGTCTGGTTCATCCCCGACCGTCGCATCGAGAGGCTGATCGTCGAGAAGGTCTGACCGGCTGGAACACGGGCACCGGCGGGCCCTGGACACGCGGCCCCGATTGGTGTTTTCTACGCGAGTCCGCCGGAGGGGCGGATGCCGGCGCGACGCGCGGCCGGCCGTCGTGACGTTCGAGAAGGGGGTCTCAAGTGGCAGGACGTTTGCGTGCGTGGGCGAGCCTTGCCGGTCTCGTCTCCGTGGTGCTGTTCGTCGTCGGTTCGATGATGCTGTTCGACGGTCCGAACGGCTCGTCGCCGGCGAAAATGGCCGCGTGGTACGGGAGCGGCAGCAACCGCACCGAGCTTCACATCGGCTGGGTGCTGACCGGTCTGGGGCTCTTCTTCTTCGTCTGGTTCGTGGGAGCCGTCCGTGAGCAGATCGTCGTCCGCGCGGCGGCGGGCGAGGGCGGCGGCTCGCTCCTCGCAGGCATCGTCACGATCGGCGGTACGGCCTTCGCTGCCGTCGCGATGTGCGTGATCGGGCTGGCAGCCGGCGTCAAGACGATGAGCGACGACACCTACCACCACCAGGTGTACAGCGGCGTCATCCACGCCGCCAACGACGCGACGTACGTGATGCTCGTCTCCGGCGGCGCCGCGGTCTCGGCGATGGTCTTCGCGATCACGCTCGCGATCTTCGTGTTCGGCATCCTCCCCCGCTGGCTGGGCTGGTTCGGTATCGCGGCCGGCGTCGCGGCGCTGTTCTCGCTCTTCTTCTTCACGATGCTGTTCTGGCTCCTCTGGATCGCCGTCGTCTCGGTCGGGCTCTTCCTCCGGGAGCGCTCGCCGGCCACCGACGCACGGCCGGCGACGGCCACCTCGTAGAGCCTCGAGGTCGCATCCGGGTCGGGGGGCGAGCGCGCGCGCCCCGACCCGGATCAGCGGAGGCGCTTCCCGAGCACGAGATAGCCCGGGTAGCCGCGGCCGAAGTCGACGCTCGCGAGCTCACGCCACCCGTTCTTCGCGTAGAAGCTCCGCGCCTTGCGCGACGCCGTCTGCGTCGAGAGCAGCGCGCGGTCGTACGGCTGCCGCGACAGGAGCTGTGCGAGCAGTGCGCTGCCGACGCCGGAGCGCTGGAGTCGCGGCAGCACGTGCAGCTCGACCACCTCGTAGTGCGGCGGGTCGAGCCACTCGGCCCGCTGCTCGTCACTGAGCGCGGGCGCGACGTGGTCGGTCCACCACTGGCCGTACTCGCCCAGGTAGCCGTAGGCGAAGCCGGCGACCCGCTCCTCGAGACGCGCGACGAGGAACACGAAGTCGCGCCGTGTGACGTGGCGCGGCAGGTTCACCCGCGCCCACTCGTCGGAGAGCGCCCCTGCTCCCAGCGCGGCGCGGTGGACGGCGCGCAGCTCGTCCACGAGCGGCAGCGGATCGACGGCTTCGACGATCAGCGGCGGTCTGCGTCGAGATCCACGACGACGTGCGTGAGGGGAAGGCCGAACCGCTCGCGCACCCGCTCGACCACGCCTCGCTCGAGCCAGTGCGACCGTCCTTCCGGGTGGGTGGCGACGACGAGCTCGTCGGGCTGGAAGGTGCGCAGCGCGTCCTCGATCGCCTGCACCGGGTCGCCGTCGCCGATCTCGCCGCGGGCGTCGAGTCCCACGGCGCGCAGGGAGGCGAGGCTCTGGTCGAGCCGTGCCTGGGCGACCGCACGAGCCTCGTCCTCGTCGGAGGTCCAGTGCTTGATCGGAGAGTTCAGGGCAGGGCAGACGACGAGCACGCGCGCCTGCAGGCCCGCGCTTCGCGCCTGCACCTCGTCGATCAATTCGGGCCCGCCGACGGTCTCGTTCGCGACGACCAGGATCCGGTGCTCGTCGGGCGGCGAGGGAGCGGGCACCTGCGTCGTCGGCGGGGCGGCCCCGGCACGGCCCGCGAAGACGCGCCAGAGCGCGAGCCCGGTGAGCACGGCGAACACGGCCACGCCGAGCCAGACGTCGATCAGCGACCCGATCACGATCAGCGCGAAGTAGCCGATCGTCAGCAGCACGAGGCGAAACGCGTCGGTCTCGCTGCGAAGCGGGTTCCTCACCGGCCGACTGGTACCCCGGCTAGAGGAGGTAAACCGTCACGTAGACGACGATCCACATGATGTCGACGAAGTGCCAGTAGATGCCGCCGATCTCGATGCCGTGGTGGTGCTCGGGCGAGAAGTGGCCGCGGAATGCACGGACGGTCATCACGAGCAGGATCGTCAGCCCGACGAAGACGTGGGCGCCGTGCAGGCCCGTCAGGCCGAAGAACGTGGCCGCGAACGACGTGTCGCCGGTGTTGAAGCCGATCCGGTGGTACTCGATCACCTGCGTGATCAGGAACGTCAGGCCCAGCAGGAACGTCAGCACCATGCCGGCCCGGAGCCCGGCGCGATTGCCCTTCTTGATCGAGGTGTCGGCCCAGTGCATCGTGAAGCTCGAGGTGACGAGGATCGCCGTGTTGATGCCGGCGACGAACGCCGGCCGGTGGAACCCGGGCGGCGGCCACTGGCCGCCGAAGGGGTGGTTGGCGACCCGGTCGAAGAAGTAGACCGTGAAGAACGCCCCGAAGAGCATGATCTCGGACGCGATGAAGAGGAACATCCCGAGCACGGACGGAGAGACCCGGGAGCTGTAGTGGATCGGCGGCGGGCCGTGGTGCTCGAGTGCTTCGCCGTGGGCGCTCATGAGGGGGAGATCACGTGCTCGACGGGGAGGTTCGTGTCCTTGCGGAGCCGCGCGACGAGGTCGCGCCTGAGCCAGCCGCTCCGCTCGCCGGGGAACGTGGAGACGATGATCTCGTCGACCCGCTCGTCGTGCACCACGTTCATGCCGGCGGTGTACGGATCGGGATGCACGACCTGGCCGTGGGCCTCGATGCCGTCGCCGCGCAACTCCGACAGCGCGCGCCGCAGGCGCCGGTCGGCGTCGGCGTGCTCCTCGTCGTCGGACTGCGGCGCCACGATCAGGAAGCTGGCCGCGCCCTTCGCCGCGCGCTTGCGGATGCGGTCGAGGAGCTCGTCGGACAGCACGGTCTGGTTCGCGATCACGAGCACGTTGGTCTCGCCGTCGGCGTCGTTCGACTCGACGACGATGTGCTTCACCGCCCTGCCCTCGGCGCAGCGCTCGATCTCCTCGACCACGTTGCGGCGCATCCAGCCCGACCGCTCGACCGCGTGGGTCGAGACGACGATCTCGTCGACGGCCGGCTCGAGCTGGACCAGCGCGTCCCTGACCGCCTGCACGGGGCCCGTCTCGACGACGAAGCCCTGCGCGGGGAGCCCCGCCTCGCGCAGCCCCTGGAGCGTCCGCTGCAGGCGCCGTCCCGCGGCCGAGCGGCGGGTGTCCTCGTAGACGACGTAGCCCTGCGTCGGCTCGTTGACGGGCGCGATCACCGTCACCCGGTCGCCCGCCTCGTCCGCCTCGGCACGAACCGCGTCGAGGAGCGTCTGCGAGGCCACCGTCTCGTTCGCGATCACGAGCACATGGGTCATCAGTCGGCACCGACCGGGTCGGGCGCGGGCGCGCCGAAGATCGCGTGCTGCGCGCCCGGCACGCCGTACTCGTACGGGTGCCCGACCACCTGGGGCAGTTCGTCGAAGTTGAAGATCGGGGGCGGCGAGGAGACCTGCCACTCGAGCGTCATCGCCCGCCACGGGTTCCCCTCGGCCTCGCGGCCGTGCGCCCACGAGTTGACCATGTTGTAGAGGAACACGAGCGTCGACGCTCCGAGCCCGAAGGACGCGATCGAGATGAAGAGGTTGATGTCGGCGAAGCGGCCGGCGTAGTCGGCGACACGGCGCGGCATGCCCTGGAGGCCGATGTAGTGCATCGGGAAGAACGTGAGGTTGAAGCCGACGAAGGTGAGCCAGAAGTGGAGCTTCCCGAGCCGCTCGTCGTACATCCTCCCGGTCATCTTCGGGAACCAGTAGTAGATGCCGGCGAAGATCGTGAAGACGGAGCCGCCGAAGAGGACGTAATGGATGTGCGCGACGATGAAGTAGGTGTCCGACGCGTGGATGTCGATCGGCACCGAGGCGAGGTAGATCCCGGAGAGGCCGCCGATCACGAACATCGACAGGAAGCCGAGCGCGAAGAGCATCGGGGTGGTGAAGCGCAACCTGCCCTCCCACATCGTGGCGAGCCAGGAGAAGATCTTGATGCCCGTCGGGACCGCGATCACCATCGAGGTGACCATCATCGGGACGCGCAGCCAGCCGGCCATCCCGGCCACGAACATGTGGTGCGCCCAGACCGAGAACCCGAGCACCAGGATCGCCATCAGCGAGAGCGCCATCAGGCGGTAGCCGAACACCGGCTTGCGGCTCATCACCGCGATCACCTCGCTGATGATCCCGAAGCCGGGCAGCATCATGATGTAGACGGCCGGGTGGGAGTAGAACCAGAAGATGTGCTGGTACCCGAGCACGTAGCCGCCGCCGGCGGACTCGAAGAAGTTCGTGTGCAGCACCCGGTCGAAGAGGACGAAGAACTGCGAGCCGGCGATGAACGGCGTGGCGATCACCACGAGCAGGCTGGTCGTGAAGTTCGCCCAGACGAGCAGGGGCATCCGCCAGAAGGTCATTCCCGGCGCGCGCATCGTGATGATCGTGACCAGGAAGTTGAGGGCGGTCATGATCGAGCTGGCCCCCGCCCACTGCACGCCCATGTTGAAGAACACCTGCCCGAGCGGCTGGTGCGAGCAGAGAGGCGCGTAGCACGTCCAGCCGGCCGACGGGCCGCCGCCCGGCGTGAACATGCCGGCGATCAGCATCACGCCGGCGACCGGCAGCAGCCAGAACGAGAGCGCGTTCAACCGCGGGAACGCCATGTCCGCGGCCCCCAGCATCAGCGGGATCACGTAGTTCCCGAGCCCGGCGAACGCCGGGATGATGAAGAGGAAGATCATCAGCGCCGCGTGGTTCGAGACGAGCACGTTGAACGTCTGCGGGTTGAAGAACTGGTCGCCGGGCTGCGCGAGCTCGGCCCGGAACAGCATCGCGAGCAGGCCGCCGATGCAGAAGAAGATGATCGTCGTGACGACGTACTGGATCCCGATCACCTTGTGGTCGGTGTTGACGCGGAAGTAGTCGCGCCACGAATGGGCGCCGTGCCCCGCGTGGTCCTCCGGCCTCGTCGGCCGGCCCGACGCGTAGTGCGCCCAGTAGTCGAAGCCGCCGATCCCGACCAGGAAGCCGAGCGGGACCGTCACGAGCTCGACCGTGACGATGTCCGCGCCCTTCCAGAACGGATGCCAGTGCGCGAGCCAGCGGATGCCGACCACGAGCCCGAGGCCGATCCCGAAGAAGAGCGGCGTCGTCCAGAGGACGCGCAACCAGCCGGGGGCGGTCAGGCGGTGCCAGCCGCGCGGCGGCGGCAGCTCCTTGTGGGCGTGGGTCTCGACGACGTCGGCGAGTTGGCTCATTTCGCTCCTCGGGCCAGATACTGCACGAGCTGGCTCAGCTGCTTGGAGGGGATCTGCGTGGCGAAGATGTGCGGCATCGCGTCCTGGTAGCCCGGCTCCAGGTACGCCTGGGGCTTGACGATCGACTCCCGGATGAACTGCTGCAGCGGGCCCCGGCTCGCGCGCGCGGCCTCCGCCGGCAGCTTGTCGAGATCGGGGCCGATGTTCCCGTTCGCGCCCGCCGGCTTGAAGGTGTGGCAGCCACCACAGCCGTTCTGCTGGAACACCGCGAGCCCGGGCGGACCGCTCGTCGATGCGCCGTGCTTCATGAAGGAGGCGAAGTCGGCCGGCGAGACGATGTCGACGTGGCTGCGCATGACGGCGTGCCCGAGGCCGCACAGCTCGGTACAGATGACCGGGTAGGTGCCGACGCGGGTGGGCGTGACGACGATCGTGTTGTGCTGGCCCGGAACCGCATCCTGCTTCTGCGAGAGCTCGGGCACCCAGAAGGAGTGGATGACGTCCTTCGACGTGATGTCGAGCTTGACGTGCCTGCCCGTCGGGACGGTCAGGTACCCGTACGTCTTGCCGTTCGCGTACGTGAAGGCCCAGGCGAACTGCTGTGCCGTCACCTTCACGACGAGCGGGTCGGAGCCCGCGCGGCTGTTCTGCGCGAGGACGACCGCACTGACGATCGAGATCGCAGTCACGAGCACGGCGGGGATCGCGGTCCAGACGATCTCGAGCTTCGTGTGCCCGTGCGTCGGCGGGCCGTCGGAGTCGTCGTCGGGACGCGCCCGGAACTTCCAGATCGAGTACACGAGCACCGCCGTCACCACCGAGAAGACGGCGATCGCGATCGCCGTCGTGAACCAGTAGACGAAGTGGATGCGGCCCGCCTCCTTGCCCGCCACCGGGGGCAGCCACGGGATCAGGACCGCGACGGCGGTGCCGACCGCACCTGCGACCAGCGCGATCGCAGCCAGCTGCATGATCGATCCCCTGCGCACCCGCGGCGAAGCCTAGTCCAAGCGGCTCCGGAACGGGTCGTAACCGAATCCGCTCCCCGGACGTTTATTTCCCGACACCCGCGAACGTCGGCGGGTCGACCACCAACGTCGGGAGCTCGAGAAGGAGGTTCTTCACCATGGGTATCGGAGTCAGCCTGATTCTGATCGCCGCGGGTGCGATTCTCACCTGGGCGGTCAACGCGACCACGTCCGGCTTCAACATCAACACGATCGGGATCATCCTGATGATCGTCGGCGGGATCGGCATCGTCCTGTCCCTCATGTTCTGGTCGAGCTGGGGCGGGTTCGGCGCAGCGGACCGCCGCCGCACCACGACCACCGTCGAGGAGGGCCCCCCTCGCTGAGTACTCGTCCGGAACCGTCGAGGACGGGCCTCTGGGCCCGTCCTCTCTTTCCGGACGGGGACTCGCCCGCGACCCGCGTGGGCTGGGTGTTCGCCGGCCAAGCCGGTGAACGCCGTTCGAAGGGGCTTGCCTAGAGTGCCGGCGGCGGGCGGGAGCTCGATGTGGAAGGTCGAGCCCGTGCCGAGCCCGGCCGACTCGACCCAGATGCGGCCGTCCATGCGCCGGACGAGCTCACGGCAGATGTAGAGACCGAGGCCCGTGCCTCCCACGCCCCGGTTCATGTTCGGGTCGAGCCGGTAGAACTTCTCGAAGACGCGCCTCTGCTCGGGCGGCGGGATGCCGAGCCCCTGATCCTCCACCGCGCACCACACGTGCGTGCCCGACCGGCGCAGCCTCACCGACACGCGGCCGCCGTCGGGCGAGTACTTGACCGCGTTGTCGACGAGGTTGATCAGGATCCGGCTGACCTTGTCGGGATCGCCGGCCACGGGCGGCAGGCCGTCGTCGACCTGCAGCTCGATCTCGTGCCCCGGATCCAGGTGCGTCTGCTGCGCCTCGACCACCTCGCGCGCGAGCGCGGCGAGATCGCACGCCTGGATCGTGACATGGAGCGAGTCGGAGTCGAGCCGGCTCGCCCAGAGGATGTCGTTGACGGTGCGGGCGAGGCGGTCGGCCTCGCCCGAGACGACGTCGAGCAGGGTCGAGCGCTGCGACTCGTCGAGCGTGACGTCGCCGCGCCTCAACGTCATCGCCGCGCCGTAGATCGCCGCCAGGGGCGTCCTGAGCTCGTGCGAGACGGTCGAGACGAACTCGTTGCGCATCTGCTCGAGCGCGCGCTCCTCGGTGAGGTCGCGGAACGCGTAGACGACCCCGTCCGGCACCGCGACGCCGTGGATCGAGAGCCAGAGCTCCCGGCCGCCGACGTCGAGCGGTAGCGACTCGGGACGGGGAAGTGTCCCGCCGGCCGCGACGATCGGGATCCGGGGCGCGACCGCGGCCCAGCCGCGGATCGCCTCGACGGCCGGCCGGTCGAGCACGTCCGCAGGGGCCAAACCGGTCGCTGCGGCCGCGGCCGCGTTCCAGGTACGCACGAAGCCGGAGTCGTCGAGCAGGAACACCCCGTCGCCGACCGAGGCGAGCACGCGCGCCGCCTGGGCGCGCTCCTCGGAGGCCGCGTACAGCTGCGCGTTGTCGATCGCGACGCCGGCGCGCAGCGCCAGGTCGAGGGCGAAGTCGAGATCGTCGTCCTCGTAGCGTTCGTCGGTCTCGGCCCAGACCAGGGTCATCGCACCGAAGACGCGCCCGCGCGCCTCGAGCGGGACGACGATGCAGGAGCGGAGAGCCGCCTCGCCGCCGGCGGGCTCGGCGGAGATCACCGGTTGGAACTGCGGCGCGCCGGTGTCGATCACCGCGCCCACGCCGAGCAGCTCCGCGAGCGACGGATCGTCGAGCAGACGCGCAGTGACGGCCGCCGCCCTGGAGGGATCCCGGTGAGCCAGCGAGACGAGCCGGGGCGTGCCGGACTCGGAGGCGAGGTGGATGGCGCACCAGTCGGCGATCCGGCCGGCGACGAGCGCGCCGAGACGCTCGAGCGTCCGGTCGACGTCGAGCGACGCGCCCAGCAACGCGCTCGCCTCGACGAGGAAGCCGAGCTGGTCGCGCCGGCGCCCGGCGGCCCGGTAGAGGCGGGCGTTCTCGACGGCGACGGCGGCGCGCGAGGCGAGCTCCTGCACGAACCGCAGGTCGCCGGGGCCGTAGCGGCGACCCGATTCGGCCCAGGCAAAGGCGATCGCGCCGAGCGGCTCGTCGCGCAGGACGAGCGGAACGACCATCGTCGAGGAGAGGCCGAGGCCGAGCAGGTCGTCGAGGAGATCGGGCCGGCCGCCGTAGACCTCCCGCAATGCCTGCTCGTCGATCGGCGCGAGGAGCGACGGCGCGCCCGAGCGGACGACGGCGCCGAGGCCGAGCTCGTCGTGGGTCGAGGCGCGCGACCCGGCGGCGATGCGCCGGCCCACCTCGACCTTCGCCGGATCGCGATGAGCGACCGCGACGGGCTCGAGCCGACCGCCGTCGCCGACGAGCCCGACGGCGCACCAGTCCGCGAACTGGGGAACCGCGAGCTCCGCGATGCGCTCGAGCGTCGCCTCGACGTCGAGCGAGGAGGCGAGCAGCGTCGAGGCGTCCGCAAGGAACTGGAGCCGCTCCTGCGCCTCGCGCTCGGCGTCGTAGAGGGCCGCCTGGTTGATGGCGAGGGCGACGCGATCGGCGATCAGCTCGAGCAGGCGGGCGTCCTCCTCGACGAACTGCGCGAACGCCTCCGAGCCGGCGTGGAGGACGCCGATCACCCGGTCCTCGACCGTGAGCGGGATCGCGACGACGGAGTTGATCCCCCGCTCGCGCAGCACCGGGCGGGCGAGCTCGACCTGGGTGAGGTCGGGCACGAGCAGCGGGCTGCGGCTCGCCGCGACCCGGCCTGCGAGGCCGGCGCCCACGGGAATCGCGAGCGCGCGATCGAGCTCCGCCTCGAAGCCCAGGCTGGCCCGGACGTGCAGGTGATCGTCCTCGTCCACGAGCAGGATCGTGGCCGTGTCGGCGTCGAGGACGTCGACGATCCGCTCCAGGAGCGAGCGGAGCATGTCGTCGAGCGAGACGTGCTCGAGCGCCACCTCCGAGACCCGGCCGAGCTTGCGCAGGGTCGCCGCCGCAGCCTCCGCTTCGGCGCGCGCCCGGCGCTCGCGCTCGAGGAGCTGGACGCGGTCCTCCTCCACCCGCTTGCGCCGGACGAACTGGGCCAGCTGCCCCGCAAGACCCGTCAGCGTCTGTTCGAGCGCGGGATCGTGCCGCCGCCGGGCCCGGGAGAAGACCTCGAGCACGCCGACGAGGTCGCCGTCGACGGCGGCCGGGAAGACGACACCGGAGGTGAGGCCCTCGGTGGCGGCGTCCGTCGCGCGGGGAAACACGTCCGGCGCGAGCTCCTCGAGCCAGGCGGCGCGCCGCTCCCGCGCGACCCTCGCCGGCAGGCTCTCGGGCGATGCCTCCGACCCTTCCGTGACCGCCACGAACCCGTCGAACGAGAGGCCCCGGCGCACGTGGGTGTGTGGAGGACGGTCGGGCTCCAGCGGCCAGAACGCGGCGACGTCCCAGTCCAGCTCGCTGCAGAGCAGGCGCAGGACGCCGCGCACCGCGTCCTCGACGGTCTCGGCCGCGGTCAGGATCGACGTGACTGCGAGCTGGAGCTCGGTCCGCCGCTCCGCCCGCCGGCGGTCGGTGAGCTCCTCGACGACGGCGCCGACGCCGAGCGCTTCCCCGTCAGGCCCGAACACCGGGTAGTAGCTCGCCCGCCAGAACCGCTCCGCGTCGGGGTCGAGGGGTGTGCCGCCGGCCATCTCCAGCTCGAGCACCGGCTCGCCCGTCTCGAGCACGCGGCGTGCGATCGGCGTGAGCACGTGCGCAAGCTGCGGCACGACCTCGTCCAGCGAGCGTCCGACGTGATCCTCGACCGGCCGTTGGTTGATGCGGGCAAGTGCCTCGTTGACGCGGACGTAGCGCAGCTCGGTGTCCCAGAACCCGAGCCCGACCGGCGCGCTGCCGTACAGGGCGTCGAGCAGCGCCGAGGTTCGAGCGGCTTCCCGGTAGAGCTGCTCGGCGCGCTCGGCGGAGCTCCGCTGCGCCTGGGCGAGCTCGAGCTCGCGGGTCACCTCCCGGAAGAGGCTGATCACGTACGCGACGTGCCCGCCGTCGGCGCGGACGGGGATCGCGGAGACCTCGGAGACGCGCTCGGGCCCGCCGCCGCGAGGGCGGAAGCGCACGAGCATCGGCTGCGGCTCCTCACCCGCGAGCGCACGGCGATTCGGAAGCTCGTCCGGCTCGAGCGGGGCAGCCCGCGGCGTCGAACAGGTCGAACCGGCTGCGGGTCTCGTCGGCCGGCGTGTCCGCGAGCTCGTGCGGGGACGTGGAGCCGATCAGGCGCGCGGCCTGCTCGTTCGCGTAGACGATGACGCCGCCGGCGTCGAAGACGACGATCCCCTCCCGCGCGTGGCGCAGGATCGTCTCGAGCAGCTCGGGCGCGACCGGCTGCGCGGCACTCTCGGCGATGCGATTCCCCATCGAACCCCCCGGTCTGACCGGGCCAGGGTACTCGGTAACTACGGTTCAGAGCGACGTGACCGGCTTCTCCGCCGCCGAGCTGGAGCGGGCGCGGCGCTTCCACCGGCCGCGCTACGCCGCGCTCCTCGCCGAGGGCGCGCTCACCGTCGCCGCGCTCGGGGCGCTCACCCGGCTCGACCTGCCGCTCTCCTTCTGGCCGGCGGCGGTCGCGTATCCCGCGACCGTCTCGCTGACGACCGCGGCGGCGCGGCTCCCGGTCACCTGGTGGCGATATCGCCACGACCGGCGCTGGGGCCTCTCGACCCAACGGGCGGGCGCCTTCGCCGCCGACCTCGCGAAGGCGGCGGCGGTCGGCGCCGTCCTCACGACGCTCGCGCTCGCGTCGCTCTTCGCGCTCGCCCGCGTCCTGCCCGGCCGCTGGCCCTGGGCGGCAGGCATCGGCGCGGCGCTGCTCGTGCTCGCGGGCGGCTTCCTGGCCCCGGTCGTGCTCGAGCCGCTCTTCAACCGGTTCGACCCGCTCGGCGACGAGACGCTCGCAGCCCGGCTGCGGGCGCTCGCCGACGAGGCCGGAACGCCCGTGCGCGAGATCCTCGTCGCCGACGCGAGCAGGCGCACGACCCGCCGCAACGCCTACGTCTCGGGCCTCGGGCGCACCCGGAGGGTCGTCGTCTGGGACACCCTGCTCGACGGCCACGACGACGAGGTCGCGGTCGTGGTCGCCCACGAGCTCGGCCACCGCGCCCGCCGGCACGTCCCGCTGCTCGCGGCCGTCCAGATGGCGGCGGCGGCCGGCTTCGTCGCCTTCCTCGCCCTGCTGCGACGGCAGCCGGCGCCGCCGGATGCCGCGTTCGTGCTGCTGCTCGGCCTGGCGTCGCAGCTGGCCGCCCTGCCGGCCCTCGCAGCCCTCTCGCGCCGCCTCGAGCGCTCGGCCGACCGCTTCTCGCTCGCGCTGACCGGCGACCGGGCGGCGTTCGAGCGCCTCCACCGGCGACTCGCGCTGGCGAACCTCGCGGATCTCGCGCCGCCCAGATGGCTCTACTACTGGCTCTTCACCCATCCGACGCCAGTGGAACGTCTAACTGACACTTGACAGGCGTCGTAAGTGATGTCATAGTGACATCATCATGAATCTGACCATCGTACTCGAGGGGCTCCAGCAGGACCTGCAGGGCCTTTCCGAGCTGGGCGACGAGCGCTCGGCGCGCATCGCCCAGCGGCTCGGCGAGGCACTCGCCTCGAACCTGCGGCTGAAGCTGTTCGACCTGCTCTCGCAGGTGGCGGTCGAGCTCTCGTCGAAGCTGCCCTCCGGTCACGTCGAGGTTCGCCTCGCGGGGCAGGAGCCCGAGCTCGTGTTCGTCGACGACGCGGGCGAGTCCGCGGGCGTCGCCGGCGAGGAGCTCTCGGCGCGGATCAGCCTGCGCCTGCCCGAGTCCCTGAAGTCGGCCGTCGAGCAGGCGGCCTCCCGCGAAGGGGTCTCGACCAACGCGTGGCTCGTGCGTGCGATCGCGCGGGCGACGGAGTCGAGGCCGTCCCCGACCATCGGCAAGCGCCTGTCCGGCTACGCCCGCAGCTAGAGGAGGACGAGACACATGCAGAAGACATTCGACGTCGACGGCCCGGTCGAGCTGGACGTGCGGCTGGCCGCCGGCGAGATCGTGATCGATCCGACGCTCGACGGTCGCGTCGAGATCGACCTGGTCGGCAGCGACGAGGAGTCGCAGCGCCTCGCCGACGAGGCACGCGTGGAGTTGCACGACCGGAAGGTGCTGGTCGACGTCCCGCAGAAGCGCGGCGGCTTCGGTTTCTCGATCTCGTTCGGTCGCAGCGGCATCGGCTGCCGCATCCGCTGCCCCGAGGGGTCGGACGTGCGTGCGCGGACGAAGTCGGCCGACACGACCGTGCACGGCACGGTCGGAGCACTGCTCGTCGAGACCGCCTCGGGCGACGTCGAGGCAGACGTCGTCACGGGCGGCGTGAACGTGAAGGGCGCGAGCGCCGACGTGACCGTCCGCGAGGCGGGCGCGGTGAACGTGCAGACCGCTTCCGGCGACCTCGACGTGCAGGTCGCCCGGGGGCCGGTCAAGGCCGGCAGCGCGTCGGGTGACGTCTCGATCGGCGAGGCACACGACAACGTGAGCGTGAACACGGTCAGCGGCGACCAGGATCACGGCGCGGTCTACCGCGGCGTCGTCTCGGCGCACGCGGTCTCCGGAGACATCTCGATCGCGGTGAGGCGCGGCGCGGGCGCCTACCTCGACTGCACGACCGTCAGCGGCGACACGAGCTCGGAGCTCGACCCGGATGCGGGCGGCCCCGGTGGCGAGGGCCCGCAGGTCGAGATCCGCGCGAAGACCGTCTCCGGCGACATCCAGATCCGGCGGGCGTCGGCGCCCGTTCCCGACCAGACCAAGGAGGTCTCGGCATGAACCGCCTCTCCTGGGACAGCACGGCGCCCCGCCGCCCGAACCGGCAAGCGGCGCGGCCCGCAGCCTCGCCCGGAGCTCTCGGAGCACGACACGGTCGACGCCGCTGCCGAGCTCTACCGGATCGCCTGGAGCCGGCCCGAGCGGCTCGGCCCCTTCTGATCCCGGCGATCCGCCTCCCGGCGAATCCGCGCGGCGGCTGCTCCGGCGGCCGCCGCGCCGGTGCTCGCCCGCGGCGAGAGGCTACTGGCGGAGGGCGCGCGGCGCCGTTCGCGCCGCGAACCTGAGCGCCGAGGCACCGACCTTCGACGCCCTGCGCACCGTGTGCTCGAGCGCCTCCGCGAAGCGGGCGATCTCCTCCTCCTCGATCGTCAGCGGCGGCAGCGCCTTGACGACGTTCAGGCGGTGCCCGGCGACCTGGCTCAGAATCGCATGCTCGTGGAAGAGCGGCCCGACGACGAGCTGCGAGAAGAGCCCCTCCTTCGCCCGCTCGAGCGCGCGCCAGCCGGCGCGACCGCGGCGCGGCTCGCCGAACTCGATCGCCCAGATGAGGCCCAGTCCGCGAACCTCGCGCACGACCTCGTAGCGCTCGACGAGGGGCCGGGTCAGCTCGTTCAGCAGCGTCCCGAGGCGGGCGGCCCGCTCCGGCAGGGCCTGCCGGTCGAGCTCGTCGAGCGTGGCGAGGCCGGCCACGAGACCGAGCTCGTTGGGCGCGAAGGTCGACCCGTGCCGGACGGCGTTCTCCATCGAGTCGGAGACGGCGTCGAAGACGCGCGGCGCGACCGCGCACGCGCCGATCGGCACGTAGCCGCCGGAGAGCGACTTGGCGACGGTGACGAAGTCGGGCTCGAGCCCGAAGTGGTCGAGCGCGAACATCCGTGCCGGTGCGGCCGAGGCCCGTCTGCACCTCGTCGACGCAGAAGAGCGTCCCGTAGCGCCGGCAGAGCGCCTGGGCGCCCTCCAGGTAGCCGGGAGGGGGCATGTTGACGCCCTTGCCCTGGATCGGCTCGATCAGGAAGAGCGCGACGTCCTCCCGTCGCAGCTCGGTCTCGAGCGCGTCGAGGTCGCCGAACTCGACCGGGTCGAAGCCCGGCAGGAGCTCGCCGAACCCCTCGCGGAACTCCGGGCACCCGTTCGCCGAGAGCGACCCGAACGTCAGCCCGTGGAAACCGTGGTTCGCGAAGACGACGCGCGGGCGCCGCGTCGCGGCCCTCGCGTATTTGAGCGCCGCCTCGACGGCCTCGGTGCCGGAGCTCGTGAAGACGACCCGGCCGAGGGACGACGGAAGCCGCTCGAGCAGCGCCCGCGCCAGCCGGCCCGCGTACGGCGAGACGCCGAGCTGCGGGGCGAGCGGCAGGTCGGCCGCGAGCGCTTCGGCCAGCGCGGCCCGGACGGCGGGGTTCGAGCGGCCGACGTTGAACATCCCGAACCCGCCGACGAGGTCGAGGTAGCGGCGGCCCGTGTCGTCGACGAGGTGGGCGCCTTCGCCGCGCACCCAGGTCCTGTCGAAGCCGATCGTGCGCAGCATGCGCACGAACTGCGGGTTCACGTGGCGCTCGTAGAGCGCGACGGCGTCCGCGAAGGGAGCCCCGTCGACCGCCTCGGAGGAGTGCGTCGCGCGAACGAGCATCTCGCCCGCAAGCTAGCACCGCAACCGCCCGGCGCGCCCCGGCCCACCGAGCCGGCCCCGCGAATCGCCCGCGCCTGAACATCTCGCGACCCGGCTCCACGCAGCCGCTCCAGCGCGAGCCGAGCCGCAGTTGCCCCATCCACCGGCCTCACACCGCCCGTCCCGCCGCCGCCCCCGACCGGCGCGGGGGCGGCACACCACCCGCCCGCCGCCAGCAGGGCGCGAGCCGGCGCAGCCGGCTCGCTGCCGAGCGAGCGGAAAGCGGAGCGCAGGCCGCCGCGCGCGAAGCGCGTGCCGGCCAAGCGAAGCGGGCGAAGCGGAAACGAATGGGCCGTGTAGGGATCGAACCTACGACCTTGGGATTAAGAGTCCCCTGCTCTACCAGCTGAGCTAACGGCCCGTAAGCGCCGCGTATCGTAGCGCTCCATGCGCGTGGTCTCCGTCGTTGGCAACCGGCCGCAGTTCATCAAGTCGGCGCCGCTCTCGCTCGCCCTCCGGGAGGCGGGGATCGACGAGGTCGTGCTCCACACGGGGCAGCACTGGGACCCGGGCATGTCGCAGGTGTTCTTCGACGAGCTCGGGATCGCGGAGCCGGCGTACCGGCTGAACCTGCGCACGGCCGACGCGGCGGCGATGACCGTCCCGATCCGGGAGGCGGTCGAGCGGGAGCGGCCGGACTGGGTGCTCGTCTACGGCGACACGAACTCGACGCTCGCCGGCGCCCACGCGGCGGGCGAGGAGGTGCCGATCGCGCACGTCGAGGCGGGCCTGCGCAGCTTCGACCTCTCGATGCCCGAGGAGCGGAACCGGATCGAGGTCGACCGCCTGTCGGCGCTCCTCCTCTGCCCGGACGAGCGCTCGTCGGCCCAGCTCGCCGCCGAGGGCGTCCCGGGCCGGCGCGAGGTGGTCGGGGACGTGATGGCGGACGCGACGCGGCTGTTCGAGCCGATCGCCCGGCGACGTGAGTCGCCGGGCGGCGCCGCGTACACCGTCGTCACGATCCACCGTCAGGCGAACACGGAGCCGGGGCGGCTGGCGGAGATCGCGGCCGGCCTCGGAGCCGCGGGCGGGCGCCTCCTCTTCCCGGTGCACCCGCGCACCCGCGGCGCGCTCGAGGCCTTCGGGATCGCGCTCCCGCCCAACGTCGAGCCGCTGGAGCCGCTCGGGTACCTCGAGATGCTCGCCCTCGTCGCGGGCGCCCGGGCGGTCGTGACCGACTCCGGCGGGCTGCAGAAGGAGGCGTACTGGCTCGGCGTCCCCTGCGTCACGGTGCGGCCCAGCACCGAGTGGGTCGACACCCTCGCGGCCGGGGCGAACGTCCTGGTCGAGCCGGACGGGATCGCCGGCGCGCTCGCGGCCGCGCGCTACCCCGCCGACCCGCCCCCCCTCTACGGCGACGGCCATGCTGCCGAACGCATCGCCGCCGCCCTGTACATTTGAGCGCCGATGCCCGAGACGCTCTACGCCGTCGCCGTGATCGGCGCGGGATACGTCGGCGTGCCGCTCGCGACGACCTTCGCCGAGGCCGGGCAGCGCGTTCTCGTCGTCGACGTCCAGAAGAGCGTCGTCGACGCGCTGAACCGCGGCGAGAGCCACATCGAGGACGTCACCTCGGAGCGGCTGGCGCCGCTGGTGGAGACCGGGCGTTTCGTCGCGACCACCGACTACGAGCTGTGCCGGCAGGCGCACGCGGTGCTGATCGCGCTTCCGACTCCCCTCTCCCGCCAGCGGGAGCCCGACCTGTCGTTCATCGAGAGCGCGGCGCGCAGCCTCGCCCCGGTGCTGCAGCCCGGCCAGGTGGTGGTGCTGGAGTCGACGACGTGGCCCGGGACGACGCGCGAGGTCGTGCAGCCGCTGCTCGAGGAAGGATCGGGCCTGAAGGCCGGCCGGGACTTCCGGCTCGCGATGTCGCCGGAGCGGCGTCGATCCCGGCCGGGAGGACTGGACGACGAAGACGACGCCGAAGGTCGTCGGCGGCATCGACGCCGGCTCGACCGCGGCCGCGGCGGAGGTCTACCGCAGCGCGATCGACACGGTGCACGAGGTGTCGACCCCGGAGGCGGCCGAGCTGACGAAGCTGCTCGAGAACATCTACCGCGCCGTCAACATCGCGCTCGTCAACGAGCTCGCGCAGCTCTGCGACCGGATGGAGATCGACGTCTGGGAAGTGGTGGAGGCGGCGGCGACGAAGCCGTTCGGCTTCTCGTCGTTCCGGCCCGGGCCCGGCCTCGGGGGCCACTGCATCCCGATCGACCCCTTCTACCTGACGTGGAAGGCCCGCGAGTTCGACTTCTCGACCCGGTTCATCGAGCTGGCCGGCGAGGTCAACAACAACATGCCGTACTTCTGCCGCTCGCTGATCTCCCAGGCGCTGAACCACGGCGCACGCAAGTCGGTCGCCGGCTCGAGCATCCTCGTCCTCGGAGTCGCCTACAAGCCGGACATCGGCGACTTCCGCGAGACGCCGGCGGAGAAGCTGATCCACCTGCTCCGCAACGCCGGCGCCGAGGTCTCCTACCACGATCCGTTCGTGCCGGAGTTCGACGGGATGACCTCCGTCCCGCTCGAGCCCGAGCGCTACGACTGCGTCGCGATCGTCACCAACCATTCGTCGATCGACTACGCCGACGTGGTTCGCCGGGGCGGCGTGATCGTCGACTTCCGGAACGCGACGCGCGGCGTCGAGGTCGACGGCAAGGTCTGGAAGCTTTAGAGGGTCGATGCGCATTTGCGGGCACACACGGCTGGTGCACCTGACACGGCGCGGCGCGGCCGCGTCGAGCTTGCCCGTAGCCACCGCCACGAACCGCGCTCGCCCCGCCCGATCCGCTTGGTCAGGTGCATCCCCGTGCACACCCCAATACGCATCAACCCTCTAGAGGTTTGATGCGCGTCGCCGTCGTCGGGCTCGGCTACTGGGGCCCCAACCTCGTACGCAACTTCGACGAGCTCGCCGACCTGGCGTGGGTCTGCGACCTCGACCCGGAGCTGCGCGAGCGGTTCAGCGACCGCTACCCGGAGACCCGCGTCACCGGCAGCTTCGAGGAGGTGCTCGCCGACGCGTCGCTCGACGCGGTGGTCGTCGCGACGCCGGTGCCGACCCACTACGCGCTCGCGAAGCAGGCGCTCGAGGCGGGGAAGCACGTGCTCGTCGAGAAGCCACCGGCGATGCGGGCGGCGGAGATGGACGAGCTGGTCCAGATCGCGGCCGAGCGCGACCGTGTCCTGATGCCGGGGCACCTGCTGCTCTACCACCCGGGGATCGTGAAGCTGAAGGAGCTGGTCGACTCGGGCGAGCTCGGCGAGGTGCTCTGCGTGTACGGGAACCGGCAGAACCTGGGCATCGTGCGGACGAACGAGAACGCCCTCTGGTCGCTCGGCGTGCACGACCTGAGCGTGATCCTCTACCTGCTCGACGAGGACCCCGAGGTGGCGACGGCGCAGGGCCGCGACTTCCTCACGCCCGGCGTCGAGGACGTCGTCTTCTGCTACCTCCGCTTCCCGAGCGGGAAGATCGCCCACATGCACCTCTCCTGGCTCGACCCGCACAAGATGCGGAAGCTGACCGTCGTCGGGCGCGAGAAGATGGTCGTCTTCGACGACATGGAGCTGGAGCGCAAGGTGACGGTGTACGAGAAGTCGCCGTGGAAGCGCGCCGAGACCTACGGCGAATGGCAGACGCGCTCCGGCGACATCTTCATCCCCAAGATCTCGACGGCGGAGCCGCTGCGGCTCGAGTGCGCGTACTTCCTGGAGCTGCTCGACGGCCGCCACGACCGCGAGAAGGTCGCCCGCGACGGGGCCCGGGTGGTGCGGGCGCTCGAGATGCTCACCGCCTCCCTCGATGGCTGAGGTCCACCCCACCGCCGTCGTCCACCCGGGCACGGTGCTCGGCGAGGGAGCGCGCGTGCTCGAGTACGCGGTGGTGGGCAAGCAGCCGTCGCTCGGCGCGAGCTCCACGGCGAAGCGGGAGCCTCTGCCCCCCGCGGTGATCGGCGACGGCACCGTCGTCTCGACCGGAGCGATCGTCTTCGCCGGCTCCACGGTCGGCGCGAACTGCGTCGTCGGCGACCAGTCGTGCATCCGCGAGCGCGTGACGCTCGCCGACGGCTGCATCCTCGGCCGCGGCTCGCTGATCGAGAACGACACGACCGTGGGCCGGGGCACGCGGATCCAGGCGGACGCCTACATCACGGCCTACTCGACGCTCGAGGAGGACGTGTTCGTCGCGCCGTGCGTCGTGACGACGAACGACAACTTCATGGGCCGCACGGAGCGGCGCAAGGAGCTGATGCGGGGGCCGACGATCCGCCGCAGCGCCCGGATCGGCGGCGGCGCGATCCTCTGCCCCGGGATCGAGGTCGGCGAGGAGGCGTTCGTCGGAGCGGGAGCGGTGGTGACCCGGGACGTGCCGCCGCGCATGCTCGTGGTCGGATCGCCTGCCCGCGTGCTGCGCGAGGTCGACCCGGCCGAGCTCAGGGAGAACGGCGGCTGAGCGCGAGCCGGTAGACGACGGGGTCGCGGAGCGGCGAGAGGAGCTTCGCCTGCAGGTAGTACGTGCCGGCCGTCCGCGCCGTGAACGCGAGGCGCACCTGGCGGCCGGAGCGATGCGAGCGGATCACCGGCCGGAAGCCGGTGGTCAGCTGCTCGACGCGCGTGGTTCCCGGCGCCCAGGCCGCGAGCCGGACGGTCGCGAAGTTCGTCGGCGTCAGCCGGGCGTAGAGCCGCTGGCCCTTCCGCAGGCGGAGCCGGTAGACGTCGTTCTGGTCGTCCCAGTAGTCGAGCGTGGCCGTCACGGTCCGGGGCAGCGGCGGCAAGGCGTGCGACCAGGGGCCCGCGTCGTCGTTCGGCTCGAGGTGGTCGACCGGCGGAAGCCGCGCGCCGCTCGTGAGCATCGTCAGGGCGTGCGCGACGTCGAGCATGCCCCAGCCGGTGTAGGCGTCGCGGCTCTGCCCGCAGAGCACGCAGCCGGTGGCCGCCGACGCGTCGGCGGCGCTGCGCTCGAGCAGCCACGCCACCTGCTCCGGCCGCAGCGAGGGATCCTGGCCGAGCAGGAGCGCCGCGGCCGCCGAGACCTGCGGCGCCGCGTACGACGTACCGATCGCATCCTGGAAGTCGGGCGGCCCGCAGTCCGACCAGGGCTTGCCGCTGCAGGCGGCGGTCTTCTGCACGAGCTGCGAGGGGATGGTCGAGAAGAGCGCGTCGCCGGGCGCGGCCAGGTCGTTGTAGACGGCGTCGCGGTTCGAGTAGTCCGGGACGGTGCCGTCCTGGCGCACGGCGCTGACCCCGATCACGTGCGGCAGCGCGGCCGGGTAGTCGGCGAAGCTCCAGGGTGTCGCGGGAGACTGCGGGCCGTTCCCCACGGCGGCGACGACCACGGCTCCCTTCGCATAGGCGTAGTCGATCGCCGCCTGCTCGAGCGGGGAGTAGGTGTCGAGCTCCGGGTCGAGCGGGTCCCGCACGCCGCCGAGGCTGAGGTTGATCACGCGGGCGCCCCGGTCGACCGCCCAGTGGATCGCCGCCACCTCTCCCGGCAGGGAGACGCTCCCGTCCGGGGCCACCACCTTGGCGACGAGCAGCCGCGCGTTGAACGCCAGCCCGGCGATCCCGATCCCGTTCGAGGGGTTGGCGGCGATCTCGCCGGCGACGAAGGTGCCGTGCCCCTGCTCGTCGACGTACGGAGAGCCGCCGACGAAGGTCCGGGCGGCGGCGACCTGCCCCTTCAGATCGGGATTCGTCCCGTCGATCCCGGAGTCGATCACGGCGACGAGCACGGGGTAGAGCTGCGGCTTCGACGGCCAGAAGCTCCAGCTGTGGTCGGCCTCGAGGTACCACTGCTTCGCGGCGAGCGGCTCCGTGTTGTCGAACGCGAGCGCCGCGGCCGGCACGGTCAGCGCCAGCAGCGCCGCGGCGGCTGCGAGCAGACGGATCACGACACGTCGAGCGGCGCCGAGAGGCCGGCGGCGAGGCCGTGGCCCGGCGCGACCCGGACGCGATAGGTGCCGGCGGCCAGGGTGCCGCCGAAGGAGAAGCCGCCCGCGGCGTCGACGAGCGTCGAGGAGAGGGTCGTCCAGGTCGAGCCGTCCCGGCGCTGGAGCACGGCAGCCGCCGCCGGCACGACCGGCCGGCTCGACCCGCTGATTCCCCCCGTCCCCAGGGACGCGGTGACGCGGGCGGCGACGGCGACCCGGGCGGCGCCGGCGCGCACGTCGCCCCAGGCGAGCCGGTACGACGTCTTCGCCCGCGGCTTCACGATCGTCGAGAACGTGCCGTCGGCGCCCGGCACGAGGTCCGCGACCGGCCCCCAGTCGGCGCCGACGGTCTTCGCCTCGAGCGTGAGCGCGCCCGCTGCGCCGAGCGCGCGGCCGGTGAGGGTGGCCGCGCCGCCGTAGGTGATCGTCCTCGCGGAGCTTCGCAGCTCGAGCAGCGAGGGCGCGAACCAGGTCGAGCGCAGCTCGAGCGCCGTGCGCACCTGGGCGCCCGTGACCCGCACGAGCGAGCCGTCGTCGCCGCCGATCGTGACGGACTGGACCCGCCCCGACGGACCGGCGGCGACGTCGAGCGAGGAGATGGGCGCCGAGAGCTTGAGCGCCTTCACCGCCAGGGAGGCGTCCACCAGCACCGGCCCCCAGTCGTGGTAGGGCGAGAGCGTGTCGTACGGGTCGGCCGCCGAGACCAGGTACGGCACGGCGTCGCCCGTCGCCTCGAGGGCCGAGACGGTGCGGCCGCCGGAGGTGGAGTGGAACAGCGTGTCGGCGACCTTCCCGTGGTAGAGCACGACGGTGCGGCGGGTCGCGTCGACCGCGGCGTCGGCCGCCGCCGACTCCGCCGCGATCCCGCCGTAGGCCTGGTCGCGTGTGTCGCCGTAGAGATCGAACGGCCGTCCGGCACGGCGGTTCGCGAGCGCATAGGACCGTGCGGCCACGGCCTGCGCCTTCAGCGCCTCCGGAGCCCAGGTCGAGGGCATCTCCGCAGGCACCACGCCCTTCAGGTAGGCCTCGAGCCCGACGAGGTCGACGGTGGAGACGGTCGTGCCGTCGCTGCTCACGGCGAGCGAGCCGCGGTAGGCGCGGCCGTCGACCGAGAGGGGCGCCGCGGCCGTGATCGCGAGCGGCGGTCGCAGCTCGGGATGACCGGCGACCGCGAGCGCCTTCGTGAGGACGAGCTTGCCGGGGTCGAGCTGCGCCGCGGCGCCCCCGGAGCCGGTGACGGTGAAGGGAACCGTCGAGGAGATCGTCGTCCGCTTCTCGCTCGCCACGAGCACGCGCACGGTGGTCACGCCGGAGGTGCCCAGCGTCGTCCCGTGGTAGTAGTGGGCGAGGATGCGGCGGTAGCTCCAGCCGTGCAGCGCGTACCCGTACGCGCCCCACTGCGCGAGGCCGAGCCCGTGCCCCCAGCCGTGCCCGCTGAAGGCGAGCACCGCCGGCGCCGTGCTGGTCGTGGTCGTGCCGGACGTCGTCGCGGCCGTGGTGGTCGTGCCGGCGGAGGTCGCTCCGGTCGAGGTCGCCGCGACCGTGGCGGTCGACGGCGTCGCGGTTGCGAGGGTGACGGTCGTCGCGCCCGTGTGCGCGGAGGGCCGGGCGGCGTAGAGCGAGGAGGCGAAGCCGCCGAGGAGCAGCAGCGACAGGGCACCGGCTCTCGCCACGCGACGACCCATCCGGATCACGGTAGCCGAGCTCCCGACGGGATCCGGCAGGCTTTACGGAACGTTTCCATAGCGGTCGATTCCGGCGACCACTTCGTTGCCCCGGCAGGCATGCCTCCCGGTCTCGCGGCGCTAGAGGCTTGATGCGCATTTGTGGGCACACGCGGCTGGTGCGCCCGTAGCCACCGCTACGCGCTGCGCCCGCCCGCCGATCCGCTTGGTCAGGCGCATCCCCGCGCACACCCCAATACACATCAAGCCTCTAGTAGGCGGGCGGCGTACTGCTCGTCGTAGTAGCGGCGGTAGTCGCCCGACTTGATCGGCTCCCACCACTCGCGGTTGCCGGCGTACCAGGCGACCGTCTCCTCGAGACCACCGGCGTCGAAGCGAGTGCGCGGGCGACCAGCCGAGGTCGCGGATCCTGGCCGAGTCGACGGCGTACCGGCGGTCGTGACCCGGGCGGTCGGCGACCATGCGCACGAGGTCGGGGCTCGCGCCGGTCAGGTCGAGGATCCGCCTGACCACGTCCATGTTCTCGCGCTCCTGCCCGCCGACGTTGTAGATGCCTCCGCCCGTTCCCTCGCGGAGCACGAGCTCGATCGCCGCGCAGTGGTCGTCGACGTGCAGCCACTCGCGCCGCTGCCTGCCGTCGCCGTACACCGGCAGCGGCTCGCCGTCGAGGCAGTTCGTGATGAACAGGGGCAGCATCTTCTCGGGGTACTGGCGCGGGCCGAAGGTGTTCGCGGAGCGGGTGATGCAGGCGTCGACGCCGTAGGTGCGGACGTAGGCGAGCACCTGCATGTCGCCGCCGGCCTTCGAGGCCGAGTAGGGGCTGGAGGGACGCACCGGCGTCTCCTCGGTCGCCGCAGGAGCGTCGGGCGGGATGTCGCCGTACACCTCGTCGGTCGAGACCTGCACGTGCCGGAGCCCGTGCCGGCGCGCGTGGTCGAGCAGGACCTGCGTGCCGAGCACGTCCGTGAGGATGAACTCGGCGGGGCCGAGGATCGACCGGTCGACGTGGGTCTCGGCGGCGAAGTTGACGATCGCGTCGCAGCCGCCGGCCGCGCGCTCGACCACCTGCGGGTCGGCGATGTCGCCGTGGACGAAGGAGTGCTCGACTCCCTCGAGGTTGGCGCGGTTGCCGGCGTAGGTCAGCTTGTCGAGGACGACCACCTCCTCGCCGGCGGCGGCGAGACGGCGGACGAACTGGGAGCCGATGAACCCGGCGCCGCCGGTGACGAGCACGCGCATGGCCGTCAGGGTAGACGAGCGAGCAACCGGCGAAGCCCGTCGCGCCAGTGCGGCAGCTCCGGCAGCCCCTTCTCCGAGCGCAGGACGGAGTAGGCCGGCCGCGGCGCGGAAGCGCCGTAGGCCGCCGAGCTGATGCGGCGCACGCGTGTCGGCAGTCCCGCCTCCTCGAAGATCGCCTCGGCGAACTCGGCCCAGGTGCACTCACCGGCGGCGGCAAGGTGGTAGACGCCGTACGGCCGTGCGAGGATCTGATTGGTCGCCTCGGCGAGGTCGGCGACGTAGGTCGGGCAGCCGCGCTGGTCGTCGACGACCGCGACCTCGTCGCGTTCGGCGCCGAGGCTGAGCATGGTGAGGACGAAGTTGCGGGAGCTCCAGCCGTACAGCCACGAGCTGCGGACGATCCACGCCCGCTCCCCCGCGGCGGCCTCTCCGTGCAGCTTGCTCCGGCCGTACGCCGAGAGCGGCGCGGGAGCGTCCGACTCGAGGTACGGCTGCCGCTTCGAGCCGTCGAACACGTAGTCGCTCGACCAGCAGACGATCGGCACCCCGAGCGACGCGGCGTGCTGGACCCCCCCGACGTTGACCGCCGCCGCGCCCTGCGGGTCGTCCTCGGCCCCGTCGACGTCGGTCCAGGCCGCCGCGTGGAGCACGAGGTCGGCCTCGAGCCCGGGCGGCGGCGGCAGCGTCACGTCCCAGTCGGCCCGGCTCAGGCCGCGGGCGTCCGGGAACGCCTCCAGGAGCGCCTGCCCGAGCTGGCCGCCGGCGCCGGTGACGATCGCGGTCACGTCGCGTCGCGGGCCGAGAGGATCGGCGCGTCCGTGCTCCAGAGCTGCGCCACCCGGGGATCGTTCCAGGGCACGCCGTGCTCGTCGGGATCGGCGGGGTCGTACTCCTCGGTCACGAAGTAGCAGAAGAGGCAGTCGGTCAACGCCTCGTAACCGTGCGCGTGACGGCCGGGCACGTAGATCGCGACCGGGTTCTCGTCGCCGATGTCCTCGCTGAACGTCTCGCCCGTCGTCCGGTCGAGGACGACCACGCGCACCATCCCCTGCAGGCAGCAGAAGAGGTCGTCCTGGCCCCGCTCGTGGTAGTGGAGGGCCCGGACGACGCCGCGGCGCGACCGCGCGAGGTTCGCCTGCCGGACCGGCTTGGGGAGAGCGCTCGCCCGGACGAGCTCCATGAAGAAGCCGCGCTCGTCGTCGAAGCGGGTGAGCGGGAAGCGGCGAAGCCCCTCGATCACTTGTTGGCGCCGGTCTGCTCGATCAGCCGCCCGACGTCGGCGAGGTCGGCCCAGTGCTTGCCTCCGTCGTGCCACCAGCCCTCGACGCGGCGCACCTCGAGGCGACCGCTCTGCGCGTAAGCGCGGTTGACGTCGGTGATCTCCAGCTCGCCGCGGTTCGACGGCTCGAGCCGGTCGATCAGCTCGAAGACGTCGGGCGGATAGCAGTAGAGGCCGACGATCGCGTCGCTGGACGGCGGCGCGTCGTACCGGGTGTCGACCACACCCGCCTTCTCGACCACGTCCGTGACCGCGCCGTCGGCTCCGTAGACGACCACGCCGAAGTTCTCCGGGTCCGGGACGTCCTTGGCGAAGACGAGCGCGCCGTCGCTCCAGCCGCGGATCGCGTCGGCCTGGCTGTGCTCGAAGATGTTGTCCCCGAGGCAGACGACGAGCTGCTCGCCGGCGGCGAACTCACGCGCCATCCCCACGACCTGCGCGATCCCGCCGGCTGCCACCTGCACCTTGTACGAGAGATCGAGGTCGAGGAGCACCTCGTCCCCGGACCGCGAGACGACGCGGCCGTCCCCGAGCAGGTCGATGAACTGGCCGGCGTGCTGCTGGCCCGTCACGAGCAGCACCTCTCGGATCCCCACCCGCTGCAGCAGCTGCAGCGGGTAGTACACCATCGGCCACCGGCCGACCGGCAGCAGATGCTTGTTGGTGACACGCGTCAGCTCTTCGAGCCGGGTCGCGTTCCCGCCGGCGGCGATCAGGCCCTTCATGCCGCCGCCGATGCTACCGCGACCTCGTCGTCACGACCGCGGGCAGCCGCCAGGCCGAGGATGCCGGCGACGACGCCGACACCGGCCACGCACATCCACATCGTCGCGTCGCCGTAGGCATGGCGCACCTCGAGCCCGAGGAACGGGGTCAGCGCCCACCCCACCGACCAGGTGCCGCCGAAGGCGCCCATGTAGGCGCCGCGGATGTCGGCGGGAGCGAGCGACGCCACGACCGCCTGGGAGGTGGGCACCCAGAGCATCTCGCCGACGACGAAGAGGAGGATCACGACGGCGATCACGGGCGCCGAGCCGTCGACGTTCAGCAACAGGAACGGCACTCCCATCAGCGGCATGGCGACGCCCAGCTTCAGCGATGCCGGCACTCGCGCGGTCCAGCGCGTCAGGCGCAGCTGGAAGAAGGTGACCGAGAGCGGGTTCAGGATCATCAGGAAGCCCCACGCGGCGGGCGCCAGGTGGTGGGTGGTCGTCGCCGAGATCGGCAGCAGCGTCTCGGTGGCGATGTAGGTCATCGTCGCGAACACGGACGAGGCCAGGAAGAGCAGGAACGGGGCGTCGCGCGCGATCACCGCCAGGGAGCCGCGCCGCGGCGGCGCCTCCGGCGCGTAGGCGCCGGTGCGGGGGATGAACCGGAAGGCGATCGCGAAGCCGACGGTTCCGAGCACGAGCGTGCCGAGCCAGAGGTGCGACCAGTGGCCGCCGATCAGCAACGCCCCGCCGATCACGGGACCGATCGTGACGCCCAGGTTCGACGCGATCCGCACCGCCGCGTACGCGGCCTCGTGCCGCTCCGGGGCGACGAGGTCGGCGACCATCGCCTGGTCGGCAGCACCGCCGAGGGAGCCGAACACCGGCAGGAGGGCAAGCGCCGCGATCCCCCAGGCCGGCCGGTGCCCGACGACGAGCAGCAGCAGCGGCGAGACCGCGCTGAAGCCCCAGCCCGCGAGGATCAGCGGCCGACGGCCCAGCCGGTCCGACCAGTGCCCACCGGCGTAGCCCACCACCCCCGCGAGCACGGCGCCCCCGAGGTAGCCGACGGCGAGCAACGACTGCGAGGCACCGAGCTCCTTGACGGCCCAGACGCCGAGGAACGGGTAGGCAGTCGCCGTGGCGATCGAGCCGACGAGGCTCACCGCGAGCACGGGGCGCAGGGCGCGATCGACATCGCCGCCCCAGATCAGGCGCATGAGACGCGTCACGAGTTGCATCGGAGGCGCCCGCCGGGCGTCGAGGGACGCGCGCGGGCGGGCGCAGGGTACCGTTCGCCGAGCCGTGGCCGTCCGTCGCCGTCGCTCCTGCTTGACCGTTCCGGGCGACGACGAGCGGAAGCTCCGGCGGGCGGCGACGATCGCCGCCGACGAGGTGATCCTCGACCTCGAGGATGCCGTCCCGGCGCCGCGCAAGGATGCCGCACGGGAGCTCGTCGCTCGTCTGCTGCGCGACCTGCGCTGGTGCGCGCCAACGGTCGCGGTGCGCATCAACCGCGGCTCGTCCGAGGATCTCGAGCTGGTGCGCCTCGCGCGGCCGGACGTGGTCGTGCTGCCCAAGGTCGAATCGCCCGAGGAGGTCGAGGGCCTGCCGGTGCCCGGCGAGGCGCTGATCGAGACGGCACGCGGGCTGGTCGAGTGCGAGCGGATCGCGGCCGCGGACGGCGTCGAGGCGCTGGTGCTGGGCCCCGGCGACCTCGCCGCCTCGCTGGGGATCCCCGAGCTGACGATCGGCGCCGGCGCCCACGTCGACCATGCCCTCGCCCGGATCGTGGTCGCCGCCCGCGCGTTCGGCCGCGCCGCCGTCGACGGCCCCTTCGCGCTCCTCGGCGACGAGGAGGGCCTGCGGGCGAGCGCGGCCCGGTCGCGGGCGATGGGCTACGACGGCAAATGGTGCATCCATCCCGCACAGGTCGCCGTCTGCAACGAGCTGTACGCGCCGACCGCCGCCGAGCTCGGGCGCGCGCGGCAGATCCTCGGGATCGACGGCGTCGCGCGGATCGACGGCGAGATGGTCGACGAGGCGAACCGGCGCATGGCCCAGGCGATCCTCGCCCGTTTGCCGTCCGGGGAGGGCGGGGACGACGAAGGGCGGTGAACGAGCAACGCGACGTCCACGACCGGCGCGAGTCGCTCGTCGTCGAGGGCGACGACGTGGACCACGTGCTGCCGCCGCAGCAGCTCGACCCCTACACGCCGGAGCCGTCCCCCACCCGGCGCTCGGGCGCCCTGCTCTTCGCGGCTCTCGTCGCGATCCTCGTGGTGCTCGCCGTGCTCTTCATCTACGCCGCCACGCGCTGAGCGGGCTCCGGCCGCTCGCGCGGCACGGCTCGCCCCGCGCCCGGCGGGCGATGCGTGAAGGCTCGTCGCGGGGGTACGGTTGGCCCTATGACCGAACGCAAGGTCGACAAGCTGCAGGAGGAGATCGAGGAGCTCTTCGCGGATCTGTGGCAGGTGCCGCGCTTCTCCGGCCTCCGGCACGGGTTCCGGCCCAACGTCGACTGCTTCCACCTCGACGATCCCCACCTGCTCGTCGTCGTGGTCGAGCTGCCCGGCGTCCCGCCCGAGTCGGTGCAGGTCGTCGCCGGCGAACGGCTGCTCGTCGTGGCGGGCGAACGCGACCGGCCGCCCACGCCGGGCCGGGTGTACCAGCAGATGGAGATCGAGTACGGCGCCTTCCAGCGGCAGGTGCGGCTGGCCGAGGACGTCGACCCGGAGCAGGCGCGCGCCCGCTTCGAGCACGGCGTCCTGACGGTCGAGCTGCCGGTGGTGGAGCGGGCCGCGCGCGGCCGTCACCGCATCGCGGTGGAGCGGGCGCGATGACCGACGCCGGGTTCGACCCGGTCGAGCCGGAGGGGCACACGCTCGAGTTCCCGCTCGCGCTGCCGGTGCTCCCGCTGAAGGAGACGGTCGTCTTCCCGCAGTCGATGGCGCCGCTCGCGATCGGCCAGGAGCGCTCGGTGCGACTGATCGACGACGTCGTCGCGGGCGACCGGCTGCTGGCGCTGATCACCTCCCGCGACGGCGACCTCGACGCGCCGGGCTGGAACGAGGTCTACGAGGTCGGCACCGTCGCGCTCGTGCACAAGATGATCAAGGTGCCCGACGGGACGCTGCGCATCCTCGTCCAGGGGCTCGAGCGCGTCCGGCTGAAGAACCGGCTCGACGTCGAGCCGTACCTCCTGGGCGAGTTCGACGCGCTGCCCGACGTGCTCACCGAGACGCCGGAGCTGGAAGCGCTGACCCGCAACGTCCAGGGCCTCTTCGCACGCATCATCGGCCTCGCCCCCTACCTGCCGGAGGAGCTGCAGCTCGCGGCCGCCAACGTCGACGAGCCGAGCGCGCTCTGCCATCTCGTCGCCTCGACGCTGCGCACCCTGAAGACGGAGGAGCGGCAGGAGATCCTGGAGGAGGTGGACGTGGAGCAGCGGCTGCGCCTCGTCTCCGGGATCCTGAACCGCGAGCTGGAGGTGTTCGAGCTCGGCTCGAAGATCCAGTCGCAGGTGCAGTCGGAGATGGAGAAGGGGCAGCGTGAGTACTTCCTGCGGCAGCAGCTGAAGGCGATCCAGCAGGAGCTCGGCGAGAGCGACCCCGAGCAGGCCGAGATCGCCGAGCTCCGCGAGCGGCTCGAGGCGTTCGCCTCGCTGCCCGACGAGGTGCGCAAGGCCGCGGATCGGGAGCTCGGGCGGCTCGAGCGGCTCCCGCCGGCCGCGGCGGAGTACGGCGTGATCCGCACGTACCTGGAGTGGATCCTGACGCTGCCGTGGAACACCTACACCGAGGACGACCTCGACCTCGACCACGCCCGGAAGGTGCTCGACGACGACCACTTCGACCTCGAGAAGGTCAAGGACCGGATCATCGAGTACCTGGCTGTCGCCAAGCTGCGCGAGGAGGTGTCGGGTCAGATCCTCTGCTTCGTCGGGCCGCCCGGCGTCGGCAAGACCTCGCTCGGCCACTCGATCGCCCGCGCCCTCGGACGCACGTTCGTCCGCCTCTCGGTGGGCGGTGTCCGCGACGAGTCGGAGGTGCGCGGGCACCGGCGGACGTACATCGGCTCGATGCCCGGGTCGATCATCCGGTCGCTGCGCGACGCCGAGTCGGCGAACCCGCTGCTGCTGATCGACGAGATCGACAAGATGGGCGCCGACTGGCGCGGCGACCCGTCGAGCGCGATGCTGGAGGTGCTCGATCCCGAGCAGAACCGCACCTTCCGCGACCACTACCTCGACCTTCCGTTCGACCTCTCGAAGGTGCTGTTCATCTGCACCGCGAACACGCTCGACACGATCCCCGGCGCGCTGCTCGACCGGATGGACGTGATCCAGCTCTCGGGATACACGGAGGACGAGAAGCTCGGGATCGCGAAGCGCTACCTGCTGCCGAAGCAGCTGAAGGCCCACGGGCTCCAGCGCTCGCAGCTGACCCTCTCCGACCGGATGCTCCGGATCGTGATCCGCGAGTACACCCGCGAGGCGGGGGTGCGGAACCTGGAGCGGCGGATCGCCGACGTCTGCCGCAAGACGGCGACCCAGGTCGCGAAGGGCCGCGCGCAGAAGATCCGCGTCGACGAGGCGCGCCTCCGCGAGTGGCTCGGCCCGCGGCGGTTCGCCGGCGAGGTGCGCAAGCGGACCTCCGACCCGGGGGTCGCGACCGGGCTCGCCTACACCGCGGTCGGCGGCGACGTGCTCTTCATCGAGGCGGCCGCGTACCCGGGCAAGGGCCGGCTGACGATCACCGGGCAGCTGGGGGACGTGATGCAGGAGTCTGCGCAGGCGGCGCTCTCGTGGGTGCGCTCGCACAGCGCCGAGCTCGGGCTCCCCGACGACTGGTTCTCCGACCACGACGTGCACATCCACGTCCCCGCCGGCGCCGTGCCCAAGGACGGGCCGTCGGCGGGCGTGACGATGGCGACGGCGATCGCGTCGCTCGTGCGGGACGAGCCGGTGGCGGCGGACGTCGGCATGACGGGCGAGATCACCCTGACCGGGCAGGTGCTCCCGATCGGCGGGCTGCGCGAGAAGTCGCTCGCCGCCCAGCGGGCCGGCCTGAAGCGCGTGATCTTCCCGCGCGAGAACGAGCCCGACCTGGACGAGCTCCCGCCGGAGACCCGGGCGGCGCTCGAGTTCCTCCCGGCGGACACGATCGGCGAGGTGTTCGAGGCGGCGTTCGACGGCCGCCGCAAGCCGCGTACGCGCGCCGCCCGGGCTTCCGAGCGCCAGGCGGCTATGCCACGCGAAAGCTCCTGAGCAACAGGTCGCAGGCCGACTCGCTGCCGCCCGAGCGCCGGCGGCAGAGCAGCTGGTACTCCCGCTTGCCGCGCAGAGCGAACGCGTAGCGGTCGACGTGGTCGCCCGCCGCGACCCGATAGGAGTGCGCGCGCATGCCGTCGACGGTCACGGTGGAGGCGTCCGTCACCTTCCCCCCCGTCTGCTCGGCCACCGAGCGCATCCGCACGGCCAGCTCGCGCGCAACCTTGGCGAACAGGGCCGGAGCATAGGGATGGACGAGCGGAAAGGTCGCCACCTGGACGAGCTCGGAGCCGTGCGTCGCGCCGACGCGGCCCGAGCCCCGCTGCACCTGCCAGCCCGCGGGAGCGGAGAAGTGGAATCCCTGCCCGGTCACGACCTGCGCCGCCGGTTGGTTCTCCTGATGCGACCCGCCGCAGCCTGCGAGGATGAGGGCAGCCACCAGCAACATCTGTTTGCGTCGTACCCGCCCGGGTATCAGGCGCACGGCAACGAGGCGAAAGGATCCAGCGAGCATGCCCAAGACGAAGGACAAGGTCTACGACGCGGCGGACAACGTCAAACCGTATGTCGAGCGCGCGATGCACGACGAGAAGCTGCGCGCCGACGTCCTGAGCGCGTTCTCGACCGCCAAGGACCTGTACACCGAGTTGATCGGCGGACGCGGGGCCGTGACACTCGCCGCGCGTGTTGCCACCGACGAGGAGGTACGCGACAAGCTGAAGGACGCCGTCGAGGACCTGCGGAGGGCGGCGGACCGCCTGCAGGGGAAGAAGGACCACTCGAGCAGGAACACGACCCTGCTCGTCGCAGGGATCGCCCTCGGGATCCTCTTCAACCCCGTCACCGGCCCCGAGACCCGGAAGTGGGTCAAGGACATGATCGGCGGCTCGAGCGACGAGTTCGGCGGCGACTACTCCTCGAACGGCGACAGCACCTAGAAGCTACCCGCGGCCGAGGTCGCCCTTCGGCGCGGGCGGCACCGTCGGCACGAGCGTCTGCATCAGCGCCGACCGGCGCGGCGGGTTCAGCGCGCGCCGCAGCGACGCAGGATCGAGCCCGTCGGCGGAGGAGATGTCGTTCATCCCCAGCAGGATCGCCCCCGGCTCCGGCGCCGCGGGGCGGCCGGGAATCGACGGTGCCCACCCGGCGGCGATCGGGAACGGCAGGTCCTGCTGGTGGCTCCACGCGTCGAGGTACGGGGTCGGGTCGACCGCCCCGTCGTAGCCCAGGTAGAGGAACGAGACCGGGTGGATCTCGAAGTGCAGGTGGTACGGCGTGCCCTCGGCGTCGCCGGTGTTCCCCATGAACCCGACCACCTGCCCCGCCTTCACGTGGGCGCCGTTCGTGGCGGTCGTCGCGAACGCCGAGAGGTGGGCGTAGTAGTACTGGTTCCCCTGTGCGTCGAGGATCCAGAGCCGGTTGCCGCCCACCTTGTTCCAGCCGACGGAGAAGACGGTGCCGGTCGCGCACGCCACGAGCGGCTGGCCGAGACGCCCGAAGATGTCGTCGCCGTGGTGGTAGGTGACGTCGGAGCGCGCCGCGCCGTAGGTGTCGATGTACGAAACTGCCCCGTAGGCGGGGAACACGTAGTGCCCCGCCGTCAGCCTGGGTGCGGCCTGCAGGGGCTGGGCCTTGCCCTTGTGCTTCGGGTGCGCGCGCAGCCTCGGCGCGTCGCCCGCCGTCACGTCGGTGGTCGTCGTCCCGTCGGGCTCGCCCGTCGTGGTGGTGGGTGCGGTGGTCGTCGTCTCGGTCGTCGTGGTCGCTCCGCGCGGCGCCGTCTGGGCGGCGGCCTCGGCGAAGCCGATCCTCACCTCGCTGCCCGCGGGCAGCCCGCCGTGGTCGGCGGTCAGGCGCAGGTCGAGCTCCGTGACGGAGCCCCGGTAGCCTTCGGCGCCCGCGGGGGCGGCGGTGTCGACGGCTGAGGCGCCGATCGTCAGCGATCCCCAGGTGCCGAGGGCGATCTTCGTGCCCGAGACGGGCTGACCGGCGACGCGCAGGTCCGTGACGACGCTGCCGTTCTGATTCCCTCCCGCCCCCGAGGGGCCCGTGCCGGCGGACGCGCGCGCGGTCACCGCCGACGCCGTCACCTCGCCGCCGAAGAGCGAGAGCGACGTCACGTCGCTCTCCGAGGTGGCGCCGACGTTGTGGGCGGCCGTCGTCGTGGTGCCGGCGCTCGCCGTCGTGGAGGACGCCGTGACGACCGAGCCGTCGGCGGGATAGTCGAACGTCGAGCCGGCCGCCGGAGCGGCGTTCGGAGGCGAGCTGACGACGGTCGTGCCCGTGTCGGCACGACCCGGCACGGAGATCTTGACCGCCCAGGCGGTCGCGGCGGCGCCCGGCGCGGACGCCGGGCCCTGAGCTTCGGCCGAGCCGAAGGCGAGAGCGACGAGCGGGAGCAGCAGTGCCAGTGGCCGGCGCACCGTCCGGGGATTCTGCCAGGAGTCGCCGTCAGTGCTGTTCGAGGCGCTTGCGGGCGAACTCGCGAAAGCGTGCCCGTGCGTCGTCGTCGGGCCCGATCGGCTCGTCGGCGGCGTAGCGCGGATCGGCGGCGACCTCCTCGGCGACGGCGCGCAACTCGTCGACGACCGCGCGCCGGTGGCGCTCGTCCCGCAGCAGCGCCTCGATCCACGTCTCGGTGCCGTCGTAGTCCGGGACGTCGTGCTCGACCAGCAACCTCCCGAGCAGGATGCCGACCCTGATGTAGGCGAACGTGCGGAAGGCCAGGATCTTGTGCGGCCCCGACACGAGCCGGTCGATGTCCGGGTGCTCGGCCTGGAGCTGCGCGACGATCGAGCCGATCGGCTCGTCGACCAGCGGGATCCAGATCTCGTCGGCGTCGGCCATACCGGAAGTGTTCACGATCTGCGCGACGCTCGCCAGGCGATCTGTGCCGCGCTCGCCAGCACCAGCACCCCGAACAGCCTGCGGAGCGTGTTCTCCGGCAGGCTCTCCGCGACGACGACGCCCACCTGGACGCCGGCGACCGAGGCGAGCCCCACGGTCAACGCCGCCCGCAGGTCGACGTTCCCGTAGCGGCGCTGGCGCCACGTGCCGACGAGGGCGGTGGGCAGGATCGCGAGCAGCGAGGAGGCCTCGGCGTGCAGCTGGGTGAGACCGAGCACGAGCGTCAGCGTCGGGACGAAGACGATCCCGCCGCCGACGCCGAAGAGCCCGGCCAGCACGCCGCCGAGCATCCCGATCGCGACGACCAGCGCGATCGTCATACGACGAGGCGAATGCCGACGGCGGCGAGCACGAGCGCGAACAGGTAGGCGAGCCGCTGCACCGGCATCCGCTGCTGCAGGTTCGTGCCGAGCAGCACGCCCAGCATCGCCGGCAGGCCCACGAGCGCCGCGGCGCCCGGCTTGACCTGCCCGTGCGCGGCGTAGGTCAGCGCGCCCGCGATCGAGGCCACCAGGATCGCGGCCAGCGAGGTCGCGGCGGCGCGACGGTGGTCGAACGAGACGAGCAGCAGGAGCGGGACGAGAACGATGCCGCCGCCGACGCCGAACACCGCGCCGAAGAAGCCGCCCACGAGACCGATCGCCACGAGCTTCGGCACGTCGCTCTACTCTACGCACGTTGGATGCGCTGTCCCGGATCGCCGCGGAACCGCTCTCGGCCGCGCTCTTCCTCGACGTCGACGGGGTGCTCGCGCCGATCGTGCCCAACCCGGCCGAGGCGACCGTTCCGGCGGAGACCCGCGCAGAGCTCGCGCGGCTCGGCCCGCGCTACGGGCTCGTCGCGTGCGTGACCGGGCGCCCGAGCGACGTCGCCCGGGCGATCGTCGGCGTCGAGGCACTGCGCTACGTGGGCGAGCACGGGCTCGAGCTCGAGCCCGAGGCGGACGCGTGGTCGGAGCGGATCCACGCCTTCGGAGGCGACCAGGCATGGCCGGAGCTGGAGACCAAGGCGCACTCCGTCGCCTTCCACTACCGCAACGCCGCCGACCGCGACGAGGCCCGGCGGCGGCTCGAGGAGGTGGCGCGGGCGGCGCTCGTCGAGGGCTTCAGGACACGGTGGGGCCGCATGGTGCTCGAGGTCCTGCCGCCGCTGGACGTCTCCAAGGGCACCGCCGTGCGGCGGCTGCTCGCCGAGAGCGGGCTCACGCGCGCCCTCTACGCCGGCGACGACACGACCGACCTCGACGGCTTCGCCGCCCTCGACGGGCTCGACGACGCCGTGCGGGTCGCAATCGTCTCCTCTGAGGGTCCGTCGCAGCTCGGCGAGCAGGCCGACCTGATCCTCGGCTCGACCGGCGCCTTCCTCGAGCTGCTGCGCCGGCTCTGAGTCGCGCGCAGGAATCGCGCTAGAGCCCGAGACGCTCGCGCAGCTGCCGCCCCTGGCGGCGGGCGACGTCGAGCTCCGTCCGGCCCGCGTCGGCAAGCTGGAGCCGCAGACGGTCGGGGCCTGCCCGCCGCACGCCCACCACCTTGCCGATGTTGACGAGCGTCGACCGGTGGATGCGGACGAACAGAGCCGGGGGCAGGCGCTCCTCCAGCTCGCGCAACGACGACGTGCAGAGGTAGGAGCGGTCGTAGGTGTGCACGCGGCTGTAGTCGCCGTCGGCCCGCACGTACTGCACCTCCAGCGCGTCGAGCAGCTCGGTGCTGCCCGAGGCGCCCACCACCGGCACCCGCTCCGCGGCCGAGCCGGCGTGCTCGGCGGAGCGTTCGCAGAGCCGCTCGACGACGCGGGCGAGGCGCTCCGGATCGACCGGCTTGAGCACGTAGTCGAATGCTTCGACCGCGAACGCCCGGGCCGCATACCGCTCGTGCGCCGTCACGAACACGACCGCAGGCGCTGCCCGTCGCCCGTGCACGAGCGAGGCCAGCTCGAGCCCGCTCGCCCCGGGCATCTCCACGTCGAGGAAGACGACGTCCGGCTGCTCGGCATCCGCGAGCTGCGCCGCCTCCGCCGCGCTCGCCGCCTCGGCCACGATCTCGACCTCGCCGTGAGCGGCGAGCAGGTAGCGCAGCTCCGAGCGGGCGGGCGCCTCGTCGTCGACGATCAGGGCGCGGATGCTCATCGAGCACCGACCGCCGTGCTCACGCGACGGGCACCTCGAGCCGCACCACCGTGCCGAACGGGAACGAGCGCAGCCGGACGCCGGCGCCGTAGTGGGCGGTCAGGCGGCGGTCGACGTTCGCGAGCCCGATCCCGGCTCCGTCACCCGCGCCGACGCCCGGCTCGAGCACGCGGTCGAGGACGTCGCGCGCGATCCCGCGGCCGTCGTCGCGCACCGTCACGCGCAGCCGGCCGCGACGAAGCCTCGCCCGCACGAGCAGGTGCAGCGTGCGCTCGGTCTTCCCATGCTTGATCGCGTTCTCCACCAGCGGCTGGACGACGAGTTGCGGGATCCGCACCTCGAGCGCCTCCGGTGTCGCGTCGATCGTCACCTGCAGCTGCTGTCCGAAGCGCGCCTGCTCGAGCTCGAGGTAGCTGCGGACGTGACGCAGCTCCTCCTCCAGGGTGACGAAGTCGTTCGGCCGCCCCAGGCGGCTGCGCAGATGGTCGGCGAACGCGAGCACGAGCGCGCGCGCCCGCTCGGGCTCGGTGCGGATGAACGATGCGATCGTGTTGAGCGCGTTGAACACGAAGTGCGGCTCCATCTGCGCCTGGAGAGCGGTCGCCGTGAGCGAGTGCAGCTCGGACAACTGGAGCTGCGCCGAGAGCTGCCGGCCCAGCGCCTCGAGCGTCTCGACGGCACTCTCGTCGAGCGGCGACCCGGCGGTGGCGTGGACGAGCACCGCGCCGGCGGGGCCGTCGGAGAGCTGCAACGGCACGATCGCGGCGGCCCCGAGCGGGCACGCGGGGTCGGTGCACTCGGTGCGGAAGGCGAGCGGAGCGAGCAGCGGCAGGTTCCGGTCGAGCGCCTCGAAGACGGGCCTGATCGGCCGGTCGCCGGGACCGTGATGGTCCGCCCCCGCGCCGACGAACGCGAGCACGTGCTGCCGGTCGGTGACCGCGACCGCGCCGTACCCGAGCTTCTCGAACAGCTCGTAGGCGACGACGCGCGCCGCGGACTCGGTGAGCCCGCGGCGCAGCTCGGGCAGCGTCGCCTCCAGCAGCTCGAGCGCCGGGGCCTGCCGCCGCTGCCTGCGCACGCGGGCCCGCGCCATCGCCTCAGGCCTTGCGCACGCGCACGGCCGTGCCGTACGCGCAGATCTCCGTCCAGGTCTCGCCCATCTCCGAGGTGTCGAACCGCATCGCGACGATCGCGTTCGCCCCCTTCGCCTCGGCCTCCTCGACCATCCGCTGGATCACCTCGGTGCGGCTCTCGGCGAGCGCCTTCGTCATGCCCCTGAGCTCGCCGCCGAGAATCGACTTGAGCCCGGCGCCGAGCTGCGAGAACGCGTTGCGCGAGCGAACCGTCAGGCCGAAGACCTCGCCGTACACCTCGTCGATCACGTAGCCGGGCAGCTCGTTCGTCGTCGCGATCAGCATTGCGGCAGCACCTCCAGAACTTGGGGAATCGACGTCACCCGGGGACCATCCCACTCGCGCACCTCGGGCCACAAGGGATCCTGCCCCGCCCGGTGGATCAGGATCGCCTGCATGCCGACCCGGCGCGCGCCTGCGAGCTCGTCGTTCGCCCCGTCGCCGACGAACACCGCCTCGCCCGGCTCGACCCGGAGCAGCTCGCAGCAGTGCAGGTAGATGCGCGGGTCGGGCTTCGAGATGCCGAGCCGCGACGAGAACACCTCCGCGTCGAAGAGCCCCGCGAGCTCCGACGCCTCCCAGAGCGTCTCGACGTCCTCGCTGCAGACGGTGATCAGGCCCACCAGCTGTCCCCGCTCGCGCAGGGCGCGCAGCGTCTCGACCACGCCCGGCCGCGGGACGAGGCAGCGGCGGACGTAGTCGAGGCGGATCTCGCACACCTCGTCCATCGCCTCCGGCGGGACGCCGATCTGCGAGAGGACGGTACGGACCGGTGCGGTGTAGCGGTTCGCCGCTGCGTACCACCGCTCCCGGAACCCCACCCCGGCGAGGGCGTCGATGCGCCGCGCCATCTCGGCCGCGGCCTCTTGATCCCAGTCGATCAGCGTCTCCCAGAGGTCGAAGATCACCGCCCGCGGCCGCACCGGCGCAGCACCTCCCACGCCCGCCGCACGTCGGCCTCGGTCGTGCGGGCGTTGCCGATCGCGAGCCGGATCGTGTCGCGGTCACGCAGCTTCGTGGTGGCGACGAACACCTCGCCCGTCGCCGTCGCCCGCCGCGCGAGCTCGACGTTGTCGGCGCTCCGGTGCCGGAAGCAGACGGTCGAGAACGGGTACGGCGCGACGACCTCCCAGTCGGGGTCGGCCTCCACCCACGAGGCGAACAGCTGCGCGAGGCGCACGTGCTCACGGATCAGCGCGCGCAGCCCCTCGCCGCCGTACCAGCGCAGCACGAACCACAGCTTGAGCGCCCGGAACCGGCGCCCGAGCGCGGGACCGTAGTCCTTGATGTCGATCGCTTCCGGCGTCGCCGCGAGGTAGTCCGGCACGAGCGCGAACGCCTCGTGGAACGCCTCGGGCCGCCGCGTCCAGAGCGCCGAGCAGTCCATGGGAGCGAACAACCATTTGTGCGGGTTGATCACGAGGGAATCGGCGTCCTCGACGCCGTCCAGGCAGGAGCGGAGCTCCGGGCACACGGCCGCCGCGCCGGCGTAGGCGGCGTCGACGTGCAGCCATACCCCCGCGGCCCGGCAGCGCTGCGCCAGCTCGGCAACCGGGTCGACGGACGTCGTCGCGGTCGTTCCCACCGTCGCGACCACCGCCGTCGCGTCGTCGAGCGGGACGTCGGCGCGCATCCGGTAGTCGTCGTCCACCTCGACGGCGCGAAACTCGAGCCCCAGGAGCCGCGCGGCCTTCTCGACGCTGAAGTTCGCCTGCTCGGACGCATAGACGACGCCGCCCGGCCGGGCGGTGCGAGCCGCGGCGAGGGCGGCCAGCGTCGCGGTCGACGCGGTGTCCTCGAGGTGACCGTGCCACCCGCGTGGCAGCCCGAGCAGCTGGGCGAGCCAGTCGAGCACCGTCACCTCGAGCTCGGTCGCGGCCGGCGAGGCGAGCCACGTCATCCCGTTCACGTTCAGCGCCGCGACGAGCAGCTCGGCGAGGATGCCGGGCTCGGAGCCGGTGATCGAGAACCACGCGAAGAAGCGCGGGTGGTTCCAGTGGGTGATCCCCGGCAGGATCACGTCGTCGAGGTCGGCGAGCAGCGCGGCGAACGGCTCGCCCTGCTCGGGCGGCGACGCCGGCAGCCGTCGCGCGTACGTCGCCCGGCCGCACGTCCGCGGCGACGGGGAGCTCGGGCAGCCGCTCGAGGTAGCGCTCGACCCACTCCGAGGCGAGCCTGAGGTCGTCGTGGAAGCTCATCGCTTCTTCCGGAGCCGCTCGATCTGCTTCCAGGTGCGCGTGTTCAGCACGTCGTCGCGCGTGAGCCACGCGCGACGCGCCTGGCCGACTCCGAGCTCGACGTAGTCGAGCGCCGCCACCTGGTGCGCGTCGGAGTCGACGACGAGCTTCAGCCCCGCCTCGCGCGCCGCGCGCGCGTGCACGTCGGTGAGGTCCAGCCGGTCGGGCTGCGAGTTGATCTCCAGGAACGTGCCTGTCTCGAGCGCTCCCTCGACGATGCGCTCGATCTCCACCGCAGCGGGCGGACGCCGGCCGATCTTGCGGCCGGTCGGATGGCCGATGCAATCGACGAGCGGATGCTCCATCGCCGCGAGCACACGCGCGGTCGGGCTCGTGGTCGAAGCGGGAGTGCACCGACGCGACCACCCAGTCGAGGGTCGCGAGCTGCTCGTCGGAGACGTCGAGGCTGCCGTCGGGGCGGACGTTCACCTCGATCCCCTTCAGGATCCGGAACGGCGCCACCTGCTCGTTGAGGGCGTCGATCTGCTCGGACTGCCGCTGGAGCAGGTCGCCGCGCAGCCGCTGCGAATGGTCGCAGACCGCGTAGTACGCGTAGCCGCGGCCGATCGCGGCTTCGACCATCGTCACGAGGTCGTCCTTGCCGTCCGACCAGGTCGTGTGCGTGTGCAGGTCGCCGCGCAGGTCGCCGGGCTCCACGAGCCGCGGCAGCGTGCCGGCGCGTGCCGCCGCGAGCTCGCCGGCGTCCTCCCGCAGCTCGGGCGGGATCCAGTCGTAGCCGAGGAAGCGGTAGACGTCCTCCTCGCGACCGAACCGGTGCTCCTCGCCGGTCTCCACCTCGGTGACGGAGTACTCGGAGACCGAGAAGCCGCGGCGGACGGCGTCCTCGCGCAGCGCGACGTTGTGGTCCTTCGACCCGGTGAAGTGCTGCAGCAGGTTGCCGTAGCTCTCCGGCGGGACGACCCGGAGGTCGAACCGGAGCCCGTCGTGCGAGACGACGGTCGCCTTCGTCGAGCCCCTGGCGGCGACGTCGACCACCCAGCGCAGCGCGCAGAAGTAGTCGACGAGCGCCTGCGGGTCGGTGGCGGTGGCGATGATGTCGAGGTCACGCACGGTCTCGCGCATGCGCCTGGCCGAGCCGGCGAGCGAGACCTCCACGCAGGCCGGATGCTCGCGCAGCACCTCGACGACCGCGCGCAGCTTCGGCAACGTCACCCCGAGCAGCGCGCGGCGCGGCCCTTCCGTCGCGCGCGGGCGGGCGAGGGCGGCCGCGATCTTCGTCTCGGTGCCGGCGCCGATCCCGGCGTGCCCCTGCAGGCGGCCCGCGTCGGCGGCGGCCTTCAGCTCGGCGACGGTCGTGATCCCGAGCTCCTGCCAGATCCGGCGGGCCGTCTTCGGGCCGAGCCCGGGCAGCCGCAGGAAGGTGGCGACCTCCGGCGGCACGACGGCCTTCCGCTTGGCGAGCGCGTGAATCTCGCCGTCCTCGACGATCTCGACGATCTTCGCTTCGATCGTCTTGCCGATGTCCTGCAGCCGCACCGCCTTCCCGTCGAGCGCGAGCTGCGCCACGGACGCCGGTGTCTCGCGGATACGGGCCGCGGCCTTGCGGTAGGCACCCACGCGGAAGGAGTCGGCCCCCTCCAGCTCCATCAGGTCGCCGAGCAGCTCGAACTGCTCCGCGACGGCCTCGTTCCGCGGGAGATCCGACACGCGGGCGATCATAGGCACGCCGATGCGCGCGACCGTCTGCCTGCCGACCTACAACGAGCGCGAGAACCTGCCTCGGATGATCCAGGCGCTCGCGGCGGTGCTGCGCGACGGCGACCGCGTGCTCGTAATCGACGACGACTCGCCGGACGGCACCGGCCGCCTCGCCGACGAGGCCGCGTCGACGCATGCGTTCGTGGACGTCCTCCACCGTGAGCGGAAGGAAGGCCTCGGCCGCGCCTACCTCGACGGCTTCCAGCGGGCGCTCGCCGACGGTGCCGAGCTCGTGCTCGAGATGGACTGCGACTTCTCGCACGACCCCGCCGACGTGCGGCGGTTGATCGCGGCCGCCGAGGGAGGGGCCGACCTCGTGCTCGGCTCGCGCTACGTGGCGGGCGGCGGGGTTCGCAACTGGGGGCTCGTCCGGCGCGCGATCAGCCGCGGCGGCTCGCTGTACACGGCGCTCTTCCTTCGCATGGGCGTGCAGGACCCGACCGGCGGCTTCAAGTGCTTCCGACGCGAGGTGCTCGAGCGGCTCGACCTCTCGGCGATCACGCCGCAGGGCTACGTCTTCCAGATCGAGACCACCTACCGTGCGATTCGGGCCGGGTTCCGGGTGGTCGAGATCCCGATCACGTTCGTCGACCGTGAGGTCGGCGCCTCGAAGATGAGCCGGGCGATCGTGCTCGAGGCGATCCTCCGCGTCCCGCTGCTGCGGCTCCGCCTCTAGATTGTGAGGGTGCGCGAGGTGACCGACGCGACGTTCGAGCAGGAGGTGCTCCGCGCCGACCGGCCGGTCGTCGTCGACTTCTGGGCGCCGTGGTGCGGACCGTGCAAGGCGATCGCGCCGGCACTGGAGGAGCTCGACGTGGAGCACGACGGCGTCGAGTTCGTCAAGCTCGACATCGACGAGAACCCCGAGGCGGCGGCGCGGTTCGGTGTGCTCTCGATCCCGACCGTGATCCTGTTCTCGGGCGGCGAGGTCGGCGCGACCGTCGTCGGCGCCCGCCCGAAACGGCACTTCGAGCAGGCCTTTTCCGCGTACCTCTGATTCCCTCGGCCGGGGGAGGCGAGGCGGCGAGGCCGGGGCCACGATCGGACGGGAAACGACCAGGGGCGGCCGGGTCTACTCGACTCAGGGGGTCCCTTGTTGCCGCTCCGCTCCGTCCTCTCCGCCATCACCGTCGCCGCGCTGGCCGTGGCCGCCGCAACGGCGGGCGCCGCACCGCTTCGTGCGGTCGGCATCTCACCGAAGCACGTCGTGCCCGGCCGGACGGTGACGCTGTCGGCGCCGACCGGGCGCAAGACCGCGCCCTGCCTGGCCCAGCTGATCTACGCCGACGGGATGAGCACGACGGTCGGCCCGAAGCGGCCGACCAACCGCCGCATCGTCTTCAAGGTGCGCATTCCCGCCGACACGGCGCTCGGCCCCGCGAGCTGGCGCATCCGGTGCGTCGCACCGCTCGCCGACGGCACCTTCGTGGTCGTGAAACGGCCGGTGAAGCGCATCGCCGCCGGACCGCACATCGAGATCGCGAAGCAGGGCTTCTCGCAGCACGCGAACCGCTACGGCGGAGGCAGCCTCCTCAGCTACGGGCTCCTGCTGCACAACAGCTCGCCCACCGAGGACGCCGAGAAGGTCTACGTGATCGTGAACATGGTGAGCGCGAGCGGCGCGCTCGCCGGCTCGAAAGCGCAGACGGCGGCGGTGATCCCCGCCGACGGCACGTTCGCGCTCGGCGACTCGCTGTCACTCGGCACGCAGGCGCCCGTCGCCCGGCTCGAGATCACGATCCGCGTCGGCTCGCACGAGCCGAAGGCAAAGCGCGCCCTTCCGGACTTCGCGAACGTGAGCATCGTCCCGAGCATCACCGAGCCGGGCTTCGTCGGCGAGGTCGACGGCGAGGTCGTGAACGACACGACACCGCAGACGCTCCGCACCGCCCACCTGTCGATCGTGGTCGCTCGACGGCGCGGGCAACCCGGTCGGCGGCGGCACGGGCTCGACGATCGCGGCCGTGCCGTCCGGCGCGCGCTTCGTCTTCCGCGCCCGCACGGGCTTCGGCGCGATCCCGCTCGACCAGGCCGTCTCGGCGATCGTCTCCGGCGAGCCCACCTGGGAGAGCCCGACCTCAGACGATTGATTCCCAAGGCGGCCGCCGCCGGATGGGGCCTACACACGGCGCATTGCGGCCGTCTCGCCCGGCGCCAAGGCCCACCGGCCTTGACACCGATCGATCCAGCCCCCTGCTTGGTGCAGACCCTCCCCGGAAGCACCACATTCAGCGATCAATCGTCTAGCCGAAGTGCTGCCAGCCCGAGAGGGCGCGCGGCTCGCCGTGGTGGAGGAGGGTGACACCCTCGCCCTCCTCCACCCTCCCGATCACGGGGAAGCCGAGCGCGTCGGGCGTGGCTGCCAGCAGCTCGAAGTCCTCGCCGAACGCAAGATCCTCGAGCGACGCGCCCGGGGCGAGCGGTACGCGCTCGAGCTCGACGACGCAGCGGACTCCCGACCGGCGCGCGATGTGCCGGAGGTCGACCGCCAGGCCGTCCGAGATGTCCATCTGGGCATGCGCGACCGCAGCCAGCGCCCGCCCTTCGTCGAGGCGAAGCGGAGGCTGCACGTAGCGGCCGTCCCGGAACGCCGCGCCCGCCCCGCCGAGCGGGCCCGTGACGACGAGCAGGTCGCCGGCCAGTGCACCGGCGCGTCCGGGAACACGGGAGCTCCTGCCGAGCGCGGTGACGGAGAGGAAGACGGCGGGCGCCGAGGTCGTGTCGCCGCCCACCACCGGCACGCCCGCCTCGGCGATCCCCTCGTAGAACGCGATCACGTCGGCCACCGCCGTGCTTCCCGGTGCGGCCAGCGTGACGACGAGCGCCTCGGGCCCCGCCCCCGAAGCGGCCAGGTCGCTCAGGTTGACGCCGGCCGCTCGGCGGCCCAGCTCGCGCCAGCCGAGCAGGTCGAACCGGAAGTGCACGCCCTCGACCAGGGCGTCCTGGGTGATCACGAGATCACCGGCGACGACCGCGGCGTCGTGCTCGACGCCGGTGATCAGGCCGCGCTGCTCGAGCTCCGCGAGGAGCGCGAGCTCACCGATCTGCGAGAGCGTCGTCGACGGCACGCCTCAGTCCCGGGTCGGTGGCGGCGCGGATCGCGGCAACCCCGGCCGCGCCCGCCTCGATGCACGCGGCGGCGTTGCCCGCGTCGATTCCTCCGATCGCCACGACGGGGATCGTGGCGACGGCGCAGATCGCCCGGAGCCCTTCGAGCCCGATCGGCGGGTCGGCGTCGTCCTTCGACGGCGTCTGCCACACCGGTCCGGCGCCGAGGTAGTCGGCGTCGACGGCGGCAGCCTCGGTCGGCGACCACACGGATCGGCCGAGCAGCAGGCCGTGCTCGCGCGCCCGTTCGGCTCCGGCGTCGGAGCGCCCGAGGTGCACGCCGTCCGCCCGCAGCGCAAGCGCCGCCTCGACGTCGTCGTTGACGACGAAGGTGGCACCGAGCTCGTGGAACCGGCGGCCGCGTTCGACGACGACCGGCGAGGGCGCCTTCACCCGGAGCTGCACGACGGTGGCGCCGGCGGCCACGGCCTGCCGCCCCGTCTCGAACGAGTCGACGATCGCGTGCACCCTCACGAGAGCCGTGCCCTGCCGTCGAGCGAGTCGGGGTCGAGCGCGGCGAGGGCGTCGTACAGCCCGGCGTGGAAGGTCCCGGGTCCCTTCGCGTCGCGGGCCGCGTCCTCGCCCGCGACTCCGAAGGCGACGAGCGCCTCGGCGGCAGCGTCGAGCGGCCGCTCGCGGCCGACGGCGAGGAAGCAGCCCGTGACGGCACTCGACATGCAGCCCGTGCCGGTGATCGACGCGAGCAGTGGGTGCCCGTTCTCGATCCGCACGATGCGGGCGCCGTCGGAGACGTGGTCGACCGGCCCGGTGACGGAGGCGACGACGCCGAGGCTCGAGGCGGCAGCCCGTGCGAGCTCGGCGGGATCGCCGCCCGCGCCGATCGACTCGACGCCCCGGACCTCCGCGTCGATCCCGACGAGAGTGGCGATCTCGCCCGCGTTGCCCCGCAGCACCGCCACCTCGACCTCGGCGAGGAGACGGCGCGCGGTCTCGGTGCGGTAGCGGGTCGCCCCCGCGCCCACCGGGTCGAGCACCACCGGAACGCCGTGCTCGTTCGCCGCGCGGCCGGCCAGGAGCATCGCCTCGACCCAGGCGGGCGAGAGCGTGCCGATGTTCAGGACGAGCGACCCCGCGAGCGCCACCATCTCCTCCACCTCCTCCTGCGCATGCGCCATCACCGGCAGCGCGCCGAGCGCGAGGGTCGCGTTCGCCGTCTCGTTCATGACGACGTAGTTCGTGATCTGGTGGACGAGCGGCTTCGCCTCGCGCAGCCGCCGCAGCGAGTCGCCTGCGGTCATTCGCTTCGCCTTCCTTTCACGTTGAGGACGTCGACGGGGCCGTCGCCGGCCCCGAGCTCGGTGAGGCCGTGCCGCACGGCCGAGGTGGCCGCCAGGGCCGCGCCGCGTGCCGCCTCGAGCAGCGGCAGGCCGCGCGCGAGCAGGGCGGCGAGGGTGGCGGAGTGCGTGCACCCCGCGCCGTGGGTGGCCGCGCCCACCAGACGCTCGACGCGGATCTCGTGGTGGTCGCGGCCGTCGTAGAGATGGTCGACCGGGTCGTCGCCGTGGCCGCCGGTGACGATCGCGGCGGCGGCGCCGAGCTCGACGAGTCGCTCCGCCAGCTCCGCCCGCGTGCCCCCGCCGACGAGCGCGGTCGCCTCGTGCAGGTTGGGGGTGACGACGGTCGCGAGCGGAAAGAGACGGGCGACGAGCGCACCGACGGCGTCCTCCTGCAGGAGCCGCGAGCCGGACGACGCGATCATCACCGGATCGACGACGAGCGGGACAGCGCGCCCCGCCAGGTCGTCGGCGACCGCGTCGATCACCCGGCGCGAGAAGAGCATGCCGGTCTTCGCCGCGTCCACGCCGATGTCGGAGAAGACCGCGTCGAGCTGGGCGCGCACGAAGCCCGCCGGCAGCTCGTGCACCGCCTGCACGCCGACGGTGTTCTGGGCCGTCAGCGCGACGATCGCCGTCAGCCCGTGAGCGCCGGCCGCCGCGAACGCCTTCAGGTCGGCCTGGATCCCCGCGCCGCCCCCGCTGTCGGAGCCGGCGATCGTCAACGCTCGCGGTACTGCCATCAAACGCTCCCTTCGCCGGCATGATCCGGATCAGGTTCGACGGGTGTGATCTCAGCCCCGTGCGAGGGCACCCCGGTGCAACGAGGCTAGCATCGAACGGTGCTCGACTTCCTCGCCGTCGGCGACGTGATGCTCGACATCCACGCGCCCGCCGCGGGCGACGCGCAGCGCCGGCACGCCGACGTGACGGTCGCGGCCGGCGGCTCGGCCGTCAACGCCGCTCTCGCCGCGGTCGCACTGGGGGCCCGCGCGGGGCTCGTCGGCTGCGTAGGGGACGACGTCGCGGGACGGGTCGTCGCCGCCGAGCTCGCCCGCCACGGGGTGGCGGCGACGCTCGAGACGGTCGGCGGCCGCACCGGCGCGGCCGTCTACTCCGGCACGTCGGTCGTCGCCGACCGCGGCGCCAACGCCCGGTTCCCGGAGGGGATCGCGCTGCCCGAAGCGCGGGTGACGCTCGTCTCCGGCTATCTCGACAGCGTGGTCGTCGCGGAGGTGCTCGGCCGGGCACCCGGCCTGCGGGCGGTCGACCTGCAACGGGCGGCGGCGGCGCCCCGGGCAGCCGACGTCGTGCTGGGACCGCGGCTCGAGCTCGAGGCGCTCCGGGCACGTCACCGGGTCGTGTGCGCCACGCTCGGCCGCGACGGCGCCGTCGCGGTGCGCGGCGAGAGCCGGGCCGCCGCGCGCCCGCCGCGACTGCTCGAGGAGCCGGCCGTGGGAGCGGGCGACCGTTTCGCGGCGGGATTCCTGCTCGCGCTCGCCGCCGGCGACACGCTCGAGGCATGCCTCGCCCGGGGCTGCGAGGCCGCCACCCGATGAGCATCGACGTCCTGCGCTGGGAGAACCTCCTGCAGGGCGAGGAGCTCGCCCACCTCGCGACCGAGGCGGCGCGCGAGGCCCGGTTCGCGCCGCTGCCCGACGGGCTCGAGCCGGGCGTCGCCGCGGCGATCGGCGTCGACCGGCTCTACGCACACCAGCGCGCGGTCTGGGAGGCCTCCGCCCGGGGGGAGCACGTGCTCGTCGCCACCGGGACCGCCTCGGGGAAGACGCTCGCCTTCAACCTGCCCGTGCTCGACGCGCTCGCGCGGCGACCCCACGCGCGGGCGCTCTACCTCTACCCGACGAAGGCGCTGGCGCAGGACCAGTTCCGCACGCTGGCGGCCACGCGACTACCGGTCCTGCGGCCGGCGATCTACGACGGCGACACGCCGACGGAGCATCGCCGGGGGATCCGCACCGGGTCGAACCTGATCCTCACGAACCCCGACATGCTCCACGTCGGGGTGCTGCCGAACCACGATCGCTGGGCCGACGTGCTGGCGAACCTCACGCACGTCGTCGTCGACGAGGCGCATGTCTACCGCGGCGTCTTCGGCTCGCATGTCGCGAACGTCCTGCGGCGGCTGCGCCGGCTGGCCGGCGTCTACGGCGCCGACGCCGCGCTTCCTCCTCGCCTCCGCCACGATCTCCAACCCCGGCGAGCTCGGGCGGGCGCTGGTCGGCGAGCCGGTGACGGTCGTGGGCGACGACGCCGCGCCGCGGACCGAGCGAACCGTGGTCCTCTGGAACCCGCCGCTGCTGGACGGCGAGCTCGGCCTGCGGGCCTCCGCGCTCGCCGAGGCGGCGAAGCTGCAGGCGGCGTTCGTCGAGCGGGGCCTGCGGACGCTCACCTTCGCGAAGAGCCGCAAGGCCGCCGAGCTCGTCCACCGCTTCACGGCGGAGCGGCTCGGCGACGACTCTCGCCTCTCGCCGTACCGCGCCGGCTACACCCGGGAGCAGCGACGGGAGATCGAGCGGCGACTCGCGGCGGGAGACCTCCTCGGCGTGTCGACCACGAACGCGCTCGAGCTCGGGATCGACGTCGGCCTGCTCGACGCCGTCGTCTCGGTCGGCTTCCCGGGAACCGTCGCGTCGCTGCGGCAGCAGTGGGGCCGCGCCGGACGCCGCGGCAACGGCCTGGCGGTGCTCGTCGCGAGCGAGGACGGGCTCGACCAGTTCTTCATGCGCGAGCCCGAGGCCCTGCTCGGCCGGCGCGTCGAGGCGGCGATCCTCGACCACGCGAGCCCGCGGGTGCTCGCCGGCCACGTCCGCGCCGCCGCCTACGAGGCGCCGATCACCGACGCCGACGCCGCCACGCTGGGCCCCGAGGCGCTCGCGGCCGCGCGCAGCGACCCCGAGCTGCGCGCCACCCCCGCCGGGATCGTCTGGGCGGGCCGATCGCACCCCGCCGCCGGCGTCTCCCTGCGGTCGAGCGAGCCGGAGGCGTTCACGGTCGTCGACGGGTCGACCGGCGACGTGCTCGGGCTCGTCGAGCGGTCGCGCGCCCCCACGACGGTGCACGAGGGGGCCGTGTACCTGCATCGGGGCGAGTCGTACCTCGTCCAGACGCTCGACCTGACGACGATGCACGCGGTGGTGGAGCCGTTCACGGGGAGCTGGTACACGCAGGCCAAGCGGGAGACGACGACGAGGATCATCGCTCCGGCGCGGTCGGAGCGGCGGCTCGGGCTCGAGCTCGTCTTCGGCGAGATCGAGGTGACCGAGCAGGTGGTCGCCTACGAGCGCCGGACGATCTCGGGGCAGGAGCGCATCGAGCTCGTCGCGCTCGACCTGCCGCCGTCGAGCTTCGCGACCGAGGCCGTCTGGTTCCTGCCCGAGCCGTGGCAGCTCGAACAGCTCGACGAGATGCCGAAGCTGCTGGGGACGCTGCATGCGGCAGAGCACGCGCTGATCGCCCTGCTGCCGCTCTGGGCGATGTGCGACCGCTGGGACATCGGCGGCCTCTCCACCAACATCCACCCGCAGACGGGCCGGCCGACGGTGTTCGTCTACGACGGCCACGCGGGCGGGGTCGGGATCGCGGAGCGCGGGTTCGAGGTGGTCGAAGGCTGGGTCGGCGACACGGCGGCGCTCGTCCGCGGCTGCCCCTGCGCGGACGGCTGCCCCTCGTGCGTCCAGAGCCCCAAGTGCGGCAACCTCAACGAGCTGCTCGACAAGCGGGGAGCGGCGACCTTCCTCTCCCGCCTTGTCGATTTCGGCCGATCCCGTTCGTCGTAGGACGACAACGGCCAAGGAGGCGGACGTGAAGTACGCACTGCTGATCTACTCCAGCGAGGCCCCGGACGCGTGGGCTGCCCTCGGCGAGCAGGAGCAACAGGAGATCATGAACGAGTACTACGCGATCTCGGCGCTCCCGGCCACGCTCGACGGCGCACAGCTCCAGCCCGGCTCCACGGCGACCACGGTGCGCGTCGCCGGCGGCGAGACGCTCACCACCGACGGGCCGTTCGCCGAGACGAAGGAGGTGCTCGGCGGCTTCTACCTCGTCGAGGCGGAGCACCTGGACGCCGCGCTCGAGATCGCGGGCCGGATCCCGGCCGCGCGGCTGGGCGGCTGCGTCGAGGTGCGTCCCCTGGTGGAGCGCGACTGACACTCGAGCAGGTCTTCCGCGAGCAATGGGGGCGCGTGCTCGCCTCGCTGATCGGCTTCCTCGGCGAGTTCGAGCTCGCCGAGGAGGCCGCGCAGGAGGCGTTCGCGATCGCCGCCGAGCGGTGGCCCGAGGACGGCGTGCCGCGCAACCCCGGTGCGTGGCTGACGGTGACCGCGCGCAACCGCGCGATCGACCGGATCCGGCGCGAGCGGGTGCTCGCCGAGAAGACCCGGCTGCTCGAGACGCCCCGGGAGGTCGTCGACGAGATGGACGAGACACTCTTTCCCGACGAGCGGCTCGAGCTGCTCTTCACCTGCTGTCATCCCGCGCTCGCGCTCGACGCACAGGTCGCCCTGACGCTGCATACGCTCGGCGGGCTCCGGACGGAGGAGATCGCGCGGGCGTTCCTCGTCCCGGAGGCGACGATGGCCCAGCGGCTCGTGCGGGCGAAGCACAAGATCAGGGCGGCCGGGATCCCGTTCCGGGTCCCGCCGGCGCACCTCCTGCCCGACCGGCTCTCGGCCGTGCTCGCCGTCGTCTACCTGATCTTCAACGAAGGCTACGGCGGCCGCTCCGAGCTCGCAGACGACGCTTTGCGGCTGGCGGCGGCCCTCGGCGAGCTGATGCCCGACGAGCCGGAGACGCAGGGCCTGCACGCCCTGCTGCTGCTCGCACGACGCGCGGCGTGACGCACGCTTCGCGGGCGGCGAGCTCGTGCTGCTCGCCGACCAGGACCGCAGCCGCTGGGACGGGGGCCGGCTCGGCGAGGGCAGACGCCGCCTCGACCGTGCGCTCGCGCTCGGCGGGAGCGGTCCCTACGTGCTGCAGGCGGCGATCGCGGCGTTGCACGCCGACGAGCCCGTCGACTGGCCCCAGATCGCGCTGCTCTACGGCGAGCTCGCCCGCAGAACCGGCTCGCCCGTGGTGGAGCTGAACCGGGCGGTCGCGGTCGCCGAGGCGGAAGGGCCGCTGCGCGGCCTCGAGCTCCTCGATCGTCTCGACCTGGACGGATACCGCTACCTGCATGCGGCGCGGGCGGAGCTCCTCCGTCGTCTCGGCCGGCGAGAGGAAGCGCGGGACGCGTACGTGCGGGCGCTCGAGCAGACGCCGCCGGGCCCCGAGCGGCGCTTCCTGGCAGGACGCCTGGAGGGGCTCTGAGTCAGCCCGTGCGGCGGCGAAGCGTCGTCGCGCCGAGACCGAGGGCGAGCACCGCGACTCCCAGCACGATCGCCGCGTCGCGCGCAACGGCGGGGCTCGTGCCGCCGCTCGCCGCCCGCGCGAGGCCGTCGTAGGCCCACGTGAGCGGCAGCGCGTCCGAGAGGTAGCGGAGCACCGCGACCATCCGCTCGCGCGGGACCAGCAGCCCGCAGAGCAGCAGCTGCGGGAACACGAACGCGGGCAGGAACTGCACGGCCTGGAACTCGGTGCGGGCGAACGCCGAGACGAAGAGACCGAGCGCCATGCCGAGCAGCGCGTTCGTGACGGCCAGGACGAGCACGAGCCACACCGGCCCTTGCACGTCGAGCCCAAGCAGCCAGAACGCGACGGCCGACGTGACCGTCGCCTGCACGGCCGCGAGCGCCGCGAAGGCGAGTGCGTAGCCGCCGAGCAGGTCGAGCTTCGAGAGCGGCAGGCTCATCAGGCGCTCGAGCGTGCCGCCGGTGCGCTCCCGCAGCATCGCGATCGAGGTGACGACGAACATCGTCGTGAACGGGAAGATCCCGATCATCGGACCGCCGACGCGGTCGAAGGTCTGCGGCTGCCCGTCGAAGAGGTAGCGGAAGAGCGTGACGAGCAGGGGCGGCACCGCGAACAGCAACCCGAGCGTGCGCGGGTCGCGTCGGAGCTGCTGCAGAACGCGAAGGGCCGTCGCCAGCGTCACGCGGCCGCTCATGCCGCGTCCACGAGGGAGAGGAACGCGTCGTCGAGCCGGTCCTTGCCGGTTCGGCGCCGCAGCTCGTCGGCGGTCGCGTCCACCAGCAGGCGCCCCTCACGCAGGAGCAGCAGCCGGTCGCAGCGGTCGGCCTCGTCCATCACGTGCGACGAGACGAGCAGTGTCGCGCCGCCGTCTGCCAGCCGCCGGAAGGTCGCCCAGAGATCCCGCCGGAGCACGGGGTCGAGCCCGACCGTCGGCTCGTCGAGCACCAGCAGCTCGGGCTCGCCGAGGAGCGCGGCCGCGAGCGAGGCCCGGGAGAGCTGCCCGCCGGAGAAGGTCCGCACCTGCCGGTCGGCCAGCTCCTCGAGCCCCACCGTCGCGAGCGAGGTCGCGATCGTCGCGCGCGCGGCGCCGACGACGCGGGCGAAGTACGCCAGGTTCTCCCGCAGCGTCAGATCGGTGTAGACCGAAGGCGCCTGGGTCGTGTAGGCGACGCGCCGCCGCAGGGACGCCGAGCCGGCGGGAGCACCGAGCACCTCGACCCGGCCGCCGGCCACCACCTGCACGCCCACGATCGCGCGCATCAGCGTCGACTTCCCGGAGCCGCTCGGCCCGAGCAGCCCGGTGACGCTCCCGGCCTCGACGGCGAACGACAGCTCGTGGAGCACCGGCACGCCGCCTCGCACCACCCGCAGGTCCTCCACCGCGACCGCCGCCATACGGCGAAGATAGAAGCCGTGTCGGTCGATCGCATCCGGGAATTCCGTCGCCTGGTCGACGAGCGGGCCGCCGACCGGCGCGCGGCGACCGCGCACGGCGTCGCCCGGCTCGCCGACGCGATCCCGGACGTCTACGACGCCAACTTCCTTGCCGTCGAGGGGCCGACCGCGCCCGCAGCCGTGCTCGCGGCCGAGGCCGACTCGGTACTCGAGGAGCGGTTCCATCGCCGCGTGGTGGTGGTGGGAGGCGGCGACGGCCTCGCCGACGAGTTCGCGGCGCTCGGCTACGAGCGCGCCGTGCACCTCACCCTCGCCCACCGGCGCGAGCCGGATCGGCGCGTCGACGACTCCATGGTGCGCGTGGCGACGCTCGAGGAGCTCCTGCCGGTGCGCGCCGGCGCCACGCTGGCGGAGCCGTGGGGCGACGAGTCGATCGCGGGCCAGCTGAACGAGGCCAAGCGGCTGACAGCCGCGGCCGTGCCGACGACCTTCTTCGCCGCCGCCGCCGACGGGGAGATCGCCGGCTACTGCGAGCTCTACGAGCAGGGCGGGGTCGCGCAGATCGAGGACGTCGAGGTGCTCGAGCGCTATCGCGGGCGCGGCCTGGGCCGGGCCGTCGTGCAGCGCGCGCTCGACGTCGCCCGCTCGCGCAACGACCTCGTCTGGCTCGAGGCGCTCGCGGACGACTGGCCGCGCGAGCTCTACGGGCGCCTCGGCTTCGAGGTGGTGGATCGGCGGGACTTCTACACGCGGCTCCCCCACCCGCTGACCCGGCTGCGGCTCCGCACCCCGCGGCTCGAGCTGCGCCTGGCGACGATCGGCGAGCTGCGGCGGCTCTTTCGCGTCGCGCAGGCGGGGATCCACGACCCGGCGGAGATGCCCTTCGAGGTTCCGTGGACGGACAGCCTCGACGAGACGAGCTTCCTGGAGTTCCACACCGCCAGGATCGCGCGCTGGAACCCGTCGGACTGGCACCTCGAGCTCGTCGCGTTCCACGAGGGCGCCCCGGTGGGCGTGCAGGGGATCGGCAGGGCGCGGGACGCCCCACCGGGAACCGTGGTCACCGGGTCGTGGCTCGGCCGGCGCTGGCAAGGACGCGGCCTCGGCACCGAGATGCGGACCGCCGTCCTCCGGCTGGCCTTCGACGTGCTGGGCGCACCGGCGGCGAGAAGCGGCGCGCTCGCGGGGAACGAGCAGTCGCTCCGGGTGTCGCGGAAGCTCGGCTACGTGGAGATCGGCTCGCATCCGGTTGCGCCGCGCGGGGTGCCCGTCGAGCACACGGACCTCGAGCTTCGCCGGGAGGAGCTCATCTCGACCGTGCCGGTCGAGGTGACGGGCTTCGACCGGCTGCGGCCGCTCTTCGGTTAGGCTCGCACGACATCCAGCAAGGAGGGCACCCATGGCGATGGAGCTGCCCCGCCCGCGGCACGGGGACACCGAGACGACCGGCGAGCTGCGCGAGCTCGCCGCGTCGATCCTGCGCGAGGACGTCGAGACGCTCGCGCGCACGACTGCGTACCTGCGGCGCTCGTACCGGGTTGTGTTCGTCGGGTACGTGGCGATGATGGTGTTCGGCCTCGCGGCTGTCGCCGCGGCCTTCGCGAAGGGTCTCGCGGCGACCAGCGTCGGCGAGGCCGCCGCGGCGATCGGGCTCGCCGGCCTCACGGTCGGCATCTTCGTCGCGTTCAGCGCACATCCGAAGTACCGTCAAGCCCCCTGAGGGCCAACAGCGGCCATGCGCCAAGCACGCGGGCATGCACTGGGCGTCTGTCATCACGCTAGTCAAGGTTGCAAGCGTGATTTTCTGCTGGGGTCTTGGCAGCACGCTTTCGAGCGAGACACCAGCAGTCAAGCCGTTCTTGGGAGGTTCGCCCGCGTTCAACCGTTGTCGGGAGCTTGACGGAACTAGACCAAAACGACCCTCTCCCCGACACCTCTCTCGCGCGTGAACTTTGCGCTTCGCGGCGCGCCGACTCTCAAAGTCGCATGAGCGCGAACCCGGTCTGAAGTGCGGGGCACAAAGTCCGGGTAAGGCGACTAACTCCGAGAGGTACCGCAGCAGCACTGATCAGAAGACGCCGCCCGCGAGACTCTTTGTGCCGCTGGTATCTGCCCCGAGACCGGCAAGCCCGACGCGCGGATCGAGGACTGCATAGAGGAGATCGACAACGAGGTTCGCGATGATGATGATGAGCGTGATCAGGACGACGAGCGCTACCGCGTCGGGGAGGTTGAGGTCGCCGCCGTTGCCGCCGAGGAGAGTGATGGCGGCGTTGCCGAGGCCCTGGATGTTGTAGGCGGCTTCGACGTAAATGCAGACACCGATCGCGGTACCGACCTCCATCCCGACCATCGTGAGCACACGCAGGCCCGCGCTCGGGAGAACGTGCCGCCCGACGACGCGGGTCTCGGATGCCCCTTTAGCGCGGGCGGTGCGGACGAAGTCCTCGTGGATCGTCTCGGCGACACTCGCGCGCACCATGCGCGTGTAGAGGGCGAGGAAGAGCAGCCCGAAGGTGATCCAGGGCAGCGCGAGGTGGGAGGCCCAGTCAAGCGCGCCGCCGCAAGTCGCAGTCGGCTGTCCGCTGCTGTTGTAGAGCGTCGCTTGCCCGGAAAGCGGACAGTAGCCGTTCGTGGGTAACCAGTTGACGCTGTTTCCCGCGCTGCGGAGAAGGAGGCCGAGCATCATCGGGTGGGTGCAGACGAGGATCAGGGTGATCAGGGAGATCCCTCGATCCGCCCAGGAACCGATTCGGCTTCCGGCGATCGCGCCGAGTGGCAGCGCGAGGAGGACTACCAGGAACGCGCCGCCGAGCAGCATCGAGAGTGTGACGCGCAGCTTCGGAGCGAGGTAGAGACTGGGCGAACCGGCGTCCACCACGTGCTTATTTGCATCCAGGGTTTGTGCGTGGGGGAACTCGCCGCGTGCGAGGTGCGAGATGTAGTGCAGGTAGAGGCCAACCTTCGAGCCGTCGAGGTAGTAGAGGTTGCGGACGATCTTGGTCTGCTGGGCGGTGTAGGGGCCGTTGCCGAACCAGGCCAGCGACGGGTGCTGCTCGATCGCGAAGTAGAGGGCGAAGGTCAGCGCGACCATTATCAGCAGCGTCAGAACGCCCCGAGCCGCGCGCCAGAACAAGTAACGGGCGACTCTCATCGCCGCTCCCTTGGCTCCATCGCGCGCCGGACGCCTTCGGCAGCCCGGTTCAGGCAGACGACGGTGAGGATGATCGCGAGCATCGGAAAGACCGTTTGCCAGGGTGTGAAGTCGTGGCTGTTGTAGGTCTGCGGGTTGTAGATCGTCCCCCAGACCGTAGTGAGCAGCGTTCCGAGCGTCGGTGTCGAAACCTGGACGCCGACGCCGATGAAGCTCAGGCCCACCTCGATCAGCATGTTCGTTCCGACTGCGATCGCCGCCCACACGAGCAGCGTCGCTGCGAGATGCGGGAGCAGATGGCGTCCCAGAATGCGCCGGTTCGACGCTCCGACCATCCGTGCCGCTTCCACGAACTCCGCGTTACGCAGAGAGAAAACCTGCGCCCGGATCAGCCGCGTCGGATAGAAGGCCGTGAAGACACCGATCAGGAGCGCCTCGTCAAGAACCCCGGCCGGAGCCACCCAGCCCCAACCCACGGCGCGCAACCCTTGCAGATGCGTGTTTGCGAAAACGAGGAACAGCAAGAGCGGGAACGCCATGATCACCTCCGTCGCCTGGGAAACGAAGGCATCCACGACACCGCCGAAGAAGCCAGCCGCCAACCCGAACGGCAAAGCGATCAGGAGAGAGATCAACGTCGCACCGATTGCAATCTCCAGCGACACGCGCAGGCCGTCGAGCAGCCGGATGAACTCGTCCCGCCCGAGCGGCCCATCCGCGCCGAGAACGAACAGGGTCGTCCCCGTTCCCGCACGAGGCGGTAACAGCCCACCGTAGGCGTCCAACGGGATCGTTTTCGGCGCGGGCACGTGCGTCCAAGGGCCAACAGGACGCAGGTTCACGTTCGCCGCGTACGGAAACTGCTCTGAGCCGTTGTGCCCGACGAGCCTCGACACGACCGCCGCCCCGAAGAACCCCAAGAGCAAGATAGTGAGCACGACGCCGAGGGCAGCCAATCCCCAGCGATCTCGGCGGAACCTTCGCCATCCGGCGCGCCACGGGCCTACAGGAGACCCGCCTGCGGCTTGCCGCACGTCAGACACGCCTGCGCTAGCGGTATGCACAGTGACATTCACTGCTCAGGAACATGCCACGCGCGCAGGCCGATCGCTAGCCAGACCGCCGTTCTTCGCGCTTCTGTTGGAGCGCCACGTAGTCGATGATGCCGCATCCCAGGGAGCGTGTCGGCGGGTGGACTGGCGTCCTCTCGCCTGAGCCGACTGACTCTCCTCCATTTGCGATGCTGGACGGGTGTCTGGTCGTTTCGATCTCACGGTCTCGAACTGATCCTGGCTGGGCAGGAGCCGCTGTTCGAGGCTTGTGTAGGGCGGCACCCGCTTCGCCTGCCACGATCTGATCGTGGCGGGCACCGTGACGCAAGCGGGCAGCGGCTTAGGGACATGCCGTTGGCCGAGGCTGCGCTGGAGTACGTCTCCTATGGCTGGTTCTTGTTGCCGGTGGTGCCTCGCGGTAAGGCTCCTCACGGAGAGTTCTTGAGCGAGATCTATGGCGACTCGCGCACAACGCATCTGCGGCGAGCGCGGGCACTTCGTGTCGAGGTGGAGTATTGGTTCGCGAACGAATCTTCGCTCAACCTCGGTGTGATTCCGTGTGCCGAGTCGGGTCTTGTGATCGTTGATGTCGATGACCTCGACTCGATCAATCCGGTCTTCGAGACTCCGACCGCTTCGAGTGGTCGCGAAGGCGGCGGCAGGCACTTCTACTTCGCTTCGGGCGAAGCGCTTCCGACGCGAGCTTTCTCGTGGGGTCATCTGAATCCGGCCCACGCTGTGCTTCCCGGCTCGCTCCATGAGACCGGGCGTCGGTATGAGTGGCTGGACGGCTCGGCACCGGATGAGGTGGCACTGATGCCATTCGAGGATGCGCAGTCGGTGTTCGGGATCTCGTTGTGAGCACCGTGGTGGATGTCGTGCTCGCGAAGGAGCTTGCGGCTTACCGAGACCGCAAGCCGACCAAGCGGGAGAGGTCGGCCGAGAAGATCGACGGGAGCGAGATGGAGCTTCGGATCATCTCGTCTCTCATACGTGCAGGCGTAGACGACACGGAGATCATCGACTACTTCGACCACTACCAGCTTCCCCATTACGAAGAAGAAGGCAGGAGCGAGTCATGGCTTCGCTCGTTGAGCAGGCGAGCGAGGGCAGAGGAGGTTTCTCGCGGCGATCATCTGGTTGGTGGGACTGTTAACCAACACACCCCACGTGTAGAAGAGAATCAACACACTCTCGGCAAGAAGCGCTCCTACGCAGATCCGCAGCTTCCTTTCCTCGTCCTGAAGCAGCGTCTGGAACGGGAGACTGACGGTGACTTCCTGCTTCTCGGCGAGTGGTACCGGGAGATCATCGAGGTCTCCGGTCGGTTCAGGTACACCAAGCCGCTGGGACTCTCCGCTGCTCGCGATCTAGCAAGACGCCTACGTGAACGCGGCTACGTGACGACCGAGCGTCTTCCCGCGAACAAGCAGCGGGTGCGTCTGACGGAGAAGGGTCGCGCATCTGCGACACCGCTTGCTGGTGGTTGGTCGCGCTTCATCCCGATCAGATCTGCTCGCAAAGCACCCGAACGCGAGGACAATCCAACCGTCGCTCCGGCAGCGACAACGGCGAGTCCTAAGAAGACAACCAGTCCGCGTCGTCGGCCACCAAGCGAGCAGCGCAAGCGAGAACAGAGGATCGCGCTCGCTCGGAAACACAAGCAGATCAACGGCTACCACCGCATCTCGCTGCGAGGTAACAAGGTGCGGCACCTCCAGCTTCTGTCCGCACCGGACGAGTGGATCGGGGCCACGATGTGGGAGGGGCTGAACATCGGCTACGACGCAGCCGGGGTGGAGCGGCTCGCCTGGATCGCCTACGAGGGAACCAACGACACCGTTGCGCCGCTTCTGCCAGAAAGCTGGAAACCACACGAATGTGTCTTCGCGCTCGCCGCCGAACTCGTGCCCCGCGACGACACGTATGTCGTGGGTGAGTGCATCGATGAGAACGGGGAACTGCTGCCCAGCGTCGGGATCATCGAGCAGTCGTTCGGCAACTTCTTCCGAGCGATTACCCGCCTAGCTGACCCTGCTTCGGTGCTCAAAGTCACAGGCGTCAGAAGCAAGACGAAGCGAGACTTCAAGATCGTCCCGGTAGCTGACCCGATCTCCATCAGGACAGACATGACACTCGATGGCTTCCTAGAGAGTCTCGACATCAGCCACCACGCCCAGCACCTCGCGCAGCTACCTCTCGGCTGGTACTTCATGCCCCCACAGCGCAAGAAGCTCGTCTGGGGATTGCTCGCACTGTAGGCGTGTCGCCTCACGGGACGACCCTCGCGAGCGAGGAGCGCATCATCGTGTTTATGGAGCCGCGCCCCGAGCCGTTTTACCCCTTCGGATGAAGGGGTCTTGGGTGCCTCAGACATAGCCCCAGGAGGCAACAGGAGCGCCTCTCAGGCCACGGTAGGCAAACCAGGATGCGGAGGTCGGACTCCTCCAATAGCGCGGGGTTCGAAGTGGTTGCCGTGTCCGTAAACGAACGGTTCTGACATACCTCTCGAACGTCCCCTGCGGGGGAGTCCAGGGCGTTCAGAAGCCGTGTCCGAATTGTACGTATCGCGCAACCCTAAGGTTGCGTTTATGCTACTCTTGGGTGGTGGCTCTGATCGGATACAGCAGGGTCAGCACATCCGATCAAGACCCCGCTCTCCAGATCGACGCGCTTACCGAGGCCGGATGCGAGCGCATCTTCGAGGAGACAGCATCGGGAGCGCTCGACACGCGCCCAGAGCTTGAACGGATGCTCGACCACCTGAGGTCGGGTGACACCCTCGTGGTCTGGAGGCTCGACCGGCTCGGTCGCTCGCTACGTCACCTGATCGAGGTCGTCGGCGAGCTTGAGGAGCGTGGCGTCTCGTTTCGCTCGCTCACCGAAGGGATCGACACGAGCACGCCGGGAGGCAAGCTCGTCTTCCACATCTTCGGGGCGCTCGCGGAATTCGAGAGATCGTTGATCGTAGAGCGGACTCAGGCCGGACTCGCAGCAGCGCGTGCTCGCGGTCGAAAAGGCGGAAGGCCGTCGAAGATGACAGCCGAGAAGAACGAGGTCGCTCGCACGATGTACGACTCACGGAACTTCACGCTCGCAGCCATCGCAGCCACGGTTGGCGTGAGTCGTGCGACCGTCTACCGCGCTCTGAAGGCTGAGGTCTAGCGGTGCTGCCCCTCGCAGGAACGCCCGAACGCGCCGAACTTGAAGCCGAGGCACAGGGCGTCGCGCTCGCGATGCTCGACCGGGCGTTCTTCGAGATCTCTGTCGCGCTCAACCAGACCTACATGTACTTCCGCCACAAGTTCCTGGCCGAGCGAGATCTACTTGACGCCGACGACCGGGGCGAGGCGTGGAACGACTGCGTAACCGACGCGAGAGTCCTCGTGGCCTTCGTAAACGACATCTGGGCAGCACAGATCCGACGCGGCTACCTCCTGGCGAGCGCCACCACCGGTTGACGGCGCGCATCGGGCGCGGCGGTTGTGCTCGTGACTAACACACGCACGCGCTCTGCCATCGCATTCGATTGTTGGGACTCTACCTCACTCTTGGACACGGAACTCGTCCGTCCTGAGCAGGAGGAACCGTCAAGCAAAAACGCAGTCTAGGAACAGCCCGGAAGTTCCGAGTGGGTCGCGTTTAGGGAACCCTCCGACCCCACGGGACTCCTGCGGTGGAACCTCACATGCGAGCTTGGTGACCTGTCTACGACGGATCAGGAAGCGTGATCCGCTGAAGCGACGATGGGTGAACAGCGAACAAGTACGGGCCTGCTTCGCAGGAGCGGGTGAAGATCTCTTCCCTGGAGGCGGTGAACCGCTCGACCATGTACTCCGTGCGTAGGTTTCCGTTGGGAATCATGAAGACACGTGCTGCGCAGTCTGAAATGGCCTGCTTCTCGTGGCTGTAGCGGAAACCATCTTTCGACAGGATGATCCACCCTCGCTCGGTCACGGTCGGTATCCAGTTCTCGTCATCGAAGCGCCTACTACGGCTGCGGTCAGAACTCGGATAGGTCTCTTGCATCGAGCGGACGTTCCAGCCTTCGGCTCGGAGCGCCTCGACGACCCGTTTGCCAAGGCCGCGATCTGTGAAGAACTCGGGGCTGTCAGTCGTTGGGACGCTTCGTCTGCGCACGAACAACGTCCTCGACTTCGGTGACTGTCAGGTCGAAGTCATACGCGATGTCGCGCACGTCCTCATGCGCCTTCCAGAGCGACACGATGTCGCGCAGCCGCGTGCCCGTCCTGCGAATGATCGGAGCACCGAAAGCCTCGTGCGGATCAACAATCACCGTGGCGTGCTCGAATGCAGGGAGCGTGAGTGTTGCGGCGATCCCGTCGCTCCCATACGAGATGTGCGCAAGCTGCTTCTTGACCGTCCGCGTCATCTGGATCTGCCGGGTGCGAGCCACCTCCAGATCGGCTGGGTCGTCGAGGTCGGTTCCGCCTTCCGGTGCAACGAGTAGCTCAGCCTTGTCCACATACAACCTCTTCGTTGCGAGCGCATAGTCCACGCCGATGCTCGCCCGCACCGCTTCTACACCGTCTCGGATGCGATGCGGCGGTACACCTGCCCGTTTCGCAGCAGTCAGCACGAACGCCTCGGCAAAGCCGATGAAGGACAGGCGCGGCAGGTGGCCTCGCCGCGCGAGCGTGGATACAAGCGGTGTGCCCTGTTCCGGGTCGATCCAACGACGCAACGTCGAATAGGGCAGATGTAGGTACTGCGATGCCTCGTGGATCGTGAAGATCGCCCAGGCAGCACGCGGGTCATCTTGCGCGAGCGTGTACTCGGAACTTTTCGTAGGCATCTGAGGCGACGGTACCCTGCGGGATCGGCGAGCGGTACCTTCGCCAAGGACAACTCTGCTCCTCGCGCTAGACATACGGTCGTTCAGATCGCTCCACAGCAGGTGGCGCTCTCCCTGGAAGCGGCCCCCGGCACACATCCGGTGATCGCGCAGGATCTGATCAGTTCGCTGATTTGACTTTGCGCCTACCCACGAGGCGACTGGCGTCGAATAGCTTCGGGATGCCGAAAGCCTCGCTACTCCGATGCGCCTTCGGGTGAAGCCACGTGTCTTCGTCAAGACAGACGGCGATTCGCTCGGCGACCGGCACCGGGTTGCCGCGACCCTGACCTGACTTGCGCACGATCACGCAAGGGACGTTCTGTCCCAACCACTCCTTGCGCGTCTCGTGCGTCCACGTATCCCACAAGTCGGCAACGCGCTCGCGTGTCGGCGGCTCGCTCGTAGCCGACTCGGCCATCTCCACCGCAATCTGAGCGTCGGCAACGTCGGCCTTGAGGGTCATGAGGTACTCGGCGAACTCAGCCGGTGCCATGGACTTGAGGTACTCGCGCTTGTTCGCCTGGAACTTGTCGAGCAGGTGCTGTGCGTCGGCAAGTTCTTCGCGAGCCTGGGCAAGGTCGGCCGCCATCTCAGCCTCGTTGCCGTGCGACCGCTCAAGATGGGTGAACTGGAACGTGTTCCAGTAGGACAGGAGACGGTCGGTCACCTCGGCATCAAGCTCGTGCGCCATGCAGGTGGCCCGCGACGGACACACTTGGTAGTTGCACCGATAGACGTACTCGTCGCGTCCGTTGACCGTCGTTGCCATGCGACGGCCGCAGCCATCACAGACCACAATTCCGCCAAAGAGCGTGGCAGCCGCAGCCTTGCCGGTGTGCTTCCGTCCTTGACCCTTCATCGCCCGCACCTGATCGAAGAGCCGCTGACTCACGATTGCCGGATGCGCGTTCGGGTGAACGAATTCACCGTTGCGAGCCTCACCGAGATAGGCCCGGTTCTTGAGCATTGCCGAGAGAGTCGCGCGATTCGTCAGCGGCGACCCACCGGCCGACACGAACCACTTGACCAGTTCGCCAAGCGTGGCACCCTTGGCCCTCCGCTCGAACAGTTCCTTGATCAAGGGTGCGAACTCATTCGGTTCCAGCCGCTGAGTACCAGGATTCCGGCTGTAGCCAGTCGGCATCCGCGAAGCCGTATGAATCCCGCGACCGACGACGGCGTTGCCCTGAGCCATCCGGAAACCAGTGCGTGCCCGGTTCCGCTCGAACTCGGCGAAGACCAGGAAGATGCCTCGGCTGAGCTTGCCGGTGTCTGAGCCGTCACCCGCATCACCGGCAGAGGAGTAGAGAGAACCGCCCGCCGCTTCAATGCGCTCGATGGCCGCAAGTCCGTCCTTCGCAGAGCGGCTGAACCGGCTGAGGTTCCAAACGACTAGAGCCTGTACCTCACCGCACTCGATGCGGCCAATTGCCTCGTTCCACTTCGGCCGCTTGTTGTCGCCGCCGCTCGCGTCAAGCTCTTCGAGGTACTCGACAATCGTGAGACCGTCGCGCTTCGCAACGCCGTCGATTGCCTTGCGCTGCTCGGCAGGCGAGATGAACGCAGTCACCCTCGCGACCGCCAACCCTGCTCACTCGGATATAGCCAAGCGCGTTCATTCTCGTCCCCTTATCGGCCAGTCGGTACTTCGGATGAAGGCGTTCTTCGTCCAGCGACCCTCGGCGGCGCTCGAGCGCAACGCGATCTTCATGCCGTGGGTGTCGATCGTCCTGACGACGTTCTGGACGCGGCTCCTCTACCTCGACGACCCGGCCACGCTCGACGCGAAGCTCGGTCACGCGGCCAAGGAGGCCTCGGACGAGCTCTCGGCGATCGCGCTTCGCTATGCGGTGATCGACGGCAAGGAGCTCGCCGTGGCGAAGGAGGCGGCCCGCACGCGCCCTACGAAAGCCGTCTGAGCGCCTTCGAGAGGACCTGACGGGTCGAGAGGACCGGGGCGAACAGGTCGCCGCGCGACCGCACGCGTTCGAGCACCACCGGCATCGTGTACGCCGACGGGTCGAGGTGCTCGTCGACCTCGTCCCACGCGAGCGGGGTCGAGACGGTCGCCCCCGGTCTCGGCCGCACCGAGTAGGCGGAGGCGATCGTCTTCCCTTCGCCGTTCTGGTTCGCGTCGATCAGCACGCCGCGGCGGCGCGCCTTCGACCACTCGGTGGTCGCAAGCGTCGGGTGCGCCCGCGCGATCGCCCCCGCGACGATCTCCGCAAACGCACGGGTGTCCTCGTAGGTCGAGCGGCGCTCGAGAGGGACGAGCACGTGGAAGCCCTTGCCGCCCGACGTCTTCGGGAAGGAGACGAGCTCGAGCGTGTCGAGCACCTCCTTCAGGATGAGCGCCACCTCGATCGTCTGGCGCCACGGCACCTCCGGCGTCGGGTCGAGGTCGAACAGCACGAAGTCCGGGCGGTCGGGCCGGTCGACGCGCGAGTACCAGGTGTTCATGTCGATGCAGCCCATGTTCACCATCCACAGGAGCGCCGGCTCGTCGTCGACGATCGGGAAGTCGATCCACTTCCTCGTCCGGCTCGCGTCGCGCGCCGAGACGAGGGCGCGGAAGGTCGGGATCCAGTCGGGCATGTGCTTCGGTGCGTCCTTCTGGAAGAACGCCTTGCCGGCCGCGCCGTCGGGGTAGCGGCGCATGGTGAACGGACGGTCGAGCAGATGGGGCACGAGCACGTGCGCGATCTCCTGGTAGTAGCGCAGAAGGTCCCCCTTGGTGATCCCCTCCTCCGGCCAGAACGGCTTGTCGAGGTTCGAGAGCCGAAGCTCGCGCCCGCCCGAGCGGATCACGTCCGCCTGCCGGGGCTCGCCGGCGGGCGGCGCCGAGAGGTCGTCGCGCAGCCCGAGGTAGGCGGGATGGCGTAGGTGGCCGTCGTGCGTCCACTCGCCGTAGCGCACCTGCACGAGGAGGCGCGGCTCGACCCACTGCACGTCTCCCCTGCGCACGCGCGGCATCGTCGGCACCGCGGGCAGCGGCGGCGTGTCGCGGTGCAGGGGCCGGAGCAGCTCGAGCAGGCGACGGATCTCGGCGTCGTCGAAGCCGGTGCCGACGTTCCCCGCATAGCGCAAGGCGCCGTCCTCCTTCACGGCGAGGACGAGCGCGCCGAACGTCCCGGCGCGCCGGCCCGTGCCCCGCGTGTACCCGACGACGACGAAGTCGTCCTGCGTGTCGAGCTTGATCTTGCGCCACTCGGAGCTGCGGCGGCCCGGCCGGTACGGCCCGTCGGCCCGCTTCGCGACGATCCCCTCGAGCCCGCGCTCTCCGGCAGCCTCGAGCAGCGCGTCGCCGTCGTCGAAGCTCTCCGAGAAGGCGACCGCCTCCACGCGCCGGTCGAGCAGCTCCCGCAGTCGTGCCTTCCGCTCGACGAGCGGCCGGTCGACGGTGGGGACGCCGTCGAGCTCGAGCAGGTCGAAGGCAAAGTAGACGAGCGGCCCGGAGCCCTGCTGCAGCTCCGAAAAGCTCGACCGGCCGTCGGCCGTGAGGCGGCACACCTCGCCGTCGAGGACGGCATTCGGGCTCTTCACGGCGCGCGCGACCGCCTTCGCGACCTCCGGGAACCGGGCCGTCAGGTCCTTGTCGTTGCGCGACCGCAGGGTGCAGTCGCCCGCGCGGACGTAGGCGAGCGCGCGGTAGCCGTCGAACTTCACCTCGTACGTCCAGCCGTCGCCGTGAGGGACGCGCGTGTCGGCGGTGGCGAGCATCGGCTCGTAGCTCCCCTGGACGACGTCGTGGTCGTCGTGCCCCTTGATCAGCAGCCAGTTCTCCTCCTTGCCGTCCAGGTTGGCCGGCACGAGCGTCCATCGCCCGCGGAGGCGGGTGCCGTGCAGCTGCACCGTCAGCTGACCGTTGCGCTTCTCCTCGAGCAGCTCGTAGGTGCCGTCGTCCCAGATCTCGACCGTGCCGGCGCCGTACTGACCCGCGGGGATCTCGCCGGCGAAGCCCGCGTAGGAGAGCGGGTGGTCCTCGACGTGCACGGCGAGCGACCGCCCGCCGGGCTCGAGCGGGACCCCTTTCGGCACCGCCCAGGAGGCGAGCGCGCCGTCTCGCTCGAGCCGGAAGTCGTAGTGGAGCCGCCGCGCGTCGTGACGCTGCACCACGAAGATCGGCCGTCCCTCGTCCCGTTCGGCGTGGCCCGCCTCGCGGTCCGCCCCCTCCCCGCCGAACGGCTCCGGCGTCTCCTGCCGATCGCGCTTGCGGCGGTACTCGGAGAGGCTCACGGCTCCGAAACGCTATCCCGTTCGGGCCCGCCGGCGGGCCGTCGCCTGGACGGACTGCCGCAACGCCTCCATCAGGTCGACGACCTCGCCTCCCGTGCCCTCGTCCGGCTCCGGCAGCGTCGCCCCCTCCGCCTTCGCCTCGAGCAGCTCGAGCAGCGCGCTCCGGTAGCGGTCGTGGTAGCGAGACGGGTCCCAGTCGTCGGCGAGGCTCTCGACCAGCGTCTTGGCCAGCTCCAGCTCGGCGTCGCGGATGCTCGGGCTAGGCACCTCGTCCGGCCTGCGCACCTCGTCGTCGTAGTACATCGTCTCGAGCACGAGCACCCCGGAGGCCGGCCGGATGCAGGCGAGGTGCTGCTTCGTCCGGATCACCACCTTCGCGACCGCGACCCGTCCGGTCTCCTCGAGCGCGCGGGCGAGGAGACGGTAGGGCTTCTCGGCGCCCTCCTGCGGCAGGAGGTGGTAGGTGGTGCGGAAGTACACCGGGTCGATCTCCGCGAGCGAGACGAAGTCGCAGATGTCGATCGCGTGCGTGAGCTCCACGTCGAGCCGGTCGGCGTCCTCCTCCGCGAGCTCCACGTACCGGCCCGGCTCGACCTCGAACCCGCGCATCACGTGCTCCGGGTCGACGTGCTCGCCGGTGCGCTTGTTGACCTTGTCGTAGCCGATCGGTGCTCCGTCCCGGCGGTCGAGGAAGTGGAAGTGGAGCTCCTTCGACCGGGTCGCCGGAAACATGCGGACGGGGACGGTGACGAGCCCGAACGAAACGTTGCCTGACCAGATCGGGCGGGGCACGGTGGCGAATGTTCCGCGGCGGCACGGGTCGGAAACCGGCGGCCCCCCGTGAGGTTTAGCCGCGCACCGGTGTGGAGAGATTCCCTGCGAGCTTCTCCACCTGACGGGGGGTTAGGCGCTCGAGGCCCGCATTCGTGTGGGCCTCGACGCGTTTACAAGGGAAACGCGCCTCCGTTGAAAACCCTGTGGATGATGTGGAAAGCGGGGATTTCCGGCCGGCGTCAGGCGAAGACGCCCATGCCCCTGAACTTCGCACGCCGCCGGCGGCGAAGCTCCTCGCCCGGGGTCTCGTCGAGCTCGTCCAGCGCCTCCGTCACCGCCGTGCGCAGCAGGGCCGCCGCCCCGTCGTGGTCGGCCTGCGCACCGCCGGGCGGCTCCGGCACGATCCCGTCGATCACCCCGAGCTCGAGGCAGTGCCGCGCGTCCGGCTTGAACGCCGCGGCGGCCTTCTTGGCCTCGGCGGCGTCCCGCCAGAGGATGGCGGCGCAGCCCTCCGGCGTGATCACCGAGTAGATCGCGTTCTCCTGCATCAGCACCCGATCCGACACCGCGAGCGCGACTGCGCCACCCGAGCCGCCCTCGCCGATGATGCACGCGACCGTCGGGACGGTCAGCCTCGACATGGCGGCCTGCGACCGGGCGATCGCGCCTCCCTGTCCGTGCTGCTCGGCGGCGACCCCCGGGTAGGCCCCGGGCGTGTCGACGAGCGCGAGCACCGGGAAGCCGAAGCGCTCCGCGATCTCCATGATCCGCATCGCCTTGTGGTAGCCCTCCGGGTAGGCCATCCCGAACTGCCGGTCGACGCGCTCCTTGACGTCGCGGCCCTTCTGGTGGCCGACGAGCGCGACGGTGCGGCCGTCGAGCCGGCCGAGCCCCGTCACGAGAGCTCCGTCGTCGGCGCGGCCGCGGTCGCCGTGCAGCTCGACCCAGTCGTCGACGATCCGGGCGACGTAGTCGAGCGTGTAGGGGCGCTCCGGATGGCGGGCGAGCTCGACCGACCGCCAGATCGTCTCGTCGGTGGCGTCGGAGTTCAGCCTCTCGAGCTGTGCCTGGAGACGCTCGGCCTCGCCGTCGACCCTCGTGCCGCGCAGGAGCGGCAGCCGCGAGAGGCCCGAGAGCCGCTGCCGCAGGCTCGCCTCCTGGTCGCGCTCCGTCACGCGAAGAGCCTCAGCACGCGTGCGAGGTAGGCACGCTGCTCCGGTCGCGGCACGATCGCGTCGAGATGGCCGAAGCGCAGGTTCTGCTCCGCCAGGCCGAAGTCGTCGGGCAGCTTCTCGCGCGTCGTCTGCTGCACGACTCGCGGGCCGGTGAACGCGATCAGGGCGCCGGGCTCGGCGATCGTCACGTCGCCGAGCGAGGCGAACGACGCGAGCACGCCCGCCGTGGTCGGGTGTGCCATCACGGTGATCATCGGGATGTGCGCGTCGTGCAGGTCCTCGACCGCGCAGACGGTCTTCGGCAGCTGCATGAGGGAGAGGATCCCCTCCTGCATCCGTGCGCCTCCCGACGAGGTCACCGAGACGAGCGGCACCCCGCGGGCGATCGCCGAGTCGCAGGCGCGCGAGAACTTCTCGCCGACGGCGCTGCCCATCGAGCCGCCCATGAACCTGAAGTCCATCACCGCGAGCTCGACCGGGTGCGCGTCGAGGGCGGCCTGCCCGATCACGATCGCTTCGCCGAGGCCGGTGTTGAGCTCGGCCTCCGCGAGCCGCTCCCCGTACGGCCGCAGGTCGAAGAACTGCAGCGGGTCCTCGGAGCGGACGTCCGGCGCCTCCTCGACGAACGTCTCGGGGTCGGCGTACCAGGCGATCCGGTCGCGAGCCCGCATCGGAAAGTGGTGGTCGCAGTGGGTGCACACCCAGAGGCTCCCCCGCAGCTCGTCGTCGCGGAAGTGCGATCCGCACTTCGGGCACGTGTTCGGATGCTTTCGCTCGGCGGGCGGCGGGGCGTCCCGGTGCTCAACCTGGACGTCGATACGGGGCTCGGCCATGTGGCAGAGCTTAGACCGCGGCGAGCGGCCCCCGGTTACAGGCCGAGGGCATGCGCCAGCCGGGTGACCAGCGCGGCACCCTCGGGTGAGGACGGGAAGCCGCTGAAGCCCGCGCCGGCGGGCGTCGGGCGCCCTGCGAGCTCGAGCTCGGCCGCCGCCGGGTCGGGCGGGGGAGCGTCGAAGCGCACGTAGCCGGAGCCGACGACCGCCGCCACGAGGTCGTGTGCCGCCGGGGAGGACGCAAGCACGAGCGGGCGCTTCGGCAGCTCGCGCGCGAGCGACTCCGGCGGCGCGGCGGCGTCGACGACGAGCGCCTCCGGCCAGGGCACGTCGAGGAGCGCGAACGCGGGGTCGCCGTCGAGCGCGACGCGCACGAGCCCCGCCGCGAACTCGCGCCCGCACGAGTGGCACTGGTACTCGGGCCCGATCGCCACCGCGGTGAGCGTGCGGCAGTCGGGGCAGCGGGCGCGGAGCGCGCTCACAGGCGCCTCCGCCAGGTGTCCGACCGCGACACCTGCCGCATGCCGACACGCTCGTAGAGACGTAGGGCGCCGGTGACGTTCTGCGCGTCGACGCCGAGCCCCGCCCGCCGCAGGCCCCGTTCCCGGAGGTCGGCGAACGAGCGGCGCAGCAGCGCCTCGCCGAGCCCTCGCCGGCGCCACGGCGGCCGCACGCCGAGCGTGCCGATCCAGCCGAGCTCCGCGTCGGGACCGCGCTGCGGGTAGGCGAGTGAGAACCCGGCGAGCTCGGTGCCGGCCCACGCAAGCGCGAACAGCTCGGGATCGTAGCCGCGGGCCTCGTGCCAGAACGCCCGGAAGTTGCCCGGCGTCACCTCGTCCCAGAACGGGTCGTCGCCGAACGCCTCGTTCAGCGCGTCACGCAGCGTCGGCTCGTCCTCGTCGCGGTACGGGCGGAGCTCGATCCGAGCGGGCAACTCGTACGTCGGCGGCTCGTTGAGCGCGATCTCCATGCGCAGCGAGTGGCGCCACTGCTCATAGCCGCGCGCCTCCACGTACGCCGCCAGCTCGTGCCCGTACGGCACCTGGGTACGCACGAACGGCAGCCGTCGCTCCCGCGCCTCCTGCTCGGCCCAGTCGAAGAACTCGCCCCAGCGCCCGGGAGCGACGACGTCGAGCTCGAGCACCTCGCTCTTCGCCCAGATGTCCCCGTAGCCCGCAATGCGGCCGTTCTCCTCGAGCACCTGCAGCCAGCCCGGCTCGAACTCCTCGTTGCGCAGCCACGAGCGGATCTCCTCGGCGTCGAGCCGGCGCGCTTCGCCAAAGGTGGCGACGAAGAGCGCAGCGACCTGCTCGGCGTCCTCCGCCCGCAAGGGTCTGAGGGGAGGCGAGGTCATCGCGCCACGTACACGAAGGTCGCCGCCGCGGGCAGGGTCACGCCGGGACGAGGCCAGCGAGCGTCTCCGGCAGCGAGAACAGATCGGTGAGCTCACGCGTCGGCTGCGCGTCCGGCGGAGGCGTCTCGGCGAGCCGGTTGATCCAGACGCTGCGCAGCCCGAGCTCGTTGGCGGGAACGATGTCGTGGAAGAGCGACGCACCCACATGGACGTGCCCTTCGCGGCGGGGCCCGCGTGCGCTGGAAGAACTCCTCCCAGTGGCGGTGCGCGGGTTTGTACGAGCCGATCTCCTGCGCGACGACGACCTCGTCGAAGGGCACACCGATCTGCACCTGGGAAGCGGCGACGAAGTCGTCGTCGGTGTTCGAGAGGATCGCGAGCTTCCAGCCGCGCAGGCGCAGCTCGTGCAGGGCCCCGTGCACCTCGGGGAACGCGCGCCAGGCCGGCAGCGACTCCGCGAGGCCGTGCTCGGCTCCGGGCGGGGCGCCGAGGCGGCGCATGGCCTCGGTCAGCACCTCCCGGTAGGAGCGCGATCCGTCGCGCTGGAGCTCGGGCTCGAGCCGGTGATACACGCCCAGCAGCTCGTCGGCGTCGTCCTCGCCGAAGACACGCGCGAGCTCGGAGCGCATGCCGCCGTCCCAGTCGATCAGCGTGCCGTAGCAGTCGAAGCTCGCCCACCGGTCCACGGGCGCACTCTACGCAGCGAGGGCCGTCGCCGGACGGTACGCGAGGATCTCCCAGCCGTACTCGTCGAGCCACGCCTTCGACTCGCGGTACCCGGGCCGGCGCGACTCGACGAGCCGCCAGAACGCGGGGCCGTGGTTCAGCTCGACGAGGTGGCAGACCTCGTGCACGACCACGTAGTCGAGCACGTCGTGCGGCGCCAGCACCAGTCGCCAGTTGAAGCTCAGCGTGCCCTTGCTCGAGCACGAGCCCCACCGGCTGCGCTGGTCCCGCAGCGTGATCCGGCCGTAGGAGACACCCAGCGCCGCCGCTTCGGACTGCGCGACCAGCGAGACGCGCGCCCGGGCCTCCCGCCGTCCCTGCTCGGCCGTCAGCGACAGCCGCTCGAGCCCGAGAGAGGGCTCCCGCGCGTTCGCGAGCTGACGCTCGAGCCACGGCAGGTAGAACGAGATCGCATCGTCGATCTCCGCCCGCGAGGCGCGCGGCCGGACGACGAGCTCGGGTGGCTGCCCGTAGCGCACGACGATCCGGTTCCCGCGCACCCGGGTCGAGCGGCGAATGTGCAACTCGACCGCCCGCCCCGCGATCTCGAGCCGGCGCATCGGTGCATGGTGCGCGTCGTCGCGGACGGCAACGCTCGTGGCCGGATCTGCCATGGGTGCTCTGCTTCGACCCCCGCCACTGCGCCCCTGCCGTGGGGTGGGCGCGGGAGCGCCTACGCCGACTCGTCGTAGCGGGCGACGACGATCGAGGCGTTGTGGCCGCCGAAGCCGAACGAGTTCGACACGGCGACGTCCAGGTCCGGCAGGTCCCGGGCCTCGTTCGGGACGTAGTCGAGGTCGCAGGCGGGGTCGGGATCCTCGTAGTTGATCGTCGGGGGCGCCTTGCGGTCGACGATCGCCAGCACGGTGAAGACGGCCTCGACCGCGCCCGCGGCGCCGAAGCAGTGGCCGGTCGCGCCCTTGGTCGAGGAAACGGCAAGCCGCTTCGCGTGCTCTTCGCCGAACGCGTTCTTGATCACCTTCGTCTCGGCCGCGTCGCCGAGGGGCGTCGAGGTGGCGTGGGCGTTGACGTAACCCACCTCGCTGCCGTCGAGGCCCGCGGCGGCCAGCGCCATCGTCATCGCGCGCGCCGGGCTCTCGCCGGTCGGGTCGGGCTCGGTCATGTGCGCGGCATCGGACGACATGCCGTACCCGACGAACTCGCCGTAGATCGTCGCCCCGCGCGCCCGGGCCCGCTCGAGCTCCTCGAGCACGAGCACCGCCGCCGCCTCGCCCATCACGAGGCCGTCGCGGTTGCCGTCGAAGGGCCGCGAGGCCCGCTCCGGGTCGTCGTTGCGGCGCGAGAGCGCCCGCATCGCGTCGAAGCCCGCGATCCCGACCTCGGTGATCGGCGCCTCGGTGCCTCCCGCGAACATGACGTCGGCGCGGCCCATGCGGATCGCGTCCGCGGCGTCCCCGATCGCCATGTTCGAGGCCGCACAGGCGGTGCACTCGCTCATCAGGGGCCCCTTGGTGCCGAGCTCGATCGACACCCAGCCCGCTCCCATGTTCGGGATGATCGAGGGGATCGAGAACGGGCTCACCCGGTCGGGGCCCTTGGTCAGGAGCACGTGGTAGCACTCCTGGTAGCTGTGCAGGCCGCCGATCCCGGTCGCGATCGACGCGCCGAACCGGTCGGGGGCCGCCGAGACGTCGACGCCGGAATCCCGCTCGGCCTGTCGTGCCGCCGCGAGGATCATCTGTGCGAAGCGATCCATCCGGCGCGCCGCCTTCCGGTCGATCCAGGCGGTGGGATCGAAGTCCTTCAGCTCGCAGGCGAAATGGACGTTGTAGTCGGTGTGGTCGAAGGCGGTGATCTCCGCCGCGCCGGACTCGCCCGCGAGCAGCCGCGACCACGACGTCTGCACGTCGTTGCCGAGGGGGCTCACCATCCCGAGCCCGGTGATCACGACCCGCCGATCCATACTCACATCCCCAGTCCGCCGTCGACGAGCAGCACCTCGCCCGTGATGAACGAGGCCTCGTCCGAGGCCAGGAAGCGTACCGCCCCGGCGATCTCGTCCGGCTCGGCGATGCGGCCAAGCGGCGTGTTCTCCACCATCGCGGCCGTGGCGGCCTCCGGCAGCACGTCGGTGAGCTGCGTCCTCACGTACCCGGGCGCGACGACGTTCGCGCGGACGTTGCGCGAGCCGAGCTCGCGGGCCAGCGACTTCGTGAAGCCGATGATCCCTGCCTTCGACGCCGCGTAGTTCGTCTGCCCCCAGTTGCCGTGGACGCCCACGATCGAGCTGACGTTCACGATCACGCCGCGCTTCTTCTTCATCATCGGGCGGGTGACGGCACGGCAGGTGTAGAAGACCGAGCTGAGGTTGGTGTCGATCACGACGCGCCAGTCGTCGTCGGACATCCGCGCGAGCAGGCCGTCGCGCGTCAGCCCCGCGTTGTTGACGAGCACGTCGACGTCGCCGGCCTCCTCGACGAGCCGGGCAGCGTCCCCGGGCGAGGAGACGTCCGCCTGCACCGCCCGCCCTCCGATCGCGGCGGCCAGCTCCTCGGCCTCCTCGCGGCCCGAGCGGTAGCCGACGACCACCTCCGCTCCGGCGCGCGCGAGCTCCTCGGCCACGGCGCGGCCGATGCCGCGCGAGGCGCCGGTGACGAGCGCGAGCTTCCCGTCGAGCGCCGCGAACTCAGCCAAGGGCCTGCGTCGCCTCTTCGAGCGACTTCAGGTCGTTGACCGAGATCGTGCGCACCGACCTGTCGATCCTCTTCAGTAAACCCGACAGGACGTTGCCCGGCCCGACTTCGACGAACGTGGTGACGCCGCTCGCGATCAGCTCGCGGGCAGCCTGCGTGAACCGGACGGGCGCCGTCAGCTGCTCGACGAGCAGCTCGCCGTAGTGCTGGGCGTCCTCCACCTTGGCCGTCACGGTCGACATGAACGCGGCGCGGCCCTCGCCGAGGTGCGCGCGCTCGACCGCCGGCCGCAGCCGCTCGGCCGCCCGGGCGACGAGTGGCGAGTGGAAGGCCCCGGAGACGCGCAGCTTGATCGCGCGCCGCGCGCCCTGAAGCGCCGCCTCGTCGCAGGCTTCGTCGACCGAGGGCGTCTCGCCCGAGATCACGAGCTGGCCCGGGCAGTTGTAGTTCGCGGGCCAGACGTTCGAGACCTTCGCGCACAGCGACTCGACCACCTCGTCGGCGAGGCCGAGGATCGCCGCCATCGAGCCGGGGTGCGCCTTGGCCGCCTCGGCCATCGCCGCGCCGCGCTCCCGAACGAGCGCGATCGCGTCGCGCACCGAGATCGACTCGGAGGAGCCGAGCGCCGCGAACTCCCCGACCGAATGGCCGACGACGACGTCGGGGCGGATGCCGCGGCTGCGCAGCGCCGCGTCGATCGACAGGCACGTGGCCACGAGGGCGGGCTGTTGCACCTCCGTGTCGACGAGGTCCTCGACGGGCCGGTCGAAGCAGAGCGCCTTGAGGTCCATGCCGGCGGCCGACGCTCGACTCGTCGAACACCGCCATCGCCTCGGGCACGGCCATCGCGATCTCCCGGCCCATCCCTGCCTCCATCGCTCCCTGGCCCGGGAACATGAACGCGATCTTCGTCATGCCGCTGCTCCAGTCGTCTCGTGTGTCCACTCGATCAATGCCGATCCCCAGGTCAGTCCCGCACCCATGCCGGTGAGGAGCACCAGCTTGCCAGGCTGCAGCCGTCCGTCGTCGGCGGCGTCGGCGAGAGCGAGGGGAATCGACCCCGACGACGTGTTGCCGAACCTGCTGACGTTGACCACGGTCTTCTCCTTCGGAAAGCCGAGCTTTCGTGCAGCGTGGTCGATGATCCGGACGTTCGCCTGGTGCGGCACGTAGACGTCGACGTCGGCGACGCTCCGTCCGCACTCGCTCGAGGATCGCCTCCGCCGAGCTGACCATCACCCGGGTCGCGAACCGGAACACCTCACGCCCGTTCATCTTCACGAACCGGTCGGGGTCGTCGAACCGCCGCGAGCCGCTGCCGGGCAGCCAGAGGTTCTGGCCGCCGCCGCCGTCGGCTCCGAGCTCGAACCCGAGGAAGCCGCCCCGCTCGACCGGCTCCAGCACGACGGCGCCCGCCCCGTCTCCGAAGAGCACGAGGGTCGAGCGGTCGCTCCAGTCGAGGATCTTCGACAGGACGTCGCCGCCGACCACGAGCGCGCGATGCGCCAGGCCCGCGGCGAGCATCGCGTGCGCCTGCGCGATCGCGTAGACGAACCCGGTGCAGCCGGCCGAGAGGTCGTACGCGGCGGCGTCCGGCATGCCGAGCAGGTCGGCCAGGAGCGCGCTCGAGGAGGGGAAGGCCATGTCGGGCGTGACGGTGGCGACGATCAGCAGGTCGATCGACGCCGGGTCGGCACCCGCGAGCTCCAGCGCGCGCCGCGCGGCCGGCAGGCAGATGTCGGTGAGCGCCTCGTCGTCGGCTGCGATCCGGCGCTCCCGGATCCCCGTCCGCGTCATGATCCACTCGTCGGAGGTGTCGACCAGCTCCGCGAGGTCGGCGTTCGTGAGGATCCGCTCGGGAACGTGACAGCCGAGGCCGGTGATCGAGATCGGCTTGCCGTTCGTCCGGCCGATCACCTCTCGTCGCCCGCCCCGACGGCGAAGGTCAGCGTCCCGCGCACCGCGAGCTGTCCGTCGACGGTCGCCCGCACCCGCCCGCGGCCGACCGGCCCGCGCACGGCCTCGACCGTGCACTCGAGGGTGAGGACGTCGCCGGGGCGGACGACCCGCTTGAAGCGGACGTCGTCGATCCCCGCGAACAGCGCGAGCTTGCCCCGGTTCTCGTCCTGCGAGAGGACGGCGACGGCGCCGCACTGGGCGAGCGCCTCGACCATCTTCACGCCGGGCATGATCGGGTTGCCGGGAAAGTGGCCGGCACAGTCGTCCTCGGTGACCGTCTTGCGCGCGAGCACCCGCTCGCCGGGCACCAGCTCGAGCACCTCGTCGATCAGCAGCATCGGGTCGCGGTGCGGCAGGACCGCCTCGATCGCGGCCTTGTCCATCAGGGGCGTGCTCACGCGCTCAGCTTCTCCCGCAGGCCGTTACGGCCCCGGTGCGCGTAGCACTTGGCGGTGCCGACGGGGAGCCCGGTCGCCCGCGAGATCTCCTCGAACGAGGCGTCGAAGGCGTCCTTCAGCGCGACGACCGTCGCCTGTGCCGGCGGCAGCTCCGCGAGACAGCGCCCGAGCTCGCGGCGCGTCTCCGCGGCGACCGCGGCACGGGCGGGATCCGCGTCGTCGACCCGCGCGTCGCCGTCGAGCGGCTGCGTCCGCCGCTCGTTCGCCCAGCGCGCCTGCGCGACGTCCTTGCACGTGTTCACGACCAGGCGGTGCAGCCACGTCGAGAACTGCGACTGGCCCCGGAACTGCCCGACGCGCTGGACGAGCTTCACGAGCGCCTCCTGCGCCGCGTCCCGCGCGTCCTCCGGGTCGCGCAGCACGTGGAGAGCCGCCCGGTGGATGCGCGGCGCATGCCGCTCGCAGAGCGCTGCGAGCGCTCGTTGGTCGCCGTCCTTCGCACGTCGCACCAGAATCGGGTCGGAGAGCCTCTCGTAGACGAGCGGCCCGTCGGACCGCAGGTTTCGCACGATTCGACGGGAACGGCGCGGCGGAGGTTGCACCGCTCGTACTGTAGTACCTCGGTGCAGACACTCCTCCCCCCGGTGGTGCTCCCCGCCCTGCGGGGGTCCTTCGGGCGCGAGTACCACCACGCGGTCGAGACCGAGACGACGCAGCGCCTGCTGCCTGCGGGCGCGGCACACGGCGCCGTCGCGCTCGCCGAGCGCCAGACGGCGGGCCGGGGCCGGCTCGGACGGACGTGGACCGACTCCGGCCTGATGTTCTCGGTCGCCCTCTACCCGCCGCTGCCCGTCGCCGACTGGCCGGCCCTGACGCTGGTCGCCGCCCGCGCGGTCGCGGCCGCGATCGGCCCGGCGGCGACGATCAAGCATCCGAACGACGTCCTGTTCGGCGGCAGGAAGGTCGCCGGGATCCTCGCCGAGGCCACCGACCGCGTCGTGCTCGGGATCGGCATCAACGTCGGCGGTGCGCGATTCCCGGGCGCGGGCTCCGTCGACCGCGATCGCCTCGACCTGCTCGTCGACGTGCTGGAGCGGCTCGAGCGCGGCTACGACGCGTGGCTGCGGGAGCTCAGCCCCCGACGGCCGGGCTGACGTTGCCCGCCGCGTCGGTGGCGGTCGCGGAGACCTGGGCGACGATGCCGGCGAACGGCAGGGTGAAGGTGCCCTGCGGCTCGTCCTCGACCACCTGCGCCGTCCCGTTCACGACCGCCGTCACCGTGGCCGGCTCGTCGAGGGTGAACGTGAGCGACCTGGGATCGACCACGGACAGCTGGGGCGGCACCGTGTCGATCACGACCGGCAACGCCAGGGAGACCGTGCCGAGCGCATCCCCGAACGTGACGAGGACGGTGTACGCCCCGTCCGGCAGCGGCGCCCCGGCGGCGAAGCCGTCCCACGCGATGGTGTGCTCACCTGCCTCGAGCTGCCCCTCGAACGGGGTCGCGACCACCTGTCCGGCGGCCGTGACGTCGACCCGCACCGGCGCGGCCGCGGCCAGGGTGAATGCGATCGCCGTCGCGTCGGCCGCTCCGTCCCCGTTCGGCGAGAAGGCTGCGGGCGTCGCCGCGAGGCCGGTGAGCGTGCGGTCGACGACCAGGTTCGCGGCCTTGGTGACGCGCTTGCCGGCCGCCGCGGCCGCCACGACGACACGGTACCGCCCGTCGGCCAGCGTATGCGCCGCCCACTCGAAGGAGTTGGCGCCGGCAGGACGAGGCTGCTGCTCGAGGGGCAGCACCCGCTTGCCGGACGCGTCGACGACGTCTGCGGCGACGGTCGCCGCCGTGCCGAGCTTGAAGGTGACGGCGACGAGGTCGCCGCTCCCGTCGGGGGCCGGCGCCACGACGGCGGGAGCGACCACGAGCCCCGTCAGCAGAGGCCTCTGCGGTGCCGGCGCGGGAGCCGGTCCCTTGCGGCCGAGGGTGCCGGTGGCCGGCAGGATCCCCGGGGCGCTGATCGTCCAGGTGTACGAGCCCTTCCCGGGCGGCGAGCGCCACGTCCAGTCTGCGACCGTGCCCGTGCCCGTGCCCGTTGCGACGACCTTGCCGCGTGAGTCGGCGATCGTCACGGTCCACGGAAGCGCCGAGGAGAGGCGGGCCTGGAACCGCACCGGCCCGCCCGCCGCGCCCGCGACCGAGGGCGCGTACAGCTTGGGCAGGCCCGTGCGGGCGACGCGCCGGGCGATCGCGGGGAGCAGCGCGTACGCGCGTGCTCCCGGGCACTCGCTGGGGCCGGTGTCGCGATGGCCGGAGATCGCCCGCAGCGTCACCACCTTGCCGAGCTTGAACTTGAGGTTGCCGCCGGAGGTGTACGCGACGCGGGCGAGCGGATCGACGTGTGCGACGTCCAGCCGCCAGGCGAGCAGGTCGACGAGCGCGGACTGCATCGCGGCGGGCGGAGTCGCGGCCGACTGGAAGTTCCCCATCAGCGCGACCCCGACGGTGCCGCTGTTGAAGCCCTCGGCGTGCGCTCCGACCACCGGCCGGTCGACGCCGCCCGCACGGCCCTCGTAGACGGTGCCGAAGCGGTCGACGAGGAAGTTGTAGCCGATGTCGTTCCACCCGTTCCCCTTCACGTGGTAGAGCTCGATGCCGCGGACGATCGCGGCCGACTGGGCGCGCGTGTAGGAGTTCGTGCCGGCGGTGTGATGCACGACGGCAAGCCGGACCGCCGCTGCGAGCACCGGCTTCGCCCGCACGATCTCCTCGTTCGCAGCCCAGGCGGAGCGCGTGACGATCGGCGGGGCGCCCGCCTCGGCGAGCGTGCGGGCGGGCGCCGTCGTGACGCGGCTCCACAGCTCGTAGGCGCGCAGGCGGCGGACGTCGCCCACCCGCCGGAACCGGACGGCGTCCGAGGCGCCCGTCCACGCGAGGTTGCCGTCGTGCCAGCGGCCGGTGCCTCCGTCGGGGGCGGCGTCGGCGTCGGCGGACTGCCACGGCGACCAGCCACCGTGCAGCCGGTGCGTGCGCACCTCGACGGTGCCGCCGCCGATCCAGTGCACGGCGAGCATGTTGAAGTGCATCGGGCGCGGCGCGGCCGCGAGGGTGCGGTTGCCGAGCGGGATCTCCTGCACGCGCATGGCGACGTCGCCGGCCCGGGCGAGGGACGGCAGGGCGAGCGCGGCGAGCGCGGCGGCGGCGAGGATCGACTTCATGGCGAGGGAGGCACCTCAGCATGCCCCAGGCGGCCTTCGCGTTCGACCCCGGCAGCCCTCTCGCGCATACAATTCTTACAACCGTGAAACGGCTGCTCCCCGCGGTGCCTCTGCCCCGCCTCGCGGTGCCCTCGCCTTGCGGTGCCCTCTCTCGCGGTGCTCTGCCTCGCGCTGCTCTGCCTCGCCGCCCCGGCAAGCGCGGCCGCAGCACCGCGGGTCTACGCGATCCACTTCGACGCCGACGTGAACCCGGTCACCCAGGACTGGCTGAACGGCGCGCTCGAGCACGCCCAGAGCCACGGCTACCAGGCCGCGGTGATCCTGCTCGACACGCCGGGCGGCCTGGAGGAGTCGATGCGCAAGATCGTGCAGAAGGAGCTCGCCCTGCGGATCCCCGTCGTCGTCTACGTGACGCCGCACGGCGCCCGGGCCGCGTCCGCCGGCGTCTGGATCTCGCAGGCGGCCGACGTGCTCGCGATGGCTCCGGAGACGAACATCGGCTCCTCGACGCCGATCAACGGGAACGGCCAGAACATCGGCAGCGACCTGCGCCGGAAGGTGGTGAACGACGCCGCGGCCTCCCTGCGGGGGCTCGCGAAGTCGCACGGCCGGAACGTCCGGTGGGCGGACGCGGCGGTGCGCAAGGCGTCGAACCTGACGGCGGAGGAGGCGCTGCAGCAGCACGTGATCGACGTGATCGCGCCGACGTTGCCGGCACTGCTCGCGAAGATCGACGGTCGCACGACGGTTCCCCGGCACCTGACGCTGCACACCGCGAACGCGCAGGTGGTCGAGACGAGCCCGGGCTTCGTCACCCGCTTCCTGTCGACGCTGATCGACCCGAACGTCGTCTCGCTGCTCTTCCTCGCGGGCCTGGCGGGGCTCGGCTTCGAGCTCTTCCATCCCGGGATCGTGATCCCCGGCGCCTTCGGCGCGATCTGCATGATCTGTGCGCTCTTCGGCTTCTCCGTGCTTCCTCTGTCGTGGGCCGGCCTGGCGCTCGTGCTGCTCGGCGCGGCGCTGCTCGTGATCGACGCGCACGTCGTCACGCACGGAGCGCTGACGCTGTCCGGGGTGGTGGCGATGGCGGTCGGGCTCGCAACGCTCTTCCACGACGCGCCTGCGCCCTACCACACCTCGATTCCGCTCGTGGTGACGGTGACGGGCCTGATCGGCGGCTTCTGGGCGATCGCCGTCGGCAAGGCGCTCGCGGTCCGGCGGCGGCCGGTGACCGTCGGCCCCGAGGAGATCATCGGTCGCGAGGGTGTCGTCCGCGACAGCGGCCAGGTGTTCGTCCACGGCGAGCTGTGGCGCGCCCGCTCCGACGAGCCGCTGCACCCCGGAGAGCGTGTCCGCGTGAACGCGGTCGACGGCTTGACCCTCGACGTACGTAGGATCGTCGCATGACGCTCGCCGTCGCGATCCTGGTCGTCGTCCTCTTCTTCTTCGTGCTGTACGCGATCAGCGCGATCAAGGTGCTGCGCGAGTACGAGCGCGGCATCGTCTTCCGCCTCGGCCGGCTCTTCCCCGAGCCGAAGGGCCCCGGCCTGATCTGGCTGATCCCGATCGTCGACCGGATGGTGCGGGTCGACCTGCGCACGATCACGTTGACGGTGCCGCCGCAGGAGGTGATCACGAAGGACAACGTCCCCGTTCGCGTGAACGCCGTCGCCTACTTCCGCATCGTCGACCCGCGCTCGGCGATCGTCCAGATCGAGAACTTCATGGTCGCGACGTCGCAGATCGCGCAGACGACGCTGCGCTCGGTGCTCGGACAGCACCAGCTCGACGAGCTGCTGTCCGAGCGGGAGAAGATCAACGCGATCCTGCAGGGGATCATCGACGAGGCGACGGCCCCCTGGGGCATCAAGGTCTCGATCGTCGAGGTCAAGGACGTCGAGATCCCCCAGGGCATGCAGCGCGCGATGGCGCGCCAGGCGGAGGCCGAGCGCGAGCGGCGCGCGAAGGTGATCAACGCCGAGGGCGAGTTCCAGGCCTCGGAGCGGCTGAAGGACGCCGCGCTCGTGATCGAGGAGCACCCGATCGCGCTGCAGCTGCGCTACCTGCAGACCCTGCTCGAGCTCGGCTCGTCGCAGTCGACCACGATCGTGTTCCCGGCGCCCGTCGACATCCTGTCGGCGTTCCTCGGCGACCGGCGCTGACCGAGCTCCGCCACGACCCGCAGACCGGCCGCTGGACGGCGATCGCCCCCGCCCGCGCAACGCGCCCCGGAGCGGCGGACGCGGACGGCGCCGCCTGCCCGTTCTGCGCCGGCAACGAGCATCTGACCCCGCCCGAGGAGCTGCGACTGGGAGCCGGCCCGACCGGCTGGCAGGTGCGCGTCGTCCCGAACCTCTACCCCGCCCTCGAGCGGCAGGAGGTCGTCGCGCACGGGCCGTCACACGTCCGCAGCGTCGGCGAGCTTCCCGACGCGACGCTCGACCTGGTCGCCGAGGCGTGGCAGCGTCGGGCGCGGGCCGCCGGGGGCATCTGCTTCCCGTTCCTGAACGAGGGACGCGAGGCCGGCTCTTCGCTCGAGCACTCGCACTCGCAGCTCGCGTGGCTCCCCGTGCCCGCGCCGGCCGCGGCCGACGAGCGGGGGCTTCCCGACACCGTCGAGGTGCTGAGCCGCGACGGGGTCACCGCGGCGTGCCCCCTCGCGAGCCGCGTGCCGTACGAACTGCTGGTCGCCCCGTCCAGCGCCGAGAGCGGCGGCCTCGCGAGCGACCTGCTCGCGCCCGCGCTTCGCCTCGTCGCCGAGCTCGCGCGCCGGCTCCAGCGCCTGCTCGGCGCCGAGCTCGTCCCCCTGAACGCCTGGCTCCACGACGGCCCTCACTGGCACGTCGAGCTCTTCCCGCGCACGACGCGGCTGGCCGGGCTGGAGCTCGGCGCCGGTGTCTACATCGACGCGGTCCCGCCCGAGGAGGCGGCGCGCCTGCTCCGCGGCGGCTAGGCGGCCGTGCTCGAGCCCGCGCGCTGGGCGCGGAAGCGGCGGGCCGCGTCGATCGCGGCGCCGAGGTTGAGGCCCTTGTCCTTCGCCTGCTTGATCAGCATCACGGTCTCGACGGCGTCCATGTCGTAGATCCGCTGCTTCTTTCCCTTGGTCGGGATCTGCGCCTTGTTCGTCCAGTAGTCGAGCTGCATCTTCGAGATGCCGGCGATGGCGCACACCTGGCCGAGGTAGAGCTCGATCTTGTCGAGATGCTCGGCCATGTCGATCGGCTCGAGCAGGTCGACCTGCTTGCTGTAGGCCATACGGGGTTCCTTTACGTCCGACGTCTCCCGACCCCTCGGTTGTTGATCCTTCTACCACTATCCCTTGTAAAAGGGAAGCGGCAGAGCCGACGCGGACGAGGTTCGCAGGCCCCGTTCGCGGCGATCAGGCCTCGGGGGCCGCGTCTGCGGGCTCGACCTCGTCGTCGCCGGACTCCACGACCGGGGCGAGCGAGGAGACGCGCTCGCCTTCGCGCAGACGCATCACGATCACGCCCTGCGTCGAGCGGCCGAGCCGCTTGACCTCCTCGACCTGCATCCTGATCACGGTGCCGCCGGTCGAGATCAGCATCACCTGATAGCCGTCGCGGACGACCCGCGCGCCGGCGAGCCGGCCGCGCGCCTCCGTCAGTTGCACCGTCTTCACTCCGAGCCCGCCCCGCCCCTTCTTCGGATACTCGGAGACGCGGGTCCGCTTGCCGAAGCCGTTCTCGGTCACGACGAGCAGGTCGGAGTCGTCGACCGCGATCGTCACGGCGATCACCTCGTCGCCGGCGCGCAGCTTCATCCCCTGCACGCCGGACGCGTCGCGGCCCATCGCCCGCACGTCGCGCTCCGAGAAGCGGATCGCCTGGCCGCCGCGCGAGACCATGAGGATGTCGTCCTCCCCGGAGCTGTGCCGGACGCCGATCAGCTCGTCGCCCTCGCGCATCTTGATCGCGATGATCCCGTCGGCGCGGAGCGGGGTGTTGTAGGCCTGCAGCTCGGTCTTCTTGACGACGCCGTTGCGCGTCGCGAAGAGCAGGTACTTCGCCTCCTCGAACGCACGTGTCTGGATCACGGCCCGCACGGCCTCGCCCTGCCGGAACGGCAGCAGGTTGACGATCGCGCGGCCCTTCGACTGGCGCGACCCGAGCGGCAGCTCGTGCACCTTCAGCCGATACACCTTGCCGACGCTCGTGAAGAAGAGGATGTAGTCGTGCGTCGAGGCGACGAAGAGGTGCTCGATGTAGTCCTCGTCCTTCAGGTCCATCCCCATGACGCCGATGCCGCCGCGCCGCTGCTCGCGATAGGCGGTGACGGGCAGGCGCTTGATGTAGCCCGAGCGGGTGATCGCGATCACCATGTCCTCCTCCGCGATCAGGTCCTCGAGCTCGAGCTCCTCCTCGGCCGCGACGATCTCGGTGCGGCGGTCGTCGTTGCGGCCGTAGATGCCCTTCAGCTCCAGCAGCTCGTCCTTGATCAGCGCGTCGATCCTCTGCTCGCTCCCGAGCAGTTCGCGGAGCTCGGCGATGCGCTCCTGGATGTCGGCGTACTCGCTCTCGACCGCCTGCCGCTCGAGCGCGGTGAGTGCCCGCAGGCGCAGCTCGAGGATCGCGACGGCCTGCCGCTCGCTGAGGTCGAACTGCTCCATCAGGCCGTTGCGGGCCGCCTCGGTGTCGGCCGAGGCGCGGATCAGCGCGATCACCGCATCGAGGTTGTCGAGCGCGACGAGGTAGCCCTGGAGGATGTGGGCCCGCCGCTCCTTCTGACGCAGCTCGTGCTTGGAGCGCCGGGTGACGATCTCCCGCTGGAAGTCGAGGTAGTGCGTGAGCAGCTCGAGCAGCGAGAGCGTCTTCGGGACGCCGTTGACGAGCGCGACCGTGTTGACACCGAACGTGGACTGCAGCGGCGTGTGCTTGAAGAGCTTGTTCAGCGCCACCTGCGGCACGGCGTCGCGCTTCAGCTCGATCTGGATGCGCATCCCCGTGCGGTCGGAGTGGTCCTGCAGGTCGGAGATCTCGGTGAGCACCTTCTCGTTGACGAGGTCGGCGATCTTGGCGATCACGCCGCTGTCGCCGCCCTTCTTCACCCCGTAGGGAAGCTCGGTGACGATGATCGCGCTCTTGCCGCCGCGGAGCTCCTCGATGTGGGCGCGGGCGCGCATCACGACCCGGCCGCGGCCGGTGCGGAAGGCGTCGCGGATGCCGGAGCGGCCGACGATGATCGCCCCGGTCGGGAAGTCCGGGCCCTTGACGTGCTTCATCAGATCCTCGACCGAGGCGTCGGGCTTCTCGATCAGCGCCACGACCGCGTCGACGACCTCGCCGAGGTTGTGCGGCGGGATGTTCGTCGCCATGCCGACCGCGATGCCGGCGCTGCCGTTCACGAGCAGGTTCGGGAACCGGGCGGGCAGCACCTTGGCGATCTGCTTCGACTCGTCGTAGTTCGGCTCGAAGTCGACCGTGTCGGAGTCGAGCTCGCGCAGCATCTCCTCCGCGAGCCGGGCGAGCCGCGCCTCGGTGTTGTGGCTGACGAACCCGTTCGTCAGGAACGAGTGGTCGTCCGTGTCGACCCGCAGGGAGTAGACCGGCTGGATGCCGGCGCTCTCCACGGAGGCGACCTCCGCGTAGTAGTAGTCCCCGGTGACAAGCGGCTCGACCACGGCCTTGACCTCGTCGGAGCCGATCCGCTCGAGGATCGCCGTCCCGCCCTGCTCCCACCGCTCGATGCGATCGACGTTGTGCCGGCGCAGCCAGTCCTTGTCGACCCACCGTGACGCGCAGTCGCTGCGGATGTAGGAGGCGACCCCCGGAACATGGTCGTGGGAAAGAGCGCTGCTCTCCTTCGGGATCTGCGCAAGCTCGCGATCGAGTTTTGCCTGCTTCGCACCGAGGAAGCCGACGTTGCGCGCAAACAGACGCGCGTCGCGCCGGTTGGTGACCACGACCTTGACCTCGCCCCTCGCATATCGGCAAAGGCGTGAGACGACGCCGAACTCGAGCAGGAGCAGCTGCACGTCCTTCGCGAGCTGGTCGCTGTAGGTCGAGTACGAGACCTGGATCGTCTTCCGGGGCAGGAGCGACGACGAGCCGTCGCCGGTGAAGAGCGCTTGCAGGAAGGCGCGCTTGTACGCCTGCGACCCGCGCCAGACACCCTCCGGAATGCGCTTCTCCGCGCTCGCATGCCCCTGGAGAGCGCCGAGAGGCGAAGCGAGGAGCGCCGAGAGGTCGTGGACGTCGAGCTCCCAGCACACGCTGCCCGACGCGATCCGGCGACGCGAGACGTAGCGGCGCCCACCGACGACGGCGTCGTACGCGTCGGCGACCCGGGAGAAGAAGTCGAAGTCGACGTTGTTGAAGCCGGCGCGCCCCTGGGAGACGAAGCCCTCGGAGACGAAGGCGCCGAGCAGCAGCGCCTCCTGCCGGGCCCGTTCGCCGATCTCCGTCTCGACCGGCCGCGGAGTGCGAGAGAGAGCGACGCGATCGCCCGGGCCGATCTCCTCGAGCAGCTTCCAGAGCAGCATCGGCACGCCGGCGACGTCGACGAGGCAGAGCACCGGGTGATTGTGCGTCCCCGCGAGCTCGTAACCCTCGCGGGTCGTCACCCGAAGCGTCGGATGGTCACCCGAGTGGAAGAGCTTCGAAGCGTGCACGGGCCGGCCGAGGCGATCGAGTACCTCGAGGTCTACATCGCTGTCGGAGTTGGGATCCGCGCTATCCACGAACCCGTCCAGACGGAAGGTTCCCGCCGGCGTCGCGACGCGCGTATCGCCCGTCGCACAGTACCTCATGGCCGCCGGTGGGTCGTCGTCGATCGAGCCGAAGTTGCCCTGGCCGTCGACGAGCGGGTAGCGCAGCGAGAACGGCTGCGCCATGCGCACGAGCGTGTCGTAGATCGCCGAGTCGCCGTGCGGGTGGAAGTTCCCCATCACGTAGCCGACGATGTTCGCGCTCTTCACGTAGGGCCGGCCGGGCCGGTTGCCGTTCGTCCACATCGAGTAGAGGACGCGGCGGTGCACGGGCTTGAGGCCGTCGCGCACGTCCGGGAGGGCACGCGAGACGATCACGCTCATCGCGTAGTCGAGGAAGCTCGAGCGCATCTCCTGCTCGAGCTCGCGCGACTCGATGCGGCCCGGGCCGAGCGCGCCTGTGTCGAGCTCCGACACCGGCCTAGACGTCCAGGAACTTCACGTTGGTGGCGTTCTCCTCGATGAAGATGCGGCGCGGCTCGACCGAATCGCCCATCAGCATCGAGAACACCCGGTCGGCGGCCGAGGCGTCCTCGACGTCGACGCGGACGAGCAGGCGCTTGGCGGGATCCATCGTCGTCTCCCAGAGCTGCTCGGCGTTCATCTCGCCGAGGCCCTTGAAGCGCGACACCTGGATGCCCTGCTTCGCGGCGTCGAGCACCCGGGCGCGCAGCGCCTCGAAGCTCTCGGCGACCTCGCGCTCCTTGCCGACCGTCACCGTGAACGGCGGGGTGCCCACCTGGCCGGCGAGCTTCGCGTACGCGTTGCGCAGGCCGACGTAGATCGGCGAGCCCAGCAGCTCGACCGGGACGCTGATGTTGCGCGCCGCCGACGTCTCCGTCTCGACGACGCGGATCGTGAACTCGTCGTCGCCGCCCTCCAGCAGCGAGAGCGCGTAGCCGTTCTCACCGATCGCGTCGAGCGTCGCCTGCAGGTCGCCGGGACCCTCGATCGCGTGCTCGACGAGCCGGTGCAGGATCATCAGCTCGGTCGGGCCGGCGCCGAAGTCGGAGCGCAGCCGCGCGTGGTAGCCCTCGTACTGGTGCAGGTCCTTGACGAACCGCGTCCAGCGCGCTTCGGTCAGCTTCACCTCGGTGCCGTCGCGGTCGACCACCTCGACGGCGGGCACCCGCTCGCGGGCCAGCAGCTCCTCGAGCTGCGCGTCCTTCTCGAAGTAGAACTCCTGGTTGCCGAGCTTGACCTTGTAGAGCGGCGGCACGGCGATGTACACGTAGCCGCCGTTGATCAGCTCGGGCATCTGGCGGTACAGGAACGTGAGGATCAGCGTCCGGATGTGCGAGCCGTCGACGTCGGCGTCGGTCATCACGATCACGCGGTGGTAACGGAGCTTCTCGAGCTCGAACTCGTCGCCCAGCCCGGTCCCGATCGCCGTGATCATCGCCTGGATCTCGTTGTTCGAGAGCACCTTGTTGATGCGGTTCTTCTCGCTGTTGATGATCTTCCCGCGCAGCGGCAGGATCGCCTGGTAGGTGCGGTCGCGGCCCATCTTGGCCGAGCCGCCGGCGCTGTCGCCCTCGACGATGAAGAGCTCCGCGGCCTCGGGATCCTTGATCGAGCAGTCGGCGAGCTTGCCGGGCAGCGCCATCGACTCGAGCGCCGACTTGCGCCGCGTCAGCTCGCGCGCCTTGCGCGCCGCCTGGCGGGCCCGCGAGGCCGAGATCGCCTTGCTGATGATCTGGCGTGCGTCGGTGGGATTCTCCTCGAAGAACTCGGCCAGCTTCTGGTTGACGGACGTCGAGACCAGGCCGGTCACCCAGGGGTTGCCGAGCTTGGTCTTCGTCTGCCCCTCGAACTGCGGGTCGGAGAGCTTCACCGAGATGACGGCTGCGAGCCCCTCGCGCACGTCCTCGCCGTCGAGGTTGTCCTCCTTCTCCTTCAGCAGCCCCTTGTCGCGGGCGTACCTGTTGATCGTCGAGGTCAGCGCCGAGCGGAAGCCGGACAGGTGCGAGCCGCCCTCGTGCGTGTTGATGTTGTTGGCGAACGAGAACACCGACTCCTGGTAGGAGTTGTTCCACTGCATCGCCACCTCGACCTCGCCCTGCTCCGTCCCCGACGAGAAGTAGACGACGTGGCGGTGGACCGCGTCCTTCGACTCGTTGATGTACGAGACGTAGTCGCGGATGCCGCCCTCGTAGTGGAACTCGATCGGCTTTCCGCCCTCGGCGCGCTCGTCGGTGAACGTGATGCGCAGGCCGCGCGTCAGGAACGCCACCTCGCGGAAGCGCGAGAGGAGCGTGGTCGCGTCGTAGTCGACCTCCTCGAAGATCTCGCCGTCGGCGAGGAAGATCGTGGTCGTGCCGGTCTCCTTCGACTCGCCGATGACCTGCATCGCGCCGCGGGGGACGCCGCGCTCGAACTCCTGGCGGTAGACCTTCCCGTCGCGCTCGACCTCGACGACGAGCCATTCGGAGAGCGCGTTCACGACCGAGGCGCCGACGCCGTGCAGGCCGCCGGAGACCTTGTAGCCGCCGCCGCCGAACTTCCCGCCGGCGTGCAGCTTGGTCATGATCACCTCGAGCGCCGACTGGCCGTCCTCCATCGCGTCCACCGGGATGCCGGCGCCGCGGTCGCGCACCGTCACCGAGTTGTCGGGGTGGATCGTCACCGCGATCGAGTCGTTCCGGCCGGCGAGTGCCTCGTCGACGGAGTTGGCGACGATCTCCTCGACCAGGTGGTGCAGCCCGCGGGGGCCGGTCGAGCCGATGTACATGCCGGGGCGAAGGCGGACCGGCTCGAGGCCCTCGAGCACGGTGATGTCCTTGGCCGAGTAGCCGGCCTTTGCCTGAGCCTTTGCCATAATCAAGAAAAGCCTGCAAAACCGTGGTTTTGCGAGGCACTGGAAGTGTATCAGACCGGACGGTCGCCACGCTCGCGAGCGAGGCTGAAACTCACCGCTTTTTGCACACTTTCGCGCAGCTTTTCGTCGTCGATTCCCGCGGCGATCGCAGCGGCCCGCTCCCGCTCGGCCGCGGTCGGCTCGATCGCAGGCGCCCGCTCCTCGGGCTCGGGCTCGGGGAGCGGGCCGGGCGCGAAGCGCAGGCGGGGCACGCCGGCCCGCTCCGCGATCTCGGCGGCGCGCTGGCCGAGCTCGAACGCCCACACCGAATCGGCCGTCGCGACGTGCACGGTGCCGTCGCGGGCGATCCGCGCGGGCCAGGCGTTGCGGGCGATCGCGTCCCCCACGGCCGCGGGCCACCGCGCGACGAGCTCGGCCATGCCCGCCTGCGGCCCGAACCGCGCGAGCTCCGACCGCACCCCGTCACCGAGCGGATCCATGCTCCACCTCCACGAGCTGGGCGGGCTCCACCGGCAGCGCCGAGGCGTGCGTCGCGGTGATCACGGTCTGTCCTGTACCCGTGACGAGCCCGGCCAACACGGAGCGGCGGGCAGGATCGAGCTCGGAGAGGACGTCGTCGAGCAGGAGCAGCGGCGGCGGCTCGAGCAGCGCCGCCTCCGCGAGCAGGAGCGAGAGAACCGCCAGCCGCTGCTCGCCCTGGGAGCCGAAGCGCCGCAGGTCGCGGCCCCCGGCCGAGATGACCACGTCGTGCAGATGCGGGCCGAGCCCGGTCGAGCCACGCTCGACGTCCCGCGCGAGGCGCGCCTCCAACTCGCCCGCCGACGGCGCATCGCCGTCGTAGACGAGCCGTGCGTCGGGCAGCCCGAGCTCCGAGGCGCGCGCGACGAAGCCAGGCCCCAGCGCCGCGAGCGTCGCGGCTCGACGCTCGACGAGCGCTGAGCCGAGCACGGCGAGCCGCTCGGTCCAGGGGGCGACCGCCGCCCGGTCGGCCAGCCCGAGCTGCACGCGGCGGAGCGCGGCGTTCCGCTGGGCGAGCGTCGCCAGGTAGTCCTGCGGCGTCGCCGCCTGCGCCGGCCGCAGCCTGCCGAGTGTCCGGTCGAAGTACGCGCGCCGCGCGGCCGGCCCTCCTTTGACCACGGCCAGCCGGTCGGGGGTGAACACGAGCGTCGAGACGTCCCGCCGGAGGAGCTCCGCCGACGGCAGCCGTGCGCCGTTCACCCGCGCCTCCTTCGCCTGCCCCTCCCGCAGCGTCAGCGAGATCTGCAACGGCGTCTCCCCGCGGCGGCCGGTGAGCACGATCCGGGCCGCCGGCTCGCCGAAGCGGATCAGCTGGCCGTCGTGACGGGTCCGCGGCGAGAAGCCCTGCGTCGCGACGTGCAGCGCCTCGAGCAGGTTCGTCTTGCCGGCGCCGTTTCGCCCCACGACGAGCACGAGGCCGGGCTGCAGGGCGAGCTCGAGCGACGCGTACGAGCGGTAGTGGCGGAGCGTGAGGCCGTCGCAGATCAGCCGGCGAGCCTGATCGGCATGATCAGGTACACGTAGTCGGCGCTGTCGCCCTCGAGCACGGCCGGCCTCAGCGGACTGATCAGCTTGAAGAGGATCGTCTCCGCCTCCACCGACTCCAGCCCGTCGCGCAGGAACTCGGCGTTGAAGCCGATCTCGAGCGTCTCGGCCGTGAACGGCGCGGGGAGCGCCTCGCGCGCCTCGCCGACGTCCTGCGTGACCGCGGAGATCGTCAGCGCGCCCTCGGCGAACCGCAGCCGTAGCGGCGAGTTCCGTTGCGCCATCAGCGACACGCGGCGCACCACTTCGAGCAGCTCGTCGCGCGGCAACTGCACCTCGTGCTCGAACTGCTCCGGCAGGAGCTGCCGGTAGTTCGGGAACTGGCCGTCGATACGGCGCGTGGTCAGCCACGTGCCCTCGACCCCGAAGACGACGTGATTCTCCTGCAAACCGAGCTGGATCTCGCCGCTCCCGGACGCGATGCGCACGAGCTCCTGCAGGGCGCGGGCAGGGATGATCGCCTCCAGGTCGGGGAGTGTCCCCTCGACCGGCGTCTCCTTCACCGCAAGCCGGTACGAGTCCGTCGCCGCCATCACGATCTTGCCGGGCTCGAAGCGTACGAGGATCCCCGTCAGCACCGGCCTGCTCTCGTCCCGCGACGCGCTGCGCCCGACCCGGGCGACCGTCTCCACGAACGCCTGCCGCTCGATCGTGTGCAGGGACGAGGCGTCCACCTCCGGCAGGCGGGGGAAGTCCTCGCTCGAGTACGTGTGCAGGCGGTAGTCCGCCGGGCCGGCCGTGACCGCGACGAGCGCCTCCTCGGGACGATGCTCGATCGTCACGTCGCCGGCCGGCAGCGACCTGGCGATGTCGAGCAGCAGGCGTCCGGGGACGACCACGGTTCCCTCCTCCGCCACCTGGGCGGGCAGCGAGCCCCGCAGCGACACCTCCATGTCGGTGGCGGCCAGATGCAGCTCGTCGCCCTCGGCGCGCAGCTGGATGCCGCCCAGCACGAGCACCGCGGTACGGGTCGATACGCCCCGGGCGACGGTCGCGAGCCGGGCAGCGAGCTCTGCCTGCGAGACGGTAATCCTCAACCCGGCGCCCACTACGATCTCTGAGTCAATCATCTATAGAAAACCTCGTTGTAGTGATAAGGCCTGTGGGTCCGGGGAGAACCCCGTGATCCCGCGCAGTCAAGCCATTTTCCCTGTGGGGCCGGACGGGGGACAAGAGGCGGCTCTGCACAGGGCGCTCCGGTCAGCGTGCCTGCCGCACCCGGGCTGTGAGTTCCTGCACCAGGTTGTACACAGACCTGTCCTCACGGATCAGGCGCGCGATCTTGGAGGTCGCATGGATGACCGTGGTGTGGTCGCGGCCGCCGAACTCCTTGCCGATCTTCGGCAGGGACGAGTCCGTGAGCTCGCGCGAGAGGTACATCGCAACCTGCCGTGGGTAGACGATGTTCTGCGAGCGCCGCTCCCCGGTCAGCTCGTCGTGCGTGACGCCGAAGCGCTCGCACACGAGCTCCTGGATCCGCTCGATCGAGATCTGCGCCGTCTCGCCCTGAGGGAAGACGTCCTTGAGGACGTCCTGGGCGAGGTCGACCGAGAGCGACCTGCCGGTGAGCGACGAGAACGCGACGACGCGCGTCAACGCCCCCTCGAGCTCGCGGATGTTCGTCGAGACGCGGGAGGCGATGAAGGTGAGGAGATCGGCGTCGCGGATCTCGATCTGGTCGTTCTTGACCTTCTTGCGCAGGATCGCGATGCGGGTCTCGAGGTCGGGAGGCTGGATGTCCGTGATCAGCCCCCACTCGAAGCGCGAGCGCAGCCGCTCCTCGAGCGTCGAGATGTCGCGCGGCGGCCGGTCGGACGACATCACGATCTGCCGGCCCGCCTCGTAGAGGGAGTTGAAGGTGTGGAAGAACTCCTCCTGGATCCGCTCCTTGTGCTCGAAGAACTGCACGTCGTCGATCAGCAGGACGTCGTAGGTGCGGTAGCGCTGCTTGAAGCCCTCGATCCGCTTGTCGCGAAGACTGTTGATGAAGTCGTTCATGAACGTCTCCGAGGTCACGTAGCGGCTCGTCAGGCCGCCGCCGTGCTCGGTGACGAAGTTCGCGACGGCGTGCAGCAGATGCGTCTTCCCGAGGCCGGTGTGGCCGTAGATGAAGAGCGGGTTGTAGGCCTGCGCCGGCGATTCCGCGACCGCCAGCGCCGCGGCGTGGGCAAACCGGTTCGACGAGCCGATCACGAAGGAGTCGAACGTGTACTTGGGGTTGATCCCGGCGATCTCGGGGCGCGGCGAGACGACGTCGGCCGGCAGCGGCCGCACCGCCGAGGGCACGGCTGCGACGCCGGCGGGAACCGTGCGCGCCTCCGCCACGTGCAGTCGCACGCGCAGGTCGGGGCCCGCGTCGCGCACGGCCGCGCGGATCAGGTCGAGGAAGTGCCCCTCGATCCACTCGCGCGTGAAGTCGTTCGGCACCGAGAGGACGAAGGTGTCCTCGCCGAGCTCCACCCCCTCGACCTCGCCGAACCAGGTGGTGAAGGTCGTGTCGTTGAGGGCTTCCCTGAGCCGGGCGGAAACGTTGCTCCACAACTCGTCCGCCGTCAGCTCGGCCTGCCGCTCCACGCTCGCGTCCACTCCTTCGGTTCCGACTGCCAGGGGTGGCGAGCATAGCAGCGTCCCCACGCGCTCTCAATGAGGATTTCTCGCCCCGTCTCCCGGGGACAATTCCCGTTATTTGCAGGAGTTTCCCCGGCCTCCACACAGCTCTCCACAGGTGTGGAAAGAATGGGCAAACCGTTGCCCGCGGGCTCGTTTTCCACGGCTTTTCGTCCTGTGCACACCTGTGGAAAACAGTCGGCGGCGGCGGCCCGGGAGACGGTCCGGCTATACTCGCCCGCGTCCGGCCCCTCGCCGGCTTCCACCCTTTTCGCGGACGAGATGAAACGGACCTACCAGCCGAACGTACGCAGGCGGAAGCGCAAGCACGGATTCCGTGCGCGCATGTCGACCCGCGCCGGCCGCATGATCCTCAAGCGCCGCCGCGCCAAGGGGCGCACGCGCCTGTCGGCGTAGTGCAGCGCCGCAATCGACTCTCGCGCTCGCGCGACTTCGACGCCGTCTACCGGCAGGGCCGTTCGGTCTCGACCCGGTTCCTGACCCTGTACTGGTTCCAGCGGGGAGAGGACGCCGGCGAGCCGCGCCTCGGCTTCGCGGTGCCGCGGGCCGTCGGCAACGCGGCCGTCCGGAACCGGGTCAAGCGGCAGCTGCGCGAGATCGCCCGCGACCGGCTCCAGGCGGCCCCCGCCGCGAACGACTACGTGCTCGTGGTGCGCCAGGGCCTGCCCGAGGCGGTCGAGGCGAACGGGCACGCGTGGCTCGTCGCCCGTGTCGACGAGGTGCTCGGCAAGGCCGGCGGGCAGCCGGCCGCGGACGGGACCGCCGCGTGATCCGCACCGTCGCGATCATCCCGCTCCGGCTGTACCAGCTGCTGATCTCGCCGTTCGTGCCGGCGAACACGTGCAAGTACCACCCGAGCTGCTCCGAATACGCCGTGCTCGCGATCCGCAAGGACGGGGTCGTGCGCGGCTCGGCCCGGGCGACCTGGCGCCTCCTGCGCTGCAACCCGTGGTCGAAGGGCGGCGTCGACTACCCGTGATCGTCGCCGGCATCCTCTCGCCGCTCGAGAACGTGATGAAGTCGATCCTCGACTTCTTCCACGGGCCCGTCGGCCTGCCCTGGGCGTGGTCGATCGTGGCGCTGACGATCCTCGTCCGCATCGTCCTCGTGCCGCTGATGGTGCGGCAGATCCACTCGATGCAGGCCCTGCAGGCGCACGCGCCGGAGATGAAGCGGCTCCAGCAGCAGTACAAGGGCGACAAGCAGAAGCTGAACGAGGAGCTGATGAAGTTCTACCGGGAGAACAACATCAACCCGGCCGCCTCCTGCCTGCCGCTCGTCGCGCAGTTCCCCGTCTTCATCGCCCTCTACTTCACGCTCAAGCACTACTCGAGCCACATCCACGGCTCGTGGCTGCACATCGTCCCGAACATCAGCGACAAGACGACCGCGCACTGGTCGGGCTACGTGCTGCTCGCGGTCTACGCGGGCTCGCAGATCGCATCGACCTACTTCATGGGCACGACGATGGACAAGACCCAGCGCACGATCATGATGTTCCTGCCGCTCGTCTTCCTGACGGTCGTCTCGCGCTTCCCGACGGGCCTCGTCCTTTACTGGATGACCACGAACCTCTGGACGGTCGGGCAGGGCCTCGTCACCCGCAGGCTCGTCCCGAAGCCGGGGACCGCCCCGGCGGCCGCGGCCGCCGGCCCGCGCCGCTCGTCGCGGACTCCGGCGCAGGAGCCGCCGGCTGCGCCCGCCGCCGAGCGGCCCAAGCAGACGCCGTCGCAGCCGCGGCGAGTCAAGAAGAAGGGCCGCGCAAAGCGGTGACCGAGCTCTCGGTCGAGGCGACGGGCGAGACCGTCGGAGAGGCGAAGTGGAAGGCGCTTCGCGATCTCCAGCGCCTCGCGCCCGGCCTCGACCGCGAGACGGTGGCGTTCCAGGTCGTCTCCGAGGGCGAGCGAGGGTTGCTGGGCGTCGGCTCCACCCCCGCCCGGGTCATCGCGACGGCCCCCGCCCCCGCCGCGCCGGCGGAACGAGACGACGAGTCGGAGCTCGGTGCCCGGATCCGCGCTCTCGTCGAGCGGGTGACGGCGGCGCTGGGCCTGGCCGCGCACGTCGTGGTCGACGAGCGGGACGACGAGCTGCTCGTCACGTGCACGGGGGGCGAGCTCGGCCTGCTGATCGGCCGGCACGGCCAGACGATCGACGCGCTGCAGTACGTCGCGAACGCCGCCGCTCACCGGCAGGGCGCCGGCAAGGCGGTCACCGTCGACGCGGCGGGGTACCGCGACCGTCGCCGCGTGACGCTCGAGGCGATCGCGCTTCGTGCGGCCGAGCGCGCGGCGGCGGGCGAGCGGGTGGCGCTCGAGCCGATGACCGCGGTCGAGCGCAAGGTGGTGCACGAGCGGCTTAAGGACGTCGAGGGCGTGGAGACCGCGAGCGAAGGCGTCGAGCCGAACCGCCACGTCGTCGTCGGCCCGGGTTGACCCTCGACGACTGGCTGGCCGCCGCCCTGACGACCCCGGGCCTCACCGCCGTCCGCGACCCGGGGGAGGGGCGCCGGGTGCTGCTCGACGACGCGCTGCGGGGGCTCGACCTGGTCGCGGGCCTGCCGGGCCCGCTCGTCGACGTGGGCTCGGGCGGCGGCTCGCCGGGGATCCCGCTCGCGCACGCGCTGCCCTCGACCGAGGTGGTCCTGCTCGAGGCGGAGCGGCGAAAGGCGGCGTTCCTCGAGCAGTGGGCGCCGCCGAACGCGCGGGTCGTGTGGGGGCGGGTCGAGGAGCAGGGAACCGACTGGGCGGGCGTGGCGGTCGCGCGGGCCCTGGCGCAGCCGCCGACCGCCGCCGAATGGTGCCTGCCGCTGCTCCGTCCGGGCGGCACGGCCGTGCTCTGGGTCGGTCCGTCGGCCGACCCGGCGCGGGTCGCCCGGGTCGCCCGCCGGCTCGCCGCGGAGCCCGTCGCCGCGCCGGACGGGTTCATCGTGCTGCGCAAGACAGGCCCGACACCTGCCGGCTTCCCCCGCCGCGTCGGGGTCGCCCGCAAGCGCCCGCTTCGATAGCCCGCCGGCCCTCCTTCGGGTGTCCGGGGTCGTGGCTAGATTGGGTCGCGTGCCGGCCAGGGTCTACGCGTTCGCAAACCAGAAGGGCGGCGTGGGCAAGACGACGACCGCGGTCAATCTCGCGGCGTGCCTTGCCGAGGCCGGGGAGCGCGCGCTCGTGGTCGACCTCGACCCGCAGGCGAATGCGACCTCGGGGCTCGGGATGCGGGCGAACGGCACCTCGAGCTACGACCTGCTCGACGGCGCGCCGCTCTCGGAGCTCGCGAAGCCCACCGCCTTCGCGAATCTCTTCCTGGTGCCGTCGCGCCCGGAGCTCGCCGGGGCCGCGGTCGAGCTCGCCCAGCGCGAGGACGGGGAGCACTATCTGGCGCACGCGCTCGAGCACGCCGAGGGGTTCGACTTCGTGCTGCTCGACTGCCCGCCGTCGCTGGGCCCGCTGACCGTGAACGCGCTGGCGGCGGCCGACCGCGTGGTCGTTCCCGTGCAGACCGAATACTTCGCGCTCGAGGGACTCGCCCAGCTCGTCCAGTCGATCAACCTCGTGAAGACGCGCCTGAACCCGCGCCTCGAGATCGCGGGCGTGCTGCTGACGATGGCCGACGGGCGCACACGGCTCTCGGCGGAGGTCGAGGCGGAGGTGCGCAGGCACTTCGGCGGGCTCGTGTTCGACGCTGTCGTGCCCCGTTCGGTCCGTGTCGCCGAAGCGCCGAGCCACGGCCTGCCGGTGACCCACTACGACCGGCGCTCACGCGGCGCCGAGGCCTACTGGAAGGTGGCGATGGAGCTTGTCGAGCGGCGCTAGCGAACCGAGCGGCAGCCCGCGGCGGGGTCTCGGCCGCGGTTTCGAGGTCCTGATCGGCGGCGCCGCCCCGGAGCTCGCGCACATCGACCTCGACCAGATCCATCCGAACCCGCGGCAGCCGCGGAAGCGGTTCGAGAGCGACGCGGTCGGCGGGCTCGCCGAGTCGATCCGCGCGCAGGGGCTGATCCAGCCGGTCGTCGTGCGGCCCCGGCTCGAAGGCGGCTACGAGCTGATCGCCGGCGAGCGGCGCTGGCGGGCCGCGCGGCAGGCTGGGGTCACGAGCCTGCCCGCCGTCGTCCGCGAGGCCGACGACCGGGACACGCTGCTGCTCGGGCTCGTCGAGAACGTCGCCCGCGAGGACCTCTCGCCAGTCGAGGAGGCTCGTGCCTACGCCGTGCTGATCGACGAGTTCGGCCTGACGCTCGGCGAGGTCGCCGACCGGGTGGGCCGGTCGAAGCCGACCGTCTCGAACCGGATCCGCCTGCTGGAGCTGCCGGAGGACGTGCTCGCGATGATCGGCCGCAACGAGCTGACCGAGGGGCATGCCCGCGCAGTGCTCGCCGTTCCCGACCACGACGGCCGCCGCAAGCTGGCCCGCCGCATCGTGCGGGAGGGCATGTCGGTGCGGGCGGCCGAGCGGGCCGCGCGCTGGGCGGGAGCCCGCACGCGCGAGCGCCGGTCGGCCCCGGTCGACCCGCTCCTCGCCGGCCGCATCAAGGATGCCTTCCGCGTGCTGGCGGGGATCGAGGCTCGCGTCGGGCCGGCCGGGGTGCACCTGCCGGCCGCAGGCGAGGTGCAACTCGAGGAGCTCGCCGAGGCGCTCGAGCGACTGCGCCCCCCGGGGCGTAACCCTGCGCCCGCCCGTCGCGTTGCACCACCGTGGACGCGCTCTGGCTGCACGACATCGAGTCGCTCGAGGCGATCTCGCAGGACGACGACACGCGCCGGCTCTTCCTGCGCATGGCCCGCCTGCGGCAGGCGGGCCGCATCCAGCCCTTTCTCCGCGAGCTGGCGGGCGACAGCGACCTCGACGACGAGACGAAGGTGACGCTCACGGAGCTCGCCGGCGACGCGAGCTTCCTGCACGCGGTCGAGGAGTACGTGCACCTGACCCGTCCCTTGCACTGACGGCGCATCGAAAGCGGCCGGGCCGGCCGTCTGCTCGAAGCGATCTGCCGGTCGCGTTCCCGAGCTCGCCCGGCGTGCTCGAACTGCTCTAACGAGTGATGTCGACGCCCCGCCCGGACGTCGATGCAAGCGGTCGTGGGTGCGCCGGTCTACCGGGGGCCGTTCGACCTGCCGCAGGCGGAGCGGCTGCTCTGGCGCGCCGGGTTCGGCCCACGACCCGGCGAAGCGCGGGCCCTCGCGAAGCTCGGCCTCGACGGGGCCGTGCACACGCTCCTCCATCCCGGCGCCGAGAAGCTCGTCGGGCCGAGGCCGCACGACTCGAAAGGCAGGCCGCTCGCGCCGGCCGACCGCTGGGGGCACGACCACTGCTGGTGGCTCGACCGCATGGTGCGGACGTCGCGCCCGCTCGTCGAGCGGACGGCGCTCGTGTGGCACGACTGGTTCGCGACCTCCAACGAGGGGGTCGGCAACCAGAAGCTGATGCTCCAGCAGAACGAGCTCTTCCGCCGGCACGGGCTCGGCTCCTTCGAGCGCCTGCTGCTCGACGCGACGGCGAACCCGGCGATGCTCCTCTGGCTGAACGGAACCGAGAACACGAAGGACGCGCCGAACGAGAACTACGGGCGCGAGATGATGGAGCTCTTCACGCTCGGGGCCAACCGCGGCGCCTACACCGAGCGCGACGTGCGCGAGCAGGCACGCTCCCTGACGGGCTGGACGAACCGCTGGAGCCGAGGCCGCGGCGACTACGACTTCCACTTCGAGGCGAGACGCCACGACGCCGGGGTGAAGACCGTCTTCCACCGCTCCGGCCGCTACGCCTGGCGCGACGCCTGCCGGCTCTGCCTCTCGAATCCGAAGCACGCCTCGTTCTTCGTCCAGAAGCTCTGGGGGTACTTCGTGCCGGTGCCGCCCGACGCGGCGACCGGGCGGGCGCTCGAGGCAGCCTACCGCCGCGGCTACCAGATCAAGCCGGTGCTCGAGATCGTGCTGAAGCACCCCGCCCTCTACACCGGCCCGCGGATGACGAAGCCGCCCGTCGTGCACATCGCCGGGCTCCTGCGCCGGATCGGCGCCGGTGTCACCACCGACGCGTGGGCGTGGATCGGCAGCCTCTCCGGCCAACAGCTCTTCTACCCCCCGAACGTCGCCGGCTGGGACGACGCCCGCTGGCTCGACACCGCCACCTTCCGCGGCCGCTGGATCGCCGTCTCGCAGCTGCTGAACGACCGCCGCCTCGACCCGTCGAAGGGGAAGAGGCCTGCCGACGCGCACACGGTGCTGAAGCGGGCGCTCGCCTTCTGGCAGAACCCGCCGCTGTCGGAGCCGACGCAGCGCGCGCTGCTGCAGTTCGCACAGGGCGCGCTGCGAGACGCGGGCTCCCAGAGCTGGAAGCAGGTGCAGTACCCGGTGCTGGTCGAGAACGCGCTCCGGCAGCTGATCGCCGTGTCCCCCGACCTGCAGACCTCATGAGCGTAGGCTCGACGGAGCTCAGCAGGGAGCGCAGGTGCCGGCTTGGCCGGCGCCGGAGCGGGACATGAGCGTAGGCTCGACGGAGCTCAGCAGGGAGCGCAGGTGCCGGCTTGGCCGGCGCCGGAGCGGGAGATGACGATCGTCTGCGACGAGTGCACGCGTGCGGAAGCCCTGCGCGCCGTCGCAGGGCGGGGCCTGCCGGCGATCGAGCCCGGGATGCCGGTGCCTGCGGGCACCGGCCTGAGCCGCCGCGGGTTCGTGACGAGGTCGCTCGGCCTCGCGCTGACCGTCTACGGGGCCGGGCGCCTCGGCATCTTCGACGAGGGGATCGCCGCCGCCGCCGAGACCGCGTCGCAGCAGCCGATCCTCGTCACGGTCTTCCTGCAGGGCGGCGCCGACGCGCTGTCGCTCCTCTACCCCGACGGCGACCCGCTCTACCGCACGCTGCGCCCCAGCCTCGCCGTCTCGGGCGGCACCCCCTTCGCCGAGGACGCTCGCCTCGTGTGGAACCCGGCGCTCTCGCCGCTCGCACAGCTGCACGGCGAGGGCAAGGTGACCGTCCTGCCGTCGGTCGGGTACGACCATCCAGACCAGTCGCACTTCACGTCACGCCACTTCTGGGAGGTCGGCGCCACCGACACGCGCCTGGTCACGGGCTGGCTCGGCCGCTACCTCGACGCCGTCGGCGCCGCCGACAACCCGTTGCAGGGGCTCTCGCTGACCGGCTCGCTGCAGCCGTCGCTCGCGACCGCGAAGGTCCCGGTCGCCGCGATCGACGGGCCCGACCAGTACGACTTCTGGACGCCGGGCGTCTGGGGCGAGGTGCAGGACAGGATGCTCGAGGCGATCGGCCTGCTCGGCGCCGCCGGGGGCCACGACCCGGCGATGCGGACGGTGGCGAACGTGACGAAGCAGGCGGCGACGCTGCGGAAGCAGCTGCAGCCGTTCGCCGGCGACAAGCTCACCCCGCCCGTCCCCTATCCGGCGGGCGGCGACTCGTTCACGAAGAGCCTGCAGGGGCTGGCGGCGATGATCGGCGCCGGTCTGCCGCTCCACTGCGTCGCCCTCGAGGCGAGCGGCCAGTACGACACGCACGCAGGGCAGGTCGCGGCACTCGGTCCGGCGCTCCAGACGACCGCCGCGTCGCTCTACGCCTTCCAGCGTGATCTCGAGGCGCGCGGGGTTGCCGACCGTGTGCTGACGCTCGTCTGGACGGAGTTCGGCCGGCGCGCGAAGGAGAACGGCTCGGGCGGCACCGACCACGGCGCCGCCGGCACCGCGTTCCTGGTCGGAACCCGTGCCGCCGGCCGGCAGGTGGGCGAGTTTCCCGGACTGCAGACCGGCCTCGACGAGGACGGCAACCTGAAGGCGACCGCCGACTTCCGCGGCGTCTACGCAAGCCTGCTCGAGCAGTGGCTCGGCTTCGACGCCGCGCGCGTGCTGCCGCAGGCGTCCTCCTTCTCGCGGCCGGTGCTCGTCAAGTGAAGCTCGCGGTCGTCACCGGTCTCGTCGCCGCCTCCTCGCTCTTCCACACGCCCGCCCCGGCGCAGATGCAGGTCGTGGCGCGGGAGTACTCGTTCACGCTCTCGCGGCTCCACGTGAAGGCGGGCACCGCCGTGATCGAGCTCGCGAACTTCGGCCAGGATCCCCACGACCTGCGCATCCAGCGGGTCGGCGCCCGGCACATCGCGGGCCTCGGCGTCGTCGCGCCGGGGCAGCGGGCAGACCTGACGCTGAAGCTCGCCCCCGGGCGATACGCGGTCTGGTGCTCGGTCGCCAATCACCGGCAGCTCGGGATGCGCGCGACCCTCGTGGTCGGACGCTGAGAGCCGCTCGCGCCCGCGCTCGCGGGGCGCACGATGGGCGATCCTGGATTCGAACCAGGGACCTCCGCCTTATCAGAGCGGCGCTCTAACCAGCTGAGCTAATCGCCCGCGCGGGCCGCATGATAGCGGCCGCCGCGTTTGCCTCCAGGGCCCGGGGTAACCTAGAGAGCGCATGGTCGAGATGACGATCTACGGGGTCTCGTTCGACCTCGTCGGCAAGCAGCCGATCGTCCTGCTGAAGACCCAGGACGGGAACCGCTACCTGCCGATCTGGATCGGGCACCCGGAGGCCGCGGCGATCCTGATGAAGCTGCAGGGCGCGAGCGCGCCCAGGCCGCTCACGCACGACCTGCTCGTGAACATCCTCTCCGAGCTCGACGTCGAGGTCGTCCGCGTCACCGTCACCGAGCTGCGCGAGAACACCTTCCACGCCTCGATCACGGTCGCCCAGAACGGCTCCGAGCTGGAGATCGACTCACGCTCATCCGACGCGATCGCCGTCGCGGTGCGGGCGCAGGTGCCGATCTTCGCCGCCGACGAGGTGATCGAGGAGTCCGCGATCGAGATGGAGGGCGACGAGGTCAACGAGGAGGAGATCGTCGACGAGTTCAAGCGCTTCCTCGACCGCGTCTCGGCCGAGGACTTCGCCGAGGCGGAGCTCGAGGAGGTCGAGGAGGTCGAAGAGCCGGACGAGCCGGACGAGCCGGAGGCGGAGGAGGGCTAGCTAGCCGAGCTCGCGCTTGGTGAGCGCGAGGAGCTCCGTGTAGAGCGCCCGCAGGCCCTCGTCGCTGAGGGGGCCGCGGTTCGCGTCGAGCTGGTGGGCGACCAGCCACTCCTCGCGCGCGGGGTCGAGAAAGGCGATGCCGTGCTCGTCCTTGTAGCGCTTCAGCTGTGCGACGAGCTGCAGGCGGCGGTTGACCGCTTCGAGGAGCGCCCGGTCGACCTCCGCGATCTGCTCGCGCAGCCGGGCGACGATCGGATCGGAGCCGGCGCCGCTCACGGCCCCATGATTGCGCATCCGCCGCGCTCAGAGCGTGACGGCCGCCACCAGGGCGACGGCGTTGAAGAGGGCGTGCAGCAGCATGCCCGGGAAGACGCTGTCGGTGCGGCTGCGGATCCAGGCGAGCACGCAGCCGAAGGCGGCGATCACCGGCAGCGAGAGGAGGAGGCCGTGGGACAGCCCGAAGAGCAGGCCGACGGCCAGGATCGCCGGCCGGGCGCCGAAGCGCACGAGCAGCGAGTAGCCGAGGCCGCGGAAGGTGAGCTCCTCGACGAACGGCACCCAGAGGCAGATGACGAGCCCGTTCGCGACGTACGCCGCCGCATGGGCGGGCTCCCAGTGCGAGGGCGTGAGGCCCTGCTCGTTCCCGACGTGCACGACCCGGCTGTAGGCGACCTCGAACAGATAGATCCCGACGAGCGCGGCGCCCAGGGCGGCGGCGGCCCGGCCGGGGGCCTGCGGCCGGCGCAATGCGAGCAGACGGCGGTCGAACCCGGCGATCGCGAGGACGAGGCCGAGCAGGATCGCGTCCTGCACGAGGCCGCCGAGGGCGGTCGACCACTCGTAGAGGATCTGCGGGTCGGGCTTCCCGGCCGCAGCCCTGGAGCCGTAGCCGAGCGCGATCATCGCCGCCACCAGTGCGAGCCAGAGCGCGAGCCGCGGCGTCGCGTCCATACGATACGGCGGCGCCGTGCCCAGTCGCTTCTTCACCCCAGGCGAGGCTAACAGCGCCCTCGCAGAGGTGCGCCCGGCCGCCGAGCGCCTCGTCGCCCTCCGGCGGCGGATGCGCGAGCTCGAGCGAGAGCAGGGCCGCCTCGTCACCGCCATCGGCGGGAACGGGGGCGGCTACGCGGCCGGCGACCTGCACGCGGCGCAGGCGGAGCTGCACGGGCTCGCCGAAGCCGCCGTCGCCTGCGCGGAGCGGCTCGAGGAGCTCGGCGTCGTGCTGAAGGACGCCGACACGGGCCTGCTGGACTTCCCGGCTCTCCGCTCGGGCCGGCACGTCGAGCTCTGCTGGCAGGTCGGCGAGGACGCCGTCCGGTTCTGGCACGGGCTCGGCGAGGGCTTCGCAGGCCGGAAACCGGTGGACTGGGGCGAATAACCGCCCATGTCCCTCTTCTGGCAGCGCGCGCTGGTCGCCGTCGCGATGATCGCGGTCGCCTCCGGCGCTGCGAAGCTGGTCGACTGGCGGATCGCCGGCCACGACCTGCCTCCCGAGACGGCCACCCGCTACCGCGTCCTGCGCCGCACGGTCTTCGCCACGATCGTCTTCGTCGGCGTCGTCAGCGCGCTGCTCGTGATCCCGCAGGTCCGGGCCGTCGCCGGCGGCATCCTCGCCTCCTCGGCCGTGATCGGGCTCGTGCTCGGGTTCGCGAGCCAGCGAACGATCGGCAACGTCGTCGCCGGCGTGCTGATCGCCGTCTCGCAGCCGCTCCGGCTCGGCGACGAGGTCGAGATCGAGGGCACGGCGGGAATCGTCGAGGAGATCGGGCTCACCTACACCTGGATCCGCACGCCGGACAACGACCGGCTCGTCGTCCCGAACGAGAAGCTCGCCTCGGGTACGATCCGCAACTCCACGATCCGGAGCGCCGAGACGATCGCGGAGGTGAAGGTACAGGTGCCGTCGGCAGGTCTCGGAAGGACGGTCGAGGCGCTGGGGGTCGAGGGAGCGGAGGTGTACGTGACCGACCTGTCGGGAGAGAACGCGACCGTCGTCGTCCGTCAATGGGTGCGGGACGAGACCGCGGCGGAGCGCGCGGCGAGCGACCTTCGGCTGCAGATCGCCGAGCGGCTCGCGCCCTGAGGCATGAGCCGGAAGCGCCGCTCCGACGAGCTCGACCTGATCCTCGCGCACCGCGACCGCAAGCGGAAGCGCTCGGAGCGGCTGCGCCGCCGCCGGCGGGCCGGCGTGATCGCGGGGGTGGCCGCCATCGCCGTGGCGCTCGTCGTGGTCACCCTGGGCTTCGGCGCCGGCGCGGCGCTGACCACCGGCTGCAACCTCGACTCGCTGCGCGCGGTCGAGATCGGCCAGAACTCGTTCGTCTACGCGAAGGACGGCTCGCTGCTCGGCTCGATCCCCGCCGAGCGCAACCGCGAGCCCGTCACGCTCGGCCAGATGACGCCGTGGCTGCCCAGGGCGACGGTCTCGATCGAGGACAAGCGGTTCTGGTCGCACGGCGGGGTGGACTACCTCGGCATCGCCCGCGCCGCCTGGAAGGACGTCACCGCGGGACGCGCGGTCGAAGGCGGCTCGACGATCACGCAGCAGCTCGTCCGCAACCTCTACACCGGCAGCGAGAAGACGTTCAACCGGAAGCTGAAGGAGGCCTGCCTCGCGATCAAGCTCGCGAACAAGTGGCCGAAGAAGAAGATCCTCGACGAGTACCTGAACACGGTCTATTACGGGAACCACGCCTACGGCGTGGAGGCGGCGGCCCAGACCTACTTCTCCGTGCACGCGAAGGACCTGACGCTGCGGCAGGCGGCGCTGCTCGCGGGCCTGCCGCAGGCACCCTCGGACTACGACCCCTTCCACAACCCGCAGGCGGCGCTCGACCGGCGGAACGAGGTGTTGCGCGCGATGCTCAACGAGCATGCGGTCACGCCACGCCAGTACCTGGCGGCCGTCGGCTCGACCCGGCTCGGACTGAAGGCCGGCCGCATCTACACGCGGATCAAGCAGCCGTATTTCTTCTCCTACGTGACCGACGAGCTGCAGCGGCAGTACGGCACGAACACGATCCGCGAGGGCGGCCTGAAGGTCTACACCACGATCGACCCGCGCCTGCAGCGGCTCGCCAAGAAGGCGATCAACGACGTGCTTCCGTACAAGACGGATCCGGCGGCGGCGATCGTCTCGGTCGTGCCGGGCACGGGCGCGATCAGGGCGATGACCGCTGTCGTCCGCACCTCGGGCAACCAGTTCAACCTCGCCGCGCAATCCGGCCGGCAGGCGGGCTCGACCTTCAAGTCCTTCGTGCTCGCCTCGGCGATCGAACAGGGCGTCGACCCCGACACGACCTACTACACCTCGATGCCCTTCACCTGCACGGTCGGCCCCTGGTGTCAGACACCCTGGAGCGTGCACACCTACGAGAACAGCTACAGCGGCTCGGAGTCGCTGACGCGGGCGACGCTCGCCTCGGACAACACCGTGTACGCGCAGCTGACCCTCGACGTGGGCCCGCGCTACGTCTGGAAGCTGGCGCACCGCCTGGGCGTGCACATGACCCCGGACACGCCGGTGGCCTCGATCGGGCTCGGGTCGCTGGCCGTCTCGCCGCTCGACATGGCCGCCGCCTATGCGACGTTCGCCGCGATGGGCGTCTACGCCAAGCCGATGGCGATCACCAAGGTGATCCTGCCCGGCGGCCACGTCGACACCACCTCCGGCTGGGGCAAGCCGGAGACGAAGCGCGTGCTCTCGCAGGGAGTCGCCTGGAAGGTGAACGACGTGCTCGGCCAGAACGCCCTCTACGGCACCGGCGCCGGCTCGAGCGACGGCGTCCACCCGAACGCGGGCAAGACCGGGACGACCGAGAACCACGCCGACGCCTGGTTCGACGGCTACACCCGCCAGCTCGCCACCGTCGTCTGGATGGGGTACCCGAAGGGCGAGATCCCGATGCTGAACGTGCACGGCGTCGCCGTCGCCGGTGCGACCTTCCCCGTACCGATCTGGCACGAGTACATGGCCGCCGCGCTCTGGCACCACAAGGTGCTCCAGTTCCCGACGCCCGACCGGTACCCGACGTGGTCGTCGATCACCCGCGGCACCTACGGCTACTACGGGGGCTGGTCGTCGGGTTCGTCGGCGTCCGGATCGACGACCACCGACGTCACGACGACCGCGCAGGCAGCCACCACCCCTGCCTCGACCGCCGCCGCGACGACGACGACGAAGCGGACGCCGCCGCCCCCGACGACCACCGCCGCGCCACCGCCGCCCGTGACCACCGCACCGCCGCCTCCGACGACCACCGTCGCGCCGCCACCGCCGCCCGCGACCACGAGCCAGACGACGACCCCAGCTCCACCGCCGTAGCCCGGACGGTCACGGTCCGGTCGCGGTCGCCTGCGTGGTGGTCACATGGGTCGTCGTCACACGGGTCGTCGTCACTCCGGCTGCGGTCGTGGTGAGTGCCGAGGTCGTGGTGGCGGTCGTCGCCGGCGCGGTCGTCGTGGCTGCCGTCGTCGCGGTGCTCGTCACGGGCGCGGTGCTTGTCGCGGGCGCGGTGCTCGTGGCCGGCGCCGTCGTGGCCGTGTCAGGCACGGTTGAGACGGCGGTGCTCGTGGCCGTCGTGACGGGCGGGGCCGGCTCCGCCGCGGTCGTTGCCTGCTCTGTGGGCGTCACGGAGCCGGTGGTCTCGCTGGGCACCAGCGGGACGCTGATGCTCCCGGCCCGGCCCGTCGCGGCTGGAGCCCCGGTCGAGGCAGGACCCGTCGAGGCGGTGTCGGTCGTTGCCGTGTTCGACTGGACGACGACGGCGGCGAGCGCGCCGCCCGCCGCCAGCAGCAGGATCGCCGCGAGCAGGGCGAGTGCCCACCGCGGCGGGCGCCGCCGGCTCCCCGCCGGCGGCAGCACCTGCGTCGCGTCGACCGGGGAGAGCGCCAGGGTCGTGCCGTCTGCTCCCCGCCGGAGCAGTGCGCCGAGCGCCGCGCCGTCCGCCGGCCGCCGGGAGGGATCCTTGCGGAGCGCGGCGTCGGCCAGCCGGGCGAGGTCGCTCGGCGCCCCCGGCCGCCCGGCCGCGACCGCCGGGGGCGTCTCGTCGCGGTGCAGGCGGACGAGCTCCATCGCGTTCGGCGAGACGAACGGGAGCGACCCGGTCAGCATCCTGAAGAGGATGACCCCGAACGAGTAGACGTCCGAGGCAGGCCCGGCGGGGAGGCCGGCGGCCTGTTCCGGCGAGATGTAGGCGGCCGTGCCGAGCACCGTGCCGATGTCGGTGAGCGTCCCGGCTCCCTCCAGCCGGGCGATCCCGAAGTCCGCGATCTTCGCGTGGCCGGCGGCGTCGAAGACGACGTTCGCCGGCTTGAGGTCTCGGTGGACGAGGCCGCGCCCGTGGGCGTGCTGCAGCCCGGCGGCGACTTCCGCGGCGATCCGCCGTGTCTCGTCGTCGGGCAGCGGGCGGTCCGGCTCGAGCCGCTCCTCGAGCGAGCCGCCCGGCAGGTACTCGAGCACCATGTAGGGCCGGCCCTCGGTGCGGCCGTAGTCGTAGAGCGCGCAGATGTTCGGGTGTGAGAGCGCCGCGATCACGCGGGCCTCGCGCTCGAACCGGTCTCGGTCGGCGCTCGGTGCGAGCATCTTCACCGCGACGCGCCGGTCGAGCTCGGGATCCTCCGCGAGCCAGACGGAGCTCATCGCTCCGCCCCCGAGCGGCTCGAGCAGGCGGTAGCGCCCCGCGATCGTCTCGTCGGCCATCGGACGGATTATCGTGCGCGGACGTGGCTGCTCTCGCGGGAATCGACGATGCACTGGCACGTGTGCTCGCCCGGGTCGCGCCGCTCGGCGACGAGGAGGTCGCGCTCCGGGCCGCAGCAGGCCGGGTCGTCGCCCGGCCCGTCCGCGCGACGGTCGACCTCCCCCCGTTCGCGAGCTCCGCGATGGACGGTTATGCCGTGCGCGCGTCGGACACCCCGGGCCTGCTCGCGGTCAGCGGTCACGCGGCCGCCGGCCGGCCTGAAGCCCGGCCGGTGGAGCGAGGAGAGGCCGCCGTCGTCTCGACGGGTGCTGTCGTCCCGGCGGGGGCAGACGCCGTCGTGCCCGTGGAGGCGACGGAGCCGTCCGGCGACGCCGTCCGCGTGAGCCGTGCCTCGCCCGGCGACCACATCCGCCCGCAGGGTGGCGACGTCCGCTCGGGCGACGTCGTCGTCGACGCCGGGACCGTCCTGCTGCCGTCACGGCTCGGCGCGCTGGCGGCGGTCGGCGTCGACCGGGTCCGGTGCGCCAGGCGCCCCCGCGCGGTCGTGCTCTCGACCGGGACGGAGCTCCAGCAGCCGGGCCGGGCGCTCGGACCCGGCGAGATCTACGAGTCCAACTCGGTGCTGCTCGGCGCCGCGCTCGAGTCGGCGGGCGCCGAGGTGCGTGTGCTCGACCCGGCCGCGGACGACGAGCCGGCGACCCGTGCGGCGCTCGAGCAGGGGCTCGAGGCAGACGTCCTCGTGACGAGCGGCGGCGTCTCGGTGGGCCCCCACGACCTCGTCCGCGCCGTCCTGGCCGAGCTCGGCGCCGAGGAGGTGTTCTGGCGCGTCGCGGTCAAGCCTGGGAAGCCGATCGCCTTCTCGGTTCGCGGGCCGACGCTCGTGTTCGGGCTGCCGGGGAACCCGGTCTCGGCGCTCGTCGGCTTCGAGCTCTTCGTCCGCCCGGCGGTCAGGGCGCTCCAGGGCGCCGAGCCCGGTCCCCACTACCGGCCCGGGCGCCTCGCCTCGCCCCTCCGGCGCGACCCGCACCGCGACCAGCTCGTCCGCGCCCGCGCGTCCCTCACCGGCGACGCGGTCGTCCTGACCCCGCTCTCCGGGCAAGCCTCGCACATGATCGTGCGGGCCGCCGACGCGGACGCCCTGGTGTCCGTCCCGAGGGGCACCGGCGAGCTGGACGCGGGAGCCGCCGTCCGCTGGCTGCCGCTCTAGAAAACGTCAGCCCCCGAAGGCGCGCTCGTCGTGCGCCCGCGCCCGCCGCCGCGCCCGGACGGCCAGCGCGGTGCGGCGCACGGCCTCGCGGAACGGCCCGCGCGCCGGCCGCTCGGAGCGGCCGGGGTAGGGCGCGTAGCGGTTGGCGGCGACCGCGGCGAGTTGCGACGCGCAGGCGGCCCCGGCGAGGGTGATCGCGATCGCCGGGACGTGGACGTACCCGAGCGCCGCGAGCTCGAGCAGGTACCAGGGCGCGTCGAGGCCGAGCCCGTAGCGGCTGCCGAGCGAGAGCAGGATCAGCGCCGGGCCGGCGAGACCGAGCGCGAACACGACGAGGCGGGCACCCGGCCCGCCCGCCCGCGCCTGCGGCAGGAAGAGCCACGCGTGCAGCGGAGGCAGGAAGAAGATCAGGGCGTAGGGGTTTGTTGCCAGAACGAGCAACGCGACGATCGCGAGGCCGATCAGTGCGGCCGTGTCGCCGGCGAGGCGTTCCTCCGCGGTGACCCGCCGGTGCGGGACGAGTCGGACGCGCGCGACGAGCCACGCAGCGAGCGTGACCGCCCCGAGCAGGAGCAGCGCGACCACGGGCCAGTGCCCGGCGGCGGCCGTGGCCGGGTCCGGCGGCCGCGCGGCGCCGTCCGGCCAGGCGCCGAGCAGGTCGAAGACGGCGAACGCCAGGCCGAGGAAGAGCCAGAACGAGAGCCTCGTGCGGAGGCTGCGCGCCGCGGGGAGCAGGCTGATCCTGCGGCGGCGCAGGTGGGCGTAGAGATCGACGACCGCGACGACGTAGGGCACGAGCAGCGCGAAGAGCAGCAGTTGGATCGCCCAGCCGCGCACGATCCGGTCGCCGATCCAGAGATACGAGGTGGTGGCCTGCTGCAGCCCCAGGCCCTGGTCGAGCGACCCGACGATCTGCTGTGCCGCGCGCCCCATCGTGGTCAGCCGGCGGACGTTCAGCGTCGAGGCCCGGTCGGTGAGCGCGTCCGGCGGGCGCGCGCCGCCGGTCGTCAGCGTCACCGCCGGAATCCCGGCCGCCACGAACGGCCCCTGGCCGTAGAGGGTGAACGGAAAGCCGAGATCGACGAGCTGGGCGAGGAAGCCCGTCCGGCGGGGGACGGTGTTCGTCTGCTCGAGCACCCGCTTCGCCGCGGTCTCGACCAGGGTCGCCGCCGGGGAGCGGGGCGTGTCGCCGGTGATCACGATCCGGGGTGGCCCGGCGCCCGCGATCGCCGTCAGGTTGACCGCGGCGACGACGTGGAAGGGCATCCGGTCGACGAACCGCTGCGCGCCGAGTTGTCCGAAAGAGCCACCGTCGGTGGAGAGGAACACGAGGGTGTGCGCCGAGCGCACGCGCGAGCCGCCGGCACCGGCCGAGAGGGCGTACCCCCTGGCGAGCTCGACGAGCGCCGCCGTGCCGCTCGCGTTGTCGTTCGCCCCCGGCCCGGTTCCGCTGTCGTCCCGGTGTGCGAGCACGACGATCGCGTCCGACGACTGCCCGCCCGCGACGGCCCAGAGGTTCTCGAGCCTGACGCGGCCGAGGCCGGGCACGCGCTCCCGCCAGCTGTCCGAGGTGACCGGCAGGCCGTAGAGCCCCATCTGCTCCCGGAACCACTGCCCGGCCCGCAGCGAGCCCGCACCCCCGGGAGAGCGGTCCGGGAAGTGCGTCGCCAGGTCGGCCGCGAGCTGCTGCGCGCCGACCCCGTCGAAGTTCGGGGGCAGGAGCGGCGCGGGCAGCGATCCCGGGCGCGTGACGCTGAAGGCGAGGATCAGCAGGGGAAGTGAGAGCACGAGGAACGCGCTGCGGTACAGCCGCGTCGCCACCGGGTGCTCGAGCGAGCCGCGGCGTGGCCGCCGGCGCCGTCTCGGAGTCGGGCTCGCCGCCATAGCGAGGGCTATCCTGGCAGAGCCGGCCGCTCGACCCCCGGAGACGCCATGTCCGAGCCCCCCTCCACGATCCTGCTCGTCGACGACGAGGACTCCGTCCGGAGGGTGCTCGCGTTCCCCCTCGAGCGGGACGGCTACACGGTCGTCCAGGCGGCGGACGGCGAGGAGGCGCTGGAGCGGTTCGCGGAGGAGCCCATCGACCTGGTCGTGCTCGACATCATGCTTCCCCGCCTCGACGGCCTCGAGGTCTGCAAGCGGCTGCGCGCGTCGAGCACCGTGCCGATCATCATGCTCACCGCGCGCGACGACGAGCTCGACAAGGTGATCGGGCTCGAGCTCGGCGCCGACGACTACATCACGAAGCCGTTCTCGATCCGGGAGTTTCGCTCGCGGGTACGGGCGCTGCTGCGCCGCGCCCGGGCCACGCCGCTCCCCGCCGAGGCCGAGGAGGAGCGGATCGAGCTGGGGGAGCTGACGATCGACGTCCCGCGGCGCAGCGTCGTCGTTCGCGGTGAGCCGGTACAGCTCACGTACGTCGAGTTCGAGCTGCTGCGCGCGCTCGCGGCCGCGCCCGGCCGGGTGTTCAGCCGGCGGATGCTGCTGGAAGCCCTCTGGAAGAGCGCCGACTACCGCGACCCGCGCACGATCGACGTCCACGTGCGGCACCTGCGCGAGAAGCTCGAGGCGGAGCCCCGGACGCCGGAGTACATCCTCACGGTGCGGGGTGTCGGCTACCGCTTCCGCGACCGATGAGCCCGTTCTCGAGCGTCGGCGGCCGCCTCGCGCTCGCGCTGCTCACGGTCGTCGCGGGCGTGCTCGCGATCGTCTACCTGATCGTCGTCCCCTCCTATCGGAGCTCCCTGACGAGCACCGAGCTCGGCAGCCTGCAGGGCTCGCTGCGTCGGGCGTTGCCCGACTTCCCACAGCTGCAGGAGTTCCAGCAGATCTTCGCCTCGTCGCTCGCCACCCGGGCGAATGCCCGCGTCGTCGTCTACGTCCGGCTGAACCCCAGCTCCGGGCCGCTCGTGATCACGGCCGACTCGGACCTCGAGGGCAGCTCCTCCGAGGTCGCGGGCGACCCGATCGCGCAGCGGGCTGCCGACGGGCGCCGCGTTGCCCGCGGCGTGGTGGGGACGGGGAGTCGCGAGTTCGCCGAGGTGGCCTACCCCGTCGGCGACTCGGTCGTCCTGCTGCGCGCGTCGCTGCACGACGAGCTCCAGGTGGTCGGGGTGATCAAGCGGCGCGTCCTCGTCGCCGGCGCGCTGAGCGTCGTCTTCGCCCTGCTGCTGGGCTTCGGCGGCGCGCGGCTCTTCACCCGCCGGATCCGCCGCCTCGAGCTCGCCGCGGAGCGGATCGCGCGCGGTGAGTTCGACGAGCCGGTCGTCGACGCGGGCGGCGACGAGCTCGGCCAGCTGGCGCGGGCGTTCGAGCGCATGCGGTTGCGGCTCGCCTCGCTCGACCGGGCGCGCGGCGAGTTCATCGGCAACGCCTCGCACGAGCTCCGGACGCCGCTGTTCTCGCTCGCGGGCTTCCTGGAGCTGCTCGACGACCCTGGCCTGGACGACGCGACCCGTGACGAGTTCCTCGCCCAGATGCGGGATCAGGTGGTTCGCCTGACGAAGCTGGCGACGGACCTGCTCGACCTCTCGCGTCTCGATGCGGGCCGGATCGGCGTCGCGAACGAGCTGATCGACCTCTCGGAGCTGGCGGCGGAGCTCGGCGCCGAGTTCGGCCCCCGTGCGGCCGCCGCAGACCACGTGCTCGAGGCGGTGCCCGACCGGCCGGTGCCGGCGTCGGGGGATGCGGAGCGTGTCCTGCAGATCGGCCGGGTGCTCGTCGAGAATGCGCTCGTGCACACCCCGCCCGGGACGCACGTCCGCGTCGGGGCGACGCTGGAGGGGGGTCGCGCGGGCCTCACCGTCGCGAACGACGGCCCGGCGATCCCGCGCGAGGCCCGCGAGCAGATCTTCCACCGGTTCTTCCGGCTCAACGGCACGCGCGCCTCCGGCAGCGGTCTCGGGCTCGCGATCGCCCGCGAGCTCGCCGAGGTGATGGGCGGCCGGCTCGAGCTCGACGACGAGGACGGCTGGACCCGGTTCACGCTCGTGCTGCGCTCGGAGGCGGCCGACCGCTCGCTCGCCGCGCACGTCTGATCGTTTTCCCGTGAAAACGGCCCGGGTGTTTTCCCGTGAAAACGGCGCGATCGGGCGGGTTAGGGAAACGCCGCGAGAGGGAACCGGGCGGAGAAGCCGAAGCATGTGAGGAGGATTCGGCAGAATGTCCGAGGTTTAGCTCCGCGATCCGAAGGGAACGCCGTACCCGGCGAGCGTATGGGCGAGCAGAACGGCAGCGAACAGACCGGCCGGAACGGCGCCGTGCGCGCGATCCGGCTGACGATCCCTGCGAAACCCGAGTACATCACGCTCGGGCGCCTCGCCCTGACGGGCATCGCGCGCCTCTGCGACGAGCCGCTGCCGCAGGAGCTGCTCGGCGACCTGAAGCTGGCGCTGACCGAGGCGTGCTCGAACTCCGTGCGCCATGCCTACGGCGGCGGCGACGGGGCGGTCGAGATCCTCTACGAGCTGCACCGCGACCGCCTGGTCGTCGAGGTCGCCGACCAGGGCGCCGGTTTCCAGCCGCCGGCGCTGCCCGCCGACCAGCTCGCCGTCGCCGACCTGTCCGAGGGCGGGCTCGGGATCGCGATCATCGAGGCGCTCACCGACGAGCTCGAGATCTCCGAGGGCGTCGGCGGCGGCTCGCGGCTTCGCTTCGTCAAGCGTCTCTGAGCCAACCTTCCTCGGTGCTGCAACTCGTCAACGTCGGACGCAAGTCGCTCGCCGACTATGGAACGCTCGCCTCGCGGGGGTTGATGGCCGAGATCCGGCGGCTCGCGGAGCCGCTGCAGGGCAAGCGCGTCCTGCACCTCTCGGCGACCGCGTTCGGGGGCGGCGTGGCCGAGATCAACTACACCCTCGTGCCGCTGATGGCGGACGTCGGCCTCGAGGTCGAGTGGCGCATCATCCGGGGCGCGGACGAGTTCTTCAACGTGACGAAGGCGATCCACAACGGCCTCCAGGGCGATCCGCGGGGGCTGACGGCCGCCGAGCAGGAGGTGTTCGCGCGGTACAACGCGACGAACGCGGCCGAGCTCGACGCCGACGACTACGACTACGTCGTCGTCCACGACCCGCAGCCGGTGGCGATGATCGACGCCTTCCCCGGACGGCGCAGCCGCTGGGTCTGGCGCGGCCACATCGACTTCTCCTCGCCCAACGAGCAGGTGTTCTCCGTGCTCCTGCCCTCGATCCGGCAATACGACGCGGCCGTCTTCCATCTCCGCGACTACGTCCCGCACGGCGAGGCGCTGCCGCTGACCGCGATCTGGCCGCCCGCGATCGATCCGTTGCAGCCGAAGAACATGGCGCTCTCGGGTGAGGATGCCGCGTACATCGTCGACCAGTTCGGCATCGACGTGAGCCGCCCGCTGCTCACCCAGGTGTCGCGCTTCGACCCGTGGAAGGACCCCCTCGGCGTGATCGACGCCTACCGGCTGGTGAAGGAACGCCGGCCCGAGGTCCAGCTCGCCCTCGTCGGGTCGATGGCGCACGACGATCCGGAAGGGTGGGAGTACTACCACCGCACCCTGGAGCACGCACGGGACGATCCCGACGTCTACATCCTGAGCAACATGAACAGCGTCGGCTCCGTGGAGGTGAACGCGTTCCAGGTGCAGGCGGACGTGGTCGTGCAGAAGTCGATCAGGGAGGGGTTCGGGCTGACCGTCAGCGAAGCCCTCTGGAAGGGACGGCCGATGGTCGCCGGCAGGGTCGGCGGCATCGTCACGCAGATCACCGACGGGGAGACGGGCTGGCTGGTCGACAGCGTCGAGGAGTGCGCAGCCGCCTGCCTCGAGGTGCTCGGCGATCCGGCCGCCGCGCGGCAGCGCGCGCTGCGCGGGAAGGAGGTGGTTCGGCGCTCGTTCCTGACGCCGCGCCTGCTCCGGGACTGGCTCGTGCTCTTCAACCGGCTCGCAGGCCGCGAGACGCCGGGCAGCGAGATCGAGCTTGTCTGAGACGCCGCGGGCCGAGTCGCCGCCACCCGGGCGGTCCGCGACGGGACGGCGCCGGCTGATCGTCGTCTCGAACCGCGGCCCCGTCACCTACGGCCGCGACGCCCACGGGGGGCGCGTCGCCCGGCGGGGCGGCGGCGGGCTCGTGACCGCGCTGCGCGGCCTGCGCGAGCAGCACGAGGTGACGTGGATCGCGAGCGCGACGACCGACGAGGATCGTGCCGTGGCAGCGGAGGGGGGAGACGGCGCGACGGTGCTCGTCGCGCACGATCCGGATGCCTACCACGGGTACTACAACGTGGTCGCGAACCCGCTGCTCTGGTTCCTGCAGCACGGCCTCTGGGCGCGGGCGCTCGCGCCCGTGCTCGACAAGGAGTTCCACGCCGCCTGGGTCGACGGGTACGAGGCAGTCAACAGGAACTTCGCCGCAGCAGTCGTTGCCGAGCTGGACAACGATCCCGACGCGATCGTCTGGTTCCACGACTACCACCTGTACCTGGCGCCGGCGTTCGTCCGGGCGCAGCGCCCGGCGGCGCGGCTCGCGCACTTCGTCCACGTCCCGTGGCCCGTCGACTGGAGCATCCTGCCGCCGCCGCTGCGCCGCGCCGTGCACGAGGGGCTGCTCGCCAACGACCTCGTCGGCTTCCACGCCGAGCGGTGGGCACGCAACTTCCGCCGCAGCTGCGAGGACGTCGGCGTCGAGTGCGCCGCGCGGGTCACGCACCATCCGATCTCGATCGACGTCGACGAGTTCGAGGCCCTGGCGTCGAGCGGCGCGGTGCTCCGGGAGGAGCGGTCGCTGCTCGAGGGCCGGCCCGAGCGGCTCGTGGTCCGCGTGGATCGAACGGATCCGTCGAAGAACATCGTGCGCGGCTTCCAGGCCTTCGGCGCACTGCTCGACGATCGCCCCGAGTGGCGCGGCCGGGTGAGGATGCTCGCGCGTCTCGACCCGTCGCGGGAGACGATCGCCGAGTACGCCGCCTACCGCGAGGCGATCGACCGTGTCGTCGCCGAGGTGAACGCGCGACATCCCGGCGCCGTCGAGCTCGAGCTGACCGACGACTTCCCGCGGTCGGTCGCCGCGTACAAGCAGTACGACGTGCTGCTCGTCAACGCCGTCGCGGACGGGATGAACCTGGTCGCCAAGGAAGGGCCGCTCGTGAACGGGCGCGACGGCGTCGTGGTGCTCTCGGAGACGACGGGCGCCCACGAGGAGCTCGGCGAGTGGACGATCACGGTCAACCCGTTCGACGTCGCGGGGCAGGCGGAGGCGCTGCACCAGGCCCTCACGATGGACGAGCACGAGCGGCGTCGCCGCGCCGACGGCCTGCGCGGTCAGGTCCGCGCCAACGACGTCGCGGCCTGGGTCGCCTCCGAGTTGCGCGATCTGGACGCGCTCACGGCGTAACCTTCCCCGGATGCCGCTCGCCGCGCTCTCCGAACTGCGCCCGGTCAACCCCGCGACGCTCGAGCCCGCCGCGCCGGTCGCGGGGACGGATCCTCGCGCCGTCGCCGGGGTCGTCGCCGGGGCGCACGAGGCCCAGGCACGTTGGGCCGAGGCATCCCTGGCGGAGCGGCGGCAGCTGCTCGCCCGGCTCGCCGAGGTGGTGCTCGCGGCCGCCGGCGAGATCGCGGAGACGGTGGTGGCGGAGACGGCCAAGCCGCGCACCGAGGCGTTCACGAGCGAGCTCTACCCGGCCCTCGACACGCTCGCCTTCCTGCGCCGGGACCTGCCGGGGCTCCTCGCGCCCGAGCGGCTCCGCGGCGCGCCGCTGCACCTCCGGCACAAGCGCGCCGAGCTCGTCCGCGAGCCGCTCGGCGTCGTCGGGGCGATCACGCCCTGGAACTTCCCGTTCGCGATCCCCTTCACCCAGGCGGCCTTCGCCGTCGCGGCCGGCAACGCCGCCGTCCTCAAGCCCTCGGAGCTGACGCCCCGCTCGGGCGCTCTGGTCGAGCGCCTCTTCGCCGACGCCGGGGCGCCGCCGGGGCTCGTGCGCGCCGTCCAGGGCGGCGCCGAGATCGGCCGCGCCCTCGTCGAGGCGCCGACGATCGACAAGGTGCTCTTCACCGGCTCGGTCGAGGCCGGGAGGGACGTCGCCGCGGCGGCCGGCGCGCGGCTCGTTCCGGTCACCCTCGAGCTCGGCGGCAAGGACCCGATGCTGGTGCTCGACGACGCCGAGCTCGAGCGGGCCGTCGCCGGGGCGCTCTGGGGCTCGTTCATGAACAGCGGGCAGGTGTGCTCGGGAGTGGAGCGCATCTACGTCGAGGGCGCGCTCTACGAGCCCTTCGTCGAGGAGCTCGCCCGCCGTGCGCGGGCGCTCCGGCTCGGCGAGGACGTCGGGCCGCTCATCTCGGCGGCGCAGCGGGAGCGGGTCGCGCAGCTCGTGGAGGACGCGCTCGCACGCGGGGCCCGGGCGGCGGCGGGAGGCTCGGCCGCCTCCCGGCCCGGGTTCTTCTACGAGCCGACGGTGCTCGTCGACGTGCCGGCCGACGCCCGGATCGAGTCGGTCGAGACGTTCGGTCCCGTCGTGACCGTCGCCCGCGTGCCCGACGAGGCGGCCGCGGTGGCGGCGGCGAACGAGAGCGCGTACGGCCTCGGCGCGTCGGTGTGGACGCGAGACCCCGCGCGCGCGCGCCGCGTCGCCCGGCGGATCCGCGCGGGAACCGTGTGGCACAACGACCACGCCTACTCGTACGCTCTGGCGCACGCCGCGTGGGGCGGGCGGGGCAGCTCCGGCTTCGGGCGGACCCACTCCCGGCACGGGCTGCACGACCTCACCTCGATCAAGGTCGTCGACCGTGACAGCGGCCGCGTGCCGGTGCCGTGGTGGTTCCCGTACGGTGAGGACTCGGCCGAGGCCTTCGCCGGCGCGCTGCGCACGCTGTACGGCGGCAGCCTGCTGCGCTCGGCCTGGCGCGAGCGACAGGCTCTGCGCGCGCTCGCGCGCCGCTATCGCAGCCCGCGCGGAGGAGCGGCAGGGACGTGAGCGACCTCTCGCACGTCGACGAGACCGGCTCGGTGCGGATGGTCGACGTCGGCGCCAAGCCGGCGCAGCGGCGGCGGGCGGTCGCGCGGGCGCTCGTCCGGATGGCGCCGAGCACCGTCGCCCGGCTCGGCGAGCTCCCGAAGGGCGATGCCCTGACGACGGCGCAGCTCGCCGGGATCATGGCCGCGAAGCGGACCTCGGAGCTGATTCCCCTCTGCCATCCGCTCGCGCTCTCGCACGCGGGCGTCGACCTGCGGGTGGTCGAGGAGGGCGTCGAGATCACCGCGTCGGTCGAGACGACCGCGCAGACCGGCGTGGAGATGGAGGCGCTGACCGCCGCCTCGGTCGCGGCCCTGACCGTTTACGACATGGCGAAGGCGGTCGACAAGCAGATGACCTTCTCCGTCGAGCTCGTCGAGAAGGTGAAGGAGTGAAGGCGGCGGTGCTCACCGTCTCCGACCGCGTCTCGCGTGGCGAGGCGGCCGACGGGAGCGGCGACCTGCTCGAGGGGCTGCTCCGTGAGGACGGCCACGAGGTCGCGCGGCGCGTCGTCGCCGACGAGGCGGCCGAGATCGCGGGCGCGATCACCGAGCTCGCGGCGGGCGCCGAGGTGGTGCTCACCACCGGCGGCACCGGGCTCGCGCCGCGCGACGTCACGCCCGAGGCGACCCGGGCCGTGCTCGACCGGGAGGCACCCGGGATCGCCGAGGCGCTGCGCGCCGACTCGATCGCGAGGACGCCGCACGGCCTGCTCTCGCGCGGCGTCGCCGGTGTCGTGGGACGGACGCTCGTCGTCAACCTGCCCGGCTCGACCGGGGGCTGCCGGGACGGGTACGCGGTGCTGCGGCCTGCGCTCGGGCACGCCGCGTCCCTCCTCCGCGACGAGACCACGGTGCATCGCCAGACGTGACCGCCGTGCACGCCGCCCGCCTCTACTACCGGCTCGTCAAGTTCGAGCACACGATCTTCGCGCTGCCGTTCGCGTACGTCGGCGCGTTCCTCGCCGTGATGGGCGTCCCGACCGCGCACGACCTGCTCTGGATCACCCTCGCGATGGTCGGAGCGCGCTCGCTCGCGATGGCCCTCAACCGCCTGATCGACGCCGGCATCGACGCGCGCAACCCGCGGACGGCGACGCGCGAGCTGCCGTCCGGGATGCTCACGGCCGGCTCGGTGCTGGCGTTCTGCGCAGGCTCGCTCGCGCTCTACCTGTTCGCGGTCTGGCAGCTCGATCCGTTCGTGCGGCCGCTCTCGCCCGTGCCGGTCGCCGCCTTCGTCGTCTATCCGTACCTGAAGCGGTTCACGTGGCTCTGCCACCTGTGGCTCGGCGCGGTCGACGGGCTCGCGCCGGTCGGGGCCTGGGCGGCGATCAGAGGCGCGCTGCCGTGGCAGGCGTGGGCGCTCGGAGCCGCGGTGGCCGCGTGGGTCGCGGGCTTCGACCTCTTCTACGCGCTCTTCGACGTCGAGGTCGACCGCGCGCAGGGGCTCCACTCCTGGGTCACCCGCTTCGGCGAGCGCGGTGCGTTCGCCGGCGCGCGCGCGCTGCATCTCGCCACGATCGCGTTCCTGGTCGCGGCCGGCGTCGGCCTGCACGTCGGCGTCCTCTACTGGCTCGGCGTCCTCGCCGTCGGGGCCCTGCTGGGCTACGAGCACACGCTCGTCCGCCCCGGCGACCTCCGCCGCCTCGACGCGGCGTTCTTCACGATGAACGGCGTCATCTCCGTCGCGTTCTTCGGCTTCGTGCTCGCCGACGTGCTGTGATCGCGGCCAGCGGCCTCGCGATGCGCTTCGGCGAGCGCCGGGTGTTCACCGGTCTCGACGTCGAGCTGCCGGACGGCGGCTTCCTGCTCGTGACCGGCCCGAACGGCTCGGGCAAGACGACGCTCCTGCGCATCCTGGCGCGTCTGGCGGCGCCGACCGCCGGGTCGCTCGAGCTGCCCGAGCGGCAGGCGATCGGCTACCTCGGGCACGCGCCGATGCTGTACCGCGAGCTGACGGCGCTCGAGAACCTCACCCTCTTCGGCCGCCTGTACCGGGTGCCCGAGCGGGCGGAGCGGGTGGGGATGCTGCTCGAGCGCTTCGGGCTCTGGGACGTCCGCCGTGAGCGCGTCTCGACGTACTCGCGCGGCATGCAGCAGCGGCTCGGGCTGTGCCGCGTGCTCCTCCACGACCCGTCCCTGCTCGTGCTGGACGAGCCCTACAACGCACTCGACGCGCAGGGCGCCGAGTTGCTCGACGGCGTCTTCGACGAGCGGCGCACGTGGGTCGTCGCGACGCACGAGCCCGGCCGCGTCCAGGCGCGGGCGAGCGAGAGGCTGAGCTTCGCGTGAACTACGTGCGGGACGTCGGCGCGCTCGCCCGCAAGGATCTGCTGCTCGAGGTGCGTGCGAAGGAGACGCTGCCCGCGATGCTGCTCTTCGTGCTCGCCGCGCTGACGATCTTCCACTTCGCGCTGCCCCGCGGCACGAACGAGGTGGCCGCCCGCGGCCTGCTCTGGTCGGCGCTCGTCTTCACGGCGCTGCTCGGCCTCACCCGAGCCTTCGTCGCCGAGCGCGAGCAGGGCATGTTCGACGCGCTCGTGCTCTGCCCGTGCGACCGGAGCGCGATCTGGCTCGCGAAGGCGCTGTCGGTGCTCGCGTTCCTCGCGGTCGCCGAGGTGGTCGCGCTGCCGGCGTTCTCCGTCTTCTTCTCCGGCGTCGACGGACGGACGGTCGCCGCGGTCGCGCTCGCCGACCTCGGCATCTGCTCGGTGGGGACGCTGTTCGGCGCGATGGCCGTGGCGGGCCGGGCTCGCGAGCTGCTGCTGCCGCTGCTCTTCCTCCCCGCCGCGATCCCGATCGTGGTCGGCGGGGTGGGGGGCTACCTCTGGTTCCTGGCGCTCTACGACGCGATCTTCGCGGTGCTCGCCTGGGCGACCTTCGAGTACGTCGTCGCGGAGACGTAAGGGCGCTCGGGTGTCCGAACGGAGCCGGCCCGCCCCACGGGTCTACGATTCCCCCGTGCAGACGAAGCTCCCCGCCCTCGCGGCAGGCTCCACGGCGCTGCTCGGCGCCGCCGTGGCGCTCGTCTTCTTCTACGCGCCGACCGACTACGACCAGGGCTTCTCGCAGCGGATCTTCTACTTCCACGTGCCGATCGCGTTCACGTCGTACGCCTGCTTCGGCTGGGGTGCGTGGAAGGCGCTGCGCTACCTGCGCACGCGCGACGAGCGGGCCGACCTGGAGAGCTACGTCGCCATCCACCAGGGCGTGATCTTCGGCGCGCTCACCCTGATCACGGGCTCGATCTGGGCGAAGGCCTCCTGGGGCGTGTGGTGGTCGTGGGGCGAGAACCAGCTCGTGCTCTTCCTCGTGCTCTTCCTGTTCTACTGCGCGTACTTCATGTTGCGCTACTCGGTGGAAGCCGGCGTGGCGCGCGCGAACATGAGCGCGGTCTACGCCCTCTTCGGCGTCGTGCTGATCCCGGTCTCGTTCCTCGCGATCCGCCTCTCGCAGCACTTCATCCACCCGGTCGTGTTCAACCGGCACGGCCCGCAGATGACCCACTCGCAGTTCGTCACCTTCTCCGTCTGCCTCGTGGCCGTGCTCGCGCTCTTCGCGACGCTGTACCAGGTCGAGCTCGCCGGGAAGCGGATCGACGCGCACCTGCGCGAGCTGCGGGAGCTCATCCTGTGACCGCCCCGCAGGGGCCGCCGTCGGAATGGCAGTACGTCGCCGCCGCCTACCTGGTGGTGTTCGTGGCGGTCGGGGCGTGGGTGGCGATCATCGCCGGCAAGCTGGCGCGCCTCCAGCGGCAGCTCGCCGAGCTCGTCGAGAGGGCCCGCGACCGTGGTTGAGGCGCTCTTCTGGCCCGCGCTGATCGCCTACGGCGAGGCGGCGTTCGCCTACGCGTCGGCCCGGACGAGCCGGCTCGCCACCTGGGGCGTCCGCCTGGGCTGGCTCGCGCAGACCGCGCTGCTCGTCGCGCAGGCGGCCCACTCCGACGGCTTCCCCTGGACGAGCTGGGCCGGCTCGCTGAACCTGTTCGTCTGGCTCGTGGTCACGGCGTACCTCATCTGGGGCTGCCGGCCGCGCTTCCGGCTGCTCGGCCTCGCGGTGATGCCGCCCGCGGCCGTCCTCTTCGTGGTGGCGCGCATCGGCGGCGGCACGCGCGACGGCACCCACGCCGCCTACGGCAACCTCTTCCTCGTCCTGCACGTCGGCTTCGTCCTCGCCGCCTTCGCGGGGTTCACCCTGGCGGCGGCGCTCGCCGCGCTCTACCTCTGGCAGGAGCGCCGCCTGAAGCGGCGCGCCGCCGACATCCTCAGCCTGCGGCTGCCGCCGCTCGCGTCGCTCGACCGGCTCACGCGCCGCACCGTCACCGCCTCGGTGCCCCTGCTCGCGCTCGGGGTCGCCGCCGGGATCGCGCGGCTCCGGCACGACCACCGCTCGGTCGACGCGCTGGAGGCCGTGACGCTGCTGACGCTGGTGGTCTACGCCGCCTTCCTCGCCCTGCGGCCGACCGGCCGGCGCGCCGCCTATCTCGCGCTGGGCGGGTTCGCGCTCGTGGTCGTCGCCCGGCTCGTGCTCGCGGGGAGTCATTTCGCATGAGCAGCCGGCTCGAGGGACCCGTGGCGGGGGCCGAGCGCCGCTCCGGGGCGATCTCGCTGGTGGGGCTCTCCCACCACGTCGCGCCGGTCGAGCTCCGCGAGCGGGTGACTCTCGACCTGCCGCACGCCGCGGAGCTGGCCCGCGGGCTCGGCGAGGCCGTCTGCCTGTCGACCTGCAACCGCACCGAGCTGTACACGGCGGGGATCGACGAGGAGACCGCCGTCGCGTCGCTCGAGGAGATCGCGGGCGAGCCGCTCGGCGGGGTGCTGTACCGCCTGCACGACGACGCGGCCGCCCTGCACCTGTTCCGGGTCGCGGCCGGGCTCGACTCGCTCGTCCCCGGCGAGGGCGAGATCCTCGGCCAGGTGCGCGACGCCTTCGAGGCGGCCACACCGGGCCCCATGCTCGACCGCGTCTTCCGCCAGGCGCTCGGCGTCGGCAAGCGCGTCCGCACCGAGACCGCGATCGGGGAGAGCCCGGCCTCCGTCTCGTCGGCCGCCGCCGCACTCGCCGCACAGGTCTTCGGCGAGCTGCGCGGGCGGCGCGTGCTGCTGGTCGGCGCCGGCCGGATCGGCGAGCTCGCCGCCTCGAACCTCGCCTCCCGCGGTGCCGAGATCGCCTTCGTCGCGAACCGGTCGCCCGACGCCGCGCACGAGCTCGCGCGCCGCTTCGGCGCCGTGCCGATCGGCCTCGACGAGGTTCCGGCCCGGATCGCCGACGTCGACGTCGTCGTCTCGTCGACCGCGGCGCCCGAGCCCGTCGTCCGGGCCGACGAGATCCCCTCGCGCCGCCGCACGCCGCTCTTCTTCATCGACATCGCGGTGCCGCGCGACCTCGACCCCGAGATCGCGCGGCTCGACGGCTGCTTCCTCTACGACATCGACGACCTCGAAGCGGTCGTCGCCGAGACGCTCTCCGGACGGCGCAACGAGGCGCAGCGCGCCGAGCAGCTCGTGGCCGAGGAGGTGGAGCGATTCCGCTCCTGGCACGCCTCGCTCGACGTCGTCCCGGCGATCGCGTCGCTGCGCGCCCGCGCCGAGCAGATCCGCGCGGCCGAGCTCGAGAAGGTGCGGGGCCGGGTGAGCGACGACGAGCGCCGGACGCTGGAGTCCGTGACGGCGCAGATCCTGAACAAGCTCCTCCACCTGCCGACGGTTCGCATGAAGGAGGCGGCCGTCGGCGCGGACGGCGCTGCCTACGCCGACGCGGTCCGCCACCTGTTCGGGCTCGAGGAGGAGACGCGGTGACGCCGGCGCCCGAGCGGCGCGAGTGGCCGCTGCCCGTCGTCGCGCCGTCCGCGTTCCTGCGGGTGCGGCTGCACCACCCGGTCTGCGGCCGGTCGAGGCGCGCGAGGAGGTCGACCTGTGCTCGTTCGCGTCGGGTCTCGCGGCTCTAGGCTGGCGCTGACCCAGGCCGGTCAGGCCGCCGACGCGCTGCGCGGGCCGGCGATCGAGATCGCGTTCGTCCCGATCACGACGGCGGGCGATCGTGACCGCTCGCGCCCGTTCGGGGAGATCGGCGAGCGCGGCGTCTTCGTCAAGGAGCTCGAGGAGGCCCTGCTGGCGGGGCGCATCGACGTCGCCGTCCACTCGGCGAAGGACATGACCTCGACCGACACGGAGGGGCTCGCCGTGGGCGCCTACCTCGAGCGCGACGACCCGCGCGACGCGCTGATCGGGGCGACCGCGGTCGAGCCGGGCATGCGCATCGGGACCGCCTCGGCGCGGCGCCGGGCCCAGCTGAAGGCGCTCGAGCCGACGCTGTCGATCGAGCCGCTCCGCGGCAACGTCGACACGCGGCTGCGAAAGATGCGCGAGCGGGGGCTCGACGCGATCGTGCTGGCCGCGTGCGGCCTCGACCGGCTCGGCCTGCAGGACGAGATCGGGGCGCGACTCGAGCCGGCGCAGATGCTCCCCGAGGCGGCGCAGGGTGCGCTCGCGCTGCAGGTGCGGCGCCGGCGAGGAGGGGCTCGTCGTGCACGTCGACCACGCCGAGACCCGGCGCCGGGTCGAGGCGGAGCGCGCCTGCGTGGCGGAGATCGGCGGGGGCTGCCTCGCGCCGGTCGCCGCACACCACGACGGCGACGTGCTCCACGGGCTGATCGCCGGCGAGGACGGGGAGTGGCTCGAGCGGCGCAGCGGCGACGACCCGGTCGCCCTCGCGCGCGACCTGCTCGCCGCCCGCCGGTGAGGGTCGTCGTCACCCGGCCCCGCGCGCAGGCAGGGCCGCTGGTGGCCGCGCTCGAGGCGCTCGGGGCGGAGGTGGTCGAGTGCCCGCTGATCGAGATCGTGCGAACCTCCGACGACCCGGTCGACTGCGCCGGCTACGACTGGCTGGTCGTCACGAGCCCGAACGGAGCCGAGGAGATCGCCCGACGGGGCCGGGACCTGCCGGCGGTCGCCGCCGTCGGGCCGGGCACCGCCGAGGCGCTGCGCGAGCACGGGATCGAGCCGGCGTTCGTGCCGGCCGAATCCTCGCAGGACGGGCTGCTGCGCGAGTTCCCGCGACCGGCCGGGCGCGTCCTCTTCGCCGCCGCCGAGGGGGCCCGCCGCGGGCCGATCGAGGCGCTGGGGGCGGACTTCGTCCCGCTCTACCGGACGCGGCTGCTCTCGCCCGATCCGCCCGCGGGAGACGTGGTGGTGCTCGCCTCGGGCTCGGCGGCACGCGCGTATGCCGGCGTCGGCGGCTCCGCGCCCGCGGTGACGATCGGGCCGCAGACCTCTGCGGTGGCGCGGTCGCTCGGCCTCACCGTGGCGCGCGAGGCGGCCACCCACGATCTCGCAGGCCTCGTCGCCGCCGTGCGCGATCTGATGGAGTCCCGCCCATGACCGTGATCACCTTTCTCACCGACTTCGGCCTGCAGGACGACTTCGTCGGGACCTGCCACGGCGTGATCGCCCGGATCGCGCCGGATGCCCGCGTGATCGACGTGACCCACGGCGTCGCCCCACAGGCGCTGCTGCAAGGTGCGCTCGTGCTGCGTCACACCGTCGAGTACTTCCCGGTGGGGATCCACCTCGCCGTCGTCGACCCGGGCGTCGGCGGGACCCGTCGCGCAGTCGCGATCGAAGCCGCCGACGGGCGAATCTTCGTCGGCCCGGACAACGGGCTCCTGACGCTCGCCGCCGACGCGGCCGGCATCTCCCGGGCGCACGAGCTCGCCGACGAGCGCTACCGGCTGCCCCGGGTCTCGCGCACGTTCCACGCACGCGATGTCTTCGCGCCCGCCGCGGCGCACCTCGCAGCCGGCGTCCCGATCGGCGACCTCGGCCCCGCTGTCGAGCCGGCCGAGCTCGTGCGGATCGACGTCCCGGAGCCGGAGGTCGGGCGCAGCCAGATCGGCGGCGTCGTCGTCGGCATCGACCGCTTCGGGAACGTCGCGACGAACCTTCGCCGCGAGCAGCTCGACCGCCTCGGCCTCGAGCCCGGCGCCCGCGTGGAGGTGCGGATCGCGCTCGACCGCTACTACGCTCTCGTCGCCGAGACGTTCGCCGACGCGACGGACGGCGAGCTGATCCTCTACGAGGACGCCTACGGCCTCGTCACGCTGGCGATCAGCCAGGGCAACGCGGCCCGGCTGACCGGCGCCGCCCTCGGCGACGGCCTGCGCGTGGCCGTGGAATGACACCCGCGCAGCGATTCGCCCGGCTCGTGACGGTGCTCGTCGTCCGTGCGCCGTGGGTCTGGCGGGTGTTCCGCGGACGGGTGGCGCGGAACTTCGACCGGCTCGCGCCCGAGTGGGACGCGCTGCGCGTCGATCCGCGCCGGCTGCAGCCGATCGCCGCCGCGCTCGCCGCGGTCGAAGAGCCGCCGGGCCGCGCGCTCGACCTCGGCACGGGCAGCGGCGCCGTCGCCCGGCTCGTCGCGGGCCGGTGGCCGTCCGCCGAGGTGGTCGGCGCGGACGTCTCGCCGGGCATGGTCGCCGAGGCGCGGCGCCTCGCCTCGACCCCGCGCGAGCGCTACGAGCTCGTCGACGCCTCGCGTCTGCCCTACGACGACGGCTCGTTCGACCTCGTGACGCTCAACAACATGATCCCGTTCTTCGACGAGCTCGCCCGGGTGACCCGGCCGGGGGGCCACGTCGCGATCGCGTACGGGCTCGGCCCGAGAACGCCGATCTGGGTGCCGCTCGACCGCGTGCGGGAGGCCCTCGAGCGGCGCGGCTTCGTCCACCTCGGCGACTTCGCGGCCGGCTCAGGGCTTTCCCTGCTTGCCCGGCGCGAGGCGCTGTCGTAAGCTCCCCGGTACAGAGACGTTCGCGACGCGGTATCACCGGTCCGGACGTCTCTTTTTCGCCCGTGGTTACACTGCCCGCGCGCGGCGAGGTAGCTCAGCTGGTAGAGCACACGGCTGAAAACCGTGGTGTCGCCGGTTCAAGTCCGGCCCTCGCCATTCAACCGCCGCCGCGGCCCGCGAGGCGGCGGCTTCACACGAGCAGCTGCACGGCGTCCGGCACGACTCCGAGCTCGACCAGTTCGAGCTCCCCGAGCAGCTCGCCGTCGACCTGCACCGGCGTCGGGCGATCGCAGTGGACGGTCGCGCGCTCGACGTCGTGGAGCCGGTGCACGCCCTCCTGCGCGTCGTCCGGGCGCAGCAGCGAGGCGATCCTGCCCGCCGCCGAGCGGGCGGCCACCGACTCCACGACCACGAGGTCGAGGCCCCCCTCGAACGACGCATCCGGTGCGATGTCGAGGGGAACGGGCCCCGCGAAGCTCCAGGGGCTGCAGTTCGCGACGAACACGGTCGCGGCCGGGTACTCGGCACCGTCGACCTCGACCCGCATCGACGGCTGCGCGTACTCACCCTCCATCAGCACGGCGATCGCCTCGCGGAGGAACCACAGGTCGCCCGGCCGCCGGGCCTCGTCGGCGCGCTCGCCGCCGCGGCCGCGCTCGTCGATCCGCCTGACGATCTCGGCGTCGATGCCGATTCCCGCCGCGAACGTGAAGCGCCGGTCGCCGATTGTCCCGAGGGCAACCGACCGCACCGACCCCTCCGCGAGCGCCTCGCACAGCCGGTCGACCGCGTCGTCGAGCTCGCGGGGCAGGCCGAGGACGCGCGGCAGGACGCTCGTGCCGCCGCCGGGCAGCACTCCCACCGGCAGCCGGCTCCCGACGCCGTTCACCACCTCGTTCGCCGTGCCGTCGCCGCCCAGCACGAACACCGCATCGAAGCCGTCGTCCACCGCGTGCGCGCCGAGCCGCGCAGCATCCCCGGCGCCCAGGGTGTGCATCGCCACCACCTCGAGCCGGGCTGCCATTCGCACCAGCACCGAGCCGAGGGTCTCGGCCGCGACGTCCGTCGAGACCGGGTTCCAGACCAGCAGGACGCGGTGGGTCACGCCGCGACCCTACCCGCGAGGACGTATCGTCGGGCCCATGTCGGAGACGTTCGATCCCGCCCTCGCGGCGGAGGGGCAGCGCCGGATCGAGTGGGCGGCGCAGCACATGCCGGTGCTGCACCGGTTGCTCGCCGAGCGGCTCTCGGACGGCGCCCTCGGGGGCCGGAAGGTCGCGGTCGTCGTCCATCTGGAGGCGAAGACGGCCTGCCTCGTGCTGGCGCTGCGCGACGCGGGCGCCGAGGTCGTCGCCGCCGGCTCGAATCCACTCTCGACCCAGGATGCGGTCTGCGCGGCGCTCGTCGAGCGGGGCGTCGAGGTGCACGCCCGGCACGGAGCCTCTCCCGACGAGTTCACCGCCGACCTGCTCGCGGTCGCCGAGAGCGGCGCCGAGCTCGTGATCGACGACGGTCTCGAGCTGACCCGGAGGATGGCCGGCCGCCGGCCCGACCTGTACGAGCGGCTGCAGGGCGTCAGCGAGGAGACGACCACCGGGGTCGCCCGGCTCCGGGCGCTCGAGCGCGAGGGGCGACTGCCGTTCCCGGCGGTCGCCGCGAACGACGCCCGGTGCAAGCATCTGTTCGACAACGCCTACGGCACCGGCCAGGCCACGCTGACCGCGGTGCTCGCCCTCACCAACGTGCTCGCCGCCGGCCGCGAGTTCTGCGTGATCGGCTACGGCCACGTCGGGCGCGGGCTCGCGCGCGCCGCCGGCGGGCTCGGCGGCCGGGTGACGGTGGTCGAGATCGACCCGGTGCGCGCGCTGACCGCCCACATGGACGGCCACCGGGTGGCCGCGCTGGGCGACGCGCTCCCGGACGCCGACGTCGTGCTCACGGCGACCGGCCTCGTCGACGCCCTGCCGGCGGACGCGCTGCCGTTGCTCAAGGACGGGGCGCTGCTCGCGAACGCGGGTCACCACGACCGGGAGATCGACGTCCCCTCGCTGGCCGCCGCTGCCGACGAGGCCGTCGACGCACGCCGCGGCGTCCGCACCTACCGTCTCGGGAGCCGCCGGCTGCACGTGCTCACCGACGGCGCGCTCGTGAACATCGCCGGGCTCGACGGGAACCCGATCGAGATCATGGATCTCTCCTTCTCCGTCCAGGCGCTGTCCGTCCACCACCTCGCCTCGGGTGCCGCGACGCCCGGGCTCAACCGCTTCCCGGACGACCTCGACGACCTCGTAGCGCGCACCAAGTTGCGCACGCTCGGGATCGAGCTCGACGACCCGTCCGAGACCCAGCTCCGCTTCGGGCGCGCCTGGAGCGTGTAGGCCGCGACCGCGTGCGCGCTAGAGGCTTGATGTGTATTGGGGTGTGCGCGGGGATGCGCCTGACCAAGCGGATCGGGCGGGGCGGGCGCAGCGCGTAGCGGTGGCTACGGGCAAGCCCGACGCGGCCGAGCCGCGCCGCGTCAGGCGCACCAGCCGCGTATGCCCACAAATGCGCATCAAGCCTCTAGCCGGACGCGCCGCGCGACGAGGCCAGCCGGTCGACGAGGCGGCGCGCCATCTCGTGCTTCTCGAGGATCGCGTCGGCGCCCGCCCTCGTGGCGGCGTCGTGCAGCCGCGTGTCCGAGTCTCCGGTCAGTGCGATCAGGCAGAGATGCGGGTGGTCGTGCCGCAGGCGGGCGATCGCGGTGACGCCGTCGATCAGCGGCATGTGGAGGTCGACGACGGCCGCGTCGGGCCGTAGGCGCTCCGCGAGCTCGATCACCTCCAGCCCGTTGCCGGCGCTGCCGACCACCGTCAGCTCCGACTGGCGCTCGATCAGCGCCTCGAGCGCGACGAGGAAGCGCTCGTCGTCGTCGGCGATGAGAACCGTGATCGGGCTGCCGTCCATTGGAACTGCGTACATTTCTCCGGCATGAACATGACGGAAACTCGTCCAGGGGTGGCCGTGATCGGCGCCGGCCTCGATCTCGGTGCGGGCCGCCGCGGCGTCGACATGGGCCCGTCGGCGATCCGGTATGCCGGCCTGGAGTCGCGCATCCGGGAGCTCGGCCGCGAGGTGACCGACTGCGGCGACGTGCGTGCTCCCGTCCCCGAGGCGATCGAGGTCGGAGCCGAGAACGCCCGCTTCCTCGCGCCGATCAAGCAGGCGTGCGAGCGGGTCGCGCAGCTCGTCGCCTGGGCCGTGGGCGAGGGGCTGCTGCCGCTCGTGCTCGGCGGCGACCATTCGGTCGCGATGGGCACGCTCGGAGGCATGGCGACGGCGCGCGGTGCAGGTGCGGTGCTCTGGATCGACGCGCACGGCGACCTCAACCGCCCGGCGACCTCGCCGACCGGCAACGTGCACGGGATGCCGCTCGCCGCCGCGCTCGGCGCCGCCGGCCCCGACTTCGCCAGCGAGGAGTATCCGATGCCGTCGGTGGAGAAGGCGGCGCTCGTCGGCGTCCGGGCGCTCGACGACGGTGAGCGGGATCTGATCAGGGAGCGCGGCATCCGCGTGTACACGATGAGCGAGGTCGACGCGCGCGGCATGCAGACGTGCATGCGCGAGGCCCTCGCGCATCTGCAGGGCTCCGCCTTCGTCCATGTCAGCATCGACCTGGACGCCGTCGACCCGATGTTCGCGCCCGGCGTCGGCACGCCCGTCCGGGGCGGGCTCTCGTATCGGGAGACGCACCTCGCACTCGAGCTCGTCGCCCAGTCGGGCCTGCTCGACTCGCTCGAAGTCGTCGAGGTGAACCCCATCCTCGACCGCGAGAACGTCACCGGCGCGCTGGCCGTCGAGCTCGTCGCGAGCGCGCTCGGCGCCCGCATCCTCTGAGCTCGCGCCGCAGGGCGCGAGCCGCCGCCGGCCCCTCTCCTACGAGCGCAGCGGCTCGGCGGGCGACGCCGTCACCGCGCCGTCGCGGTCGACCTCGACGACCAGGCGCTCGGGCCCCTGACCGCGGAGCCGGGTGAGCAGCGAGCGCTTCGTGCGGACGATGATCGCGTGCGTGCTCGTCCGGGTCTCGACGCGGAAGCCCTCGCTGCAGCGCTCGTCGAGGAAGGCCGTCAGCGCCTGCTCGCGGTCGTCGTCACCCATCGGCGGAGCCTAGACGATCGATTCCCACGTCCGGCTCCGCACGCGCCCCGCCGGGGCCGGCAGGCTCGTCCTCGCCGTCGTAGAACACGGTGCCCTTGAGCTCCTCGGGGAGGCAGTCGACCTCGAAGCCGCGGGCGTCGTCGTGCGGATAGATGTAGCCGGCGCCCCGCCCGAGCTTGCGCGCGCCCGGATAGGCGGCCGACCGCAGCGCCGCCGGCGGCAGGAGCTGGCCCCGCTCGCGCACTGCCTGGGTCGCCCGGTCGAGCGCGACGTAGGAGGCGTTCGACTTCGGGGCGCGGGCGAGGTAGACCGCCGCCTGCGCGAGGTTCAGTCGCGCCTCCGGCAAGCCCACGTGCTCCACCGCGTGTGCCGCGGCGACTGCCACGAGCAGCGCCTGCGGGTCGGCGTTGCCGATGTCCTCGGACGCGAGCACGATCATGCGGCGGGCGAGGAAGCGGGCGTCCTCGCCACCCTCGAGCATCGCCGCCAGGTAGTACACGGACGCCTGCACGTCGCCGGCCCGCGTCGACTTGATCCAGGCGGAGATGAAGTCGTAGTGACGATCGCCGCCCTTGTCGTAGGCGAGCGGACGCTTCCGCGCCGCGTCGTCGACGTGGCGTGTCTCGAGCCCGACCCCCTCGGCCCGCGCGGTCTCGACCGACAGCTCGAGGATGTTGAGCGCGTTCCGCGCGTCGCCGCCCGCCCGCAGGGCGATCAGCTCCTCCACCTCGTCCGGAACCTCGACCGAGAGCGCCTCGGCCCCGCGCCGCACCACGTCGCGCAGCGTCTCCAGGCCGTGCGCCTCCAGCTCGTAGATCTGGGCGCGCGAGAGCAGCGCCGAGTTCACCTCGAAGTACGGGTTCTCGGTCGTGGCGCCGATCAGCGTCAGCAACCCCTCCTCGACCCCCGGGAGCAGCGCGTCCTGCTGCGCCTTGTTGAACCGGTGGATCTCGTCGAGGAAGAGGATCGTGCGCCGGCCGCTCGCCCCGAGCCGCTCGCGGGCGCGCTTCAGCACGTCGCGGACGTTCGCGACGGTCGCCGAGACCGCCGACAGCTCCTCGAAGTCGGCTCCCGTCGTCCGGGCGACGATGCGGGCGAGGGTCGTCTTGCCGGACCCGGGCGGGCCGAAGAGGATCATCGACGGCACGCGGTCCTGCTCGATCGCGAGGCGGAGGGCCCGACCTCGCCCGACGACGTGCTCCTGGCCGACGAAGTCCTCGAGGGTGGTCGGGCGCAGCCGTTGCGCGAGCGGCGCGGATGCGTCGAGCCGCCTGCCCGCCGCCTCGCTGAAGAGGTCTCCCACGGCGAAAGTATGCTCTTCCGTGGCATGAGCGACGTCTGGGGCAGCAGCACGTACGAGCGGCTCGTCGCCCGATTCGCCCCGGTGCAGGACGAGCTCGTCGACGCGCTGGGGATCGGTCCGGGCGATCGGGTGCTCGACCTGGCGACGGGAACCGGCGAGGTCGCGATCCGGGCTGCGCGCCGGGGCGCCCAGGTCAGCGCGATCGACGTGACGCCGCCGATGCTCGAGAAGGCGCGCCGGCGGGCCGAGGAAGAGGGCGTCGAGATCGCCTTCGAGCTCGGCGACGTCGAGTACCTTCCCTACGACGACCAGTGCTTCGACGTCCTCGTCTCGAACTTCGGGCTCGTGTTCGCGCCCGACCATGCGAACGTCGCGGCGGAGCTCGCGCGTACGACCTGCACGGCCGGTCGGCTCGGCTTCACCGCCTGGAAGCCGAATCCGAAGCTCGGCGAGCTGTACCGGCGCTTCACGGAGGAGCCGATCGACGGCCGGGAGTCGTACGAGTGGGGCCGCGAGGATCACGTCGAGGACATGCTCGGCGAGGAGTTCGAGCTCGAGTTCGAGGACGGGACGCTCTGGCTCGAAGCCGAGTCGGGCGAGGAGATCTGGGAGCTCTTCTCCGGCTCGGCGCCGCCCGTGATCTCGCTGATCGAGCGGCTGGAGCCCCCCGACGTCGAGGAGTTCCACCGGGCATTCGTCGAGCTGTACGAGAGCTATCGCTCCGAGAGCGGCGGCATCCGCGCACCGCGCCGCTACCTGCTCGTTCTCGGGACGCGCAAGTGAGCGCTGCCGACCTCGACCCGGCCGAGCTGCTGCGGCGGCTGATCCGGGTGGACACGACGAACCCGCCCGGCAACGAGACGGCCGCCGCCGAGCTCCTCCGCGACTACCTCGAAGCGGCAGGCGTCGCCTGCGAGCTGTACGCGCGCGTCCCCGAGCGCGCCAACCTGGTCGCCCGCATTCCCGGTCGAGGGGACGGTCCGTCGCTGACGCTGCTCTCCCACACCGACGTGGTGCTCGCCGATCCCGCCGAGTGGGCCCGCGACCCGTTCGGCGGCGAGCTCGTCGGCGGCGAGGTGTGGGGGCGCGGGGCGCTCGACATGAAGGGGCAGGTCGCCGCCTCGGCGGTCGCGATCGCGTCGCTCGCGCGCGAGGGCTGGCGCGGCTCCGGCGACCTGATCTTCGTCGCGGCCGCCGACGAGGAGGTCGGGGACGGCTTCGGCCTGGAGTGGCTCGTCGAGGCGCATCCGGACGCGGTTCGCACCGACTTCGCGCTCAACGAGGGCGGCGGCGACCGCGTCGAGCTCGGCGGGCAGGCGCTGTACCTCTGCGGCACCGCCGAGAAGATGACGGCGCCGTTCGCGCTGCGCGTGCACGGCCGGAGCGGGCATGCCTCGACCCCCGGCATCGCCGACAACGCGCTGCTCGAGACCGTGCCGCTGCTGGCGCGGCTCGCGGACTTCCACGTCGAGCCGCAGCTGATCCCGGAAGCCGAGCTGTTCCTGCGCCGGCTCCTCGGCGGTCTGCCCGAGCCGGCCGCCGCGCTCGAGGCGGCCCGCGCGGTGGGACCGCTCGCCGCCGAGCTGCTCGAGCCGCTGCTCGGCATGACGGTTGCACCCACCCGCATCCGCGCCTCGGACAAGCGCAACGTGATCCCGGCCCTCTGCGAGGTGGAGATCGACGTGCGCGTGCTGCCCGGGCAGACGGCGGCCGACGTGGAGCGCGTCCTGCGCGAGCGCCTGGGCGAGGGCGACTACGAGCTCGAGAACATCGAGGAGCGCGGCGGCACCCGCTCGCCCGCGCACGGGCAGCTCTGGGACGCGGTCGAGTCGTTCGTCGCCGGCGAGGAGCCCGCCGCGCACGCGGTGCCGATCTGCGTCGCGGGCTTCACCGACTCGCACTGGCTGCGCGAGGCGTTCGACACGGTCGCGTACGGGTTCTTCCCGGCGCGCGCGCTGGACCCGGAGGTCGCGGCGAGGCTGATCCACTCCGCCGACGAGCGGGTACCCGTCGCCGACCTCGAGCTCGGCGCCCGGTTCCTCCGCCACGCCGCGCGCCTCGTCTGTGCTTGAGCTGTACGACCGTGCAGCCGCGTTCGAGACGCTCGAGCGCTACCTCTCCGACGAGCTCCGCCCCGGTCTCGTCGCCGACGTCTTCCTCGCCTACGGCCTCAGCGGCCCGGGGCCGCCGGAGCCGTGCCCGCTGCCCCTGCTGGCGGCGGAGGTGCGGCCGCGAGGCGCGCCCGAGCGGGCGCTCCCGGAGCCGTTCCGCGTCGGCGACTGGGAGCCGACCTGGAGTCCCGCCCAGTACGCCGCGGCCGTGCAGGCGGTGCGCGCCGCGATCGAGCGAGGGGACGTGTACCAGGTGAATCTCGTGCAGCACCTCTCGGCTCCCTTCGCAGGCCCGCCCGCCGCCCTGGCCGCCGCGCTCGCACCGCTCCGCCCGCTGCATCCCCGGCCGCTCGCCGGCGAGGGCTGGGCGATCGTCTCGGCGTCGCCCGAGCTCCTGCTCGCGCGCCGCGGCCGGCGGCTCGTGACGATGCCGATCAAGGGCACCCGTCCGCTCGGCGAGGACGTCGCCGACGCGAAGGACGCGGCCGAGCACGTGATGATCGTCGACCTCGAGCGCAACGACCTCTCCCGCGTCTGCGAGGTCGGTTCGATTCGCTGGCCCGCGCTGATGGTGCAGCGGGAGCTGGCGGGGGTGACGCATCTCGTCTCGACGGTCGAGGGAACCCTTCGCCGCGGCGTCGGCCTGGCCGAGATCCTGGCCGCGGTCTTCCCGGGCGGATCGGTCACCGGGGCGCCGAAGCTCGCGGCCGTCGAGCACGTCGCGCAGCTCGAGCCGGTCGGCCGTGGCGCCTCGATGGGCGCACTCGGCACCGTGGAGGCGAACGGCGACTTCGAGCTCGCGCTGACGATCCGCACCTTCGCGGTCGCCGCCGGCCGCATCCACCTGTGGGTCGGCGGCGGCATCGTCTGGGACTCCGACCCGGCGGCCGAGCTGGAGGAGTCGTGGGTGAAGGCGCGCCCGCTGCTGGCGGTGGCGTGACGCTGCTCGCCGTCGCGGTCGCCGGACGCGGCCTCGTCGACCCCGGCGCGCCCGTCTTCCGGGCCGACGACGAGGCGCTGCTGCGTGGCGCCGCGGCCTTCGAGACCATCCGCTCCTACGCCGGCCGGCCGTTTCTGCTCGACCGGCATCTCGAGCGGTTCCGCTTCTCCGTCGAGGCGCTCGCCCTGCCGCCTGCGGACGGCGTCGAGGAGCTCGTCGGGCTCGTCCTTCGGCACGCGCCGGCGGAGCACGTGGTCCGGCTCTACCGAACGGAGCACACGCTGATCGCGACCGCCTCGGCGCTGCCGGACGGGCTCGAGGAGGCACGCACCCGCGGGATCGCGCTGCGGTCGGTCGACCTCGGCGCGCCGGCGCTGCTCGCCGGCGTCAAGTCGACGAGCTACGCCGCCGCGTTCGCCGCCCGTCGCGCGGCCGAGGCGGCGGGCGCCGACGACGCGCTGCTCGTCGCCGACCGCATCGTGCTCGAGACGGCGACCGCGAACCTCTGGTGGCGGCGCGGGGAGCGGCTCTTCACCCCGACGGCCGGGGCGGGCGTACTGCCCGGCGTCACGCGCAGCTTCCTGCTGGAGGTCGAGCCGGCGGAGCAGGGGATGTTCGAGCTCGAGGAGGTCGCGGCGGCGGACGAGGCCTTCACCACCTCCTCGATTCGGGAGGTGATGCCGGTCGTCGCCCTCGACGGCCGCCCGGTCGCCGACGGGCGTCCCGGCCCTGCAGCCGCGCGCCTGCAGGCCGCGCTCCGGCTACATTCCCGCCGGTGAGCGACAAGGTTCGCCTCGGCGGAATGGCTCTCGCGAACGGGGTGCTCGTGCACGGACCGACGGCCTGGGCCTGCGCGATCCGGGGAGCCGACGGCGAGGTGCGCGTGGTTGCCCGCCGCAAGCGGTTCCGCGCCGCGGCGGTGCGCAACCCGGTCTTTCGCGGCCCCGCCCGGCTCGCCGAGGCGCTCCTCCTGCTGCCCCAGGTGAAGCAGGCGCTCCCCGAGGCCCGCCTGCCGATGGAGCGCCCCGCGGTGCTCGCGGCGATGCTCTCCGGCGCCGGAATCCTGCACCGGCTGCGCCGCGCCGACATCCGTCCCGCCGCCCGCGAGCTCGTCACCGCATTCGTCTCGGTCGCTCCCGCCGCGCTCGCGCTGCGCGGCGGCGACCTGGCCGCCTACCACGGGGCCGAGCACGTCTCGATCGGCACCTACGAGCACGGCCGCTCACGGCCGAAGGAGCACGAGCGGTGCGGCTCGCATCTCGTCGGCCCGATGCTCCTGACGACGGCCGTCGGCAATCTCGCCGCCGAGCGTGCGGCTCCGCGGTTCCGGCCGGCCGCCCGCGCCGCCGGCGCGTTCGGGGCGATCGCCGCCTCGGTGGAGATGTTCGGCTGGATGACCCGCAACCCCGATCATCCGGTCGCGCGCGCGCTCGCCAGGCCCGGGCACGAGTTGCAGCACCGGCTGGGCACCCGCGACCCGAGCCCGGAGCAGCTCGAGGTCGCCGAGGCCGCGCTGCGGGCGTGCCTGGAGCTCGAGACGTGATCACCACCCGACGGCGACTCGAGCCCGAGGTCTTCGACCTGCCGGTCGACAAGATGCGCGCCGGGTGGTACAGCGACGCGTACTTCAACCACACGCGCTCCGCGCTGCTCGAGGCGGGACGGCATCCGCGCGTCCTCATGCAGGTCTTCCAGAAGCACCATGCCTTCCTCGGCGGCATGGACGAGGCGATCGCGATCCTCAAGCTGTGCGCCGACGGGTTCGAGGAGCTCGAGGTGCGTGCGCTGTACGACGGTGACGCGATCGCCCCCTACGAGACGGTGCTGACGATCGAGGGCGACTACACCACCTTCGCGCACCTCGAGACGGTCTACCTCGGCGTCCTCGCGCGGCGCACGCTGATCACCACGAACGTCGTCAACGTGCTGCGGGCCGCGAACGGCAAGCACGTGATCTTCATGCCCGCGCGCCACGACCATCACCGCGTGCAGACCGGCGACGGCTACGCGGCGTACGTGGCCGGGCAGGTCGTCGGCGCCGAGATCGGCGTCACCACCGACGAGCAGGCGTCGTGGTGGGGCGGGCGCGGCCTCGGCACGGTGCCCCACGCGCTGATCGCCTCCTACGGCGGAGACACGGTCGCCGCCGCCCGGCGCTTCGCCGACTGGGCGCCCGCCGAGACGAACATCACGGTGCTCGTCGACTTCGACAACGACTCGGTCGGAACCGCGCTCGCGGTCGCCGAGGCGCTCGGCTCACGGCTCTGGGGCGTGCGGCTCGACACCTCCGAGTCGCTCGTCGACAGCTCCCTCTTCGCCGAGATGGGCGACTTCAAGCCGACCGGGGTCAACCCTCGGCTCGTCTGGAAGGTCAGGCGCGCCCTCGACGGCGCCGGGTTCTCCGGCGTGCGAATCGTCGTCTCGGGCGGCTTCACCGCGGAGAAGATCCGCGACTTCGAGGAGCACGGCGTGCCCGTCGACGCGTACGGCGTCGGCTCCTCGCTGATTCGCGGCTCCAACGACTTCACCGGCGACATCGTCCTCACCGACGGCGAGCCGTCCGCCAAGGTCGGCCGCGGCCTGCGACCGAACGCCCGCCTCGAGCCCGTCACGTGAGGCGCATCCTCTGGGACGTCGACACGCAGGTCGACTTCGTGCGGGCGGACGGGAAGCTCGCCGTTCCCGACGCCGAGTCGGCGCTGCCGGCGATGGCGCGGCTCGTGGAGGCCGCCCGTGCGGCGGGGCTCCCGCACGTCGCCTCGGCCGACGACCACGAGCTGACCGACGCAGAGCTCTCGGAGACACCCGACTGGCTGACGACGTATCCGCCGCACTGCCTCCGCGGCACGACCGGCGCCGAGAAGGTGGCGGAGACGCGCCAGGCGGAGCCTGTGCCGCTCGCGCTCACGGTCGTTCACGATCGGTGGATCCGCGGGCGCGAGTTCCTGCTCCTGAAGAAGCACTTCGACGTGTTCACGAACCCGAACGCCGAGCCGCTGCTGGCGCTGCTCGACCCCGACGAGGTCGTGCTCTTCGGCGTCGCCACCGACGTCTGCGACGACGCTGCGATCCGGGGGTTGCTCGCGCGCGGACGGCAGGTCGTCTTCGTCGAGGAGGCCTCGCGGGGGCTCGATCCCGGCCGGACGGCGGCGTGCCTCGCCGACTGGCGCGGGCAGGGCGTTCGCGTCGCGAGCGTCGACGAGGTGGTGGCCGCGCTTTAGCCGCGGCCGGTGCCTGCCGATGGGAGATCCGATGCTGCTGGCCGTCGACCCGACGAAGTTCATCCAGGACTTCGCGATCACGTGGATCCCGTTCCTCTTCTTCCTGCTGATGTGCGTGGTCGTCTACCTGCTCTGGCGGACGGTCAAGCTGATGCCGCGCGTGAAGCCGATGGAGATCACCCCGGGCTCCGCGTCGTCGGTCACGTGGGCCGACGTGGCCGGGCTCGACGAGGCGCAGGAGGAGCTCCAGGAGATCGTCGACTTCCTGCGCGACCCCCAGCGGTTCGAGTCGCTCGGCGCGCGTGTCCCCAAGGGGATTCTCTTCCACGGGCCTCCCGGCACCGGCAAGACGCTCGCGGCGAAGGCGGTTGCGAACGAGTCGGGTGCCCGGTTCTACGCGCAGAGCGCGTCGGCGTTCGTGGAGATGTTCGCGGGGCTCGGTGCGGCCCGCATCCGCAAGCTGTTCGAGGAGGCGCGCAAGAACGCCCCGTCGATCGTGTTCATCGACGAGCTCGACGCGGTCGGGCAGGCGCGCAGCGGCCACTCGTTCAACCGCGAGCAGGATCAGACCCTGAACCAGCTGCTCGTCGAGCTCGACGGCTTCGGGCGGCGCGACCAGGTCGTGGTGATGGGCGCGTCGAACCGGCTGCAGGATCTCGATCCGGCCCTGCTGCGGCCGGGACGCTTCGATCGGCAGATCCTGATCCAGCCGCCCGACCTGAAGGGCCGGCGCGACATCCTGGTCGTCCACACGCGCGGCAAGCCGCTCGCCTCCGACGTCGACCTCGAGGCGGTGGCCCGCCAGACCTCCGGCCTGACCGGGGCCGACCTCGCGAACATCTGCAACGAGGCGGCGATCGGCGCCGGCCGGAGGAGCAGCGCCGAGATCTCGATGGACGACTTCGACTACGCCCTCGAACGGGTCGTCGCCGGCCTCCAGCAACGGCGGGTCGTCACCGACAAGGAGAAGCGCATCCTCGCCTACCACGAGGGCGGTCACGCGCTCGTCTCGCACCTGGTCGGCAACGAGCCGCAGAAGGCGAGCATCATCGCCCGTGGCACGGCACTCGGGTACGTCCTCCACCTGCCGGAGGAGGAGCGCTACCTGGAGACGAAGGAGGAGCTGCTCGACTGGATGGTGATGGCGCTGGCGGGACGCGCCGCCGAGGAGCTCGTCTTCGGGCGCGTCACGAACGGCGCCGCGAACGACCTCGAGAAGGTCACGCAGATCGCGCGCGCGATGGTCTTCGAGTGGGGCATGGGCGAGTCGATCACGTCGCGGACGATGCGCGCCGACAACTACGCCCTCTCGGAGGAGACGAAGCGCCTGCGGGACAGCGAGCAGGCGCAGCTCACCGACACGGCCTACCAGGAGGCGCGGCGGCTGCTCGCCAAGCACCGCCCGGCGCTCGACCGGATCGCCTCGTCCCTCCTCGAGAAGGAGACGCTGACGCGCGAGGAGCTCGTCGCGCTCTTCGTCGGCACCGAGGCCGAGTCCCGGTCGGCCGACGCGGTCGGCGTCGTCCGCGCGCTTCCGGCCGACCCGGCCGGCGCAACCGGGTAGCGTCTCCCGCGTGCCGCGGGGGATTCACCACGTCGGGGTCGCCGTCGACGATCTCGACGCCGCGATCGAGCGCTGGACGTCGCTCTTCGGTGCCACGCTCGAGCATCGCGAGACGGTCGACGAGCAAGGCGTCGAGGCCGCAGCCCTCCGCGTCGGCGAGAGCCGCATCGAGCTGCTCTGCCCGCTGGGGCCGGACACGCCCGTCGGGAGGTTCCTCGCGCGCCGCGGCCCGGGCATGCACCACGTCGCGCTGGCGGTCGACGACGTCGCCGCGGAGCTCGACCGGCTGCGGGCCCAGGGGGTGAAGCTGATCGACGAACGGCCGCACGTCGGGCTGTTCGGCCTGCAGGTGGCGTTCGTCCATCCGGAGGCGACGGGCGGTGTTCTGGCAGAGTTCGTGGGCGATGACTGAAAACGACCGCATCCGGATCGAGATCGCCTTCGAGGGCAGTCAGGTCCTGACCGTCTACGTCCCCGCCGCGACGGCCGAGGATCTCGACCGCGCGCTCGCCGGCGCCCACGACAGCCTGAGCTTCGAGGCGGAGGACGGCCGCTACACGGTGGCCGTCGGCAAGATCGTCTACGTGAAGCGGTTCGCGCGCGAGAGCCGGGTCGGCTTCGGCGCGGCCGCCTGAGCCAGGGTTAGGCGCTTTCGCCCCCCGGGCACCAGTACGAGTCGAATGTCGGAGACGGCGGCCCAGCAGAAGGAGAGCGAGAACAAGCGCGTCCGCGGGCTGGTCGACCGCGCCCAGAAGGGCGACCGCGAGGCGCTCGAGGAGCTGTACCTGATCCACTTCGACCGGATCTACAGCTACCTGCACGTGAGCGTCGGCAACCGGCACGACGCCGAGGACCTGACCACCCAGACGTTCCTGCGCATGCTCGAGTCGATCGGCAAGTTCCGCTGGCAGTCGGCCCCGTTCTCGGCCTGGCTCTTCCGGATCGCCCACAACCTCGCCATGGATCACTTCCGCGCCGCCAGGCGCTGGCAGCCGGAGGAGGAGGTCCCCGAGCCGGACCCGGACGAGTCGACCTCCGCCGAGGCCGGGGCGCTGCAGTCGATCGGCCGCAAGTCGATGCTCGACCTGATCGAGGACCTCTCGCCGGAGCAGCAGCAGGTGCTGACGCTCAAGTTCGTCTTCAACTTCTCGAACGGAGAGGCGGCGACCGTGCTCGGCAAGACCGAGGGCGCGATCAAGTCGCTGCAGCACCGCGCCCTCGTGTCGCTGCAGAAGCAGCTCGACAAGCGCGGCGGCTAGCCTCCGGCCGTGGCACTCGAGGTCGGCATCGTCGGCCCTGCCGGCAGCGGCAAGACGGCGCTCTTCACGGCGCTGACGAAAGCCGGCGGGGGCGAGTACGGCAAGACGAACGTCGGCGTCGCGCCGATCGCCGACTCGCGCCTCGACGCGCTCGCCGAGGTCGTGCGCGCGCGCAAGGTGACGCCGGCGACGATTCGTGTCCAGGACGTGCCGGGGGCGGGCGCTGCGCTGCTCGGGAATCTCCGGCAGGTCGACGCGCTGCTCGTCGTGCTGCGGGGGTTCGGCGGCGGACGCCGATCCGGCCGGCGACCTGGAGACGTTCAGGCTGGAGCTGCTCGTCGCCGACCGCGACCACGTGGAGCGGCGGCTGGAGCGGGTGACCAAGCAGGCGAAGTCGGGCGACGCGAAGCTCCGCGCCGAGGCCGACGAGCTGGAGCGGGTGCTCGCGCACGTCGATGCGGGGGGCGAGCTCTCGGGGTACGCAGGCGAGCTGCCGGCGGAGCTCGAGCCGCTGACCGACGAAGCCCCTGATCGCAATCGAGAACGGCCCCGGCGGGATCGACCTGAAGCTGGAGGCCGAGCTGGCGGAGCTCCCGGACGAGGAAGCGGCGGCGTACCGCGACGGCAGTTCCTCGGCGCTCGACGACGTCGCCGGCGAGGTTGCGCGACGCGCTCGACCTGATCACGTTCTTCACCGCCGGCGAGAAGGAGACGCGCGCCTGGACGCTGACGAACGGCGAGACGGCGCTCGACGCCGCCGAGTCGATCCACTCCGACATCGCGCGCGGGTTCATCCGCTGCGAGGTCGTCGACTGGCGCGACCTCGTCGACCTGCGCTCGCATGCGGAGGTCGCGCGGCAGGGCAAGCAGCGCCTGGAAGGCAAGACCTACGTCGTGCGGGACGGCGACGTCCTGAACATCCGCTTCAACGTCTGAGCCCTCGGCGCCGGCGCCCCGCCGGTGCCCCGTTCGGTGTCAGCCCCGTTCGGTGACAGTCACCGACTCGCGGGCGCGGCCAGCGGCGCAGGGTCCTGCGGCGGACTGAGGTGCTCGCCGGCGGTGCGGTGTCAGTCACCGAAACAGAGGTGTGACGAGTTGTCCCCGGGGCTTGCGGGAACGGCGGCGGGTGGGCATGCTCGAGCGGCGGGCGGGATGCCCGTGGTGTCGGGCCGCTCGTCGGAACTGCGCGCGCAAATTGCGCTCGCGGTCTCGGAGACTGCGGCTCCGGCGCCCGGAGGCGCCGGCGGGATGCCGGTCGGAGGTCGAAGCTCGGCGCCCGACGTCGAAGGCCAGGACGTCAGAGGCTGATCAGGACGACGCCCGAGAGCGTGAGGGCGATGCCGGCGCGCTGCAGCGGCGCAACCCGCTCGTGCAGGACTGCCGCCGCGAGCAGCACGGTGACGATCGGGTAGAGCGACGCGAGCACGCTCGTCAGGCTGACGAGACCGTGCGCCGAGGAGGCGGCGAAGAGCCCGTTGCCGAGCGTGTCGCCGATCCCGACCGCAGCGGCGATCGCGAGGTTGCGACGCGAGAGCGCGACCGGCGCGCGCCGGGCCGCGACGATCCCCGCCACGAGCAGCAGCGCCGTCCAGCGGAAGACGAGCGAGGCCCACAGGAAGTCGACCTTGCCCGCCGCGTGCATCCACGGGAAGTAGAAGCCGAACCCGGCGGCCGCCAGCAGCGCGAGGCCGACGCCGGCCGCGATCCGGCGCCGCCCGCCCGCCTGGTGCTCGATCGACGCCAGCCCGACGCCGAGGAGCGCGCAGCCGATGCCCGCCGCCTGCGTCGACGACGGGCTGTCGCCGGTCGCGATCCCGAACAGCACCGGTACGACCGCCGAGACGCCCGCGATCGGCGCGACGACGCTCATCGTGCCGGTCGCCATTCCGCGGTAGTACGCGAACAGGCCGAGCATCCCGCCGACCGAGGCCGCCGCTGCATACAGCACCTCGGCGCCGCCCGGCCCGCGTCCGCGCGCCGCGACCGCGAGAGCAACCGCAGCCGCCCCGCCGATCTGCGCCCAGAAGAGCACCGGCAACATGCCGAGCGTCCGCGAGACGAGCGGCCCTACGAAGTCGGCGATGCCCCAGGCGAGGCTCGCCCCGAGCGCCAGCAGAAGCGGCGTCAATCGACCCGGCGGGTGGCCGCGACGGCGTCGAGCTGGTTGGCGTGGTAGAGGACGGCGGCCTCCGCCGTGCGTGCGTCGCGGGCGTCGTGGTGAGCCGCGACGCAATGCAGGAGCTCGGCGAGCTGATTCGTCGAGAGCCCGACCGCGTGCGACTCGACGAGGCGCAGCCCGAGCTGGACGTGCCCGAGGAGCCGCCCCTCGTCGGTGACGGCGAAGGCCGGGCCCCGGCCGAGCTCTAGCGTCCGGCCGGTGTCGTGCACGAGCGCCGAGGCCAGCAGCAGGTCGCCGCGCAGCCGGGGATGCAGCTGCCCCGTCTCGCGACACAGCGTCGCGACGCCGACCGTGTGCTCGAGCAGCCCGCCCGCGTAGGAGTGGTGGCCGTCGGGCGTGGCCGGATAGGCGGCGAGGTCGCAGGCCGCGAGCACGGCGTGCACCGTGCCGACCAGCCCGGGATGAGAGATCTCCGCCAGCAGGAACTCGAGAAAGCCCGCGAGCTCCTCGCCGTCGCGGCGCATTGCCGGGGTCAGCGATCCCGGATCGACGTCGGCCGCCTCGAGCGAGCGCACGTCGAGCTGGAGTCGGTCGCGGAACCGCTCGACCCGCGCGAGCACGCGCACCGCGTCTCCCTCCTCGAACCGCCCGTCGAGGAGCTCGACGTCGTTCCACACCCGCGCCTCGATGCGGCCGGTCGTGTCGACGAGCTCGAGCGCCAGGTAGGCCGCGCCGCCTCGCGTGCGCAGCTTCCGCTTCAGCCGTACCGCGTAGACGCCCTCGACGACACGGTCCTCCTGGAGCTCCGCGATCGTCACGCGACGCAGCCTACCGCCGCACCCAGATGCGAAAGCCGTCGCCGTCCCGGCCCCGGCCGACCTCGTCGAGGACCGCCGCCGCCTCCCTGCGCGGCCAGCCGAAGACGCCGCCGAGATCCGCCGCGGTCAGCTCGCCCGTGCGCTCCAGCACGTGCCGGGCGAGCACGCGGCGCGCCTCCTCCCGCGGCTGCGGCCCGTGCGAGGGCCACTTCCGGTCGACGAGCTCGTGCGCGAGCGCGCCCCACGGCCCGTGCGCCTCCACCAGGTGGGAATGTGTGAGCACGAGCCCGCGGTGCAACGCCTGCAGCTCACGGTCGACCTCCTTCTTCGTGCGACCCGTCGCCCGCCGCAGCTCGGGGGCCGTCGCGGGCCCGTGCAGGCGCACCGCCTCGACCAGTGGGCCGTCGCCGGCCACCCCGTTCGCCGCCACGAGCAGCGGCACGAGCCTGGGGGCGACGCACGCGACCGAGCGTGCCAGGTGACGGCCGACGCACGCGAGCCCGGCCGCGGGCAGCGCGTCCTTCGCCGTCCAGAGGAACTCCATCTGCGGCGTCCAGCGCTCGAACGAGCCGTCGGGGGAGCGGACCGCCCAGTTCTGCTCGGGGCTGCCGTTGACGTGCTCCCAGAGCGACGGCAGGACGACGTCGGGCTTCGGGAACACGAGCGCGAGCCCGACCTCGTCGATCCAGGCGGCGGCTTGCTCGAGGCGATCGACCATCGAATCTCTAGTCTGCAGGAGTGCCGACGATCAGGCCCTTTCGCGCGCTGCGCTACGACCCCGCCCAGGCGGGCCCGCTCGAGCAGCTCGTCGCGCCGCCGTACGACGTGATCGATGCGGAGGCCCGGCGCGCCTACCTCGATCGCAGCCCCTACAACATCGTCCACCTGACGCTGCCCGACTCCGAGGACGAGGCGGCGCGCGCGCTCGAGCGCTGGACGGCGAGCGGCGTGCTCGTCGCCGACGACGAGCGCTACTGGTGGGTCGCCCAGGACTACGTCGGGCCGGACGGCGTCGCCCGCACCCGCGAGGGGCTCGCCGCCTCGGTGCCCGTGACGCCCTACGCAGAGGGCGAGGTGCTGCCCCACGAGCGCACGCACGCCGGCCCCAGGGAGGGCCGCCTGCGGCTCCTGCGCGCGACGCGGACGCAGCTCGAGCCGATCTTCCTGCTCTACGACGCCGACCCGCTCGCCGAGCGTCCCGCGGGCGACCCGGCGCTGGACGTCGAGGAGGGCGGCGTCCGGACGCGCATGTGGCCCGTCGCCGGAGCCGAGCTGACGCTCGACACGCCGCTCCTCGTCGCCGACGGGCACCACCGGTACGAGACCGCCGTCGCCTACCGCGGCGAGAACCCCGAGGCGACTCACACCTTCGCGATCGTCGTCTCCTCCCGCGCTCCCGGACTGGAGATCTTCCCCACCCACCGGCTCGTGCAGGAGCTCGGAGAGGTACCGGGTCGCGAGGTCGAGCGGCCCCGGGGACGGGATCACCCTCTACCGGGGCGGCCGCTACCTGCGCGTGGAGAGCGACGACGACTTCGGGCCCCGCGTCGTCGAGTCGTTCGACCCGCGCGGCGTGAGCTACAGCGCCGACGCGGCCGAGGCGGTCGCGGCCGTCGACCGCGGCGACGCGGCTGCCGCGTTCCTGTTGCAGCCGGTGACCTTCGAGCAGGTCGCGCGCTTCGCCCGCGCAGGCGAGACGATGCCGCAGAAGTCCACCTACTTCTATCCCAAGCTCACCTCGGGCCTGCTCCTCCACCCGGTCGCGTGACCGACTGGCCCGCCCTCTGCCGCGCTGCGCGCGACGACGTGCGAGGGGTGCTCGAGGAGCTGCCGACGCGCGCGGAGCGCGAGCCGGTCGTCGGCGCGGGCGAGGGCGGTGACGAGACGACCGCGATCGACGCGGCCGCCGAGGCGGTGATCCTCGCCCGCTTCGCCGGCGAGGACGTGCGGATCGTCAGCGAGGAGGCAGGCAGCTCGGGCGACGGTCGCTTCACGGTCGTGGTCGACCCGATCGACGGCTCGCTGAACGCGAAGCGCGGGATCCCGTTCTTCTCGATCTCGATCGCCGTCGCCGACGGCGACACGATCGACGACGTCTTCTTCGGCTACGTCTACGACTTCGGCACGGGCGAGGAGTGGACGGCGACCCGCGGCGAGGGCGCCCGCCTGGACGGGCGGCCGATCCTCGACCGGCCGAAGGACGAGCTGGAGATCCTCTCGTTCGAGGCGACGACGACGGCCTATGTGTCCGAGAACGCCGCCCGCTTCGACGGCGTCGCCCACCGGCTGCGTGTCATGGGCTCGCTCGCGATCACGCTCTGCCATCTCGCCGCCGGCCGTGTCGACGGGGTGGTCTCGCTGAAGCCCGCCCGCTCGGTGGACATCGCCGCCGCGCAGCTGCTCGTGCGCGAGCAGGGCCTCGCGATCGAGCTGCCGGACGCTCCCCCGCTCGGCTCCGCGCCCCTCGATCTGACGGGACGTTCGCGGGTCGCCGCTGCGGGGAACGACGAGCTATGCAGGCGGCTCGCCCAGGCGCTCACCGGCTGAGGATCGGCTGCTCCGGCTGGAACTACGGCCACTGGCGGGGCGGCGTCTTCTACCCGCCCCGGTGCGCGGCGAGCAGATGGCTCGCCCACTATGCCCGGCACTTCGACACGGTCGAGGTGAATTCGACGTTCTACCGGCTTCCGCGCGTGGAGACCGTCGACCGCTGGGTGCGCGAGTCGCCGCCCGACTTCTGCTTCGCCGTCAAGGTCAGCCGCTACATCACCCACGTCAAGCGCCTGCTCGACGTCCCCGAGAACCTGCCGCTGCTCTACGAGCGGCTCGCGCCGTTGCGTCGCTCGCCGAAGCTCGGGCCGCTGCTGTGGCAGCTGCCGCCGACCTTCCGGTGCGACCTCGACCGCCTCGCCCGGGTGCTCGAGCACCTGCACGACGGCCACCGGCACGCGTTCGAGTTCCGGCACCCGTCGTGGTTCCGAGACGAGACGATGACGCTGCTGCGGGAGCACGGGGTGGCGCTCGTGATCGGCGACCGGCCCCGCGTGAACGAGTTCCAGACCCACGAGTTGACGGCCGACTTCGCCTTCGTCCGCTTCCACGAGGGCACGCGCGGCGCGAACGGCAACTACGCCCATCTCCGAGCTCGACCTGTGGGCGGAGCGGCTGCGGGGCTTCGCCCGGGAGGGCGACGTCTTCGCCTACTTCAACAACGACTGGGAAGGCTACGCGATCGAGAACGCGCTCTACCTCAAGGAGCGGCTCGGGCAGTCCGCCGCCGCCGATCCGGGGCTGGTCGCGTTCACCAACGCCGCCGCCGCCCAGTAGCCGTCCAGAGCCGAGCGGACGGCGGCGATCAGGTCCGCGTTGCCGAACGGCTTGCGCAGGAAGGTCGTGTGCGGCCGCATCAGCTCCTGCGCCCCGAGCACGTCGTCGGTGTACCCCGACATGTAGAGCACCGGGAGGTCGGGCCGGTGCGCCCGCAGGCGGTCGGCCAGCGAGGCGCCGCTCAGCTCCGGCATGACGACATCCGTCACGAGCAGGTCGAACTCGTAGCCCGAATCGACCAGCTCGAGCGCCGCCGGCCCGCTCTCGGCCCCTCGCACCTCGAAGCCGGCCGAGGCGAGCACGTCGCACGTGAGCTCCCGCACGAGGTCGCGGTCCTCGACGACGAGGACCCGCCCCACGCCGCGGTGGCTGGACTGCTCGGCGGGCTCCTCCGCCGGCTCCGGGTGCTCCGATCCCGGCAGCGCGACCTCGACGGTCGTTCCCTTCCCGGGCGCCGAGACGATCGTCAGCCGCCCGCCGAGCGACTCGACGACGCCGTAGGCGAGCGCGAGCCCCAGCCCGGTGCCCTCGCCCGGCGGCTTCGTCGTGAAGAACGGCTCGAGCGCCCGCCGGCGGGTCTCCTCGTCCATCCCGATCCCCTCGTCGTGCACGCGCAGGACGGCCGATCCCTGCTCGGCGCGCGTCTCGATTCGCAGGGCGCCGCCGTCGGTCATCGCGTCCCGGGCGTTCAGCGCGAGGTTGAGCACGACCTGCTTCAGCTGCACCGGGTCGGCCGCGACCGCGGGCAGGCGCTCGTCGAGGTCGAGCTCGATCAGCAGGTCCTCGCGCACCAGCCGCGCGAGCAGGTCGCCGGTGGCGCGGGCGAGCTCGTTCACGTCGACCGGGCGGCGCTCCGGCACGTCCCGGCGGCTGAAGGCGAGCAGGCGCGACGTCAGGCTCGTGGCCTCGGCGGCTGCCGTGCGGATCCCGGCGAGGCAGCGCGCAACCGTCGAGCCCGACTCCGCCGATCCTGACGCGAGGTCGGCGTAGCCGCCGATGCCGGTGAGCAGGTTGTTGAAGTCGTGCGCGATGCCCCCGGCCAGTTGTCCGAGCGCGTCCATCTTCTGCGCTTGCAGCAACTGCTCCTCGAGCTGCTTCTGCGCCGTGATGTCGAGCAGGAAGCCGCGCGCGAACGCGCGGCCGTCGGCGTCCTCGACGATCGACGAATGGTCGCGGACCCAGACGTAGCGCCCGTCGCGGTGCCGGAGCCGGTACTCGGCCTCGAAGAGCTCACGCGTGCGGTTGCTCTGGCGGACGAGCGAGAGCACCCGGGCGCGGTCGTCAGGGTGCAGCAGCCGCTGGTACATCACCGGATCCCGCTCCCACTCCTCGGCCGGCCAGCCGAGCATCTCGACGACCTGCGGGCTCGTGTAGACGTTGGTCGCGTCGTCGTCGACCTCGTCGATGTACGTGACGAGCGGCAGCTCCTCGACGAGCGAGCGGTACAGCCGCTGGGCCTCGTCGCGCTCGCGCTCGGCACGCTTGCGCTCGGAGATGTCGTCGTAGAGCACGAGGAACCCGGCGCGGGGCCCGACGTCGGCGTCGATCGGAGCCGTCCAGAGCGCCAGCTCCAGCCGCTCGTCGTTGCGCGTCCGGCGGCTGACCTCGACGCCGCGCAGGGTCTCGCCGCGCATCAGTCGCCGGTGCAGCTCGAGCGACGCTTCCTGGTCCTCCGGTGCGACGCTCGGGTTCTTGCGGCCCACGATCTCCGAGCCTGCCCAGCCGAAGAGCCGCTCGGCGGCCCCGTTCCAGGTGACGACGTTGGCGTCCTGGTCGAGCGCCATCGTCGCGAACGGCACCGCGTCGATCAGCTGCCGCAGGCGGGCGCTGTCGGCGGTCGCCTTGCGCTCCGACCGCAGCCGGAGCGCCGCGTAGCCGCTGAACAGGTACGCGAAGGCCGTCAGCAGGGGCACTTCGCTGACGTCGTCGAGCGGCACCTTCCCCTGGTGGTGGAGCTGCAGGAGCTCGGCCCCGGCGACGGCGGCGACGATCGTGGCGCGGGCGGCGACCGACAGCGGCGAGGGCCGCAGCAGCGCGTAGAGCGCGATCAGGAGGTACGTGACGTGCAACCACAGGGTCGGGTCGCCCGACCGCCCGAGGAGGACGAGCCCCGCCACGAGGAGCACGTCGAGCAGGACGCGCGCGAGGCGCTCGAGCCGGGGCCGTATCGGGGTCATCCGGGGGCATTCATCGGCAGATTCGCCCCCGCTCACGACCCCGAACCGGTGTCAGACACCTTTTAGTGTCTGACACCGTTTTAGTCTCTGACACCTTTTAGTGTCTGACACCTTTTAGTGTCTGACACCGGTTCGGGAGCTCGCCGCGGCCTGCTTCGCTACGCTCGAGGCTGCGATGCCGACCCGCGAGGAGATCCTTGCGGCGCTCGCCCAGGTGATCGACCCTGAGCTTCGCCGCCCCGTGACCGAGCTCGACATGGTCCGTGGGGTGGAGGTCGACGGCGCAGTCGTGTCCGTGACGATCGCGCTCACCGTGGTCGGCTGCCCGCTCCGGTCGAGCTTCGAAGAGCAGGTGGCGACTCACGTCGGCTCGCTCCCCGGCGTCGAGTCGGTCGAGCTCCACTTCGACGTGATGACGCCCGAGGAACGCGAGGCGCTGACGACCAGGCTGCGCGGCGGCGTGGAGCCCCGTGGGATGCAGCTCTCGCCGAGGACGCGCGTGGTCGCCGTCGCCTCGGGGAAGGGCGGCGTGGGGAAGTCGACGCTCACCGTGAACCTCGCCGCGGCCCTGGCCGGCCTCGGCCACGAGGTCGGCGTGCTCGACGCCGACATCTACGGCCACTCGATCCCGCACATGCTGGGCATCACGCAGCGGCCCGTGGTGGTCGACAAGATGATCGTGCCGCCCGTCGCCCACGACCTGCGGCTGATGTCGATCGGGTTCTTCCTCGACGGCAACGAGCCCGTGATGTGGCGCGGCCCGATGCTGCACCGCGCCCTGGAGCAGTTCCTGCAGGACGTCCACTGGGGCGACCTCGACGTCCTCGTCGTCGACATGCCGCCGGGAACCGGCGACGTCTCGATCTCCCTCGGCCAGCTGCTGCCGCGCGCGGAGGCGATCGTCGTGACGACCCCGCAGGTCCTCGCGCAGGAGGTCGCCGCCCGGGCCGCGACCATGGCGCAGAAGACGGGTATGCGGGTGCTCGGCGTGGTCGAGAACATGACCTCGGAGATCTTCGGCTCGGGGGGCGGGGAGCGGCTCGCCGCCGAGCTCTCGGTGCCGCTGCTCGCGACGGTGCCGCTCGACGCGCGGGTGCGCGAATCGGCAGACGCCGGAATCCCGCTCGTGCTCAGCGACCCATCCTCCCCGCCCGCCGAGGCGATCGTCGAGCTCGCGCGGGTGGTCGACGCCAACCGCGCCGGCGGCTTCACCCGCACGCTGCCGCTCGTCGGTTGACCCCGGCGGCGTTCTTCGACCTCGACCGCACGCTGCTCCGGCGGTCGTCCGTGCTCGCCCTCGCGGGGACGTTTCGCGAGCGCGGCCTGATCTCGCGCTGGGACCTCGCCAAGTCCGCGTTCTGGCAGGTGCTGTTCGTCGCGCGCGGGGCGAGCGCCGAGCGCGTCCGCAGGGCGTCGGAGGAGGGGATGGGAGTGCTGAAGGGCTTCTCGGTCGAGGAGATGCGGTCGCTCGTCGGCGACGCGATGGAGTCGGTGCTGAGGCCGCTCGTCTACGACGAGCCGCTCCAGCTCCTGCGCCGCCACCGAGAGGCGGGCGAGCGGACCTTCATCGTCTCGGCGACGCTGCAGGAGATCGTGGAGCACATCGCCGCCGACCTCGGCTTCGACGGGGCGATCGGCTCGATCTGCGAGATCGTCGACGGGCGCTACACCGGCCGCACGCTCCGGGCGGCCCACGGCGAGGGCAAGGCGCGAGCGGTGCGCGAGCTCGCGGCGGCGGAGAGTCTCGACCTCGCGGCCTCCACCGCCTACTCGGACTCCTACAGCGACGTGCCGTTCCTCGACGTGGTCGGGCACCCGGTGGCGGCGAATCCCGACCGCCGGCTGCGGCGGATCGCCGCCGCGCGCGGCTGGCCCGTGGTGGACTTTGCGGCCTGAGGAGGCACGGCCCCGGCTCGCGGCGCTCGGTTTCTCACCGGACGCCGTCGAGGTGCTCGCGGCGCACTTCCTCGACGCCGAGGGTCGGGGGCAGCTCGGCCACGGGCTCTCGCGGATCGAGTGGCTCGAGACGCTGGAGGGGATCGAGCCGCGGGCCTGCCCGCAGCGTGTCGTGGCGGAGCCGGGCTACGAGCGCTGGGAGGGCCGCGGAGCGCTCGGCTACCTGACGCTCGACGCGGTCGTGCGCGCGCAGCTCGCCGAGCCGCCCGACCAGGCCCGGCTCGTCGTCTGCGAGCAGACGTTCCCGACCGGCGCGCTCGGCTACTGGGCGCGCAGGCTGGCGGCCGGAGGGCTCCTCGCGCTGCTCGACGGCCACCTCCCCCCGCCGCCTGCCTCCACCGGGCGGCGGCGAGCCCCTGACGGGCACGAACCCGCTGGCGATCGCGGTCCCGTCGAGCGACGGGCGCCCGGTCGTGGCGGACGTCTCGATGGGGGCGGTCACCCACGGCGCCGTGCTGGCCGGCCTCGCCCGGCCGGAGGAGCTCGTGCCCTTCGGCGGCGAGCTCGCCCACAAGGCATTCGCCCTCGCCGTCGGGCTCCAGCTGCTCGTGGACACCCTCTGCTCGGCCGACGACCACGGTGCCGTGCTGCTGGTGGCACGGCCCGCCTCGGACCCAGTGCCCGCCCTGCGCGCGCTCGCCGACGGCGTCCGGCTGCCGGGCGACCGTCTCAGCAAACTCTAATCTCGACGGGGAACTGTTCCGCCGTGGGCAGGCCGGGCAAGAGGCTGGGCGATCTGTTCGTCGGCGGCAGCGACGGCAACGAGCGGCTGACCGCGGGCACGGCGGCAGTCCTCACGGCGCTGCTCCTGCTCGAGGGAGTGACGCTCTTCTCGGTGCGGCAGCTCCTGCTGCCGCACATCTTCCTGGGGCTGCTCCTGATTCCGCCCGTGCTGCTCAAAATGGGCTCGACGGGGTGGCGGATGCTCAGCTACTACCGGCGCGTCGACGAGTACGTGCGCAAGGGGCCGCCGCACGCGATCCTGCGCATCCTCGTCGCGCCGCTCCTGATCGCCTCGACCTGCATGCTCTTCGCGACCGGTATCGCCGCCGCGATCGTGGGGCACGGAGGTCTCCTGCTCGGGCTGCACAAGGCCAGCTTCGTCGTCTGGGGCATCACCTTCGGGGTGCACTTCCTGGCGCACGCGCTGAAGGTGCCGCCGCTCCTCGGGATCGACTGGCGGCGCCCCGACCGCCTCGGCGGCCGCCGCCTGCGCCAGTACCTGCTCGCGGGCGCCCTCGTGGCCGGGCTCGTCGTCGCGATCGCCGCATTCCCGCTCGCGCACCACTGGCACCAGGGCTTCGACCAGTTCGGCGGCGGCGACGGGCGGTAGACGCCCCGCTACCAGGCCGGAAAGCCGGGCTCGCCGCGGACGGCGGCGAAGTCGGAGTCGCTCGAGGCGTACTCCGCCCACTTCGGCTCGAGCGCGACCGCCCGCTGCAGGTGCAGGAGCGCGTCGACCCGGCGGCCGGCCCGGGCCTCCATGCACGCGAGGTTGTAGAGCAGGGCCGGATGGTCGGGCTGCTCGGCGAGCGCCTCGACGTGCAGTGCGATCGCCTCCTCCCACCGCTCCTCGCGTGCGAGAGGCACCGCCGCGAACATCGCCTCCCACGCCGACGGCACGTACGGTTCCCCGGGCTTGCCGCCGAGCGCGAGCACGACCGTGTCCTCGTCGAGCGCGACGGCGCCGCGACGCAACTGCGGGTCGCGCACGACGACGAGCCGACCAGGCCCGAGCTCGTGGTCGGAGCCGTCGATCGTGAAGCGCGCCCGGCCGCGCAGGACGAGGTAGATCTCCTCGTGCCCGAGCTGCTCCTCGGTGTGCTCCTCGACGACCTGCCCGCCGGCTGCGGTCGCGGAGTAGGCGTTGACCCCGAAGGCCCGGATACCGAAGTGCCGGCGAATCGGCCGCCACACGAATCCGTCAGGCAGCTCGATCCGCTCGAGCTCGTCGACGTGCGTCGCGTTCACCCGACGAGCTCCGGCCAGCGCGGATCGTCGTGCAGCGGCACGAGGTCGTCGTCGTCCGGCGCGAAGCGGCTGACCGCGCCGCGATCCTGCCGGCAGGCGCGGTCGAGATGGCCGAAGGCGGCGTCGAGGTCGCCCGCGCGCACCTCGAGGCACGCGGCGTTGTAGTGGCGCTGCCACGCCTCCGGCGCCGACGCGACCGCCTCGGCGGCGAGCGCCCGTGCGTCGTCGAACCGGCCGTCCGCGCAGAGCGCGAAGGCGATGTGGAAGTCCTCCCAGGGGTGCGGCTGCCAGGCCTCCCCCGTCTTCGCGCCGGCGGCCAGCACGACCGTCCCCGGCTCGGCCGCCAGCGCCTCGCGCACGGTGCCGGGGGGACAGTGGACGAGCGTGCCGGCGGGCGCGTCGACGGTCGTCTCGTCGACGGTGAACGTCGCGTGGCCGCGCACCACCACGTACAGCTCCTCGTCCCCGTCCGGCTCGGAGTGGCGGCCGATCACCGACTCCCCGGCCGCCGCCGCCGTCCAGCAGTTGACGCCGAAGGGCCGGAAGCCGAGCCGCCGCCGCAGCGGCAGCAGGACCGGCGAGCCGCCGGCCGACGGGCAGCGGTCGAGCTCGTCGATCGAGAGGATCTCGTACCCCGGCCGGCTCATCGCGCGCGCAACTCGGAGAGGACGACCGGGTCGATCCGCTCGATCCCGTCCACCCGCTCCTCGAGGTTCTCGGTGCCGGCCCAGCTCGAGAAGGCGTCGGGAAGCGGCCCCTCGTAGCCGAGCCGGCGCAGGCGGTCCTGGAGCTCCGTCCGCAGCGGAACGTCGACGTCGAGCCACTCGTCGCGCGGCGTCTTCCCGAAGAGCAGCGCATGGATCGTGTGCAGGCGGGCGAGCTCCGCCACCGGCTCGGGGTGGTCGTCGACGCGAAGGTCGACGAGGCTGTCCGAGAGGCCGCCGTAGCCGCCGTTTCGCTCGACCACGATCAGTGCTGCCGACTGCTGCCCCCGGCGGTCGCCGCCGGCGGCCTGGGCGGCCGCCAGGCACTCGAGCAGCCGCTCGGCCAGCGGCCTGCCCTCGCTCGCGGTGAAGCTCGAGGCAAGCGCCTTCACGGTCTGCTCGCCGACCAGGATGTTCCCCTGGGCGGCGTAGCAGGGGCCGCTGACTCCGCCGGCCCAGTCGAGGCAGCCCGAGCCGGTGAAGGTCGCCGAGCCGCCGCGCGCGTCGACGACGCCGACCTGGCGATCCTCGCGCCCGTCGTCGGCCGAGGTCAGGCGCTCGACCACGTCGGCCGCCGACGCGCCCTCGCGCAGGAGCGTGAGGCCGTCCGGCCCGTAGCGGGGATTCGCGAGCGCCTGGGTGGCGACGGCGCCGGCACCGGGCTCCGCCCAGGGGACGACGGAGCCGACGGCGAGGAACTTCGACTGCGTCGCGACGCCCCACCGGCCCGCGGCGAGATCGCAGGCGGCGATCGAGTAGGTCGCGACGATGCCGGCTCCCGGCGGCGATCCTCGTCTAGCCATACGTGAGCTCCGTCAGGTCGAGCTCGAGCAGGGATGCGTCCCTGACGAGCGCGCAGGCGACTTCGGGCCGTCCCAGCGCCGTCTTCACCTCGTCCGGTGTCGCCGCACGAACCACCACGGGGCGCCCAGCGGCGTGGGCGGCCCGTAGCGCCTCCTCGTCCGGGCGGTCGAGCACGAGCGCGTCGCCCAGTTCGATCGCCCCCTCAAGGGCGATCTCCGGCACACGACGACCCGTCGCGCCGAACCAGCGCTCCCTCACAGCTCGACCGCGTCTCCCGGCGAGAGCCGCTCGACCCGGGCATCGGTGAGGCCCGCGAGTGCGTCCGGGGTGCCGGTGAGGAGCGGGAAGGTGCCCCAGTGGCAGGGGACGCAGCGCGGCTTGCCGAGCAGCTCGAGCGCGACCGCCGCCTCCTCCGGGCCCATCGTGAAATGGTCGCCGACCGGCAGCACCGCCAGGGTCGGCCGGTAGAGCCGGCGAATCAGCTGCATGTCGCCGAAGACGCAGGTGTCGCCGGCGAAGTAGATCGAGTGGTCCTCGAAGCGCACGACGATCCCGGTCGGCTCCCCCGTGTAGGCGGAGTCGGGCGAGCTCGACGAGTGGAAGGCGTTCGTGAGCGTGAACCGGATTCCGTCGTGCTCGACGGTGCCGCCCTTGTTGAAGCCGATCAGGTCGTCGTCGGCGATGCCGTTCTGCGAGAACCAGGCTGCCAGCTCGACCATGGCGAGCACCTTGCAGCCGAGCTTCTGCTGGAGGCCCGGGACGTCGCCTGCATGGTCGCCGTGGCCGTGGGTGACGGCGATCGCGTCGGCCCGCTCGGGCTCGCGCTCGCCGTCGGGACAGGTGGGGCCGGAGAGCCACGGGTCGACATAGATGCGCTTGCCGCCGCCCGTGTCGAGCCGGAACGACGCGTGACCGAGCCAGGTGAGTGTCGCCATCGAAACCGTGTCCTTTCCCCGTTTCCCTTCGGGGCTGAGCATAGAAGGACCGTCCGGCTCGGGAGCGAAGGTAGAGCCTCAGTGGGACGTCGTGCTCTTCCGGTCGTGCTGGTGCTGCTCGCCGCATACGCGGACTCCCGAGGCTCCCACGGCCTGGCGTTCGACGCGCTCCTCGGTGCGGTGCCGTTCGCGGCCGTCTCGGCGCTCGTCGGCTTCGGCGACTACCTCGAGGACCGGGCGGACACGCTCCGCGGTCTCCAGGCGCTGCTGTGGACGCTCGCTCTGGCACTGCTCGTGCTCTCCTGCGCGGCGCGGTCGCCTGCCGGCGCAGACCCACACGCTGCCGGCGCTCGGCTGGTCGTCGCTCGTCGGTTGCCTCGGCATCCTCGGCATCAAGGCCTGCGTGGCCGTGGCGCCGCTGCTGCGGCGCCTGGCGCTCGCGCAGACGGCCAAGCCGTAGAGCCGCCTCAGAGCGGCAGGGCGTTTGCGGCCGAGCGGGCGACGTCGATCAGCGGCTGCACCGCGAAGAACGAGCCGACGGTGACGGCGAGGCAGACGGTGACGCCCACCGTCAGCAGGAGCTCGCGCGGCGGCGAGCCTCCCGCCGGCGCCAGCTGCAGCTCGGCGGCGTCGCGGAAGTACATGGCACGGACGATGCCGAGGTAGTAGTAGGCGGAGATCATCGTCCCGATCACGCCCGCGACGATCAGCCACCAGAAGCCGTGGTCGTAGGCGGCAGCGAAGACGTAGAACTTGCCGATGAACCCGCCGGTGAGCGGGAACCCGAGCATGCCGAGCATGAACACCCACATCGAGACGCCGAGGAACGGCCGCTCCCAGCCGAAGCCCGCCAGGTTCCCGAGCGTCACCGGCGTCTGGAGCTCGCGCTCCCGGGCCGCGACGACTGCGAACGCGCCGAGCGACATCGCCGAGTAGGGGATCAGGTAGTAGAGCAGCGCCCGCGCGCCGAGGGCGTTCGCGGCGGCGATCCCGATCAGCATGAAGCCCGAGTGGGAGACGGCGGAGTAGGCGAGGATCCGCTTGACGTTCCGCTGCAGGAGGGCGGCGATGTTGCCCCAGGCGAGCGAGATGCATGCGAGCGCCGCGATCGCGTAGCGCCACAGCCCCTGGTCGTGCGGGAAGGCGATCGTGAGCACCCGGTAGGTCGCGACCAGGGCGGCGATCTTGGTCGCGCTCGACATGAAGGCCGTCACCGGGGTGGGGGCGCCCTGGTAGGCGTCGGGCGTCCACATGTGGAACGGCGCGGCGGAGCTCTTGAAGGCGAGCCCCGCGATGATCATCGCGAGCCCGACCACCAGCATCGCGCTGTGCGCGTGACCCGCAGCCGCGATCCCGGTGAAGGTCAGCTGCCCGGTTACCCCGTAGACGAGCGCCGAGCCGAAGAGCAGCGTCGCGGAGCCGACCGCCCCGACGACGAGGTACTTGAGCCCCGCCTCGAGCGACCCGACGAGGTCGATGTCGATCGCGGTCAGCACGTAGAGCGCGATCGAGAACCACTCGAGCCCGAGGAACAGCGTCATCAGGTTCCCCGCCTGCACGAAGAAGGCCATCCCTGCACCCGCCGCCGTCAGCAGGGCGTAGTACTCGGCGACGTTCTCGTCGCGGATCCGCTCGCGGTAGGAGAGGAGCACCGCGACGGCGCCGGAGCCGGCGAGGATCACCTGCGCGAGTGCGCCCCAGCGGTCGCGGAACATCCCCTCGTGCACCACCGCTGCCGGCACCGGGCTGCGGTCGTCGAGGACGACCGCGAAGACCAGCGAGGTGACGAAGCCGGCGAAGCCGGTGAATGCCGCCACGGGCCTGCGGGCCCGGCGCGGCGTCAGCACCGCGATCATCAGGAGGAGGCCGGCGGCACCCAGCAGCGAGAGCGACGGCGAGAGGGCGAGCCAGTCGACGTGCGGCTTGGAGATCACGGTGTCACCGCCTTCGCCCCGTCGGCGGACGCGACCGTGCGCGTTCCCGTCGTCGTCGCGCAGGAGGGGCGGAACGCCGTCTGCCTGCAGATCGTCAGCGTGGCGAGCCCGTTCGAGGTGGTCGCCCCGACGAGCGCGGGCGTGGTGCGGCCGCCCACCGAGCGGGAGGCGATCAGGTTCGGCCACGCCGAGAGGCCGAGCAGGCACAGGACGAGCGGCACGACGACGGCGAGCTCGCCGGGGCGCAGGTCGAGCGCCTCGGCCGGAACGGCCGGCCCGATCTCGCGGTGCAGCACGGCCGAGATCGCCCGCAGCATGTACATCGCCGCCAGCACGATCGCGGCGGCGCCGATCACGCCCCACCACCAGCCGTACTGGAAGATGCCGGCGAGGATCAGGAACTCGCCGGCAAATGAGCTGGAGAGCGGCACCGCGAGCGCGATCACGCCGGTGACCAGCATGAGTGTCGCGAGGGCCGGCCGCCCGCGCGCCATCCCGCCGAGCCGTGAGAGCTCCCCGGTGGAGGCGCGCCGCTCGACCATTCCGGCGAGCAGGAAGAGGGTCGCCGAGATCAGCGCGTGGTTGACGATCTGCAGCACCGCGCCGTCGAAGCCCAGGTCGTTGAACGCGAACAGCCCGAGCACGATCAGGCCGGCCTGGGCGAGCGACGAGTACATGACGACACCGCGGAAGTCGGGCGCGCGGAACGCGAGCAGCGAGCCGTAGACGAGCGAGGCGGCCGCCAGGATGAGCAGCAGCAGCCGCCAGTCGTGCGCCGGCTGCGGAAACAGCGGGATCGCGATGCGCAGCAGCCCGTAGAGGCCGGCTTTCCCGACGATGCCGGAGAGCACCGCCGAGACCTCGGGCGGCGACTCGCGGTAGGTGACGGGCAGCCAGCCGTGCAGGGGGAAGAGCGGCGACTTGATCGCGAAGGCGACGACGAAGCCGAAGAAGAGGTAGACGGAGGAGCTCGTGCCCATCCGCGTCATGTCGAAGGTGCCCTGCTGCAGGCCGAGCACGATGATCGCAGCGAGCATCAGCAGCGAGCCGACGACCGTGTAGACGACGAACGTGATCGTCGCGCGCAGCCGGTCGGCTCCTCCCCAGACGCCGATCAGCACGTAGAGCGGAATCAGCATCGCCTCGAAGAACGCGTAGAAGAGCAGCAGGTCCTGCGCGGTGAAGACGCCGACGATCGCCCCGGTCAAGAGCAGCATCAGCGCGAAGTACGCGCGCCCGTGCTCCCGCCCCACCCACCAGCCGTAGATCGTGCAGGCCGCCATCACGACCACCGTCATGCCGACGAACCAGAGCGAGAACGCGTACTGGCCCACGTGGTAGCGCACGTTCAGGTCCGAGAACCAGGAACCGTCCTGGGCGAACTGCAGCCCCGGCGCCGAGAAGTCGAACCGGAAGGCCGCCGTGATCCAGACGCCCACCTCGACCAGCGAGACGAGCGCGGCGAGGGAGCCGAGCCAGTACGCGGGGAAGGGCGCGAGCGCGACGAGGAGCGCCCCGGCCACCGGCAGGAAGATCAGGATGGTCGTGAGCCAGGTCTGCATCGAGGGCTAGCGCACCGAGAGGAAGACGACGGCGAGGACGGCGATGCCGCCGGCGAGCGCCAGCGCATACGAGCGGACGAGGCCGTTCTGGGCGAGCGAGAGCTCCTTCGAGCCGAGCCCGAACGCGCCCGTGACGGCGGCGAGCGAGCCGGCGATCAGCGGCTGCTCGACGAGCGCGTAGAAGCCGCGCGCGACCAGGTCGCCAGTCCGGTACCAGAGCACGTCGTACAGCTCGTCCCAGTAGAACTTGCGCTCGAGCAGGGCGAGCGGGCGCGGCGCCGCGGCGCGCCGGACGCCGTAGATCGCCCAGGCGACGCCGATCCCTGCGAGCCCGAGGCAGAGCGCGAGACCCGACGAGAGGCCCTCCTGCCAGCTCGAGGGCTCGATCAGCGGTGCTGCGACCGGTGAGAGCCAGTCGGTGAGCGGCGTCCAGAGCGGCGCCCACTGCAGCAGGCCGCCGATCGCCGCCAGCACCGCGAGCGTGCCGACCGTCCAGAGCATCGAGACCGGGCCCTCCTGGCCGTGGTGGGCGTGGTGGTGCTCCCGCACGAACGGCGTCGGCTCGCCGCGGAAGACGATGAAGAAGAGCCGGAAGGCGTAGAGGCCCGTGAGGAATGCGCCCGCCATCCCGGCGGCATAGATCACGTCGCCGTACCACCCACGGTCGAGGGCCGACGAGAGGATCGAGTCCTTCGAGAAGAACCCCGCGAACGGGAAGATGCCGACGAGGGCGAGCGACCCCACCAGGAAGACGGCCCTCGTGAACGGCAGCAGGCGTCCGACGCCCGCGAGCCGGCGGATGTCCTGCTCGCCCGCGACCGCGTGGATCGCGATCCCGGCCGCCAGGAAGAGCAGCGCCTTGAAGAAGGCGTGCGTCATCAGGTGGAACATCGCGTTCGGGTACGCCCCGAGCCCCGCGCCGACGAACATGTAGCCGATCTGGGACATCGTCGAGTAGGCGATCACCCGCTTGATATCGGTCTGCACGAGCGCGATCAGGCCGGCCATCAGCAGGGTTGCCGCGCCGAGCCCGGCGGCCAGGTCCTGGACGAACCACGCCTTCTCGAAGAGCGGGTGGCAGCGGACGATCAGGTACACGCCGGCGGTGACCATCGTCGCCGCGTGGATCAGCGCGCTCACCGGGGTGGGGCCTTCCATCGCGTCGGGGAGCCACGTGTGCAGGGGCAGCTGGGCGCTCTTCGCGACCGCGCCGCCCAGGAGGCCGAGCGCGATCAGGTTGGCGACGGCGCCGCCGGTGGGCGAGGCGGCGAAGACGCCCGCGTAGTCGAGGCGCCCCGTGTGCTGGATCAGCAGGAACAGCGCCAGCGCCATCGTCGCGTCGCCGAACGCGTTCATCACGAACGCCTTCTTCGCCGCCGCGATCGCGGAGGGGCGGTCCTGGTGGTAGCCGATCAGCAGGTAGCTCGAGAGCCCGACCATGCCCCAGCCCGCGAGCAGGAGCAGCAGGTTGCCTCCCTGCACGAGCAGCAGCATCGAGAAGACGAAGAGCGAGATGTACGCGAAGTAGCGTCGCTCCTCGTCCTCGCCGTCCATGTAGCCGACCGAGTAGGCGACGATCAGCGAGCCGACGCCGGAGACGATCAGCATCATCATCACCGAGAGCTGGTCGGTGAGCAGGGTCAGCCCGAAGTGGTACGGGCCCGCGGCGAGCCACGTCCAGGAGGTGGTGGAGGCGCCGCGGTCGGGCGCGGCCTGCGACCAGAGCGTCGCGAACGCGTACACGGCCGCGCCGAACGAGCCCATCGTCGTCGCGGTCGAGAGGTAGCCGGCCGCCCGGCGCGTGAGGCGCGTCCCGGAGACGGCGATCACCACGGCCGAGGCGAGCGGCAGCCCCAGGCAGATCCACGCGGCGGCGTTCACCCTGCTATCCCCTCAGCGTCCTGAGCTTGTCGACGTCGAGCTCGACTCCGCGGCGGCCCATCGCGACGATCAGGCCGAGGCCGACGACGACCTCCGACGCGGCGACGGCCATCACCGAGATCGCGAAGATCTGCCCGTCCTCGCGGCCGTGCAGGCGCGAGAACGCGATCAGGAGCAGGTTGGCCGAGTTGAGCATGATCTCCACCGAGAGCAGGATGATCAGCGGGCTCCGCCGCAGCATCACGCCGAGCCCGCCGATCGCGAAGAGCAGCGCGGCGAGGATCACGTACCAGATGACGTCAGGACCGAGCATCGCCCTCCGCGATCCGGGCGTGCGAGCCCAGGACGACGCCGCCGACCGCGGCGACGAGCAGCACGATCGAGGTGATCTCGAACGCCAGCAGGTGATCGGTCAGAAAGAGGCGCCCGATCGACTCCGGCGAGCCGAAGCCGCGGTCGACGTGCGCGGGCGACGAGAGCGCGTGGCCGGCCTCCAGCCCGAAGACCACGATCACCTCGGCCAGGATCGCGCCGCCGGCGAGCACCGCGCCGACGACCTGCCACGAGGGACCGCCCGACCACGGCGACTCCTCGCTGCGGTCGCCCAGGTACGCGATCACGAACAGGAACATCACCATCACGGCGCCGCCGTAGACGAGCACCTGCCCGGCCGCGACGAACTCGCCCGAGAGCAGCAGGAACAGCACCGCGAGCGACGCCAGGTTGGCGATCAGCGAGAGCGCCGAGTAGAACGGGTTGCGGAAGCTGACGACGGCGAGGCCGCTCGCGAGGCACCCGAACGCGGCGCCGAACCAGACGATCCAGACGAGCACGTCGCCCATCAGCGGATCCTCGCCGGCCGGACGCGGGGCAGAGCCGTCACGAGTGGTCCTTGTAGTACGGCACGGGCGTGTCGTAGAGGTCGGGATCGGCGACGGGCACGCGCTTCGCGGGCGGCGCGAGCAGCATCTCCTTGGTGTAGATCAGGTCGTCGCGGTTGTACTCGGAGATCTCGAAGTCGTTGCCGAGCGTGATCGCGTCGAACGGGCACGCGAGCTCGCAGTAGCCGCAGAAGATGCAGCGCGACATGTTGATCTCGTAGATGCGCGCGTAGCGCTCGCCCGCCGAGACGCGGTTCGAGGGCGTGTTCTCGGCCGGTACGACACGGATGCAGTCGGCCGGGCACGCGGCCGCGCAGAGCGAGCAGCCGACGCACTTCTCGAGCCCGTTCTCGTGCCGGTTCAGCCGGTGGCGGCCGCGGTAGCGCGGATACACCGGCCGCTTGTACTCGGGGTACTGCTGCGTGATCGGCTTCTTGAAGACCTGCTTCAGCGTCACGCCGAAGCCCTTGAGCGTGTTCGGGACGACGGCCATCAGCTGACCGCCACCACGAGGGCCGCGGTGACGAGCGCGTTCAGCGTGGCGACGGGCAGCAGGACCTTCCACCCGAAGCGCATCAGCTGGTCGTAGCGCAGGCGCGGCTGGGTCGCGCGCAGCCAGATGAACGCCGCCACGAGCGTGAACAGCTTCAGCACGAACCAGATCGGCCCGTAGGCGTCCAGCGCCGGCACCCACGGGAAGTGGTAGCCGTCGAAGAAGAGGGTCACGCAGAGGCCGGAGAGCGTGATCATGTTGATGTACTCCGCCGCCTGGAAGAGGCCCCAGCGCATCCCCGAGTACTCGGTGTGGTAGCCGGCGACGAGCTCGGTGTCCGCCTCGGGCAGGTCGAACGGCGGCCGCGAGGTCTCCGCGACCCCGCCGAGCATGAACACGACCAGGCCCACGAACTGCGGGATGAAGAACCAGAGCGTCGCCTGCTGCTTCGCGACGATGTCCTGGAGGTTCAGCGACTGCCCCATCAAGACGACGCCGAGCACCGAGAGCGCCAGCGAGACCTCGTAGGAGACGAGCTGCGCGCACGTGCGCATCGAGCCGAGCAGCGAGTACTTCGACTCCGACGCCCAGCCGCCGACGATGAAGCCGTAGATGCCGAGCGAGCCGAGGGCGAAGATCAGGATCAGCGAGATCGGGACGTTCACGACCGTGCCGGCGATGTAGTGACGCCCGGAGTCGAAGTGCCAGCCGGGTCCCCACGGCAGCACGCTGAACGCCGCGAGAGCGGTCATCATCGAGACGACCGGGGCGACGATGTAGAGCGGCTCCTTGGCCGCGGCCGGCGCGAACGCCTCCTTGCGGATCAGCTTCAGCAGGTCGGCGATCGGCACCAGCAGGCCCTTGGGGCCGGCCCGGTTGGGGCCGAACCGCTGCTGCATGCGGCCCAGCACCTTCCGCTCGAGCCAGGTCGTGAAGGCGAAGAACACCATCACGACGTTGATCACGAGGAAGGCCTTCGGCAGCATGATCCACCAGGGCTCGTGCACTAGTGGTCGCTCCGGTACAGCCGGTGCTCTTTGGCCGGGCGAAGGGTGCTGCTCCGTGCCGGAGCGACCACTATGCCCGCACCTCCACGGTCGGGTGGAGGTCGCCGGCGTCGTCGCGCGCGATGCGCACGGTGCCGGCGGGGAGGTCGCGGGCGATCCGTGCGCGCAGCTCGACGGTGGTGCCGTTGCTCGAGACGGTGACGGTGGCGCCGTTCCGGATGCCGCGCGCCCGCGCGTCCTCGGAGGCGAGCAGCACCTCTCCCGCCGGCCGCTGGAACTGCAGCTCGGCGGTGCGCTCGACGGCCGCACCGGAGAAGAGCGGGCGGTAGGCGACGAGCCTCAGGCCCGTGCCCTCGACGCTCGGCGGGGCGGCCGCACGGGTCTGCGGCGCGCGCTCGGCACGTGGCGGCAGGCCGGTCTGCTCGCCGACGGCGCCGTAGGTGATGCCGCCGAAGCACCTGGCGCTGACCTCCTCGAAGACGACGGAGGCATGCGGGCGAGAGCTCGATCTCGAACCGGGCCGCGAGCTTCGCGAGCCACGCGAGCACGTCCGGGCACGGGCGCGAGCACCGCCCGCCGCTGCCGCTGCAGCCGCCCCTCGAGGTTCACCGTCGTCCCGTCGCGCTCCAGGTAGCTCGTGCCGGGGAGGACGAGGTCGGCGATGCCGCGGAACGAGTCCTGGAACATGCCGATGCCGATCACCACCTCCGCGTCGTCGGCCAGCGCACGCACCGCGGGATCGGTCGCCGCCTCGTCGCCCGAGATCACGAGCACGGAGGGCCTCTCGTCGCTCGGGCCGCCGTCGCCCGCGGCGCTCCAGGCGTCCGCCACGCCGCGGCCGTTCGGCGTGCGCGGAAGGTAGTAGACGCGGTCGGCCGTTCCGTGCACCGCCGGACGGTCGGTGACGAGCGCGTCGACCCGTCCCTCGGGGCTGCCGTAGGAGATCGTGGCGCCCGCGCGGCGCGCCGCCTTGAGCCAGAGGTCGACGATCGGCGCGCGCTCGACGACGGGCTCGTCGCAGTCCACCGCGATCGTCTTGCAGCCGCGCAGCGCCGAGAGCGGCGCGCGGTAGCCGTCGAGCCCGTCCGGGATCTCCTCCGGCAGCACGGCGGTGTTGGCGCCGAGCCCCTGCCGCAGCAGCGTCGCGAGCGCGTAGGCCTCCTCGACCGACTCGCCGCCGGAGAGGGCCGTCACGGTGGAGGTGCCGCCCCCGCGCAGCAGCTCCGCGGCGCGGTCGAGGGCCTCCTCCCAGTCGAGCGGCTCGAAGCGGCGCGGGCCGGCCTTTGCGAGCGGCGCCGTGATGCGGTCGCGGGCGTCGAGGTGCGCGTACGCGAAGCGGCCCTTGTCGCAGAGCCAGCCCTCGTCGATCTCGGGGTGGTTGCGCGACTGGATCCGCTTCACCTTGCCCTCGCGGATCGTGGCGCTCGTGTTGCAGCCGACGGGACAGAGCCCGCAGACCGTCGGCACGTTCTGGATCTCCCAGGGCCGCGCCTCGAAGCGGTACTGGGTCGAGGTGAGCGCGCCGACCGGGCAGATCTCGGTGACGTTGCCCGAGAAGTGCCCCCGGTAGGGCTCGTCCTCGAAGGTCGCGATCACCGACTGTGCGCCGCGGTTGATCGCGACGAGCTGCCCGTCCTGCGCGACCGACTCGCTGAAACGGGTGCAGCGGTAGCAGAGGATGCAGCGCTCGCGGTCGAGTGCGATCAGCGGCGAGATCGGGATCGGCTTCTCGAACGTCCGCTTGGGGAACGTCATCCGGGTCGCGCCGGGCCCGTAGCGGAACGTCAGGTCCTGCAGCGGGCACTCGCCGCCCTTGTCGCAGACGGGGCAGTCGAGCGGGTGGTTGACGAGGATGAACTCGAGCGTCGAGTTCTGGCCCTCGGCCGCCTGCTCGGAGGAGCGGGCCGTGCGCACGACCATGCCGTCCTGCGCGGTGAGGGTGCAGCCGGCCTGCAGCTTGGGCATGCCCTCCACCTCGACCAGGCACATCCGGCAGGCGCCGACCGGCGGCCCCAGGCGCGGCTCGTAGCAGAAGACGGGGATCTCGATCCCCGCCGCCTGCGCGGTCTCGACCATGCCGGTGCCCTTCGGCACCTGCACGGTGCGCTCGTCGATCGTGACGGTGACGAGCTCGGGCGTGCTCACGCCGGCACCTCGGTGACGGGCGAGTGGGTGTGCATCGCGACGGGTGCGAGCACGTGGTCGAGCGAGGAGCGGCCCTCGAACGGGCAGCCTCCCCGGTCGATGTGCGCCTGGAACTCGTCGCGGAACTTCGCGACGTAGCTCGCGACGATGATCGCGTCGCTGTCGCCGAGCGGGCAGAGGCACTTGCCGTTGATGCGGTCGCAGACGTCGAGCAGCAGGTCGAGGTCGGTCTGCGTCGCGCGCCCGTCCTCGAGCTTGCGGAGGATCGCGGTCAGCCAGCGCGTGCCCTCGCGGCACGGCGTGCACTTGCCGCACGACTCGTGCTCGTAGAACTCCGAGAAGCGGATGCCCAGCTGCACGATGCAGCAGCGGTCGTCGAGCACGACGATCCCCGCGGAGCCCATCGCGGTGCGGAGCTGGGCGAGCGAGTCGAAGTCGTAGCCCACGTCGATCTCGTCGGCGCGGAGGATCACCGTCGAGGAGCCGCCCGGCACGACCGCCTTCAACTCGCGGCCGTCGGCGATCCCGCCCGCGAGGTCGTAGATGATGTCGCGCAGCGACATCCCGGCGTCGATCTCGAAGTTGCCCCCGTTGACGACGTTGCCGGAGACGGAGACGACGCGCGTCCCGCGCGTGTTCTCGACGCCGAGCTTCGCGTACTCGGCGCCTCCCAGCGCGAGGATCGGCGCGACCGTGGTGATCGTCTCGACGTTGTTCACGACCGTCGGCGAGGCGTAGAGGCCCGAGATCGCCGGGAACGGCGGCTTCGACCGCGGCTGGCCGCGCTTGCCCTCGAGCGACTCCAGCAGCGCCGTCTCCTCGCCGCAGATGTACGCGCCGGCGCCGCGGTGCACGACGATCGTCACGTCACCGCGGATGTCGGGCCGGTCCTTCAGCTCGTCGAGCGCGTTCACGAGCACCTCGTACGGGCCCGAGTACTCGCCGCGGATGTAGACGAAGACGCGGTTGCAGTCGATCGCGTGCGCCGTGATCAGGCAGCCCTCGATGAAGCGGTGCGGCACGCGCGAGAGGATCTCGTTGTCCTTGAAGCTGCCGGGCTCCGACTCGTCCGCGTTGACGACGAGGTAGTGGGGCTTCGGCAGCTGGTCCTTCGACGGCACGAACGACCACTTGCGCCCGGTGGGGAAGAACGCGCCGCCCCGGCCGCGCAGCTCCGAGGCGATCAGCTCGTCCGTCACCTCCTGCGGCGTCATCGCTCGCGCCTTCCGCAGGGCGCCGTAGCCGCCGCCCGCCTCGTACTCGGCGAGGCTCGTGGTGGGGTCGGCGAGGACGATCGCCTGCACGTCAGTCGCCACCGGTCAGCTCCTCGACGATCGCGGGGACGTCGGCGGCGTGCACGTGCGTGCGGTAGTGGTGGTCGACGGCCACGATCGTCGCCCAGCCGCAGCCGCCGAGGCACTCGACCGCGCGCAGCGTCACCTTGCCGTCCTCGGTCGTCTCGCCCGCGTGGCAGCCGAGACCCTGCTCGAACGCCTCCACGACCTGCTGCGCCCCGACGACGGCGCACGACACGTTCGTGCAGACCTCGACGAGGTGCTCGCCGATCGGGGCGAGGTGGAACTGGTCGTAGAACGAGGCGACCGACTTGCAGAAGGCGGGCGTCGTCTCGAGCGCGTCGGCGACCTCGCGCAGCGCCTCCGGCGAGAGCCAGCCGTACTCGGCCTGCGCGAGCCGCAGCGCCGGCAGTACCGCACTGTCGGAGTCGGGCGGGTACTTGGCGCGCTCCTCCTGGATCGCGTCGTAGAGGCTGCTCACCGGTCGACCTCGCCCATCACGGTGTCGAGCGAGCCGACGATCGCGATCATGTCGGCGATCAGCGCGTCGGTCATGCAGGTGGCGGTCGCCTCCAGGGCGACGAACGACGGCGCGCGGAACTTGACGCGCCACGGCTTCGCGCCGCCGTCGGAGCACACGTAGCAGCCGAGCTCGCCGCGCGGCGACTCGATCGCCGTGTACACCTCGCCCTCCGGCACCCGGAAGCCCTCGGTGACGATCTTGAAGTGGTGGATCAGCGACTCCATCGACGTGTGGAGCTCGTGCCGCGGCGGCAGCACCACCTTGCGGTCGTCGGCGATCCACGGCTCGCCCTCCATGTTCTCGAGCCGGTCGAGGCACTGCTCGACGATGCGCACCGACTCGCGCATCTCGGCCATGTGCACCCGGTAGCGCGCGTAGACGTCGCCCTCCGGGAAGACCGGCACGCGGAAGTCGACCTGGTGGTAGGCGAGATAGGGCTGCGTCTTGCGCAGGTCCCAGTCGACGCCGGAGGCGCGCAGCACCGGGCCCGACTGGCCGAGCGCGATCGCGTCCGCGGCGGACAGCAGGCCGATCCCCTCCGTGCGCTCGAGCCAGATCTTGTTCCGGGTCAGGAGCGTCTCGTAGTCGTCGATCGCGTTCGGCATCCAGTCGCAGAACGCACGGCACTCCGGGAAGAAGCCGCGGGGGATGTCCTCCGCGAGCCCGCCCACCTGGAAGTAGCGCGTGTGCATCCGGTAGCCGGTGACCAGCTCGAACAGGTCGAGGATCTGGTCGCGCTCGCGGAACGCGTACCAGAACATCGAGATCGCGCCGAGCTCGAGCGCGCTCGTGCCGAGCCAGACGAGGTGGCTGTGGATGCGGTTCAGCTCGTTCAGGAGCGTCCGCATCCAGATCGCCTTCGGCGGCACCTCGAGCTCGAGCAGCTGCTCGACCGCGGCGACGAAGACGTATTCGTTGTTCTGGAACGAGACGTAGTCGATGCGCTCGGGATAGGTGATGCACTTCCACCACGTCTTCTGCTCCATCGTCTTCTCGAAGCCGGTATGCAGGTAGCCGATCACCGCCTCGAGGCCGGTGACGTCCTCCCCGTGGAGGTCGACCACGAGGCGGAGCACGCCGTGCGTCGACGGGTGGTTCGGGCCGAAGTTGATCGTCAGCACGTCGCCCGTCGCGGCGAGGTCGGGGGGCGTCACGAGCACCGTCGGGGCCTGCGAGGGGATACGCGTGCCCTCGTAGATCGGCCGGCGGCGGGCGGTGGCGGTCATGCCTCTCCCGAGAACCGGACCGGCTCGCCGCCGACGGGGTAGTCCTTGCGCAGCGGGTGTCCCTCCCAGTCGTCGTCGAGGAGGATCCGCTTCAGGTTCGGGTGGCCGGCGATCGGGATCCCCATCATGTCCCAGGCCTCGCGCTCGTGCCAGTCGGCCGTCGGCCACACCGGGATCACCGTCGGCACCGCCTCGCCGTCGTCCAGCCACACCTGCAGGCGGACGCGGCGTGGACGGTCGCTGACCGAGAGCAGGTGGTAGTTGACGGCGAAGCGCTTCGGCTTGGCGAGCGGCACGGCCTGGTAGCCCTGCGTCATCGGCGCGTTCAGGTCGCGGCCGGCCGGGGTGCCGATGTAGCCGGAGACACCGTGCGTCGCCCAGCCGAGGTAGTCGACCGGGGTGATGTCGGAGAGGAAGTTGAAGCCTTCCTCGTCGCGCAGAAACCGCGCGGCCTCGAGCAGCGAGGCCGTCTCGACGACGATCGTCGTCTCGCCGTGCGCCTCTCTCACCTCGACGACCCCGGGCGCCTCCTCAATGCTCACGACGCGACGCTCCGGATCTCGTAGGCGGGCGGGACGCCGGCCCTGACCGCCTCGTGCAGGCGGATGATCCCCTCCATCAGCTGCTCCGGCCGCGGCGGGCAGCCGGGCACGTAGATGTCGACCGGCACGATCTTGTCGACGGACTGGACGATCGCGTAGTTGTTGAACATGCCGCCGGAGGACGCGCAGGCGCCCATCGCGATCACCCACTTCGGCTCGAGCATCTGGTCGTAGATCTGACGCAGCGGCGCCGCCATCTTGTGCGCGACGCGCCCGGAGACGATCAGGAGGTCGGCCTGGCGCGGCGAGCCGCGGAACGGCTCCATCCCGAAGCGCGCGATGTCGTAGCGCGCCGAGACGATCGACATCATCTCGATCGCGCAGCACGCGAGCCCGAACGTGTCCGGCCACATCGAGTTCGTCTGCGCCCAGGCGACGGCCCTGGCGAGGGTCGTCAGCCCCACCTTCTGCTCGAGGTCGGCGACCTCGTCCTCGAACTTCGAGACGCTCGACGGCATCAGCAGGCGCTCGGAGTGCAGCCCGTGCTCGCGCAGCGGCTTGTCTAGCGCCACTCGAGCGCTCCCTTGCGCCAGATGTAGACGTAGGCGACGAGGAGGACGATCAGGAAGACGACGAACTCGAAGAACCCGAACCAGGCCAGCTCGTGGAGGATCACGGCGAGCGGATACAGGAACACGATCTCGATGTCGAAGAGGATGAACAGCATCGCGGTCAGGTAGAAGCTGACCGTGAAGCGCTGGCGCTTCGGCGGGCCCTCGGAGACGCCCGACTCGAACGGGAGCGTCCGGGCGCGGACGCGGCGATGGGGGCGCTGCGCGAAGACGAAGCTGCCAACCATCATCGTCGTCGGGATCGCCAGGGCGAACAGCCCGTAGATCGCGAACGCCAGCCAGTCGTGGAACAACCTGCCGATTCTCCTTCGTCTGCGTCCGTCCGGAGCGGAAGCTAGCACCATCCCGCAGGGTCGCACTAAGGGAACCGCGATCCGTGCAGGAAAGCGCGTTGCGGCTGTCACGAAGTTCGAACCGCAGCCTCCGTGGGTACACTGAGGACATGGCAACCGTCGAACAGTCCGAGTCCACCGTCGTCACCCTCACCGCGCGCGCCGCCACCAAGGTGTCCGCGTTGATGGCGGGCGAGCCCGCCGGCGACGCCGAGGTGCTCCGCATCGCGATCCAGGGCGGCGGCTGCAGCGGCTTCGAGTACGCGCTCGGCTTCGACCGCGGCGCACAGGAGGGCGACCACCAGCTCGAGTTCCACGGTGTCCGGGTCGTCGTCGACCCCTTCAGCGCGCCGTACCTGCAGGGCTCCACGATCGACTTCCTGGAGGGCCTCCAGGAGTCCGGGTTCAAGATCGACAACCCGAACGTGGTCGCGGCCTGCGGGTGTGGGTCGAGCTTCCAGGTGGCCGAGGGCGAGGCGCCCGACGCTGCCGGCGGCTGCGGCTCCGGTTGCGGCCACGCGCACTGAGCAGGGCCCGCGCCTGACAGGTGTCGCCCGCTCCTGAACCCTCGTTCGAGGGATCCTTGCGACTCGCTCCCGCGTTTGCGGCATGCGCCGGCGCCCCCGCCGGCGGATAACGCGACGGACCGCGACACTCGCGCGACGGCGCTGGCGGTCGTCACCCTGTTCGAGCCGATCGGCGTGGCCCGCTATGCACGGCTGCCCGCAGTCGGCTACGACGACTCCCTGCCGCGGAACCAGCAGGTCGAGATCGTCGGGTACGGCGTCCAGCAGCTCGAGCCGCCCGGCGTCGGCTACCGGTTCGTCGCCCCGGCGAAGATCATTCCCGGCGGAGGCGCGGCCGGCGCGGATTTCCTCAAGATCTCCTCCAGGCCGGGACACGGCGGTGCGACGTGCAGCGGCGACTCGGGCGGGCCCGACCTGCAGGCCGGGACCGACCTGATGCTCGCGATCGGCTCCTTCGGTCCGAGCGCCACCTGCCGGGCGGTCGACTACTCGCAGCGCCTGGACACGCCCGACGCGGTCGCGTTCGTGCGGAGCTTCCTGCCGCCTACTTGAGCGTCTTCAGGTAGGCGGCGAGTGCGTGCAGGCGCTGGGGCGGGATGATGCCGCCCCAGTGCGGCATGCTCACGATCGGCGCCCGCCCGAGCACGCTGCCGCTGCGGATCACGTCGATGATCTTCGTGTCGTTGAACTCGCCGCGGAAGCTCTGGCCCGAGAGCGGCGGGATCGTCTTGTCGGGCGACTGCGGATTCGGGACGCCGCCGAGGCCGTTCGGGCCGTGGCAGTTGATGCAGCCGTACGACACGTAGAGGACGGAGCCCTCGACCGCCGCACCCTGGTTTTGCGGGACGGCCGGCGGCGCCGCGGTGGGGACGGACGGCAGCCCGGCCCGGATGTAGGAGACGAGGTCGTTCACCTGCGTGTCGGAGATCACCGCGCCCCAGACCGGCATGTACGGCTTCGTCGGGTTCGCCGACTCGCCGAGGCCGTGGTTGATGATGTGGCGGAGCTGGCCGGTCGTCAGCTGCCCACCGACCTTCGTCAGCGACGGCACGTACGGCGAGACGCCGCCCTCGCCCTGCGGGCCGTGGCACTGGGCGCAGGCGAACTGCACGAAGAGGTGCGCGCCGGCGGCGACCTGGGTGCTGACGTTCGTCGAGCTCGCCCGGGTCGTCGTCGCTGTCGTCGTCGCCGCGGCCGCCGCGGTCGAATGGCCCGTGTCACGGCCGAGGAAGAAGCCGCCGATCGCGGCGCCGATCGCCAGGCACATCGCGACGAGGACGATCGCGCCGGAGGCGGCATCCGAGCCCCAGTCGCGCCCGCTCGGGTCGTTCGCGTCGGCCATTCCGACAACCCTACGGCGCGGTTCGCGAAATTCCGACCGTGGTTTTCCGCAAATCACAATCGTCTAGGCTCGCGTCGTGAGCAACGACCCGTGTCGCGTCGCCGTGGTCGGCTCGGGCCCCGCGGGCTTCTACACCGCGGAGGCGCTCCTGAAGAGCGACGACCCGCGCGTCGAGGTCGACCTGCTCGACCGCCTGCCGACGCCCTGGGGGCTCGTCCGCCTCGGGGTGGCGCCGGACCACGAGAACATCAAGGCCGTCTCGCGGGCGTTCGAGAAGACCGCCTCCCGGCCCGGCTTCCGGTTCTTCGGCAACGTCGAGGTGGGCTCGACCGTCTCGCACGACGAGCTGCTGCAGCTCTACGACGCGGTCGTCTACACGGTCGGCGCCCAGACCGACCGGCGGCTGGGGATTCCCGGCGAGGACCTGCCGGGATCATGGCCGGCGACGGCGTTCGTCGCCTGGTACAACGGCCATCCCGACTTCCAGGAGCTCGGCTTCGACCTGCACACCGAGCGGGCCGTCGTGATCGGCAACGGCAACGTGGCGATCGACTGCGCCCGCATGCTCGCGCTGACCGCCGACGAGCTCGCGTGCACCGACACGGTCGACGAGGCAGCCGAGGCGATCTGCGGCTCCCCGCTCGAGGAGATCCTGATGCTGGGCCGGCGCGGGCCGGTGCAGGCGGCGTTCACGCCGCCCGAGCTGAAGGAGCTCGGCGAGCTCGCCGACGCGGAGCCGATCGTCGATCCGGTCGACCTGCGGCTCGACCCGGCCAGCGAGCGCGAGCTCGAGGCCGACCGCGAGCGCGCGCGCCGGAACTTCGAGCTCTTGCAGGAGTACGCGGCGCGTGGGCGGCAGGGGCGTGCCCGGCGGATCGTGCTTCGCTTCCTCACCTCGCCGGTCGCGATTCTCGGCGACGAGCGCGTCGAGGGGATCGAGGTGGTGCGCAACGAGCTCGTCGAGGAGGACGGCCGGCTGGTCGCCCGCCCGACGGGGGCGAAGGAGCTGATCCCGTGCGGGCTCGTGCTGCGGAGCGTCGGGTACAAGGGCGTCGCGCTGCCCGGTGTCCCGTTCGACGACCGGCGCGGCACGATCCCGAACGACCGCGGCCGGGTCGAGGGGGTCGAGCGCACGTATGCGGCGGGGTGGATCAAGCGCGGGCCGAGCGGCGTGATCGGCACGAACAAGAAGGACGCCGCCGAGACCGTCGAGCTGCTGCTGGACGACGCGCGCGCGGGGGCGCTGCGTTGCGGCGGGGGCGGCTCGCTCCACGAGCTGCTCCAGCGCGAAGGGCGCGGCCCACGTCGACTACGAGGGCTGGCAGGCGATCGACGCCGCCGAGCGGGCGGCGGGGGCGCCGCTCGGCCGGCCGCGCGTGAAGCTCGCCACCTGGGAGCAGTTGCTCGACCGCGGCAGGATCCCCCGCTAGAGGGACGCGGACCGCGCGGCCGCAGGCCGAGGGTCCACTGGATGGTCGAGTGCCTCAACTGCGGCGCCTGCCGCCGTGACCCCGAGCAGGAGTGCCCTCGCTGCGCCTACGTCGGCTGGGCCTGCGTCGAGGATCTCGACGAGTCGCTGCGGCGCGCGCTGCGGGAACGGGTTCTTACTGACCGCAGAATCCGCGTCGCGAGCTAACGTCCATGCCGTGACCGACACGGCATCTCATACCAACACGCAGGAACTCTGGGGAGGCGAGACCCGCAAGGCGATCGCGAACTTCCCCGTCTCCGGCGAGCCGATCCCGGCGCCCGTCGCCCGGTGGCTCGGCCGGATCAAGGCCGCAGCAGCGCGCGTCAACGGCGAGCTCGGCCTCCTCGACGCGGAGCGGGCGGAGCGCATCGCCGCCGCCGCCGACCGCGTCGCGAACGGTGAGCTGGACGACCAGTTCCCGATCGACGTCTTCCAGACCGGCTCGGGCACCTCGTCGAACATGAATGCGAACGAGGTGATCGCCACGCTGGCCGGCGAGGACGTGCACGCGAACGACCACGTCAACATGGGCCAGAGCTCGAACGACGTGTTCCCGTCGGCTGTCCATCTGGCGGCGCTCGACGAGCTCGTCAACGACCTGCTGCCCGCTCTCGACGGCCTGCAGGCCGCGCTCGAGGCGAAGGCGGTCGAGTTCGACGACGTCGTCAAGTCCGGCCGCACCCACTGGATGGACGCGGTTCCGGTGACGCTCGGCCAGGAGTTCGGCGGCTACGCCGCGCAGGTCCGCGAGGGCAAGGAGCGGATCTCGGCGACCCTCGCGCGGCTCGGGAAGATCCCGCTCGGCGGCACCGCCGTCGGCACCGGGCTGAACACCCATCCCGAGTTCGCCGCGCGGGTGCGCGAGAAGCTCGCCGCCGACACCGGGCTCGTGATCTCGGCCCCGGCCGACCCGTTCGAGTCGCAGGCGGCCCGCGACGGGCTCGTCGAGGGCTCCGGCGCCCTGAAGACGGTCGCCGTCAGCCTGACGAAGATCGCCAACGACCTGCGCTTCCTGGGCTCGGGCCCGCGCGCGGGGCTGGCGGAGATCTTCCTGCCGGAGCTGCAGAAGGGCTCCTCGATCATGCCGGGGAAGGTGAACCCGGTGATCCCGGAGGTCGTGACGCAGGTCGCCGCGCAGGTGGTCGGCAACGACCAGGCGATCGCGATCGGCGGCATGCAGGGCCACTTCGAGCTGAACGTGTTCGTGCCGCTGATGGCGCGCAACCTGCTCGGCTCGATCAAGCTGATGGCTTCGGCCTGCCGCCTGCTCGACGAGAAGTGCGTCGCGGGCATCGAGGCGAACCGCGAGCAGTGCGAGAGCTACGCGGAGCTGACGCTGTCGGCCGCGACGGCGCTGAACCCGCACATCGGCTACGACAAGGCGAGCGAGATCGTCAAGAAGGCCGCCGCCTCGGGCCGCTCGCTGCGCGAGGTCGCCCGGGAGGAAGGCGTCGCCGCCGACGTGCTCGACGAGGCGCTCGACTATCGCAAGATGGCGAAGCCGCACTCCTAGCGCGGAGACGACGAGGGCCGCCCCGCGGGGCGGCCCTCTCACCGTCGTTCCGTCAGGAGCGAGGCTGGTGTCGGCTCAGTGCTTCCTCACCGGCGGGTGGCCGTCGCCGGTTCCGCCGCCGGTGTCACCGGTTCCGCCGCCGGTGTCACCGGTTCCGCCGCCGGTGTCGCCGGTTCCGCCGCCGGTGTCGCCGGTGGGGCCGGCGTCCCCCTTCGCAGTCGCGCCGTCCTTCGGGCCCTTCGCCTTCGGGGCGGCCGGCAGTGCGAGCGACCAGATCCCGCGGCCGTGCGTTGCGGCGTAGAGCATCCGCGACTTCTGGTCGATGTTCACGCCCACGACCTCGACCTGCGGCATCCCGGCGGAAGCCGGCCGCCAGTTGCCGTCGAAGACGCCCCTGTCGGTCGGCGTGTCGGCGAGGACCGTGAAGTCCGTCGACACGTAGAGCGTGCCGGTGGCGTCGTCGCGGGCGATACCCGTCACCGGCAGGTCGCCGAGCGGGCCCGTCCCGTTGTCGATGTCCGTCCACGTCGCCTTGCCGGTGCTCGGGTCGACGTCGACCTGGAACACGTGGCCGGGCGTCGAGAGCGTGTTCGCGTTGTAGCCCGAGTAGGTCACCCAGGCTCGGTTCGGGTTCGTCGGGTCGACGACGATGCCCGAGACGAACCGGTTCGGGGCCGCCGACGACAGGGTGTCGAGCCGCTTCCACGTCACCTCGCCCGCCTGCGGGGCGTCCGCGTTCCTCGAGATGAAGACGCGGCCGGTGGCCGTCGCGGCCCACAGGGTGGACTTGTTGCCGCTCGAGCGTGCGAGCGCCGCCAGGTAGCCGCCCTGCCAGTCGCCGCCGTAGTAGGCGGACGTCAGGTCGCCTGGCGAGCCCGGCCCGCCGTTGCCGGACGGGTCGCCCAGGGGCACGAAATCACCGCAGCCGGGGGTGTTCGCGTAGACCGTGAACTCGGGGCAGTTCGCCTCGAGGTAGGTCTGGTCGCCTCCGAAGTCCTGCGTGCGCCAGACGCTCTGGAGGCCGACGAAGAACGTCCCGGAGACCACCGGGTCGCCGATCTGCGGCTTGTAGAACGCCGACGTCTCGCCGGAGTTGAACAGCGGCGCGGAGACGATCACCCACTTGGTGGGATCCCCGTTCTGGAAGTTGACGTCGGTGGCCTGCCCGTAGAACTCGTTCATCAGGAACGACGGGTTGTGGCTGTCGAACGCCGCCACGCCGCCGTCGCCGTAGATCGTCTGGCTCCACGAGTTCGAGCCGGTCGTCCCGTACCAGGTGCCGTTGTCCTGCGTGCCGCCCAGCAGGTGCGTGGGGGCCGACGGGTTCGCGACGGCGTTCTGGAACTGCAGCGTCGAGAGTCCCTGGTTGATGGTGGTGATCTGCGTCGGCACCGCCTTCAACAGGTTCTTGCAGGCTGCGGTGAACCCCCCGTAGCCGTCGGGGCAGTTCCCAGTCGCGTCCCCGAGCTCCCCGCTCGAGCGGACGACGCCGCCGTCGGAGCCCTCGAAGAAGAGGAGCGGGTTCGCCGGATCCACGATCAGCGCATGCTGATCGGGGTGGATGCCGGTCGTCGGCGACGCGATGTCACGCGTCTGGTCGGTCCAGTGCATGCCGCCGTCGGTCGACAGCAGGATGCCCTTGCCGTTGTCGGCGAACGAGTAGAGGTTGTAGTCGAACGAGCCGCCCACGTAGACCATGTCGGGGTGCCCGGCCGGGGAGACGACGAAGTTGTCGTACCAGCACTGGCCCTCGCAGTAGTCGTACGTTGCCCAGCGCGGGTCTCCCTGCTCCGGGCTCGTGAGCGAGACGTAGTTGTGGTTGACGCGGCCGTTCGTCAGCTTCTGCGGCGCCATCGTGTCGATGGCGTCGCCGCGATAGACGCCGGTGTTCGAGGTCGGCAGACCGTACTGGTCGGTGCCGATCTCGGTGCCGCCGTCGCCGACATAGATACGGGTGTGGCCGTCCGGTGTCGTGTTCAGCGCGAACTCGGTCCGTGCAGCGTTGTCGTCGCGGTCCTGGGTCGCGAAGATCTGCTCCCAGGTGGCCCCCCCGTCCGTCGAGCGCCAGATGCCCTGCTGGAAGGCCGCAGCGTAGATCGTGCCGTGACTGTCCATCTCGACGTGGTTGACGCCGCGCAGGCTGGCGTTTCCGTCCCAAACCTCCGTGAAGGTCTTGCCGCCGTCGGTCGTCTTCCAGAGGCCCCACGGAGCGGCATCCGGAGCGAGCGAGACCGCTCCGCCCGTCACCGAGGAGACGCCGCGGACGCCGCGGGCGGTGCCGACGTACAGCGTTCCCGGGTGCGCGGGGTCGACCACGATCGACGAGATCGAGCGGGCCCGCATCGCAGCCGCGCTGCCCGCCAGGAACGACCAGGTGTCGCCGCCGTCCCGGGAGGCGTAGATGCCGACGCCCGACTCGGAGTCGCCGGAGGCGTTCGGCTCGCCGGTGCCTGCATAGAGCGTGTGCGACGGTGCGTCGTAGGTTAGCGTCCCGATCGCATTCGTGCCGAAGCCGGAAGAGATGTAGTGCCAGCCGGGGTCGGAGGCGAGCGCGTTGTCGCTACGCCAGATCCCGCCGCCGGCCGCCGCCACCCAGACGCGGCAGGTCGACGTGTTGCAGCTCGGATCGACCGCCATCGCGGTGACGCGACCCGAGACCGGGAAGTCGCTCGCCTGGTTGTCGAAGAAGTTGAGCACCGCGGGCTCGGTCGACTTGATCGGACCGACGAGGTTCCAGCTCCGGTCGCCGTGGACGTCCTGCCGCCCCTTTACCTGCCCGTCGTAGAAGTTCCGCTCGGAGGTGAGCAGGCTCGCCGGCAACGAGTTCGATGGGTAGGCGAGTGCACCGAGTTGCTCCGCCGCCAGGCTGTCCGGGTTGCCCAGGTTGTGGTTGTGACCCGTGCGCCCGATCAGCGTCTGCGCGTCTTTGTCTCCTTTGTGGAACGGGAGGCGCACCGCGGCGCTCCCGTGCCGCTGGGTGGCGCCGACCGCTGCGATCACAACGGCGACGACGACGAGCAGCGTGAGCACGACGATCGGCCTGCGCAATGGCACCTTCTTCACGATCTCCCCCTTCTGCTGACGCTTCCGCGTCGGCTCTTCAAGGCTCTGCTCGAGCCGTTGCACGATCTCGCGATTCAGGCTGCGCCCGGCTTCGCCGGCCTCGCGAGCGAGACGTCGGCGAAGATCCTCCGGCATACGGAGAAGGAAGCGGTACAGCTCACCTCGGGCCATGGAAGGTCGATCGTAAGCCGAATTGGTTCCGAATTGCAACCGGTATGGCGTCTCGCGGCGCGCAGGTGATATCAGGCGGCAGAATCGCTCGGCGGAGGTTTGCTCGAACCCCGTCGAGTCCGTCTGGCTCGTCCTTCCCGCCGTGGTGCCCCTCGCGGGCGCCCCTGCCCGCTGCCATGGCGTCTCGCCGGCCGCCGGTGATCTCAGGCGGTAGAATCCACTCGGCGGAGGTTTGCATGAACGCTGTCAAGTCCGTCCGGCTCGTCCTCCTCGCCGCGTTGCTGTTGGCGGCCCTGGTCGTTGCTGCGCCGGGGGCCGCCCGGACGCATCCCCGCGTCTGGCTCGCCGGGGCCGCCGCCGTGCGGGGCAGCGGCTTCCCGGCCGGCAAGGTGCACGTGACGGTCAGGGTCGCGGACGACCAGCACGCGGAGGTCCGGGTCGTCCGAGCCTCGAAGCGCGGCCGCTTCACGGCCCGGTTCGCCGGCTCGATCGCGCCGAGCGGGTGCCGGGCGACGGTCGTGACCGCGGTCGGCAGGCGCGGGGTGACCGCGGTGCGGCGCTTTCCGGCGACCGCCCAGGACTGTGCTCAGCCGATCCAGCCCCTCACGACGCCGCTCGGCGGCTAGTGGGGCTCAGTAGGCGACGGCGCCGCGGCCGGTCTCGGCCGCGTGGCGCTGCTCGTCGGCGCGGTAGCTCGAGCGGACGAGCGGGCCGGCGAACACCGAGCCGAAGCCGAGCGCCTCGCCCTGCTCGCGCAGCCACCGGAACTCGTCGGGGTGCACCCAGCGGTCGATCGTCGCGTGCTTCGGGCTCGGTTGCAGGTACTGGCCGATCGTGACGACGTCGACGCCGGCCGCCCGCAGGTCCCGCATCGTCTCGACGACCTCGTCGTTCGTCTCGCCGAGGCCGACGATGATCCCGCTCTTCGTCAGCACCGGGTAGTCGGCCAGCTCCTTCGCCCGGCGCAGCAGGTGGAGGGCGCCGTCGTAGCTCGCCTTGCCGCCGCGCATGCGGCGGTGCAGGCGCCGGACGGTCTCGATGTTGTGGTTGAACACCTCGGGTCGCGCGCGCGAGCACGGTGTGGAGCGCCTCCTCCTCGACGCCGAGGAAGTCGGGCGTCAGCACCTCGACGCTCGCCTCGGGGAGCTTGCTCTTGATCGCGCGGATGGTGGCGGCGTAGTGGCCGGCGCCCCGGTCGGGGACGTCGTCACGGTCGACCGAGGTGACCACCACGTGCTTCAGGTTCATCTGGCGCGCCGCCTCGGCGAGCCGGAGCGGCTCGAGCGGGTCGACCGGCTCGCTCGGCCTGCCGGAGTTGACGTAGCAGTAGCGGCACGCCCGGGTGCAGGTCTCGCCGAGGATCTGGAAGGTGGCCGTGCCGCGGCCCCAGCACTCCGCGATGTTCGGGCAGCGCGCCTCCTCGCAAATCGTGTTCAGCCGCGCGCCGTGCAGGAGCTTCCGCACGTCGAAGTAGCTGTCGTTCCGGGAGGGCGCGCGCACCTTCATCCACTCGGGGCGGCGCGGCCGCTCGCTGACCGGGAGCGAGGTCTCCATCGCGGTCAGTCTAGAGGCTTGATGTGTGTCGGGGTGTGCGCGGGGATGCGCCTGACCAAGCGGCTCGGCCGCGTCAGGCGCACCAGCCGTGTATGCCCACAGATGCGCATCAAGCCTCTAGACAGCCTCGAGCGGCTCCCGGTCGGCCCGGCCGACCAGGTCGGCGTAGCGGCCGCCGAGTGCGAGGAGCTCCATGTGGGTGCCGCGCTCGACGATGCCCCCGCCGTCGAGCACGACGATCTGGTCGGCGTCGACGACGGTCGAGAGCCGGTGCGCGATCGCGATCGTCGTCCGTCCGGCCGCGAGCCGGTCGAGGGCCACCTGGACCTGCCGCTCCGTCTCGGTGTCGAGCGCGCTCGTCGCCTCGTCGAGCACGAGGATCGGCGGGTTCCGCAGGATCGTGCGGGCGATCGCGATTCGCTGTTTCTCGCCGCCGGAGAACCGGTAGCCGCGCTCGCCCACGACGGTGTCGAGCCCGTCGGGCAGCCTCGCGACCAGGTCGCGGATCTGCGCGGCCTCGACGGCGGCCTCGAGCTCGTCGTCCGTCGCGTCGGGCTTCGCGAAGCGCAGGTTGTCGCGCACCGAGGAATGGAAGAGGTACGTCTCCTGCGAGACCACCCCCACGAGGTCGGCGAGCCGGGCGAACGAGAGGTCGCGGACGTCGACCCCGCCGATCGACACCGAGCCGCGATTGGCGTCGTAGAGCCGCGCGGCGAGGTAGGCGAGGGTCGTCTTGCCGGCCCCGGTCTCGCCGACCAGCGCGGTCTTCGTGCCCGCCGGCACGGTGAACGAGACGTCTCGGAGCGTCCAGTCCGCCGTGGGGCCGTACCGGAACCAGACCTCCTCGAACTCGACGTCGCCCGCTTCGTCGAGGGGGACGGGCCGTTCGCGCTCGACGATGTCGACGGGCTGGTCGAGGTAGTCGAAGATGCGGTCGAAGAGCGCCAGCGACGTCTGGACGTCGAGCCCCACGCCGAGCAGCGATCCGACCGGGAAGAACAGGCGCGTCTGCAGGGTCGTGAACGAGACGAGCGTCGGGATCGTGATCGCGTGCGAGCCGTGGGCGAGCGCGAGGCCGCCGAACCAGTACGCCGCGGCGGGCATCACCGCGAATGTGGTCTGGATCGACGCCATCATCCAGCGACCCGCCATCCGCTGGCGCACCTCGAGGTCGGCGAGCAGCCGCGACTCCCGCTCGAAGCGGCTCGCGAGCTCGTCGCCGCGCCCCATCGTCTTCCCGAGCAGGATCCCGGAGACCGAGAGCGACTCCTGGACGAGGCTCGAGATGTCGGCGAGGGTCGACTGGGTGGAGCTGGCGATCTTGCGGCGCTCGGCCCCGACGCGGCGGGTGAGCAGCACGAAGACGGGGATCAGGGCGAACGCGAAGAGCGAGAGCTGCCAGGAGAGGGCGATCATGCCGATCGAGGTCGCGGCCACCGTGGTGGCGTTGGAGACGATCGAGGTCGCGGTGCTGGTGACGACGCTCTGGACGCCGCCGATGTCGTTGGAGATTCGCGACTGCACGTCGCCGGTGCGGGTGCGGGTGAAGAACGCGAGCGAGAGGCGCTGCAGGTGCCGGAACACGCGGCTGCGGAGGTCGTGCATCACGTCCTGGCCGACCCGGTTCGACAGCAGCGTCTGGAAGACGCCCAGCGCGCCGGTGGCGACTGCGACCGCGATCATCCCGCCCGCGAAGAGCGACAGGCGCCCGGTCTGCCCGCGGGGGATCGCCTCGAGCACGCCGCGGAGCAGGAAGGCAGGGGCGACGCCGAGCGTCGACGAGACGACGATCAGGCCGAGGACGAGCGTGAGCCGGCGCCGGTAGGCGCCGAAGAGGGCAAACACCCGCCGGAGGTTCGCCCGGCGCACCGTGCGGTCGGCCGGCCGCTCCGGCCGCTCGCCCGGGTCGCTGTGCATCCTGTTCCGTCCGCCGCCGAACACCGTGCGAACGGTAGAGCAGCCGCCGCGGGTGCCGACGGCCGCGGCTAGGCTCGGGGCTCGTGGAACGTCTCTGCGTGTTCTGCGGCGCCTCCGCCGGGCGCAACCCCGCCTACCTTGATGCGGCGCGCGCGTTCGGCGCGGCTGCGGCGGCGCGGGGGCTCGGTGTGGTCTACGGGGGCGGCCGGGTCGGGCTGATGGGCGCACTCGCGAACGGCGCTCTGGCGGCCGGCGGCGAGGTGGTCGGCGTGATCCCGCAGGAGCTCGTCGACCGCGAGCTCGCCCACGGCGGCCTCACGGAGCTGTACGTCGTCGGCTCGCTGCACGAGCGCAAGGCGCGGATGGCGGAGCTGGCGGACGCGTTCGTGGCGCTCCCGGGCGGGTTCGGGACGCTCGACGAGCTGCTCGAGCAGCTGACGTGGTCGCAGCTCGGCCTGCACGCGAAGCCGGTGGGCCTGCTCGACGTCGAGGGCTACTGGCGGCCGCTGATCGCGCTGGCGCGCCACGCGACGCAGGAGGGATTCGTGCGGGAGGCGGACCTCGGCGCGATCGCCGTGGGAGTCGAGTCCGCCGCCCTGCTCGACCGCCTCGCGCGCATGACCGCCGAGCAGCGGCCGCGTGCGAAGTGGGCGCGACCGCCGTCGCCGTGAACGCCGACGAACCGACGAACCGACGAACCGACGACCCGACAAGCCTACGACCCGAAGAGCAGCCCGATCGCGAGTGCGGCCGCGACGGATGCGGCGGCGACCGCCCCGACCCACGCCAGTATCCGAAGCGTCGATTCCATCGCGTCTGATCCGACGCCGGGCGCCCGGTTCCTCCCGACTTCGTGACACGGCGGGAGACATGTCCCCCCGAAAACGAACGATCCACAGCCTCCCGTCCCTTCGGGAGGACAGAAACCGCCTGCCACCCCCTCCAGGCGGCCCCCGGACATGTCCCACCTGTGGACGGTCCGCGACGGTGGCTGCCACCGGACGGGTCTCGGCGCGCCCTGCCCGAAGGGTGAGGTTCGTGACAGGGCGGCGGCGGTTGGGGCCCGGGGATCAGCCGAACGCGGGCGGGAACTCGACGCGGCCGCGCAGGGCCGGGTCGTATGCGGCGAGGCGGGCCAGCATCCAGGCGGCGCCGTAGTCGCGCGGCGCGTGCACGCCGAGCGGCTCCGCCGGCTCGAAGCCGAGGCGTGGGTAGTACGAGGGATGGCCGAGCACGAGCACGAACGGCTCGCCCACCGCGTCGGCGCGCCGGAGCGCCTCCCGCGTGAGGGCGCTGCCGATCCCGCGCCGCTGGCGGCCCGGCGCGACGGAGAGCGGCGAGAGCTGCAGCGGCCGGTGCTCGCCCATGCGCATGCGCGACAGCATCACGTGCCCGAGGAGCTCGCCGTCCTCGTCCCAGACGAGCGAGAGCTCCGGCTCGACCTCGCGCACGATCCGCAGGGCCCCCTCCTCCCCCTCGAACGCGGCGTCGGTGAGGGCGACGATCGCCTCGTGGTCGTCCGCCCGCGCCGGGCGGATCACGCTGCGACGGGGACGTCTTCGAACACGACGTCGAAGACGTCGGCGAGCGCCTGCGCGGCTGCGGGCCGCACGTCGTCGACCCCGAGCGGCCGCCCCAGCTCGCGCGCCATCGAGGTGAACGCGTACCCGTCGAGACCGCAGGCGGTGATCCAGCGCGTGAAGGGCTCGGGATCGAGATCGACGTTGAGGGCGTACCCGTGCGTCGAGATCCAGCGCGTGAGGTGGATGCCGATCGACGCGATCTTGCGCGGCGGCGACTCGAGCCAGACGCCGGTCAGGCCCTCGATACGCGTCGCCTCGACGCCGAAGCCGGCGGTGGTGCGAATCAGTGCCTCCTCGAGGTCGCGGCAGTAACGCTTCACGTCCTGCCCGTGGCGGGTGAGGTCGAGGATCGGGTAACAGACGAGCTGCCCCGGCGCGTGGTAGGTCGACTTGCCGCCGCGGTCGACCTCGACGATCTCCACCTCTGCCCCGTCGGGCACGTGCACCTCTCCCGGCTCGGTGCGCCTGCCGAGCGTGATCGTCGGCGGGTGCTCGAGGAAGAGCACCGTGTCGGGGCGTGTGCCGTCGGCGACCTCGGCGGCGATCTTTCGCTGCAGCTCCCACGCCTCGCGGTAGTCGACGAGGCCGAGCTCGAGCAGGTGCGCGCGCAGGCTCACGGGCGCTCCTCGAACATCCAGCGGTGGCCTTCCGGGTCTTCGGCGGCGTAGATCCTGACTCCGATGCCGGGATCGGCGGGCTCGCGCAGGATCGTCGCGCCGGCGGCCCGCGCGCGGGCGCAGTGCGCGTCGAGGTCGTCCACCTCCACGAGGACGCCGTCGATCACCCACGGGTTGTCGAGCCACCGAGCCGCGGCCTCACAGCCGGCACGGTGGCGCTTCGGTGCCTGGTAGTCGGGGGTCGGCGTCGCGAGCATGATCCTGCCGTCGTCGTGGCGAAGCTCGGCGTGCGTGACCGTGCCGTCGGCCGAGGTGTGGCGCGCGCCCGCTTCCTCCTCGAACCCGAACGCGCCGCAGAGCCACTCGACCATCGCCCCGGCATCCTCGTACGCGCGCATCGGGACGATCATCGCTAGAGGCTTGATGGGTATTGGGGTGTGCGTGGGGATGCGGCCGATCCGCGCCGCGTCAGGCGCACCAGCCGCGTATGCCCACAAATGCGCATCAAGCCTCTAGTAGTCGCTCTCGGCCCAGTCCTCGAGGCGGCCGCGGAGGTCGCGCAGGAAGCGGCCCGCGAGTGCGCCGTCCACGAGGCGGTGGTCGTAGGTGAGCGTCAGGTTCATGATCGACCGGATCGCGATCGCGTCGGCGCCGTTGTCGTCGGTGATCACCCACGGCCGCTTGACGATCGCGTAGGTGCCGAGGATCCCCGCCTGCGGCTGGCTGATCACGGGCGTGCCGTGGAACGTGCCGTACCCGCCGGGATTCGTGATCGTGAACGTGCCGCCCGCGACGTCGTCGGGCGTCAGCTGCTTGTCGCGCGCGCGCTTCGCGATGTCGGCGATCGCCTTCGCCATCCCGAGCAGGTTGAGGGTCTCGGCGCTCTTCACGACCGGCACGATCAGGCCCTTGCCGTCGGCGAGCTCGACCGCGAAGCCGAGGTTGACGAATGCCTTCGTGACGATCCGGTCGCCTCGCAGCTCCCCGTTGATCCACGGGTAGTCCCGCAGCGTCTCGACGGTCGCCCGCGCGATGAACGACAGGTATGTGGGGTTGACCCCGTAGGCGGCGGAGTACTCCCGCTTGAGCTTCGCTCGGATCGAGACGACCTTCGACATGTCCACCTCGATTGCCGAGGTGACGTGGGCGGAGGTGTCGAGCGACCGGCGCATGTGCTCGGCGATGCCGCGCCGCATCGCCGACATCGGCTCGAAGGTCTCCCCGAGCCCCGCCTCTCCCGCATCCGCCGGCGGCGCCTGCGTCCGGGCGACGGTCGTCGGAGCGGGCGGGGGCGCCGCGGGAGCTGCCGCGGGCTCCACGGGCTGCGCAGGCGCGGGTGCCGCGGCCGCCTGCTCCGCCTCCGGTTCCGTGCGGCCCTCTTCGGCACCGCCCTGGTCGATGAACGCCTGGATGTCCTTCTTGGTCACACGCCCGCCGGTCCCGGTCCCGGGCACCTGCGCCGGGTCGATGCCGTGCTCCGAGGCGATCCGCGCGACGACCGGAGAGACGAACGCCCGGCCGTTGCCGTTCGGCTCCTGCGCCCGATCCGGCTCCTGGGTCCTGTCCGGCTCCGGCCCGGGCGGGGCGACCGCCGACTCGGGCGCCGCTTCGCCCTCGCTCGCGGCGGCATCCGAGGCATCGGCCGCCGGCTGGGTGGCGGGCTCCGGGGCGGGAGTCTCCGGCGCAGGGGCTTCCGGTGCGGGCGCGCCCGCGGAGATCTCGCCGCCGATGCGCGCAAGCACCCGTCCCACCTCGACCGTCTCGCCCTCCTGGACGAGGATCTCGCTGACGACGCCCGAGGCGGGCGACGGCACCTCCGTGTCGACCTTGTCGGTCGAGATCTCGAGCAGCGTCTCGTCCGCCTCGATCTGCTCCCCGACCTGCTTCAGCCAGCGCGTGATGGTGCCCTCCGAGACGGAGACCCCCATCTGCGGCATGACGACGTCGACTGCGGTGGTGCTGGCCATCAGTACTCGATCAACTCCTTGAGTCCACGGACGACATCGTCGACCTGAGGGATGAACGCCTTCTCGAGCACGGGCGAGAAGGGAACCGGGGTGTCGGGGGCTGCGAGCCGCCGCACGGGTGCGTCGAGATCCTCGAACGCCTCCTCGGCGATCGTCGCCGCGATCTCGCCTCCGAAGCCGCCGGTGCGCGTGTCCTCGTGGAGCACGAGCACCTTCGAGGTCTTGCGCACCGAGTCGAGAACGGCCTCCTTGTCCCACGGCATGATCGAGCGCAGGTCGACGATCTCGACCGAGGCGTCGACCTGCTTCGCGGCCTCCTCGGCCGTGTAGACCATCGCGCCCCAGGTGATCAGCGAGACGTCGTCGCCCTCGACATGGATCCGTGCCTTGCCGATCGGCGTCACGTAGCGCTCGTCCGGGACCTCGCCCTTGATGCGCCGGTACAGGTGCTTGTGCTCGAAGAAGAGCACCGGGTTCGGGTCCTCGATCGCGGCGGTGATCAGGCCCTTCGCGTCCTCCGGCGTCGCCGGGCAGACGCACTTGAGGCCCGGGATGTGCGCGAACGACGACTCCGGGTTCTGCGAGTGGAACGGCCCGCCGGAGAACCCGCCTCCCGACGGCAGGCGCAGGACGAACGGCACCGGCGTGCCGACCCGCCACCGCTGCTTCGCCGCGACCGTCACGAGGTGGTCCCACGCGCAGGAGACGAAGTCGGCGAACTGCATCTCGGCGACCGGGCGCATGCCCATCATCGCCGCACCGCTCGCCCCGCCGAGGATCGCCGTCTCGGAGAGAGGCATGTCGATCACGCGCCACGGCCCGAACTCCTCCTGGAACCCGAGGGTCACCTTGAAGGCCCCGCCGTACACGCCGACGTCCTCGCCGAGCACGAAGACGCGCGGGTCGCGGCGCATCTCCTCGCGGAGGCCGTCGCTGATCGCCTGGAGGTAGGTCTTCTCGGGCATCAGCGTCCTCCGTCGTCGGGCCGGGCCGCGAGAGGCTGCCCGACGCTCATTTGTGGTGGGGGGTGTCGAGGTCCTCGGGTGTCGCGTACACCCCGTCCGTCAGTCCCTCCGGGTCCGGCTGCGGCGAGTCCTCGGCCCGCTGCAGCGAGTCGTTCAGCAGCTTCTTGACCTGCGTGGTGAGCTCGTCCTCCTCCTCGTCGCCGAGCTCGACGTTGTCGCGCAGCCAGGTGCGGTAGCGCTCGATCGGGTCGCGCTCGGCCCAGCGCTCGAACAGCTCCTTCGGCACGTAGAACGCGTCGTCGTGCACCGCGTGACCCTCCATGCGCAGCGTCTGGCATTCGATCAGCGTCGGGCCGCCGCCCTCGCGCGCCTTCTCGATCGCGCGCTTGGCCTCGCGGTAGACGGCGAGCACGTCCGTCCCGTCGACGACGACGCCGTCGAAGCCGTAGGCCTGCGCGCGGTCGGCGAGGTGGTCGACCGCGTACTCGAGGTGCGTCGGCGTCGAGTACGCCCACTGGTTGTTGTCGCAGATGAAGACGACGGGCAGGCGCCGGACGCCGGCGAAGTTCATGCCCTCGTGGGCGTCGCCCCGCGCCATCGCACCCTCGCCGGACCAGGCGACCGCCACGCGCTTCTCCTCGCGGATCCGGAACGCGAGCGCGCAGCCGACCGCCACCGGCAGCATCGCCGGCAGGTGGCTGACCATCGCGAGCAGGCCCAGCCGGTCGTCGGCCATGTGGACGTTGCCGTCGCGGCCGTGGGTCGGCCCGTCGGCGCGCCCCATGTACTGCGCGAAGATGCGCCACGGCTCGACCCCGCGCGTGATGTGCACCCCCATGTCGCGGTGCAGGGGCGTCCCGACGTCGTCGGGGCCCATCGCGGTCGCGACCCCCACGGCCGACGCCTCGTTGCCGCGCCCGGTGTAGAACGATCCCGGGATCTTCCCCTGCCGGTAGAGGATGTGCCCGCGCTCCTCGACGCCGCGGGCGACCAGCATGTTGCGGTAGATCTGGAGCAGGTCCTCGCGGTCGAGGCCCGATTCCTTCACGTCCTGGAGCGAGCCGCTGGGCTCGGCTACGCGCGCGATCGCCACCTGCACTCCTCGGTTGCTTGCTCGGTCGGTGGAGCTCGGAGCGAATCGTAACGACGAGGTAGGGTGGACGGCGTGGGCAAGGCGGCCGACTGGCTTCGCGAGGAGCGCCGGAACGTGCTCGGGCACTGGACCGCCTTCTGCCTCGACTGCGGCGCCGCTCGCCGTTTCTTCCTCGAGTCCGAGGACGAGGTGCCGGACCGCTGCCCGTGCGGCGGCGTGATCCTGCGCCGCTGCCCCGCCTGCGCCGCGCCCTTCTCGTCGACGTTCGCCGTCGAGTGCGAGGAGTGCGGAGCCCCGCTACGCGAGCCGACGCTGCACGGGCTGCAGATCCGCAAGCGCGCCCAGTAGTTCAGAGCGAGTTTCCGCCGGTTTTCGAGCCGACTTCGCGCGTGCTTCGAACGATGCACCGGATTCCGTTCTGAAGCACGGTCGCAGGGACGGAAGGAGGTCTCGAATGCGTGGTCTACGAACGGTGCTCCCGGCGATCGCCGGCGGCGTCACGGCGCTCGCGCTCGTCTCTGCCGCCCCGGCCGCCGGCGTCAGGCCGGCGGCGATCCAGTCGCCGTCGTATCCGTGGGTGCAGCCGTGGACGAAGGTGGTTGCGGTGCCGTCGGTTCAGCCGGCCTCGATCGGGGTCGCCGCGGTGCCGGTGTTCGTGCCGCCGCTCGACTATCCGTGGGTGCAGCCGTGGAGCGCGACCGGCGGTGTCCCGACGGTGGAGCTCGGCTGACGGGCGCCACGGCGAGCCGGCCGGGCCTCGACCTGGAGAGTGTCTAGACCAGGCCGAGGCTCGGCTTGATCGCCGAGAAGCGGATCACCGTGACGGTGTCGTCCTCGACGACCTCACGGTTGTAGAGCTGGCCGAGGAACCGGCAGAGCTCGTCCGTGTGCCGGATCTCCGGGTTGTCGTGCTCGATCTCGTTCGGAGAGAGCTCACCGACCGTCTTCACCTCGACCTTGTCGATCACCGCGTCGAAGACGTGCTGGCGCAGGCTGAACCGGGCGCCGCACAGCACGGACACGATCATGCCCTTCTGGTACTTGCGGGACTTGTCCCCGAGCCTGATCGTCGCGGTCTTCCGCTGCGAGCGGAGCTGGGCCTCGACGATGGGCGAGTAGAAGTTGAGCGCGAACGCAGGCACGCGCCGCCGATCATACGTCGTCCTCCGCCAGCCTCGCGGCGGCGCGGCGCGCCATCTCGCGCTCACCCCCGTAGGCGAGCAGTCGCGGCGCGTCGTCGAGGGGCAGCCAGCGCACCTCCGCGACCTCGTGCCGGAACGCCTCCGGCACGTCGCCCAGGCGGCCGCCTTCGTAGCGGACGAGGAAGAACGAGACGACCTTGAAGATCCGCTCTCCGTCCCAGGTGAAGACGTAGCGTGTGTCGCCGAGCTTGCCCAGCGAGCGGCCGCGCGCCCCCGTCTCCTCCGCCACCTCCCGGACGGCGGTCTCCTCGGGGCGCTCGCCCCGGTCGATGTGCCCCTTCGGCAGCGCCCAGACGGTGCGGTCGTGTCCCCGCGGCCGGATCGCGGCGAGCATCCAGCGCCCGCGCAGGCGCCGGACGAGCACCCCGCCCGCCGAGAACTCTCTCCGCATCGCGCTGATCTTAGTCGTTCACACTTAGATCATGTCGCTACACTTGCGGCGTTGGCACTCGCCTAGCTAGAGTGCCAAAGGCAAGCACAAAGCCTGTACGAAGGTGGAGGTTTGGAATGAATCTGCAACCGCTTGGCGATCGCCTGATCGTGGAGGTCCTCGAAGAGGAGGAGACCACGGTGAGCGGCATCGTCCTGCCGGACACGGCGAAGGAGAAGCCGCAGCGCGGCCGCGTCCTCGCCGTCGGCCCGGGCGCCCGTGACGAGAACGGCGAGCACGTCGCCATGGACGTCGAAGAGGGCGACGAGATCATCTTCAGCAAGTACGGCGGCACCGAGATCAAGGTCGGCGTCGACGAGGTCCTGATCCTCCGCGAGTCGGACGTCCTGGCGAAGGTCGTCGGCGACCGCGCGGCGGTCTAGGAAGACGAAGGAGAGAAACACACGTGGCTCACAAGGAACTCAAGTTCAGCGAGGATGCGCGCCGCTCGCTTCAGCGTGGCGTCGACATCCTGGCCGATGCGGTCAAGGTGACCCTCGGCCCGAAGGGACGGTACGTCGTGCTCGACAAGAAGTTCGGCGCACCGACGATCACGAACGACGGCGTCACGATCGCCCGCGAGATCGAGGTCGAGGACGTCTTCGAGAACCAGGGCGCACAGCTCGTGCGCGAGGTCGCCACCGCGACGAACGACGTCGCCGGCGACGGCACCACGACCGCGACCGTGCTCGCCCAGGCGATCGTGCGTGAGGGTCTGAAGAACGTCTCGGCCGGCGCGAACCCGATGGCGCTCAAGCGCGGTATCGAGGAGGCCGTCGAGAAGATCGTCGAGAACCTCAAGTCGCAGTCGACCGAGATCTCGGGCAAGGAGGACATCGCGCGCGTCGCGACCGTCTCCTCGCGCTCGACGGAGATCGGCGAGGTGCTGTCGGAGGCGATCGAGAAGGTCGGCAAGGACGGCGTGGTGAACGTCGAGGAGGGGCAGACGTTCGGCCTCGAGCTCGAGTTCACCGAGGGCATGCAGTTCGACAAGGGGTACCTGTCGCCCTACATGGTCACCGACGCCGAGCGCATGGAGGCCGTGCTCGACGACCCGTACATCCTGGTCGCGAACCAGAAGATCGGGGCCGTCAAGGATCTGCTGCCGGTGCTCGAGCAGGTGATCCAGGCCGGCAAGGCCCTGCTGATCGTGGCCGAGGACGTCGAGGGCGAGTCGCTCGCGACGATCGTGGTCAACAAGCTCCGCGGCACCTTCCAGGCCGTCGCCGTCAAGGCGCCGGGCTTCGGCGACCGCCGCAAGCGCATGCTCGAGGACATCGCGATCCTCTCCGGCGGCGAGGTGATCACCGAGGAGATGGGTCTCAAGCTCGAGAACACGAAGCTCTCGCAGCTCGGTCGTGCCCGGAAGGTCGTCGTCGCGAAGGACACGACGACGATCATCGACGGCGCCGGCGACAGCGATGCGATCAAGGCGCGCATCAAGCAGCTGAAGTCCGAGATCGAGAACACCGACTCGGACTTCGACCGTGAGAAGCTCCAGGAGCGTCTCGCGAAGCTGTCGGGCGGCGTGGCCGTGGTCAAGGTCGGCGCTGCCACCGAGACGGAGATGAAGGAGACCAAGCACCGCGTCGAGGACGCGCTGCAGGCCGCACGTGCCGCCCTCGAGGAGGGCGTCGTGCCGGGCGGCGGCGTCGCGCTCTTGAACGCCGCGGACACGGTCAAGGAGTCCCTGCTCGCGTCGCTCGAGGGCGACGAGCGCACGGGCGCGCAGATCATCATCAAGTCGCTGGAGGAGCCGCTCCGGCAGCTCGCGAGCAACGCGGGCCTCGAGGGCTCCGTCGTCGTCCAGCAGGTGCGCTCGGCGAAGCCGGGCCAGGGCCTGAACGTCGACAGCGGCGAGGTGACCGACCTCGTCAAGGCCGGCATCACCGACCCGACGATGGTCACGCGCTCGGCGCTGCAGAACGCCGCGTCGATCGCGAAGAACATCCTCACCACCGAGGCGATCGTCGCCGAGGCACCGGAGAAGAACCCGATGCCCGCCGGCGGGATGCCCGACATGGGCGGGATGATGTAGTCGAGCCCCCGGGCTCACGGTTCGTCGAAAGGGCGGCCTCCGGGCCGCCCTTTCTCGTTCCCCCAAAAAGGTGAAGAGCCGCCTGGGGGAGCGGCTCTTCGGTCTGCTTGGGGGAGGGTGGTGCCCCCCTGTCATCGACGGGTGCGGGCGCGGCGTCGATCCCTCGTCCGGGGGATCGGTCAAAAGCCGTAGCGCTGCTCGGCCCAGGGGTCGGCGTCGTTGTGGTAGCCGTAGCGCTCCCAGAACCCCGGCCGGTCCTCGGCGGTCAACTCGATGCCGCGCAGCCACTTGGCGCTCTTCCAGAAGTACTTGCCGGGGATCACGAGCCGCAGCGGATACCCGTGCTCGGGGGTCAGTTGCTCGCCGCCGCCGTGCGTGGCGAGCAGCGCTGCGTCGTCCTCGAGGAACGAGAGCGGCACGTTCGCCGTGAAGCCCGCCTCGGCGTGGGCGATCGCGAACCGCGCGCGCGGGGTCGGCCGGGCGAGCTTCGCGAGCTCGCGCCAGTGGACGCCCTCGAAGCTCGTGTCGAACCTCGACCAGCGCGTCACGCAGTGGATGTCCTGGGTGTTCGACGACCGGGGCAGCTCCTCGAGCTGCGCCCAGGTGAGCTCGAGCTCGTGCTCGACCTCGCCGAACACCCGCAGCGTCCAGGTGGAGAGGTCGTCGTAGCGGGCCACCGAGCCCGCGTGCAGGACCGGCCACTTCTCCGTCAGGTACTGGCCCGGTGGGAGCCGCGCCGGGTCGTACCCTGCATCGCGCACCTTCCGCTCGGCTCTCGACCTGAACATGCCGTCTAGTCTAGGGAGCCATGGCCACCGTTACACACGAGGCGGCCGCCCGGGAGCGCGCGTACGTGCGCGTGCGGGGCCCGGGAGCGGTCGAGTACCTGGACCGGATGCTCTCGAACGACGTTCCCGCCGGGGGTTCCGTCGACGCGCTGCTCCTGACGCCCAAGGCGCGGGTGATCGCGCCACTCCTCGTGTGGCGGCGCGGCGAGGACGACGTCCTGCTGCTCACCGAGCCGGAGCTCGGCGACGCGGTGCAGGCCCACCTGACCCGCATGCGCTTCGCCGCGCGATGTGAGATCGAGCTCGAGGAGCACACCTCGACGATCGTCTTCGGCGACGCCGACGGAATCCCGAACCGCGACTACGGGCGCGCCGCCGTCGAGGTGCTGGACGCCTCGCTCGAGCAGACGCTCTCCGCGCAGGAGCTCGAGCGCAGGCGCATCGAGGCGGGCACGCCCCGCTACGGGCGCGAGATCGACGACCGGATCCTGCCGGCGGAGGCGGGCCTCGACGAGCGGGCGATCTCGTTCGGCAAGGGCTGCTACCCGGGCCAGGAGCCGGTCGCCCGCCAGCACTACCGCGGCAAGGTCAACCGCCGGCTGCGCGTGCTCGCGCTCGACGGAGCGGCGCCCGCCGCCGAGACGCCCGTCCTCCACGGCGACAAGGAGGTCGGGCGCGTGACGAGCGCCGTTCCCGGCCTCGCGCTCGCCTACGTCCGCACGGCCGTGCCGGACGACGCGGAGCTGTCGGTCGGCGGCAGCCCCGCACGGCTCCACCGTCCCGCCCGGGTACACTGGCCGACCGAGCGCCCGTAGCTCAGGGGATAGAGCGCTGCCCTGCGGAGGCAGAGGTCGCACGTTCGAATCGTGCCGGGCGCATGGCTTTTTTGAGCCAAATCTGTCATGCCCGAAGAGCAGGAAGAGCGCGGATTAGTGCTCTGTACTCTGCCTCCGTTCGTTAAGAACCCTGACCTCGTTGACGAGGAAGTTCCACAGGAACCGGTCGGCACCAGGATGCTTTGCTCCAATCCGGCCGAAGTCGCCGCGATAGAAGAGTAGGTCTCAGCCTTCGCCAGCGCCGCGACCGTTGCGGTTCGCGTCGCGTCTTCGGCGAGAAGAGCCATTCCGCCGAACGATTCTCCGGGTCCGCAGGCAGAGCAGCCAACCGTCAACCGAGATAGGACGACCGCCGCCCATCGCAGTAGCGGAAAGACACCGGGAGGCGCTGCTACACCGACTCGCGGAGGAGCTTCAGCTTCTGGTCGGCCAGAGACGCGGCCTCTCTTGCTGCGGCGTCACCCGCAGAGGATCGCTCATCGTATGCCTCCGGTGCGAGCTGCTGCGAAACCTGGTCGCGCGCTGCCGCGTATACGTCGGCTTCTCGCCCGCGGAGGCTGTAACCGTGGTCGGCAAGCACCCGGTCCGTGTACCCGATCAGAAAAGCCGCGTCTTCGAGGAACCCGTACTCAAGGGAGGCGATCGCCAGCGCGCTACCCGCCCACGCCACCGGCTCGAAGTAGCCGTGCGCTTCGGCGACAGTTGCGGCCTTCAGGAGGTCGGCTACTCCCTCATCTCGCCGTTGAAGCTCTAGAAGGATCGAGCCGCGACTCGCCAATCCTGAGGCAATGATCGCATTGTCTCCGATCGCCGTGGCGGCGTCGATTCCATCGGCTGTGAGCCGCAAGGCTTCGTCCAGCCGCCTCTCCTGAAGGGCCAGGTCGCCGAGGTTGAGAAGCGCCATCATTTCGAACCATGGATCGTCGCGTTCTCGGCCAAGGGCCGCCGCCCGCTCATACAAGGCTGTTGCTTCGGGGCGATGAAGAGAAGCGGCGATGACCGCCTGCATATGGACTGCCCAAAGGACCAGGTCTGCGTCTCCATCAGCCTCGGCTAACGCAGCAGCCTGCGCGGCTAGCGTTTCGGCGAGCTCTAGATTCCCCAGGTGCCACGTGAATGCAGCGAGAGCGTGCAACGCGACACCCCGTGTCGCATCCGTTCGACCTTCCGTTACCTGAACGGCCCGCCGCGCGTACGTTGCGCCTTCCGCGATTGTCCCGCGCAGATACCAGAAATACGCGGCTCCCCCAACCAGGCGAACGAAGAGGTCGTGGGCCTTGCTTTCCTGCACGTAGGCCAAAGCCGCCCGGAGATTCGGCTGCTCCGCAGCCAGTTCGGCGATCGCTCTCGGTGCGTTGGCAGAGCGCAGGTCTCGGTCGAGGCCCTCGACGATCTCCGCGATTGCCACTGCGTGCATCTCGCGAACGCGCTCCGCCGCTGGGTCCTCCTGCAGCGCGGCGAGCGCGAATTCCCGGATGGTCTCCAGCATCCAGTACCGCGGCTGTCCATCAGGATCCTCGCGGCGGCGGAGCAAACTCTTATCGATCAGCGAACTGACGCCGTCGAGTGTCGTCGACGCAATTTCGCCGTCCCAATTGCAGACAGCCTCAGCCGCCTCGAGTCGGCAGCCACCGACAAAAACGCCGAGCCGCGCAAACAGCGTCCGCTCGTCCGTAGTGAGCAAGTCGTGACTCCATTCGATGGTGGCTCGGAGAGTTCGCTGCCGCTCGTCGGCGTCATAGACCCCTGCCGTGAGGAGCCTCAGGCGGTTGTCGAGTCTTTCCAATAACGCCGCCGGTGGCAGTGCCCGTATGCGAGCTGCGGCAAGTTCGATGGCCAGAGGTAGCCCCTCCAGCCGCCGCACGATCTCCACAAGCGTGGGGGCGTTCTCTGCGGTGAGCACGAAGGAGGGATCAGCGGCTTGTGCGCGGCCGATGAAGAGAGTGGCCGCGTCGTTCTGTCCGAGTGCGACCTCTCCGACCTCGGGCACCGCGAGGGGCGGCACGTCGTACAGCTGCTCGCCGCTTACCCGCAGCGCCTCACGGCTCGTGACGAGAACAGAAACCTCCGGCCCGGAGCGCAGAAGATCCGCCACGAGCACTCGCGCTGCTCCAAGAATGTGCTCCAGGTTGTCGAGCACCAGCAAGATCTGCCGCGCGGCGAGATAGCGGCGGAGGGCTTCGCCGACGGATTCTCCCGCTTCGTCACGCAGACCCAGCATCTGCGTCGCCGTCGCGACGGCTAACTCAGCGTCGCGCAAGGCCGCGAACGGCACCCAATACACGCCGTCGCGGAAGCCGTCGATCGCATCCGCCGCCGCCTGCAACGCCAGGCGCGTCTTCCCGATCCCGCCGGTTCCCGTCAACGTCAACAGCCGCACCTCCTTGCGAAGCAGAAGGTCATGCACCACGGCCAGCTCGCATTCGCGGCCGACGAACGGAGTCGCGACGATCGGCAGGTTGTTCGGCCTGTTGCCGAGCGTCTTCAACGCCGGGAACTCGCTCTGCAGCCCCGGCGCGAGCAGCTGGTAGAGCGGCTCGGGCTGAGATAGATCCTTCAGCCGATGCTCCCCAAGCGGCCGTAGCGGATGTGCGTCAGAAAGGAGCCGCTGCGTCGCTGCAGATATTACGACCTGCTCGCCGTGCCCGGCCGCCATGATCCGCGCCGCCTTATGCACGTCAAGCCCCACATATTTAGGCGGGGTGGCGAGCGGCTCGCCCGTGTGGATCCCCATCCTCACCCTGATCGGCAGCCCCTCTGGCCACTCCGCCTGCGCGAGCGCCCGCTGCGCTTCTGACGCCGCCTCGACCGCATCACGGGCACGGGCGAACGCCACGAAGAACGCGTCGCCTTCATAGTCCACCTCGTGGCCCCCGTGCCGCTCGAACGCACCGCGGAGCAGCCGCCGATGCAGCTCCAGCGACTCCCGATACCGCTCCGGGCCGAGCCGCTCCAACAACCTCGTCGACCCTTCGATGTCGGTGAACAACAAGGTCACCGTGCCCGTCGGCTGCGCGGCCTTCATGCGCGGACTATTCCGCGTTGTGAGGCCAAGGCCAAACGACGATGCTCTGTCAGCAGGCGAGCAATGCCACCGTCGGCAAGACTCTTGTCTGCGTGCAGACCGAGCACCGACTCGAGGCTTCCCCGCCCGCGAGAGCGGTAGCTGGTGACATAGCACCCGAAACCAACGTTGAAGATCGACATGACGGGAACGCCCTCCGCGCGGGCGGCGCGCGCAATTCGAAGGGCTATTTCGGGGTGTAGGAACTCGCCTTCGTAAGAGCGTGGCCGTTGTTGCGCAGGCCTGCCGGTTCAAGTTCTCGATATCGAACGCCTCTGGGTCAGCAATCCGAGGCCGACCAACTCCCAGACGAGCAAGCTGCACCGCCCCGGCCCCACCATCGCCACCAGCCCCAGCGATCGCCACCGTTCAGGGTTCGGGGCCGCCCCGAGCGGCGCCCCCGTGTTCCCCTTCCCCCGGTGGCGGAGACCTGTCGGGCGTGGCATCCGACCAGGAGGAGCGCGTCGCGCGCAACGACTCCGTCTTCCGCGAGGCGAACGAGCGGCTCGCCGCCTTCGCGGAGTCGGAGCGGAAGGAAGACCCGGTCGGAATGCTCTACCTCTGCGAGTGCGCAAACCCGCGCTGTACCAAGCTCCTCCGTCTGAGCCTCGACGACTACCGGCGTGTCCGCTCGAGCCCGCGGCGTTTCGTCGTCGCCGCCAACCATCTGGACGGCGAGGTCGAGGTCGTCGAGCGGCACGAGGGCTGGTCGATCGTCGAGAAGCAGGGAGCCACGGGCGAGGTCGCCGAGGAGCTCGCCTGATGTCCGGCGAGCCCTCGCGGCCGCGCGGCGACGAGGAGCGGATCAGCCGCAACGAGGCCGCCTTCCGCCAGGTCAACGAGCAGATCGAGGAGGTCAACCGGGCCTTCGCGATGCTGACGCAGACGATGGAGGTCGTCTGCGAGTGCGGGAACGTGGCCTGTACCGACCGCTTCCTGATGACGATCCCCGCCTACGAGCGGCTCCGCTCCGACCCGGGCACGTTCGTCATCCGCCCGGGACACGAGCTTCCCGACGTCGAAGCGGTGATCGAGGAACGCGCGGGGTACTCGGTCGTGAAGAAGCGCGCGGGCACGCCGGAGCACGTCGCCCGCGAGACCTACCCCCGCGGCGGCTGACCGTCCGCCCGATCAGACGCTGGTCTTCGCGTCGTCCACGAGGTCCGCGCCGATCGCGTGGATCACCTCGGGGCGGTCGAGCAGGCGCCTGACCTGCTCTGGGGTGCAGCGGTTCTCGACGTAGTGATCGGCCAGGATCTCCTGCAGCGGCCGGCCGCGGTGATGCTCGCGGATCACGTACTGCGCCATCCGCTCCTCGCTCTGCGAACGGGACGAGAGGAACGAGAACGCGCCCTTGAGGGCATCCATGAGTCCCATCGCCTCTCGATTGTATAGTCGCGGGCGTGAGGGCCCCGGCCAGGGAAGGCCGCTTCGCCGAACGGATCGTGGCAGGACGCGACGACGCCGGGCTGCCCGAGCGTGTGGTGATCTGGATCGAGCGCCGCCCCGGCGCCGTCTGGGCGGTGGGCCGTCAGGTCGACCCGCAGCATCGCGAGACGGACGAGCCGCGCGCCGACGACTACGTCTGGCAGGGCTTCGAGCTCGACGACTGCCTCGAGGTGGCGAACGGCACGCTGGAGGACGACGCGGTCGTCTCGGAGGACGACGGCTCGGGCGAGAAGGTCGCGCCCTTCCGCCGTGAGGAGCTGCTGGCGCCGCTCGAGCGGTTCTTCTTCGGCCGCTGAGCCCGCGCGGGTCGGTCGCGGCCGGTCAGCCTCAGCCCTGCTTCGGAGGCCAGTTGAGGTCGGCGTCGGGGATCGGGTCACCGTGTGGGTCGTGCGTCGGATAGCCGAGCGCCCGGTCGATCCGCGCCTCGAGCTCCTCCGAGATCACGTGCTCGAGCCGGTCCGCCTCGGCGTGTACGTCGTCGACGTGCAGGCCGAGCGTCTCCGCCAGGTAGAGCTCGAGCAACCGGTGGTGGCGGATCACCTCCAGCGCAACCCGCTCGCCCGCCTCCGTCAGCGACGCGCCGCGGTAGCGCTCGTGCACGAGGAGACCGAGGGCCGAGAGCTTCTTCACCATCGCGGACGCCGACGCGGGCGACACCGACTGGTCCTTCGCGAGCGCACCGATCGTCACGCGGCCGTCCGCGGCCTGGAGCTTGTAGACGCTCTTCAGGTAGTCCTGAATCGAATCGCTCAGCGCGGCCCTGCTCATGGGCCTCAGGGTAACGTGGCCCGCGTGCGGATCCGGATCGGGCACAGCGCCGACCCCGACGACGCGTTCATGGTCTGGGCGCTCGAGGCGGGGCGCGTCGAGACGCGCGGGCTCGAGCTCGAGCCGGTCGCGTCCGACATCCAGACGCTCAACGAGTGGGCGCTCGAGGGGAGGCTCGAGGTGACGGCGCTCTCGGCGGGGGCCTATCCGGCGGTCGCCGAGCACTACCTCCTGCTCCCGCACGGCGCCTCGTTCGGCGAGGGCTACGGGCCGATCGTGGTCGCCCGTTCGGAGGTCGACCTGAGCGCGGTCGAGATCGTCACCCCGGGCGCGCTGACGACCGCCACCCGGGTGCTGAAGCTCGCCCTCGGCGACGGGGTGCGGACGCGCGACGTGGCCTTCGACGAGGTGCTCGACGAGGTTCTCTCGGGCCGGGCCGAGGCGGGCCTGCTGATCCACGAGGGCCAGCTGACCTACGCCGCGTCGGGGCTCGAGAAGCTGCTCGACCTCGGCAGGTGGTGGCGCGACGAGTGGGACCTGCCGCTGCCGCTCGGACTGGTCGCGATCCGCCGCGACGTCGAGCGCCCCGAGGACGTGTCGGCCGTGCTGCGTGAGGCGATCGACGCGGGGCTCGCGAACCGCGAGGCGGCGATGGAGTACGCGATGGGCTTCGGCCGCGGCATCGACGCCGCCACGGCGGACGCATTCGTGGCGATGTACGTCAACGACCTGACGCTCGAGCTGGGGGAGCGCGGACGCGCAGCGGTCGCCCGCCTGCTCGGGATGTCCCCCGAGTTCCTGTGAAGGCGGTGATCCTCTCGGCCGTCCGCACGCCGGTCGGCCGCCACGGAGGCTCCCTCGCGGGCGTGCGTCCCGACGATCTGGCCGCCCTCGCCGTGCGTGCCGCCGTCGACCGGGCCGGTGTGCCGCCCGAGGAGATCGAGGACGTGTGGCTCGGCTGCGCCAACCAGGCAGGCGAGGACAACCGCAACGTCGCGCGGATGGCCGTGCTGCTGGCCGGGCTGCCGGAGTCGGTGGCGGGCGTCACCGTCAACCGCCTCTGCGCGTCCGGGCTCGCGGCGGTCGTGGGCGCCTGCCACGCCGTGATCGCCGGCGACGGCGACCTGTTCGTGGCAGGCGGCGTCGAGTCGATGTCGCGCGCGCCGCTCGTCACGGCGAAGCCCGACCGGGCATTCCCGCGCGGCGACCGGGTGCTCTACGACACCACGCTCGGCTGGAGGTTCCCGAACCCGCGCCTGCAGGAGCTCTTCCCCCTCGAGGCGATGGGCGAGACCGGCGAGAACGTCGCCGAGCGGTGGGGCATCTCGCGCGACGACCAGGATGCCTTCGCCCTCCGCTCGCAGGAACGCTGGGCGGCGGCCGCGGCGGCCGGGCGGTTCGACGAGGAGCTCGTCCCGGCGGGCGACCTCGACCGCGACGAGCACCCCAGGCCCGACACGAGCGCCGAGAAGCTGGCCGCGCTGAAGCCCGCGTTCCGCGACGGCGGCTCCGTCACGGCCGGGAACTCCTCGGGGCTGAACGACGGCGCCGCGGCGCTCGTCGTCGCCTCCGAGGAGAAGGCGCGACGGCTCGGGGTCGAGCCGCTCGCGACGTTCCGCGGCTCGGCGGTCGCGGGCGTCGACCCGCGCGTGATGGGCATCGGGCCCGTGCCCGCGGTGCGGAAGCTGCTCGAGCGCACCGGTGTCGCCGCCGAGGAGCTCGACCTGGTCGAGCTGAACGAGGCGTTCGCCTCGCAGTCGCTGGCCGTGATCCGGGAGCTCGGGCTCGACGAGGACAAGGTGAACGTGAACGGCGGCGCGATCGCGATCGGCCACCCGCTCGGCATGAGCGGCGCCCGGCTCGCCGTCTCGCTGCTGCACGAGCTGCGCCGGCGCGGCGGCCGTTACGGTATGGCGACGATGTGCGTCGGCGTCGGCCAGGGGCAGGCGGCCCTCTTCGAGGGGTGACGGCGGCCGAGGACTACCTGCTGCTCGCACTCCGGCTCGGCCGGCACGTCGAAGGCCTGGTCGACTCCTACTACGGCCCCCAGGACCTGCAGGACGCCGTCGACGACGAGCCGCCCGTGCATGCGGCGGAGCTCGCCGCCGACGCCGACCGCCTGCTCGGCACGCTCGAGGACGGCTGGCTCCGAGACCAGGTGCGGGGCTGTGCGACCTACGCCCGGCGTGCTCGCGGGAGAGCAGATCTCCTACAGCGACGAGGTCGAGGGCTGCTACGGCGTCCGGCCGGAGCGCACACCGACCGAGCGCTACGAGGCGGCGCACGCGGAGCTCGACGAGCTGCTGCCCGGCGAGGGCTCGCTCGTCGAGCGGCGCGAGGCGTGGCGCGAGCGGCACCGCTGTCCCGGCGACCTCGCGGTCGAGGTGCTCCGCGAGCTCGTCCCGCTCGCCCGCCGCCGTACCGCGGAGCTGCTCGAGCTGCCGGACGGCGAGCAGACGACGATCGAGCCGGTCTGCGACGAGCCCTGGTGGGCGTTCAACTACTACCAGGGCGACCTGCGCAGCCGGGTCGTGCTGAACACGGACGTGCCGACCGCAGGGCCCGATCTGCTGCGGCTCGTCGAGCACGAGCTCTACCCGGGCCATCACACCGAGCACGCGGTCAAGGAGCAGCGCCTCTACCGCGACCGCGGCGCGCTCGAGGAGTGCCTCCAGTTCGTGCCGACGCCGCAGGCGCTCGTCAGCGAGGGGATCGCGGAGAGCGGCGGAGAGGTCGTGCTCGACGACGCCGCGCGGGAAGAGGCCTACGCGATCATCCGGCGGCACGGGATCGACCTGCCCGACCCGGAGCTGTGGCAGCGGATCGCCCGCGCGGCCGAGCCGCTCGGCGGGATCTCCGTCGATGCGGCGCTCCAGCTCCACGAGGAAGGCGTTCCCGTCGACGAGGCGCAGCGGTTCGTCGAGCGCTGGAATCTCGTCGCACCCGAGCGCGCGGCCCAGACGATCCGTTTCGTCACCGACCCGACCTGGCGGGCCTACACGATCACGTACGCCGCCGGCAAGCAGCTCTGCCGCGCCTACATCGGCGGCGACCCCGCCCGGCTGCGCACGCTCCTGACCGAGCAGGTGCGGGTCGGCGAGCTATTGTCCGGCTGATGGCGACGGCGACGCGCGACTACGGCCTCTTCGTCGACGGCGAGGTCGTCGAGCCGGTCTCCGGCGAGCTGCGGGAGGTGCGGGAGCCCGCCACCGGAGACGTGCTTGCGAGAGCCGCGATGGGCGGCGAGGCCGACGTCGACCGCGCGGTCGACGCGGCACGTGCCGCGCTCGACGGCGCGTGGGGCCGGACTCCGGGCACCGAGCGCTCACGCCTGCTGCACGCGCTCGCGGATGCGATCGTCGCCAACCGCAAGGAGCTGGCGGAGCTCGAGTCGCGGAACGTCGGCAAGGCGATCTCGTCGGTGAAGGCCGAGCTCGCCGGCGCCACCGAGAACTTCCGCTACTACGCCTCCGCGATCGCCTCGATCGCCGGCCGCTCCAACCCGGTCGGCGGCTCGCTCCTCTTCTACTCGCAGAAGGAGCCGGTCGGCGTCGCGGGGCAGATCGTCCCCTGGAACTACCCGCTGCTGATGGCGACCTGGAAGCTCGCCCCGGCGCTCGCCGCCGGCTGCGCGGTCGTGCTGAAGCCGGATCCGCAGACCCCGCTCTCGGTGCTCCGCGTCGCCGAGCTCGCCGCCGAAGTCGGCTTCCCCGCCGGCGCGATCAACATCGTCCCGGGCGACGGCCCCTCCACCGGGTCGTACCTGGTGCGCCATCCCGGCGTCGACAAGGTGGCGTTCACCGGCTCGACGAGGACCGGCGGCGAGATCATGCGGCTGTGCTCCGACCCGATCAAGCGGCTGACCCTCGAGCTCGGCGGCAAGAGCCCGAACCTCGTGTTCGCCGACGCCGACCTCGCGGACGCGGTGCCGGCGAGCGTCTGGGCGATCTTCGCCTCCGCCGGTCAGTCGTGCGAGGCGCGCTCGCGCCTGCTCGTCGAGCAGCCGCTCTACGACGACGTGGTCGCTCAGGTGACGGAGCTGTCGCAGAAGGTCCGCGTCGGCGACCCGCTCGAGGCCGAGACCCAGATGGGCTCGCTGATCTCGGCCGCGCACCGCGAGAAGGTGCACGGCTTCGTCGAGGGCGCCCGCGAGGAGGGGGCCGAGGTGACGACCGGCGGCCGGATCGCCGACGGGCCGGGCGCCTTCTATCCCCCGACCGTGATCGCGAACACCGACAACTCGATCCGCGCCGCGCAGGAGGAGATCTTCGGGCCCGTCGTGACGGTGATCCCGTTCGCCGACGAGGCCGACGCCGTCCGGATCGCGAACGACGTGCGCTACGGGCTGATGGCGACGGTCTGGACCGGCGACCCGGCGAAGGGGCACCGGATCGCGTCGAGGATCAAGTCGGGCACCGTCGGCATCAACATGCCGTACACCGCCTTCCCGGGCATCCCGTTCGGCGGCTACAAGCAGTCGGGCTTCGGCCGCGAGCTCGCACTCGACTCGCTCGAGCTGTACCTCGAGACGAAGTCGGTCGTCACCTACACCGGCACGCGGCCGACGAACCCCTTCGGGCTCTAGCGCCTTCGCGGCCCCGCGTGCGCAACCGCTGGACCGTGCTCGCCGCCGGCACGCTCGCCCAGGCCACGTACTCGGCGATCTTCTTCGCGGTGGCGGTGATGGCGCCGGCGCTGCGGCACCGCTTCGGCCTGACGCTCGGCGAGACGGGGATCCTGCTCTCCGCCGCCTCGGCCGGCTCGGTGGTGACGCTGATCCCGTGGGGGCTCGCGACCGACCGTGCGGGCGAGCGGCTCGTGCTCGTGACCGGGCTCGGTGCGTGCGGCGCCGCGCTCGCCGGCGCCGCCTGGGCGGGCGGGTTCTGGTCGCTGCTGACGCTGCTCGTGCTCGCCGGGCTGCTCGGGGCGAGCGTGCAGTCGGCGAGCGGGCGCGCGGTGATGGCGTGGTTTCCGGGCCGGCGCCGCGGGCTCGCGCTCGGGATCCGGCAGACGGCGGTGCCGCTGGCCGGCTTCGTCGTCTCGCTCGCCCTGCCGGGCGTCGTGCGTGCAGGAGGCCTCCGCTGGGGCTTCCTCGGCCTCGGACTGGCCGTGCTGGCCGCCGCCGTGCTCGGCGGGCTCGTGCTGCACGAGGGCCCGGCTCCCGCCGAGGAGGATGCGGCGGCCGCCGGCGCCACACCGCTCCGCGACCCGCGCCTCTGGCGGCTCTCGGTCGGAAGCGGCCTCGCCGTCGCGCCGCAGGTGTGCGTACTCGGCTTCGCCGTGCTGCTGCTGCACGAGCATCGCGGGCTCTCGACCGGCCGCGCGGCGGGGGTGCTCGCGGCCGCCCAGCTGCTCGGCGTCGGCGCGAGGATCGCCGCGGGGCAGTGGTCGGACGTCGTCGGGAGCCGCCTGCGCCCGTTCCGCACGATCTCGCTCGTCGTGGCGGTGCTCGCGATCGGCTCGGCGCTGCTCCTCGACGCGCCGCTCGCAGTCTTCCTGCCGGTGCTCGTCGTGACGGCCGTGCTCTCGATGAGCTGGAACGGCCTCTCCTTCGCCGCCGCGGTCGAGCTGGCCGGCCACCGGCGAAGCGGGGCCGCGATCGGGCTGCAGCAGACCCTGCTCGCGGCGACCGGAGCCGTCTACCCGGCGCTCTTCGGGATCCTCGTCGCGTCGACCTCGTGGGCCTGGGCGCTCGCCCTCCTCGCGCTGTTGCCGCTCGCGGCGTTCCAGGTGCTGCGAGCATTGCCCGGATGAGCAGGGCGATGGAACGGCTCGACGCGATCTATGCGATCGCGCAGCACCGGGCGGGCTACTCCCCCGAGGAGGATGCCGCGCACGCGCTCGCCGCCGGGTGGCTCGAGGAGGCGGGCCTCGGGGTCGCGTGCGACGCGGCCGGGAACCTGTTCGGGCGCCGGGGCGCGGCGCGGGTGTGGGCAGGCTCGCACCTCGACAGCGTCCCCACAGCGGGCCGCTTCGACGGCGCTCTCGGCGTCGTCGCCGCGATCGAAGCCGCCGAGCGGCTGCGCGACCGGCCGCTCGCGGTCGTCGCGTTCCGCGCCGAGGAGACGGGCCCGATGGGAAGCAAGCGCATCGAGGAGTCGCCCGCGGCGTACCTCGAGGTGCACATCGAGCAGGGGCCGGTGCTCGCGGCGCTCGGCGAGCCGCTCGGGGTGGTGTCGGCGATCGCGGGGCAGGCGCGTGGCCTGCGGGTCTTCCAGGGCCGTGCCGACCACGCCGGCACGACGCCGATGGACGCCCGGCGCGACGCGCTCGTCGAGGCGGCGCGGTTCGTCCTCCACGTGCGGGACTGCGCAGGAGAGGGGACGGTCGCGACCGTCGGCGCGATCGAGGCGGAGCCGAACGCGACCAACGTCGTCCCGGCACGGGCGACGGTCTCCGTCGACGCGCGCTCCGCCGACCCGGCGAAGCTCGCCGCGCTGATCGACGCCATCGGCTTCGACGTGCAATGGAAGTCGGACCCGGTCGCGATGGGCGACGCCTTCGCCGCGGTGCTCCCGGACGCCCCGAGGCTCGTCTCGGGCGCCGGGCACGACGCCATGTTCGTCCCGAACGCCTCGATGCTCTTCGTGCGCAGCCTCAACGGCGGCGTCTCCCATCATCCCGACGAGCTCTCGGCGACCGAGGACGTCGAGCTCGCGATCGACGCGCTCACCCGGGCGCTCGATAGGCTCACCGCCTCGTGACCGAGCGTGAGTGGATGAGCTGGGACGACCTCGGGTCCGGCGCGCGCGACCTCGCCGAGGCGGTCGTCGCCGACGGGTACGTGCCGGACATGATCCTCGGCATCGCGCGCGGCGGCCTGCTCGTCGCCGGCGCGGTCGGGTACGCGCTCGGCGTCAAGAACACGTTCACGATGAACGTCGAGTTCTACACCGGTGTCGACGAGCGGCTCGAGCTGCCGATGATCCTGCCGCCCGTCCCCGACCTGGTCGACTTCGCCGAGACGAAGGTGCTGATCGCCGACGACGTCGCCGACACCGGCGCCACGCTCAAGCTCGTGCAGGACTTCTGCGCCGGCAAGGTGGCCGAGGTGCGCTGCGCCGTCCTCTACGAGAAGCCGCGCTCGACCGTGAAGTGCGACTACGTGTGGCGGCGCACCGACCGCTGGATCACCTTTCCCTGGAGCGCCGACGAGCCCGTTCTGCAGGGACTTCCGGCCGAGACCTAGATGCCCGCCGAAGGGTCGGCTACATTCGGCGTTCCCCCCAGGAATACCGGTCAGAGGAGAGGAACACGTGCAGAAGAAAAGGCTCGCGCTGGGCGCGGTCGCCCTGGCGACGGCGGTGCTCGCGGCGGTGCTCGCGTTCGGGACGTCCGCAGGGTCGGCGTCGTCAACCGGCGCGTTCAAGGCGGCATGGATCTACGTGGGTCCGCACAACGACGGCGGCTGGTCGCAGGCGCACGACCAGGGCCGGCTCTACGTGATGAAGCACCTCGGCTCGAAGGTGCAGACGACCTACAAGGAGAACGTTCCGGAGGGGCCGCAGGTCGCGCAGGTGATCGACCAGCTCGTCCGTGACGGCAACAAGATCATCTTCGCCACCTCGTTCGGCTTCCAGTCGGCGATGGCTGCGGCGGCGAAGAAGTATCCGGACGTCAAGTTCGAGATGGCGACGGGCACGGTGCAGTCGAAGAACATGGCCGAGTACTACGGTGCGGGTGAGGACGCGATCTACCTCTCCGGGATCGCCGCGGGAGCCGCGACCAAGACCGGCGTGGTCGGCTACGTGGTCCCGTTCGCCATCCCCGAGGTGATCCGGCACACGAACGCGTTCGCGCTGGGCGTCCAGAAGGCGCATCCGGGCGCCAAGGTGAAGATCATCTGGACGAACTCGTGGTTCGCGCCGGACAAGGAGAAGAAGGCCGCGGAGAACCTGAAGGCCGCCGGGGCCGACGTGATCGGGCAGAACGTCGACAGCCCCGCTGCCGGCCAGTACGCCGAGTCGGCGGGCGTTCCGTGGGTCGGCTACGACTCGAACGCGCGCAAGTTCGCGCCGAAGCAGTGGCTGACGGCGGCGGTCTACAACTGGGGCCCGTACTACCTGAAGCGCACGCGGGCCGCGATGAACGGGACGTGGAAGACGGGCTTCTACTACGGCAGCCTGAAGGACGGCTTCACGAAGCTCGCTCCCTACGGCCCGCAGGTGTCGGCGAAGACGAAGAAGCTGATCGCCTCGCAGCGCAAGCTGATCGAGAGCGGCAAGTGGAACGAGTTCGCCGGGCCCGTCTACGACCAGAAGGGCAAGCTGCGGGTGAAGAAGGGGCATCGTCTCACCGTGAAGCAGCTGTATTCGATCGACTGGCTCGTCAAGGGCGTCGTCGGAAGCGCCAAGGGCTGATCGACGAGGGCGGGCGGAGCCCGGGGCTCCGCCCGCCCTCTCACCTCATGCCGAACGCCGTCGAGCTGCGAGGGATCACCAAGCGGTTTCCGGGCGTCGTCGCGAACGACGGCGTCGACTTCGCGGCGCAGGAGGGCGAGGTGCACGCGCTGCTCGGCGAGAACGGCGCCGGCAAGTCGACGCTCTCGAACATCCTCACGGGCCTCTACCGGCCCGACGAGGGCGAGATCCTGCTCGGCGGCAGTGCGGTGCACTTCACCTCGCCGCGCGACGCGCTCGACGCGGGCATCTGCATGGTGCACCAGCACTTCAGGCTGGTGCCGCCGTTCACCGTGGCCGAGAACGTGATCCTCGGCGACCATCGCGGCGAGGGCAGGAAGTTCCGGGTCCACCCCCGCCGGATCGAGCGGCAGGTCGCCGAGCTCGGTCAGCGCTACCGCATCGCCGTCGACCCGCGCGCCCGGGTGTGGCAGCTCTCGCTCGGCGAGCAGCAGCGCGTCGAGATCCTGAAGGCGCTGTACCGCCAGGCACGCGTCCTGATCCTCGACGAGCCCACCGCCGTGCTCACCCCGCAGGAGGCGGAGTCGCTGTTCGAGACGCTGCGCGTGATGGCCGACGAGGGGCGCACGGTGATCTTCATCTCCCACAAGCTGCACGAGGTGAAGGCGGTCTCCGACCGCGTGACCGTCCTGCGGGGCGGCAAGGACGTCGCCACGGTGGCGACCGCCGAGGCAACGCCGCAGTCGCTCGCGTCGCTGATGGTCGGCCGGGACGTCGCACTCGCCGAGCGCGTCGAGCGCCGGGTCGAGCTGGGCGATCCCGTGCTCGAGGTGCGCGGGCTTTCGGCGGCGGGCGACCGGGGCGGAGACGCGCTGCGGGACGTCTCGCTGACGGTCCTCGGCGGGGAGATCGTCGCGGTCGCGGGCGTCGCCGGGAACGGGCAGCGCGAGCTCGCCGAGACGGTCACGGGCATGCGCTCGCCGGCCGCAGGGACGATCACCGTCGTAGGGGCCGCGCTGCGGCCGGGCGATGCGCGGGCCGCGATCAGGGCAGGCGTCGCGCACGTGCCGGAGGACCGCCTGCACACCGGCGTCGCGCCGTCGCTCTCGATCGCCTCGAACGTGGTGCTGAAGTCGTACCGCGGCTCGGAGGCGGCGCGGGGGCCGCTGCTGCGCCTGCGTGCGATCCGCGAGCACGCGGCGCACCTGATCCACCGCTACGACGTCCGCGGCGGGCACCCCGACATCCCGGCGCGCCAGCTCTCGGGCGGCAACCTGCAGAAGGTCGTGCTGGCGCGGGAGTTTCACGGGTCGCCGCGCGTGCTCGTCGTCGCCTCGCCGACGCGGGGCCTCGACGTCGCGGCGATCGAGACCGTCCACCGCTACCTTCGCGAAGCCGCCTCGAGCGGCGTCGGCGTGCTGCTCATCTCCGAGGATCTCGACGAGATCCTCGCGCTCGCCGACAGGGTCGTCGTCATGTACGAGGGGACGATCGTGGGCGAGGTCGACGCCGGCGAGGCGACGGTCGACGAGATCGGGCTGCTGATGGCCGGGGGGGTCCGCGCGTGATCCGCGTCGAGCGCAGGCTCGCCCAGCCGCGGTGGCTGTCGCTCGCGGTGCCGGTCGGCTCCATCGTCGTCGCTTTCGGCGTGATGACGCTGGTGCTGCTCGCGACCCACCACCCGCCCCTGCACACGTTCAGGCGGCTCTTCGACACCGGCTTCGTCGGTCGTCAGTCGCTGAACGCGACGTTCGTCTCGGCCACGCCGCTGCTCTTCACCGGTCTCTGCGCGGCGATCGCGTTCCGCATGCAGCTCTTCAACATCGGCGGCGAGGGGCAGCTCTACGTGGGTGCGATCCTCGGCGCCGCGGCGGCGATCGCGCTCGGGAGCCATTCCCACGCGCTTTCGATCACGGCGATGATCGCGGCCGGCGCGGTCGGCGGTGCGGCCTTCGCGCTCGTCCCGGCGATCCTGCGGGCGTTCCTCTCGACCAACGAGATCATCACGTCGCTGATGCTCAACTACGTCGCGGCGCTGGTGATCAACTACCTGATCTTCGACTCGCAGTCGTACTGGCGCGACACGTCCAGCCCGACCGCGAAGGTGTTCCCGCAGGGGAAGAACTTCCCCGACGCGGCCGCCTGGCCGCTGGCCCACGTGGGGTCGCTGGAGCTGCCGCTCGGGCTGCTTCTCGGGATCGGCCTCGCCGCGCTGATCTGGCTGCTCTACAGCAGGACGCGCTTCGGCTTCGAGGTGCAGGTGATCGGCGACTCGCCCCGGGCCGCGACCTATGCCGGCATGCGGACGCGCCGCAAGATCCTCGCGGTGATGGCGCTCTCGGGTGCCGTCGCGGGGATCGGCGGTGCGAGCCAGGACGGCGACTTCCGGCACACCCTCGATCCGCGGGGGCTCACCTCCGCTGGCTACGGCTACGCGGGCATCGTGATCGCGGCGCTCGCGCGGTACAACCCGTTCGCGGTCTGTCTGGTCGCGTTCCTGCTCGGCGGCATCCAGAACGCGGGGTACGCACTGCAGGGCGCCGACTTCCCGTCCGGCCTCGTGGGCGTGCTGCAGGGGCTGATCCTCTTCTGCGCGCTCGGCGGCGAGCTCCTGATCCGCTACCGGGTCCGGTTCGCCCGCGGCGCGACCCGCTCGGCCGAGGCGGCGGCATGATCCTGGCGGCCGGCGGCGTCAACAACTCGATCGTCGTCGTCGTGCTCGCCTCCGCGGTCGTGTACGGGACGCCCCTGCTCTACGCCGCGCTCGGTGAGCTGCTCGCGGAGCGGGCGGGCGTCCTGAACCTCGGCGTCGAGGGGATGATGCTCGTGGGGGCCGTGATGGGCTTCTGGGCGGTGCAGCGCACGGGCTCGCTGCCGCTCGCGATCGCCGTCGCGGCGGTGGCCGGTGCCTCGATGGCGCTGATCCACGCCTTCCTCGTGATCACGCTCCGGGCGAACCAGATCGTCTCCGGGCTCGCCCTGACGATCTTCGCCGGCGCGGCCGGGCTCTCGTCGTACCTCGGGAACGACCTGAACATCGCCGACCAGCCCGCGCGGCATGCGTTCGCGGCATTCCTGCCGCACGCGTGGCGCACGTCCGCCGTCGCGGGGCCGATCCTGTTCCAGCAGTCGGCGCTCGTCTACCTGTCCTGGGCGTGTGTCGTCCTGGTGGCGCTGTACCTCGGCCGGACGCGACCGGGGCTGAACCTGCGGGCGGTCGGCGAGTCGCCGGCGGCCGCGGACGCGATGGGCATCAACGTGGTCGCCTACCGCTACGTGCACACGATCGTCGGCGGGGCGTTCGCCGGCGTGGGCGGTGCCGTCTTCTCGCTCTCGATCACGCCGCAGTGGGTGGACGGCCTCACGTCGGGCGCGGGCTGGATCGCGATCGCGCTCGTGATCTTCGCCTTCTGGCGGCCGGCGCTCTGTCTCGTCGGCGCCTACTTCTTCGGCGCGTTCGCGGGGATCCCGTTCACGTTCCAGGCGCGGGGGATCCTCAGCGGCGTCCCGCCGGAGCTCTTCCAGTCGCTGCCGTACGTGATGACGATCGTCGTGTTGGTGCTCGTCTCGAGCGCGGGCGCCCGCCGCCGCCTTGGCGCACCCGCCGCCCTCGGCACGCCGTACGTGCGCGAAGAACGCTGAGGCGCGGCCACGGCACCGTCCGTTTGGGACGACGCGTCGCAGGAGCAACACCGGAGCCGCTCTCCGCCGCTCGCGGCACACCTTCGGCACGCTTCCGGCGCAGTTCAGAGGTGAGCCGCCTCTGAGGCGAGTCTGAGCCGCCTCTGACGCCGCTCCGAGGCAGCTCCGAGGCAGCTCCGACGCGCGTCGGAGTGGTCTCTGACGTCGCTCGGACGACGCGCCGGGGGTCAGAGCTCGCGGAACGAGATCTGCTGCGCGCCTTCCCAGAGCGTCAGCCGGCCGAGCGCGGGGAGCTGCTCGGCGCCTTCGATCACCGTGGCGAAGTGGTTCGCCCAGAGGTGGCCCGCCTTCGACGCGAACGAGCAGTAGCCGTAGGGAAAGAGCAGCTCGGTCTCGCTCTGCCCGCCGGGGTAGAGGGCGAGCTCGCCGGGATGCGGGTAGGACGTCGCGTTCTCGGGGCCGATGCCGAAGTCGCGGTCGCCCCAGGGGATCCAGTTCGACTCGCCGCTCCAGCGGCAATGGATGATCCGGTCGTCCAGCGGGAGGCCCGCCCTGAAAGCCGCGACCGTCTGCGGCGCGAGCTCGTCCTCCCAGCGGGCCACGAAGCGCATCCCGGCGGCGACGATCTCCAGCACGCGCGAGACCCTACTCGGAATCGCCCGGCCGCGCGTCAGCGGATGATGAGCGCCATCGCGACGATTCCGGCGGCCGCGAGCCCGAGGATCGGCCATGCGTTCAGTCCACGGTGGCGCAGGTTGAAGTAGTGGCGCGTCAGTGCGCCGAGCGCCATCAGGACGACGAGCACGATCCACCCGCGGGCGTGCCCGTAGGTGAACGGGAAGTGGTTCGAGAGCATCGCGAAGACGACCGGCAGCGTGAGGTAGTTGTTGTGCACCGACCGCGTCTTGCCGTCGCGGTTCCAGCGGGGATCGGGCTCGCGGCCCCGCTCCTTCGCGCGGACGAGCTTCCAGTGGTTCGGGATGATCACGAAGAAGACGTTGCCGACCATCATCGTCCCGATCATCGCCCCCACCTGGAGATAGGCGGCCCGCGGCGCGAAGAGGTTCCAGGCGCCCCACGACGCGGCGCAGACGCCGGCGAAGACGAGCACGGCGAGCACGCCCTCGTCGCTCGCGAACGCGCGACAGAGGAAGTCGTAGACGAGCCACGCGATCGCGAGGCCCGCGATCGAGATCGCGATCGCCTGCCACGGCCGCAGATCGGCCACGGTCGGGTCGATCAGGTACGAGCTTGCGTGCGCGTAGTAGAGGACGACGAAGAGCCCGAAACCGGAGAGCCACGTGGTGTACGCCTCCCACTTGAACCAGTGCAGCGGCTCGGGCAGCCGCTCCGGCGCGACGCGGAACTTCTCGACGCGGTAGAAGCCGCCGCCGTGGATCTCCCACGCCTCGCCGGCCACCCCGCGCCGCGTGTCGCGCGGGTCGCGGCGGCGCGGAGAGGTGGTTGTCGAGCGCGATGAAGTAGAACGAGGCGCCGATCCAGGCCATCGCGGCGATCACGTGCAGCCAGCGGAAGAGCAGGTTGCCCCAGCCCCACCAGTAGTCGGAGAGCGCTACGAGGTGCGCCATCGCCGCACCGCGATCTGCACCAGCTCGTCGACTCCCGTCGCGAGCTCCTGCGCCCGGGTCCGCTGCAGGCGCTCGCGAAGCACCGGCACGATCTCGCGGCGCGGCCGGCCGTTCACGAAGACGACGAAGCGGAAGCCGAACCGCTCCTCGTAGGCCCGGTTGAGCGCTGCGAGCTCGGCGAGCACCGCCGGGTCGTCGTCGCTTCCCTGCTCCGCCGCCGAGCGTGCGGAGGTCGGCGTGCCGCCGATCGCCGGGTGGGCGTCGAGGATCTCCTTCTGCTCGTTCTCGGGCAGCTCCGCCGCCACGTCGCGCGCCCGACGAGCGGATCCTCCAGCTGCGCAAGCCGCTCCACGAAGCGCGTGCGCCCCTCGAACAGCTCGGCCAGCTCGGCCACGCTCAGCTGCCGCGGTAGGTCGCGCACGCGTACGACGAGGCGAGCAGGGGGATGTGGTGGTGCCCCTCGTCGAGCGTCACCTCGAGCTCGACGCGGCGGAAGAAGGGCGAGGGCGGGTGGAAGACGAGCCGGTAGGTGCCGGCGTCGGTGTCGGCGAGATCCTGGATCCGCCCGTCGCCGTCGGTGAACCCCTCGCCGGCGATCGTGCCGTCCGGACGGAGGAGCTCGACGTGGACGCCTTCGGCGGGGCGACCCCGCTCGGTGTCGAGCACGTGGGTGGAGACGGTCACTGCTGCCATAGCCGCTTCGACTGGATGCGATGCTCGCGGGCGATCTCCTGCTCGCGGGCGGTGACGAGCGAGCCGTCGCGTACGACGTCCACGCCGCCGACGACGAGCCGGTCGACGCGATGCGGGCCCGAGAGCACGAGGTTCGCGACGAGATCCTCGGCGCCGCCGAACTCCAGCCCGTCCGTGCGCCAGCAGGCGACGTCGGCGCGCTTGCCCGCCTCGAGCGAGCCGATGTCGTCGCGGCGCAGGACGGCGGCCCCGCCGCGGGTGGCGAGGCGCAGCGCCTCCCGCGCCGTCAGGGCCTCGCCGCCGTCGCGCCCGCGCGCCACGAGCAGCGCGTTCTTCACGTCGACGAACAGGTCGCTGCGCTCGTTCGAGGCGCTGCCGTCGACGCCGAGCCCCACCCGCACCTCCGCGTCGAGCAGGGCGCGCACCGGTGCGACGCCGGCGCCGAGGCGCAGGTTCGACGTGGGGCAGTGCGCGACGCCGACCCCGGCGCGCCCGAACGTGCGGACGTCGGCGGGCGAGAGGTGGACGCAGTGCGCGCAGCAGACGTCGTCGGCGATCCAGCCGACGCGCTCCAGGTACTCGACCGGCGAGCAGCCGTAGAGCTCGCGGCAGTAGGCGTCCTCCTCGACCGTCTCGGCGAGGTGGGTGTGCAGCTGGAGCCCGAGCCGGCGCGCCAGCGCGGCCGACTCCTCCATCAGGCGGGTCGTGACCGAGAACGGCGAGCACGGTGCGACCGCGATCTGCGCCAGCGCGCCGTCGGCGAGGCCGTGCGAGCCGCTCCGTGTCGGCCAGGATCGTGTCGATGTCCTCGACGAGCTCGTCCGGCGGAAGCCCTCCGTCCGAGACGCCCAGGTCCATCGATCCGCGCGAGGCGACGAGACGCACGCCGAGCTCCGAGGCGGCCCGCAGCTCCGCCTCGACGAGCCCCGAGACGCCGCGCGGGAAGACGTAGTGGTGGTCGAAGACCGTGCTGCAGCCCGAGAGCGCCAGCTCCGCGAGCCCGCAGCGCGCGGCGGCGTACTCCATCTCCTCGTCGATGCGGGCCCACACCGGATAGAGCGTTCGCAGCCAGGTGAAGAGGTCCGCCTGCTGGGCCCGGGCGCGCGTCAGCGTCTGGTACAGGTGGTGGTGCGTGTTGACGAAGCCCGGCGTCAGCACCGCTCCGCGCAGGTCGTCGAGCGGGCCCCGGCGGGTCACCCGGCCCCACCTCGGCGACGAGGCCGTCCTCGATCCGGACGAAGCCGCGCTCGAGCTCGGTGCCGGCATCGTCCATCGTCACGACCCAGGCGTTGCCGAGGATCATGCGCCGACCGCCAGCGGGACGAGCTCGAACCGGTCGACGTCGACCAGCCCCCGGTCGGTGAGCTTCAGACGAGGGGATCACGCAGAGCGCGAGGAAGGCGAGGTGCTGGAACGGCTCCTCGAGCGTGCAGCCGAGCTCTCGTGCGGCGGCCGCGAGCGCATGCGACTGCTCGACGACCTCCTCGAGCGGCGCGTCCGAGAGCAGGCCCGCCACCGGCAGCGGGAGCTCGGCGAGCACGGTCGCCCCGTCGACCACGACGATGCCGCCGCCCCGGTTCGCGAGGCGGCGCACGGCGGCGGCCATCGAGGCGTCGTTCATCCCGACGACGACGACGTTGTGCGCGTCGTGGGCGACCGTCGAGGCGATCGCGCCCCGCTGCAGGCCGAAGCCGCGCACGAACCCGAGCCCGACCCGCCCGGTGCCGAGATGCCGTTCGACGACGGCGATCTTCGCCAGGTCGCGCCGACGGGTCGGCGATCGCCTCGCCGGCGCGGGCGGCCGGGGTCGCCGTCAGCGAGTCGGTGACGATCTGGCCCGGCACGATCCCGATCACGCGCGCCTCGCCGCCGGCCCACGGGACGCGGAACATCTCCGGTCCGAAGGCGCCGATGCGCATCGTGTGCCGCACCCAGTCGGGCACCGTCGCCCGCGGGAACTCGGCCACCGGCCGGCCGTTCTTGAGCACGACGTCGGGCAGGAACCGCTCGAGGTCGTCGAGCAGGAGCAGCGTCGGCGCGGTACCCGGGGGCGATCGCGCCCAGCCCGCGCAGCCCGTGCCACAGCGCCGGGTTGAGCGACGCGCAGACGAGCGCGTCCTCGGGCGGGATGCCGAAGGCGACCGCGTCGCGCACCATCGAGTTGATGTGGCCGTCGTCGGCGATGTGCTCCGGCTCGCGGTCGTCGGTGCAGAAGGCGATCCGCCCGGGCCCGAACTCGGCGAGCAGCGGCAGCAGCGCCTGCAGGTTGCGGGCCGCGGTCGCCTCGCGGATCAGCAGCCACATGCCGGCACGGAGGCGCTCGCGTCCCTCCTCGGCGGTGTAGGCCTCGTGGTCGGAGCCGATCCCGGCGCCGGCGTACGCGTTCAGCGACCGGCCGAGCACACCGGGCGCGTGTCCGTCGACGTGCCGGGCGAGCTCGAGCTTCGCGAGCTCCGAGGCCGCGCCGCTCACGACCCCGGGGAAGTTCATCATCTCGGCCAGCCCGATCACGCGGCGCCGCCGCAGCAGCGCGTCGAGGTCGCCCCGGTTCGAGCTCGCGGCGCGGCGACTCGAATCTCGAGGCCGGGACGCACGACGAGGCCATGAAGTAGACGTCGAGGGGGATGTCGTCGCAGACGTCGATCAGCCAGTGCACGCCGTCGGTGCCGAGGACGTTCGCGATCTCGTGCGGGTCGGCGACGACGGCGGTCGTGCCGAACGGCAGCACGAGCCGGGCGAACTCGTCGACGAGCAGCTTCGACGACTCGAGATGCATGTGCGCGTCGATGAACCCGGGCACGACGTAGCGACCGCCGGCGTCCAGCGTCTCGGCGCCCTCGTAGGGCCCGAGGCCCGCGACGTGGCCGTCGACGATCGCGACGTCCATCTCCAGCCATTCCCGGGTGAACACGGAGAGCACGTGCCCGCCGCGGATCGACGAGATCGGCGGGCTCGTCGCCCCGGGCGACCGCCAGGCGGCGCGAGAGGGGTGCGTCCATTGCGAGAGAACCGTACCCTTCGGATCCGTGGATGTCCTCACCCCCACCTCGCTCGACGAGGCCGTGCGCCTGAAGGCGGAGCAGCCGGCGGCCTGGCCGATCCAGGGCGGGACCGACCTGATGGTCGCGCTCAACTTCGACCGGAGCCGCCCCGAGATCGTGCTGAACCTGAACGAGGTGCCGGAGCTGCGCGGCCATGCACGGGTCGGCGGCGCGCTGCGTCTCGGGGCGGGGCTCACCTACGCGGAGATCGAGCGGGGGCCGCTCCGGAAGGAGCTGCCGGCACTCGCGGAGGCCTCCCGGACCGTCGGCTCGCCGCAGATCAGGAACCGCGGCACGATCGGCGGCAACCTCGGCACCGCGTCGCCGGCCGGAGACGCGATCCCTCCCCTCGTCGTCGAGGGCGCCGAGGTCGAGTGCATCTCGCTGCGCGGCAGCCGGCGCGTCCCGGTGGCGGCGTTCGTCACCGGGGTGAAGCGGAACGTGCTCGAGCCGGACGAGCTGATCGCCGCCGTGTGGGTGACGCCCTCGCGCGCACCGCAGACGTTCATGAAGGTGGGGCCGCGGAACGCGATGGTGATCGCCGTCTGCTCGCTCGCGGTCTCGGCCGGCGACGAGCTGCGGGCATGCTTCGGCTCCGCGGCGCCGCGGCCGATCCTGGTGACGGCGCCGCGCGAGGATGCGGCCACGTTCCCGGAGACCGTCGCCGCCGCGGCGGCTCCGATCGACGACGTGCGCGGCAGCGAGCGGTACCGGCGGCACGCGCTCCGCGTGCTCACCGAGCGGGCGCTGAAGCGGGTGCTCGCCTGATGCGGATCACGCTGCGGATCAACGGCGACGAGCACCAGGCCGACTGCTGGGAGGGCGAGTCGCTCCTCTTGCCCTGCGCGAGAAGCTCGGCTTCCCCGGGTCGAAGAACGCCTGCGAGCAGGGCGAGTGCGGCTCGTGCTCGGTGCTGCTCGACGGCACGCTCGTGTGCGCCTGCCTCGTGCTCGCCGCGCAGGCCGACGGACACGAGGTGACGACCGTCGAGGGCCTCGGCGCCGGCGACGAGCTGCACCCGGTGCAGCAGGCGTTCGTCGACGCCGGCGCCGTCCAGTGCGGGTTCTGCACGCCCGGCCTCGTGGTCGCGACCGCCGACCTCCTCCGGCAGACGCCGGACCCGTCGGACGACGAGATCCGGGAGGCGCTGTCCGGCAACCTCTGCCGCTGCACCGGCTACGCGAAGATCTTCGACGCCGTGCGGCTCGCCGCGGAGCGCGCATGACTCGCACGGCCCGCCGCCTCGAGGTCGGGAAGATCGGCGAGCTCGTCCCGCGGGCCGACGCGCCGCCGAAGGTGAAGGGCGAGTTCGCGTACGCGAGCGACCTGAGCGTGCCCGGCATGTTGTGGGGGCACACGCTCCGCAGCCCGCACGCGCATGCGCGCATCGCCTCGATCGACACCTCGGAGGCGCTGATGCTGCCCGGCGTCCACGCCGTGCTCACGCACGACGACGTCCCGGGCCGGAAGACCTTCGGGCTCGAGTTCTCCGACCAGCCGGTCCTGGCCGCCGACCGCGTCCTCTACTACGGCGAGCCCGTCGTGATCGTCGCGGCCGAGCATCCCGAGCAGGCGCGCCGCGCCGCCGAGGCCGTCCGGGTCGAGTACGAGCCGCTGCCGCCGGTTGACGACATGGAGCGGGCGACCGAGCTTCCCGACCTGCATCCGGACCGGCCGACGCGCGGCCACGGCTACCGGGACGACCCGCGGCCGAACGTCGTGCGGCACATGGTGATCCGCCACGGCGATCCCGACGCGGAGGGCGAGGTCAGCGTCTCCGGGGTCTACGAGGTGGGCATCCAGGACCAGGCGTTCCTCGGGCCGGAGTCCGGGCCTCGCGGTGCCCGACGGCGAGGGCGGCGTCGACATCTACGTCGCCACGCAGTGGCTGCACGTCGACCGCGCGCAGGTCGCGCCCTGCCTCGGGCTCGGCGAGGAGCAGGTGCGCATCCACCTCGCGGGGGTCGGCGGCGCCTTCGGCGGTCGTGAGGATCTCTCGATGCAGATCCACGGCGCGCTGCTCGCGCTGCGCTGCAACCGTCCGGTCAAGATCGTCTACAACCGCGAGGAGTCGTTCACGGGTCACGTCCACCGGCACCCGGCTCGCATCTGGTGCGAGCACCGCGCGCGGCGCGACGGCCGGCTCGTGAACGTGCGGATGAGGATCCTGCTGGACGGCGGCGCGTACGCGTCGTCGTCGACCGCCGTCACCTCGAACGCCGCGTCGTTCGCGGTCGGGCCGTACGAGACCCCGAACGCGTCGATCGACTCGACCTCCGTCTACACGAACAACCCGCCGTGCGGCGCGATGCGCGGCTTCGGGGCGGTGCAGACGTGCTTCGCGGCGGAGGCGCAGATGGACAAGCTCGCGGCGGCGCTCGGGCTCGACCCGGTCGACATCCGGCTGCGGAACGCGCTGAAGCCAGGCGACGTCCTGCCCACGGGCCAGCGGATCAGCCGGCTCGATGCCGGTCGCCGAGACGATCCGGGCGGCGGCGGCGCTCGAGCCGCCCGCGCCGGAGCCGCTGCCTCGCGATCCGCTGCGGCTGCCGGGCGGAGCCGGGAACACGACGAACGGCGAGGGCGTTCGCCGCGGGACGGGCTTCGCGGTCGGCTTCAAGAACATCGCCTACTCCGAGGGATTCGACGACTTCACGGCGGCGCGCGTGCGCCTGTCGACCGACGGGTTCGCCGAGGTGCACTGCGCCGCCGCCGAGGTGGGGCAGGGCGTGACCGGCGTGATCCTGCAGGTTGCGCGGACGGAGCTCGGGCTGGACGACGTGCGGCTCGCGCCGGGCCGGACGTCCACCGTCGGCTCGGCGGGCTCCGCCTCGGCCTCGCGGCTGACCTGGATGGTCGCAGGCGCCGTCCGCGACGCCTGCCGGGCCGCGCTCGCCGAGCAGGCGCGGCGGCCCGGCGAGGAGATCGACGTCGAGCGCATCTACCGGCACCCGCAGACGACGCCGCTCGACCCCGAGACCGGGCAGATCACGGGCGAGCGCGCGCACGTGGCGTTCGCGACCTGCGCGATGAAGGTGGTGGCGGAGGTGGACGTCGACCTCGGGCTCTCCCGGGTCGTCTGGATCGGCGCGGCGCAGGAGGTCGGGAAGGCGATCAACCCGCAGCAGGTGGAGGGGCAGATCGAAGGCGGCACCGCGCAGGGGCTCGGGCTGGCGCTGATGGAGGAGATCCAGACGCAGGGCGGGTTGATCACGAACGCGAGCTTCACCGACTACCTGATCCCGACCGCGCTCGACATGCCGCCGGTCGAGTCGGTGCTGATCGAGGACCCGGAGCCCGACGCGCCCTACGGCGTCAAGGGCGTCGGCGAGCCGCCGACCGTCGTCTCGACGGCCGCCGTCGTCTCGGCGCTGCGCTCGGCCACGGGCCTCGAGCTGAGCCGCGTCCCGGTGAAGCCGGACGACATCTGCTTCGGCTCAGGCGCGGCGGTCTCTGAGGCCTCCCCGGCGGGCAGCGGGGCGCCCTCCTCGGGCGGCGGGACGGCCGCCGGCTCGGCGCGCACGACCGACGCGACGGCGACGACCACGAGCACCGCGCCGCCCAGCAGGCGCCACGTCACGTGCTCGCCCCGGAACAGCACCCCGAGGGTGATCGCGACGACCGGGTTGACGTAGGCGTAGGTCGAGACCATGCCGAGCGGCGCGTTCGCGAGCAGCCAGACGTAGGCGGTGTAGCCGACGATCGACCCGAAGGTGACCAGGTAGACCCAGCCGAGGATCGAGGTGGTCGACGGGGAGAAGTGATGCACCGTGAACGCCGAGATGGGCAGCATCACGAGCCCGCCGGCGAGCATCTCGAACGACGTCGCCGCGAACGGGTCGTCGGGCATCGGCAGGCGCGCCGAGACGAACGAGCCGACCGACCACATCACCGCCGAGACCACGCAGAGCACGACGCCCCAGGTGTGCGCGCCGCCCGACGGCTGGGCCAGGATCGCCACTCCGCCGAAGCCGATCCCCACCCCGGCGAGCACCTGCCACGGCAGCCGCTCGCGCGTCAGCCGCAGCACCACCACCCAGAGCGGCACCGAAGCGATGATCAGCGACGCCAGCCCGGTCGGGACGTTCCGCTCGGCGAAGAACAGCACGGCGTTGGCGCCCGGCAGGAGGCACCCCACGAGCACGCACGTCGCGAGCGCGCGCCGCGAGGTGCGGAGCGTCCCGCCGCGGGCCCGCACGACGAGCGCCATCAGGGCGCCGGCGACCACGAACCGTCGTCGCGGCCGCGAACAGCGGCGGAATCGTCTCGCCGGCGTACGCGATCCCGAGGTACGTCGACCCCCAGATCACGTAGACCGTGACCAGCGCGGTCCAGACCTTGCCCCGGTGGCTCACGGACTACCGAACGAGCGAGAGGGCCGCGCCGATTCCCAGGAGCACGATTCCGGTCATGCGCAGCGGCGAGATCGGGATCTGGCTCACCCCGAAGAGGCCGAAGCGGTCGATCACGGCGCCCATCACGAGCTGCCCCGCGATCAGGATCCCGATCACGGCGGTCGCTCCGATCCTCGGCTGCGCGAAGGTGATCGCGGTGACGACCGTGAACCCCATCAGCCCGCCGGCCCACATCCACGCCGGCGTCCGGAAGACGTGGTGCAGGCCGCCGATCCCGCCGCGCGCCGCGAGGAGGATCACGACCGAGAACACAAGCTGCACGGCGGTCGAGAAGGAGAGCGCCTCGAACACGCCGACGCGGCCGCCGAAGCGACCCATCACGGCGACCTGAACCGAGCCGGCGAGGCCCGCGAGCACGGCCAGTGCGACGGCGAACGAGGTCATGCGGACGGTAGGCTCCTCGCGACCCAGGGGAAGGGGGACGACGTGATCAGAGTGGTCGTACTGTACGACGAGGCGCCGGATGCCGAGGGCTACGCCGAGCACGCCGAGCTCTGCGGGCAGGTGCCGGGCGGCACGTTCCGGCACGGGCCGGTCTTCGGTGCGCCGATGGGGCATGCCGCCCATGCCTACTACGCCGAGTGGGAGTTCTCCGACCGCGAGGCCTTCGAGGCGGCGACGTCGTCGGAGGAGTTCATGGCCACGGGGCGCGACGCCCGCGACCGCGGCCTGCCGCGGCCGACGGTCGAGTTCCTCGAGCTCTAGATCAAGCCTCTAGAACCGCGGCGCGCGCTTCTCGCGCACGGCTGCGACGCCCTCGTGGACGTCGGGGCCGGCCAGGTCGAGGAACTCGAGCGCGAGCGACGCGTCGAAGGCCGGGCCCGCCGAGCGGAGCCAGTTGTTCAGCGCCAGCTTCGTGTGCCGGATCGCAGCCTGCGAGCCGGTCGCGAGCCGGACCGCGATCGCGAGCGCCCGTTCCTCCAGCTCGTGCTCGGGAACGCACAGCGAGACCAGGCCGATCCGCTCCGCCTCGGTGCCGTCGAGCGGCTCGCAGAGCAGCAGGTGGTACTTCGCCTTCGCCAGTCCGCAGAGCAGCGGCCAGGCGATGACGGCGTGGTCGCCGGCCGCGACCCCGAGCTTCGTATGCCCGTCGAAGATCCGGGCCGACGGTGTTGCGATCGACACGTCGGCCAGCAGCCCCACGGCGAGGCCCGCGCCCACGGCCGGGCCGGTGATCGCGGAGACGATCGGCTTCGCGCAGTTGACGATGTTGTAGACGAGGTCACGGGCCTCGTGGAAGACCCGCAGGCGGGTGGCGGGGTCGGTCGCGATCTCGAGGACGAGGTCGAGGTCGCCGCCCGCGCTGAAGGCCCCGTCGGCGCCGCGCACGAGCACCACGCGGGTCGACTCGTCGCCGGCGACCGCCGTCCAGAGGCCCGCGAGCTCCCGGTGCATGCGGCCGTCGACGGCGTTCAGGCGGCCCTCCGCCCGCAGCGTCAGGCGGAGGACGTGCTCGGCGGGGCGATCGAGGTCGAGGCTCGGATACGCGTCGTAGCCCTCCACGCGGGAGGACTCTACCCCCCGATCGTCCGCTCCGATGCCCGGGTTATGGTTGGCGTGATGGCTGCAGTCGAGGTCACACGTGAAGGCGCGGTCCTGACGCTCACGCTGAACCGTCCGGATGTTCTCAACGCGCTGAACCGCGAGGTGCACGCGGCGCTGCACGAGGGCCTCGAACGGGCACGAACCGATCCGGCGGTGCGCGCGGTGGTGATCACCGGTGCGGGACGCGGCTTCTGCGTCGGCCAGGACCTGCAGGAGTTCTCGTCGGGGGCCGGCGACGTGGCCGACAACTTGCGTGCGAACTACCACCGCAACGTGCTCGCGATCCGGGCGCTCGAGAAGCCCGTGATCGCGTCCGTGAACGGCGCCGCGGCCGGGGCCGGCCTGTCGCTCGCGCTCGCCTGCGACGTGCGCGTCGCGGCGGCCTCGGCCAGCTTCGTGCCGGCGTTCGTCAAGATCGGCCTGGTGCCCGACTCCGGCGGCACCTGGCTCCTGCGCCGGCTGCTGGGGTTCGCACGGGCCTTCGAATGGCTCACCACCGGGCGGCGCCTGGCCGCGGAGGAGGCGCGTGCCTGGGGCCTCGTCTCCGAGGTGGTCGCCGACGAGGAGCTCCCCGACCGCGCCCGCGAGGTCGCGCAGCTCTATGCGGAGATGCCGACGCGGGCGGTCTGGCACACGAAGCGCCTGCTCGACGCCGCGGAGACGTCGACCTTCGCCGAGCAGCTCGAGCTGGAGGCGACGACGCAGGCGGGGCTGACGCAGACACCCGACTTCCGCGAAGGGGTGGCCGCCTTCCTCGAGAAGCGCGAGGCCCGGTTCACCGGCCTCGAGCCGGAACCGGACCATCCGATCCGGCTCGTCGTCCACGACGACCTGAAGCGGTGGCGGCTCACCGTCGCCCTGCGCCTGCTGCTCGCGCTGCCGCACCTGCTCGTGCTCGGCCTCTGGCAGTACGTGGCCGCCCCGGTGGTGCTCGTGAACTGGGCGATCACGCTCGTGCGGGGCCGCGCCTCGAGCAGCGTCCACGCCTGGACGGCGCGGCTCGTGCGCTACCAGACACACGTCTACGCCTACGTCCTGCTCGTGGCCGACCCCTATCCCGGCTTTCGAGGCTGGGAGGGCACCTACCCGGTCGACCTGGAGGTGGCGCCGCCGGGGCCGCAGGCGCGCTGGCAGACCCTGCTGCGGATCGTGCTCGTGATCCCCGCCTACGTCTTCAGCGTCGTCCTCACCTACGTCGTCTACCTGATCGCCTTCCTCGGCGCGTTCTACGCGGTCGCCACCGCCCGCTACCCCCGCGGCTTCCGCGACCTCAGTGCGTACTGCCTGCGCTACCAGGCGCAGACGTTCGGCTACCTGCTGCTGCTCACCGACCGCTATCCGACGCTCGCGAGCGGCACCGTCCAGTTCGAGAGGAGAGAGGCATGACCATGGCTGCAACTGCATCCTCGGCGGGCCACGCCCACCCGATCGGTCTCGTCGTGGAGGACGATCTGCGGCGCTCGAGGCTCACCGTCTTCTTCCGCCTGCTGCTCGCGATCCCGCAGGCGATCTGGCTGATGGTGTGGGGCGTCGCGGTGTACGTCGTGGTCATCGTGGCCTGGGTCGTCGCGCTCTTCGTGGGGCGGGTGCCGGACGGGCTGCACGCGTTCCTCGCGCGCTTCCTGCGGTTCGAGACGCACGTGTCCGCCTACGTGTTGCTCCTCGCGGACCCCTGGCCGCCGTTCGGCGGCGCGGAGGGGACGTACCCGGTCGACCTGCGCGTCGACGCGCCCGAGCCGCAGAGCCGTCTGACCGTGTTCTTCCGGATCCTGCTCGCGATCCCGGCGATGGTGCTCACGTACGTCTTCCGGCTCGTCAACCAGGCGGTCGCCTTTCTCGGCTGGTTCCTGTGCCTGCTGACCGGCCGGATGAACAAGGGGATGCGCGACCTGTCGGCCTGGATGCTGCTCTACGAGCTGCAGACCTACGCGTACCTGATGCTCCTGACCGGGCGCTACCCGTCGCTGCAGGGAGGGCCGTCGGCCTGAGCGGTCGACCGCAGGGCGCCCGTCCCCGGGTCAGCCCGTGCGCGAGAGGAGCGCGAGGATCTCGCCGGGCTCCGGCCAGCGGTGCTCGCGCTGCTTGGAGAAGACGATCCGGCCGTCGGCGACGACGTCGTACTGGCTCTTCTCTCCCTCGGCCGCCTCGGCTGCGTAGCCGGCGTCGCGCAACTCGGCCGCGAGACTCGCGGCCCGGCTGTCGTATCCGCTTCAGACGGGGCAGTAAAGGACGCGCACGTTCTGCACGAGGCCGACTCTAGATGATTGATCCCGGCCGGGCGCCGGCCCCGCTCCGCGATCGTGCCCGCGGGAGCGCCCGGCGCAGCTCCTCGCGGGAGTGGATCGCCAGCTTGCGGTAGACGTTGCGCAGGTGGTACTCGATCGTCTTCGGGCTGAGGAAGAGCGAGGCCGCCGCCTCCTTCGTCGTCTTGCCCTCGGCGAGCACGAGCGCCACCTGCAGCTCCTGCGGAGTCAGCTCGTCGAGCGTGCTCGGGTCGCGCCGCCGTGCCGTCTCGCCGGTCGCCGCAAGCTCCGCGCGCGCGAGCTCCGCCCACGGAGCCGCGCCCAGGTCCTCGAACGTGCCGAGCGCCGCGCGCAGCGGCACGCGGGCCTCGCGTCGCCGGCCCGCCCGGCGGAGTCGCGTCCCGTACGCGAGCACGGTTCGCGCCCGCTCGAAGACGTCGGGCGTCCGGTCGTGCAGCGCGAGGGAGGCCGCGAAGCGGTCGTCGATCTCGTCGTCGGGGGCGAGCAGCGCGACGAGGCGCGCGGCGCGCGCCAGCGCCCACGGCTGTCCCTTGCCGGCCGCGGCCTCGGCGTAGGCGGCCGCCGGCGCCTCCGCCTCGGCGGGCCGGCCGCTCCGTAGGTGCAGCTCGACCTGCTCCGGCGCGGGGAACAGGTCGACGTCGGCGATCGCGTGGCGGGTGATCGCGGCCTCCTGCTCGGCGAGGCGGGCGAGCGCCTCGTCGACGTTGCCGAGGCCGAGCTCGAGGTCGCCGAGCGCGGACAGCGCCCAGACCTGGCACAGCACCGCGTCGAGCTCGTGCGCGATCGTGAGTGCCTCGCCGGCGTGGCGCCGGCAGGGCTCCTCGCGCCCCAGCCGGGCCTCCAGGAGCGCGAGCCGTGCGAGCGCTGCCGCCAGGACGACCGACTGCCCGGTCTCGCGGGCGAGCCGGATCGCCTCGTCGAACCCCGCCTGAGCTTCGACCCAGCGGTCGGACGCGGCCTGCGAGATCGCCACGTAGGCGAGCAGGTGCGGAAGCACCCCCACGGCCGCTGCGGCACGCGCGGTCGCCGCTGCACGGTCGACGAGCTCCGCGTCCTCGTTCGCCTCCCGGAGCCAGAGCGGGCCGACCGCCGCCCAGACGAGCAGCCGGGGATCGGTCGCCAGCTCCTCGGACTGCTCGAGCACCGTCTGCGCCTCGCGGATCGACGCGGCCCCTCGCTCGCCGTCGCCCGAGAGGACGAGCCCCATGCCGAGAGCGATCCGCGCGAGGAACGACGTGCGTGCGTCGGAGGTCCCGTCCACCAGCTCGACCGCCCGCTCGCCGCAGTCGCGCATCCCCGACGCATCGGCCGCGTGGAAGGCTCCCAGCGCAGCGTCGGCGAGCATCAGCACGGCGAGCGGCCGGTTCGTGGACGCTGCACGCTCGGCCGCCTCGACCAGTGCGGCGCGCGCCGCACGTAGCGGCCCTCGCAGCAGCGCCACGTGCCCGCGCAGATGGTCGAGCTCGTGCTGCAGCGGCGAGCCCGCGGCGAAGCGGTCGGCCTCGTCGACCAGCGCCAGCGTGCGCTCCGGCAACCCGGCGAGCCAGGCGCTGTCGGCCGCCGTGGCCAGCAGGCGACCGCGGCGCTCGTCGTCGGGCGCGAGGCGCGCCGCCTGCTCGTAGGCGCTCGCGGCGACCCCGTAGGCGCTGCGGGCGCGCGCGCGGTGCGCGGCCTGCTCGAGCGCGGACGACGCCGCTGCGTCCGGGCCGACGACCGCCAGCGAGAGGTGCCAGGCGCGCCGGTCGGCGTCGGCGTCGGGCAGCGCGTTCGCGAGCGCGCGGTGCGCCCCGCGGCGCCGCGCCACGTCCGCTCCCGCGTAGACGGCCGAGCGGGCGAGCGGGTGGCGGAACTCGATCTGCTGCTCGCGCAGCTCCACGAGGCCGGACTGCTCCGCGGGCGCGAGGTCGGACGGGGTGACACCGAACTCCGCGCCTGCCCGGGAGAACAGCGCGAGGTCGCCGCGGTCGGTGGCGGCGGCGAGCACGAGCGCGTCCCGGGTCGCGCGCGGCAGCGACCGCAGCCGCTGCAGGTACGCCTCGGCGACGCTCGTGACGACCGGCAGCGGAGCATCGAGCTCGGACCGGGGCAGCGGCCGGCGGGAGAGCTCGAGCAGCGCGAGCGGATTTCCTCCGGTCTCGCGGTGCAGGCGCTCTGCGGTGGAGGCGTCGGTCTCCGGGGTCTCGCGGCGCAGAAGCTCGGCCGAGACGGCGGCGTCGAGCCCGTCGAGCCGCACCACCGGCAGGTCGGAGCCGTCGAGGATCGAAATCTCCTCGTCGCGCGCGGTGAGCACGACGGCGATCGGGTCGGCGACGAGGCGGCGCGCCGCGAAGAGCAGGGCGTCCGCACTCGATCCGTCCAGCCAGTGCGCGTCGTCGATCAGGATCGCGAGCGGCTCCGACTCGGCGTGCGCGGCAAGGAGGCTGAGCGTGGCCGCGCCGACGGCGAAGCGCTCCTCGGCCCGCGCCGGCCGGAGCGCGAGCGCTCCCTCGAGAGCGGCTGCCTGCGGCGCCGGGATGCGGCCGAGCGAGCCGAGCGTGGGGCGCAGGAGCTCGAAGAGGCCCGCGAAGGGGATCTGCGCCTCCGACTGGACGCCGCGCGCCCGCAGCACGCGCATCCCCTCCGCGCGGGTCGCCGTCCAGTCGAGCAGGGCGGATTTGCCGACGCCGGCCTCGCCGCGGAGCGCCAGCACGCCGCTCCGGCCGCCGCGGGCGCCGTCGAGCAGCAGCTGGATCGTCTGCCGCTCCGCCTCGCGTCCCAGCAGCATCCCCCGATCCTACGAGCCCCGGGGTCGGGACCAGGTGGGGCCCCCGAGGCGACGTGCGGCCCGCAGTCCCTACGGTCGAACGCGACACCGATCGAAGGAGGAACGAGCAATGGCCAGCGTCGAGGAGCGTCCGCTCGACATGGACAAGCTGCACGAGTTCGTCTTCCGCGCCGTCGACGAGGTCGGCGCGACGCTCAACACGGCGCTCGTCGTCATGGGCGACCGGCTGGGCCTCTACCGCGCGCTCGCCGGAGCCGGGCCGCTCACGCCGGCGGAGCTGGCGAGCCGCACCGGCACCGCGGAGCGCTATGTCCACGAGTGGCTCAACGCGCAGGCCGCAGGCGGCTACGTCGAGTACGAGGCCGACAGCGGCCGCTACCTGCTGCCGCCGGAGCAGACGGCCGCGCTCACGGACGAGTCGAGCCCCGCCTACCTGCCCGGCTTCTTCCAGATCGCGCTCGGCTCGGTCGTCGACTCGCCGCGGATCACCGACGCGGCCGAAGACCGGGGACGGCATCGGCTGGGGCGACCACGTGCACGACGTACACGAGGGCTGCGAGCGCTTCTTCCGGCCCGAGCTACAACGCCCATCTCGTCGCGGAGTGGCTGCCGGCACTCGACGGCGTCGTCGAGAGGCTCCAGCGCGGGCGGCACGGTCGCGGACGTCGGCTGCGGGCACGGCGCGTCGACGATCCTGATGGCGCAGGCGTTCCCGGCCTCGACGTTCCGCGGCTTCGACTACCACGACGGCTCGATCGCGACCGCCCGCGAGCGGGCCGAAGGACGGCGGGCGTCGACGATCGCGTCGAGTTCCAGGCGACGCCGGCGGCGTCATACTCCGGGTCGGGCTACGACCTCGTGACGATGTTCGACTGCCTCCACGACATGGGAGACCCGGCCGGCGCGGCCCGGCACGTGCGCGAGTCGCTCGCGCCCGGACGGCGTCTGGATGATCGTCGAGCCGCGTGCCGGCGACCGCGTCGAGGAGAACCTGAACCCGGTCGGCCGCGCCTACTACGCGTTCTCGACGCTGCTCTGCACGCCGGCGTCGCTGTCGCAGGAGGTCGGGCTCGCGCTCGGCGCCCAGGCCGGCGAGGCGCGGATCCGCGAGATCGTGACGGGCGCGGGCTTCTCGAGCTTCCGCCGCGTCGCGGAGACGCCGTTCAACATGGTGTTCGAAGCGAAGCCGTGACCCGGACGGCCGGGAACGAGGAGGCGGTGCGCTCGATCGAGCGCACCGCCTCCGCACCCACCGCACCCGGCGAGCAGTCGCGCGCCCGCTACCCGGACGCCGAGGGATTCGTCGAGCGCGACGGGGTGCGCGTCTTCTACGAGGTCTACGGCGAGGGCGAGACCACGATCCTCCTCCTGCCGACGTGGTCGATCGTCCACTCGCGCCACTGGAAGGGGCAGATCCCGTATCTCGCCCGGCACGCCCGCGTCGTCACCTTCGACGGCCGCGGCAACGGCCGCTCGGACCGTCCGGCCGGCGTCGAGCACTACCTCGAGGACGAGTTCGCCGCCGACACGCTGGCGGTGCTGGATGCGACCGGTCACGGAGCGGGCGACACTCGTGGGCTGCTCGTGCGCCGCGCTGTGGGGCACGATCGTGGCCGCCGACCACCCGGAACGTGTCGACGGGATCGTCTACATCGGGCCGGCCGTCGGCCTCGCGCCCGGACACCCCGAGCGGAAGCGGTACGCCTTCGACGAGGAGCTCGACACCGACGAGGGATGGGCGAAGTACAACAGCCACTTCTGGTCGCGCGACTACCGAGGCTTCCTCGAGTACTTCTTCGCGGAGTGCTTCAGCGAGCCGCATTCGACGAAGCAGATCGAGGACGCGGTCGGGTGGGGGCTCGAGACCGACCCGGAGACGCTCGCCGACACGACGCGTGCGATCTCGCTCTGCCGCACGGAGCGCTTTCGCGATACCTGCACCCGCGTGCGGTGCCCCGTGCTCGTGATCCACGGAGACGCGGATCGCATCCGGCCGCACGCGCAGGGCGCCGCCCTCGCCGAGGCGACCGGCGGCACGCTCGTGACGCTCGAGGGCTCGGGTCACCTGCCGCAGGCCCGCGACCCCGTCAAGATCAACCTGCTCCTGCGGGAGTTCGTCTGCCCGCCGCCGCCGGCTGCGCGTTGGCGCCGCGGCCGCGGCCGCCGCCGCCGTGCGCTCTTCGTCTCGTCGCCGATCGGTCTCGGACACGCGCAACGCGACGCCGCGATCGCGGACGAGCTGCGCGCGCTGCACCCCGACCTGCAGATCGACTGGCTGGCGCAGAGCCCCGTCACGACCCTCCTGCGACGCGCGCGGCGAGCGGATCCACCCGGCGAGCGCGCACCTCGCGAGCGAGTCCGGCCACTTCGAGTCGGAGTCGGCCGAGCACGACCTGCATGCGTTCGCGTCGTGGCGGCGGATGGACGAGATCCTCGTCTCGAACTTCATGGTCTTCCACGACGTCGTGCGCGACGACGCCTACGACCTCTGGATCGGCGACGAGGCGTGGGAGCTCGACTACTTCCTGCACGAGAACCCGGAGCTCAAGCGGGCGGCGTACGTCTGGCTCACCGACTTCGTCGGCTGGTTGCCGATGCCGGACGGCGGCGAGCGCGAGGAGCACCTGACCGCCGACTACAACGCGGAGATGATCGAGCAGATCGCGCGCTACCCGCGCCTGCGCGACCGCGCCCTCTTCGTCGGCGAGCCGGACGACCTCGTCCCCCACGCGTTCGGGCGGGACCTGCCGGCGATCCGCGACTGGACCGAGCGGAACTTCGACTTCGCGGGCTACGTGACGGGATTCGACCCGGCCGCCCTCGCCGACCGCGAGCGGCTCCGCTCGGAGCTCGGCTACCGCCCGGACGAGCAGGTCTGCATCGTCACCGTGGGCGGGACGGGCGTGGGGGCCGACCTGCTGCGCCGCGCGATCGCCGCGTTCCCCGCCGCGAAGCAGCTCGTGCCCGAGCTGCGGATGATCGTCGTCGCGGGCCCCCGCATCGATCCCGGCGAGCCTGCCCGCCCACGACGGGCTGGAGGTGCGGCCGTACGTCTTCGAGCTCTACCGCCACCTGGCGGCGTGCGACATCGCGATCGTGCAGGGGGGCCTGACGACGGCGATGGAGCTGACCGCGAACCGCAGGCCGTTCCTGGCGTTCCCGCTCCGCCACCACTTCGAGCAGAACTTCCACGTACGCCACCGGCTCGAGCGCTACCGGGCGGGGCGGATGATGGACTTCGCAGACCGACGGCCCCGACGAGATCGCCCGCGCGATCGCCGAGGAGCTCGCGCGGGAGGTCGACTACCTCCCCGTCGACGGGACCGGGCGCCGCCCGCGCCGCCGCGTCGATCGCAGAGCTTCTCTAGCGCAGCGCCGCTGCGAAATCCGGGTTTTACCGCTTTCGCGCCGGCGGCGTGCTGCGCACCATGGAGCCGTGACCACCTGTGTGCACGTGACGGATCCGCGGACGGGACGGCCCGTCGACGGCGACCACGAGGCGATCGGCACGCTCACCGACAGCGAGCTCGAGCGCGAGATCACCCTCGCCGCGCTCGCGACGGTGCGCAGCCGTCGCTTCGACGCGCTCCTGGTGGAGCGCCGTCGTCGTCGCGGACGCGCCGCCTGAGACGCGGTCGCCCGGACGCCCGGACGGCGGGAGCGCGGAGCGGCTGTGCCGCCCCGCGCCCGTGTCGCGGACGTGCCGTTGCCCTGCGGCGCTCGCGGCCCGGCGCGCCCTGAGGCGGATCGCCGCGGCCGACCGGTCGGATGCCGGGGCCGGAGAGCGGAGTGCGAGCCCGTGCATGAACATCTCCTTCTCCTTCCTGTGAAGAATGGCAGGCGAAAAGCGCCGGTGAACTGGTGGGAAAAACAGCTGCCGAATGGACGAGCGGCGCCAGGCTCGGTCTCCGGCAGGTCGGTTGTGGTCGAAGGCCCTGAAACGACGAAGGCGACCCGGTCTGGGTCGCCCTCGAGCGAAGCTGCTATCCCGCTTTGGTGCTAGCGGTCGCGTCTCCGAACGAGGGCACAGCCGTCTGCGTAGGTCGCACCCGTGCGGGGCGCGGCGGCGGCGGAGCGGCTGGGGTTGAAGAGAATGTTCATCGTCATCATGGCCTCCGAGAGCGAGATACTAGAGGAATCCGCGAGGCGATGCAAGTGGAAATGTAGACCTCGCTGGAGACACCCCCGTCGGCTCGGGCGTTTTCCGCCCCGGCGGCCGGGAAGCCGTGCAGGATGCCCAGGCCCTTCGAAGGCAGCTACGCCGTCTCGCTGACGATCGCGCTGCTCGCGCTGGTGCCGTTCATCCTCGTGACGACGTCCTACGAGCTCTTCCGGCCCCAGGTGATCGCCGACGTGGGCGTCGGCGCGGGCGCCCTCTCGATCATCTCGGGGATCGCGACTGCGGGCTACGCGTTCGGGGCGCTGCTGGGCGGCGACCTGATCCAGCGGTTCGCTCAGCGGCGGCTCTTCTTCGCCTGCGAGTCGCTGTTCGTCGCCGGCTCGGTGCTGGCGGGCATCGCCGGCGACCCGGAGGTCTTCGGCACGGGTCGCGTGCTCCAGGGATTCGCGACGGGGCTCCTGCTGGTCGTCGCGCTGCCCCCGGTCGTGCAGCGGTTCGGACCGGGGCGGCTGCCGCTCACGACCGCCTTCGTCAACATCGGCTTCTTCGGCGCGACCGCCGCGGGGCCGCTGATCGGCGGTGGCGTCGCCGCCGCGGGAGGCTGGCGCTGGTTCTACCTCGCGCTCGCCTGCCTCGGTGCCTCGGCGCTCCTCCTCGCGCTCGTCACCCTGCCGGAGCAGGAGGCGCCCAATCCGGACCTGCAACTCGACCGGCTCGGCCTCCTGCTGGCGCTCGCCGGGACGGTGCTGCCGTTCTACGCCTCCGGGGCCCTCGCGGGCCACGGCTTCGGCTCGCTGCGGTTCATGGTGCCGCTGGCGGTGGGCATCGCCTGCTTCGTCGCCCTGCTGCTCGTCGAGTTCCACCGGGACGAGCCGCTCTCGCCGGTGAAGCCGATGTGGACGACGATCCCCGTCGCCGGGACGGTCGTCGCGATGATCGGCGGCGGGGCCTTCGTCGCGCTGCTCGAACTGACGGAGCGGCTGGAGGTGACGATCGCGCACCGCTCGCCGCTCTCCACCGGGCTGCTCTTCTGGCCGCAGGTGCTCGGGGTGATCCTGACGGCGGTGGCGCTCGGCCTGCTGATCCGGACGCGGCTCCTGCCGCTCTACGTGCTCGGCGGCATGGTCGTGCTGGTCGGCGGCGGTGCCCTGCTCCTCGCCGTCGACTCCGGCGGCTCCCCGACGGTCGTGCTCGCCGCGACCGGCCTGCTCGGGCTCGGAGCCGGGGCGACCGTCTCGCCGGGCCTCTGGCTCGCAGGCTTCTCGATGCCCGCCCAGCAGGTCGGGCGCACCTTTGCGCTCGTCGAGCTCGTCCGCTCCGAGGCGGACTTCATCCTCGCCCCGGTGCTCGTCCAGGTGGCCGTCGTCTCCTCGGCGGGCACGCTGAGCGTGGGCGGCATCGACCAGGCGATCCGCATCACGCTCTGGGTGACGATCGCGGCGACGGTCGGGGTCGTCGCGCTCTACCTGGGCGGCGGCGCCCGCCTGCCGCGCCCCGACCTCGAGGGCTGGCTCGGCGGCGAGGGCACCGCGGTCGACTCGCCCCCGCTGCCGAGCCTCCGCGCGCCGTCGTCGCGCTGAGGGACGGTAGGATCCGCGCCGCGCGGTGCGTGCGCTCGAGGAACCCGAATGGCGAACACCGACACCGATGCGTCCAGGCTGATCGACGAGCGGATCGCCGAGCTCGCCGACTGGCGCGGCGCGACCCTCCGCCGGGTCCGCGCCATCGTCAGGGACGCCGATCCCGGCATCGTCGAGGAGTGGAAGTGGGTGAAGCCCACGCATCCCGGGACGCCCGTCTGGTCGCTCGACGGGGGGATCTGCACCGGCGAGGCCTACAAGAGCGTCGTCAAGCTGACGTTCTTCAAGGGCGCGTCTCTGGCCGACCCGTCAGGGCTCTTCAACTCGAGCCTCGAGGGGAAGGTGCGGCGGGCGATCGACATCCGCGAAGGGGACGAGATCGACGCGGACGCTCTCGCCGGCCTCGTCCGCGAGGCGGTCGCGCTCAACCGGCAGGGCTCGAGCCGGCCCGCGTGAACGACCCGCCCGGGCGCCGGCTCGGCCCGGCTCGTCTCAGATCGTCTTGAACTGCTCGAACGGCTGGCGGCAGCTCTCGCACCAGCGGATCGAGCGGCACGGCGTCGGGCCGAAGATGTTCTCGAGCCGCGTCTCCTTCGAGCCGCAGTAGGGGCAGCGGAACGCGCCCGTAGTGAGCTGCACGAGGGTCGTCGGCCCCGCGCTGCGGAGCGGCGGCGGCGCGAAGCCGGCCTCGCGCAGCTTCTCGCGGCCCGCCGGCGAGATGCGGTCGGTCGACCACGAGTCGTCGACGACGACGCGGACGTCGGCCTCGGCCCCGAGCCGTGCGACCGTCTCCCCGATCGCGCGTCGCATCGCCTCGAGCGCGGGGCAGCCGAGGAACGTGGGCGTGAACTCGATCCGCACACGGTCGCCGTCGACCGTCACCTCGCGGATCACGCCGAGATCGACCAGCGAGATCACCGGGATCTCGGGGTCGGGGATCTCCTCGAGCGCGGCCCAGACCGCCTCGGCCGTCACCATTCCGCACCGGGCGCCGAGCGGCGGACGCTCGTCATCTCGTCCCACAGCTCCGCGAGCTCGGTCGTGTGCTCGCCGCGCTCCCTCGCGTCGGTGACCTCGAGGCCCACCCGCCGGGCGAGCTCGTCACGAAGCGTGGGCTCGAGCACGCCGAGTGCGGCCGGCCACAGCTCCTCCACCGCCGCGCGGAAGCGAGGCTCGTCACGCAGCCGGGCAGCCCACATCTCGGCGTGCAGGCGGTGGTAGGTCTCCTCGCGGTCGATCTTCGCGGCGAGCCCGGCGAGCTCCTGGTCGTCCGAGCGCTTCAGCGCGTCGATGCGCACGCGGTCGGCCTCCTCGTAGAGGTAGCGGCGCGCGATCGTGTGCGCCCAGTCCATCAGCCGCAGCTCGACGAGCGGCGCGCAGCGGTACTCGGCGGGCGCGCGGTCGAACGCCAGCGCGTCAGCGTCGGTGCCGAGCTCGGCGGCCGCCAGCTCGTACAGCGCCCGCGCATGGCCGATCTCGTTCTGCGCGATCGACGAGAAGGCGACGTCCTCCTCGAGCGTCGGCGCGATCCCGGTCCACTCCGAGTCGCGCCAGCCGAGGATCAGCTCGTCGTCAGCGAGGCTCAGCAGGCGCTGCGCTCGTTCCGGCGCGCTCACGTGCCTCCTTCAGGCGGGACTTGATCGAGTAGCCGTCGACGCGGCGGTACTTGAGGTCGAACTCGTCGGCCCACTCCGTCACCTGGTGGATCGCCTCGCGCGGCACGAGCCAGAGCGCCTCCGACTCGCCGCGGCGGCCGTACTGCTCCCGCGCCCAGGCGTCGGCGAACGCCGCGTCGGGGGCGACGACCGAGCCGGCATGCGTGAACGGCTGCCCCTTCCGCTCCTGCCGGAAGACCTCGAACACGGCCATCACGCGGCGCGGAGGGCCTCCCGCACCCACCGCTCCTGCTCGAGGAAGCGCGCGCGGAACGCGAGGCGGTCCTGCGAGCGCGGGCCGTGGCCGGTGACGACGGAGCGCAGCTCCTCCCAGTCGGGCTCGCTGTACGTCCACACCCCGTCCTCCGAGCGCCGCAGCTGCGGGTCGGGGAGCTCGAGCCCGAGCTCGAGGATCTGCGGCACGTAGCCCTCGAGGAACTGCTGGCGTGCCTCCTCGTTCCCCTGCGACTTGATCCGCCAGACCCACATCGGGTCCTCCTCGCGCGGGATCGGGTTGCCGTGGAACTGCATCAGCGGCCCCCACCAGCGGCCGAGCGCCTCCTGCACGAGCTCGCGCTGCGCGTCGGTGCCCGTCATCAGCGCCAGGATCACGTCGCGACCGTGCAGGATGTGGAACGACTCCTCCCAGCAGATCTTCTTCATGATCCGCGCGTAGGGCGCGTAGGAGCACTTGAGGAGCGCCTTCTGGCTGATGATCGCCGCCGCGTCGACGAGCCAGGCGATCACGCCGACGTCGCCCCACGTCTTCGTCGGGTAGTGGAAGACGTTGTGGAACTTCGCCTTGCCCGAGAGGAGGTCGGCGAACATCTGCTCGCGCGGCTTTCCCAGGTCCTCGGCGACGCGGTAGATGAGCTGCGCGTGCCCGACCTCGTCCTGCACCTTCGCGGTCAGGGCGAGCTTTCGCTGCAGGGTCGGCGCGCGGAGGATCCACTCGCGCTCCGGGAGGACACCCATCAGCTCCGAGTTCGCGTGCATCTCGATGAACTTGACGAGCTTCGCCCGGTACTCGTCGGGGAGCCAGTCGGTCGCCTCGACCTGGCCTCCGGCCTGCACGAATGCGAGAAACTCCTGCGTGCGCGCGTCCACGGAACCCTCCTCCCTACCGATCGTTAGTCTCCGATTGTAGAGATGTCCTCGAGACGCGACGAGCTAACGCGGATCGCCGCCCGCCTGTTCGCCGAGCGCGGGTACCAGGGCACCTCGCTCGCCGACCTCGCGCGCGAGCTGGGCGTCCAGAAGCCGTCGCTCTACCACCACATCGCCTCGAAGGAGGACCTCCTCTGGGAGGTCGCGAGCGAGGGAGCCGAGGCGTTCCACGCCGGGCTCGACGGCGTCCCGGACGAGGCGGCGGCGACCGAGCGGATCCGGCTCGCGCTGCGCGCGCACCTCGCGGTGGTCGCGACCCAGCTCGACGTCGCGACGGTGTTCGTCCGCGAGTGGCGCCACCTGACCGGCGAGCGCCGCGAGCGGTTCGTCGCCGAGCGGCGGCGCTACGAGGAGCGGATCCGCGCGCTCTTCCGCGAGGGCGTCGAGGGCAGCGAGCTCCGTACGGATCTCGACGTGGCGACCGCGACCCTGCTCTTCCTCTCGGCGGCCAACTGGGCATACACCTGGCTGCGGGCCGAGGGCGACACCCGCGAGCTGGCCGACCGGCTCTTCGCCGTGCTGCTCGACGGGATGCGCGGCTACGCGACGCCGCCCGGCTGATCGAGCAGCGGCACGCGCAGCCGCTCGTGCCAGCGGCCGCCGGGCTCCTCTTCCTCGAGCAGCAGCACCTCGCGGGCCCGGCACTCGACGGGCAGGGCGAGCGCGAGCTCGAGCGGCTGCATGCTCACCGTCACGTGCGGGATCACCTCGTCGAAGGCGCCCTCGTAGGGCGGGTGCGCCGGCCACCGCTGCCAGACCGCAGCGGTCAGGTCGACGAACCGCTCCGACGGATGCGGGTGCAGCCAGACCACGCCGTCGTCGAAGCGCTCGAGCCGGTCGAGCGAGAAGTCGAAGGCGGGAAAGCGGGAGACGAACGCGGCCACGGCCTCGTCGTCGACCTGCTCGGCCGGCACGAACGGGAAGAGCACTGTCACGTGCGCCGGCACGCCCAGCGCCGCCGACGGGTCGTGCGCGAGCCGCAGCTCCCCGACCACCGGCTCGGCTTCGGGAACGGGAACGACGAGGGCGGTGCGGCGTGGCATGCTCGGCAGCGTGCAGCGCGTGCTCCTGATCGTCAACCCGTACTCGACGAACGTGACCGGCGATGCGATCACCCAGGTCGAGAGCGCCCTGCGCGAGCGCCTCGACGTCTGGACGCGGTTCACGCAGCGGCCCGGCCACGCGACCGAGCTCGCCGCCGACGCGGCGGCCGAGCACGTCGACGCGATCCTCGTCTTCTCGGGCGACGGCACCTACAACGAGGCGCTGAACGGCGCCGACGGGTCGATCCCCTTCGGGTTCCTCCCCGGCGGCGGCACGAGCGTCTTCGCGCGCGCGATCGGGCTGCCGCGCAACCCGGTCGCCGCCGCCCGCGCCGTCGCCGCCGCGCTCGAGGAGGGACGGGCGCGGCGGATCTCGCTCGGGTGCGTCAACGGCCGGCGCTTCTGCTTCTCGGCCGGCCTCGGGTTCGACGGCGAGGCGGTCCGCCGGCTGAACGGGCTCGGCCGCGACCACGGCGGCGCCCGTCCCGGCGACCTGGCCTTTCTCCGCATGGTCGCCCGGATGGCCCTCGAGCGTCGCGGGCGCTGGGAGCCGCAGCTCGAGATCGTGGGAGTTGGGCGCGCGGCGTTCGTCCTCGTCTCGAACGGCGACCCTTACTCGTACGCCGGCGCCGTTCCGTTACACGTGACGCCCGGGGCGCGGTTCGAGGAGGGCATCGCGTTCGCGGCGCCGGAGCGCGTGCGCGGCGGCGACATGCCGCGGCTCGCCGCGGCGCTCGTGCGCGGCGCGGGATACGGCCCGCGCGTGCTCTTCGGCCACGACCTCGACCGGATCGAGGTGCGCTGCGACCGGCCGCTGCCGCTGCAGTCGGACGGCGAGGATCTCGGCGACGTCGAGACGGTCGTGTTCGAGGCGAAGCGCGACGCGCTCTCCGTCCTCGTGTAGCGGCGGCTGCGAGCGGGTAGCCTTCCGCACCGCATGGCCTCGACCGATGCGCGCAGCCGATTCGACCGCGATTCGGCCCCGGACGGCCTGAGCGAGCAGGACCTGCTCGAGCTGTATCGCCGGATGGTGCTGCTGCGCACCTACGACGAGCGCTCGGTCGTCTACCACCGCCAGGGGCGCATCGGCACCTACGCGATCTTCTGGAATCACGAGGCGATCCAGGCGGGCGCGACGTTCCCGCTCACCGACGACGACTGGATCTTCCCCTCCTACCGCGAGTCGGCGATCGGCCTCGTGCGCGGGATGCCCGTCGCGACGATCCTGCAGTGGTGGCGCGGGCATCCGTCCGGCTGGTGGAACCCGGCCGACTGGAACGTCGCCTCGATCTGCGTCCCCATCGCGACCCACGTCCCGCACGCGGCCGGCCTCGCGTGGGGGAAGAAGCTGCGCAACGAGCCGGCGGTGGCCATGTGCTTCTTCGGCGACGGCGCGACCAGCGAGGGAGCCTTCCACGAAGGCGTCAACTTCGCCGCCGTCACGAACGCGCCGGCGGTGTTCGTGTGCAACAACAACCAGTGGGCGATTTCGACGCCGATCGAGGCGCAGACGCGTGCCGAGTCGATCGCGGCGAAGGCCGAGGGCTACGGCATCCCGGGCGTCACCGTCGACGGGCTCGACGTGCTGGCGGTGCACGACGCGGCGCGGGCGGCGGTCGACCGTGCGCGCTCCGGCGGCGGCCCGACGTTGATCGAGTGCGTCCACTACCGGGCCGCGCCGCACGCGACCGCCGACGACCCGCGGGCCTACATCGACCTCGCGCGCGTCGAGCAGGAGCGCGACCGCGAGTGTCTCGGGCAGTACGAGGAGTACCTGCGCCGCCTCGGCGTGCTCGACGACGAGCGCGCGGAAGCCGTGCGGCTCGACGCGGAGGAGCTGATGCGCGCCGGGATCAAGGCGGCCGAGGCCGAGCCGGCGCCCGACCCCGAGCTCGTGTTCGCGCACGCCTACGTCGATCCGCCGGGGAATCTCCGCCGTGGCTGAGCTGACCCTGGTCGAGGCGGTCAACGACGCGCTCCACACGGAGCTCGCGCGCGACGCCGACGTGATGGTGATGGGCGAGGACGTCGGCCGCGCCGGCGGCGTCTTCCGCGCCACGGCAGGGCTGCGCGACCGCTTCGGGCCGGACCGCTGCTTCGACACGCCGCTCGCCGAGGCGGGGATGCTCGGCAGCGCCGTCGGTCTCTGCATGGCGGGCTGGCGGCCGGTCGTCGAGATGCAGTACGACGCGTTCTCGTATCCGTGTCTCGACCAGCTGATCACCCACGTCGGCCGCTACCACTGGCGCACCGGCGGCGGGATGCAGTTCCCGCTGACGATCCGCATGCCCTACGGCGGCGGCGTGCGTGCGCCGGAGCTGCACGACGACTCGCCGGAGGCGTACTACGTCCACACGCCGGGGATCAAGGTGGCCATTCCGTCGACCCCGGCCGACGCGAAGGGGTTGCTCGCCGCGGCGATTCGCGACCCCGACCCCGTGGTTGTCTTCGAGCCGAAGCTCGTCTACCGCACCGCGCGCGGCGAGGTGCCGGAGGGAGAGCACGTCGTGCCGCTCGGCAAGGCGCGAACCGCGCGCGAGGGAACCGACGTGACGCTGGTCGCGTACGGGGCGATGGTGGGCGTGTGCCTCGCGGCCGCCGAGCTCGTCGACGTCTCGTGCGAGGTGGTCGACATCCGCTCCCTCCGCCCGCTCGACGAGGAGGCGATCCTCGCGTCGGTGGCGAAGACGGGACGCGTCGTGATCGTGCACGAGGCGCCGCGCACGGCAGGCTTCGGCGCCGAGCTGGCGGCGCTGGTCGCGGAGCGCGCGATCTACGACCTGCAGGGGCCGGTACTGCGCGTGACGGGCTTCGACGTCCCGTACCCGTACTGGTCGATCGAGGACGCGTACATGCCGTCCGCCGAGCGCGTCGCGGCCGCCGTGCGCTCGCTCCTCTGAGCGGGCGCCTCCGCCTCTGGCTCGAGCGCGCCCCGCGCGGCGCGGGGTACCACCTGCGCGACGCGGCGACCGGCGAGGCGGTGCGCTCGGACGATCCTCGCGTGCGCGTCGTCGCCGTCGCGGGTGTGTCGTTTCGCCCGGAGGCGGTGGCCGACGCGTCCTTCGACCCCGGTGCGCGGCTCGCGCTCGTCCGCGAGCCCTGGAACGAGCACGACCCGAACGCCGTGGGCATCTGGAACGAGGACCGCTCGCTCCAGGCCGGCTACGTGCCGCGGGAGGTCGCCCCCGGGCTCGACGGCGACGAGCTCGCGGTGTCGCTCTGGCGGGCGGGCCCGGGGCTGCGCGTGCTGATCGTCCCGGCCGGCTCCTGGGTGGGCCGCCCGCGGTAATCTCCGCCGCCGATGGCCTACGAGTTCAAGCTGCCGGATCTGGGCGAGGGTCTGACCGAGGGAGAGGTCGCGCGGTGGCTCGTCGCCGAGGGCGACGAGATCGCCGAGGACGCACCGCTCGTCGAGATCCAGACGGACAAGACCACGGTCGAGATCCCGTCCCCCGCCGCGGGTACCGTCACGCGCATCCTCGTCGGCGAGGGCGACGTCGTCCCCGTCGGCACCGTGCTCGTCGTGATCGGCGGCGGCGCCGAGAGCGGTGCCGCCGAGAGCGGTGGCGGCTCGGGTCGGGGGAGTGCCCTCGGAGCGCAGTCCGCCGCGGGGCCCGACCAGGCGCGCGCCGGAGAGCCTGCAAGTAACAGACTGTTACAAGCTTCGGCGGCCGGCTCGGAAGGCCGTGTCCAGGCGACCCCTCTCGTGCGCCGGATCGCGCAGGAACTGGGCGTCGACGTGGCGTCCGTGCGGGCCAGCGGCCCCGGAGGACGCGTCACCGAGGACGACGTCCGCGCCGCCGCAGGGGCAAGTGACAGTCTGTTACAAGCGACCACGCCACGCACCGAGCAGGCGCAGGCGGAGCCGCCGGCGCTGCCGGCTCCCGAGGGGCGCCGCGAGAAGGTGCGCGGCGTTCGGCGGCAGATCGTCGAGCACCTGACACGTGCGCATCACGAGGTGCCCGCGGTCACCTACGTCGAGGAGTGCGACTTCTCGAACGTCGACCTGAAGCTGCTGCTGCCGACGGTGCTGCGCGCGACCGCGGAGTCGCTGCGCGAGTTTCCCGAGCTGAACGCGCGCCTCGAGGGAGACGAGATCGTCTACCTCGAGCGGTACGACCTCGGTGTCGCGGTGCAGACCGAGCAGGGCCTCGTCGTGCCGGTCGTCCGCGGCTGCGGCACGCGCAGCGTCGCGGAGCTCCGCGCCGACGTCGACGCGCTCGCGGAGAAGGCGCGCGCCGGCAACCTCACCCAGGACGAGCTGCGGGGCTCGACCTTCACGGTTACGAGCGCGGGCAAGCTGGCGGGGCTGTTCGTGACGCCGCTCGTCAACCACCCCGAGGTGGCGATCCTCGGCGTGCATCGCATCGCCGACCGGCCGGTCGTGCGCGACGGCGAGGTGGTCGTTCGCCGTCTGGGCAACATCAGCGTCACGTTCGACCATCGCGTCGTCGACGGGGCCCGGGCGGCGCAGTTCGCGCTGGCCCTGATCGCCCGGCTCGAGGCCGGCGACCCGCGCTAGACCGACACGGGCTCGAGGTGGTGCTCGAGCATCGCGTCGATCTTCGGTGCGCTCGCGCGTCCGTCGAGGCGCGCCACCGGGCGCCGGTCGACGACGAGCACGAGCGCGGGAGCGTCCGCCACGTCGAGACGCTCGGCGAGCACGGCGTTCGTCTCGACGTCGACCTGCACCACACGCAGCCTGCTGCGCTCCTTGCGGGCGACATGGGCAACCAGGCTCTCCATGCGTCGAGCCGGCCCGGACCGCGCCGAGGAGAAGAAGACGAGCAGGGCCCGGGCGTCGCTCACGAGAACCGTATGTCCGGAATGCGGCCCTGCGTAAACTCGAGGTGTGGGGGACTGGTACACGATCGGGATCCTGGTGGGGCTCGGGGCCGCGATCGGCGTCGCGCTGACCGGCGCGCTGCGCCGGGCGGTCGCGGGGCTCGTCGCCGCCTCGATCGTCTCGATCGCGATCGGCTTCGCGTTCGGCCAGTGGGACGAGGCCGCGGGGGGATTCGCGGGCGCGATCTGCGGCGCGCTCGGCTCGGCTCCGCTCGTCGGCGGCGCGCTCCGCCGCGGCGGCACGCGTGGCGGCACGGCGACGCTGCTCGCGGCCGCGTCGCTCGTCGGCGCGGGCCTCGCGTTCGTGCCCGTGCTCGGCTACCTCGAGGCGCTCGCGGTGCCCGTGCTCGGGCTGCGGGCGCGGCAGGCGCTCGCCCGACCGGCACGCGGGCCTGCGCACGCTGGCGCGCGACTGACGGTGGCCTCGCCCAAGCCGGTCGTGCTGGTCGTCATCGACGGGTTGACGCCGTCGATGTTCGAGGCGGCCGACACGCCGGCGCTGCGCTTCCTCGCCGAGCAGGGCAGCTACCGTCGCGCCACCTCGACGTTCCCGTCGCTGACGCCCGTGTGCCTCTCGTCGATCGCGACGGGCGCGCACCCCGACGTGCACCACATCCCGCATCTCGTCTGGTGGCATCGCGGCGAGCGCCGCCTCGTGGAGTACGGCTCCTCGTTCGGCGCGGTACGCGCGGCAGGCGTCGCGCGCTCGCTGCGCGACACGGTCGTCGATCTGAACGCCCGCCATCTCGCGCGCGACGCCGAGACCATCTACGAAGCCGTCGAAGGAGACGGGCTGACGAGCGCGGCGATCAACATCACGTGCTACCGCGGCCGTCACCGCCACCTGCCGACGATCCCGGGCGTCCCCGCGGTCAACGGGCCGAAGCGGTTCTTCTTCTTCTCGCTCTACGAGAGCGACCGGACCGGCGCGCCGATCGCCGTGCGCAACCGCGCCCTCGGCTCGATCGACGACTACGCAGCCTGGGTCGGCCGCTGGCTCGTCACCCGCGACGGGTTCGACCTGCTCGTCTACTACCTCCCCGACTACGACTACGCCTCGCACGCCGCCGGGCCCGACGCGGCGCACGAGGCGCTGGCGCGGAGCGACGCCGCGATCGCGGCGCTGATGGACGCGGCGGGCGGCCCCGAGGCGTTCCTCGAGCGCTACGCCGTCGTCGTCTGCTCCGACCACGGCCAGTCGAAGGTGACGGAGGCCGTACGGCTCGACGCGGGCGACGACCTCGTGACCGCCTCGAACCGGGCGGCGATGGTCTACACCGACGACCCGCGCCGGGCCGCCCGCCGGATCGGGGAGCAGCCGGGAGCGGGGATCGTGCTCTTCCTGGAGGACGGGCAGGTCGTCGCCGTATCTGACGGCGACGAGGACGCCGCGCTGCTCGACCAGGTGCCGGAGGGACGGGTGCGGGCCGCGGCGGCGCTCGCGAACCCCAATGCCGGCGAGGTGCTGGTCTCGGCCGCCCCCGGCTACGAGTTCGTCGACCTCGCGGGCCGGCATCACCGCGGCGGCGGCAGTCACGGCTCGCTCGAGGCCGCCGATTCCGAGGTGCCGATGCTGACGGTCGGCCTGCGCGAGCCGCCGGCGTCGATCACCGGCATCAAGGCGCTCGTCGTGGAGCATCTCCGTGCGCGGTGACTGGATCGACGCACAACTTCGCTCGCGGGGCATCTCCGACCCGCGGCTGCTCGAGGCGATGCGCCGCGTGCCGCGCGAGCTGTTCGTGCCGCCCGCCGAGCGCGGGACCGCGTACGCCGACGCGGCGCTGAGGCTGCCCCACGGGCAGTCGATCTCGCAGCCGTACGTAGTCGCGCTGATCTGCGAGTCGCTCGGCCTCGCCGGGGACGAGCGGGTGCTCGACGTCGGGACCGGGTCGGGCTACCAGGCCGCGGTGCTCCAGGAGCTTGCCGCCGAGGTCGTCTCGATCGAGCGGATTCCGGCGCTCGCGGAGCTGGCGCGGGCGAACCTCGCCGCCGCCGGCTACGCGGTCGACGTCGTCGTCGGGGACGGGACGCTCGGCCTGCCCGGGCGTGCCCCCTTCGACGCGATCGCGGTCGCGGCCGCCGCCGAGGAGCTGCCCGGGGCGCTCGTCGCCCAGCTCGGGCCGGACGGCCGGCTCGTCCTGCCGTTGGGGGACGAGCTCGTCCGCGTCGTCCGTGGCCGGGACGGTGTCGCCGTCGAGCCGCTCGCGCCGGTGCGGTTCGTGCCACTTGTCACCGGTTTCCGCCGCGGCCCCCGGGAAAGGACGGAGCCGGGATGAGGGGTCGTCCGGCTGCGGAGGTGATGGCGCTGCCCGTCCGGCTGCACGGGATCCAGCTCGGTCGGCCGGTCGAGGCGCTGCTCGACCCGCAGGACGACCGCCTCGTCGGCTTCGAGGTGCTCTGCGGCGACGGGACGCAGCGGTTCATGCCGTTCGCGGTTGCGCGGATCCTCGACGGAGGAGATCGAGCTCCACTCCGCCCTCATGCTCGTCGACGAGAGCGACACCGACTTCTACCGGCAGCGCGCGCGCCGCCTTGCCGACCTCGACCTCGAGGACCCCTGGATCGACGAGCGCGGCGGCATCCACGCTGCGGCGCCAAGCCTCTAGCCGGTAGCCTCGCCGCGTGTCCGCCGCCGTGCGCGCCGCCGAGGCGCTTCGCCGCCCCCAGAACTGGATCCAGCTCGCGCAGTTCGGCGCCGTCGGCCTTTCGGGGTACGTGGTCAACCTCGGCGTCTACTGGGCGCTGCTCGGGATCGGCGCGCACAAGGCCGCCGTCGTCTCCTTCGTCGTCTCCGCCGCGAACAACTACTGGTGGAACCGTCACTGGACGTTCGCCCACCAGAAGGGCAGCTTCGCCTACCAGGGATTGCGCTTCCTGATCGTCGCCGTCGTCGCGCTCCTCGTCAACCAGCTCTGGCTGGTGCTCTTCCTCGACACGCTCCACCTCGGGAAGCTCGTCTCGCAGGCGATCGCGATCGTCCTCGTCACGCCGCTCAACTTCATCGGCAACAAGCTCTGGAGCTTCCGGCGCTGAAGCTCGCGGTCGTCGCGGCGATCGCCCTCGTGCTCGTCCCGGGGGCGCGCGCGGGGACGACCGGCTCGAACCCGCTCACGCCGACCACGCCGGCGGTCGCGCAGGCGAAGGGCCGGCTGCCCAAGCGGGAGGTGATCGACCGCTTCCTCGCCGATCCGAAGGTGCACGACTGGCTGCAGCGCTACCCACCGAAGCCGACCACGGACGCGACGTACGAGAACGGCGTGTGGACGGTGAACGTCTGGTCGGGCGCGGCCGGCGAGATCGCGACGGGGAAGGTCGACGACCAGACGGGAACGGTGACCGAGGCCTGGACGGGGCCTCAGGTCGCGTGGAAGATGGCCCGCGGCTACCACGGCGCGTTCGGCGGCGACAAGATCAACAGCTACCCGGTGTGGCTGAGCTTCTGCGCGATCTTCCTGCTCGGCCTCGTCGACTGGCGACGCCTCCTGTCGGTGCGCAACGTCGACGTGCTCGTCCTGCTCTCGTTCTCGATCTCGCTGTGGTTCTTCAACCGCGGCAACGTGTTCGCGGCGATGCCGCTCGTCTATCCGCCGCTCCTCTGGCTGCTCGCGCGGTGCCTCTGGGTCGCCCGCACCGACCGCCCGTCGCGCGGGGTCTCCCAGCTGCCCGTCTGGGTGCTCGCGGCGGTGACCGTCTTCGTCGCCGGCTTCCGGGTCGGCCTGAACGTGCGCGCGTCGAACGTGATCGACGTCGGCTATTCCGGCGTGATCGGCGCGGACCGGATCGTCCACGGCCAGAGCCCGTACGGCCACTTCCCGGTCGAGGACTCGCAGCCGGCCTGCGGGCCGGCCGACACCGAGGGCGAGATCCGCGACCGGGTGCAGACGAACGGCCGCTGCGAGACCGCGAACCCGCTCGGCGACACCTACGGCCCGGTCTCCTACCTCGCGTACGTCCCGGGGTACCTGATCCTCGGCTGGAGCCACAAGTGGGACACGCTGCCCGCGGTGCACCTGACCTCGGTGCTCTTCGACCTGCTGGCGCTGCTCGGGCTCGCGTTCGTCGGCCGGCGCCTCGGGGGGCCGCGACTCGCGGCGACCGCGGCGTTCGCGTGGGCCGCCTGGCCGTTCACCCAGTATGCGTCGAGCTCGAACACGAACGACGCGATCGCGCCCGCGCTGCTCGTCTGGGGGTTCGCCGCGCTGACGAGCGACGTCGCCCGCGGGGCCGCGGTCGCGCTCTCGGGCTGGACCAAGTTCGCCTCGCTGCTCGTGCTGCCGCTGTGGTCGGGTTACCCGGAGGCACGGCGGCTCCGGCCGACGGTGCGCACGCTGCTCGGCTTCGCGCTGGCCACGGTGCTCGTGTTCTTCGTGCTCTTTCTCGAGCCGTCGCCGCTGCACGCCGCGCGTGTCTTCTACGACCGCACGGTGCACTTCCAGCTCGGCCGCGACTCGCCGTTCTCGATCTGGGACTGGGGCCAGTACCACGCCAGGGGGCTGCCGGATCTGAGCGTCGTGCAGCACGCGCTGCAGGCGCTGCTCGTGCTCGGCGCGATCGTGCTCGCCTGGGTGCCCCGCCGCCGTTCGCCCCTGCGCCTCGCCGCGCTCACCGCCGCCCTGCTCGTGGGCTTCGAGCTCGTCCTCACCCACTGGTTCTATCTCTATCTCCCATGGTTCTTCCCGTTCGTGATCCTCGCGCTGCTCGCTCCCCTGCCGGGCGCCTGCGATGAGACGCCCGCGCCCGGCTGACGCGGCCGAGTCGGCCGCCGCCGCCGCGCTCTTCCTCGTGTGCTTCGGGGTCGTGCACGGCTGGTTCTGGGCGCACGGGCAGCTCGTCGACTGGCCGGTGTACCGCGACTACGGCACCGCGATCTGGAACCACGGCCTCGTCCCGTACCGCGACTTCCCCGTCGAGTATCCGCCCGGCGCGCTGCCGGTGTTCCTCGTGCCGGCGCCGTTCGGCGACTACGCGGCCGCCTTCGCGGAGCTGATGGCAGCCTGCGGCGTCGCGCTCGTCGTCGTGACCGGCCGGATCGACGCGCGGGCGGGGTGGTACGTGGCGCTCGCCCCCGTCCTCGTGGGCTCGTTGATCCTCTCGCGCTTCGACCTCTGGCCCGCGCTGCTGCTCGCCGGCGCGCTGCTCGCCCTGCTCGACGACCGGCACACGCTCGGCTGGAGCCTGCTCGGCGCGGCGGTCGCGGCGAAGCTCTGGCCGCTCGTCGCCGTCCCGCCGGCGCTTCTCTGGTCGGTGCGGCAGGGGCGCCGACGGTCGCCGCTCGCCGGGCTCGCCGTCGCGGCCGCGATCTTCGCGCCGTTCGCAGTGCTCGCTCCGCACGGGCTGTGGGTGTCAGCGTGCACGGGCAGGCGTCGCGGCCGCTGCAGGTCGAGAGCCTCGGCGCGGCGCTCCTGACGACGTTCGGGCATCCCGCGGTCGTAACGAGTCACGGCTCGCAGAACGTCGCCGGCCACGCGCGTCTCGCGACGCTGTTCGTGCTCCTCCAGGCCGCCGCGCTCGTGGCGCTCTGGGTCGCCTTCGCCCGCGGCCCCGCCACACGGGAGCGGCTGCTGCGATACGCGGCGGCCGCGGCCTGCGCGTTCGTCGTCTTCGGCAAGGTGCTCTCGCCGCAGTACCTGCTCTGGCTGATCCCGCTCGTGCCGCTCGTGCGCGGCCGGCGCGGGCTCGCGGCCGTCGGGCTGCTGAGCGCCGCGTGCGTGCTCACGCAGGTCTGGTTCCCGGGCCGCTACTGGTCGTACGCGGACGGCGGGCAGCTCGCGGGCGTCGTGCTCGCGCGCGACGTGACCCTGCTCGCGGTGCTTGCGGTGCTCGCGTGGCCGATCAGGCCGGGTCGACCGCGACCCGAATAGCCTCGCACGAGCCCGCGCGCCCGTCGGGGCCGCACTCGAGCAGCGCGCCCTCGATGCGCACGTCCCCCGTCGCCGGCTCGAGCCGCGCCGGCATGCCGGTCAGGAAGCGCCGGATCGCGTTGTGGTCGTCGCTGCCGATCACCGAGTCGTGCGGCCCGGTCATCCCGGCGTCGGTGATCGCCGCCGTCCCGCCCGCGAGCACGCGCGCGTCGTTCGTCTGCACGTGCGTGTGCGTGCCGAGCACCGCCGTCACGCGGCCGTCGAGGTAGCGGGCGAGCGCGACCTTCTCGCTCGTCGCCTCCGCGTGGAAGTCGACCACCACGACCGGCGTCTCCCTGCGCGCCTGTTCGACCAGGCGGTCGGCGGCGAGGAACGGGCTCTCGAACGGGGCGAACGAGAACACCCCGAGCAGGCTGATCACCGCGACCCCGCCGTGGACGGCGAAGCCGGTGCCGGGAGTCTGCGGCGACATGTTCGCCGGCCGCAGCACGCGGTCGGTGCCCGAGAGGTACGGCGCGAATCCCGGCTGCCCCCACGCCCAGTTGCCGAGCGTGACGACGTCCGCCCCGCTCGCGAGCAGCTTCTCCGCGAGCTTGGCGGTGATGCCGCGGCCCGCCGCGGCGTTCTCGCCGTTGACGACGCAGAAGTCGACCGCGAGCTCGTCGCGCAGGCCGGGGAGCCGGGCTTCGACGGCCCGCCGGCCGGGCGCGCCGAACACGTCGGCGACGAACAGGATTCTCAGGGCCGACCTACCCGAGGCCGAGGGCAGCCGACGGGTGCACCTCGACGACCACGTGGTTCCCGGAGTCGTTCGTGTACCGGGCCAGCGCCTGCCGCTCGACGTGCGCGAAGTCGACGACCGACCCGAGCTTCGTGCCTGCGGCCGTCAGCGGCGAGCCGACGACGAGCGCGGCGTCGGCTCGCAGGTGCGAGACCGAGACGACGAGCGACGGAGCTCCCGCCGGCTGGATGTCGACCCGCGAGCCGTAGGTGCGGCCGTCCAGGACGACGTCGTCGATCGCGACGATCGTGCCGTCCACGGGTGAGTACGACGTCGGTTCCCGCTGCCGCTCCGACGTCGATCGCCGACGACGACGGCCCCTGGCCGCCGGGAAGCTGGTACCACCGCGGCTTCGAGCTCGACCCGCCGACCACCGCGTGCACGATCCGCTGGAGCAGCCCCTGGTTCGCCTGCGTGCCGACCTGCGACAGCGCGAGCGCGCCCTCGCTTCCGCCCTGGTAGCCGATCGCGGTCACGCGGGCCTGGCTGACCGGCAGCTGGATCTGCAGCGACCCGAGCCGGGCGACGATCTCGGGGTGCGGCGGCCCCGCGGGCAGGAACCGCGCGGCGTTCGCAGGGGTCGGCGCCTGGATCGGCGAGGCTGACCCGCCGAATGCGGACAGCGCGACGACCACCAGCGCAACCAGGGCGAGGACGAGGACGGCGGCGAGCCGGCGGAGGCGGCGTTCTCGCTCCTGGCGACGGCGCTGCGCCGTCCGGCCACGCCGAGCTGTGGCCTGGGGCGGCATCGGCGGCACCGTAGCGGACGCCGAAAGGGCTTTCAACCGGGGTGTCGCGGATCCCGGCAGGCGGTTGCGGCCGGCCGGCTCGTCCCAGGACTCGCCGCGATCGAGCGCGAGCGCCCCGTCGAGCTCGAGCGACCAGTCCCAGGCGGGCGGCGAGGACCGGCGGATCACGCCTGTAGCATCGGTCCCGTGAACGCCCCCGGCCGGTCGCCGCGGATCCAGGTCCCGCGCTGGATCCAGCTCGTCGGGCTGCCGCTGCTGCTGGTGCTGGTGTGGCTGCTCGCGACGGCGGCGGCTCACGTCGTCTTCCTCTTCGCGGTCGCCGCGCTCGTCGCGCTGCTGCTCGACCCGCTCGTCCGCGGCCTCCAGCGGGTCCGCCTCCCGCGCGGCCTGTCGGTCGCGTTCGTGTACCTGAGCTTCCTGGCGGCGCTCTTCGCTCGTCATCGCGGCGCTGGTGACCGCCGTGGCCGGTCAGACGACGACCGCGGCGAACCGGTTCAACGACTACTTCACGCATCCTCACGGGGCCTCCGGACAGACCTCCGCCGACCGGGACGTCGACCGGCTCCAGCACTGGCTGAACACCCACCACCTCCAGTCGATCAAGGTCAGGAAGCGCGGCCACAGGCTCGTCACGCAGATCCGGCAGCGGGACATCGGCAAGTACACCCACAAGATCGTCACGTTCGTCGAGGGCGCCGCGATCTCGATCGGCAAGACGCTGTTCAGCGCCGTGCTGCTGATCGTCGTCTCCGTCTACATGCTGCTCGACATGCAGCGGTTCGGGCGGATCGTCGACCGCCGCTTCCCGCCTCGACCGGGCGAGCAGCCGCTCCTGCTCTCGATCGAGCACTCGCTCGTCTCGTACGTTCGCGGCCAGGCGCTGCTCAGCCTGATCATCGGGACGAGCGCCGGGGTCGGATTGTGGCTCTTCGCCGCCCTCGGGCTGCTGCCGCACGCACAGCAGTACGCGCTGCTGTTCGGTGCGTGGGTGGCGCTGACCGAGGTGATCCCGTACCTCGGCCCCTGGCTCGGGGCGGTGCCCGCGATCCTCTACGCCGCGGTCGTCCACCCGATCTCGGCGCTCTGGGTGGCGCTCCTCTTCCTCGGGATCCACCAGGTGGAAGGTCATGTCGTCGTGCCGAACGTGATGGGGAGCGCACTGCGGCTACATCCGCTGCTCGTGATCTTCGGGCTGGCGGCGGGCTTCGAGCTCTACGGGCTCCCCGGCGCGCTGATCGCCCTGCCGCTGCTCGCCGTGGGCCGCGCGCTGTGGGAGTTCTTCGCCGACCGGATCACGCTCGAGTCGTGGCGCGAGCAGCCCGTGCCGGTCGAGGTGGAGCTGCACGAGGCGGCGGACGAGCCGACGATCGTGCGCAAGTAGCGACACGGGCCGCCGGGTGCCCGGCTGTGCGACGATCCGGGAGATGAGCACGTTCCCCGCCACCCGGCTGCGCCGACTGCGCGCGAGCGCCGGGCTCCGTGACCTCGTGCGGGAGACCACCCTGTCGCCCGACGACCTGGTGATGCCCCTGTTCGTCGCGCCGGAGGCGATGCCGAACGAGCGTCTGCCCGGGCTCGCCCGCCACACGGTCGAGTCGGTCGTGCGCGAGTGCGAGGAGCTCCTGCGCGTCGGGATCGGCTCGGTGCTCCTCTTCGGCGTCCCCGCGTCGAAGGACGACGAGGGCTCGGGCGCCTGGGTCGACGACGGGATCGTGCAACAGGCGCTGCGGGCGCTGCGGCCCCGGTTCCCCGAGCTCCTGCTGCTCACCGACGTCTGTCTGTGCGAGTACACCGCGCACGGCCACTGCGGGGTCGTGGGCACCGACGGCGTCGTCGACAACGACGCGTCGCTCGACCTGATCGTGCGCACCGCCGTCTCCCACGTCGAGGCGGGCGCGGACGTCGTGTGCCCCAGCGACATGATGGACGGCCGGATCGGCGCGATCCGCGAGCAGCTGCCGCAGACGCCGATCGTCGCCTACTCGGCCAAGTACGCCTCGGCCTTCTACGGCCCCTTCCGCGACGTCGCCGACAGCGCGCCCGCGTTCGGCGACCGGCGCGGCTACCAGATGGATCCCGGAAACGTGCGCGAGGCCCTGCGCGAGTGCGAGCTCGACGTGGCCGAAGGAGCCGACTTGCTGATGGTCAAGCCGGCGCTGCCGTACCTCGACGTGCTGCGGGCGGTCCGCGACCGCTTCGAGCTGCCGCTCGCCGCGTACAACGTCAGCGGCGAGTACGCGATGGTGAAGGCCGCCGCGGCCGCAGGCGACCTCGACGAGCAGGCGGCCGCCGTCGAGTCGCTGACGGCGATCCGCCGGGCCGGCGCCGACGTCGTGATCACGTACTGGGCGAAGGAGTACGCGGGCTGGCAGACGTAGCCCTGACGCGGTCTCCGCTCTGGAACCGGGCGTTGAAGGTCATCCCGGGCGGCGTCAACTCGCCCGTCCGCGCGATGCGCGGCGTCGGGCTCGACGAGCCGTTCTTCGTGCGGCGCGGCGAAGGCGCGTACGTCGAGACGGTCGACGGCCGCCGGCTCCTCGACTGGGTGCAGTCGTGGGGGCCGCTGATCTTCGGGCACGCCGACCCGGAGACGGTCGAGGCCGTGCGTGCCGCGGCGCTCGACGGGACCAGCTTCGGCGCGCCGACGGAGCGCGAGGTGGAGCTCGCCGTCGAGATCGTCGACGCGGTTCCTTCCGTCGAGCGCGTGCGGCTCGTCTCCTCGGGCACCGAGGCGGCGATCTCCGCCGTCCGGCTCGCACGCGGCGTCACGCACCGTGACCGGGTGCTCAAGTTCGCAGGGTGCTATCACGGCCACGGCGACGCGTTCCTCGCGAGCGCGGGCTCCGGGCTCGCCACGCTCGGGATCCCCTCCTCCCCGGGCGTGCCGAGCGGCGTCACGGCCGACACGATCATCTGCGAGTACAACGACGTCGACGGCGTCGCCGCCGCCGTCGAGCGCTACGGCGAGGGCCTCGCCGCGATCATCGTGGAGCCGGTCGCCGGCAACATGGGCTGCGTCCCGCCGGCCGCGGGCTTCCTCGAGGCGCTGCGCATGCTCTGCGACGCCTCCGGCGCGCTGCTCGTCTTCGACGAGGTGATCACCGGGTTCCGGGTGGGCCGCGGCGGCGCCCAGGAGCGCTTCGGGATCACCCCGGACCTGACGGTGCTCGGGAAGATCGTGGGCGGCGGGCTGCCGCTCGCGGCCTTCGGCGGCCGGGCGGCGGTGATGGAGCAGCTCGCGCCCTCGGGCTCGGTCTACCAGGCGGGCACTCTGAGCGGCAACCCGCTCGCGACGGCGGCGGGCGTCTCGGTGCTGCGGCGCCTCCGCGACCCGGCGGTCTACGCGGAGCTCGAGCGCCGCGCCGCCCGGCTCGAGGAGGGGCTCGCCCCCTTCGGTCGCGTGCAGCGCGTCGGCGGGATGCTGACCCTGTTCGCGGGGCGGCACGAGCCGGTCGAGCGGTTCGCCGAGCTCGACGCCGACCGCTACGCGCAGCTCTTCCGGGGGCTGCTCGACCGCGGCGTCTACGTCGCGCCGAGCCCGTACGAGTGCCTCTTCCCGTCGCTCGCCCACGGCGACGACGAGATCGACGAGACCGTGGAGGCGGTGAGCCGTGCACTCGGTGGTTGAGGCGATCGCCGCCGGCGCGGGCGAGGAGAGTGTCTTCTGGGCCGGCTCGCTCCGCGCGCTGCCCGACTGGGAGCCGGTGTTCTCGGCGCTCGTCCCGGACGAGCTGGCGCTCGGGGTCGAGACCGTCTACGAGGCCTACCTCGTGCACTACGGCAGGCCGCGCCTCTTCGACCCGCCGGACGGGGACGAAGCGGTGCTGCTCGGCGATTACCTCTACGCGCACGGGCTCGTCCGGGTGGCGGAGGCGGGCGGCGTGCCGGCCGTCGCGGCGCTGGCGGAGCTGATCGCCCGCTGCGCGTCGCTGCGCGCCGACGGCGCCGACGGCGACGGGGAGGCGTGGGTCGCCGCGGCGCGGGCGCTCGGCGGCACCCCGGGCGACGACGACGTGCGGCGTGCGCTTCGACGTCACTCCGCTAGAGTCGCCTCATGATCTTCGACGCCGCCAGCGAGGGCACGCACGTCATCCTCGGGATGCTCGTGGTCGGCCTCATCTTCCTCGCCGTGATCGTCCTGGGCGAGCTGACCCACCGTGCCGGCCACCGCCGCGCCGAGCGCCGCCGGGCGCGCCGCCAAGTCGTCTAGCGACGTATGCGCATGTGCGGGCAGTCGCGGCCGGCGTGACCCCTCCTCGCGACCTGCGCGAGTGGATCGCGCTGCTCGAGCGGGAGCACGAGCTCGTGCGGATCGAGGCGGAGGTCGATCCGCGCCTCGAGGCGACCGAGATCGTCGACCGTGTCGTCAAGGCGGGCGGTCCTGCGCTGCTGTTCGAGCGGCCGCGGGGCAGCTCGATCCCGCTGCTTTTGAACCAGTTCGGGACCGAGCGGCGGATGTGCCTGGCGTTCGGGGTCGAGCGGCTGGACGACGTCGCGTCGCGGCTGGGCGAGATCCTGGAGCTGCAGCCGCCCGAGGGGCTCGCGGCGAAGGTGCGGGGGCTGAAGACGCTCAAGTCGATCGCCGACTCCCGCCCGAAGGTGGTGCGACGCGGCGCCTGCCAGGAGGTCGTGCTGCGGGGGGACGACGTCGACCTCGGCCTGCTGCCGGTGCAGACCGCCTGGCCGGGCGACGGCGGCCCGTTCGTGACGCTCCCGGCCGTGATCACGCGCGACCCTCGCACGGGTCAGCGCAACGTCGGCATGTACCGGCTGCAGGTGCTCGGCCCGCGCTCGACGGCGATGCACTGGCAGATCCACAAGGACGGGCGGGCCGACTACCTGTTCACCGAGGGCACGATGGAGGTCGCGGTGGCGCTCGGGCTCGACCCGATCAGCGCCTACTCGGCCTCGGCGCCGCTGCCGAAGCACATCGACGAGTTCATGGTCGCCGGCTTCCTGCGCGGCGCGCCGCTCGAGCTGGTCAAGGGCGTCACCGTCGACCTCGAGGTGCCGGCCGACGCCGAGATCGTCCTCGAAGGGACGATCTCGCGGGGCGACGAGGCCGACGAGGGCCCCTTCGGCGACCACACCGGCTTCTACACACCGGTCGAGCGATTCCCCGTGTTCCACGTCACGGCGATGACGATGCGGAAGGGCGCCGTCTATCCCTCGATCGTCGTCGGGAAGCCGCCGCAGGAGGACGCCTGGCTCGGCAAGGCGACCGAGCGGATCTTCCTCCCCGCCGTGAAGATGACCGTGCCCGAGATCGTCGACTACGACCTGCCGGTCGCCGGTGCGTTCCACAACCTCTGCATCGTCTCGATCCGCAAGGCCTATCCGGGCCACGCGAAGAAGGTGATGCACGCGCTCTGGGGACTCGGGATGCTGAGCCTCACGAAGGGGATCGTCGTCGTCGACGAGCACGTCGACGTCCACGACTACAACGCCGTCATGTTCTACGCGGGCGCGAACGTCGATCCGAAGCGGGACGTGGTGATCACGGAAGGGCCGCTCGACCACCTCGACCACGCGCCCACGCTGCAGTTCGTCGGTGGGAAGATCGGCATCGACGCCACCGCGAAGGGGCCGCTCGAGGGAACGCGCGACTGGCCCCCCGAGATCGAGATGAGCGACGACGTCAAGGCGCTCGTCGACCGCCGCTGGTCCGACTACGGTATCGAGGGGTCGGTTCCCGCGTCATGACCCCGCGGTTTCCGTCAGAGTTCGCGCCGCCTGTTACGACATTGCCCTTCTCCCCCCGGACGTATTGAATCCCGCCTGATCCTTTGCAGCCGCACGACGAACACCCGCACGTCCCCGGGCCGAGCCTCTGGCCGGTCGGCTTCGCCGTCGGCGTCGTCGTCCTGCTGGTCGGGCTGATCGTCTCGTGGTGGGTGACGGGCGTGGGCGCGCTGCTGGCGCTCGCCTTCGCCTTCCTCTGGGTGCGCGACCTGACGGCCGGCACCGAGCTGGCGCACGCCCCCGAGGTTCCGCCCGAGTCGGCGACCGGGCCGGCGCTGCCGGCGCCCGAGGGTGGCCCGGCGATGCCTCCGGCGGCGCCCGGCGAGCGCTATCCGCGCTCGAAGTTCCTCGAGCTCTCGACCCTCGGGCTCGGCGGCGTGATCGGCGGGCTCGTGACCGTGCCTGCGCTCGGCTTCATGATCGGGCCGGCCTTCCTCAAGCAGGGCACGAAGGATCACGACATCGGCAAGATCTCCGACTTCCCGGAGGGCAAGTTCGTCGTCGCGACGTTCATGACCGACCAGAGCCAGGGCGAGGTCTCCCGGCGCACCGCGTTCGTCCGCAACAACGGCCAGCTGAAGGGGCAGCCCAGCTTCACGATCATCTCCAACCACTGCGCCCACCTCGGTTGCCCGGTGCAGCCGAACGGGCCGCTGAACGAGAAGCAGCGCTCGACGCACGGCGACGTGACGCTGATCCCGACCGTCTCGATCGCGGGCTTCGGGTGCCCCTGCCACGGCGGCCAGTACGACACCGAGGGCAACCGGACGGCGGGGCCGCCCGTGCGCGCGCTCGACCGCTATGCGTACTCGATCCGCAGCGGCCACGTCTTCATCGGCCACCCGTACTCGGTCTCGCACGTCGACGGCGCCGGCGCGACCGCGGAGATCCACAAGTGGACGCTCGCCTTCCCGGGCGAGCACGTGAACGGCATCGAGTCGTGGCTCTACCCCGTCCAACCCCCGCACTGAGGCGACGATGGCGACGCGCAGGCTGACACGCACCGAGCAGCTCCAGCAGACGATCATGTATCCGGTCGACTGGCTCGAGGAGCGGTCCGGGCTCGTCGGCGGGGTCAAGTACTTCCTCTTCCGCAAGGTCCCCGGCGACATCAACTGGTTCCAGACGCTGGGCTCGGCGACGCTCACCGCCTTCATCGTCCAGGCGCTCACCGGCTCGATCCTCGCGATGTACTACAAGCCGGACCCGAACTCGGCCTACAGCTCGATCCAGCACATCACGAACGACATCTTCGCCGGCTGGCTCGTGCGCGGCATGCACCGCTGGGGCGCCTCCGTGTTCATCATCCTCATGTTCATGCACATGGGGCGCGTGTTCCTCTTCGGCGCCTACAAGTACCCGCGTGAGCTCAACTGGATCATCGGCGTGCTGCTGCTCGCGATGGGGCTCGGCGAGGGCTTCACGGGCTACCTGCTGCCGTGGGACCAGACGGCGTACTGGGCGACCGTCGTCGGCATCAACATCAACGGCACCGCCCCGGTGCTCGGCCCGTTCCTCGCCCAGTTCCTGCAGGGCGGGACGTACATCAACGCCGACACGCTCTCGCGCTTCTACGCCATCCACATGCTGATGATCCCCGGCGCGATCTTCGCGCTGATCGGGCTGCACCTCTATCTCGTGATCCGGCTCGGCGTCAGTTCGCCGCCCTGGTCGAAGGAGGCGGCGGGCACCGGGCCGCTCGCGCCCGCCGAGACGAACGGCCACCGCAGCGGCCTGACGCGCTTCTCGACGCGCCGGGGGAGGCGCTGATGGCCACCGACCGGATCGTCGAGCGCCGCCGCGTCTTCCAGCAGTACAAGGCGGACGTCAAGGAGCGGGGCAAGCCGTTCTACCCGTACGCGATGTGGCACGACACGATCATGTCGTTCGTCGTCGTCTGCGTGATCGTGGGGCTCTCGATCGTCTGGAAGTACACGACGCCGGGCAACCACCACACCACGGACCCCGGCTGGCTCGGCAAGCTCTACGACGCGCCGGCCGACCCCGGGACGATCAACTTCGTCCCGCGTCCCGACTGGTACTTCTACTTCCTCTTCTACCTGCTCCGGATCTTCAAGTGGCCGGAGTCGGTGATCCTCGGCACGATCGGCGTCCCGACGATCTGCCTGGTGCTGCTGCTCGCGATCCCGTTCGTCGACCTGCGCGGCGAGCGGCGCCTCTCGCGGCGGCCGGTGGCGATCGTGGCGTCGATCCTCGTCGTGATCTCGATGGGCGTGCTCACCTACAAGGGAGCCACCGCCAAGGAGGCGCTCGGGTCGGAGCTGATCGCCAAGGTGCCGAGCTGGGCCGCGACCCAGGGCTTCACCTCGAACCGCAGCGCCGTGGCCGGCGCCCGGCTCTTCGCCGTCTCCGGTTGTCTCAACTGCCACTCCTACCTCGGGACGGGCGGCTCGTTCCCCGGGGCGCCGAACCTGACGGCCGAGGGGGCGAAGAACAAGGGCGTCGCCTTCCAGATCGCCCACCTCAAGTGCCCGGCGTGCGTGAACGCCGGGTCGCCGATGCCCTCGTTCGCCGGTCTCGGCGAGGCGAACCTGCGCAAGCTCGCCGACTTCCTCGAGGCCTCCAAGGGCCCGAAGTAGCGGTCCGCGCGTACTCTTAGCGCCGTGCGCGTGTTCCTGGGCATCACCGGGGCATCCGGCGCGCCCTACGCGCGCCGCCTGCTGCACGCTCTCGACGGCGCGGGCTGCGAGGTCGGCGTCTCCGTGTCGGGAGCGGCGATCGAGGTGCTCGCTACCGAGCTCTACGGCGACGCCCGGCTGTCGCGCGACGAGACGCTCGCCCGCTTCACCGAGGGAACCGGTGCCGGCGTGACCGTGTACGACCCCGGCGACTGGCGCGCCCCCTACGCGTCGGGATCGGCGAAGGTCGACGGCTACGTGATCTGTCCCTGCTCGATGGGCACGCTCGGCACGGTGGCCTCCGGGGCGATGCAGAACCTGATTCATCGCGCCGCGTCCGTGGCGCTGAAGGAGGAGCGGAAGCTCGTGCTGTGCCCGCGGGAGACGCCGCTGTCGTCGATCCACCTGGAGAACATGCTGACGCTGCGGCGTGCGGGCGCGACGATCCTCTTCCTCGCCCCCGGCTTCTACCACGGCGCCGAGTCGGTCGACGACCTGCTCGACTTCGTCGTCGCGCGCGTGCTCGACCAGCTCGGCCTCGACAACGCGCTCGTCCCGCGGTGGGGCCAGTGAGACGAGCTCAACGTCCCGTCGCCGGTTGCGAGGTGCCGTCCTGACCCTCGCGCCGGAGCACGTCCGCACGATGTTCGACCGCATAGCGCCGGTGTACGACGTGATGAACCGCGTGATGACCGCCGGTCTCGACCTGCGCTGGCGCCGGCTCGGGGCGCAGGCGGTGGTGCGGAGCGGCGACCGCGTGCTCGACGGCGCGTGCGGCACCGGCGATTTCGCCGTCGCCGACCTGCGGGCGGGCGCCGGCCGGGTGACCGGCCTCGACTTCTCCGAGCAGATGCTCGTACGCGCGCGGCGGAAGTCGCCGCAGGTGGAGTGGGTCCAGGGCGATCTGCTGGCCCTCCCGTTCGCCGACGGCACCTTCGACGCCGCCACCGTCGGCTTCGGCGTGCGCAACGTCGCCGACCTCGAGCTCGCGCTGCGCGAGCTGCGCCGCGTGGTGAAGCCGGGCGGCAGGCTCGCGATCCTCGAGATCACCCAGCCGCGGGGGCCGCTGCGGCCGTTCTACGGTCTCTGGTTCGACCGGGTCGTGCCGCTGCTCGGCAGGCTGCTGCCGGGCGGCTCCGCGTACACGTACCTCCCGGCGTCCGTGAAGCGCTTCCCCGACGCCGAGACGCTCGCCGGGCTGATGCGGGACGCAGGCTTCGCCGACGTGCGCTTCCGGCTGCTCGCCGGCTCGATCGTCGCGCTGCACACGGGGGAGGCCGCGTGACCGCCCTCGCCTCCGTCCACGCGACGCCGGGCGTCGCCGCCTACATGGCCGAGGTCGAGGCCGGGCTCGCGCGCGCCGTCGCGTCGCGCCCCGGCACCGCGCAGGCGGTCGCCGGCGAGGCGCTCGCGGCCGGCGGCAAGCGGCTGCGGCCGCTGCTCTGCTTCCTCACCTCCGACGGCGAGCCCTCGGTGGCGGCCGGCGTGGCCGTCGAGATGGTGCACATGGCGACGCTCGTCCACGACGACCTGGTCGACGGTGCCCGGCTGCGGCGGGGGCTTCCCTCTGCCTGGTCGGTCTACGGCGCGGATGCCGCGAAGGCGGCGGGCGACTACCTGTACGCCTGCGCGTTCGCCGTCCTGGCGGAGACGGGCGACCGGCGGGCGGTCGAGACGCTCGCCGACGCCGCGCTGTGCCTGGCCCGCGGCGAGGCGATGCAGCGCCTGCAGACGCACGACCCCGACACTCCGGTCGCCGCGTACCTCGAGCGCTGCTTCCTGAAGACGGGGAAGCTGATCGAGGCGGCCTGCCTGCTCGGCTCGGGGGGCGACCGGCGGCTCGGCGAGTACGGCGCGGCGCTCGGGATCGCGTTCCAGATCGCGGACGACATCCTCGACTGCGCCGGCCAGACCCAGGAGACGGGCAAGATCCCGGGCACCGACCTGCGGGAGGGCACGCCGACGATGCCGCTGCTGCTCGCGGCGCGCGAGGATCCCGTCGTGCGCGCGGCGCTCGCCGGCGGCCCCCTCGACGGAGCGCTCGCGAGGATCGCCGCCACCGACGCGCTCGACCGCTCCGGCGAGGCCGCGCTCGACTACGCCGCCCGCGCCCGCTCGTTCCTCGGCGGTCAGAAGCACCGCGAGGAGCTCGAGGCCCTCACCTACGCCGTGGTCGACAGGCCCGGATGATCCGGCTCGGCCGCATCGGCTACGTGAACATGGCCCCCGTCTTCTTCCGCCTCGAGGCGGAGGTGGAGGAGGTCGTCGGCGTGCCCACCGACCTGAACAGGCGGCTGGTGGCGGGCGACCTCGACGTGGCCCCGATCTCCTCGATCGCGTACGCCCGTGATGCCGAGTCGTTGCGGCTCCTGCCGCGCCTCTGCGTCTCGAGCGAGGGCGCGGTGGAGTCGATCCAGCTGATCTCGAAGACGCCGCTGCCGCGCATCCGCACGATCGCCGTGACGCCGGAGTCGGCGACGTCGGTCGTGCTGACGAAGGTGCTGTTCCCGGACGCGGAGCACGTGCCGCTCGGCGAGGAGGCCGAGGCGAAGCTGCTGATCGGCGACGCCGCCCTCCGCTCGGCGTTCGAGGACCCGACCCCGCACCACGACCTCGGGCGTCTCTGGCTCGAGCGGACCGGCCTGCCGATGGTGTTCGCGGTCTGGGCCGCGCCGGCTCCGCCGCATCCGGGGCTGGCGGCGCTCGAGGACGCCCTCGTCGCCTCGGTGCAGGCGGCGCGTGCCGACCCGGAGCTGCTCGCGTACGAGTCGTCCGAGCGCTACGGCTACCCGCCGGGCTTCCTGGCCCGCTACTTCGAGAAGCTGCGCTACCGCTTCGGCCCGCGCGAGCGTGCCGGCCTCTACACGTTCCTCGAGCTCGCCCGCGACGTCGGCGAGCTCGACGAGGTGCCGGAGCTCCGCTTCGTCGGCGCCGGCGCGGTCGTCTGAGCTCGCCTCTTCACGCCGAGGCCCCGGGGGACTAGTGAGCCTGAGTCGTTGATTCGCTGGCAGTAGGCGGCGAGGCTGTCGAGGATCTCGTCGGCGGTCTTGTGCCAGACGAACGGCTTGGGGTTGTCGTTCCAGTTGCTGATCCAGGTGCGGATCGAGGCGACGAGGTCACGGACGGAGCGATGGGCGTTTCGTTTGATCCACTTCGTGGTCAGCTCTGCGAACCAGCGCTCGACGAGGTTGAGCCAGGAGCTGTAGGTCGGCGTGAAGTGCAGTGTGAAGCGCGGATGCCGCACGAGCCAGCGCTGGATCGACGGCGTCTTGTGGGTGGAGGAGTTGTCGAGCACGACGTGCACCTCGAGATGCGCCGGGACGGTGGCGTCGATCAGGTTGAGGAAGCGGCGGAACTCCTCCGCCCGATGCCGTGGCGTCATCTCGGCGAGCACCTGCCCCGAGGCGACATCGAGCGCCGCGTACAGATTGGTGGTGCCGTTGCGGACGTAGTCGTGGCTCTGCCGGGCCGGCACTCCCGGCATCAGCGGCAGCACCGGCGCCGACCGGTCGAGCGCCTGGATCTGTGACTTCTCGTCGACGCAGAGCACGACCGCCGCCTCGGGCGGGTTGAGATAGAGCCCGACGATGTCCCTGACCTTGTCGATGAACTGCGGATCGGGCGAAAGCTTGAACGTCTCCGTCTGGTGCGGCTTCAACCCGAAGGCTCGCCAGATCCGGCTAACCGCCGACTGCGACATCCCGGTTGCGGCCGCCATCGACCGCGTCGACCAATGCGTCGCATCCCGCGGCTGCTCCTCGAGCGTCTTCACGATCACCCGCTCGACCTGCTCGTCGCTGATCGTGCGCGGCTTGCCCGGCCGCGGCTCGTCATGCAACCCGTCCAGCCGACGCTCAGCGAACCGCACCCGCCAGCGGCCAACCGTCGAAGCGTTACAGCCAAGCTCGTCGGCGATCTCGATGCTCGACCGCCCCTCCGCCGCCGCCAACACCACCCGGCAGCGAAACGCGAGCGCCTGCGCCGTCCTCGGCCGCCGCGCCCACCGCTCCAGAACCTCCCGCTCCTCACCGCTGAGCACGATCGCCGTCCGCTGCGCCATAACCGTCCTCCATCCTCGTCGCTGACAAGGACGGACTTCGCGACCACACAACGGGTCCCTGCGAACTACCGACTCAGGTCACTAGAAGCCGGGGAGCATCGGTCACGGTCGGCCGGCCCGATGCCGGCCATGGCGGCATCGTGGGCGTAGACGAGGGGGAAGCTCGATGAGGAAGCTGGTGCTGCTCTTCGTACTCGGGACGGCGGCGGCGGCAACCCCGACCTCGCCTGGCATGGCGGCGAGATCATGACGAGCGCGGCCGTGCAGGCGATCTACTGGGGCACGAGCTGGTCGAGCTCGTCGTTCACCGCCGACAAGATCTCCGGCCTCGACTCGTTCTACGGCGGCATCGGGAACACGTCCTACATCGGCACGACCACCGAGTACACCGGCACGAACGGCCAGGTGGGGACGAGCGTCTCCTACTCGGGCATCTGGTCGACACCTCCGCAGCCCCCGCCGCGCTCCGGCGACGAGCGACATCCTCGCCGAGGTGGCGAAGATGATCTCGAACCCGGTCGCGAACGGGTACTACCCGGTGTACGACGGCGCCGGCTGCATCGACGGGAACTAGATCGGCTTGCTGCGGGGGCGCCCACGGAGGGCGCCCCCGCAGCATGATGCGAACGCGCCTGATCGACTTCACCGATGAGTTCTTGCCTCGCGGGCGGTCGAAAGGGAGACTGCAGCGATCACATCGGCCGCCGGAGGTGGAGGGAACGTGTCACGCACCGTGCTTCTCGTAGGAACCCGCAAGGGGCTGTTCGTCGTCGAGAGCGACCAGGATCGCCGCGACTGGGCGATCCGGGGCCCGTACTGCGAGGCCTGGCCCGTCTACCACGCCGTCATGGACGACGCCGGCACGATCTACGCGGCCGCCGCGAGCGAGTGGCACGGCTCGGCCGTCTGGCGGAGCGGCGACCTCGGCGAGACCTGGACGCACAGCTCGGACGGGCTCGCCTACGACGACGGCCGCCGCCTCTCGAAGGTGTCGACGCTCTCGGCGGCACACGGCCGCGTGCTCGTGGGCGTCGAGGCGCCCGGGATCTTCCAGAGCCTCGACGGCGGCGAGACCTGGTCGCTCCTGACGACGCTCGCCGGCCAGCCGGGCAGCGAGGGCTGGGACGACCCCGCGAACCAGCCGCCGGGGCACCTCGGCATCTCCGCGATCATCGCCGACACCGACGAGCGCGACCGCTTCTGGACGATCGTGCAGGGCGTCGGCCTGTTCGAGACCGCCGACGGCGGCGCCACCTGGACGCCCCGCAACCGGGGGCTGCGCCGCGACTGGCCCGCCGAGCACGAGGAGGTCGGCTTCTGCGTGCACAAGGTGGTGCGCTCGCGCACCGACAGCAGCAGGCTCTACCAGCAGAACCACGTCGGCATGCACCGAAGCGACGACCAGGGGCACAGCTGGAACGAGATCACCGAGGGGCTCCCGAGCGAGTTCGGCTTCGCGGCGGCGGCGCACCCGCACGACCGCGACACCTTCTTCGTGATCCCGGTCGACCCCGGTCACGGGCGGACGATGCACGACGGCAAGGCCGCCGTCTGGCGCACCCGGGACGGCGGTTCGAGCTGGCAGGCCCTGCGCGAAGGGCTGCCGCAGCACGACGCCCACCTCGGCGTTCTGCGCGAGGGGATGGCGAACGACGCCTACGACGTCCCCGGCTACTACTTCGGCACCTCGACCGGGCAGGTGTTCGCGAGCAACGACGACGGCGATTCGTGGAACGAGATCGCGAGCTACCTGCCCGCGATCTCGTCCGTCGAGGTCGCGGTCCTCGACTAGAGGCTTGCTAGATCGATGCCGGACATGCATCTGCCGATGACCCTGCAGCCGCTGTTCCCGGGGCTGCCGCGGCGGCTCGAGGTCGACGCGCCGACGGTCGACGACGCGATCGACCGGCTCGAGGAACGCTGGCCGGGCCTGCGCGACCGGCTCTGTGAGCCCGGGCCGCTCCTGCGCCAGCACATCCACGTCTACGTCGACGGCGAGCGCTCCTCGCTCGCAACACCGCTCGAGGGCCGCTCACGCGTCGACGTGATCGCCGCGATCAGCGGAGGCTAGAGATCGAGGAGGAGGAGGAGGAGGAGTGGATCCGCGCGCACGTGGATCCGGTCGGCCCACTCGAGACGGTGCACGAGCAGCCGTGGTCGGCCGTCGTGCGGGTCCCGACGGCCGCGGGCGACGTCTGGTTCAAGGCCGCGCGCCGGTCCAGGCCTTCGAGCCGGCCCTCTCGGCGGCACTCGCCGCGCGCTGGCCCGGCCGGGTGGCCGAGGTGCTCGCGCACGACGACGAGCGGGCGTGGCTGCTGCTCGCCGATGCGGGCGAACCGGTCGCGACTGCCGGTGCGCCGCCCGAGGCATGGCTAGCGGTGCTGCCCGGATACGCCGAGTTGCAGCGGGGGGAGTGCAATCCACGCTGCCGCCCCACCTCGCGCGCGGCGTCCCCGACCTCCGGGTCGAGCTGCTCCCCGCGCGGTACGAGGAGCTCCTCGGCCGCGACCTGCCGCTCCGGCGCGACGAGGTGGCGGCACTGCGTGCCTTCGCGCCCCGGTTCGACGAGCTGTGCGGCGAGCTCGCAGGAAGTGTGCCGCCGAGCATCCAGCACGACGACCTGCACCACGCCAATCTCTGGCGGCGAGGGGATGCGGTCAGGATCCTCGACTGGGGTGACGCGTCGGTCGCGCACCCGTTCTTCTCGCTCGTCGTGCCCTTTCGCTTCCATGCCGAGCAGAACGCGGCGCCGCCGGACGACCCGGGGTTCGGCCGCCTCCGCGACGCCTACCTCGAGTCGTGGGGGCACGGTCTGCACGACGTGTTCGCGCTCGCGCTCGCGGGTGGGCCGCTTCGCGCACGCGTTCGCCTGGGCGCGGCAGCGCGACCACCTGGCGCCGCCGACCGCGCCGAGTTCGACCCCTGGTTCCAGGCCATCCTGCGGCGGGCGCTGGCGGCTCTCTAGCCGAACCGCGCCGCGGCGCGGAGGCGCCGCCGTTCCGCCTCGACCTCACGGTCGCGGGGTTCGGCCTGCGTGACCAGTGCGGCGAGGAGGTCCGTGGTCGCGCGGGCGACCTCGGCGACGGCCTGCTCGAACGCCTGCGCGTTCGCCTGCGACGGCTTCTGCATGCCGCTCACCTTGCGGACGTACTGGAGCGCGGCCGCCTCGACCTCGTCGGGGGTGGCGGGGGGCGCGAAGTTGTGGAGCACACGGATGTTCCGGCACATGCCGCCGAGTCTAGAAGGGCTTCGCCCCTCTTTGGGGATGGATCGAGCCGCGGGACGCCGCGACCGACCAGTCACGTATGAGATCCGTGACCGGCCTCTGCATCACGATCGGCACACTCGCCGGGGGGCTCCTCCCCTCGCTGTGGGGCGACTCGGGCTTCTCGGTCGCGGCGCTGCTCGTCTCCGCCGTGGGCGGCGTCGCCGGCCTCTGGGTCGGGCTGCGGCTGCAGGCATAGCTGCGGCTGCAGGCATAGCTAGATGGTTGATCGACAGATCGGGGCCGCCGCGGCTGGGGGCCTGCACACGGCGCATTGCGCCCGGCCCGCCCGGCGCCAAGGCCCACCGGCCTTGCCACCGGTCGCTCCGACCACACTGCTTGGTGCAGACCCTCCCCGCAGCAACCGCATCTATCGATCAACCATCTAGAGGGCCCGGCCGCCTCCCCCTTCTCGGCGGCCGGGCCTGTCGTTCGGCGTGCTACTTGCCGTGCTCGTGGCCGTGCTTGGCGACCGAGGTCAGCGTGTTCGTTCCGTTCTGGAGCGTGCAGCGGATCGACACGACGTCGTCCTTCGCGACCTTCGCGTTCACGTCGCCCGACTTGTCGGCCGGGATCGCGCACGTCAGGCCGGCGACGGTGATCGAGTCGGCGGAGATCGCCGAGACGGTTCCGTGGGCCTGGCTCTTCTCGTGCACGGTCCGGCTCGGCTTGCAGGCGCCGGGGGTGAGCTCGACGGCGCTGCCGCCGCTCGTGCCTCCGAGCTTGCCGCCGGTGAACCCGCCGGTCGACGAGAAGCCGGCCGAGAGGTTCGCGACGAGCCGAGCGCCGGGAGCGTGTGCCCGCCCGGTCGCGAGGCCCGCCACCGCACCGTGGTCGTAGACCGCCGAGTAGTTGGCGGCGGTGTTGCGGCCCGAGGCGACGTCGATCGTCAGGCGCCCGTCGACGACACCGACGCCGTCGGTCGTGTTGACGACGCTGCGGGCGCGCAGGGTGATCGGGCCGGTCAGGTCGGGATCGCCCGACGCGGAGCCCGTGTAGACGCCCTGCGTGACGACGATCGTCTTGCCGTCCGACGACGTGCAGGTTTGCTGCGTCGTCTTCGACGCGTTCGTCGCGGTGAACTCCGCGGCGACCGCCCTTGCGTTCTTCGCGCCCCCGACCCCCTCGGCGACCGCGTAGCTCGTGGCGACGAGCGAGACGAGCACCGCGGACAGATAGATCACCTTGCGCATGGTTCGAGCCTCCGGTTTCGACAGAACGAGGCGAAGCATGGGCGGCGTCCGTGCGCGGCGGACCAAGCCGAGGTAAGCGGAACGTAAGCCGGGAGTCCCTCAGTCCAGGGGTTCGCCGTCGCCGTAGTCGAGCGGGTCGACCCGCCCGATCACGCCGAGGCCGCGCCAGAAGATCTTGTTCGAGCGCGGATACCAGCACATGTCGTTGGCGCTGCGCGTGCCGTACACCAGCATCGTCACCCCGTCCGGGCCGGCCCGGAACGCGTGCGCGATCCCGCTGCCCGCCGGCCGCGCGACCACGTGCCCCGCCCGGAGGGCGTGCTCCTCGTAGCTCGCTCCGCGCGCCTCCCGCACGGGCGAGGGCCAGAGCTCGAGCGTCGCCTCGCCCTCGAGGATCACGAAGACCTCCTCCTCGTCGGAGTGGCAGTGCGGCGGCGCGCCGCGCTTGCCCGCTGCGAGCTGCTCCCAGTGGAGCCCCGAGAGGCGCGAGCGCTCGCGGGTCGCGAGCGGCGCGGTGCGCGCCGAGTCGCCCCACTCCTCGAGCGTCACCTCGTCGACGTTGACGATGTTCTCCGGCCGTGGGCCGGGCTCGCCGACCTCGAGCGGCGCGGCGGCAGCCTCCCGCTCCCACGGGTCGTCGTCGCGTCCCTCCACCCACGGCCACCCGAGGCGCACGGCGCGCGAGCGGGGCAGCCAGCCGAACTCCGTCGGGTGACGCGTCCCGAAGACGAGGTACTCGAGCCCGTGCTCGCCCGCGACGAACGTGTGCTCGTGCTCGTCGGGGCGGTGGATCACGCAGTCCCCGGGCCCGACCGCGTGCACCGCGTCGTCCTGCCAGGCGAGGCCCGACCCGGAGAGGACGTAGAAGAGCTCCTCCGAGGCTCCGTGCGAGTGTGGCGGCGTCGGCAGCGAGCCCGGCGCGACGCGGACGCGGTTGACGCCGACGGACTGCGTTCCCGCGGCGGCGCCCAGCCTCTGCCAGGTCGCGTCCATCTCGCCCTTCGCGATGCGGCTGCTCTCGACCTCGTCCCAGTGCGCAAGCGTCACGGGGCGATTGTCGCACTCATGGGCTACCCTCGACCAGGCCCATGCTGCGCCGCGTCGCGACACTGGCCCTGCTCGCGGCCGCCTTCGCCGCACCCGCTCACGCCGATCCCATCGAGCTGATGCCGGGTGTCACCTTCGAGCGCACCGTCCAGTTCACGCCGCACGGGGCGGTGGTGCTGAACGTGATCACCGCGCCGCGGCCCGGCAGCCAGAACGGCCTGTACGCGCTCGCGCCCGTCCTCGCGGGCGGAACGGTCACGGGCGGGCTCGCGCGGCTGACGCAACTCGAGCGGTCGCTCGCCCCGGTCGCGACGGTCGCGGGGATCGACGGCGATTTCTTCTCGGCGCAGGACGGGCATCCGTCGGGGATCGTGCTGACCGGCGGCGTGCTCGTCCATCCGCCGCTCGGCAGCCGCTCCTCGATCGGCGTGGGCGTCGACGGCACCCTGCACGTCGACCGGGTGAAGCTGTTCGGCACCTGGCGCGGCGCCGGCCAGCGCCGGACGCTGAACGCCTTCGACCAGGTGCCCGTCCCCGGTCAGGTCGCGCTGTTCACGCCCGCCTACGGCTCGACCGCGCCGGTCGTCGCCGGCTCGTCGGAGTCGGTGCTCTCGCCGTTCCCGTCGGCCGTGCCGAACGTCGACCTGCACGCGGTCGTGACCGCGACCGGCTCCGGCGGCGGGGAGCCGATCCCGCCCGGCGGGGCCGTGTTGATGGGCGTTGGCTCGCTGGCCGCCAAGGTTCGGGCCGAGGCGCCGGCCGGAACGCCGCTGACCGTCCGTCTCGGTCTCCAGCCCGGCTGGGCCGGTGTCACGGACGCGGTCGGCGGCGGGCCGGTGCTCGTGCGGGCCGGCCGGCCCGTCTTCCGCTCGACCGAGGACTTCACCAACGACCAGGTGACGGCACGCGATCCGCGCGCGGGCGTGGGGCAGCTGCCCGACGGCAGGATCGTCCTCGTCGCCGTCGACGGCGGCCGCCGTGGCTACAGCGTCGGGCTGACGAGCTACGAGCTGGCCCAGGCGTTCGTCTCCCTCGGCGCCGTCACCGCCTCGGCGGTCGCGCCGGGCGACCCGGTGACGATGGCGTTCGACGGCAGCGTGCTCGACCGGCCGAGCGCGCGAGGCGGAGAGCGCCCGATCAAGGACGCGCTGCTCGTCGAGTACGTCGGTGTCTATGCGCCACCCGCTTCCCGCTCGCGCTCCTGACCGGCGAGCCGGGACTCGCCGGAGCAGACGCTCTCCTACCGGGTCGTGCGGCCGTCGACCGTGACCGCCCGGCTCCTCGCTCCCGACGGCACCGCGAGGGTGCTCGAATCGGGCGTCCACCACGACCCCGGCACCTCGACGACGACGTTCTCGGCCTTCGATCTCGAAGGCGACTGGCGGTTCGAGGTGACGGCCGTCGACGACCAGGGGCGAACCTCCACCGCGACCCGCCTCTTCCGGTTCGACCGGACGCTCACCGGTGCGGCGGTGGCGCGGCCCGCGGCCGGCAGGGCTGCGGTCGGCTTCACGCTCGCCCGTCCGGCGTCGGTCGGGCTCCGGATCGAGACGCGCACCGGGGTCGTCGTTCGCGCGCTCGCGCCGGTCCCGCTGCCCGCGGGGCAGCAGTCGCTCGTCTGGGACGGGACGCTCGCCCGCGGCTCGCAGGCCTACGGCGGCTCCTATCTCGCCCACCTCACCGTCTCCAGCGACGTCGGGACGTCGGAGCTCTCGATCCCGTTCGCATTCCGGCGCATTGGCTAGGGTCGCGTCATGACCTCGTGGCTTGCGCATTACGGCGTCATCGCCATCGCCGTCCTGATGCTGGTCGACGCCGTCTTCCCGGCCGCGAGCGAGCTCGTGATGGTCTACGGCGGGGCGCTCGCCTCGGGCGCGCTCACGCACCGCGTCGACGTCCTCGGCTGGCACGCCTCCGGCGCCGGCGCCTACCTGGCGGTCGTCGCCGCCGGCGTGATCGGCTACCAGGTCGGGGCGCTCGGCGGCTGGTGGATCGGCTACCGCGGCGGCCGGTCCTTTCTCGCCCGTCGCGGGCACCTCTTCCACCTCCCCCCCGAGCGGGTCGACAAAGCCGACCGGTTCTTCGACCGGTTCGACGCCTGGGCGGTGCTGGTCGGGCGGGTGACGCCGGTCGCCCGCTCGTTCATCTCGATCCCGGCGGGCGTCTTCGAGAGCCCGCTCCCGCGGTACAACCTGCTGACGCTGATCGGGAACGGCGTCTGGTGTGCCGGCCTCGCCGCGATCGGCTGGGGCCTCGGGTCGAGCTGGGACAGCTTCCACCGCGACTTCCGCTACGTCGAGTACGCCGTCGTCCTGCTCGTGGTCGCTGCGCTTGCGGTCGTGGTCCTGCGTTGGCGGCGGGCGGCTACCATTCCCCGAGCCGATGGCGATTCCGCACGTTGACGTCAAGGGGCAGTACGCCCCGCTGATCCCGGAGCTGCAAGAGGCCTTCGCCGCGACGCTCGAGTCCGGCCGGTTCATCTTCGGGCCCGAGGTGGAGGCCTTCGAACGCGAGGCGGCCGCCCTCCTCGGCACCGAGGACGCGGTCAGCTGCGCGAACGGCACCGACGCGCTCGTGCTCGTGCTCGACGCACTCGGGATCGGCGCGGGCGACGAGGTCGTCTGTCCGGCGTTCACGTTCTACGCCACCGCCGAGGCGATCGCGCGAATCGGCGCGACGCCGGTGTTCGCCGAGATCGACCCGGTGACGCTCAACCTCGATCCGGCCGACGTCGAGCGCCGGATCACCGAGCGCACGAAGGCCGTGATGCCCGTGCATCTCTTCGGCCGGCCTGCGCCCGACCTCTCGGGGCTCGGGCTGCCGGTGATCGAGGACGCCGCCCAGGCCTTCGGCGCCGGGGGGATCGCCACCAGCGTCGCCTCGACGTTCAGCTTCTTCCCGACGAAGAACCTGTTCGCGCTCGGCGACGGCGGCCTCGTCGCCGTCAACGACGCCGAGCTCGCGCAGCGCCTGCGGATGCTCCGGTTCCACGGCTCCGCGGCGAAGAAGGAGTTCCTCTACATCGGCTACAACTCGCGCCTCGACGCGATGCAGGCCGCGTTCCTGCGCATCTTCCTGCGCCACATCGACGAGTGGAACCGGCTGCGCCGGGAGGCGGCTGCCCGCTACACGGAGCTGCTCGACGGCGTCGTCGAGACGCCGCTCGACGACGACGGCCACGTCTACCACATGTACTGCGTCCGCTCGCCGGAGCGCGACCGCCTCGCCGCCGCGCTGCAGGAGGCCGCGATCGGCCACGCGGTCTACTACCAGCCGCCGCTGCACCTGCAGCCGGCGCTGCGCCACCTCGGGTACTCCGAGGGCGACTTCCCCGAGACGGAGAAGGCGTCGCGCGAGAATCTCTGCCTGCCGCTGTGGGCGGGGATCACCGAGGAGCAGCAGGCGGAGGTCGTCTCCGTCCTGAAGCGCGCCTCGGAGCTCGTCCGCTCCTGATGCAACCCACGGCCGGCAGCCCGAGGCGGTCAGGCGCGTGAGATTCCCGGTCAACAGGCATCGCGCCTGGCAGCTCGTCTTCGACGCGGTGCTGATCGTCGTCGCCTGGCGGTTGACGTTCTTCCTGCGCTTCGACCAGACGACGCCCCGCTTCTACCGGCACCTGCTCGACTGGCAGGTGCTCGCGATGGTGGTGGCGATCAAGCTCGCGATCTTCGTCCTCTTCGGCTTCTACAACCGCTGGTGGCGCTACGTGTCGACCCGCGACATGTGGGGCGCCTTCCGCGGCGTCACCATCGCCTCGGCGCTCACGTACCTCGTCCTCTACGCCTTCCCGCCCGCGCACACCTCGCGCCTCCCGCGCGGAGTCGCGGCGCTCGACTTCCTGCTGCTGCTGGCGTTCGTCGCCGGCTCGCGGCTGCTCGCGAGGACGCTGATCGAGCGCCCGTCGGCCGGCATCGTCGCCCACGGCAAGGAGGTGCTGATCGTCGGGGCGGGCGACGCCGGGCAGCTGATGGCACGCGAGATGCAGCGAAACCGGCAGCTCCACTACACCCCGATCGGCTTCGTCGACGACGACCCGCGCAAGCGCGGCGACCGCATCCACGGCATCCGCGTGCTCGGCACCGTCGACGACCTGACGCACCTCCTGCGCGACAACCGACCCGACGAGGTGCTGATCGCGATCCCCTCGGCCCCGGGCTCGGTGCGCCGGCAGATCGTCGAGACGTGCGGCGCCGAGGACGTGCCCGTCAAGACGCTCCCCGGGCTGCACGAGCTGATCTCCGGCGACCTCGACCTCGGCGCGCAGATCCGCCCCGTCCAGGTCGAGGACGTGCTCGGGCGGCAGCAGGTCGAGGTCGACCTGCCGCGCACCGCCGCCTACGTGAAGGAGAAGACGGTGCTCGTCACCGGCGCCGGCGGGTCGATCGGGTCGGAGATCTGCCGGCAGCTCTCCCGGCTCGGCGTCGTCCGCCTGATCCTCGTCGAGAAGAGCGAAACCGCGCTCTTCGACATCGAGCGGGAGCTCGTCGAGGAACGCGACTTCGCCGCCGCGATCCCGGTGCTCGCCAACTGCTCCGACCGCGCCAAGATGCGGCAGGTCTTCGAGCAGTACGCGCCGCAGGTGCTGTTCCACGCCGCCGCCTACAAGCACGTCGGCATGCTCGAGTCCAATCCGCTGCAGGCGGTCGGGAACAACATCCTCGGCACGCGGAATCTGGTCGAGGCGGCGATCGAGGGCGGGGTCGAGCGCTTCGTGCTGATCTCCACCGACAAGGCCGCGAACCCGAAGAACGTGATGGGGCAGTCGAAGGCGGTCTGCGAGTGGATCGTCGAGTCGTCGGCGCTGCGCGACGACGTCGAGACGCGCTTCGTCGCCGTCCGGTTCGGCAACGTCCTCGGCTCGTCCGGCTCCGTGATCCCGATCTTCCGCCGCCAGATCGAGCGCGGCGGCCCGGTGACGGTGCGCGCATCCCGAGATGACCCGCTTCTTCATGACGATCCCCGAGGCCTCGTCGCTCGTCCTGCAGGCCGGCGCGATGGGCGGCCGCGGCCAGGTGTACGTGCTCGACATGGGCGAGCCGGTCCGCATCCTCGACCTCGCGAAGCAGATGATCCGGCTCTCGGGCCGCAGCGAGGACGACGTGCCGATCGTCTTCACCGGCGCCCGCCCGGGCGAGAAGCTGCACGAGGTGCTCTGGAACGACGGCGAGATGGTGGGCCCGACCTCCCACTCGAAGATCATGCGGGCCGCGCGGGCCGCGATCGACCCGGGCTGGCTCGAGGAGTCGCTGGCGGAGCTCGAGCGGCTCGTCGGCGAGGGCGACGCGGCCGGCGTGGTCGCGCGGCTCGGCGAGATGTGCCGCGAGCCGGTGCGCACGGGCGCCGGCCCGGTGCTCGAAGACACGCTGCACTGAGCTCTGCCGCCGCCGGCCCGCGGTTGTGGCACTTCCGGCACGGTCGCCCGCCGGGAGGGCCGGTACGGTGCCCGGGTGGATCCGCTCGACGGCCTCAACGAGGAGCAGCGCCGGGCCGCGGAGGCGGTGCGGGGGCCGGTGTGCATCCTCGCCGGCGCCGGCTCCGGCAAGACCACCACGATCACGCGGCGGATCGCGCACCAGGTCGCGACGGGCGCGTTCGCGGCCCAGCAGGTGCTGGCGGTGACCTTCACCGACAAGGCGGCGGGCGAGCTGAAGGGACGCCTCGCATCTCTCGGCGTCGCCGGCGTGCGCGCCTCGACGTTCCACTCGGCCGCGCTCCGCCAGCTCCGCCACTTCGCACCGCAGGCGGTCGGGTCGATCCTGCCCTCGAAGGCACTCGTCCTGCGACAGATCGCGAACACGCTGCCGGCGCCGTACAAGTTCCGCCCGGCCGGCGACCTCGCGACCGAGATCGAATGGGCGAAGAATCGGCGCGTGCCGCCCGAGCGCTACGCCGAGGCTGCCGCCGGCCGGGAGCCGCCGATCCCGGTCGACCTGATGCTGCGGGTGTACCGCGCGTACGAGCTGCGCAAGACCGAGTCGGGAGCGATCGACTTCGAGGATCTGCTCGAGCTGACGATCCGCCTGTTCGCGGAGGACGCCTCGGCCCGTGAGACCTTCCGCGCGCAGTACCGCGCGTTCACGGTCGACGAGTACCAGGACGTGAACCTGCTGCAGCAGACGCTGCTCGACCTCTGGCTCGGCGACCGCGACGAGCTCTGCGTGGTCGGAGACGACTACCAGTCGATCTACGCCTTCACCGGCGCCGGCCCGGAGCACCTGCTCGGTTTCGCCCGGCGCTTTCCCGGTGCGGCGGTGGTGCGGCTCGAGGAGAACTACCGGTCGACGCCGCAGGTGCTCGAGCTCGCGAACCGGCTGGTGCCGCGGCTCGGCGGCGCGGAGAAGACGCTGCGGGCGACGCGCCCCGACGGCCCGCCGCCTGTCGTCGCGCCGTACCCGTCGCCCGCGGCGGAGGGGGACGCGATCGTGGCGGCGATCCGCGGGCTCGACTGCCCGCTCGAGGAGGTGGCCGTCCTCGCGCGCACGAACGCCCGGCTGACCGACTACGAGGAGCTGTTCCACGACGCGGGCCTGCCGTTCCAGGGGGCCTCGTTGCTCGGCCGCGACGCCGCCCGCAGGCTCACGCGGCGGCTCGAGCGCTCCTCCGCGCCCGCGGCGGCGGCCGTGCGCTCGGCGGCGCTCGAGGCCGGCTGGACCGAATCGCCGCCGGAGAAGCTTGGCGAGCGGGAGCAGGTGCGCCAGCAGGATCTCGCCCGGCTCGTGGCGCTCGCCGAGGCCTTCGAAGGCGACGCCGCCTCGTTCGTCGAGGCGCTCCGTGCGCGGTTCGCGCCCGGCGCCGGCGGCGCCCGCGGGATCCACCTGCTGACGTATCACCGCGCGAAGGGGCTGGAGTTCGATGCCGTCTTCCTGCCGCGGCTCGAGGAGAAGGAGCTCCCGTCGAAGCAGGCACGCACCGACGGCGAGATCGCGGAGGAGCGCCGGCTGCTCTACGTCGGGATGACGCGCGCCCGGCGCGTGCTGTGGCTCGGCTGGAGCGGCAAGCGCTCGCGGTTCCTGCAGGAGCTCGGCGTCACAGCCCGGTCACGGCCCGACGCCGACCGGCCCGAGCAGGCGTGGACCGGGCCGGCGCTGCGGCTGCGCGAGTGGCGTCTCGAGCGGTCGCGGGCCGACGGAGTGCCGCCGTACGTCGTCTTCCACGACTCGGTGCTGCACGCGATCGCGGCGGCGCGGCCGGCCTCGCTGGGTGAGCTCGGGCAGATCTCCGGCGTGGGCCCGGCGAAGCTCGAACGCTACGGCGCGGACGTGCTAGCCCTCGTCCAGGGCTGAGAGGAGCAGGTCGAGCAGCAGCCGCGGGTCGCGGCGGGCGCGGTCGGCGGGAGCAGGGTCGCGCTTCACGAGCTCGAGCGCGCGCGGATCGGTCAGCGGGCGCAGGCGCCCGTCGCGGATCAGCTGCTCGTCGACGCCGCCGAGCCTGCCGCCGTACGTCGTCCAGACCGGCACCCCGAGCGCCGCCGCCTCCCGGTTCATGGTGCCGCCGGCCGAGACGACGAGGTCGCTGAGCGCGATCAGCGACTGGGCGTCGACGGCCTCGTCGGGCACGATCACCGACGGCAGGCTCAGCGACTTGACGAAGTCGCGCTGCTCGAGCGTCCGCGGGATCACGAACGCGTGCACGTCCGGCGACCGGCCGAGGTGCTCGAGCGTCTGCGGGAAGAGCGGGTTCGAATGACGGTGGTAGAGCGAGACGTCCGGCGGCGGCCGCAGGACGACCAGCACACGGCCGGGATCGATCGACCACTCTGCGAGGACCGCCTCGTCGGGCTCGAAGTCCGGCGAGGTAGTACTCCTCCTTCAGCCCCGGGTACACCTGCAGCTTCGGGGGGACCGCCCCGTAGCGCGCGAGGCGCTCCGGCGGGATCGAGTCGGGCACGACGACGCGGGTCGCAGCGCGGCACCCGAGCTGGTGCTGCAGCCACGCCCACTCGTAGTCGAAGGTGGTGGAGCTCGGGATCCCCAGCCGGTGCGCGGTCATCGTCAGCTCGTGCGACCCGTGGGCGAGGGCGAGATCGAAGCCCCGCGGCCGGGCCCAGCGCCGGAGCGCCCTGAGGCGCGCGCGCAGCTGGCGGCCCTTGCCGAGCGACGACCGCCCGCCGTGGTGGCCGATCACCGTCGCCGTGCATGCCGTGCGAGGAGATCAGCTGCAGCGTCTGGGCGTAGTCGCGCGCGGTGATCTCCACCTCGTGCCCGTCCGCGCTGAGCCGCTCGACGAGCGGGCGGAAGACGAGCGGGTGGGCGCTCGCGGTGAAATCGACCCAGACCTTCATGCCCGCACGTCTTCGAGGGCGACGTCGCGCCTCATCCCCTCGACGTGGCGCTCGTGCCACAGGGTGAAGGCGAGCAGCCCCCACAGCCGGCGCGAGTTGTCACGGCGGCCCTCGACGTGCTCGTCCAGCACGCGCGCGACCACGTCGGGGCGGAAGAAGCCCTGGCGTCGCAGCGTCTCCGCCGACAGGGTCTCGCGCGCGAACGGCTCCAGGCCGCCGCGCAGCCAGGCTGCGGCCGGGATCGAGAACCCGCGCTTGCGGCCGTGCACGACCTCGCCCGGCAGCAGCGGCTCGACCGCCTGCCGCAGGAGACGCTTCTTCGAGAAGCCGCGCACCTTGTGGCGCGCCGGCAGCGAGAAGGCGAAGTTCGCGACGACGGTGTCCATGAAGGGCACGCGGGCCTCCAGCGACCATGCCATCGAGGCGCGGTCGGTCTTCGTCGAGCAGGTCGTCGACGAGGTAGAGCCCGAAGTCGACGTCCTGGAGGCGCGTCAGCAGCTCGTGGCCCTCGGTCTCCGCGAAGCGGGCGCGATACGACTCGAGCGGGTCGAACGCGCTGCGCCGCCCCGTCAGCTCGGCGCGCAGGGCCGGCGAGAAGATCTCCTTCCAGCCGTGGTGGCGCTCCAGCGGCGGCAGGTGCGCGGCCGCGGTGAAGCGCTTCGCCTTGTAGTCGAAGCTCACCCTGCTCGTCGAGGTCGGCAGCCGCTCGGCGAGCGGCCGCGCGAGGGCGGCGATCGGCCCGACGCGCTCGGCGAGCAGGTCGGCGACGTAGGTGTAGTAGCCGCCGAAGAGCTCGTCGCTCCCCTCGCCGCTCAGCGCCACCTTCACGTCCGCGGCCGCCAGCTGCGAGACGAGGTAGGTGGGGAGTGCCGACGAGTCGGCGAACGGCTCGTCGAACGCGTCGGCGAGCGCCGGCAGCAGGAGCGCTGCGTCGGGGCGCAGGACGAGCTCGCGGTGGATCGTGCCGTAGCGTGCGGCGACGGCGCGGGCGCCCGGCAGCTCGTCGAACGAGCTCTCCTCGAAGCCGATCGAGAAGGTGCGCACCGCTTCGCTCGACTCCTCGGCGGCGAGGGCGGCGAGCGCTCCGGAGTCGACGCCGCCGGAGAGGAGCACCCCGACCGGCACGTCGGAGACGAGGTGCGCGCGCACCGAGTCGCGCAGGCGTGCGCGGCATTCCTCCACGAGCTCCGCCTCGTCCTCGCCGTGCCGTGCCGGCAGCGGGCCGGTCCGCGCGTAGCGCGCGGTCTGCAGCGCTTCCGTCCTGCCAGGTCAGGGTGTGTCCCGGCAGCAGCTTCCGGATGTCGGAGAAGATCGAGAGCGGCGCCGGGATCGAGTTGAACGCGAGGAACGCCTCGACGGCGTCGAGGTCGATGTCGCCGTGGTCGAGCGCGTCGAGCTCGGAGGCGAACGACAGCTCGCCGCCGGCGAGCCGGTAGTACAGCGGCTTGATCCCGAAGCGGTCGCGCGCGAGCACGAGCCGCCGGCTGCGCGCGTCCCAGACGGCGACCGCGAACATGCCGCGCAGGCGCTCCCAGAGCCGGTCGCCCCACTCCTCGAAGCCGTGGACGAGCACCTCGGTGTCGCAGTGCGTCCGGAAGGTGTGGCCGGCGCGCCGCAGCTCGTCCATCAGCTCGCGGTAGTTGTAGATCTCCCCGTTCTGGACGACGACGACGGTGCCGTCCTCGCCGGCGATCGGCTGGCTTCCCCCGGTGAGGTCGATGATCGCCAGCCGCCGGGCGGCGATGCCGACGGGGCCGTCGAGGTGCGCCCCCTCCGAGTCGGGCCCGCGATGGAGGAGCGTCGCGGACATGCGGGCGAGCCGGTCGGGGTCGACGGCGCCGCGTGCCTGGGCGATCCCGCAGATCCCGCACATCGTGCGCCAGTCTAGGGGCGGCGACTGACCGTCTGGCGCAGCACGCGCACCGCCGTCACGAGCACGGTGCGGAGGTAGAGCCGCACCGAGCGGTCGGCGATCCACTCGAGGTCGTGTGCGAGCTTCTCCGCCATCGAGGTCTCGTAGCCGCGGCGCACCTGGGCGAACCCGGTGAGGCCGGGCCGCACCACGAGCCGCTGCCAGTAGGCGGGCAGGTCGTGGGCGAGCTCCGCGAAGAACCTCGGCCGGATCGGGCGTGGCCCGACGAACGACATGTCCCCCCGGAGCACGTTCCAGAGCTGCGGGATCTCGTCGAGCTGCGACTTCTTCAGCCAGCGGCCGAGCGGTGTCAGCTCCGCCTCGGTCTGCCGGACGAGCTCCTCGCCGAGGTACTGGCCGATCCGCTCCTCTGCGCCCTTGCGCATCGTCCGGAACTTGAGCATCTCGAAGAAGCGGCCGCGTCGGCCGACGCGCTGGCCGCGGTAGAGCACGGGCCGGCCGCTCGTCAGCGTCACGAGCAGCGCGATCAGGAGCGCGAGCGGACTGAGCACGATCGCGAAGACGGCTGCGAGCACGATGTCGAGGATGCGCAGCTCGAGGTCGACCAGGCGGTGCTGCGCTCCCGAGGCGAGGCGTGTGAAGCCGCTCACCAGGGTGTCTTCGAGCGGTGGCGGCGCCGGTGCCACGCGATCGATGGTAGACCCTCCGCCGTGCGGATCATCGGGATCGACCACGTCCAGGTCGCCGCGCCGGCCGGCTGCGAGTCGGAGGCGCGCGCCTTCTACGGCGCGCTGCTCGGCCTCGAGGAGCTGCCGAAGCCCGAGCCGCTCGCGGCACGCGGCGGCTGCTGGTTCCGCGCCGGCGGCGAGGAGCTCCACGTGGGCGTCGAGGATCCGTTCGGCCCGGCGCGGAAGGCTCATCCCGGCTTCGTCGTCGACGACCTCGGCGCGCTCGCCGAGCGCCTGCGCGGCGCGGGCATCGAGGTCACCCCCGACGACTCGATCCCGGGCACGGCGCGCTTCTACGCCGCCGACCCGTTCGGCAACCGCCTCGAATTCCGGCAGCGCTGACCCGCCGGCGGCGTCGCCGTCCCGAGCAGCGCGTCACACTTCGGACACGGTGGCTGCCCCCGGCCGGGTCTCGCAGCGGCACCTGCTCAAGGGTGCGTCATGTGCAGGGGAATCGCGCGGAGGTCACAGAGTCGTGATCATTTCGGCACACATCCGGGTTGGTGCCTGGGGAAGGGGTCCGGCAGCGCCGGGCAGGCACGCTGCCGCCACGCGCGCTGCGCGATGGATAACGTTCGCTTATGGACACGCGGCAGCTGCGGGCGTTCTGCGAGGTGGTCGAGCGGAAGTCGTTCTCGCTCGCCGCGGAGCGGCTCGGCGTGACCCAGCCGGCCGTCAGCCTGCAGGTGCGGGGGCTCGAGAAGCGGCTCGGCGCGCAGCTCCTCGATCGCTCCGGCCGCCGGGTCGAGCCCACGGAAGCGGGGACCAGGCTGTACCGCTCCGCCCAGCGGCTGCTGCAGCTCGAGGAGGAGATCGTCGCGGAGATCAGCGCCGGCGCGACCGGCGAGCTGGGCGGCACGTTCGAGATCGGCGCGTCCACCGGCCCCGGCGGCGTCGTGCTCTCGCAGCTCCTGTGCGAGTTCGCGGCCGTCCACCCGGAGCTGCACGTCGCGCTCTTCGTCTTCGACACCCAGACGGTGGTGGAGCGCGTCGCCGACCGGACGCTCGAGCTGGGCGTCGTCGGTGCCGCGCCGCGCCACCGCGGGGTCGCCTACGAGCCGTTCTTCCGCGACACGGTGATCCTCGCCTGCCCGCCCGGCCACCGGTTCGCCGGCACGACGGTCTCCCTCGACGACCTGCAGGGCGAACGGCTGCTGCTGATGCAGGAGGGCGCGGGTGTCCGCCAGATGCTCGAGGAGGAGCTCCGGCGCGTGGGTCGCCGCCTGCGCGACCTCGACGTACGCATCGAGCTCGGCCTGCAGGAGTCGGTCGCGAACGCGGTGCGCGCCGGCCACGGCGTCACGTTCATCTCGCGCTCCTCGATCGAGCGCGACCTCGCCGCCGGCACGCTCGTGGAGGCTCGCGTGAAGGAGCTCGAGCTCGAGCGGGAGATCCTGCTCGTGCGCGCCGTCGGCCGCTCCGAGACGCGTGCCGTGCGTGCGTTCCTCGACTTCGCGGGCGGACGCCTCTCGTGATCGTCCGCTGGGGGCTCGACCGCCTGCCGGAGGTCCTGGCCGAGGCCGGGATCGAGCGGCCGTTCCTGATCGCGAGCGAGCGGTGGCGCTCGCTCGACCTGCCGCACGTCGCGTGGTGGACGGAGGTGCCGTCGGCCGCCGTCGAGGTCCCGCTCGACGCCGACGGCATCCTCGCGGTCGGCGGCGGCTCGGCGATCGACACGGCAAAGGCGGCCTCGGCGAGCACCGAGAAGCCGGTCGTCCACGTGCCCACCACCTACTCCGGCGCCGAGTGGACGACCTTCTACGGCGTGCGCTCGCCCGACCGGCGGATGCAGGGCGGCGGGAGCGGCGCCCGCCCGGCCGGCATCGTCTACGACGTCGACCTGACCCTCGACCTCCCCGCCGGGCCGACCGCGGGAACCGCGCTGAACGCGCTCGCCCATTGCGCCGAGGCGCTCTATGCCCGAGGCCGGTCGGCGGCCGGCGACGAGCAGGCGCTCGCCGGGGCGCCGCTGATCGTGGACGCTCTGCCCCGCGTCCTCGCCGACCCGGCCGACCGCGCAGCCCGCGAGGAGCTCCTGCGCGGGGCGATGCACGCCGGCCACGCGCTCGGCCTCGCCGGGCTCGCGCTCGCGCATGCGATGGCGCAGGCGCTCGGCGGCACCTACGGCATCCCGCACGGGGCGATGAACGCGCTCTGCCTGCCCCCGGCGCTGGAGTTCAACCGCGTCCTCGTCCCGGCGGAGGTGCAGCGCTTCGGCGACGCGGTCGGCGGTGACGCCGTCGAGCGCACCCGGGAGCTCGCACGCCTCGGCGGCTTCGAGCGGCTGAGAGACTTCGGCGTGCCGCGAGCCGACCTCCCCGCGCTCGCCGAGGCGGCCTCGACGCGAGGCGGGAATCAGGCGAACCCCCGTCCCGCGACCCCCGACGAGATCCTCGAGCTGTTTCTGCAGGCGTGGTGACTACGGGCTTTTCCCGATTCGCCGCTGGCGCTCGCCGCGTACCTTCGCGGCGTGTCCGAGCGACTGAATCTCGCCGGCCGCGCGGGGCGTGCGAGCGCGGCCCACTGGAAGACGGCGACCTTCGGCTGGCTGGCGTTGATGGCCGCCGCGATGGTCGCCGGTTCCGCGATCGGCCTGAGCAAGCTCACCGATTCGCAGAGCGGCTCGGGTGAGACCGCGCGGGCGCAGGCGCTGCTCCGCGCCGCGAACTTCCTCTCGCCGGCGACCGAGTCCGTGCTCGTCGAGAGTCGCGACGGGAAGCGCATCGCCGGGTCGCCTGCGTTCGTCTCGGCCGTCGCCTCGCTGGTGCAGACGCTCGAGCGCCGGCCCGAGTTGACCAACGTCCGCTCCCCGCTCGAGCCGGCGCTGCACGGCCTGGTCTCGGCGGACGGGCTCGCGGCACTCGTGCAGTTCGACGTTCGCGGCGACGCGGATCATGCCGACCGGCGGATCGTGCCGGCGATGCAGGCGGTCGCGAACGCGCAGCGAGGCAATCCCACGTTTCGCATCGAGGAGTTCGGCAGCGCCAGCGCGACGCACGTGCTGAACCACGTCGTCTCGAACGACTTCCGGCGGGCCGAGTACACGTCGCTGCCGATCACGCTCGCGATCCTGCTCGTCGCGTTCGGCGCGCTCGTGGCCGCGACGATCCCCGTCGTGCTCGCGTTCACCGCGGTGCTCGGGGCGATCGGCCTGTCCGAGCTGGCCAGCCAGGCCTACGCGCTGCCGGACTTCCTGAACAGCGTGATCCTGATGATGGGGATGGCCGTCGGCGTCGACTACTCGCTCTTCTACCTCCAGCGGGAACGCGAGGAGCGGCGTCGAGGCGCCGACCCGCACCGGGCGCTCGTCACGGCCGCGTCGACCTCGGGTCGTGCGGTGCTGATCTCCGGCGTCACCGTCCTGATCGCGATGGGCGGGATGTTCTTCGCCGGCAATCCGATCTTCAGCGCCATGGGGCTCGCGACGATGCTGGTCGTCCTCCTCGCGATGGTCGGCTCGGTGACGGTGATCCCGGCGCTGCTGCGTCGGCTCGGCGACAACGTCGACCGGTTCCGGGTGCCGTACCTGCGCGTCGGCCGCGGCGAGCCACGGCTGTGGGTGGCGATCCTGCGCCCGGTGCTGCGCCGGCCCTGGCTCTCGGCCCTCTCGTCGGCGGCGCTGCTGGCCGCGGCGGCCTCGCCCGTGCTCGGCATGCACACGAAGCTGCCGAGCTTCACCGACCTGCCGCACAACGTGCCGATCATCCGTACCTACGAGCGGATCATCCGCGTCTTTCCCGGCTCGCCTGCCCCGGCGGTCGTCGTGCTGCACGCCGGCGACGTGACCGAGCCCCGCATCCAGGCGCAGGTGCGCGACCTGCAGCGGCGCGCGATCGCCGGCGGGCAGGTTCGGGCTCCGGTGACGACGCGGATCAGTCCCGACCACACGGTGGAGGAGATCGACCTGCCGCTCGTCGGCACCGGCGACGACGCCGCCTCGATGCACGCGCTCGCGGTGCTGCGCGGCCGGCTGCTGCCGGGGACGCTGGGCCGTCTCGCCGATTCCGAGTACGCCGTCACGGGGCTGACGGCGGCGACCAACGACTTCAACGTGCAGATGAAGCAGCGGCTGCCGTACGTCTTCGCGTTCGTGCTCGGGCTCGCCTTCCTGCTGCTCCTGTTGACGTTCCGGTCGCTCGTCGTCCCGATCGCCGCGATCCTCCTCAACCTGCTCTCGGTCGGCGCCGCGTACGGGATCCTCGTGCTCGTCTTCCAGCACACCTGGGCGGAGGGGATCCTCGGCTTCAGCTCGAACGGCGGCATCACCTCCTGGCTGCCGATGTTCCTCTTCGTCGTCCTGTTCGGGCTCTCGATGGACTACCACGTCTTCATCGTCAGCCGGGTGAAGGAGCTCGTCGACCGCGGCGAGAGCACCGAGGACGCGGTCCTGCACGGCATCACCCGCACGGCGCCCTCCGTGACGAGCGCGGCGGCCGTGATGGTCGCCGTGTTCGGGATCTTCGCCACGCTGTCGCTGCTGCAGTTCAAGCAGCTGGGCTTCGGGTTGGCGGTGGCGATCGCCGTCGACGCGACGATCGTGCGCGCGGTGCTGCTGCCCGCCACGATGACGATCCTCGGCGACTGGAACTGGTACCTCCCGCGCTGGCTCGAGTGGCTGCCGCAGCGGGGCGGCGGCGACGAGGCACGGCCGGCCCTCGTCGACTGATCACCCCGCCCGGTCGACCGCCAGCTTGTAGCCGAACCCACGCACCGTGACGATGCGCTCGGGGTTCCGCGCGTCGTGCTCCAGCTTGCGGCGCAGGTTCGAGATGTGCACGTCGGCCGCGTGCTCGTCGCCCACGAACGTGCTCTCCCACAGGTGCTCCATGATCTGCGTCCGCGAGAAGACCTGCCCGGGCGCCTGCGCGAAGAGGTAGAGCAGCTTCAGCTCCGACGGCGTGAGCGCGACCGGCGCGCCGTCGACGCGGACACTGTGGCGGGCGAAGTCGATCTCGAGCCCGCCGAGCGACCTCACCGCGGGAGCGTTCTCCGCGCGATCGAGCTCCCGGCGACGGAGGATCGCCCGGATGCGCCCCACGAGCTCCGCCGTCGAGAAGGGCTTGGTGACGTAGTCGTCCGCGCCCGCCTCGAGCCCGACGACGACGTCGGCCTCGGTGTCCCGCGCGGTCAGCATCAGGATCGGCACGGAGCTCGACGAGCGGATGTGCCGGCAGACGTCGAGGCCCGACAGCCCCGGCAGCATCAGGTCGAGGACGACCACGTCGAGGTCGTGCTGCTCCGCGGCCGCGATCGCCTGCGGCCCGTCCTCCGCCACCACCACCTCGAAGCTCTCGCGCTCGAGCGCGTAGCGGACGGCCTGCACGAGCGCGGGCTCGTCGTCGACGAGCAGGATCCGGGCGGCAGTCACGACGGCGACCCCGACGGCAGGTGGAACCGCACGGTCGTGCCGGCGCCGTGCCGGGAGTCGAGCTCGACGGTGCCGCCCATCGCCTCGGTCGCCTGCTTGACGATCGCCAGCCCGAGCCCGAAGCCGTCACGGGTGTCGACACCCCGGTAGAAGCGCTCGAACGCGTGCTCCCGCTGCTCGGGCGACATGCCGGGGCCCGTGTCGGTGACGGACAGCCAGACGCCGTCGGAGGAGTTCGGCTCGCTGCGCAGGACGATGCGGCCGTGCCGCGTATGGCGCACGGCGTTCCCGACCGCGGCCGAGAGCGCCTGCTCGAGCAGGTCGACGTTCGCCCAGGCCGACGCCGGCCCGCCCTCCACCTCGATCGCGACGCCGTCCCGCGTCTGCGCCTCCGCGGCGAGCCGTTCGAGCAGCGGGCGGACAGCCACGCGTTCGCGGCGCGGCTCCTCCTGGCCGGCCTGCGCGCGCGCGAGCGTCAGCAGCGCGCGGGTCAGCCGCGCGAGCCGGCGGGACTGGTCGTCGATCGCGTCGATGAACGCGTCGCGCGCCTCCGGCTCCTCCTTCGCTCCCGTCTGCAGCATCTCGACCGAGCTCATGATCGCCGCGACGGGCGTTCGCAGCTCGTGCGCCGCGTTCGTCGCGAAGTCGCGCTGTGCCCGCTCGAGCTTCTCACGCTCGGCGAGTCGCTCGCGCATCGTCTCGATCGACTGCGCGAGGCTGCCGATCTCGTCGGGGAACCCGACGTGGGTGCGGACCGTCAGGTCGCCCTCGGTGATCGCCTCCGCGACCCCCGCGATGCGCTCGAGCCGGCGGCCGATCAGGGTCGCGATCACCAGCCCGACCGCGGCGCCGAGGATCGTCGCCCACAGGGCGGCCCGGAGGACGGCGTCGTGGACGACCCCGAGTTGCTGCCGGAGCTCCGCCGCCCCCGCGACGGCGACGAGCGTGGTCGGGGGATGGCGGCTGACCCGGAAGCCCACCACGATCGTGCCGTCCGACAGGTCGTCGATGAACCGGTCGCCGCGGCGCGCGGCGCGGGCGGCGGCCGCGGTCTCCGGGATCGAGCGGAAGGCGACCGGCGGCAGACCGGCCGAGCTCGTCTGGTGACCGCTCGCGTCCAGCAGGAAGACGCGCATGCGGTGCGCGGCCGCGGCGATCCGGAGCCGCCGCTTCAGGTCGGTCTCCGACTCGGCGGCGCGCAGGCTCTCGGCCGTCGCGACCGCGTTGCCCACGGCCAGCGACTCCGCGTTCTGGCGGAACCGCGCGTCCGTGCGGCTCGAGACCGCGTAGACGGCGACGATCGCGGTTGCGGCCGCCAGCGCGGCGAGAGCGACCGCGAGCCACCAGCGCAGGCCGAAGCGCATGTCCACATCTTGCCGGTCGGCGACGTTCGTGACTCTCAGCGAATGCTGAGGATTCGTTGAGGGCCTGCCCGTCCTCGCCGCCGTGCTCGCTGAGACCGGCGGGGTATTCATGGAGGTACTCGAGGACGAAGGAGGCCCGTTGGGAGTCGCACTCAGCCTGTTGCTCGCCGCCGGAGGCGCGATCCTCATCTGGGCCGTCACCGGTACCGCGGCCGGGGTGGATCTCGCCGTTTTCGGCTGGATCCTCCTCGGCGTCGGTGCCGCCGGCCTTCTCCTCTCCGTCGTGCTCGGAGGAGCGATCGTGGGACGGGACACCCGCACGAGGGAGGTCGCTCACCGGTGACGGAGCACGGGTGGGCGGCGGGACGATGCAGTCTCTCCCCGGACCGCCGCCCACCCGCAATCGATCCACCATGCCGCGCACCCGCTCCCTGATCACGGCGATCCAGGCTGTCGCGGACGCGCGGCGGCAACGGGATGCCTACGAGCGGGCGCTGCGCGACTACCACGCGCTGATGCGTCACCGGATCGCCACGCCGCTGACCGTGATCCGCGGCGCGTCGGAGACGCTCCTGAACGTCGAGACGCTCGGCGAGACGGACCGGATCGCTCTCCTACGCGCGATCGAGGGTGCAGCGCAGGCGCTGGAGGCGGTCGCGCTCGACCCGCAGGCGGTCGCGTCCGAGGAGAGCGAGCTCGGAGCAGTGCCGGGTATCGGCGTCTCGGTCAATAACGTCAGCTAATATCAGGTATAGTTCCGAACGTGGCTGTCAGCGGACGGAGCTTCGACGTGCTCGTGGTCGGGAGCGGCGCCTCCGGGCTCGCGGCGGCGGTCTCCGCCGAGCGGGCCGGCGCACGCGTCGCGCTCGCGACCAAGGGCTCCCTCCAGGCCAACAACTCGTCGAAGGCCCAGGGGGGCATCCAGGCCTCCTTCGGTGCCGACGACTCGCCGTCGCAACACGCCGACGACGTCGTCCGCTCGTCGCACGAGACGGCCGACCGCCGCCTCGTCGAGGCGCTGACGGGGGACGCCCGGTCGGCGATCCACTGGCTCGAAGAGCTCGGCGTCGCCTTCACCCGTGACGAGGACGGCGGCTACCGCCTCGCCCGCTGCGGCGGTGCCAGCGCGCGCCGGCTGCTGCAGGTCGGCGACCGCACCGGCCATGCGATCACGAAGGCGCTGCGCGACGCCTGGGAGAGCGGCTCCGGCACGAGCCTGACGAACGCGCCGCTGCACGAGCTCGTGCAGGTCGGCGGCCGCTGGCGCGCCCGCGTCGGCGGCGAGGACGTCGACGCCGGGACGGTCGTGCTGGCCGCCGGGGGTCGCTGCTTCGCCGAGGCGGCCGAGCGGGGCGAGCTGTCGACGAACCACCCGAACGCGACCGGCGAGGTCACCCGGATCGCGCTCGAGCTCGGCGCGGAGGCTCGCGACCTCGACGCGTTGCAGTACCACCCGAACGGCGGCGCCTGGCCGCCGAACATGCAGGGCTACTCGATCCCCGAGACGACCCGCGCGTACGGCGCGGTGCTCCTGAACGCCGAGGGCGAGGAGTTCACCGACTCGCTCGGCCCACGCGACACCGTCAGCCGGGCGATCTTCGACGAGGTCGAGCAGGGCCGCGGCGTGCAGACGCCGGACGGTCGCCCGGCGGTGTACCTCGACACGACCCGCATCCCGGAGGCCGACGCCGAGGTGTCGCTTCCGTACATGCTGCGCAGGTACCGCGGAGCGGGCATCGACCCGCTGCAGGAGAAGATCTTCACGTATCCCGTCCTCCACTACCAGAACGGCGGTCTCGTGATCGACACGAACGCCGAGACGACGCTCGAGGGCGTCTACGCGTGCGGCGAGATCGCCGGCGGCACGCACGGGCGCAACCGCATGATGGGCAACTCGCTGCTCGAGTGCGTCGTCTTCGGCCGCCGCGCCGGTCGCGCAGCCTCCGAGAAAGCAGGCGCATGACTTCCACGATCACCGATCTGCAGGCTGCGGTCGAGGACGCCGCCGCCCACCTCTACGTCTGGGCGCTGAAGGACATCCCGCAGGACCTGCGCGACGCCCTCTCCGCCGCGCGCGAGCGCGAGACGTCCGTGCCGGGCAGGCGCGTCCTCGAGACGATCCATCGCAACATCAACGTCGCCGACAGGGAGAAGAACCTCGTCTGCCAGGACACCGGCATCGCCGTCTACCACGCGAAGGTCGGCGAGCACTTCCCGCTCCACCCGTCGCGGATCTACGAGTCGCTCCGCGCCGGCACCGCACGCGCCACCGTCGAGCATCCGCTGCGGTCGAACGCGGTGCACACGATCACGCGCGAGAACACCGGCCCGAACATCGGCTACCGGCTGCCGATCGTGCACTGGGAGTTCCTCGCCGACTGGGACGGGCTCGACGTCAAGTGCGTGCCGAAGGGCTCCGGCTCGGAGAACATGAGCTTCCTGAAGATGTGCATCCCCGCCGACGGGGTGCGCGGCATCAAGCGGTTCGTGCTCGAGTCGATCGTCGGTGCCGGCGGCAAGCCCTGCCCGCCGGGCATCGTCGGCGTCGGGATCGGCGGCTCCGCCGACTACGCGATGTACCTCGCGAAGGAGGCGATCATGCGCCCGATCGGCACGCGCAATCCCGACCCGATCGTCGCCCAGCTCGAGGACGAGCTCTTCGGCCTGCTGAACGAGACCGGGATCGGCCCGATGGGCCTCGGCGGCGACGTGACCGTGCTCCAGTGCCACATCGAGCACGCCGACACCCACATGACGCTCAACCCGGTCGCAGTGAACTACCAGTGCTGGGCGGCCCGCCGCGCCTCCGCGCACATCGCCGCCGACGGCTCCGTCGAGTACGACCGGGAGGCATAGTGGCCCGCTCGACGACGATCGGCACCCATCTACGGCGCCAGGAGGATCACGCAGATGGCCCAGCATGAAGTGACGTTCCCGATCACGGACCCGCAGCAGATCCTCGCGCTCCGGGCGGGCGACGAGGTGACCGTCCAGGGTCACATCATCGGCATCCGCGACCGCACGCAGATCCGCATCTTCGACGAGGGCGTCGAGCCGCCGATGGACCTGGCCGGGGCGTTCCTGCTGCACACGGCGCCGAACGTGCGCAAGCTCGACGACGGCCGCTACGAGAAGATCTGCATCGGCACCACCACGAGCGCGCGCATGGTGCGCTTCACCGAGCCGCTCGGCCGGCAGTACGGAGTCCGCGCGATCTGCGGCAAGGGCGGGTTCCCCGACGAGGCGATCGAGCCGATGCACGAGCTGGGGATGGTCTACTTCGCGATCGTCGGCGGCGCCGCGGCGCTCGAGACGACCCAGATCGAGGAGATCGAGGAGGTCATGTGGGAGGAGCTGATGCCCGAGTGCCTCTGGAAGTTCCGCGTCAAGGACTTCGGGCCGCTCACGGTGGGGATCGACGCGCACGGCAACTCGCTCTACCGCGACGTCCAGGATCGCGCCAAGCTGAAGCTGGAGGAGCTCTATGCCCGTTTCTGACAGCCGTCCCGACATCGGCATCTCGCGCGACGGCGGCCTCACCCACGTGCTCGACAAGGGCCTCGGGCCCCGGGCGTGGGAGGACGTGCTCGAGACCGCGGGCGACTACATCGACATCGTCAAGCTCGGCTGGGGCACCGCGTACGTGACCGCGAACCTCGAGCGGAAGCTCGAGGTTCTGGCGGACAAGCGCGTGGTGATCGGCGGCACGTTCTTCGAGGTCGTCTACGCACGCGGGAAGTTCGACGAGTACAAGCGCTGGCTCTCCGACCTGGGCATCGACCACGTCGAGATCTCCGACGGCACCGTCGAGATCCCGCGGGAGCGGAAGCTCGAGCTGATCGCCGACTTCGCCCGCGACTTCACCGTGCTCTCCGAGGTCGGGTCGAAGGACTCCGAGGTCGTCTACGCACCGTACGAGTGGGTGGAGTGGATCAAGGACGAGAAGGCGGCCGGCGCCTGGAAGGTGATCACGGAGGCGCGCGAGGGCGGAACGGCCGGCATCTTCAGGCCCTCGGGTGAGATGCGCACCGGCCTCGTCGACGAGATCGCGCACTCGATCGACTTCCACGACCTCGTCTGGGAGGCGCCGACGAAGGCGTCCCAGGCCTGGTTCGTCAAGCACTTCGGGCCCGAGGTCAACCTCGGCAACATCCCGCCCGACGAGGTGATCCCGCTCGAGACGCTCCGCCTCGGCCTGCGGGGCGACACGCTGAAGGAGGTGCTCCTTGGCTCCGGCCCTGCAGCTTCCGTCTGACGTCGACTCGATGGCCGCCGAGGAGATCGTCGCGTTCTGCGTGCGCGAGTTCCCGGGCCGGGTGGCGCTTGCCTGCTCCTTCCAGAAGGAGGAGACGGTGCTGCTCGACATGCTCTTCGCGGCCGATCCGAATGCGCGGGTGTTCGCGATCGACACGCACCACCTCTTCCCCGAGACGTACGAGCTCTGGCGCGAGGTCGAGCGGCGCTACGACGTGCGGTTGGAGGTGTTCGCGGGGCCGGCGCCCGAGGAGCTCGCGGCGACGCACGGGGAGAGCCTGTGGGAGACGAAGCCCGACCTCTATCTCGCGATCGCGAAGGTGGCGCCGCTGAACGAGGCGCTCGGCGGCCTCGACTGCTGGATCACGGGCGTCCGGCGCGACCAGGCGCCGACCCGAGCGAACGCGCCGAAGCTGGGCTGGGACGAGGCGCACGAGCTGTGGAAGGCGAACCCGCTCGCCGACTGGAGCGACGAGCGCTGCTGGGCGTACATCCGCGAGCGGGACCTGCCCTACAACGCCCTCCACGACCGCGGCTACGCCTCGATCGGCGACACCCACTCGACGCTCCCCGGCGAGGGGCGCGAGGGCCGCTGGGCGGGCAGCGGGAGGATCGAGTGCGGCCTGCACGTCCCGGGAGCGGTCGAATGAGCCGCGGCTTCGTCCTCTGGTTCACCGGCCTCTCGGGCGCCGGGAAGACCACGATCGCCTCGAACGTCGCGCCCGAGCTCGAGCGGCTCGGCATCGTCGTCGATCACCTCGACGGCGACATCGTGCGCACCCATCTCTCGAAGGGGCTCGGCTTCACGAAGGAGGACCGCGACGCGAACATCGCCCGCATCGCCTGGGTGGCGTCGCGGATCGCGCGGGCGGGCGCCTGCGTGATCGTCTCGGCGATCTCGCCCTACGAGGAGGCACGACGCCACGCGCGGTCGCTCATCGAGCCGCACGCGCCGTTCGTCGAGGTGCACGTCGCGACGCCCCTCGACGAGTGCGCGCGCCGCGACCCGAAGGGGCTGTACGCGAAGGCGTTCTCCGGCGAGATCGAGGACTTCACCGGCGTCTCGGCACCGTACGAGGAGCCGGGCGATCCCGAGCTGCGCCTCGACACGACGCGCGCGACGCCGGCCGAGTCGGCCGGAGCCGTGCTCGCCCGGCTCGCCGAGCTGAACCTGGTCGCGCTGGAGGAGGCCCGGTGACGCTCTCGCACCTCGACGTGCTCGAGTCGGAGGCGATCCACATCATGCGCGAGGTCGCCGCCGAGCGCGAGCGTCCCGTGCTGCTCTTCTCGGGCGGCAAGGACTCGATCGTGCTGCTGCGGCTGGCGGAGAAGGCGTTCCGGCCGGCCAGGTTCCCGTTCCCGGTGATGCACGTCGACACCGGCCACAACTTCCCCGAGGTGATCGAGTTCCGGGACCGCAAGGTCGCCGAGCTGGGCGAGCGGCTGGTGGTGGCGTCCGTGCAGGAGTCGATCGACCGGGGCCGCGTCAGCGAGCAGACCGGGCCGCGGGCGTCGCGCAACCAGCTGCAGACGACCACGCTCCTCGACGCGATCGAGGAGCACGGGTTCGACGCGGCGATGGGCGGCGCGCGACGCGACGAGGAACGGGCCAGGGCAAAGGAGCGCATCTTCAGCTTCCGCGACGACTTCGGCCAGTGGAACCCGCGCGCGCAGCGGCCGGAGCTGTGGAACCTCTACAACGCGCGCATCCGCAAGGGCGAGCACATCCGGGTGTTCCCGATCTCGAACTGGACGGAGCTCGACGTGTGGCAGTACGTCGCGCGGGAGCAGCTCGAGCTGCCGTCGATCTACTTCGCGCACGAGCGGGAGGTCTTCCGCCGCGACGGGATGCTCTACGCCGCCTCCGACTTCGTCGAGCGTCTGCCCGACGAGGAGCCGTTCGCGGCCTCCGTGCGGTTCCGGACCGTGGGCGACATGACCTGCACCGGCGGTGTCGTCAGCGACGCCTCGACGATCGACGCGGTCGTGACGGAGATCGCCGCCACCCGTGTGACCGAGCGCGGCGAGACGCGCGCCGACGATCGCGTCTCCGAGGCGGCGATGGAGGACCGGAAGCGGGTGGGCTACTTCTGATGGCGACCTCCGAGCAGTTCATCGAGACCGACCTCCTGCGCCTCGTCACGGCGGGCTCCGTCGACGACGGCAAGTCGACGCTGATCGGGCGCCTCCTCTACGACACGAAGCAGATCCTGGTCGACCAGCTCGAGCACATCGAGGACGCCTCGCGGCGCCGCGGCTACGACTACGTCGACCTCGCGCTGCTCACGGACGGCCTGCGCGCCGAGCGTGAGCAGGGGATCACGATCGACGTCGCCTACCGCTCGTTCGTGACGCCGCGCCGCCGCTTCCAGCTCGCCGACGCGCCGGGGCACGTCCAGTACACGCGCAACATGGTCACCGGCGCCTCGACGGCTGATCTCGCGGTGATCCTCGTCGATGCGCGTCAGGGCGTGATCGAGCAGACGCGCCGTCACTCGTACATCGTCTCGGTGCTCGAGCTGCCGCACGTCGTCTACGCCGTCAACAAGATGGACCTCGTCGGCTACTCGGAGGAGCGCTTCGAGGAGATCGCGCGGGAGCTCGAGGTGCTCACGCAGCAGCTCCGGCTGCACGACCCGACCGTGATCCCGATGTCCGCGCTGCGCGGCGACAACGTCGTCGACCGCACCGACGCGATGCCGTGGTACGACGGCACGACGCTGCTCGACCATCTCGAGACCGTCGAGCTGGCGGGCGACGCGAACCTCGACGACCGCCGCTTCCCGGTGCAGTGGGTGATCCGGCCGATGGCCGAGGAGCACCACGACTACCGCGGCTACGCCGGGCAGGTGGCGGGCGGGGTCTGGCGCGCGGGCGACGAGGTGGTCGTGCTTCCCTCGGGTCTCCGCAGCCGCGTCGCCGCGGTCGACACCGCGACCGGCACGCTCGAGGAGGCAGTGCCGGGACAGTCGGTGACGATCCTGCTCGAGGACGACGTCGACGTCTCGCGCGGCGACCTGCTCGCCGACCCGGAGCGGCCGCCGATCTCGGCCCGCGAGCTCCTTGCCCGGGTCTCGTGGATGGCCGAGCGGCCGCTCGAGGAGCGATCGCGGCTGCTCGTCAAGCAGACGACGCGGACGGTGCCGGCCCGGGTCGACGAGATCGTCTCCGTGGTCGAGATGGACGCGCTCGAGGAGCGGCCGGGAACCGGGAAGATGGAGCTGAACGACCTCGGCCTCGTGCGCTTCCGGCTCGCGGAGCCGCTGGTCGTCGACCCCTACGGACGCAACCGCGGCACCGGTTCGTTCATCTTGATCGACGAGTCGACGTTCGAGACGGTGGGCGCGGGCATGGTCGTCGAGGCGTCGTGACCCGGCGGGCGGGCCTGGCGGGCCGGCCGGCGTGACCTGGCAGTTCTCGCTCGCCGGCCTCTTCGTCGGGATGCTCGTCGGCATGACGGGCATGGGCGGCGGCTCGCTGATGACACCCATGCTGATCCTGCTCTTCGGCTTCGACCCGAAGGCGGCGGTCGGCACCGACATCCTGCACGGCGCGATCTTCAAGTCCTTCGGCGCCGCACGTCACCGGCAGCTGGGCAACGTGCACGCCCGGCTCGCGCTCTGGATGCTGCTCGGCTCAGCGCCGCTCTCGCTGGTCGGCGTCTGGCTCGCAAGCTCGTTCTCGGACGCGACGCAGTCGACGATGAGCCGCGTCGTCGGCGGGACGCTGATCGCCGGCGGGCTCGGGTTCCTGCTGAAGACGTTCATCCGCGGGCGCCCGGTGCAGGAGCGGCTCCTGCTGACGCCGCGCCTGCGCGTCTCCGCGGTGGTGATCGGGGCGAGCTTCGGGTTCGTGGTGGGGCTGACGTCGGTCGGCTCGGGAACCTTCTTCGGGCTCGCGCTGCTCCTGATTTGCCCGCTCTCGGCGGCGCGGATCGTCGGCACGGACATGCTGCACGCAGCACTCCTGCTGTGGGTCGCCGGCGCGGGGCATCTCGTCGAAGGCAACGTCGACCTGCATGCGATGGCCTGGCTGCTCGTCGGCTCGATCCCGGGGGTGCTGGCCGGGTCGCATCTCTCGGTGCGCGTGCCCGACCGGGCGCTGCGCGTCGCGTTCGGGTTCGTGCTCGTCCTTTCCGGGCTGAAGATCGTCGAGGTGCCGTCCGCCGACCTGATCGTCGAGGTCGGGGTGGGGGTCGGCGCCGCCGCCTTCCTGGTCTGGCTCGTGTACCTGCTCCGGCAGCGACAGGTGCCGATGGAGGACGCTGCGTAAGATTGCGCGGGCGTGTCCCGCGTCCTCTCGACGGCGATCGTCCTCGCCTTGCTCGCTGCGACCGCGGGTGCGTTCGCGCTGACGGAGCGCGCGAAGCTCGAGCGCTCGCCGATCTACGGCACGCGGGTCGACTCGATCTTCTCCCCCGACGGCAAGACGAAGCCGGTCGCGCACGTGCGCTTCAAGGTGCGCCCGCGCGAGAAGATCGACGTCTGGATCCAGTCGGCGGGCGGCACGAAGGTCGCCGACCTCGTCACGCGGACGCTCGGTGACGCCGAGGACGGCGGTCGATCTCGTCTGGACGGGCGTGACGCCGAGCGGCCTGCTCGTGCCGGACGGCGTCTACCAGCCGGTGGTCAAGCTGACCCGCTCGCACCGGACGATCGTGCTGCCGAGCGACATCCGGCTCGACACGAAGCCGCCGACGATCGAGATCCGGCAGCTCGCGACCAAGTACCCGATCCTCTCGCCCGACGGCGACGGCCACAACGACACGGTGAGTTTCGCCTACCGGGTCTCCGAGCCGGCGCGTGCGATCCTGCTGATGCGTGGCAAGCAGGTGGTGCTCACGCGGAGCAAGAAGCTGACCGGGCGCATCACCTGGAACGGGTTCAGGCCGCACACGGCGAAGTCGCTGCCGCCTGGCCGCTACACCCTGAGCGTCGCCGCGCGCGATGCGGCGGGCAACCGCTCAGCGGCCCACGTCTTCGCGATCGCGCAGATCCGCTACGTCGTGCTCGCGCGGACACGTGTGGTCGTCAAGCCCGGCGGACGGTTCGCGCTGCGCGTCTCGACGGATGCGCCGACCGTCGACTGGCGGCTGCACGGACGGTCGGGCACCGAGCGCAGCGGCACCCTCCACTTCCGGGCGCCGAAGACCGCCGGCGTGTACCGGCTCTACGTGTCCGCGGCGGGACATGCGGCGCGGTGCACGGTGGTGGTCGCGTGAGCGGCTCCGCGGCCCAGGTGCTGGGCGCGGTCGGCGCGGGTGGCCTGTCGGTGCTGATCCTCGCCACCCGGCGGGACGTCCGTATCGGCGGTCTGGCCGCCTGGGCGGTCGGCTGCGTCGGGCTCGCGGTCTACCTCGCGCCGCACGGCCACCACCGGCTGCTCGCCGTCGCGGCCGTGGTCGGAGCGATCCTGGCGGTGCTCGGCGCCTACCTCGTCCAGCGGGTCCCGTGGCTGCTCGCGCTGGCGACGCTCGCCTGCGTCCCGGCCCGGATCCCGGTCCACGTCGGCTCGACGCAGGCGAACCTGCTGCTGCCGCTGTACGGCGTCGTCGCCGTCGCGGCGCTCGCGCTCGCGTGGGACCTCTTCGGCGACGACGACCGGAACCGGCAGCTCGGGCCGCTCGCCTGGCCGCTGGCCGCGTTCATCGCCTGGGACGGCCTCTCGCTCCTGTGGACGAAGGACGTGCGCCAGGGGGCGATCGACCTGCTGTTCTTCGTCCTGCCCTTCGGCCTGCTCGCGGTCGTGCTCGCCCGGCTCGTCTGGTCGCGCGCCTGGGTGCTGACCCTCTACGTGCAGCTCGCGTTCATGGGCCTGCTGTTCGCGGTGATCGGCATCTGGCAGTACGAGACCCGCAACATCTTCTGGAACCCGAAGGTGCGCGTCGACAACGCCTACGCGCCGAGCGGATGGTTCTACCGCGTCAACTCCGTCTTCTACGACCCCTCGATCTACGGGCGCTTTCTCGTGGTCGCCCTCCTCCCGACCCTCGTGATCGTGCTGCTGCGCCGCGGCGACCCGCTCTGGCGTGTCGCGGCCGCCCTGACCCTCGGCATCACCTGGGCCGGGCTGCTGCCGTCGTTCTCGCAGTCGAGCTTCGTCGCGCTGCTCGTCGCCGTCTCGCTCGGCTCGATCCTCGTCTGGGGCCGCGGCAGCCTCTTCCTCGTCGCGGCCGCGGTCGCGCTCGCGATCGCAGCGGTGGTCGTCTCGCCGGCGGTGCGCCGGAAGGCGTCGCTCTCGCACGTCACGAGCGGCCGCTCGACGCTCGTCTCGAAGGGGGCCCGCGTCGCCGCGCAGCATCCGGCGATCGGCGTCGGCGTGGGCGGGTTCAAGCGCGCGTACGCCGACTATGCCCACCTGAAGGGCAAGGAGCCGAAGGCGGCGGCCTCGCACACCACCCCGGTCACGGTCGCGGCCGAGACCGGCATCCCCGGCCTCGGGCTCTTCCTCTGGCTGGTCGGCGCAGCGCTGCTGACCGCGTTCACCCGCCTCCGGCGCAGCTTCGACGGCGCCGCCCGACTGGCCTTCGGACTAGCCTTGGTCGCGATCCTCGTGCACTGCCTCTTCTACGACTCCCTCTTCGAGGACCCCACCTTCTGGGGTCTGCTCGCGCTGTCGGTCGTCGGGCGGCGTGCCGCAGAGGTCGCGGAGTGATCGCCGGCGTCGAGCGCGCGCTCGTGCTCGCCCCGCACACCGACGACGGCGAGTTCGGCTGCGGCGGCACGATGGCCCGGCTGGTCGAGCAGGGCGCCCAGGTGCGGTACGTGGCGTTCTCGATCGCCACGCGCTCGCTGCCGGAGGGGTTCCCTCCCGACACGCTGGCGCGCGAGGTGCGCGAGGCGACGGCCGAGCTCGCGATCCCGCCGGAGAACCTGACGGTGCACGACTTCGACGTCCGCACGTTCCCGGAGCACCGCCAGGAGATCCTCGAGCTGCTGATCGAGATCTGGGCCGACTGGCGGCCGGACTGCGTCTTCCAGCCGTCGGTCCACGACGTCCACCAGGACCACCAGACGATCGCGAGCGAGGGGCTGCGTGCGTTCAAGCGCACGACGATCCTGGGTTACGAGATTCCCTGGAACAACTTCGACTTCAGCTACCAGGCGTACATCGCGCTCGAGCAGCGCCACCTGGAGCGCAAGGTCGCCGCGCTCGAGCGGTACGCGTCACAGCAGCACCGCCGCTACGCGAACCCGGAGTACGTCTGGAACGTGGCGCGAACGCACGGGACGAACGTGAACCGGCCGTACGCCGAGGTGTTCCAGGTGTACCGCGTCGTCGCCTAGATGACCTAGAGGAGAAGAGAGAGCGAGCGGCGAGCGAGCAGCCGCTCGTGCTTCGCCCGGCGTGCGGGAATCGGTCCCCACGAGCGTGGTCGTGGGCGGTCGCGCACTCGGCTGGTCCTGTGCGGTGGCAGGAAGCTCAGCAGCCCGAACGCGGCGGCAGGTCGCGTGGCACCTCGCGGAGGTCGACGAATCGACGGGCGAACTCGGCGAAACGGTCGAGGTCGGCGGTGTTGGTCGCGAGCCCGGCAGAGGCACGTATCGCTCCGCCGGAGGGGAGCCCGATCACGCGGACGTAGTCGTCGAGGGTCATCTCCTCGCCGAACTCCCCACCGAGCAGCGTCTCGCGCGAGATGGTGAACGCGACCTCGCCGGCGCCAGGATTGCAGAAGCACCCCGTGCGGAGCGAGATCCGTGCGTCGCGCGCCAGCCGGTCGACGTAGCGCTCGTCGACGACGGCCCCGTCCGGGTGGAGAAAGTTGAAGGCGACCGTTGCGCCGCGCCCTTCCGTCCCCGTCGGGCCGTAGATCCTCGCCGCCGGCGAGCCGTCGCCGTGTCGGAGACCCCGAAGGGTGCGGAGGAGCCGCTCGGCCTGCTGCCCGGCGTGCTCGTGGATCCCGTCGATCCCGACGCGCTCGAGGAAGCGGAGCCCGATCTCGACGGCGGGGAGGTTGAGGAAGTCGATCGTGCCGTCCTCGAAGTGGGCCGCGCCGGGAGCCGACTGGTACCACGCCCGCTGCACGAAGGCTGCGACGATCGTGCCGCCCGAGAACCAGGGCCGCTCCAGCTTCTCGAGCGCGTCGCGCCGCGCGACCAGTGCACCGACGCCGGTCGGCCAGCCGAACATCTTGTAGAACGAGAGCGCCGTGAACTCGGGACGGCACGCGGTCAGGTCGAGGCGATTCGCGGGCACGAACGCCGCGGCGTCGAGCAGCACGTCCCAGCCGTGCGCGTGGGCGATCCCGATCCACTCGAGCGGGTGCTGGACCCCCGAGAAGTTCGACTGCGCCGGAAACGCGAACAGGTTGTGGTGCTCGCCGCGGACGTCGCTCAGGTACCGCGCCACGAGCGCGTCGTCGACGCGGAGGTTCGGTGGCATGCTCGGCACGTAGGTGGTCTCGGCGCCTCGCGCGCGGGCGAACTCCCGGATCCCGTTGACCGAGTTGTGGTTGTCGAACGTCAGCAGGAACCGGTCGCCGGCCCGGAACGGATAGGCCTCTCCGACGAGCCGCAGCGCACCGGTCGCGTTCGGGGTGAAGATCACCTCGTATTCGGCCGGATCGGCCGCGAAGAACGCGAGCACGGCCGCGCGCGCCCGCTCGACGAGCTCCGTCATCGCCGCCGAGGTCGGATTCACGGAGTGCGGATTGCCGAAGACGTTCTCACGCAGGAGCGCCATGTGCTCGTCGAGCTGCGACTGCGCGTACAGCGCCGCCCCGGTGTAGTCGAGGTACACCTCGCCGTGCCGGTCGATCCGGGAGAACTCCGTCGAGCGGAGCCGGTCGAAGGCCGTGCCGGCCGGGGCGGTCGCCGTCATGACGACCTCTTATCGGCGCCGGCGCACGCCCGAATCGGGGAAGCCTCGTACGGCGTCGACGCTGCAGGGTGGAGTAACGGATGCGGATCCGGGGAAACTCCTCGTGACAAAGGCAACGAGGAGGAGGATGATCTCGGCATGACCGCTATTGCCGACAAGCTCGCCGCTCGCGAGCATCATCTCGAGGAGATCGCCCGCGACGGCTATGCGCCCGCGACGCTCCCGATCGTGCTGGGGGCGATCATGCTCGCCCTGCTCGCGATCGTCGGGGTCGCTCTGGGCGTGACGCTCGTCGTCTACTACCTGACCTGATCGGGCCGGGACCCGCCGAGCTCCTCCGGCAGGGGCCGGGAATGCACGACGACGAGCGTCCTCGTCGGCCGGCTGAGCGCGACGTACAGCTCGCGCAACTCGACGAGCGCCGGCTCGACGACGACCACGTGGTCGAACTCGAGCCCCTTCGCCTGGCGGGGCGTCAGCACGGGCAGGCCGTCCCACAGGTCCCCGGACGGGAGCTCCCCGGCGAGCTCCTCCGGCACGATCACGGCCAGCAGGCCGTCCTGCCGGGCGAGCCGCTCGGCCTCGTGCAGCGCCTCGGCGAGCAGCGACCTCTCGTCGACCCGGCGGAATCGTGGCGGCGCCGCTCCCGTCCGGTACGAGATCGGCGGCGCCACCCCGGGCGCGATCGTGCGCAGGAGCGGCAGCGCCACCTCCATGATCTCGCGTGGCACCCGGTAGGCATGACGCAGCTCCTCGAGGGTGGAGGCGTCGACGCCTGGCAGATGCCGGAGCACGTCCGACCAGCTCGACCAGCGAACCGGGCCGGTCGCCTGTGCGACGTCGCCGAGCATCGTCAGCGAGCCGCCGCGGGCGCGGCGCGCGATCATCCGCAGCTGCATCGGCGTCAGGTCCTGGGCCTCGTCGACGATCACGTGCCCGTACGTCTTCGGCGGCGTTCCGACAAGGGCAGCCGCCTCGTCGAGCAACGGCACGTCGTCGTCCGACCAGCCGGGCGCCCTGCGGGCGAGCAGCCGCTGCTCGGCGGGGTCGAGCACGCCCTCGCCTGCCTCGGCGAGCGTCCGCCGGTTCCCGAGCAGCGAGCGGACGAGCCGCTCGGGTGTGACGAGCGGCCAGGCCGCCTTCACCACCCGGTCGAGGTAGCCGCCGGCGCGCAGCGCCTTCTCCACCTCGTCGAAGCTGCGCACGGCCGCGGCGCCGAGCACGGTTCCGTACTCCTCGTAGAACCGCCGCAGGACGCTCATCCTGAACCGCTCCCGGGCCTGCAGCGTCGTGCCGTGCTCCGCACGCGTCGCCGCCAGCAGCTCGCCGACCTCGCGTTCGCGCACCCAGACGAACGATCCCTCGAGCCGGATCGCAAGCTCCTCGGGCGCCGGGGCGAGCAGGAGCTCGGCGGCGCGACGGAGCACGTCCGCGAGGCGCACGTCGGCCTTCAGCAGGGCCGTCTCCGGCGGGTCGCGCCGCTCCGGCGTCACGCCGTCGACGAGCCCTGTGACCGCGCGCTGCTCGACGGCGTCCTCGCCGAGAGCCGGCAGGACGTGCGAGACGTAGTCCATGAAGGTCGGGTTCGGCCCGACCACGAGCACGCCGCGGCTGCCGAGCTGCTCCTGCAGCGTGTACAGCAACCACGACGCCCGGTGGAGGCCGACGGCGGTCTTGCCCGTTCCCGGGCCGCCCTGGATCACGAGCGGCCGGTCGGGGTCGTGGGTGATCAGCCGGTACTGGTCGGCCTGGATCGTGGCGACGATGTCGCGCATGTGCCGCGTGCGGTCGCGGTCGAGCTCCTCGAGCAGGAAGTCGCCGACCGCCGCCCCGTCCAGCACCGACCCGTCGAGTGCCTCGTCGGCGATGTCGAGGACGCGACGGCCGTCGGTCCGGAAGCGGCGCCTGAGCGTCACCCCGTGCGGGTCGTGCGGGGTGGCGGTGTAGAACGGTCGCGCCGCCGGCGCCTGCCAGTTGACGACCAGCTGGCGCTGCTCCTCGTCGTGCACCCAGCGCCGCCCGATGTAGAGGGGCCGGCGAGGGAGGTCGGTGCCGCGCGCCGGCTCGAGATCGATGCGGCCGAAGCAGAGCCCGCGCTCGGCGTCCTCGAAGGTGCGCAGCCGCCGGGCGGCCCACGCGTCCATCGCGGCCTGGGCGACCTCGCCGTCGACGGAGTCCGCGGCCCCGGCGACGGCGACGCGCATCCGCTCCAGGTGCTCGTACGCGCGGTCGACGTAGGCCTGCTCGGCCTCCAGCTCCGGGTGGCTCACGGGCCCACCGTACCGTCAGGGCAGCCGGCGAGTCTTTACAGATTCCTTACGCGGTGCCGGGTGGATCTTGCCCGGCGCCCGGGAACATGGCCTCTGGATGAGACGTCTCCTCCTGCCCGTGCTCGCCGCGGTCCTCGTCCTTCCGGCCACGGCGCACGCGGCGGCTCCCTGCCGCGACAAGATCTACAACGACTGGTACCGCGACGGCAAGATCGCCTCGACCTACAAGATCGCCTGCTACCGGGACGCGCTCAAGCACGTCCCGAACGACGCGCGCATCTACTCCAACCTCGGCAACGACATCCGGAAGGCGATGCAGGCCGCGCTCGCACGGCAGCACGGCTCCAAGCACGTACCCGCCCAGGTGGGGGAGGGCCTGCCGTCGCTTGCCAGGGGATCGGTCAAGAACACGCGGTCGACGCTGCACACGACGACGAGCGAGGCGCCGGTCGCCCCGGCGAGGCCGCGGACGACTGCCCCCGACTCGCCCCGGAGCCCGCACGAGCAGCTGGCCTCGGCTCCGGTGGCATCGACCACCTCGAGCGGAGGCGGTCTTCCGTGGCCGGTGATCCTGCTCGGGGCGGTCGCGTTGCTGCTCGCCGCGACCGGCGCGATCGGCGCCGGCGTGCGGCGTTCCCGCCGGCGCGAGCCGTAGGCGACTACGACCGCGCCGGCATGAGGCGCCGGAACCGCTGCAGCTCGGCCGGGAGGTAGAAGCCGAGGACGGCGAGCGCGAGCGGGTAGGCGACCACCAGCAGGATCGACGGTGCGAACGACAGGCGTGCCGCGCGGGCGGCGACCGTCAGCCCCACCGCGGCGCCGAGGGCGGTGGCGACCCGGCGCCACTGGTACGGGACGGGATAGACGCTCTGCGCGTACAGGGTCATGCCGGCGAAGAGGACGACGTACGCGGCGGCGGTCGAGACGGCCGCGCCCACCATCCCGTAGGCGGGGATCAGCCAGAAGTTGAGGCCGACGTTCACCGCGGCGCCGGCGCCGGTGACGACCCAGTTGAGCTGCGTCTTCCGCGCCCGGCCGCTGCCGATCGCCAGCACGACGTAGCCGGCGTACACCGCCCCGGCGAAGGCGAGGAGCGGAACGCCCTTCTCCGCGCGCAGGTACTTCGCGCTTCCGGTCAGCAGGTCGGTCCACCAGGGGGCGAGGGCGCCGAGCGCGAGCGCGACCCAGCACGCGAACGTGAGCAGGTAGGTGAGCACGAACGCGTAGGTCCGTCGAGCTTCGCGGTCGTCCTCGATCGAGTAGGCGAACGCGGGCCAGGCGGTGCGGAAGGCGATCATCACGAACGTGATCACCGACGAGATCTTGACCGCCGCCGAGTAGACGCCGGCCTCCTGGAGGCCCTTGTACCAGACGACGAACTCGCGGTCGACCCAGTTGATCGTCCAGAGCGCGAGCGCCGACGGCACGAGCGGCATCCCGAATCGCTGCATCTTCCGCAGCAGGCCGCGATCGAACTCCAGCCCGAGCTGCTCGGTGCGGTAGACGAGCAGCGCGAGGTAGACGACCAGGGTGCCGGTGAAGTTGCCGACGACGAGCCCGATCGCCCCCCAGTGGAAGACGGCGACGAACAGCACCATCGCGCACACCGTGACGAGGACGTTCGTGACGCTCGCGATCGCGTACGAGGTCGAGCGCTCCTCGACGCGGAAGAGGGCCGTCAGCTGCTGGTAGTTCGTCTGCGCCCACAGACCGACCGCGCCGGCGCGCACGAGCCACGGGTCGTGCCCGAGCCCGAGCCAGTGGGAGATCGGGCCGGCGAACGCGAGCCCGAACGCGAGCCCCAGCGTCGCCATTCCCATCGTGAACCAGAACGACGTCCGGACGACCGTCAGCTTCCCCGCGGGCTCCCGCTCGTCGAAGTAGTAGCGGAAGAACGCGCTCGCGATCCCCATCTGCAGCACGATCGAGAGCACCGCCGTCGACGCGGTCACGATCTCCACGCGACCGTACGAGTTCGGCGGCAGGTAGCTCGTGTACAGCGGCAGCAGGACGGTCGCGAGGATCCGCGAGACGAGGCCGCCGATGCCGTAGATCGCCGAGTGGCGCACCAGGCGCCGCATCTGGGAGGCGAGGCTCATGTGGAGGGAGCGAGTGGCCCCACCGGTCCACCTGCCGGGCAGGGTCTGCGCCCCGGAAGCGGTGTTCCGGTGGAACCGCTCGCGTCATCTAGAGCGAACGGTAGACGTCGAGCAGGCGGTCGGCGACGCGGCCGGATGTCGTGCACCTGCTCGACGTACCGCCGGCAGGCGGCGCCGAGCTCGCGTCGCAGCGACGGCTGCTCGACGAGCGGCCGCAGCGCATCGGCGAGCGTGTCCGCGGTCGCGGGCACGATCGGGATGCGCACGCCGAAGCCCTCGGCGCTGCGCTCGACCACGTCCGGCTTCAGGTGCGTGACGACCGGCTTCCCGAGCGCCATCGCCTCGAGCGCGAACACGCCGTGCCAGCCGGCGTTCAGCTGGTCGACGACGATGTCGGCCCGCGCGTAGCGCTCGCGTGCCTGCTCGTGGGGAACGCCCTTCGACGATCTCGAGGTCGACGGGAAGCCGGGCGCACGCCTCGATCACGAACCGCGTGCCCTTCTTCTCGCGGTTCGACGGCGCGTGCACGACGAGCGGTCGCTCCGCGTCGGAGGGCGGCACCGGGGCGAACGGCCGCAGATCGAGTCCCGGAGGGACGACGTGCGCGTCCGGCACCCAGCGGATCGCGTCGTAGGAGCCGACGATCTCGGCGTCGGCGCGCTTGCCGTAGGCGAGCTCGGCCGGGCTCTTGCCGCGGATGTCGGAGCCGAGGTAGTGGAAGACGCTCTTCTTGCGGAGCAGGCGGAGCAGCGGGAACTGCAGCGACCGCGGCAGCAGCGTGAGCCCGAAGTAGAAGTGGAACACGTCCGTCCGCGGCGCGAGCCGCGCGAAGGCGGCGAGCTGCTGCTGCAGGCGGAGCGGGAGCGGCCCGTGCCGGTCGAGCGACCAGTCGGCCTCGTGGTGGAGCGTGCCGCGGTTGAACACGACGAGCCGGGCGTCGACCCCCTTGCGCCGCAGCGCCTGCACGTTCTCCCACGGAATGCCCGCGACGTTCACCGGGCAGTGCGTCACGCGGAGCGCCGCCCCCCCTTGTGGATCGCCCGTCACGAACCCGTAACGGTGACAGGCACCGTTCTGGAGGGTGCGTCGGCACGAAAACCTGCCCTGAGCAGGGATAACGTGTCGGGCCGTTCGGGACGTGGCCAGGTGACTGGCACCGCACGGGGGCCGCGCGGACATGGCCGGCCGGCCGGTGCGGCCCGGTCGGACGGCGGGCTCACGGGTCGAACTCGAGCTGGTCGAAGTAGCGGAGCGCGACCCGGCCCGGACGGACGCGGGCGGCGCGCGAGCGCAGCTCGTCCTCGGAGATCTCGCCGAGCGCCCGCTTGACTCCCAGGTAGGGGAGGTTCAGGTCGTCCTGGTAGACGATCGTCGAGATCCGCGGGTTGATCTCGATCACGTGCTCGCCGACGAGCTGGATGTTGAAGAAGTGCTCGATGCCCAGCTCGGCGACGATCAGGTTCGCCGTCCGCATCAGCTCCGGGTCGTCGAGCGTGACGAAGTACATGGCGAGGCCGGCCCGCATCGCCTCCCGGGTCTTCGGATGGCCGAGCACGATCTCGCGGCCGTTCGCGATCCCGTCCACGGTCCGCTCGCCGCCCGTCGCGAGCTCCATCACGAGCAGGTCGGGCCCGCCCTTCGCGGGCAGCAGCTCGACCGCCTCCTCGAGGCGCATCGCCACCGAGCCGGGCCGCTCGTGCAGCAGCTGGTGCGCGCGGTCGACGGTGGGATCGAGGATGCGGAAGCCGCGCGAGCCGGAGGAGAACACGGGCTTGAAGCAGACGGGGCGCTCGGGATAGCCGAGCTCGCGCGCCGCGTGCTCCACCTGTGCCGCGCCGTTGACACGGCGGAAGGCCGGAGCGGTGACGCCGATCCGGTGCAGGAACTCGTAGGTCTCGGCCTTGTCGTTCGAGCGGTGGATCGCCGCGGGCGAGGAGACGAGCACGGGCATCGGGAAGCGGTCGACGTGGGCCGCGAGGCCCTCCAGGTCGAACGACGACTGGGGCAGGATCGCATCGACCCGCTCGCGGGTCGCGACGTCCAGCATCGCCTCGGGGAAGCCCGGATCGGATCCCGCGGGCACGACGTGGAACGCGTCGCAGAGGTGGCGCCCGACGGAGCGCTCGCTCATGTCGGTGCCGACCAGCCGCACCTCGCGCTCGCCGTTCCGGCGCAGGGCCCGCAGGAGCGCGGCGGTGCCCGGTGCGCCCGAGGCCGTGACCAGGACGGCGATCGGCTTCATGACAGGTCGATCCGGTCGTCGCGGAGGTGCTGGAGCCGCGTCGCCCGGTCGGCGTCGAGGAACGACTCCATCGACTCGCCGCATCGTCTCGCCGGGGAACGCCCAGATCTCCGGGTGCGTGAGCAGCTGGAGCCAGTGAACGCGCCGGTCGCGAGCTCGTCGTGCGGACAGCCGTGGCGCCAGTGCTGGTTCGAGTCGGACCGGTAGTGCGCCGGGTCGAAGAACGGGGGCCGCATCACGTTGACCGCGCCGGGGATCTCGGCCTGCATGTACTCCGGGTCGGGGTTGTGCCAGGCGACCACGGGCTCGAACCGGTCGTCGAGGTCGACGTCCGGCCAGACCGCGTGATGGGCGACCTGATGGCCGAGCTCCCGCAGCCGGGCGACGCGCGCGCTCTCCCTCCTTCGAGGCGAGGTTGTAGAAGACGGAGCGCGTCATCAGGAACCACGTCGAGACGGCGTCCTCCTCTGCCTCCGCCTCGGCGACGGCGAGCGCGGCCTCGAGCGACAGGTCGACGTCGTGGCGGAGGATCAGGTCGCCGTCCTGCGGCGCCCGGTCGAAGCAGGCGAAGCGGTAGCCGCCCGCCCGGGCGGCGCGCAGCAGCTCGCGGTAGTGCCCGAGCGAGAACGCGCAGCTCCCGGCGTCCGCGCTCAAGGCTCCACCTCCACGTCGAGGAGGCTAGCCGCCGCCTCCGCCCGTTCGAGCGCCTCCAGGTTCGTGTCGGCCACTGCGATCACGTAGCCGCGGCGGTCGCCGTCGAGCCGGACGGGCCTGATCGTCTCGCCGAGCTGCAGGTAGAGCTCGGCCTGGACGACGCCCGGGAACGCGAGCACCTTGTCGAGCGGCCCGATCCACGTCACCTTGCCGGCGGGAAGCGGGCCGGGCTCGGCGGTGAGGAACCGGATCGCGAGCGGTTGACTGAACCGCGGCCGGACGACCTCGTCGGGCAGGTCGTCGCCGAGCGCGAGCCGCAGCTGGACGTCGACGAGGTCGACGCCCACCGCGTGGCGCACGAGGTCGGCCATCTGGCCGCCGGGGATCCGCGCGGCGCACTCGACGACGAGCACCCGGCCGTCGGGGTGCGCGATCAGCTGCGGGAACGCGATCGCGTCGCGGAGCCCGAGCGCGTGCACCGTGTGGACGGCGACGCGCTCCGACTCGTCCAGCTGCTCGCCGTACGCGGTCGCCGGGTACACGTGGATCCAGCCGACGCCGAAGCCGATCCCCGGCGGGCGCAGCCGGTCGGAGAGGGTCAGGGGGACGGCCTCCCCGTCGCGGGCGACGACCATCCCGTTCATCTCGATCCCCTCGACGAACTCCTCGAGGATCGCCTCCCCGGTCGGCGACGCGACGAGCGCCTCGTGCAGGTGCGCGTCGACGTCGTCGGGCGACTCGACGCGGAACACGCCGCGCTGGCCGCCGGAGTCGGCGGGCTTGAGGACGGCCGGGAAGCCGACCTCGTCGGCGGCGCGGCGCGACTCGGCGAGCGTGCGCACGGCTGCGAAGCGCGGCTGCGGCACCCCCGTCTCGGCGAAGCGGCGCCGCATGGCGATCTTGTTCGTCAGCAGGTGGGCGGTCTCGACGCCGATCCCCGGCAGGCCGCGCGCCTCGGCGACCGCCGCCACCACCGGCACGGCCCGGTCGGCGCTGACCGTGAGCACGCCGTCGAGCCGGAGGCGCGAGGTGGCCTTCAGCACCGCCGCGACGTCGGAGAAGTCGACGACCCTGGCGATGTCGGCGTCCTTCAGCCCCGGCGCCTCCGGGTTGCGGTCGACGGCGGCGACACGGAGCCCCTGCTGCTTCGCCTGCAGGATCGCCCGGCGCTGGTGGCGCCCGGCGCCGACGAAGAGGACGGTTCTCACGCCGCAGGGATGCTACTTCGGCGCCAGCGCCGAGCGCAGCAGCTCGAGCGTGCCGTCCACGTCGACCGGCGCCCCGAAGCGGGCGGCGACCTGCACGGCCAGGCCGTCGAACACCAGGCCGAGAAAGCGCCCGGCCGTCTCGAGCGGCAGGTCGTCGCGGATCTCGCCCGCCGCCTGGCGCTCCGCGTAGTGGCGCTCGAGCTGCGCCTGCAGGTCGGGGTTCAGCGACTGCCAGCGCTCGCGCAGCGTCTCGTCGGTGCGCAGCATCCGCGAGGCGTCGAGGTACACGGCGAGCCACTCCGGCTCGTCCTCGACGATGTGCCGGATCACCGCCTCGTGCCCGCGCTCGATCCAGAGCTCGAGCAGGCGCCGCTGATCCTCCTGGGCGAGCGCGAGGAAGAGGTCGAGCTTCGTCGGGAAGTAGCTGAAGATCGCGCCGCGCGAGAGCCCGATCTCGCGCTCGAGCACGGGGACCGTGGCGGCCTCGTAGCCGTGGGCCGCGAACGCCCGCCGGGCACCCTCGGCGATCTGGCGGCGCCGCTCGGCACGGTGGGCGTCGGTGACCTTCGGCATCGTCCGCCACTTTACAAAAACGGACGGACGTACTATTTTATCGGGGGATGCGGAACCGCACGCTCGCCGCGCTCGTCGTCGCCGAGGTCGTCTCGAGCACCGGCAGCGCGATCACGTTCGTCGCGCTGCCCTGGTTCGTGCTCGTGACGAGTGGCTCGGCGACGCGGATGAGCGTCGTGCTCGCCGTCGAGATCGCCCCGATGGCCCTCTTCGGCATTCCCAGCGGCTCCGTCGTCTCCCGGCTCGGGTCGCGCACCAGCATGCTGGTCTCCGACCTGGTGCGGGCGCCGCTGATCGCGCTCGTGCCCCTCCTGCACTGGACGGGGCACCTGAGCTTCGGGGCGCTGCTCGCGATCGTCTTCCTCGTCGGCGTCTTCACGGCGCCCTACATCAGCTCGCAGCGCACGATCCTGCCGGAGGTGCTCGGCGACGACGAGACGCTCGTCGCCAAGGCGTCCGGGCTCTTCGGCGCCGCGAACCAGCTGCCGATCGTGATCGGGCCGGCGATCGCCGGGGCGCTGATCGCCTGGCTCGGGACGCCGCCCCTGCTCGTGGTGGACGCGGTGACCTTCCTGGTCGCCTTCGTGCTCGTGCTCGTGGTCGTCCGCGCGGGGCGGCCCGTGCCGCCCGACGACGACAGCCGCGGCCTGCTCGCGGGCGTCCGCTACCTCGCGCAAGACCCCCTGCTCGGGCCGATGACCCTGACGGTGATCGTCCTCGACGGCGCGGCCAACGGGGTGAGCGTCGCCGTCCCGTTGCTCGCCTACACGCGGTACGACCGCGATCCGCACGTCGCCGGCTGGATCTTCACCGCGTTCGGGATCGGGGCGATCGCGGGCTCGCTGCTGGTCGTCAAGCTGCTCGACCGGTTCCCGCCGTTGCGGATCGCGTGCTTCGGGATCGTGGCGGCGACGCTGCCGCTGTGGTTCGTCGCGCTGCCCGTCTCCTGGCCGGTCGCGGCGCTCGCGGTCGTCGCCTGCGGCTTCTTCGTGCCGCTGATCAACGCGCCGGTGATGGGCATCGTCACGTCGCGTCCGCCCGCGGCGCTGCGCGCCAAGGTGATGACGGCAGTGCTGACCGCGAGCGGGCTCGGCGGGCCGCTCGGGCGCCTCGTCGTCGGCCCGGTCTATCGCGCGGCCGGCAACGCCGGCGTCTGGATCGAGATCGCGGGCGGGATGTCGGTCGGCGCCGCGCTCTTCGTCGTCGCCGTGCTGCGGAGCTCAGTCGGTGACGCGGCGGACGTCGCCCCGGTGACGGCTGTCACGCACGGCGAGACGTAGCCGCTCGGAGAGCCGGCGAGGGCGAAGCTCCGCGCAGAGCACCGCCGAGGCCCCCGGGCCGCGGTCGCCGTACCGGAGCCCCGGCGAGAGCTCGCTCACCGACCGCCAGCCCTGCTCGCCGAGCTCGTACAGCTCGTCCTCGTAGACGAGGAAGCCGGCGCGCTCGAAGCGCTCGATCCACTTCTGCGGCGCATGGACGGCCTGCTCGGGCAGCAGCTCGCCGGCGCCGGTCGGCACGGTGACGAGCAACCGATCGGACACGCGCCGCAGCTCGCGCAGCGCGGCGTCGAGCGCGGAGTCGTCCCGCTCCGCGGGGAGCCCGTACTGCGTGTTGTCGAAGCCCACGTGCTCCAGCGTGGAGATCGCGATCGCGAGCCCGAAGGCGCGGTCGGGGAACGGCAGCTGCCGCAGATCGGCCTGCACGCCGCGCAATCCCGGCACCTGCGCCTCGACGAGATCCACGCCCACGAGCTCCGAGGCGCCGAGCGCGACCAGCCCCTCGAGGTAGGCGCGCTCCGCGAACGCGTAGCCGACGTCGAGCACGCTCCGCTCTCCGGCATACCGGGCCAGGCACCACGGGATCTCGATCGGCCGCTCGTCGGTTCCCGCGGGCGCCTCGATCGCGCGCGCTCGCTCGCCGGCCCGCATCTGGGCGCACCCCCAGGCGGCCGCGTCCTCGAGCCGCCGCAGGTGCTCGAACTCGTCCGAGGTCGCGAGCTCCTGCAGAAGCGTGGCCTGCGACATCCCCTCGGCGAGCCGCGCCTCGGTCGCCGCCCGCTCGGTGGGCTCGATCGGGCGGCGCAGCACGAAGCGCCAGAGCTCGTCCAGGTCGGCGTGCACGGGGCAAGGCTAGTCTTCGGCGGATGCTCGAGGGCAAGCGCGTCTTCATCACCGGCGGCGCCGGCTTCATCGGCACGACGCTCGCGCGCGAGCTCGTCGACCGCAACGAGGTCGTGGCCTACGACAACCTGCACCGTGACGCCCTCTCGCAGACCGAGCTCGGCGCGCACCCGAACTTCGAGCTCGTGCAGGGGGACATCCTCGACGCGGACGCGCTGCGTGCCGCAGCCGGCGGCGCGACGCACTTCGTCCACTGCGCGGCGATCGCCGGCGTCGACACCGTGCTCGCGAGCCCGGTGCGGGTGATGCGCGTCAACGTGATCGGCACCTACAACGCCCTCGAGGCGGCGCGTGGGCACGCTCGACTCGCTGGAGCGCTACGTCGACTTCTCGACCAGCGAGGTCTTCGGCACGCATGCGCTGAACGTCGAGGAGGGCCAGGTCTCGACGATCGGCTCGGTCGGCGAGGCGCGCTGGACCTACGCCGTCTCGAAGCTCGCCGGCGAGCACATGGCGCACGCCTACCACGACGAGCTCGGGCTTCCCGCGGTGACCGTGCACCCGTTCAACATCTTCGGGCCCGGACAGATCGGCGGCGGCGCGATCCGCGCGTTCATCGAGGCGGCACTGGCCGGAGCCGACCTGACGATCCACGGCGACGGCTCGCAGATCCGTGCGTGGACCTACGTGACGGACATGGTGGCCGGCGTGCTCGCCTGCCTGGAGCACCCCGCCGCGGTCGGGCAGGCCTTCAACATCGGCAACCCGCGCGGCGCGGTGACGATCTTCGATCTCGCGCAGCGGATCAAGCGCCTGAGCGGCGCTCCCGGCGAGATCGTCTTCCAGCCGCTCCACTACGCCGACGTCGAGCTGCGCATCCCGAACGTGAAGAAGGCGCGTGAGGTGCTGGGCTGGGAGCCGGGCGTCGAGCTGGACGAGGGGCTCGAGAGGACGATCGCGTGGTACAGGGCCAGAACGCCGGCATCCGCCTAGGCCGACCCGACGTCGGCGAGCGGGAGCTCGCCGAGGTGGCGGAGGTCCTCGAGAGCGGCATGCTGACGATGGGCCCGAAGGTCGAGGAGTTCGAGCGCGAGCTCGCGCGCTGCTGCGAGACGCCCCACGCGTTCGCCGTCACGTCGGGCACGGCCGCGCTCCACCTGGCCGTGCTCGCTCTGGGTCTCGAGCCGGGGGACGAGGTGCTCGTGCCGGCCTACACGTTCCCGGCCACCGCGAACGTCGTCGCCCTCGCCGGGCTGCGGCCGGTGCTCGTCGACGTCGATCCCGAGACGATGAACCTCGACCCGGGGAAGCTCGAGGTCGGCCCCCGGACGCGGCTCCTGCTCGGCGTCCATCTCTTCGGCCGGCCGCTGCCGCTCCACGAGCTTCCCGACGTGCCGCTGCTCGAGGACGCCGCCGGCGCCCTCGGCGCCCGCTATCGCGGCCGCGCCTGCGGCGGCCTGGGCGTCGCCGGCTGCCTCAGCTTCCACCCGCGGAAGATCGTGACGACGGGCGAGGGGGGCGCCGTCACGACCGCCGACGGCGGCGTGGCGGACAGCGTCCGGCGCCTGCGCAACCACGGCTGGCGGTCGCTCGCGCCGGCCGACATGCCCTCGCCCGGGCTGAACTACCGGCTCTCGGACATTCTCTGCGCCGTCGGCCTGCCGCAGATCCGCCGCCTCGACGAGCTGCTCGCGCGGCGGGCCGAGATCGCGGCGGGCTACGCCGAGCGGCTGCGCCACCTGCCGGTGCTGCTGCCCCGCGCCGACGAGGGCGACGTGCACGGGTGGCAGGCCTACGTGATCCAGGTCGAGGACCGCGACCGTGTGCTCGCCTCGCTGCGCGGCCAGGGCATCGAGGCGCAGATCGGCACCTACGCGCTGCACCTGCTCGGCGCCTATGCCGACCAGGGCGACTTCCCCGGCGCGACGCGGGTGTTCGAGCGGGCGCTCGCGCTGCCCTTCCACTCGCGCCTCACCGAGGGCGAGCTCGACCGCGTCGCGGCAGCTCTTGACATACTAGTGAGTAGTCACTAACCTACTGCCATGGTCGTCGCCGAACGGAAGACGAAGGAGGCGCGCCGCGAGGAGATCCTCGACGCGGCGATGACCGTCTTCGCCGAGCACGGCCTGCACGGCGCCTCGACCGAGGAGATCGCCCGTCGCGCCGGCATCTCGCAGCCATACGTCTTCCGCCTCTTCGGGACGAAGAGGGAGCTCTACAAGGCGGTCGTCGCGCGGTGCTTCCGGCAGACGCTGGAGATCTTCCAGCGGGCCGCCGAGGGAGTGAGGGGCGACGAGGCGATGCAGGCGATCGGCTCCGCCTATGCCGAGCTCCTCGCCGGCGACCGGACGTACCTGCGGGCGCAGATGCAGGCGTACGCGGCCTGTGACGACCCGGAGATCTGTCGCGTCGTCCAGTCCGGCTACGGCGATCTCGTCGCCTACGTCGAGCGCGTCTCCGGTGCCGGCGCGGAGACCGTCTCGGGGTTCTTCGCCAAGGGGATGCTGATGAACGTGCTCGCCGCCATGCACCTGAGCGACCCCACCGAGCCCTGGGCCGTCCGCCTGCTCGAGGGCTGCAAGGAGCAGTGACAACGTGTCTCTCTTTTTGGCCAGGAGGTAAGTGATGAGTCACAAAACAAGCATCTGGTGGACGTTCGCGATCACCTCGCTCGCGCTCTTCATGGTCACGCTCGACAACCTCGTCGTGACCACGGCGATCCCGGTGATCCGCCGCGACCTGCATGCGGGCATCGGCGGCCTCGAGTGGACCGTGAACGCCTACACGCTCACCTTCGCCGTGCTGCTGCTGACGGGAGCCGCCCTCGGCGACCGCTTCGGGCGCCGCCGGCTGTTCGCGATCGGCGTCGCGATCTTCACGGCCGCGTCCGCCGCGGCCGCCCTCGCGCCGTCGATCGCGGTGCTCGACGCCGCCCGTGCCGTGCAGGGCCTCGGCGGCGCGATCGTGATGCCGCTGACGCTGACGATCCTCTCCGCCGCGGTGCCGTCGAACCGCAGGGGCGTCTTCCTGGGCGCATGGGGCGGGATCAGCGGGCTCGCGGTCGCCTTCGGGCCGCTCGTCGGCGGTGCCGTCGTCAGCGGCATCTCCTGGCACTGGGTCTTCTGGCTCAACGTGCCGGTGGGGCTCGTGCTGCTCCCGCTCGCGCTCCTGCGGCTCGAGGAGACGAAGGGGCCGTTCGGCCGGGTCGACCTGCCCGGGCTCGTGCTCGGCAGCGCGGGGCTCCTCGGGATCGTCTGGGGCCTCGTCCGCGGCAACTCGGTCGGGTGGAGCTCCCCGGAGATCGCCGGGGCGCTCGCCGCCGGTGCTCTCGTCACCGTGGCCTTCGTCGCCTGGGAGCGCCGGACGGAGCACCCGATGCTCCCGATGGGCTTCTTCCGCGACCGGACGTTCGCCCTCGCCAACGTCGCCTCGCTGCTGATGAGCTTCGGCATGTTCGGCTCGATCTTCCTGCTCGCGCAGTTCTTCCAGACAGTGCAGGGCTACTCGCCGCTCGGCTCGGGCCTCCGCATCCTGCCGTGGACGGCGATGCCCATGATCGTCGCGCCGATCGCCGGTGCGCTCTCCGACCGGATCCCGGCGCACCGCATCATCGGCACCGGCCTCGCCCTGCAGGCGGCAGGGCTGGCGTGGATCGCCACCGTCTCGACGCCGACCAGCTCGTACCTCGAGATCGTCGTGCCGTTCGCGCTCTCCGGGATCGGGATGGGGATGTTCTTCGCGCCGATCGCGAACGTGATCCTCTCCTCGGTCAGCGGCGAGCAGGAGGGCCAGGCCTCGGGCGCGAACAACGCGATCCGCGAGCTGGGCGGCGTGCTCGGCGTGGCGGTGCTGGCCGCGATCTTCTCGCACGAGGGCGGCTACCGCACGCCGCACACCTTCGTGCACGGGATGAACACGGCCACCTACGTCGGCGCGGCGGTGGTCGCGCTCGGGGCGCTCGCGGCCCTCTCGATCAAGCGCTCCCGCCGCGAGCGGGCCGACGGGCTCCAGCCCGCGCTCGACATGGCGGCGTAACGCGAACCGGTGTCAGACACATAAAGGTGTCTGACACCGGTTCGACCCACGGTGCGGGCGGCGCTGCGCACTGGTGTCAGACACTTAAAGGTGTCTGACACCAGTGCGCTCAGCCGGTGGTCGTGGTCGCGCCGGTCGAGGTCGACGTGGTCGACGCGCTCGAGGAGGTGCAGAACGGCGAGCTGTAGCCCTTGCCGTAGGCGATCTGCCCGTCGCAGTAGGACGCATAGGTCTTCTTCGTCCACGCCTGGAGGGCGGTTGACTGCGCCTTCTGGAGCAGCGTGCTCTTGATGCTGGCGGCGACGGCCGAGTAGGGCTGCACGCCGGCGGGCTTGACCGGCGCCAGCGCCTGGATGATGTGCCAGCCGAACTGCGAGTGGACGGGCTTCGAGATCTCGTTCGTCTTCAGCGAGAACGCGACCTTCTCGAACGGCGCGACGAACGTGCCCTTCGTGTCGGTCAGCTTGCCGCCCGAGGCCTTCGATCCGGAATCGGTCGAGTACTTCTTCGCGAGAGTCGCGAACGACGCTCCCGCCTTCAGCTTCGCGTACAGGCTGTCCGCGAGCGCCTTCTTGGCCACGAGGATGTGCCGGACCGAGCGTGTGGCGGGGCTCTTGTAGCTCGAGGGGTGCTTCGCGTAGTACGCCTTCGCCTGCGCGTCGGTGACCTTCGCGTCGGCCGTCACCTTCGTCTGGATCGCCGTCTCGGACAGCTGCAGCAGCTCCTGAGACCGGAGGCTCTTCTCGGTGACGCCCTGCGCCTTGAGGGCCGCCTGGTACTTCTGCTCGCTGCCGCCGAAGTTCTGCTGCTTCAGGGTCGCGATCGCGTTGGTCACCTGCTTGTCGGTGACGCCCACGCCCAGCTTCTTCGCTTCCTGCTCGAGCACGGAGGCCTGGACGAGGTAGCCGACCGCCTGGCCGAGGAGAGTCTTGTAGGCCGCGGTGCCTTTCTTCGGGAACGTCTGCTTCTGCTGCGCATAGCTCGACTTGGCGCTCGCGAGCAGCTGGTTCAGCTCGTCGACGGTGATCGTCTGGTCGCCGACCTTCGCCACCGAGCCACTGGGCGCGCTGACGGACTTGGCCGAGGAGCCGCCGCAGCCGGCGAGCACGGCGACGAGCACGAGGACGGAGAAGGTGAGGGCGGCTGTACGCACGGGAGGCAGGGTGCCGGTCCTTTCTAAGGGCGAGGTAAGGATACGGTCAGTCGAGCCGGAGCCGGCTTGCCGCGACGAGCGCCGCAGCCGCGACCACGGCCAGGACGGCGAAGGATACTCGCAGGCTGGAGGCCTGGGCGACCCCGCCGATCAGTGGTGGCCCCAAGAGCAGGCCGACGTAGCCGAGGGTCGTCACGGTGGAGAGCGCGGAGGCCGAACGCCGCCCCGCGGCGCCGAAGACGATCGGCGCGTTCAGCGACACGCCGAGCCCGCCGAGCACGAAGCCCGCGAGCGCGACGGGGGCCGAGGGCGCGGTCGCCGCGACGAGGCACCCGGCGGCGGCGACGGCCGCGCCGCCCGTGAGGAGCGTGCGGTCGCCGAGGCGCGTTCCCTGCCCGAAGAAGCGACCGGCGGCCATCGCGGCTCCGTAGAACCCGGGCCCGAGCCCGCTGATCGCAGGCTGCGCGTGCAGCTGCCGTTCCAGGAAGAGCGCGCTCCAGCTCTCGATCCCGCCCTCGACGACGAATGCCGCCGCGCCGATCAACCCGATCAGGACGATCGCGCGGCTGAACCGCAGCTCCCGAGCGCCGGGCGGGGAGACCGGGCCGCTGTCGGTGGCGGTCCACAGCGCGATCAGCCCGACCAGCACGGCGATCGCGAGCAGGATCGGCTCCCGCCCCGAGCCCGCCCCGCGCGCGAGGCCGGCCGCGACCGCCCCCAGCAGCACTCCGACGGAGAAGAGCCCGTGCGCCAGCGGCATCAGGCGCTTTCCGGTCACCGCCTCGATTCGCGCTGCGCTCGCGTTCATCGCCACGTCCATCGCGCCGGTGGCGGCTCCGGTGACGGCGAGCGCGGCGATCAGCCCGGGGAGCGAGGTGGCGAGGCCGGGCAGCGTCGTCGCGGCGGCGAACGCGGCCGTCGTGATCGTGACGGCCCGGAGGCCGAACCGGTCGACGAGCGGCCCGGCGACGAAGAGCATCGCCGGGATCGCCGCGAGGGTGATGAAGAGCAGTGCGACACCGAGCGTGCCCTTGGACGTGTGCGTCGCGGTCTGCACGCTCGGCAGCACCGCCGCCCAGCCGCCCCAGAAGAGCCCGAGCGCGAGGAACGCTCCAAGCGTCGGGCCCTTGCGCGGTGCGGTCGCGACCTCCTGCGCCACGGTCGTCACCGGCAGCGTCGGAGCTCGTAGACGACCACCGGATCGCCCGAGCGCGACCGGCCGTCTCGCGCGTCGCCGCAGCCCGAGCTTCCGGGCCACGCGGTGCGAGGCGGCATTCCCCGGCCGGATGTAGGCGACGACGTGCGTGGCTCCCGTCCGCGTCCAGAGGTCCGCGATCGCCGCCCGCATCGCCTCGGTCGCGAGCCCCCGGCCCCGGCAGCGCTCCACGATCGACCAGCCGACCTCGATCTCGTCGGTCGAGATTCCCTCGACCCCCGGATGGGCGAAGTGCACCTCCGCCACGCCCGCGAGCCCGCCGCCCGGCTCGAGCAGCGCCCACGACCCGAAGCCGTGCTCCGACCAGTGCTCGTCCGCCAGGCGGCACTCGCGCTCGTCGTGGGCGTCCGACCGGTCCGGCCGGAGCGGGACGAGCGTCAGCCGCGCGGTGGTGAGCTCGGGATCCGGGTTCACGTCGCCTGTCGTACCAGGTGCCAGTCGTCCGGCAGCGGGAGCGGCTGCCAGTCCGCGGGCGGGCGCCAGTCCTCCCACCCCGTCGGCCACGGCCGGGCGGCGATCACGCGCTCGCCCTCCGACCGCACCGCCGCGGCCTGCTCCGGGTCGAGCACGCCCAGCTCCTGCGCCTGCACGAAGTCGTCCTCGTCCTTCCAGTGCCAGGTCCCGTCGGGGTCGACGACGACGTCGAGCGCCCAGTCGGTCGTGTCGAACCGACGTCCCGTGACGACGAGCGGCGCCTGCAGGTTGACGTACCAGCCGCGAAAGCTCCAGTCCTCCCACCAGAAGAGCTCGACCGTGTGCGCGTCCCCCGGCCGCATGAACCGCAGCACGTGGCTCGACTCCCACGTGTAGTCGAAGGGAGGCACGTCGCTGACCCAGGCCTCGAGGTAGCCCTTCCCTGCCACACGCTTCATCAGCTTGCCCTGCGACCCGGGCTGGACGTAGATGCCGTGACGGCCGTTGCAGTCGCCGACGTACCGGTGCGGCCAGCACCAGCGGACGTTGCCGCGGTAGATCGACCGCAGCAGCACCTCGTCACCCACCTGCAGCCCTGCCGAGGGAGTCCTCGCGGAGCGAGCCGCGTGGATGAGCCGCGTCCGCTCCCACGCGCCGACTCTAATCCTTTACAGTCGCCGGTCATGGCGACGGCCTTCGAGCTCGTCGAGCACCTCGTCACCGTCCCGGTCCTGCTCGACGGGGCGGAAACGCGCTTCGTCCTCGATTCCGGCATCGGCCTGACGCTGGTCCGGGGCGGCGGCTACGAGCTCCTGGGCCGCAGCTTCACCGGGCGCCGGATGTCGGGGCAGGACGTGAGGGTCGAGCTCGCCGCCGTTCCGTCGCTCGCGTTCGACGGGCTGCGGCGCGACGACGTCGAGGTGGGCGTCCTCGACCTGTTCGATTTTCCGCCTGCGCTCGATCCGATCGGCGGGTTCCTCTCGCTCGCGTTCTTCGACGACGTCCCCTTCACCGTCGACTACGCGGCGGGCACCGTCGCCGTCGAGCCCGCAGAGGCAGGCCCTCGCGGAGGCGTCACCGTGCCGGTCACGGTCGAGCGGGACGGTCCGTCGGTGACCGTCTTCATGGCGCTCGAGCTCCCCGGCGGCGGGACGATCTCGGCGGAGGTCGACATGGGGAGCGACGCGCTGATCCTCGACGAGCGCTTCGCCCCCGAGGTCGGTGTCGACCTGGCCGACCCGCGGTGGCGTCGGGTCGAGGGCGTGGACGAGACGGGACATCCGTACGTCCGCACGTTCGCGCGGATCGAGGGCGAGGTCGGCCCGCCGCAGGCGCCCGGGCTCGCCCAGGCCCGGCCCGAGGTGATGTTCCAGCGCATCGTGCACGACGGCCTCGTGGGGCACGCATTCCTCCGTCGCTTCGCCGTGACGTGGGAGCTCTCCCGCGGGCGCCTCCTGTTCGGCCACGCGGGATAGGGTCCGCGCGTGGACGTCTCGGTCGTGATCACCGTCCTGAACGAGGAGGGCTCGGTCGAGGAGCTCCACGCGCGGATCGCCGCGGCGCTCGGCGACCGCGACTGGGAGGCGATCTTCGTCGACGACGGCTCGACCGACGGCACCTTCGCGCGCCTGCGAGAGCTGCACGCGCGCGACCCGCGGGTGCGCGTCGTCCGCTTCAAGCGGAACTTCGGCCAGCATCCCGCGATGCACGCGGGGCTCGTGCGGGCACGCGGTGCGCGGATCGTGACGATGGACGGCGACCTGCAGAACGAGCCCGAGGACATCCCGAAGCTGCTCGCCGCACTCGATCGCGCCGACGTCGCCTCGGGGCGTCGCGTCGCGCGGCGCGACGGTGCCGGCCGCACGCTTCCGAGCAGCATCATCAACGGGCTCCTGCGGCGATTCACCGGCGTCGACATCGCCGACTACGGGTGCGCCTTCAACGGCTACCGGCGCGAGGCGATCGAGCCGATGCTCGGCGCGATCGGCCGCCAGAAGTTCACCAAGGCGCTCGTCCTGACGAGCGGCGTGTCGGTGGCGGAGGTCGACGTCTCGCACGCCGAGTCGGCGTCGGGGTCGCGGTACTCGCCCGTCCGGCTGGTGCGGCTCGCGCTGCACGTCCTCGCCGGCTTCTGGCCGCAGCCGGTGCAGTGGCTCGGCGTCGTGCTCGGGATCGGCTGCTCGCTCGCGTCGGCGGTGATCGCCGTCTGGGGCCTCGTGTTCTGGATCGCGAACCAGAACTTCCCCGGGCCGCTCTTCGCCGGAGCAGGCATTGTTCTGGTCCTCGGGGTGCAGGGCTTCGTGCTCGCCCTGATCGGGGAATCGCTGGGTCGGATCCAGCGCGACGTGGAGGGAAGGCCGCTGTACACGATCGAGGAGGAGCTGTGAGGAAGCGCGTGCTGGTGACGGGCGGTGCCGGGTTCATCTCGTCGAACTTCATCAGGCACCTGCTCGAGTCGACCGAGCACGACGTGGTCTCGCTCGACGCGCTCACGTACGCCGGCAACCTCGAGAACCTCGCCGACGTGATGAGCCATCCGCGGCTGTCCTTCGTCCACGGCGACATCCGCGACCGCGGCCTCGTCCACGAGCTCGTGGCGGGCGTCGACGTGATCGTCAACGCCGCCGCCGAGTCGCATGTCGAGAAGTCGATCCTGCACGGTGCCTCGGAGTTCGTGACGACGAACGTCGAGGGCACCCAGATCCTGCTCGACGCGATCCGCGAGACGCCCGTCGAGCGCTTCATCCTGATCTCGTCGTCCGAGGTCTACGGCACGGCGGAGACGGCGCCGATGGACGAGGAGCATCCGCTGAAGCCGCGCTCGCCGTACGCCGCGACGAAGGCGGGCGCCGACCGGCTCGCCTACTCGTACTGGACGACCTACGGCCTGCCGATCGTGATCGTCCGCCCGTTCAACAACTACGGGCCCCGCCAGCACCCCGAGAAGGTCGTGCCGCGCTTCATCACCCAGGCGCTCGACGACGAGCCGCTGACCGTGCACGGCGACGGGCACGCGTCGCGCGACTGGCTCTACGTCGACCGACGACGCCGAGGCGATCGAGGCCGCGATCGTGGCGCCGATCGAGCGCATCGCCGGCGAGGTGATCAACGTCGCGACCGGCATCGACATCTCGGTGACCGAGATCGCGTCGCTCGTGCTGTCGGCGCTCTCGCAAGCCGGCCGACCTCGTCCGGCACGTCGACGAGCGGCCCGGCCAGGTCGACCGCCACATCGGCTCGGTCGACAGGGCCGAGCGGCTGCTCGGCTGGCGTGCGCGCACCTCGTTCGAGGAGGGGCTCGAGCGCACCGTCGCGTGGTATCGCGACAATGAGGCGTGGTGGAGAGCAATCCTCGCGCGGGAAGCCCGCGCCTACTCGTCCTAGGAGCCGGCCCGGCGCAGCTCGGCCTGCTCGAATGCGCCCGCGAGGCGGGCGTCTGGCTCGGCATCGTCGACCGCGACCCGGCCGCTCCGGGCTTCCGGTTCGCCGACCGCCGCTGCATCCTCTCGACCGAGGACGAGCCCGCGATCGAGCGGCTCGTCGGCGCGCTCGGGATCGAAGGGATCATCGCCCCGGGCACGGACTGGCCGGTGGGCGTCGCCGCCCGCATTGCCGAGCGGGCCGGCCTGCCGAGCCCGGTCGACCCCTCCACCGCCGTTCTGGTGACGAACAAGCTTCGCCAGCGCGAGCGGCTGGCCGAGGCGGGCGTGCCGCAGCCCCGGTCGTGGGTCGTCGGCGGCGGCGACGACCTGCCGGAGGTGACAGGCCCCGTGGTGGTCAAGGCGCCGGATCGCCAGGGACAGAAGGGCCTGACGCTCGTTCGCGACCCGTCGGGCCTGCCCGCCGCGATCGAGACGGCGCGCGGCGCCGCCCGCAGCGGCCTCGCGCTCGTCGAGGAGCTCGTCGACGGCCCCGAGGTGACCGTGGTCGGCTTCTCGGTCGACGGCACGTTCACGGCACTCGTCGCGACCGACCGCGTCGTGGCCGAGCCGCCCGCCTTCGGTGTCGCGCTCGCGCATGTCTGGCCGAGCGCGTCGGGCTTCGACGTGGAGGTGGCGGACGCCGCGGCCGCGGCGGCGGCCGCCCTCGGGATCGCGAACGGCCCCTCGTACACCCAGCTTCGCCTCGGGCCGCAGGGGCCGCGCGTGATCGAGGTCGCCGCCCGGCTCGGCGGCGGCCACGATGCCGAGCTCGTGCGCGCGGTGACCGGGGTCGACCTGAACCTGCTCGCGATCGACGCGGCGCTCGGCCGGCGCGTCGAGCTCCACCTCGGCGAGCCGCTCGTCGGCGGGCGCGGTCACGCGGTTCCTCGTCGCGCCGCCCGGGATCCTCGGGCGCGTCGACGTGCCGGACGAGCTCGAGGGCGTGCAGCGCGTGCGCATCTACCGGGATCCAGGGTTCGTGTTTGCCCCGCTTCGCCGCGGAGCCGATCGGGCGGGCGCGCTGCTGGCCGTCGGCTCGGATCGCCGCGAGGCTGTCGCGCGGGCGGAGGCCGCGGCCCAGCGCATACGCTTCCACACCGCGGATGCCGGAGCTCTCGTCGAAGCGAACTGAGTTCCTGTCGTTCCAGCCGCCCGCGATCTCCGAGGCGGAGATCGCGGCCGTCGCCGAGACGCTGCGCTCGGGCTGGCTGACGACCGGGCCGCGGACAGCCGAGCTCGAGTCGCGCATGCGCGACTATCTCGAGGCGAAGCACGTGCTCGCCGTCTCCTCCTGCACGGCCGCGCTGCACCTGTCGCTGGTCGCGCTCGGCGTCGGCCCGGGCGACGAGGTGATCACGACGTCGCTCACGTGGCCCGCGACCGCGAACGTGATCGTGCACTGCGGAGCGACGCCCGTCTTCGCCGACGTCCGCGACGACACGCTGAACATCGACCCCGAGCGCGTGCGCGAGCTCGTCGGCGCGCGAACCAGGGCGATCGTCCCGGTCGACCTCTACGGGCAGCCGGCCGACCTCGACGAGCTCGCCGCCCTCGGCCTGCCGCTGGTCGAGGACGCCGCGCACGCCGTCGAGTCGCGCTACCGCGGCCGCAAGGTCGGGTCGGTGGCCGACCTCACGTGCTTCTCGCTCTACGCGACGAAGAACATCGCCGCGGGCGAGGGCGGGCTCGTGTCGACGAGCCGCGACGACCTCGCCGCGGCCCTCGACGACCTGCGTGTGATGCGCCGCGGCCACGGCTCGCGCTACGACATCGCGGTGCCCGGCTACAAGGCGAACCTCAGCGACGTGCTCTCGTCGATCGCGCTCGTCCAGCTCGACAAGGTGGCCGAGCACGCCGAGATCCGCCGGCGGCACGTCGCCGTCTACGAAGAAGGGCTCGCGGGGCTCGACGGTGTCGAGACGGTCGCGCGCGACCCACGCGACCTTCACGCGAATCACCTGTTCGTCGTGCGGGTCGACGTTCGCCGACCGGGACGAGGTCCAGCGCGCGCTGGCCGACGAGAACATCGGCTCGTCGATCCACTTCCTGCCGGTGCACCGGCTGACCGCCTACGCCGGACGGCTCGCGGCCCACCAGCCGGAGCTGCCCGTCACCGAGCGCGGCCGGGGCCGAGGTGCTCTCGCTGCCGCTCTCGCCGGCGCATTCGGACGACGACGTGCGCGACGCGGTCGCCGCGTTCCGCCGCGTCCACGAGCGGCTGGCACCGTGAAGCGCGCGCTGCGCGTCGCCGCGACGCTGCTCGTCACGGGCGGCGCGGTCGGCTACATCGTCTCGAAGATCGACATCGGCCGGACGGCCCACATCATCGGCTCGGCGAGCGTGCCGCTGGCTCGTCCTCTCGGCCCTCCTGACGATCGTGACGGTGCCGCCGATGGCACTGCGCTGGAAGCTGCTGCTCGCCGCGCGCGGCGTCCACGACTCCGTCGGCTGGCTGACGCGCGCGTACTTCACCTCGTACGCGTTCTCGCAGGTGCTGCCGACCTCGGTCGGCGGCGACGCGTGGCGCATCTTCGAGACCTCCCGGCGCCACCCGGGCAACGTCACCCCGGTCACCGGCTCGGTGCTGCTCGAGCGCGCGCTCGGCGGCGCGGTGACGCTGGTGCTCGCGGGCGCGGGGCTGCTGCTCGCGATCGGCCGCTACCCGATCGGGCCGTACCTCTGGATCGAGCTGCTGTTCGTGGTCGCGACGATCGTCGTCGGGTTCGTCTTCTTCTCCCGTGCGGTCCGCGGCCGGCTGCGCTTCGCGCTGCCGCTCGTGCGCCGCGTGCGCCTCGAGGTGCCGGCACGCGCCGTCTACGACGGGCTCCACGGCTACCGCGAGCATCCGGGCACGCTGCTCCTGGTGGCGCTGATCACGCTGGGCGCGCAGTTCACGCGCGTCGTCGCGATCTACGCCTCGGGCCGCGCGGTCGGCATCCACCTCTCGCTGCTGCCCTACGTGTCGCTCGGCCCGCTGCTGTTCCTCGTCATGCTCGTGCCCTTCACCGTCAACGGGATCGGCGTCCGGGAAGCGTTCTTCGTCAGCTTCCTCGGCAAGCTCGGCGTGCCGGCCGACGTCGCGTTCGCGTGCGGCTTCCTCTTCTTCGTGATGACGTTGCTGCTGGCGCTGCCGGGCGTGGCGATTCTTCTCTGGGAGAACCTCTTCGGCCGCCGAGCCCCGGTCACCGATGGCGCCACCTGACGTCTCCGTCGTCGTCGTCACCTGGAACGCGTCCTCGCACATCGAGCGCTGCCTCGACTCCGTCCGGGGCCACGACGTCGTCGTGGTCGACAACGGCTCGACCGACGGCACCGTCGCGCTCGTGCGCGAGCGGTACCCCGACGTGCGCATCGTCGAGCAGGCGAACGTCGGGATGGGGGGCGGCAACAACGCGGGCATGCGCGTCGCCGTCGGGCGGTACTACTTCCTGCTCAACTCGGACGCCTGGATCGAGGAGGGCGGGCTCGACCGCCTCGTCGCCTTCGCCGACGAGCACCCGCGGGCGGCGGTCGTAGGCCCGAGGCTCGTCAACCCCGACGGGTCGCTGCAGCGCTCCGTGCGCGGCGAGCCGACCGCTCTGGCGGCTCGCCACCGAGTACTTCTTCATCCGCAAGCTCGCGCCGCGCACGAACCTGCTGAACCCGCTCTACGCCGGCGGGTTCGCACACGACGAGGTGCGCGAGGTGGACTGGGTCTCCGGGGCAGCGCTGCTCGTGCGACGCGACGCGGTCGACGCGGTCGGGCTGTTCGACGAGGACTACTTCATGTTCAGCGAGGAGGTCGACTGGCAGACGCGCTTCCGGCGCGCCGGGTGGACGGTGGTGTTTCAGCCCGCCGTTGACGTCGTCCACCTCGGCGGCGCCTCGCACGGCGGCAGTCTCTACGTCGAGAACCTGCGCGGGCTGCTGCGCTTCCTCGCCAAGCAGCAGGGCCTGCGCGAGGCCGAGCGGGCGCGGCGGCTGTTGCTGCTGGCACTGCGGCTCCGCGCGCTCGTCCTGCGGCGGCCCGAGTATCGCGAGGGCGTTCGCTTTCTCTCCTCCGGCGACGTCCCCGCGTTGCTGCGCCGATGACCGACTACCTCCGCCTCGCCTTCGGCACCGCCTGCGTGCTGCTGCCCGGCGTCGCCGTCGCGCGCGCGTTCGGGCAGCGCACCGCCTCGGCGGCGCTGGCATGGTCGCTCGCGTGCCTCGCGGTCGCCTGGGCGATCGTCTTCGCGGTGCACTCGAACATCCGTCTGGCGGTCGCCCTGCTGGCCCTGCTGGCCGTGTCCGCGGTCGTGGTCACCCGGCTCAGAGCCGGATCCGCTCCTCCGAGACGCCTCAGAGACACCTCAGAGGAGCGTCAGAGTCGGCTCAGAGAAACGGCTGTTCGTGCGCCCTTCGTGACCTGGCTCGCGGGGGCACTGCTCGGGGTCGCGCTCTGGCACGTCGCGGGAGCGGTTGTCGGCGACGGGTTGTTCCACGAGGGGCGCGTCCGGAAGCTCATCGCCTTCGGCGACCTCCACCTCACCACCGTCGACGAGTTCAGGGACGGCGGCCTCCATCCCGGGTACGCGTTCCCGCTGTGGCACGCCTTCGACGCGGTCGTCGCCTATGTGGGCGGCGTCGATCCGGCCGTCGTCCTCCGCCACGAGCCGTCGCTGCTCGCGCCGCTCGCGCTCGCCGTCGCCTACGAGGCCGGCGCGGCCCTCTTCCGGTCGAGCTGGGGCGGCCTGGCGCTCGCGCTGGCGCAGGTCGCGATCTTCTGCTTCGGCCCCGGCCACGGCGGCGGCTACGCCTCGCTCGCCCAGCCGGGCACCGCCGCGCGGCAGCTGCTCGTGCCCGCTGCGCTCGCGCTCTTCTTCCAGCGCCGCCCGGCTGCGACGGCTGCGATCTTCGCCGCGCTCGCGCTCGTGCACCCGACCTACGCGGTCTTCCTGCTGATCCCGCTGCTCGTCGTCCTTGCCGGAGTGGCGGGTGTACCTGGCGGCCGCGATCCCGGTCGGAGCGGTGCTGCTCTGGCTGCGGCCGATCGTCGACCAGACGTCGACGCACAACCCCACCGCCGTCACCCGCGCCAACTCGGTCGTTCAGTACCGCGACCAGCTCGTCGTGACGAACGACCACCACTTCCGGCTCGCGCCGGAGGTGTTCGGTCGCAGCGGCGCGGTCGCCGTCGCCGCGCTCGTTCTACTGCCGCTGTGCGGGCTCGCCCTGCGCAGCCGCTGGGCGCGGTTCGTGCTCGGAGGCTCGCTGCTCGTGCTGCTCCTGATGGAGGTCCCGTTCCTGTTCGTGCACTTCTCGGACGCCGTCTCGCTCTCGCAGTCGCGACGGGCGGCCGGATTCGCGCCGCTCCCGTTCGCGTTCGTCGGCGGCCTGGCGCTCGCCACCCGGCGCTGGGCGCTCGTCCCGGTCTCGCTCGCGGCGGGGATCGCGCTGGAGCTCGCCTGGCCCGGCGACTTCGCCTACGGGCTCCGTCACGGCGGCCCCGCCGCCGCCACCTGGATCGCGCTCGCCGGGGGAGCCGTCGCCCTCGTCGTGGGAGCCGTCCGACGCCGTCAGCTCGAGCCGCGCTGGGCGCTCGGCGCCTGGGCAGCGCTCGCGTTCGCGTTGCCCGTGATCGTCCACGGCTTCGCCCACTGGTCGCCGCTGCATCCGACCGACCCGGACGCGCTCTCGCCCCGTCTCGTCCACAACCTGCGCACGAAGGTGCCGAAGGGCTCGATCGTGATCGCGCCGATCGAGGCGAGCTACCGCGTCGAGGCGGTCGCGCCGCTCTACGTCGTCGCCGCGCCGCTGACGCACGTCGCGAACACGAAGGCGAACGCCCCCCGCGCGCGCTACGACGCCGTCAAGCACTGGGTCGCGACGAACGACCCGGCCGTGCCGGCACGTTACGGCGCCACCTGGGCGATCCGCGGCGGCCGGCTCTATCGTGTCTCGCCATGAGGCGCCTCTCCCTCGGCGCGCTCGCGGTGTTCCCTGCCGCCCTCGCCGCCGTCGTGCTGGACGCGAGCCCCGGCCGCGCGCTGCCCGAGCTCCCACGCTTCCGCTTCCAGCCGCTCCCCGGCGACGCCTACGGGTACTACGCCTGCGCGCGAGCCCTGATCTCGACCAGCGGTCGACACGCGCCCCTCCTCGCTGCCGTCGCCGTGCCGGTTGCCGTCGGCGCTTTCGTGGTCTTCCGCCGGACGTCGAACGGCACGGCGCGTGTGCTCGCCGTCGCCTGGGCGGTCGGGATCGCCGCCGCGCTGCCGATCGTGCTCGTGCCGTTCACCGGCGCCGCGCAGGTCGGCTGGCCGCTGCTCTGGAGCATCCCGCTCGCCCCGCTGCGGGCGCTGCACCTGAGCAACCCGGACGACGCGTTCGGCGTCGGCCTCGCCCTCTCGCTCGTGTGCAACGCGGTCACGGTGGTCGCCTCGTACCACCTCGGGCGGCGGCTGGGGCTCCGCGACCGGGTCGCCTACTCGGGCGCGGCGCTCGTCGCGTTCTGGCCCGTGCTCTCGCTGCTCGCCGGAGCGCACGCGGCGGCGAACGGCACCTGGCAGATCGACCTCGGCCTGTCGCTGTACACCGAGCCGCTCTCGACGGCGCTGGTCGTCGTCGCGCTCGTCCTGGCGCTCGGGGGCGCGGGGGAGGCGCAGGCGGCGGCCGCCGGGGCGTTCCTCGGCGCCGCCACGCTCGTGCGCGACTCCAACGTCCTCTTCGTCGTCTGCGCGGTCGTCGCGTTCGTGCTCTCCTCGAAGCGCCGCCAGGCGGCCGCGCTCGCGGCAGGGGCTCTCGCCTGGGCTCCGGCCGCGCTGCTCTTCTTCCCGAAGGGCTACCCGCACCTGAAGGCACCCGTCTTCCCCGCGCACCCGTTCGCGCTCGGCTACGCCGACCACGCCTGGACCGCCTCGACGCTGTGGCACCCCGCGGCGCTGCTCGTGCTGCTGCCGGTCGCCCTGCTCGGGACGCGCCGCGCCGACGGCCGCGCGGCCGTGCTCCTCTGGGGATGCGTGGCGGCGACGGCGGCGTTCTACAGCTTCTACGAGCTGACGCCGATGCACCCGCGGTTCCTGTTCGTCGTGCTGCCGATCGTGCTCGTCTTCTGGGCGGCCGGCGTCGACGTCGTGCTCGGCGCGGGGCGCGCGCTCTACGATCGGGCGCGGTGAAGGTCCTCCTCGTCAGCCTCTACTTCCCGCCGGCGGGCGGCGGCGGCGTCCAGCGGCCGCTCAAGTTCGCGACGCACCTGCCGGAGCTGGGGATCGAGACCCACGTGCTCGCACCCGACGACCCGAAGTGGATCCACCGCGACGACGAGCTGCAGCCGCCGACGCTCGCGTGGGTGCACCGAGCACGCTTCCTCGGGCCGAAGGGTCGTCGGCCCGCCGAGGAGCTGCACGGCACGCAGGGCCTCGCACGGGCCGGGAAGCAGCTGCAGCTGGCGGGCCGCCGGCTGCTCGTGCCCGACGAGAACGTCACCTGGAACCTCACCTCGATCCCGGCCGCGATCCGCATCGCGCGCCGCGAGGGGATCGACGCGATCGTGACCACCTCGCCGCCTCCGTCCGTGCACCTGGTCGGCGCCGCGGTGAAGCGTGCCGTCGGCATTCCCTGGATCGCCGACCTGCGCGACTCGATCGTGGCGCACCCGCACCGGCGCGCCGAGAGCGCGCTCGTCCGTACGAAGGAGCAGGGACAGCACCAGGTGGCGAAGCTCGTGTGCGGCTTCGCCGACGCGATCACCTGCGTCTCGGAGGCGATCGCCGACGAGATGCGCGAGCGGGCACCGGCAGCCCGCGTCGTCACGATCGCGAACGGCGCCGACTTCGACGACTTCGCCGGCCTCGAGCGGAAGCCGTCGGAGCGGTTTCGCCTCACGCACACGGGCTCGTTCTTCGGCAAGCGCGATCCCCGGCCGTTCCTGCGCGCGCTCGCCGGGTCGGGGCTCGACGACGTCGTCGTCCGCTTCCTGGGCGACTTTCGCTCCACCGACCGCGAATGGGCCGTGGAGCTCGGCCTCGGCGACCGGCTCGAGCTGCTGCCGCAGGCGCCGCGCAGGCTGGCGCTCGAGCTGCAGCGCGACTCGGAAGCGCTCTTGCTGTTGATCCCCGACGCCGGCGGCCGCGGGCGCGGCGTGCTTTCGGGGAAGGTGTTCGAGTACCTGGCGGCAGAGCGGCCGATCCTCGCCGTCGTGCCGCCCGACGGCGCCGCCGCCGAGCTGATCCGCGAAACCGGCGCGGGCGTCGTGGTCGCGCCGGACGACGTCGACGGCATCGCCGCCGCACTGCGTGACCTGCACGGCCGCTGGCGTGCCGGCGAGCTGGACGAGACGCCGCTGCAGGAGGAGTGGCGGCGGAAGATCTCGCGGCGGGCGCGCTCGCAGGATCTCGCGCGGCTGCTCGAGGAGGTCGTGGGGTGAGGCGGCTCACGAGCTTCCTGTTCCTGGCGAGCGTCTTCTGCGTCACCTTCGAGAAGATCCACTGGAGCCCCGCCGGCAACGTCTCGCTGGCCGACGTGCTCGCGATCGGCTTCCTCGTCGCGTTCGTCGCGGGCACGAAGCGTCCGACAGTGCCGCGCACGACCGCGCTCCTGCTCGGCTTCTTCGCCGCGTTCGCGGTCGTCTACCTCATCGGCTACTTCGACCTCTCCGACTCGGACGCGCTGAAGCAGTGGGTGAAGGGCCTCGTCAAGTGGTCGATCCACTTCGCGTTCCTCGCCGCCGCGGTCGTCTGGCTCTCGCGGCGCGGCCAGCCGTACTTCTGGCGGACGCTCGGCTGGTTTACCGCCGGCATCGTCGTCAACGGGATCTACGGCATCCTGCAGCTGCTGGACGCGAGGGCCGGGGGGAACCTCGATGCGTCGGTGCTGTCGCCGATCACCGGCGGCGCCAGCCAGATCAACGTCTACGGCGCGGTCAACGGCGCGTCGGTCTTCCGCCCGAACGCGATGACGGGCGACCCGAACCACCTCGGGATCATGCTGATCGTCCCCCTGCTGATCCTGACGCCGATCTACCTGCGCCTCGAGCGCGGCCACCGCATGCGACGCTGGTTGCCGCCGGCGATCGGGTTCCTGCTGATCGTCGAGGCCGCGACCCTGTCGCGGAGCGGCGTGCTCGGCCTGCTCGTGGGCGCGCTGATCCTGGCAGCCCCCTACCGGCGCTACCTGCGCTCGCGGGCGCTGCTCGTGCCGCTCGGCGGCGCGGTCGCGGTGCTGCTCGCCGTGGTGCTGACGCGGCGACATTTCTTCTCGGTCGTGCTGCGCTCGCGCATCCAGACCGGCGGCGGCTCGACCAACGCGCACTTCCAGATCTACAGCTTCGTCCCCGACATCCTGCACACGAAGCCGCTGTTCGGGCTCGGCCTCAACACCTTCTCGGTCTACTACGAGTTCGTCACGGGCAAGTCGAACTGGGGGCCGCACTCCTACTACGTGGCGTTGATCGTCGAGACGGGCGTCGTCGGGACGACGCTCTTCGCGCTCTTCATCTGGTGGGTCTTCCGCCGGCTCCGCGCGGCCCGTGCCCTCGGCCGCGCCCTGACCGCCGTCCGCGACCCGCTCGCCGCGCGCGTCCGGCCGCTGGCGTGGGGTTGCACCGCGGCGCTCGCCGGCACGCTCGCCTCGAACGCCTTCTACCTGACGATGCAGTTCTACTACTTCTACGTCCTGATGGCGCTCTGCGTCGCGATCCCCGTCGTCTTCGCGCGCCGCGAATGAAGGTCTGCGTCCTGACGACGTCGTACCCGGACGACGCGCATCCCGTCGCCGGGACCTTCGTCGCCTCGAGCGTGGAGGCCGTCCGCGCCGCCGGGGTCGACGTCCGCGTCGTCTCGCCGGCCGACTTCCCGCACTTCGGCATCGCCTACGGCGGCGGCATCGCCCAGAACCTGCGCGCCGCGCCGTGGAAGCTCGCGTTCGTCCCGGGCTTCCTCGCCGCCTTCTCGCTGGCCGCCCGCCGGGCCGCGCGCGACGCCGATCTCGTGCACGCCCACTGGATTCCCTCGGCGGTCGCCGCACGGGCGACCGGCAAGCCGTACGTGCTGCAGGTGTGGGGCACCGACGTGGAGCTCGCCCGGCGCGCGCCGTGGCTCGCGCGCCCGCTGCTGCGCGGCGCGCGGGTCGTGATCGCCGCGTCCGCGTTCCTCGCCGAGCAGGCGCGCTCGCTGGGCGCGAGGGAGGTCGCGGTCGTGCCGCCGGGTGTGCAGATCCCGGACGAGGTCGCGGAGCCCGACGAGCCGCCGCACGTCCTCTTCGCCGGACGGCTCTCGGAGGAGAAGGGGATCCTCGAGTTCCTCGAGGCCACCGAAGGGCTGCCCCGCGTGATCGTCGGCGACGGCCCGCTCCGCGACCGTGTACCCGAGGCTCTCGGGTTCGTGCCGCCCGCCGAGCTGGGCGGCTACTACGAGCGGGCGGCAGTCGTGTGCGTCCCCTCTCGGCGCGAGGGCTACGGCATGACCGCTCGCGAGGCAATGGCGTACGGGCGGCCGGTCGTGGCGACGCGTGTGGGCGGGCTCGCCGACCTCGAAGGTGGCGGCGTGGAGCTGGTGCCGGCTGACGACTCGGCAGCGCTGCGAGCGGCCGTCCGGGCCGTGCTCGATGACCCGGCACGGCGGGAGGCCGTGGGTGGAGCCGGAATGGCGCGGGCGAGGGCACAGGTGCCGGATGACGAGGCTCTCCTGCGCGCCTACCGCACCGCCCTTGGTTCGTAGTCAACCGGCCGGCGCAGTCGCTGCGAGCGGTGGGGAGGCAGGCTCCGGGCCAAGACTTCCCGTGAGGCGCGTATCCTCGAGTCGATGGAACGCCGCGCTCTGATCACCGGGATCGGCGGGCAGGACGGCTCGCTGCTCGCAGAGTTGCTGCTCGACGAAGGATACGAGGTCTGCGGCGTTGCCCGGCGCCCAGCCCGCGACTATCCGAACCTCGCCGCGATTCGCTCCCGCATCGAGTTGCTCCCCGCGGCCCTGCTCGACCAGCAGTCGCTCGAGCGTGCGCTACGCGAGTCGGAGGCCCAGGAGGTCTACAACCTCGCCTCGGTCTCCTTCGTTCCGGCATCTTGGGACGAGCCCGTGCGGACAGCCGAGCTCGCCGCCGTCGGAGTCACCACGATGCTCGAGGCGATCCGCGCCGTCGACGAGGGGATCCGCTTCTACCAGGCCTCGTCCAGCGAGATCTTCGGCGAGCCACTCGAGAGCCCGCAGAGCGAGCAGACACCGCTCGCGCCGTTCACCCCGTACGGCGTGGCCAAGGCCTACGGCCACTACATCACTCAGAGCTACCGTCGGCGGTACGGCCTGCACGCCTCATCGGGGATCCTGTTCAACCACGAGTCGCCTCGACGTCCACCGGAGTTCCTGCCGCGCAAGGTTTCGCTCGCGGTGGCGCGCATCAAGGCCGGGCTGCAGGACGAGCTCGTGCTCGGCGATCTGGAGGCTCGCCGCGACTGGGGCTACGCCGGCGACTACGTGCGCGCCATGTGGCTGATGCTCCAGCAGGACGAGCCGGGGGACTACGTGATCGCGACCGGGCGGGCTCACAGCGTGCGCGAGCTCGTAGACGCAGCGTTTCGTCACGCACGGCTCGAGGCGGCTGCACACGTGCGCACGGACGAGCGGCTGGTCCGCGGCCGCGCGGAGCTGCACCGGCTCGTCGGCGACCCGAGTCGCGCGCGCAGCTCTCTTTCGTGGGCTCCCAGCGTGGCGTTCGAGGAGTTGGTGGGGCTGCTCGTGGATTCGGACATCGCTGCACTCGCCGAGTCGCAGGCCGGGAGTACGCTCTGAGCAACGGAGAGGATGGTCCTCTCCTCTCCGTCGTCGTGCCGGTGTTCAATGCTGCGGCGTCGATTGTCGCCAACCTCGAGGTTATCCGGAGCCGGATCGCCGCCGACCTCGGCGAGGAGTTCGAGATCGTCGTCGTCTCCGACGGCTCGATCGACTCGACCGAGCACGAGCTCCTAACCCGCGCCCCGAGCGGCGCCTTCCGTGTCCTGCACTACGACAGGAACCTGGGCAAGGGGTACGCGGTGAAGATCGGCGCGCTCGAGGCACGCGGCGAATGGATCGGGTTCGTCGACGCCGATCTGGATCTGGATCCCAGCGACCTCGCTCGCTACACCCGCCGAGCTCAGGCGAAGAACCTCGACTTCGCAATCGGGTCGAAACGGCATCCCGACTCGCACGTGCACTACCCGCGCAGCCGCGTCGTCGCCTCGTGGCTCTTCCAGCAGCTGGTGCGGGTGCTCTTCCGTCTCAACGTTCGCGACACGCAGGTCGGGTTGAAGCTCTTCCGGCGCGAGATCGCGGAGCAGGTGCTGCCGCTTCTCCTCGTCAAGCGCTTCGCCTTCGACATCGAGCTGCTCGCTGTCTCCCGCGCCGTGGGCTTCGACCGCATCGAGGAGATGCCGGTGACGCTCGACTATCGGTTCACCGGCTCCGGTGTCCGCTCGCGCGCAGTGCTGCGCGCGCTGATCGACACCGCCGCGATCTTCTACCGGCTCCGGATCCTGCACTACTACCAGCGCCAGCGCGCGTTGCACGGCGCATTCGGCTGGACGCGGCCCCGCGTGCTCCGTCCGCTGGTGTCGGTTCTGCTGCTGCCCGGTGCGCGCTTTCGTGAGCGGGACTACCCGGAGGTGGAGGTGATCGAGGTGCCCGAGCTCGAGATCTCCGCCGTGCGGCACGCCGCGCGTGCCGCACGAGGCGAGATCCTCGCGATCCTCGAGCCTCATGCACGGGCGCCGGGGAACTGGCTGTCGGCGACGACGCCGTTCCTCGCCCGTGCCGAGGTTGCCGGCATCGTCGTGCCGAAGATGGCGCCGCTGCACGGTGATCGGCGGGCGCGGGCGGCGGCAGCCGTGGCCGAGTCGCGTCTCGGAGCCGGCTTCGGGTTCTTCCGCTATTCCCCCGGCAACGTCCGCTACGTCCGCGACTTCCCGCGCGCAAGCATCGTCGTTCGACGCGACGCATTTCTCGCGGCTGAAACGTCTCCCTTCGACGAGTTGGTCGCCCACCTCGTCGCCAACGGTGGGTTGGTCATCTACACCCCCGAGGCGGTCGTCGTCGTCGACCCGCCGCCGCTGTTCCGGCCGCACCTGCGCCGCGTGCTCGCGCGCGCACGTCTGCACGGCAGCCTTCTGCGCCGCGGCGAGCTGTCGCTCGAGGGCTTCGCGGTGGGATGGCCGACCGCGCTGGCGGCCCTTGTTGTCGCGGCGCTGGCCGCATGGCTCGCCGTCAGCCGGAGTGACCTCGACCTCGCCGCCGCCCTGGGAGCGGCGTACGGGCTTCTGGTCGCGGTAGCCGCCGCCGCCGCCGGGCTACGTTTCCAGTCCGCGGCGGTCGGTGCTCTTGCCGCCGTCGGCATCGTCCTCACTCATCTGACCTACGTCGCCGGATTCGTCGACGGCATCGTCCAGGGGTCGCAATGATGCGCATCCTGATCCTGAACTGGCGCGACGTCCGGAGCCCTCGCGGCGGAGGGGCCGAGCGCGTGACCCACGACGTCGCCCGAAGGCTTTCCGACCGGGGCCATGAGGTGTTCTGGCTCTCTTCCGCCGCGGCAGGTCTGCCCGAAGAGGAGACGATCGACGGAGTCTTCGTCGTTCGACGAGGGAGCGAGGCGACGACGCGTCTGCACGCTCGCGCGTTTGCGCGTCGTGTGAGGCCCGACGTCGTCCTCGAGGAGATCAACACGCTCCCGTATCTGGCGCCGCTCTGGTCGTCTGCGCCCGTGGTGCTGTACATGAACCAGCTTGCTCGCGAGGTCTGGTGGTACGAGGCATCGCTGCCGATCGCATTGGCCGGCTGGCTTGCCGAGCCGCTCTACCTGCAGGCGTATCGCCGCTGCTCGGCGGTCACGATCTCCAGGTCCTCGCGGGACGACCTCAGGCGCATCGGGATCGGCGGACAGATCTGGGTCGCACCAATGACCGTGGACGTGCCGCAAGCGCCGGAGCCTGCGCCGCGGGCTCGCACAGGGGCGCTGATAGCCGTCGGGCGGTTGACGCCGTCGAAGCGCTATGAGGATGCGATCCGCGCGCTCGCACAGTTGCGGGAAACGCATACGGCGGCCGAGTTGACGCTCGTCGGTGACGGTCGCTCGCGCGACGACCTGCGCTCGCTCGCGGCGAAGCTCGGATTGGCTGAGCACGTTCACGTGACAGGCCGCGTCTCCGAGCAGGAGAAGATCGACCTGCTCGATACGGCCGACGTCCTGGTCGGCACGTCCGTGCGGGAGGGATGGGGGCTGACCGTGACCGAGGCAGCCGCGCGCGGCATCCCGTCGGTCGTCTACGACATTCCGGGTTTCCGAGACTCCGTCGTCGATGGACGTACCGGACTTCTCGTGTCGCCGGAGCCGGCAGCGCTCGCCGCTGGGGTTGCGCACCTCCTTGACGACGAGCTCGCCTTCGACCGCCTCCGGCGCGCTGCGTGGGCGGATGTCGCCGGTCGCGACCGCGAGGCGGCGGCGGGCGCATTCGAGCTCGCGCTCGCCCGTGCTGCGGCTGCTCAGCCCGCGGCCAGCGACGTGGAGTAGTCGGCGAGCGGCTGGACGAGCACCTCGCCGAGCATCATCTTGGAGCCCTCCGGGGCGATTTGCAGCGTGTACCTGGAGGTGCCCGGGCCGAGCGCGAACGGCCCGAGCGTCACCTGCGTATCCTGCTGCCCGACCGCCGCTGCGCCGGCGACCGTTCCGTCCGGCGCGAGCAGTCGTACGGACGCGTTCGGAGCTGACGCCCACAGGTGCACGACGAGTTGGACACTCGCCAGGTCAGGGTCATCTTTCGTGAGCAGCAGGCGCGCGCCGTCGCGGAATGACCGCCAGCCGGGCGGGGCTGGGCCGTGAAAGCCTTCATAGGCGACGGAGGGTGGGCGGAGTCCCTCCACGAGCGCGATCGTGGGGGCCTCCTGCTCGAGCAGCGCGGGCACGTCCGCCGATGCCACGCTCGACCGCAGCTCAAACACGCGCGCCCCCCCGGCCGTGCCGACGAGACGGAACGAGTCTGCCGAGGGATGCGGCGGCGTCTCGCCCTCCGCCAGGTAAACGTCATCGTGGACGACGACGTAGCGCACGTGCTCCGCCGCGAGGATCGACGGCGTGCTCGGGTCGGTGAGATAGCGGGTCGTGATGCGGATGGCGGCCTCGCGCGTGTGGGCCGTACCGCCGCTCAGTAGCGTGTAGATCGGATGCCCGTTGTCCGGTTGGTAGGCGAGTGTGGTCAGCGCGAGCCTGACGGCCGCTTCCCGGTCCGTGGGCTGTGGATAGTCGGCGACGATGCCGCTCGGTTGCGCCGAGAGCAGCGCATCGAGCGGACGAGCGGCCGTCGACCACGAGGCGGTCGTCGAGGGCCAGAGCTCGATGACGACCAGGGCTGCGAGGGAGATGCCCAGCAGGCGGCTGCGCACGCCGAGCGCCTGCACGGAGGCGGCCGCGAGGAAGACGGCACAGAGCCCGAACAGGATTGCGAACCTGGCATAGACACGGTAATACGTCGTCACGTGGCCGAGCGCGGCCGAGGGAAGCGGGGCGCTCCACCCGCCGAGCCGAACGTGCGTCGGCAGTGAGAGCAGGAACGCTATCGGCGCAACGACCGCACACAGCAGCAGCGCCGATCGGGCGGGCTGCGGTAGCGCCGCGAACCGTCCCCGCAGACCCAAGAAGATCGCCGTCAGCGCGAGTGCGATCGTCGTGAAGCCGAAGAAGACTACCGACTCGACGGACGCCTCCGGGGGCCGCCCACCGACATGCAGGAACCCGAGCAGATTGAGCGACGGCGCCGGGTTCAGGTACTGCTGAGGTCGCACTCCCGCGGCTTCGGTTCCTGCGATCCCGTGCCCGGCGACGCGCGCCGTCGTGACGTGGTGCAGCGCGTATACGGCGAGGCCGGGAGCGAGCATCGCGACCAGCGTCCCGAGCATCACGCAGGCAAGCGTGGCCACCCACAGACGGGCGCCGACGTCGTGCGACCTCAGCGCGAGCAGCGCAAGCGCCACGGCGACGGCGACGGAGGCGACCATCCCCAGGTACGCTGCGGTCAGGAAGCAGGCGCCGTAGGCAAGGCCGGCGACGAACGCGTCGCCGACCGTGCGGCGCTCGTCGACGCGCGCAAGCGCGGCCAGCAACCCAACGAGCGGCGCGAGCACGGCGAAGGCAAAGTGCCCGGCAAGCACCTGCTCGACCACCCAGGGGTTGAAGGCAGCGGCGAAACCGGTCATCGCCGCCACCTCGAGCCGGAAGAGCAGCAGGAACCGCGCGAATGCGAAGGCGGCGACCGCCGTCGTCATGAGCGCGAGCAGCACGAACAGATTGATCGATGCGACGCGGCCGACGGCAGCGGAAAGCCACCACAGCGTGGCGGGTTGCACTGGCTCGACCGCGTTCACTGCCGGCGTTACCGGAATGCCCTCGGGTGCCCCCTGGTACTGGTCGCGCGTTTGGAGGAACGGATTCGTGTGCTCAAGGTCGATGAGCCACAGCTCACGCGTGACACCGCCGACGTCTGCGGCGGGATCTCCCGGCAGCCGGGCGGACGGGTGGAGCCCGGGGCCAGGCGCGACCGCCACTGCCACGGCTGCGTAGATGACCGCCGCGCAGGACAGCTGCAGCAGCGTACTGCGGCGCGCGGTCATGGTTGCCGCCGCCGTTTCCGGCCGAGCGCGAGTAGCGTCGCGAACGCGACCAGGAGCGCGCCGACGCTGATCGGCAAGAGCCGCAGGTATCGGCGTACCTGCGTCTCAGGTAGGAAGTGCACACGTAACGCCGTCGAACGGGGCGCGGCGAAGCCCGGCAGTCCTGGATAAATGGTGCGCGGCGTGAAGCTCGAGGCCCGCCAGCGATCGTCATAGGGGCGGTTGACGACGAGGATGTCGTGGCGTGAGAGCGCGCTCGTGTCCAGCGTGAACGAGCCCGCGCTGTTCCTCCGATAGGGGACGGCACGCAGCGGCTGGGCGATCATCCCGCCCTTCAGCGGCCGCCGTGGCATCGCGAACACGCGGAACGGGCGCCAGTTCTTGACCAGATAGACCCGCAGGGTGTACGAGGCATAGACGAGCTTCAGGTCGGAGCGGCGGTCGAGACGCGCGGCGGCCTTTCGGATCGCGACGCCGACCCAGCGGCCCGAGCTGACGAGGTAGGGAATGCTCTCGTCGAGGTGGAGGACCACGAAGCGCGCGTTGAGGAGACGCAGCGCGTTTGGCAGCGCACGCCTTCCATGTACGACCGCGGCCGCCCAGTCGTACTGGTACGGCGCCGTGGGGTCGTACGTCACCACCCCTTTGTGCAGCATCAAGGTCAGGGGGTCGATGCCGTGGTATCCGAGGACGGGCTGTCGAGGGGCGTACCCCTCGTTCACGCCGTCCCACGCGAGCGTGATGATGCCCGAGGCGTTGCTGAAGGGTAGCGTCAGGACGTCGAAGTCACCGGGCGTCGAGTCGATCAGCTTCGCGACCCGCGCGTAGTCGGGGGGCGGCTGGATCCGGCGTGCGGGACTCCACCCGGAGCGGTCGAGCAGCGAGCCGTTCCACATGGGCCAGGCGGGCAACACCGTAACCAGGACCGCGATCAAGGTCGCCACGCCGGCTTGGAACCATCTGCGGCCCGGAATGCGCCCCATCGATCCCAGTGCGACGTGGACCCCCGCGGCCACGAGTGGCCCGTACGCGAGCGCGAGGTAACTGCCGAACCGCTGGTAGACGCTCCGGAACGGCCCTTGCAGTCCGAGGTGGCCGACCACCGCGACCTTCGCGCTTCCGAGGGGCACATGCGATCCGGTCATCAGAAAGACCGCGCACAGCGCGACCCCGCCCCACCACCACAGTAGCGTCCGCTCGGGTCGCGGCAGGTGTCGCGAACCGGCGAGTCCGAGGACCGCGAGCACGGGCAGTGCTCCGGCGGCCGGAAGTCCCACCGAGTCGTAGTAGTTCCTCCACGCGAAGAGCGGGAACCCGATGAAGTCCGCCGTTGTCCCCCAGTAGCCGCCCAGCCGGATGGCGTCGACGAGCGGGGCGCTGTTCGCGCGGAAGAGCATCCGCGGATCTCCCCCCGCCAGCCCATTCGACTGCACAGCCGAGAGCGAGTCGAACAACGGAAGCATCCAGAAGAGCGCGCCGACGAGCCAGGCGCCATACATGACCGCGGCCACGGAAGCCGTGCGGACCCGTCTGCCCCGGGCCGCCGTGATTGTGAGGAGTGCCGTCGCGGCGAACAGCGCAGAATCCGTCAGGGCGACAGGCGTCGTCACGTACGCGGGGGTGAGCGCGAAGAGCCACAGCAGCGCTGCGCCTAATCCCCATGTGAAGCTCGCCCGCCGGAGGGCGACGATCCAGGTGCAGACGACGAGCGGCAGCAACGCGTACTCGATTGCGAGCAGCGACATCGCCGACCAGATCGTCGTCATCGAGTACGGGTTGAAGACGTAGACGAGGGCCGCGACCACTCGTGCAGTGCGTCGGAGCGACGGCAACAGGGTCTGCAGGAGCAGGTGCATCGAGACGGCTCCCGTCGCGAGAAGAGTGGCGATCAGGACGGGTTGGATCGTTGTGAGCCGGTACGGAAGACCCGAGAGCCGCCACAGCTCGAGGAGGCCGCCGATCGGGAGCAGGAACGGGAACTTGCGACCGTCGGGTCCCCCGAGGCCGTTGTCCAAAAGGTGGAGATACGTCGCCGCTCGCTCCGTCGTGAACGGAAATGTCGCATCGTCGCCCCAAACGAGCGGCGCATGCCGGTACCAGACCGTGGTCACGAGAACCGCCACAGCCACGTACAGGAGAAACTCGCCCCGCCGCGCAAGCAAGGTCGCCGCGCCCAGACCCATGTTCGAGACCGCCTCCGTCATCAGTGCTTTCCGGGCGCCGGCGAGCACCGCCGAGTGTAGCCACGGCCCCCGTGCGCTCGGAGGGATACCCTTGCAGCGTGCCCGGTGGGGAGGCGCAATCGCAATCGGTCGGTCAACTCGCGTATCCGGAGCTCCAGGATCTGGGGCTGCGGATGCGCGGTGTCACCGCTGGTCTCGTGGTCTTCGGAGGCGTCGCGATCGCCAATGCCGCCAACGCTGCGTTCAATCTGGTGGCGGGTCGCTGGCTCGGGCCTGGCCGCTACAGCGATCTCGCCGCCCTGCTCGCGGTGCTCGGCCTGATCTCCTTTCCGCTCGGCGCCGCGCAGTACAACATCGCCTCCTGGGTCGCGGCGTTCGCAGCCCGCGGTAACGCCGAGGCGGTGGCGAGACTGTCGCGGCGCGGTCTTACCGTCGCCGTCGGATTCGGCGTGCTCGTCGCCGCGCTGCTGCTCGCCGCGTCCGTGGCGATTCGGAACGTCCTCGGCGTCGGCAGCCTCGGCGCTGTTCTTCTGGTCGCGCTCTGCGCGGTCCCGGCGGCTTGTACTCCTTCGGTGCTCGGGCTCGCACAGGGATTGGAGCGGTTCTTCCTCTTCTCGTGGGCGCAGGCGCTCGGACCGCTCGTGCGAGTCGCTGTGCTCCCTTTCGCGCTCGCTGCCGGCTTCGGGGTGGCGGGTGCGATGGGCGCCACCCTCGTCGGGACGACTATCGGCGTCGCAGCCGGTGGCTTGGCGCTGCGCTCGTGGTTCCCGCCCTTGACCGGCCCGGCCCCGATCGCCCGCCGTGACGCGGTGCGGGCGATCGCGCCTGTGACGCTGGGTATCGTCGCGCTCACGTCGCTTACGACGATCGATGTCGTCGTGGCCAAGCTCACCTTCGACGACAGCGCCGCGGGTGTGTACGGCGGCGCCTCGCTCGTCGCCCGGCTGATCCTCTACGTTCCGGCAGCCATCGCCTCCGTGCTGCTCCCGAAAGTCTCTTCCCGCGCGGCCAGCGGCCGCGGGTCGCAGGACATCGTCGTCAAGAGCCTCGTAACGACCGCCGCCCTCTGCGTCGTCGCTACCGGGATCTACTCGCTTGCGCCGAAGCTGCTGCTCGAGGTGGCTTTCGGCGCGAAGTACACGAGCGCCGACTCCTTCTTGTGGCTCTTCGGCATCGCGATGACGTGCTGGGCGCTCGTCAACGTGCTCTTCGTCTATCACATCGCCCGAAAGACGCGGATCGTCCCATTTATGCTCGGCGCAGGCGCGCTCGTCGAGATCGCCCTCTTCGGGGTCGCGCATGGCTCCCCTCGGCAGTTGCTGGCCGTGTCGACGGCGGTTGCGATTGCGCTCCTCGCGGCGCTCCTCGCTGTCACACGAGGCCCGCTGCGGCATCCCGCCACGTCCCGCGAATGAGGTCGGTGGCGGCGATGGCGAGCGTCAAGGCCTGCGCGGCCTGACGCGCCTCTGCGACCGACACGTCGCTCGTGCGAACACGGTTGAGGAAGTACTCGTGCTCTGCGCGCAGCGGCTCGCGCCGTTCGATCGGGACGTCCTCCGCATCCGACTCGCGCGCGACCGCGAAGAAGTTCCAGAGCGGGCCTTCGAAGACCTCTGGTGCGCCGCGGTACAGCCGAAGCGACTGCTCGAGGTAGTCGACCTCCGCGAGACCGGCCGTCCCGGTCACCGTGAGCCGCCGGATCTTGACGGGGGTAATCCAGTTCGCCTGGACGATCGCCACAGTCGATCCGTAGCGCAGCACGAGGTCGGCGTGGTCCTCCAGCTGGTTGTCCCCGAGCGTGCGCCCCGCGGCGAAGATCAGCCTCCCCTGCGCATTCGGGAGGAGGTAGGCACAGACGTCGAGGTCGTGGATCGCGAGGTCGATGACGACGTCGGTTCTCGGTGCCGCCGGTCGTGCAACACCCACGCGCCGTGCCGCGATCGTCACGAGGTCGCCAAGCTGCCCCTCCGCGAGCAGCGCCTGCAGAGCCTGTACGGCCGGGTTGAAGCGCTCTACGTGGCCGACCATCAGGACCCGCTCCTGCGAGGAGGCCGTCCGCACGAGTTCCTCCGCCTCCACGGCCGTGACTGCGATCGGTTTCTCCACAAGCACGTGCTTGCCCGCCTCGAGCAGCTCCTTCGTCACGGCGAAGTGGTCGGGTGTGGGAAGTGCGTTGACCACCGCGGTCGCGTCGCTGTCGAGAAGGGTGCGCCAATCCGCGGACGTCGGCACCGAGAGGTTCTGCTCGATGCGCTCGCGCGCATCGAGCGAGGTGTCGACGGCGGCCACCACCTCGACGGCCGCCAGTTCCGAGAGCACCCGCACGTGCTGGCGGCCCATCGAACCCAGCCCCAGGACCGCGACGCGCACCTTCTCGCTCACACCCGCCACTCCCGAAGGATCTGCGCAATCTGCTCGGCGGCGCGTCCATCGCCATAGGGATTCTCATACTCCCGAGGCAGGTGCTTCCCGCGAGCGTGGCGGACGGCCTGCGCCACGGTCTCGGGGTCTGCAAGCTCGTTCGCCCCCTGGGCAACCGTCTCCATCCATTCGGTCGTCCTCCGCACCGTGACGCAGGGCACCCGAGCCCAGAAAGCTTCCTTCTGCAAGCCGCCCGAGTCTGTGACGCATACGTCCGACGCGAAGAGCGTCTCGAGCAGTTCTCGGTAGAGGAGCGGCTCGACCGTCTCGATCGACTCCGGCACTGCCGGGAGTGCGCGGGCGGTGCGCGGGTGGACGGGGAAGGTCCAGCGGAGGGCGCCGCCACCCTCGGCGATGCCGGCGAGTATGCACGCCAGTCGGCGGGGGTCGTCGGCGTTCTCCTGGCGGTGCAGGGTGATCAGGCCGCGCCCGAGCCTGCCACGGCGCAGGGGCTCCGTCTGCTCCAGGAAGATGTCGAACTGCGGATCGCCGACAATCTGCACCTCGCCCATCACGTGCTCACGCTCGAGGTTATGCGCTGCTAGCTCCGAGACGGCCAGCAGCAGCTGCGAGATCTGATCGACGATTCGGCGGTTCAGCTCCTCCGGCATCTCGCGATCGAACGAGCGGCAGCCCGCCTCGATGTGCACGAGCGGAACGGCGGCTTTGGCGGCGGCGATGGCCGCTCCAAGGGTCGAGTTCGTGTCGCCGAAGACACAGACCGAGGTCGGCTCGACCGCGTCGAGCACCCGCCCGATTGCCTCGATGATCTGCGCTGTCTGCGTGACCGGGTCTCCTGATCCCACCCCGAGGTCGTGGTCGATCGGCGGGACGGAGAGCTCGTGCAGGAACCCAGACATCATCCGCTTGTCGTAGTGCTGTCCGGTGTTAACGAGCGCGAGCTCGACGTCTGGATCGCGGTCGAGGAGCTGGAGGATGCGTGCCGACCTGATCACCTCGGGGCGCGTCCCGAGGACGTAGAGTACGCGTGTCAAAGCTGGCGGCAGACCGCTGGCACCGCCGCAGTATACGAGCGTCCCCAGCGCCTTCCGTTTGAACCGCCGCCCGCTGCTCATCCTGACCCCGGCCACCCGCTTCGGCAGCTGGGCGTGGATCGAGAAGGCGCTCGCGCGGCGCCCGGAGGTGCCTGTCGTCGTGGTCGGCTATGGTCGCAGCAAGACCGCGCCGCCACATGTGCGCTTCGTGACCTTGCCGCCGATCGTCGACTACGGCACCTGGGGAGCGCGGCTGGCCGAGCGGCGATATCTGGCCCTCAACCTCCTCTACTATGCGCCGCTCGTGCCCCTCGCGTGGTTCGTCGCCGTCCGTCACCGGCCGCGTGTCGTGCTGGCGAACGGGGTCAACGCAGCGGCCATCCTGGCGCCGCTGACGTGGTTCGGAAGCCGGCTCGTTCTCGCCTACCACGGCTCCATCGAACATGCCGGCGATCGCTGGCACCGGTTGCTCAGGCGTGTGCTCGCACCGGTCGATCTGGCGTTCGTGAACTCGGCCGGCAGTGCGGACGACCTGGCGCACGTGGTCGATCGCGAGCGCATCGAGGTGGTCGAGCACTGGGCCGACACTGTCTTCTTCCAGACGCCGCTCGCACGACCTGTGCGCGGTCCGCTGCGCGTCCTGTACGTCGGGCGGCTAGACGAGGAGAAGTTCGCTCAGTGCCTGCGCGTCTGCGAGCCGCTCGCCGCAGACGGGACACTCGAACTCACCGCTGTCGGGATCGGCCCACTCGCGCCGCGCACTGGGGCGGGTGTTCGCGCGCTCGGATACGTCGCCGACAAGAATCGGCTGGCGGAGATCTACGCGGAGGCAGACGTCGTCTGGGCCCCCGCAGACGTCACCTACGTGTCGATTCCGGGAGCCGAGGGGCTCGCCTCCGGGTGCCCGCTCGTCATCTCGGCGCGGCCCGCCGTCTTCCCCCACGCGAGGCGAGGCCTGAAGGTGCCGCGCGGCCTCGTGCCGGAGGGCCTGGGCGAGGTCGTCGACGGGGATGCCGAGGCCGAGTCGTACCTGCGCGGGCTCGCTCGTGACGGCATCGACCTCGAGACGAGGGCGCGCTGCCGGGCGTACGCCGGCGACCGGTACTCCGAGCGTAACCTCGATCGGGTTTCCGCCGAGCTCGCGGGTGAGCGCCGGGTCTAGCCCTTGCGGGCGGTGGAGCGCAGCAGGCCCCGGGCGACCCCGAGGCCGCCTGCGATGTACTCGACGGTCTTCATTCCGAGCATCGCCGCCGTCAAAACCGGCGTTCGGGCGAGCCGTCGCCAGTGGCGGGCGTATGCCGGCCGCGCAACCTGCCGGGTTGCGAGGCGTGGGTTCTTCGAGATGTACCGGGCGAAGCCCTGACCGTAGTAGTACTTCTTGCGAGCGAGTTCACGCAGGGTCGGCCGGCCCTCCAGGTGCGTGATGAACGCCGCGGTGCGGCTGAACGTCTCCCTTCCTCGCATCCGAGCGGGCAAATCCCAGTCCTCGCCTCCAACCATGTCCGTGTCGTAGCCGCCGTAGGCAAGGTACGTCTCGCGTGGGAAAAACCGCGGTGCCTCGATGTCCTCGTCTCCCACGTAGCAACTGCGCTCGAGCGCCTTTGCGCGGCCCCAGAGGCCGTCGCCCTGGCTGATCTCCGGGATCGTCACGGCGGTCGCGCCTCCTTCGGTCGCCGCGACGCACTCCGCGACGACCGTGGGGGCGAGGATCATGTCAGAGTCTATGATCAGGACGCAGCGGCCACTGGCCTGTTCGACACCGTGGTTCCGCTGGGCGCTGCGCTCCGGCCCCCGTACGATCACCCTGTCGGCGAGTCCGCGTGCGATCTCGATCGTTCCGTCCGTCGAATGGTTGTCGACGACGATCGATTCGATCTCTGCTCCCACCTGGCGGCGGATGCTCTCGAGACAGGCGTGGAGCGTCTCGACGGAGTTGCGGGTCGTGACAATTATGCTTACGCGCACGGCAGAAGCCGGTCGGCCCGGCGCTCACTGCGCTGGTGCGTTCCCGGTTAATCGAATGTAGACGACTACGCCGCCGGCGTCGTACCGCTTTGCGAAGTGCGAGCGGACGTACGCGAGTACCGCGGGCGCGGTCGCGCAGCGCCCGCGAGACGACGACTGCGTCGGCCGGCGCAAGCCGCGGTGATCACCTCGGCGTCGGTCAGCGAGCCGGTCTGGAAGCGGAGGCAGCGCGAGGTCGACGAGCGGGCCGACGACCTGGCGGCGCGGCGAGGAACGAGATGATCGGGCGGTCGTCGACGGTCAGCGTGCCCGGCGGGGTGAGGCGGGCCAGAGCGCGCGAGCCGCCGCGACGTTGGTCGCAGGTTCGGGCGTCTCGGCGAGCTTGACGCGGTGCAACTGCTGGACGTAGCCCGCCGCTACCGCGAGGCCGATCAGCGCAGCGACAGCGCCCCCGTTCGGCGCGACCGCGCCGGGCCGCGGCCCCGATCGTCGCGCCCGACGCGACCGCCAGCGTGAACGGGAACTCGATCAGGTGGTTGTAGTGGAGCGGCTCGTGCACGAGCAGGAACGCGACCGGTGAGCAGCACCCACGTCCAGAGCGGCCAGACACCCAGGGAGCGCCGCGCGCGAGGAAGGCGATCCAGGCGGCCGCGGCGAGGAGGGCGAGGGCGAAGAAGGGTGTTGAGTGCGGGATCTGGTCGAGGATCTGACGGTGCGGATGCGGGATCACCGCGGGCGTCGTGCGCGCGTCCAGGTGGTAGGTGACGCCGCTTCGCCACAGAGTCCCCGAGCGCGCCGGCGTGTGCGACGAGGATGGCCGCGATGACGGCGGCGAACCCGCCGAACGCGGGGCCGACGCGTCGCCCGAGCAGCCAGAGCAGGGCTGGGGCGGCGGTCAGCGCCGTCAGCTTGATCGAGAGCGCGCCGCCGAAGAGCACACCCGCGGCAAGTGCCGCGGCCGTTCCGGGCAGCGAGGCGAGCCCCAGCGCGAGCGCCGCCAGCGCCAGCTCCGGCGTGTCCGCGATCACCTGGAAGCCGAAGAGGTCGAGCGGCGGCGCGATCACGAGAAACGCCGCAGCAAGCAAGCCGCCGGCCGGGCCGCCGAATCGACGCCCGACGAGAAACGCTCCGACCGTGCCGAGCAGCGTCACCCCGAGTAGCGCCCCACCGAACCGGCGCGACGCCGACGCCGGTCAGGTACGAGAGGCCGCGCAGCAGGTCGTAGAAGCCGGGGAACTGCGCGGCGAACACCTGCGAGCCGAGCGCCTGCCCGTGACGGAGGGCGTCGAGTGCCGCCAGGTAGACGTCCTCGTCGTAGTTCGTCCCGCTGTGGATCGGCCGGGAGAAGAGCAATCCCTGGGCCGCGAGGATCACGGCGAGGGCGGGAAGCTCGGCCCGAAGGGATCGACGCATCGGCGCGAGCGTACTATCGAGCGCCGTGGTCGCACTCCTCGTCCTCTTCTGGCTCTCGCTCGCCGCGCTCGTCTGGACGCACGCCGCCTATCCCGCGTTCATGGCGCTGCTCGCCCGCTTCGCCGAGCGCCCGGTGCGGGCCGCCGACGGCGAGCCGACCGTCGCCCGTGATCGTCGCCGCGTACAACGAGGAGGCGTGATCGCGCGCAGGATCGAGAACCTGCTGGCACTCGACTATCCGCGCGATCGGCTGCAGATCGTCGTCACGAGCGACGCGTCGACCGACCGCACCGAGGAGATCGCCGCCGGCTTCCCCGGCGTGACGGTGATCTCCAACCCGCGCGGAGGGAAGGTGGCCGCCCAGGACCGTGCGGTGCGGGAGACCGATGGCGAGATCGTCGCGTTCTCGGACGCCAACTGCACCTGGGCGCCCGACGCGCTGCGGCTGCTCGTGCGCGCGTTCGCCGACCCGGACGTCGCGTACGCGTGCGGCCGGCTGCGGATCCTCGACGCCGACGGCGGCAACAAGGAGGGGGTGTACTGGCGCTACGAGCTGCTCGTGCGCGACGCCGAGTCGCGGCTCGGCTCGATCACCGGCGGCAACGGCTCGATCTACGCGTTGCGGCGGGAGGACTACGTCGAGGTCGACCCGCGCTTCGGGCACGACCTCTCGCTGCCGTACCTGATGGTGCAGCGGGGCCGCCGGGCCATCTACGTCCCGGCTGCGCAGGCGTTCGAGAAGCCGACGCCGACGAACGTGACCGAGTACCGGCGCAAGGTGCGGATGTTCGAGCACTGCTGGTTGATCGTGCTGCGCGGCCGGATGCTGCGCCGCCTCGGCCCGCTCTACCTCCTCGAGATCGTCTCGCACCGGTTGCTCCGCTACGGCTCGGGCATCCTCCACGTCGTGCTGCTCGCCGCCTCGTTCGCGCTCCTCACGCACGGCGTCGTGTACGACGTCGTCCTCGGCGCGCAGCTCGGTCTGCTCGCCGCCGCGGCGCTCGGTGTCGGCATCGCCCGCTACTACGTGCTGGTGACGTGGGCGACGCTCGTTGCGCTCGGCAACTACCTCCGCAGGGGTGTACCGGCGAACTGGGAGCCGGCGCGTGAATAGGGCGCTCGACATCACGATCGCCGGGGCCGGGCTCGTCGTCTCGAGCCCGCTGCTCGGCCTCGCCGCGCTCGCCGTGAAGCTCGAGGATCGGGGGCCGGTGCTCTACCGGCAGGTGCGCGTGGGCAAGGACGGCACCGACTTCGAGCTGCTGAAGCTGCGGACGATGGTCGTCGGTGCCGAGCGGCAGGGGGCCGGCTTCGCGGTCGACAAGGGCGATGCCCGCATCACGCGCGCCGGCCGGCTCCTGCGCCGCCTCTCGCTCGACGAGCTGCCGCAGCTCTGGAACGTCGTCCGCGGCGACATGTCGGTGATCGGCCCCCGGCCGACGCTTCGCTACCAGGTGGAGCAGTACGACGAGGAGCAGCGCCACCGGCTCGACGTGAAGCCCGGCATCACCGGCTGGGCGCAGATCCACGGCCGCGCGTCGCTGCCGTGGCCGGAGCGGATCGAGCTCGACCTCTGGTACGTGCGCCACCGCGACTGGAAGACCGACCTGCTGATCCTGCTGCGCACGCCGCTCGCCCTCTTCGGCGGCACCTACAGGGGCGAGACCGGCGGGTGGCGGGCCTAGACTCCACGCGGTGATCGGGGTTCCGGCTGCCTCCGCGGCCACGACGGCGCTTCTGTTCGCGATCGGCGCCGTCGCGGTGGCCGTCGCGGCGGCCGCGCTTCGCCGCCGCCGGCACGGCCTCCCGCCGGAGGCGCGCCTGGTCGCGGCCGCCGTCGCGCTGTCGCTCGTGGCGCTGCCGTGGGTCGCCTGGCGCTTCGCCGAGGACCTCCGGACGACCACCCGGTTCGACGCATACGAGCGGGCGAGCATGGGCCCGATCCAGGCGTATCTTCCCGGCTACCTCGTCGACGGGGTGCGCTCCCGCATCCCGCCGGGCGCAACCTGGTGGGCCGACGCCGGCCCCGCCGTCCCCTACTCGACCGCGCGCAAGGCCTTCCCGTCGCTCGTGCTGACGACGCTCTTCCCACGCGTCTCAGCTCCGCCGCGGCAGGCGTCCTGGATCGTCGCCTGGGGTGCGTCCCCGCGCGCCGTCCGGCCCGTCGGCCGCGTCCGGGTCGCGCACCCGCGCCAGGGGCCGCTGCCGCCCGTGCTCGTGGCGAAGGCGCGGCGGTGAGCGCGGACGTCGGCGGGCTGCTGCTCGTCAACGCCCTGTTCCTGGGCGCGGGGCTCGGGGTCACGGCAGCCGTCGGCTGGTGGCGCGGCCGCGGAGCTCTCGGCAGCCTCGGCGTCTCGTACCTCTGCGGCGTTGCCGCCTACGGCGTCGTCGCCCAAGCGCTGCTCGTCGCCGGCCTGTCGCTGGGCCGCGTCGAGACCGCCGCGATCTGCGCGCTGCTCGCAGCCGGGACGCTCGCCGGCCGGGGAGCGTACGCCGGCTCGCTCCCCCGCCCGTCGGCCGCGGGCGTCGCGATCGCAGTGGTGCTCGTGGTGCTGGCCGCCGACCTCTGGTTCCAGCCGCTCTGGGCGTACGACGCGTGGACGTTCTGGACGCCGAAGGCACATGCGCTCGCGGCGCTCTCCGGTCTCGACGCCCGCTGGTTCTCGCAGCCCCAGCTCCTCAACCGGGACTATCCGCTGCTTCTGCCCGCGGTCGAGGCGGCCGGCTTCCGCTTCACCGGCTACGAGACGCGCCTGCTCGACCTTCAGTCGTGGCTGTTCCTGGTCGCCCTGCTGCTCGCGTTCTCCGAGGTCGTCCGGCCGCGGGCGCCGAGGTGGAGCGTGGCGCTGCCGCTGCTCGTCGTCCTGTCGCCGTCGCTCGCCGACCAGCTGGCGTCGGCCGAGGCCGACGTGCCGCTGGCCGCGTTCTTCGCGACCGCCGTCGCGTGCGCCTGGATCTGGCACCGCGACCGCGAGCCGGCGGCCCTCGCGGTGACCGGCGTCCTCGCGGCCGGCGTCGTCGCGACGAAGGACGAGGGGCTGCCGTTTCTGATCGCGGCCGGCGTCGTCTTCGCGCTCGCGGAGTGGCGTGCGCCTCGTCGAGCCGCCGCGCTGGCGGCCGTCCTCGCCGCCGCCGTCGCCGCCGGTCTCGGCCCGTGGCGCTGGTGGGTGTCCGCGCACCACATTCCCGAGCAGGCGTCGTTCGGGCGCGCCACCGACCTCTCGCTGCTCTCCTCGAGGGTCGGGCGCGTGCGCATCGCGACTCCCTATCTCCTCGAACGGCTCTACGACCCGCGCGCCTGGCTGCTGCTCGTCCCGCTCCTCACCGCCCTCACCGCGTACGCCGCCGTCCGCGGACGGCGGGACGGCGCGGCGCTCGTGGCCGGCCTGGTGGCGCTGTGCCTCGCGTCCATGCTCCTTGCCTACTGGACGTCGCGGTTCGAGATCCACTACCACCTCGAGACCTCGGCCCGGCGTGTCGTCACGGCGCCGCTCCTTGCATGGGTGTTCCTCGTGCCGCTCCTCTGGCGGACGGCGCGACCCCGCTCCCAAGAGCAGTTCTAAGGGTGCCTTCACACCTTCGCTGTACCCTCACGGGCCGTGACGGCCGTCCTGTTCACCTGCGCGGGCCAGCGCGTCGACATCGTGCAGGCCTTCCGCGCCGCCGGCGCGACCACGGTCGCCGCCGACGTCTCCGACCTCGCTCCTGCGCTCTACCACGCAGACCACCGGGCGCTCGTGCCGCGGGTCGACGACCCGCGCTACGTCGAGGCGCTGCGGGAGCTCGTCGCGCAGCACGACGTGCGGCTGGTCGTGCCGCTCACCGACCTCGACCATCTGGTGCTGGCCGCCGCGCGCGGCACGTTCAGCGGTGCGGTCGTGCTGGTCCCCGAGCCGCCGACGATCGAGCGCTGCTCCGACAAGTACCTCGCCCACTGCTTCTTCGCCGAGCAGGGGATCGGCTCGCCGCCGACCTGGCTGCCGACGGAGCTCCCCGCCGAGCCGCCCTTCCCCGTCCTCGTCAAGGCGCGCCGGGGGTTCGGCTCGCGGCACATCTACCGCGCCGAGAACGCGGCCGAGCTCGACTTCTTCCTGCGCTACACGACCGCGGACTCGATGGTGCAGCGGGCCTGCCGCGGGGTGGAGTTCTCGATCGACGTGCTCTGCGACCTCGACGGTCGCTGCCTCGCCGCGATCCCGCGCACGATGATCGAGTCGAAGGGCGGCGAGTCGATCAAGGGCGCGACGATCAGGGACGAGGAGCTGATCGAGTTCGGTCGTGTGGTGTCCGAGGCGCTGCGCATCATCGGCCCTGCGAACGTGCAGTGCTTCCGCGAGCCCGACGGCGAATTGCAGGTGACGGACGTGAACCCCCGGTTCGGCGGCGGCTTCCCGCTGCCGACCGCGGCCGGGTCGCGGTATCCGGAGCTCGCGCTGCGACTCGCGAACGGAGAGACGCCCGAGCCGCGGCTCGGCGACTTTCGCGAGGGCGTCGTGATGACGCGGTTCTTCTCCCAGGTGATCCTGGAGGAGACCGCCGGGACGCTGCAGCCCGCGCAGGCGGAGGCGGTGCCGCCCGCGGCGTGAGGCGGCTCGTCCTGCTCCCCGCCGGAGCCTCGGTGCTTCTCGCGGGATCGCTGCTGCTCGCCGCCTGCGGAACCGCTCCGCGCGAGGCGAAATCCACGGTCGCCGGGCAGACCACCGCGGCGCCTGCGCCGGCGACCGCGCGTCCGCCTGCCGGGACGCCGCCCCGCGCGGCGCCGCCGAAGCGGCGTCGGCCTGCGCCCGTCCGGGTGACCGTCGTCGACGGAGACACCAACACGCGCGTCGCCGGCGCCCGGGTGACGATCGGCCGCCGGACCGCCCGGACCGACGCGCGCGGGGTCGCGCTGCTGCGCGTCCGTCGCCGCGCCCTCGTGACGACGGCGACGAAGGCCGGCTACGGCGCCCGCTCGGTCCGGCTCGCCTTCAGGACCCATCCGGCATCGACGATGCGCCTCTACCGGGGCGCGCTGCAGTGGCCGGTGTACGGCGCCGGGCCCGCCCGCCGCCAGCTCCAGGAGGCGATCCGCGTGCGGCCGCCCTTCCGGGTCGTCTGGTCGAGAGGGCTCGGCGGCCTGATCGAGTTCCCGGCGGTGGTCACCGAAGGCGTCGCCTACATCGCGAACGCGCGCGGCACCGTGCGGGCGCTCTCGATGCGCACGGGCACGCGTGATCTGGCGGCACGACACGCCGCACGGGAAGATGGCCTCGTCACCGGCGGTCTGGGACGGCGAGCTCGTCGTGCACGGGATGGACGGGCAGGTGCGCGTGCTCCGACGCTCCGACGGCGCGCAGCTCTGGAGCTACCCGGTCGGCTCGCCCGTCGAGTCCTCGCCGGTGGTGGTCGGCGGCGTCGACCTGTTCGGGGCGTGGGACGGCACCGTGACCGCGCTCGACCTGCGCACGCGTCGCGTGCGCTGGCGGGTGCGCGACGGCTGCAAGATCACCTCGTCGGTCGCCGTCTCCGGCGGCACCGTCTTCCTCGGCGACTACTGCGGCCGGGTGCTCGCCCTGCGGCTCACCGACGGAGCGACGCGCTGGGTCGGCGGGGTCGGCGGCCGGGTCTACGGCACGCCTGCGGTCGCGGACGGGCGCGTCTTCGTCCCCAGCTCCACCGCCGGCTCGCTGACCGCGTTTACCACCGGGCGGCCGGCTGCTGTGGCGGCGCTCGACCGGCTCCTACGTCTACTCGTCGCCGGCGGTCGCGGGCGGACGCGTGTTCTTCGGCTCCTACAACGGCGTCTTCTACGCGCTCTCGGCGAGCACGGGCTCGACGGTGTGGGAGCGGTCGACCGGAGGGCCGATCTCGGGTGCGGCCGTGGTCGTCGACGGCGTCGCCTACGCCGGCTCGTTCGCCCACCGCATCGTCGGCGTCGGCGTCTCGAGCGGCCGGCTGCTCGTCGACTTCCCGCACGGCGAGTACGTGCCGGTCTCCGGGAGCGGCCGCCGCCTGCTGCTGCACGGCTACTCGCGCCTCTATGCGGTGGAGGCGGCGCGATGAGGCGCGCGCTGTTCGTGGCGGCGGCCGTGGTCGTCTGCGCGCTCGCCGGCGCGGCGATCGCCTACTACCTCCACGTGCGGCACGCGGCCCGCGACATCCGGGGTTCCTCGACGGTCGAGTTCGTGACCACGCGAGGCGGCGCCGCCGCCGCCGAAGGAGCCGGGCATCGCCTGGCCCACGTACGGGCACGATCCGGAGCGTCAACGCGTCGGCACCGGCATCTCGCTCGCGCCGCCCTTCAAGCGGGTCTGGACGTTCAAGGCGCAGAGCCTCGTCGAGTTCCCGCCGGTCGTCGGCTACGGCCGGCTCTTCTTCGCGAACAACGCCGGCGTGCTGTTCGCGATCGGCGCGAAGAACGGCCAGGCGCGCCTGGAAGTACGCCTCGCACCGCTGCCTGGCGGCGTCGCCGACCCTCGACCGGCACGTCGTCTACGCGACGTTCCTGAACAAGCCGCCCTGCAACCGCGCGCCCGACGCGTCGCTCACCGGCGAGGTGGTCGCCGTTCGCGGTCGGCACCGGGAAGGTGCTCTGGCGGCGCACGATCGGCCCGTCCGAGTCGTCGCCGGTCGTCGTCGGCGCGAGCGTCTTCGTCGGCGACTGGAACGGCCGGGTCTGGTCGCTCGAAGCGCAGGAGCGGCCGGGTGCGGTGGGCGACCCGGCTCGACGGGCAGGTGAAGGGCAGGCGTCGCGATCACCGGCAAGCGGCTCTTCGTCGGCGACTACTCCGGGCATGTCTACGCGCTCAGCACCGTCGAGCGGCCGCATCCTCTGGCGGGCCAGCGCCCAGCCGCGCTTCGGCGGGCTCGGCACCTTCTACGCCACGCCCGCGCTCGCCTACGGCCGCGTCTACGTCGGCTCGACCGACGGCAAGATGTACTCGTTCGGGACGACCACCGGCAAGCTGCGCTGGTCGCGCTCCACCGGCGGTTACGTCTACTCGTCCGCCGGCGGTCTGGCGCGACCGGGTCTTCGTCGGCTCGTACTCGCACACGTTCTCGTGCTTCGACGCGGCGACCGGGGCGACGTGCTGGCAGTTCCGGGCCGAACGGGCCGATCTCCGGCTCGCCCGACCGTGATCGCCGGGCCGCGTGTACTTCGCGACGCTGAAGGGGACGACGTACGCGCTCGACGCGAAGACGGGGCGGCAGGCTGTGGACGTACCCCGACGGCAAGTACTCGCCGGTCGTCGCCGACCACGACCGGCTCTACCTCGTCGGCTACACGCGTGTCTACGGCCTCGTCGAGCGGCGCGGGTAGATCGCCGCCGATGCGGTACGTGGTCACCGGCGCGGCCGGGTTCATCGGCTCCCATCTCGCGAGGCCGGCTCGCCGAGTTGGGGCACGAGGTCGTCGGCCTCGACAGCTTCACCGACTACTACGACCCGGCCCTGAAGGAGGAGAACGCCGGCGGGCTCGACGTGCGCCGCGTCGACCTGGAGGAGGACGAGCTCGACTTCGCCGGAGCCGACGGCGTCTTCCACCTGGCCGGGCAGCCCGGTGTTCGCAGCTTCGGCGACGTGTTCCCGCTCTACCTCCGCCGCAACGCGCTCGCGTCGCAGCGGGTGTTCGAGGCCGCCGCGCGCGACGGCGCCCGCGTCGTGTTCTCGTCGTCGTCGTCGATCTACGGCGCGGCGGAGCGCTACCCGACCGCCGGAGGACGTCCGCCCGCAGCCGCTCTCCCCGTACGGGATCACGAAGCTCGCGGCCGAGCATCTCGCGGACGCATACGTGCGGGAGTTCGGTCTCGACTGCGTGATCCTCCGGTACTTCAACGCGTTCGGTCCGCGCCAGCGGCCCGACATGGCGTTCACGCGGATCGCGCTCGCGCTCGCGGAGGGGGCCGTCTTCGAGCTCTTCGGCGACGGCGACCAGTCGCGCAGCTGGACCTACGTCAGCGACATCGTCGACGGCACGATCGCGGCGATGGAGCACGGCAGCGGCGTCTACAACATCGGCGGCGCCCACGAGGCGTCGATGAACGAGTCGATCGCGCTCTTCGAGCAGGTCGCCGGCCGGTCGCTCGACGTCCGCAGAGGGTCGGCGGTGCCGGGCGACCAGCGTCGCACGAGGGCCGACACCTCTCGCGCGCGGGCCGAGCTCGGCTGGGTTCCGCAGGTGTCGCTCGACGAGGGTGTCGAGCAGCAGTGGCAGTGGGCTTCGGCTAGGGTCGGCGCGAGATGAGCGCCCCCGACCTCGACACGGAGCGCGAGGTCGACCTCGCGCGCTGGCGGCGTGCGCTGGTCGCTCTCTGGTGGCTCCCCGTCGCGGGGCTCGTGCTCGGGGCGATCGCCGGGGTGCTCTACTCGTTCAGCGGCGGCACCGCCTACAAGGCCTCGGCGCTGATCTCGCTCGGCCAGCCGACCGCGCCGAGCGGCGCGGTCGTGAACGCGTTCGGCACCAACCCGCGGGCGATCCAGGAGATCGTCTCGTCGGCGTCGGCCCAGGCGGAGGCGGCCAAGCGGGCCGACATGCGGAGCGGCGCTGCGCTGCGGGGGCACGTCTCGATCGCCCAGGTCGGCTCGACGTCGTCCGCGCGGGAGACGCCGCTGATCTCGCTGACGGTGCGCGGGAAGCGCTCCAGCACGACGGCGGCCGCCGCGAACGCGCTCGCGAAGATCGTCGTCGAGAAGACCACCGCGCCGTACGTCGGCGTCAAGATCCGGACGTTCAACCAGACCCTGCAGAGCGTCAACAACCAGCTCACGGCGGTGCGCCAGCGGATCGCGGTGATCCAGAAGGCCGAGCAGACCTCGACGAAGCTCGACCCGCTCCAGCAGCTCGTGATCATCAGCAACGAGGACAACGCCGAGGCGCGGCTCGGCGGTCTGATCTCACAGCAGGAGACCCTGCAGCAGCAGCTCGCCTTCGCGACCCAGGTGGAGAGCGCCGAGATCGTCACGCAGGCCAAGGCGGTCAAGGCGTCCGCCCACTCGCGCTCGACGTCGCTCGTCGTCGGCGCGCTGATCGGCCTCCTGATCGGCGCGTTCGTGGCGATCGCCGGCGAGAGCCGGCTGCGCCGCCCGGCGGCCGTCTGACAACGGACGTACGATCGCGTCATGCTCGAGGGTAGGCGCGTGGCCGTGGTGGTCCCGGCCCACGGCGAGGAAGAGCTGATCGCGACGACGCTGCAGGGCATCCCCGGCTTCGTCGACCGGATCTACGTCGTCGACGACGCGTCGGTCGACGAGACGGTCGAGCGCGCGCGCGCGGTGGACGACCCGCGCGTCGAGGTGGTCGTGCACGACCGCAACCGCGGCGTGGGGGCGGCGATCGTCACCGGCTACAAGCGGGCGCTCGCCGAGCGGATGGACGCGGTCGCGGTGATGGCGGGCGACAACCAGATGGACCCCGACGAGCTGGAGACGCTCGCGCTGCCGGTGGTGCGCGACGAGGTCGACTACGCGAAGGCGAACCGGCTCTTCACCGGGAAGGCGTGGCAGCTGATCCCGCACAACCGCTACCTCGGCAACGCCGTGCTCAGCCTGCTCACGAAGATCGCCTCCGGTTACTGGCACGTCGCCGACTCGCAGGCCGGCTACACGGTCGTCTCGCTGCGGATGCTGCAGCTGCTCGACCTCGACCGCATCTACACCTCCTACGGGTTCCCGAACGACATGCTGGTGCACCTGAACGTCTGGAACGCCCGCGTGCGCGACATCGAGTCGCGCCCGATCTACGGGGTGGGGGAACGGTCGGGCATCCGGATCCGCCGCGTCGTGCCCCGCATCTCGTGGCTGCTCTGGAAGGGCTTCTTCTGGCGGCTGCGCGAGAAGTACGTGATCCGCGACTTCCACCCGCTCGTCTTCTTCTACTTCCTCGGCTTCCTGATGATGGCCGCCGGGCTCGTGCTGGGCATCGTCGAGACCGCGCTGCGGATCGGCGGCAACCACATCACCCCCGCCACGATCGTGCTGGTCGCGTTGCTCCTGATCTCGGGCAGCCAGTTCACGCTCTTCGCGATGTGGTTCGACATGGAGTCGAACAAGGACCTGCGCTAGCGTCAGTCGGGCACGTCGCAGCGCACGGCCGCGCGGCTGCTCTTCTCCACAGATGGATGCCTCCTCCGCCAGCGTTGGTTTGCGCGTGACCGTCCGCCGGTTCGCATGCCGCGCCGCATCCGCATCGGTCTTGCTGCTCGTGTCGTCGACCGCATTTCCGGGTGTCGCAGCCGCCCACGGTGGCAAGGTGGCACCGGTGGCGACGAGCTACGTGGCCAAGATCTCGTCCGCCCCGCACGTGGTAGAGGCTCGCGTGGTCGACGGAGACCAGCGTTTGTGGCTCCGGGTGAGCGTCGGCCACACGGTGGTCGTGCGCGGCGTGCGCGGCGAGCCGTACCTGCGCTTCTCCGGAAGCGGGATCGAGGTGAACACGCGTTCTGCGACCTACTTCCTGAATCGTGTCCGCCCGGTCTCGCCCCCGGCCGGGGAGGCCGGTCTTGCGCCGGCCTGGAAGCGCATCGCCGGCGGGAGATCGACCTCGTGGCACGAGGACCGGCTGCATGCTGCGGCGCTCGCCGCGCACCGCTCGGGAGACCGCCTGCTCGGGCGCTGGGCGGTGCCGCTCCTCGTCGACGGGCGGCCGTCGCAGATCACGGGGACGTTGTGGCAGGTCGGTCGACCGTCGCTTCTGTGGTTCTGGCCGCTGCTGCTCGTCCTCGCCTGCGTGCCGGCGCTGCGACGTGTGCGCGAGGCGCGCCTGGACGTGGCGACTGCGGCCACCCTCGCCGCGGTCGCGCTGTCCGCGGCGAGCGCGGGTCGACTCGGCCGCGAGTTGTACGGGAGGCCCGACGTCTCGGGGGGTCAGGTAGTCCTCGCGGTCGTCACCTGCGGCGTGACGCTCGGTCTTGCAGCCCTGTGGCTGAGGCCGCGCTGGCGGACGATCGCCGCGGTGCTGATCGGCACGGCGGCGATGTACCAGGGGCTCGTCTTGCTCGGCACCCTGCGCAACGGTGCCGTGCTCTCGGCGTTGCCGGCCTGGGCGGAGCGCGCCGCGACCAGCGCCTCGCTCGCGGCCGGCGGCGGCCTGATCGTCCTGGTGCTCGCCGGCGCGGTCGCCGGCCCCGACGAGGCGCGGGCGGACGAGGTCAGGCGCCGCCCTTCGCGCGAGCCCGCGTCCGGGCGCGGATGAAGAGGCGGAAGCCCGCCCCCAAAGCGAGTGCGACCGCCACGGCGAGCGAGAGCACGATCCGGTCGTGCGTCGTTTGCTGTGATTGAGGCTCAACTGTCGCGGTCGCCTGGACGCGGATCCCGGAGGAGGCTGCGAGGCGCTTGACCGCCGACATGGCCGCACGGGCGAGGCTTCCCGGTGTCGCGCCGATCGGGATCGACTCGAGCAGGCGGGTCTCGTCGGCGACGTCGTGTCCGGGCCGGTTGAAGCCGAAGCCGTTCGGCATCACCACGAGCAGCCTCCCCTTGTAGGCGAACTTGAGCTCCTCGCCCAGGAAGCGGGCATACAGCTTCGGCCTCCGCCAGAGCGATGTGACCGCGCCGAGGTCGTAGGAGCTCGAGATCACGGCCACGCGAATCGGGAATCCCTGCCGAGTCGCCTGCTGCACGGTGCCGAGCAACGCCTGCTGGTCGACCTGAGAGGCGTGCACGTCGAACGGGATGAAGACCTTCTGGGCGAGCAGGTAGTCGCTCGCCGGGTCGCCGTCGGCGTGCGCGGCCTGCGAGGCGATTGCGGCGACCAGGGCGAGCCCGAGCGCCAGGGCGGTGAGGCGGCGGATCATCCGTTCGCCCGATCGACGAGGACGACGGAGAAGGGTGCGTGACCGCGCGGCTCGATCTGGAACGTGAAGCCCCATTTGCCGACCATCACGAGTGCAGGCGCCGCGTGCTCGTAGAGGCCGTCTCCCCGGTCGGTGAGGTGGTAGGACTGCGCCGGCATCTCCATGTCGAGCATGGTGAAGGTCGCCGTCACGTTCGCGCCGTCGAGCGCGTGCCCTCCGCGCGTGATCCGCACCGCGAAGCGGTTGTCGACCGCGACCTTGTTGGGCTGGACGTGGAAGGCGAGGCGGTAGCCGTTCTGCTCGATCACCTGTGTCACAGGGCCGGGGCCGGTGTGGGCGGCAGGTTTGCCGATCGTCGCGAGCGCCTTCGCCGGTGGCGGCAGGCTGGAGAGGACGGCTGCGGCGAACAGGATCGCGGCGGCGAGGAGGGTCTCGCCTCCGACGAGGGCTCGAAGTTGACGTGCCGCCCCTGTTCCCGAGGGTCGCGCCGCCAGTGCCGGGCGGGTGCGAAGCAGGTTGGCCGCGGCCAGCAGCATCGCGACGGCGAGCAGGACGACCTTGACGCCGACCGCCTGGCCGTACGAGGTCTGCCAGAGCGACCCGAGCGTCGGTAGATGAAGCAGCGCGGCCCCCACTCCCGAGCCGACAAGGATCAGCATCGAGACGAGGGCCACGTTCGAGAAGCGGGGAACGCAGACGAGCAGACCGGCGGTTCGCCGGAGGGCAGGGAGGCTTCCCCCCACGACGAGCAGCCCGATCAGGCCGCCCAGCCAGACCGATCCTCCCGCAAGATGGAGCCAGTCGAGGGCGACCGAGACGGAGCGCGGGGCGGTCTGGGCCGCGTGGCCGGAGGCTCCGGGCGCGAGCAGCGCCGCCCCGGCCGCAAGGAAGGCGCCCAGTAGCGAGAGTTGTCCGGCGAGCGAGCGCCTGGGCCGGTCGGGCCGGTCGAGCCAGAGCGCCGCCAGCGCGGCCAGGCCGAAGAGCCCGACCATCCATTCGAGGTCGAGGAAGCCGCGGCCGAACGCCGAGATCCGCATCAGCGGCAGCAAGGCCGCCACGTCCCATGCCGACCGGAGGGCGAACTGCGCCGTCGCCATCAGCACGTAGACGGGCGTCGCCACGAGCGCCAGGAGGAGTGCGACCACGAACGCCACCGAGACCGCACGCAGGCTCGTCTCTTCCACACGCGCCACGAGCGGCCGCGCGATCGCGAGCCGGAACACGAACAGCCCGATCGCGGCCATCACGCCGATGAACGAGGCCCAGCGGGCGACGAGCAGCGACGGCGTCGCGGCGCTCTCCGTCAGCGGAGGGATCGCGAACTGCGGCGCCGGTCCAGCGTTGGGCCCGATCGAGAAGGTGAACGCGCCCCGAACCGGATGCCCGTCGGCCGAGATCACCCGCCAGAAGACGAGGTACCAGCCTTCGGCGAGGCGCTGCAGCGGAACCTCGAGCGTGTACGGATCGCTGCGTGAGCGGTGTGGAGCACCGGCGGTCTGGCGGGTGCCCGCCGCGTTCGTCACCGAGACGATGGCGAACGACGGCTCCACGACCTCGTCGTAGGTGAGCCGCAGCACCCGCGGCTGCCGGTCGAGTTGCGCGCTCGCCTCCGGGAACGTCTTCAGGAGCGCCGCGTGCGCCCACGCCGCACCCGGCAGCGTGAGCGCAGCGACGACCAGCCCCGCGAGCAGCAGGGCGCGCCTCACTTCACCGTGAGCGTGAACGGAGCCACGCGCTCCTTCCCGCCGAGGTAGGTGAGCAGGAAGAGGCGCCACGTCCCGGGCACCGGTACGAGGACGCCCACCTTCAGCATCCCCGGTGTGCTCGAGACGCCGGTGACGCTGGTCGAGCCGAGCTTCGAGCCGCAGTTGGTCGCTCCTGGTGGACACACGTGGGTGTGGAAGTAGTCCAGGGAGTGGTCGCGGATGAAGATCGCGTGGGCGAGCGCGCCCCGCCAGAGCTCGAACCGCGCCGGCTTCCCGGCCGGGTCGGTCACCTTGAAGGTGAGGAAGACCGGCTGGATCGCCCGCAACGCCGGCTTCCGCTCGAGCGTGAAGTGGTAGCCGTCGACGTCGACCGCAGCCGCAAAGGGCGGCAGCGGCTTCAGGTCGGGCTTCCCCTCGACGCTCACCCAGGTGAAGAGCTGGAAGTTGAACGGCGCGTTCGGCCCGGTCTGCTTCGGGTAGGCGTCGATCACGACGCGGTAGCGGCCGGGCGCCGGGAAGACGACCGGCTGGGTGATCCGGCCGTGCGCGTGGACGTCGCTGTCCTCGTAGAGCACATGGCTGTCGTCGCTCCTGACGATCACCAGGTCGGCCCCCGTGTGGGGGCCGCTTCCCTCCTTGTAGGCGGTCAGCGGCTTGCCGTCGGGTTTGACGATCGTGAACGAGAGGAGCGTCGGGGTTCCCGCGACGATCCCTGCGGTCGGGCCGAATCCCTGTAGGTGGTAGGTGCGGGCCGCACCCACCGAGATCGTCGGCCCCGCGGCCGATCCGCCGCCCCCGCAGCCGGAGAGGAGGGCGAGGCCGGCCCCGAGGAGCGCTGCGGCCGGTATGCGAGCGCGGAGCTTCATTGCGGCCCCGGAGTCGCGTGGAGGAGCAGATAGGCGACCGCGACGGCCGTGAGCCCGCAGGCGAGCGCCCCCACCGCCGCGAGCAGCCGTATTCCCGTCGACGTCCTCACGTGAGCTCCCGCCCCCCGCCGCGGGCGAGCAGGCCGCCCAGGCCGACGAGCAGCGCGAGCACCGCGATCACCAGTGCGGCGATCGTCAGCACGGACGTGCTCCCGCCGCCGCCGAGCGACGAGAGCGCCTCGACCGTCGGCGCAGGCGTGTCGGACGACTCGGCGCCGTTCCAGTCCACGACCGTCCCGTCGGAATAGGTCTGCCGCACGTCGAACGTGTACGTCTTCGTTCCGGACGTCGAGGCGTTGAACCGGAAGACCGAGTCTTCGTCGGTCGGTGTCTTCCCGCCCGTCCAGACGACCTTCTGGACGACCGCCGCCTCACCGGCTCCGGTGGACGAGACCTGCTGCTTCCAGCCCGGCGGCGTGGGCTCGAAGGAGTCGATCGCGAAACCCGCCGGAACGGTCAGCTCGATCTTGGTGGTGGTGGCGCCCTCCTTCTCGGTCGGCACCGAGAGGGTGAATTGCTGCAGCTTCTTCGCGATCGCCACAGGTGGGCTGACGATCGCGTGGGCGGACGCCGCCGCGGCGGCGACGAGCGCCAGGATCGCGGCAAGCACGAGCATGCCTGCACGGCTTCTCAGAGACATTTGCTCCTCCTGTCTGGGGATGGTCGGACGGCGCCGGACGGGCGCCGCCACGTCACACGGGCGACAGGAGCGGAGGGCCGCGTTTCCCGAGCGAGCGCATCGCGACAGCCACGCGGGGCAGGTCGAGGAAGGCGGGTGGGGCCGAGAGCGCCGGCCACGTCAACCGCCGTACACGCGGTGCGGCCAGGGCGAGCAGCCGCCCGCTGCGCTCAGCAGCTCGCAGCAGGATGCGCGCCGCGAGGTAGGCAGCCAGGCCGAACGGCACCTGAAGCGCGAGCCCGGGCAGGAACGTCGGGTCGCCCACCGCGTGCCACGGGAAGCTGCCGCTCTCGAGGAGTCGCTCGAGGTGCTCCTGCGCCGTGAACCCCACCATCGGCAGGAGCGCGAACGCCCACGCCGGCAACTTGCGCTGCGGCCGGCCCGAGAAGGCGTCGACGACGGTCAGCGCGAGGGACAGAGTCAGGATCGCCGCGGCGGCTCCGAGCACGAACGGCAGGAGCGACATGTAGTCGTGCCCGCTCGCTACGAGCTCGCGTAACCGGACGTGCGCATCCGGGTACACCCACCGGTAGGCGAGCACGTGCGCGGACTGGGATCCGGCCAGCAACAGCGGCACGGCGACGAGCCATGCGACGCAACGACGCATGATCGTCATCCTCGCACAGGCCACGGTTCTCGTCCTACGCCGGGCGACGGGGCGCGGGCGCGAGTGCCGGTTCCGGCCGGTCGGCCAGCTCGAAGAAGACGATCAGCCCGGCGGCGGCCGCCGCTGCGCCCGCCGACATCGTCGCCAGCACGAGCATGCGCGTCAGCGTCGCCGGCAGTGCGGCGAGCACGACGCCGTGGATGAAGACGGGGAACTTCGTCGAGCCTGTCGAGAGGCCGACGAGCCCGAGCGCTCCGCCTGCCACGGGCCGCACGTCCGCCGAGCCGCGCGCGACGGCGAACAGCCCGGCCAGCGCGAGCACGACCTCGCCCGCGCCCTCCAGCCACGAGCCGGGCGACGCGCTCGGCTGGGCCGCAAAGGCGATCGCGACCGCAACGGCTCCGGCCGCCGAGACGACTCCGACGCCGGCGGCGACCGGGCGAGCCGTGAGGCGGCGGGCGGCGAGGAGGAACGCGGTCAGGCCGAGTGACGACAGTCCTGCGACCAGCCACGGCCAGGGCGACGGCGCACGCACGCGCCAGACCTCGCCCCGCAACCGGCGGAGGCGGCCGTCGACGACGAGCGGAACCGACCACTTCCTCCGCCTCGTGCCGGAAGCGAGCGCGCGGACGCGCCCGTCGTGCCAGACCGCCCTCGCCCGGCGCGACCTCCGGAGCCAGAGCGGCGCGAGTCGCCCCGACACCTCCGACGGCCGCACCAGCCCGGTCGCCTCCGCCGTCGGCGACGAGGCGTTCACGGCCGTGCCCGCGTCGTCGATGCGGAGCAGCGGCTCGCCCGAATAGCCGAGGACGACCACCGTGTGGCCGGGCCGCGCCGCGACGCCGAGTGCCTGGTCGCCCGGATAGACGGTCGCCGTGAGAGCCGCCCGCACATCGGGGCCCGGCGGGAACACCTCCGCCCGCTCGTCGACGGCCACGGCGGACGTGCGGATATGGGCGCCCGCCGCCGGCGGTGACGACAGTGCCGCGCAGACGACGAGCGCCAGGGCGCCGACGAACGACCTCGTCATGCACCGATGCTCGCACGGGCGGCGTCCGGGCGCGAGCCGGGCTCCGCCCGGGGAAGGCGCGTCGGGCGATCGCCGCTACAGGCCGGCGACGGCGAACCGCGCCGTCGTTCGTGCCGTCGCCTGCACGGTGACGACCAGGTCGATCACGCCCATTCCCGTCCCGCGGGCGGCGCGCAGGATCGAGTCGCCCCCGGGGGCGCCGGCGGGCGCCGGGAGGGTGCAGGTCGAGCCGGCCGCGCACGCGGCCGTGATCCGCGTCACGCGCAGGCCGCTGCCGCGCAGATTCAGGACCCAGCCGTGCCCGGTCCCGCGCCCGTCGGCCACCTGCAGTGGCAGGTCGACCGTCCGCCCCGGCGAGAGGTGCGCCACGGGGGCCTTGACGGCCACCCTGCCGGGGACGAGCGACAGCCCGACCACGATCGTGCCCGCGGTCGCGGGAGCCGCGAGCACGAGGCAGGCGAGGATGGCGATGGACGTGCGCCGCAGCACCAGTCGGATCGTCGGCGTCGTAGCTTCGGCAGCGCATTCCCGCCGCGGCACTGCCGCGGTACTCATCCTGCGTGAGCCGGCATGGCGAATCGTCGTACCCCTGCTCCCTCCGAAGGGGGATGATCCCGCAGCGCGCCGAGGAGTGGATCAGGAAGCGGAGGGGCCGTCGACGGCCGCCTGCGCGGACGCATCGGAGATGTCGCGTGCCTCGACAGCGAGCCCGCAGTCGCGGCAGCGGTGCGGGAACCGCCAGACACCGTCGTCACCCCGCCGGGCCTGCTCGTAGTCGACCTCCCAGAAATGGGAGGAGCCGCACGTCGAACGAGGGGCGGCGCCCGGCCCGACCTCCGGCTCCGGCTCCGGCTCCGGCTGCTGCTTCGGTGCCCGGTTCCGGCTCCGGCTCGCTGCGGCCGGCTCCGGCTGCTGCTTTGGTTCCGGCTCCGGCTCCGGCTGCTGCTTTGGTTCCGGTTCCGGTTCCGGTTGCGGCTCCGGTTCCGCACCCGGCTTCGGTTCCGCTGCGGGTGGGGCCTCCTCGGGCCGTGGCTTCCGCTCGGGGCCGGGCTCCGGCGACTCGGGCGGCGCGGTGCGCATCGCCAGCGAGGCGCTCGTCGAGCGGCGTGGCTCCCGGTCGCCGCGGCGGCGGAGGAGCAGCACGACGCCGAGCGCTGCGAGCAGGACGGCCACGCCGGCGCCGGCCGCGGCTGCGACGACGGTCGTCGAGACGGAGCCGCCGCCGCCCGAGGTCGTCTGCGTCGGCGCGGCCGACGAGAACACCTGCTTGACGTCCCGGTTCGAGACGGAGAAGGGGATGGTGGCCGAGAAGCGACGGGAGCGGCCGCTCGTCGTCGCCTGCACGAGCAGGCGCACCCGGGCGACGTAGCTCCCGGGCCCGAGCTCCTTCTTCAGGAGCACGGGGTAGTCGATCGCGGTCTGCGGCAGGAACGTGTCCATCGAGATCGGGAGAGTCTGCAGGTCGTGGCCGTGGGCATCGCGCACCGTCACGCGGCCGCTGGGCTTCGCCAGCACGTTGCCGGCGCTTCGCATGTGGATCAGGAGCTGCTGGAAGCCGCGCGACCCGCCGGTCGTCACCTTCCCGAATCGCCAGGCGATGCGGCTCGGGCCCGGCACGTCGACCTGCACCGCGACGATCGTCAGGTCGCGGATGCGGATCCGTACCCCCGCCTTCGTCTTCGAGCTCGAGCTCGAGACCTGCCGCGTGGTCTCGGCGACGACTCCCGCCACCCACTGGCCCGGCTTCGCGGTGCTCGGGACGCGGACGGTGAAGCCGATCGCGCGATGCTCTCCGGGAGCGAGCGTGACCGCCGGATCGTCGAGCGTCAGCCAGGAGCCCGCCGCGGCGGGAGCGCGGTCGGTCAGGTAGACCGTGCCGCTCGTGGAGCCGGTCGTCGCGTCGGCCGGGAACAGCTTCACCGTGCCCGTCGTGGTGCCCGTGTTCGAGACGATCACGCGCCCCGTCCGGCCGCCGCCGGGAGCGAGCCCGTAGACGAAGTAGCCCAGCTTCGGGTTGCCGCCGGCGCGGAGCCCGAAGACCGGCCCCTTTCCGGGCGCGGCCTGCGCCGCCGGGACGCCGAGCATCGTCGCGCCTGGCAACGTCGTGCCGAGCGCCGTGACGGCGAGCAACGGAGCGAGGAGGCGGCGCATCGGCGGCATGCTACGGGCTGTTGACCGCGGTGATCGAGAGCGTCCCCGAGTAGGTCCCGGGCAGGGCGCTCGCCGGATAGGTGACCTGGTAGGTCGAGGTGACGACGGTCGTGCCTGTCCCCGTCGCCGCCTGGGCGTCGAAGATCGGCGTCGGGGTCGCCGTCAGGCCCACGGGCCAGGTGACGGTGTTCGCAGGGTCGACGCACTTGTGGCCGGAGCAGGTCGAGGCCGCACCGTCCGTGACGACGATCGGCGGCAGTGTCCCGGCGGGGCCTCTTAGCGTCGTCGCGGAGGCCTCGATCCTCCAGCCGTTGCAGCAGCCCTTGCCGTGGATCTTGTCGTCGACCTGCACGTCGACGGCGAACGTCTGTGCCTGGTCGTCGCCGTTCAGCGTCACCGCGGGCAGCGTGACCTGGCCGCTCGTGACGACCGTGAACGACCAGGCTCCGGCCGAGGGGACGGCGGCGAGCGCGAGCACGAGCACCAGCAGCCGGCCCACCGTCACGGGCCCGCAGCGATCCCGATGGTGATCGTGCTCGCGTAGGTGGCGGCGATCGTGTTCGCCGGGATCGAGACCGAGACGCTCGCCGAGACGTCGATCCGCCCGAGTCCGCTCGCGCTCGCCGCGTTCAGGAACTTGACGGCGGTCGGCGGCGTCGAGCCGGCGGGCAGGGCGAGACCGGTGTTCAGGACGCTGTTCGTGGGCAGCGCGCACGTCGAGCCACTGTGACAGGAGGCGGTGACGCCGGTGATCGTCGACGCGGCCGTCGGCAGCGAGTGACCAGCGCCGTCGGCGAAGCGCGTCGAGGTGACAGTCAGGTTCCAGCCGCCGCCGGTGCCGAGCCCGCGGGCATCGACGACCTGGAGCGGCAGGGTGTAGGCGGCGGTCTGGTCGTCGCCGTTCAGGGTGAGCGCGAACGACGGCACTCCGGCTCCCGCCACCGACAGCGTCGACCCGGGATTGATCGTCGCGCTCACTCCCACGCCGGTCGCGTGAGCCGCCGCCGTCGCCACCAGCGCGGCCAGCGATCCCGCGAGCCCGATCAGCGTGCGCCTCCGCATCTTCCGATCGAATACTCGGCCGGCCCCGGTTGACCTGCAGAGGGATTTGGTGTGAATTCGGGAGGATGGGAGCGCCCGCGCCGCCCGCGGAGCGCTCACCCACCTCCGTCTCATCGCCGCAGAGGTTCTGCCCGCGCCCGGAGTACCGGGTGTTGCCTGAACAGGAATCGGACGGCCGGTGGGCCGGCCGTATCCCCTTTCCGGGTGCCCCTGCGGCCGGGCTGGCCCCGGCGGCGGCCGATGAAAAGGGTTCGTAAGGATCAAGGCGTGCCGTCGGGTTTCGGCGATACGATCCCGCGATGCCGACGTCGGTCGTCACCGGAGGCGCGGGCTTCCTGGGCTCGCACCTCTGCGACCGTCTCGTCGCCGAGGGCCACCGGGTCGTCTGCATCGACAACCTCGAGACGGGCTCCCTGGAGAACATCGCGCACCTCCGCGGCGAGGAGTTCACGTTCCTGAATCACGACGTGACCGCGCCCATCGCCGTCGACGAGCCCGTCGACTACGTCTTCCATCTGGCCGCGCTCGCGAGCCCCGTCGACTACATGCGCATGCCGCTCGCCTCCCTGAAGGTCGGGTCGTACGGAACGCACCACGCGCTCGGTCTCGCGAAGTGGAAGCGGGCCCGCTTCCTGATCTCCTCGACGAGCGAGGTCTACGGCGATCCGCAGGTTCACCCGCAGCCCGAGACCTACTGGGGGAACGTCAACCCGATCGGCCCGCGCGGCGTCTACGACGAGGCGAAGCGGTACGCGGAGGCGCTGACGATGACCTACCACCAGCAGCAGGGCGTCGACACCTGCATCGCCCGGATCTTCAACACCTACGGGCCGAGGATGCGGCGGAACGACGGTCGCGCGTCGGTCAACTTCATGAACCAGGCGCTCGAGGGGAAGCCGCTGACGGTCTACGGCGACGGGTCACAGACCCGCTCGCTCTGCTACGTCGACGACCTGATCCGTGGGCTCCTCCTGCTCGCGACGAGCGACGAGCACCTGCCCGTCAACATCGGCAACCCCGACCACGAGGTGACGATGCTCGAGCTCGCCCGGACGGTGATCAAGGTGACCGGGTCGTCGAGCGAGATCGTCTTCGAGGCGCTGCCGACCGACGATCCCCAGGTGCGGCGGCCCGACATCACGCGCGCCCGCCAGGTGCTGGGATGGAGCCCCGAGATCGACCTCGAAGAGGGCCTGCGCCGCTGGCTGAAGGCGCTCGGCCGGGAGACCCTCCCAGTCTGATCATGCGGAGGTTGGGGGTCCTCGTCGCTGTGCTCGTCACGGCGCTCTCCGCCGTGTGCGCCGGCACCGCTCACGCGTCGCGCTTTCTGCGGATCGGCATCTACGACGAGTCGCAGGTGCTGTACGGGCCCGTCGACCAGACGTTTCCGACGCTCAAGCTCCTGCATGTGCAGGAGATCCGCCTCAACCTCTACTGGGGCGGCAAGTTCGGCGTCGCCCGCGAGCGGCCGAAGCATCCGGTCGATCCCGCCGATCCGGCCTACGACTGGTCGCTCTACGACCGAACCGTGCAGTACGCGGCCCAGTACGGGATGCACGTCCTCTTCTCGATCTACGGCACGCCCGGCTGGGCGGACGGCGGGCGGGGGATGAACCACGCGCCGACGCACGCCAAGGATCTGGAGCGCTTCGCGATCGCGGCGGCGACCCGCTACGGCGGCGGCTACGCCCTCGAGGACGGCTCGATGCTGCCCGCGGTCAAGGAGTGGCTCGCCTGGAACGAGCCGAACAACCCGGCGTTTCTCACGCCGCAGTACACGAAGACGGCCAAGGGCTGGAAGCTGCAAGGGGCGGCCGACTACGCGCGGATCTGCAACGCCGTCTACGCCGGCGTCCACACGACCCTGACCGCCCACGAGCGGGTCGCCTGCGGCGGCACGGCGCCGCGCGGCAACAACAACCCGTCGAGCAAGCGCCCGTCGGTCTCGCCGGTCGCGTTCCTCCGCGCGGCCAAGCTCGCCCACCTGAAGACCTTCGACGCATGGGCCCACCATCCGTACTACGCCGGCCCGAGCGACACTCCGACGTCGAAGCCCGTCACCTCCAACGGCGCGCCTGCGACCGCCGTCACGCTCGGCAACATCAACGACCTGATCAAGCAGGTGACGCAGCTGTACGGCCGCAAGCGCATCTGGATCACCGAGTACGGCTACCAGACGAACCCGCCCGACCCGATCTTCGGCGTCAGCTATGCCAAGCAGGCGAGGTACCTCACCGAGGCCTTCCAGATCGCGAAGAAGAACCCGCGGATCGACCTGATGCTGTGGTTCCTGCTCCGGGACGAGCCCAACTTCGGCGGCTGGCAGTCGGGCCTCGAGACGTACAAGGGCGCCCGCAAGCCCGCCTTCAAGGCCTTCCAGCACCTCCGCGGCTAGATTTCCGGCGCATGGGCGACGCGCCCACCACCTGGCCCGGCGCCGAGCGGCGCGAGCCGCCGGCGAGCTCGTCGACCTGGGTCGTCAGGCACGCGCTCGCCGGCTTCCTGCGGGCGCAGGCGGACGCCCTGCGGGACGGGCCACCCGTCCGGATCCTCGACGTCGGCTGCGGCGTCAAGCCGTACTACCCGTTCTTCGCGCCCGCGGCGCGCGAGTACGTCGGCGTCGACGTCGTCGAGAACCCGGCCGCCGAGCTGCTCGGGCCCGTCGAGGAGCTGCCGGTCGACGACGCGAGCTTCGACGTCGTCCTCTGCACGCAGGTGCTCGAGCATTGCGACGACCCGGCCCAGGCGGTACGGGAGCTCGCGCGCGTGACGCGGCCGGGCGGCCGCGTGCTCGCCTCCACCCACGGCGTGCAGGTCTACCACCCCTCGCCGGCCGACTACTGGCGCTGGACGCACGAGGGGTTGCACCGGCTGTTCGCGACGTCCGCGTCATGGGCGTCGCTCGACGTCGAGCCGGCGGCGGGAACGGGCTCGGCGCTCGCGATGCTGCTCGCGACCTACGTGGAGATCGCGCTCCGGCGCACCCCGCTCGCACGGCCGCCCGTGTGGCTGCTGAACAGGATCGGGACGGGGCTGGACGCCCGCGTGCGGATGCTGCGCGAGCCCGTGCCGGGGTCGCTGATCCCGAATCTCCACGTCGTCGCCGTGCGCTGAGCGATGCGCCTGCTGCGTCGGAACGCGCTCGGCGTCTACGCGGTGTACGCGGCCGCGATCGTCTCGGGGCTCGTCGTCACGCCCGTGCTCGTCCACGCGATCGGCAAGCAGGCGTTCGGCGCGTGGAACTTCATCGGCGCCGTCACGATCTACCTCTCGGTGCTCGACTTCGGCGTCGGCCCGGCGATCGTGCGGTTCGGCGCCGAGGCGCGCGGGCGTGGCTCGACCGACGACCTGAACGCGGTCGCCTCGAGCGGGCTCGCGATGTACGCGGTGATCGGGCTCGTGACGCTGCCGCTCGGTGTGGCGCTCGCGTGGCTCGTGCCGTGGGCGGGCCACGTGCCGGCGCACCTGGCGTGGGACGCGCGCGTCGCCACGCTCCTGATCGTGCTCTCGCTCGCGCTGCGGTTTCCGCTCGGGCTCTTCAACAACCTGCTCGTCGCCCGGCAGCGCTGGGACCTCCAGAACCTCGGCAACTTCGTCGGCACCGCGCTCTACGCGATCCTGGTCGCGGCGCTGCTCCCGCACGTCGGCGGCATCGTCCTGCTCGCCGGGTTGACCCTCGCCGCCACCGTGGTGCGGCTGACGCTGCCGCTGCTCTGGCTCAAGCGGGAGCTGCCGGAGCTGCGCGTCCGCCGCCGCTACGTCACGCGCGCGCGGATCCGCGAGCTCACCTCGTTCAGCTCTTCGAACTTCCTCGTCCACATCGCCCAGAAGATCGTGTTCTCGACCGATGTGATCGTGGTGGGAATCGTGCTCGGGGTCGCGCCGGCCGCCGTCTACGGCGTCGCCGCCAAGCTGTTCGCGCTCGTCTTCGGGATCGGCACCGCCGTCACGTCGATGATGTTCCCGGCGTTCGCCGAGCTCGAGGGCGCCGACGCGCGCGAGCACCAGCGGAAGCTCCTGCTCTCCGGGCTGCGCGCCGGCACGGCCCTGATGCTGCTGCTCGCGCTGCCGCTCCTGCTGATTCCCGACCTGCTCATCCACGCCTGGTTGCGTGAGCCCGGCTACGGCGGCAGCTACGCGGTGATGGCGATCCTCGCAGGCGTCCTCCTCGTCCACCAGCCGATCTACGTGCTGACGCAGTTCCTGATCGCGCGGGCGCGCCAGCGGGAGATCGCCTGGTTGTCGATCGCGACGACGCTGGCGAATCTCGCGCTCTCGTTCGGGCTCGCCTTCTGGTGGGGGATCTGGGGCGTGGCCGTCTCGACGCTCGTCACCGACGTGCTGATGCTCGCCTGGATCGTGCCGCGCTACGCCGCCCCGGCGGCCGGCGTCGGGCCGGCGACGCTCGCGCGGTCGATCGTGCGGCCGGCGGTGCCCTCGGCACTCGCCGCCGCCGCCGTGCTCGTGGCGCTCGCCCGCGTGTGGGAGCCGCGGACGCTGCTCGAGCTCGCTCCGCTCGGAGCCCTCTGGACGGTCGTGTGCGTCGCCGCCGTCTGGCGCTTCGGCTTCTCGGGCGAGGAGCGGTCCTCTCTCGCCCGGGAGCTCTTCCGCGGCCGCGGCGCCCGACCGGCGACCGCGGACATCTAGATGCCTGATGCGGGTTGGGGTGTGCGCGGGGATGCTCCTGACCAAGCGTCAGGTGCACCAGCCGCGCATCCGGCCGCAAACCCGCATCAGGCCTCTAGCCTCTACGGCTCGACGACCCTGCGCATGACGCAGTTCCGGGTGCCCTTGGGGCGGACGTAGCCGAAGCCGGCCCGCTCGTAGAGTGCGCGTGTGCCGTTGTAGAGGACGGACACCTTCTTGCCCTCGGTGTCGTGGGGATAGCCCTCCACGACCCCGCCGCCGTCCTGCGCGATCAGGTCGACCGCACCGCGCAGCGCGGCCGCCGTCACCCCTTTGCGGCGGTAGCGCTTGTCCACGAAGATGCAGGTGATCCGGTAGTCGGGCGTCCGGTCGAGCGTGGCCTCGTACTCCCTGCGGTGGTGGATGTTCGGTAGCTCCTCCGGGGCGCCGTACTGGCACCACGCCACCGCCTCGTCGCCGTCGAAGACGAGGGCGGCGTGTGCGCGACCCTCCTCGACGAGCCGCTGCTTGAGGGCGCGATTGCCCTCGGCGGTGAAGGTCTTCTCGGCGTGGAACGTGTGGAACCAGGTGCACCAGCAGCCGCCGAACACGCCGTTGTGCCGCTCGACGAGCCGCGCGAACGCCTCCCAGGTGCTCGGATCGAGCGGCTTGACCACGTAGTCCGTCATTGGTCCTCCTCGGCTCCGACTGCGGCAGCGTAATCGAGCCCTGGCGCGCAGGGGACGCGACCTACGATTGGCGCGTGTCGCCGCGGCAGCGAGTCGTCGTCTACGTCGAGCGGGCAGGCGAACTGCTCGTCTTCGAGCACCGAGACCATCCCGAGGCCGTGCAGTGCCCGCCGTGGTGTGCTCGAGGACGAGAGCCTGGCCGATGCCGCCGTCCGGAGGTCCGGGAGGAGACGGGCGTTCGGCTCGATGCGGAGCCGACGCTCCTCGGGAGTCACGAGCACCTCGACGGCCTCGGTCGACCCGCTCTGAGCTTCTTTTCCGTCCATGCGCCGGACGGCCTTCCACACGCCTGGCGCCACGTCGTCTCCGGCGGAGAGGACTCCGGGCTCGTCTTCGACTGTCGGTTCGACACCGCGCGGAGCTCTGGCCCGTCCAGGCGGTCTTCCGCCGTGGCCGCCGCGCGCGGCCGGGTCTCCGGGCGGCAGGTAGCGGTCGAGCACCTCGAGCTCGAACCGGCGGGCGAGCACGTCCCAGTCGAGCTCCCGGCCGGCGTGGCGGGCCGCGGCCGCCAGCCCGCCGCGGGCGGCCGGGTCGGACAGCAGCCTGACGACGGCGTCGACGAACGCCCGGGCGTCCGGCACGAGCACGCCGGCGCCCGTCTCGCGCAGGTTGGCGGTCACCTCGTAGTCGTAGGAGACGATCGGGACGCCGAGCCCGATCAGCTCGGAGACCTTGGCCGCGCGGATCCCCTGGTCGGCGGTGCGCGCATAGGGAGCGAGGTCGAAGGAGGCCGCCGTGGCGAGCGCCTGGTCGCGCGGCAGCCGGCCGTGCAGGACGACGTCCTCGCGACCCGCGAGTCGCGCCCGCAGGCGCTCGCTCGGCTCGCCGACGAGCCACAGTCGCGCTGCGGGCACGCGTCCGGCGACGGCGTCCCACAGCTCGAGCAGGTGGTCGACGTTGTAGAGCGGGTTGCCGGCGTCGCGGTCGCCCGCGGTGAGCAGGTGCGCCGCCATCCAGCCCAGCACGACCTCGCCGGGCTGCTTCCGAGCCGCCGCCTCGGCGCGGAGCTCCGGCGTCGCGGCCCGCAGGTTCACCCCCTGCGGGATCACCACCCACGGCGCGGCGACGCCGAGTTGCTCGTAGCGCCGCGCGGCGCTCTCGGCGGTCACCACGTAGGCACGGAGCGACGGCGACTGCATCAGCGCGACCTCGCGGGGGGTGAACATCGGGTCGTCGGCGTCCATCACCGCCGCCCGAGGCCAGCGTCCGAGCTGTTCGAAGTCGAGCGAGAGCAGGTTGCCGTACCGCCGCGAGGCGGCCGCGAAGACCGTCCGGTGCAGCAGGGGTCGCGCGGCGACGAAGGCGCGGAAGCCGAGGCCGCGCGGCACGCGAGCCTCGGGCAGCCGCAGCAGGCAGGCGTCGAGGCGTCCGAGCCGTGGCAGCAGCTCCGCGTAGCGCGGGTTGTTGTGGCCGTGGAACCAGATCGAGAGGAGCGCGACCCGGTCCGTCGCGGGCCGGCCGAAGGAGAGCTCCCGCAGGCCCACCTCCCTCATCGCGCCGTCACCTGCTCGTAGAGCTCGATCGTGCGCGCGGTCATCGCCGAGACGGAGAACTCTGCGAGCGCCCGCGCCCGCCCTGCCTCCCCGAGCGACCGCCGCCGCTCGGGGCTCGCGAGCAGGTCGAGCAGGGCCTCGGCGACGCCGGCCGCGTCTCCGGGCGCGACCAGCACGCCGGTGACGCCGTCGACCACGATCTCGGGGATCGCGCTCGCGCGGGTCGCCACCACCGGCAGACCCGCGAGCATCGCCTCGAGCAGCACGATCCCGAAGCCCTCCCAGCGCGAGGTGTGCGCGAAGACGTCCGCCCGCGCGAGCCACGCCGACGGCTCGACGCGGCCCGGCAGCAGCACCGCCTCCTCGATCCCGAGCCGGCGGGCGTGGGCACGCGTCTGCTCCTCGAGCGGCCCCCAGCCGAGGATCGCGAGCCGGGCCTCCGGCCGGACGGTGACGACCTGCGCGAACGCCGCCAGCAAGGTCGACGTGATCCTTCTGCGCGATCAGCCGGCCGATCGCGAGCACGAGCGGCGCCCCGGGCGCGACGCCGGCGCCGGCCGGGGTCGGGTCCGACGGCTTCGCGGGCACGACGTCGAGGCCGTAGTGGATCGTCCGGATCCGGTCGGCGGGGAGTCCTGCTCGAACATGGAACTCGCGCACCGCGTCGGAGATGGCGACGATCGCCGCCGCGTTGCGCATGAACAGCCGGTCGACGTGGCGGAAGGGCCCGAGCAGGTAGCGGTCGTCGTTGTGGCGCGTCGAGACGAGCGGGCGCCGCAGCACGCGCGCAGCGAGCGAGCCGTAGACGTCGGCGTGCACCATGTGCGTGTGCACGACGTCCGGCTGCTCGGCGCGCAGAGCGCGTGTGACGCCGGCGAACAGGCGCGGCGAGACGTCGTGCCCGCAGCGGACGCGCCGCCACGGGATGCCGAGGGTGTCGAGCTCCCGGTGGAAGCGGTCCGCGTCGAGCCCGCCGTCGAGCGAGAGGAAGCGCGCGTCGACGCCGCGCTCGCGCAGCGCCGGCAGCAGCTGCAGCAGATGCTGCTCGGCCCCGCCGATCCCCTGCACCTTCGTGAGGTGGACGACCTTCACGACGCGAGCAGCTCGCCGTAGAGGAGCTCCACGTCGTCGGCCATGCGGGAGGTGGAGAAGCGCTCGCGCATCCGGGCGGCGCCCAGCCGTCCCGAACGCGTCGCGCAGGCCCGCGTCGTCGCGCAGCCGCCGCACGTGCGCCGCGAGCGCCTCGACGTCGCCGACCGGGGCCAGCAGCCCGGTCTCGCCGTCGTCGACGACCGTGCGCGTCCCGCCCGCATCCGTCGCGACGACCGGCACGCCGGCCGCGAGCGCCTCGATCGCCACCACCGGCGTGCCCTCGTTCGCCGACACGAGCAGGAAGACGTCGCAGGCCGCGTAGAGACCGGCCACGTCGTCGGTGTAGCCGAGCAGGCGGACCCGGTCGCGGACGCCGAGCTCGTCGGCGAGCGACTCGACCTGCTCGCGCAGCTCGCCGTCGCCGGCGAGCACGAGCAGCGCGCCCTCGACCTGCGCCGTCACGCGGACGAGGTCGAGCGGGCGCTTGATCGCGGTCAGCCGCCCGGCCCAGCCGGCGACGAGCGATCGCTCGCCGGCTCCGAGCTCGCGGCGTCGCTCGGCGCGGATCCCGGCCGCGGCCGCCAGCCGCCGGTCGAGGTCGAACCCGTACGGGATCACGCGGATCTTGGCCGCGGGCGCCACGCCGAGCCGCACGAGGTCGTCGCGCACCTCGTCGCTGACCGCGACCAGGGCGTCGGAGGAGCGCGCGAGCACCCGCTCGAGCGTGCGGAAGACCCGTTCGCGCAGCGGCGAGAAGTACTCGGCGAGCACGTGGCCGTGGAACTGGTGGACGACGGCGCCGGGACGGGCCGAGCCTGCCGTGAGCGCCGCGATGCGACCGGTCGCGCCCGCCTTCGAGGTGTGCGTGTGCAGGACGTGCGGGCGCTGCGCGCGGAGCAGCGCCCGCAGCGCCCGGATCGCGGCCGTGTCCGCGCGCGGCGAGAGCTCGCGCTGCAGCGCGGGGAGATGCCGGTACGGGACGCCGAGCTCGTCGACGAGGCTCTCCATCGACGCCTCGCCGGGCGGCACGGTGCCGGCGACGACGAGCACGTCGTGCCCGCGCCGCTGCTGCTCGGCCGCCAGCTCCAGCACCGAGAGGGCCGCCCCGCCCACGTTGAGCCGCGCGATCGCATGGACGACCCTCACACGCGCTCCCGCACCGCGAGCGCGGCCAGCGCGAGCGCGATGCCGGTGGTGAGCCAGAAGCGTCGCGGCGAGCGGCGTGCCGCCGAAGAACCCCTCGCCGGCGATCGCCCCGACCGAAGCCGCGAGCCACGCGAGCGGCAGCGCGGCGAGCCGGCCCGCCGCCAGCGCGACCGCGCCTGCACGGCCGGCGGCCACCAGCAGGACGAGCAGGAGCGCACCGCCGACCGCCCCCAGCTCGTAGAGCACCTGGTCGAGAGCCTGCTGCGGGATGAACGTGCCCTGCCTGGGCGGGAAGTAGCGCCGCGGCTGATCGCTGAACCGCCGCTCGGCTGCGGGCAGGTACGCCGTGTACTCCTGCGGCGGCAGATCGGGGTACCAGCCGGTCCCGAGCAGGGGATGGTCGACGAAGATGCGGCCGCCGACGTAGGCGTAGATCAGGCGCTGGCTCCAGCTCGACGCGTACTGGCCGGGCCGCGACGCCGGGCTGCCGAACCAGGACTGCAGGAAGCCGAGGTCGCCGGCGCGGATCACGAGCGTCCCGCCGGTGATCGCCGCCAGGGTCAGCGCGGTCACCGCGAGCGCGCGCAGGTCGACCCGCCGCCGGACGAACGTGCGGACGACGAGGAACGCGGCGGCGAGGTAGAGGCCGAGCAGGCTCGCGAGCGCGGCTCCGAGCACGCAGCCGAGGCCGCCGGCGACGATCGCTGTCGCTGCACGTCCGCCCCGCCGGCGCTCGAAGACCAGCACGAGCCCGTAGACGAGCGGGAGGGTGGCGAGCGCTGCGAAGTCGTGCTCGCCGAGGAACGACGGCTGCCGGCCGCCGCCGCCGGTCACGAAGCGGACGAGGCCGACCGCGTCGGCGACGAGCGTGAAGAGCAGGAGCACGTCGACGGTCGCCTCGACCAGCCGCTCGCGGCGCACGAGCGCCACCGCCCCCAGCCCGAGCGCCGCCAGCACGTCGAACTTCAGGCCCGAGACGAGCGCCGCGGAGCCGTTCGCCGCCCCGGTCGCGGCGATCAGCGCGCAGAAGCCGGCCGCGGTCACGAGGGCGAGCCGGGCGACGCGCGGCAGCCCCGCGCGGACGAGCGCGACCAGCGCCACCACTGCGAGCGCCGCCGCCGCGACGTCGGCGGGCACGACCGAGGCGGTGGTGCCGCCGACGCCGACGTCGAGGCTCGGCTGGTCGCGTGCCCGGACGAGGCAGAGCGCGACGGTGGCGAGGAACAGCGCCGCCGGCGCGGAGCGCAGCTCGGCCCACAGTGCCATCTGCCTGACCGCCGCCACGCCGCCCTACGATATCCCGATGCGCGTGGTGTTCCTCACCGGCATCTGGCCGCCTGATGTCGGTGGCCCCGCCACCCACGGTCCCGACTTCGCGCGGTTCCTGCGCGATCGCGGCCACACGGTCGAGGTGGTGACGATGGCCGACGGCGAGGTGACCGATCGCCCGGTCGCGGTGCACACGGTCGGCCGCGGCCGGCCGTTCCCGGTGCGCTATCCGCAGGTCGCGCTCGAGGGGGCGCGCCGCGGCCGCCGGGCCGACCTCGTCTACGCCACCGCCACCTACGCGGCGGCGGCCGCCGCCGTCACGCTCGCCCACCGCCCGCTCGTCGCGAAGCTCGTCTCCGACCCCGCGTACGAGCGGGCGCGCCGGTACGGCCTCTTCGACGGGCCCCTGGAGGCGTTCCAGGCCGCCGGCGGTGCACGCGTCGACCTGCTGAAGCGGCTCCGCACCGCGTCCCTGCGCCGCGCGAGCCGGATCGTCGTGCCGAGCCGCTACCTCGCGACGATGGCGGGAGGCTGGGGCCTCGACGCGCACCGGCTCGAGGTGCTGGTCAACCCCGCCCCGCCGCCGAGGGACGCCGCACCGGCCGACCTGCCTCCCGGGACGTTCGTCTTCGTCGGCCGCCTGACCGAGCAGAAGGCGATGCCCGTCCTGCTCGACGCGCTCGAGCAGGTCGAGGGGGCCTCGCTCGAGATCGTCGGCGACGGCCCGGAGCGGGACCTGCTCGAGTCGCGGGTCGCCGGAGGGCCCCTGGCGGGGCGCGTCACGTTCACCGGGTCGCTGCCGCGCGACCAGGTGCTCGCCCGGCTGGCCGGTGCGCGGGCGGCGGTGCTCGCGAGTGCGTGGGAGAACCTCCCGCATGCCGCGGTCGAGGCGCTCTCGGTGGGCACGCCGGTGGTCGCGACCGCCGTCGGCGGCGTTCCGGAAGTCGTCACCGACGGAGACAACGGCCTGCTCGTCCCGCCCAACGACCCCGCGGCGCTCGCAGCCGCGCTGCGCGCGGTGCTGGACGACGACCAGCTGCGGGAGCGGCTCGCCGCCCGGGCGAAGCCGTCGGTGGCGGCGATCGGGCGCGACGCGGTCTACGAGCGGCTGGAGCGGGTGCTGGTCGATGCGGTGTGCGGCGTGACGCCCCGCGTGCTCTTCGTCGGCCGGGGCCGGCTCACGCTGCCGCTCGCGCCGTGGCTGCAGAAGAAGTGGGATGCGCTCGGCGAGGTCTTCGACCTGCGCGTGCTGAACGCCGGCAGCGGCGAGGGCGACGACCGCTTCCGCTTCCTGCCCGACCCCGCGGCCGCGTTCTACCCGCGCCTGCCCCTGGAGGTCGCCCGCTCGTTGCGCGTCTTTCCGGCCGACGCGATCGTCGCCGCCGATCCGTACATCGGCGCGCTCGCCCGCGCGGGCCGGACGCTCGCCCGCTCCCGGGCGCGCCTCGTCGTGGAGGTGCACGGCGACCCACGCACGTTCACCCGTAGCTACGGCTCGCCGCGCCGGCGGCTCCTCTCTCCCGCGGCCGACGCACTCGCCCGCTCGGGCATCCGCGGCGCCGACGCGACCCGGGCGCTGTCGGGCTTCACCTCCTCGCTCGTCGAGGAGGTCCGCGGCGTGCCGGCGACCGCCTCCTTCCCCACCTACAGCGACCTCGACGCCTTCGCCGAGCCGCCCCTCCAGCCGGTCCCCCCGGAGCCGAGGCTCGTCTTCGTCGGCGCACTCGAGCTCTACAAGAACGTCGACGGCCTGACCGCGGCCTGGCGTCAGGTGGTCGCCGCAGTGCCGGACGCGCACCTGACGGTGATCGGCCGCGGCTCGCGCCGGTCGGCGATCGACGCGCTCGTCGCCGAGCTGCCGGGGCACGTCGACCATCGCCTCGAGCTGCCTCCGGCCGGGATCGCGGCGGCGCTCGACGAGGCGCGCGCGCTCGTCTTGCCGTCGTGGCCGGAGGGCCTCGGCCGTGTGGTGCTGGAGGCGTTCGCCCGCGGACGCACCGTGGTCGCGACCGACGCGGGCGGCATCCCCGACATCGCGGCCGACGGCCGCGACGCGATCCTGATCCCGCCGGCCGACACCGCCGCGCTCGTCGCCGGGATGCGCCGCGTGCTCGAGGACAGGCCGCTCGCCGAGCGGCTCGGCGCGGCGGCGCGGCAGACCTACGGCGCCTGGCACCAGTCGGCAGCCGACTTCGCCGCCGCCTACCGCGAGCTCGTCGACCGGGCGCTCGCAGGCGCACGCTGATGAAGCTCGTCCTCGTCACGCAGGCGCTCGACCGGGACCACCCCGTGCTCGCCCAGACCGTCGACCTGGCGGAGGCGCTCGCGAGCCGCCTCGACCGGCTCGACGTCTGCGCCCGCGAGGCCCGCTGGGACGCGCTGCCGGGCAACGCGACCGTCCGCACGTTCGACGCGGGCTCCCGGGCAGGCCGGGTGGTCGCCTTCGAGCGCGCGCTCGCCGCGTCGCTTCCGGGTGCGGACGGGGTGCTCGTCCACATGGTCCCCCAGTTCGCGCTGCTCGCGGCGCCCCTCACGCGCGTGCGGCGCGTCCCGCTCGCGCTCTGGTACACCCACTGGCACGAGAGCCGCGCGCTCCGTTTCGCCACCCGCACCGTCGATCTCGCGCTCAGCGTCGACCGCTCCAGCTATCCGATCGCCACCGCGAAGCTCCGGCCCGTGGGTCATGCGATCGACGTCCACACGTTCGTCGCCGCCGCGCCGCCGCCGCCGTCGGAGTCGCTGCGGCTGCTCGCCCTCGGTCGCACCGCCCGCTGGAAGGGACTCGCCACGCTGCTCGACGCGGTCGCGGCCGTGGTGGGCCGCGGAACGCCGATCGAGCTCGAGCTGCGCGGCCCGTCGCTCACGTCCGACGAGGAGGCGCATCGCCGCGAGCTCGCGGCTCGGATCGCGGGCGACGAGCGGCTGCGCTCGTCCGTGCGCCTGCTCGAGCCGCTGCCGCGAGCGGAGATCCCGGCGGCGATCGCCGCCGTCGACGCGGTCGTCAGCCCGAACGAGCCGCGATCGGGGTCGACGCTCGACAAGGCGGTGTTCGAGGCCGCAGCCTGTGCGCGACCGGCGATCTCCACGAATCCCGACTTCGCCCCGCTGCTCGGCGGCCTGCCGCTCCGGCTCCTGTCGGCGCCGGGCGACCCGGCGGCGCTCGCGGAGACGATCGAGCGCCCTGGCGGCGCGCATCGGCGGTCGATCGGGAGCAGACCGGCGCGGAGCTGCGGCGCCGGATCGTGCGCGACCACTCGCTCGAGCACTGGGCGGGCGCGGTGATCTCGGCGATCTGCGAGGTACGATCCGCCCGTGAATCGGCCGGTTCGCCACGAACGGCCGCCTGAGCCGGCCGACGAGACGCCTGTTGCCTCCGAGGACGTCAGGGCAGCCCGGCCGTACCTGCTGTCGCGCACCCCGCTGAAGGCGCTCGTCCGCCGCGCCGCCAGCGCGCTCGTGCTCGCGGCGATCGACATCGGCGGGCTGGTGCTCGGCCTCTACCTCGCGCTCGGCCTGCGCGCCTGGGTTCGCGACCCCCATCCGGTGCTCTGGGGGCTGCTCTGGGACCAGGAGACGCACTGGCTCGCGTTCCTGATCCTGCTCACCGTCCTCGTCTTCTGGCAGGCGCGCCTCTACGCGCCGCGCGAGGTGCGCGAGGGTGCGGCGCGGGTGGTGCCGAGCGTCTTCCTCGTCGCCGCCCTCTCGCTCGCGTTCGCGATCGGCACGGGGCAGCACTTCACGACCTTCGGCCTCTACGTCGTCGGCGCGATCTTCGTCGCCGTGCTCGTGGCGGCCTTCCGCGCGAGCTACGAATCGCTCACCGGCATCGTCATGCGCGGGGCGGGCGTTCGCCGCCACGCCGTTCTCGTCGGCGACGACGAGCAGCGCGCGCATCTGAGGCGGACGCTCGGCGCGAGCCGCGGCGGCATCGACTACGAGTTCGTCGGCGAGATCGGGCACGGGCCCGAGGTGGAGGCGCTGCTCGCCCGCTCGGCGGTCGACGAGCTGATCGTCGCCGACTCGGGCATCGACGAGGAGCGGCTGCTGGAGATCGTCGAGGAGGCGCACCGTCGTGCCGTCAAGGTGCGGGTCGCGCCGCGGACGACCGAGCTGCTCGTCGAGCGTGGCGAGTACGTGCCGGGTCAGGGCGTGCCGCTCTTCGAGCTGCGGCCGCCCATCTTCGGCGGCCTCGAGTGGGCGCTGAAGCGCACGTTCGACGTCGTCGTCGCCGCGCTCCTGCTGGTGGTCGGAGCGCCGGTCTGGGTGCTGGTCGCGCTCGCGATCAAGCTCACCTCGCGCGGGCCGGTCCTCTACGCCGACCCGCGGATCGGCCTCGGCGAGCAGGAGTTCCACATGCTCAAGTTCCGCACGATGGTCGCCGGTGCCGCGGAGCAGCAGGCGGCGCTCGAGCGTGTCAACGAGGCCTCGGGCGCGCTGTTCAAGATCCGCAGCGACCCGCGGGTGACGCGCGTCGGCGCGGTGCTGCGGCGCTACTCCCTCGACGAGATCCCGAACCTGCTGAACGTGCTGCGGGGGCAGATGTCGCTCGTCGGGCCGCGCCCGCTGCCGCTGCGCGACTACGCGCTGCTCGAGCCGTGGCACCGCCGGCGGTACAACGTGCTCCCCGGCATGACCGGCCTCTGGCAGATCGCCGGCCGCTCCGACCTCACCTTCGACGACCTCGTACGGCTCGACTTCTACTACCTCGAGAACTGGTCGATCTGGCTCGACATCACGATCCTCGTCAAGACGCCGATCGCCGTCTTCACCCGCGCCGGCGCGTACTGAAGCCGAGTTCGGCGTCGAGCGATCTGCGCTACCGGGTTCGACGCTCGACGCTTACCGTGTCGTAACCCCTCTCTGAGACACTGAAGGCGCATGCGTGCGCCGAAGATCCTCGCCGTCGCCTCGGCGATCGACCTCGACTTCCGCTACGGCTGCACCCCCGCGTGGTGGCAGCTGTGGAAGGGCCTCTACGAGGAGGGGGTCGACCTCGTGGTCGCTCCCTACCGCGGCCGGCCCGTCGAGTCGCCGTGGTGGCGCACCGCGCCGAACCCCACCTACGTCGAGGGGGAGTCGTTCGCCGCGCCTGCGCGACGGGGTCGCGCGGCTGAAGGGCGACCGGTACCTGCGGCGGGCCGAGGAGAGCCCCGAGGACTCGCTCGGAGACCGGCTGACCCGGGAGCTCGTCTGGCGGTGGGTGACGCCGCGCTGGCGGCGCCACCTGGAGGCGCTCGTCGAGCGGGAGCGGCCCGACGCCCTGCTCGTCTTCACCGTGCCGATGGCGCACCTCCGCGGCATCCCGACGGCGCTGCGCGAGCGGTTCGGGATCCCGGTCGTCTTCTACGACGGCGACGTGCCGATGAGCCTGCCCGAGTTCGGCGGCATGGACACCGGCTTCAACTGGTACCACGACGCCGACCCGTCCGAGTACGACCTCGTCGTCTCGAACTCGGAGGGTGGGCTCGACCGGCTCCGCGAGCTCGGCGCTCGCCGCGCCGAGGCGGTCTTCTGGGCCGCCGACACCGAGTTCTTCGCGCCGCAAGAGGTCGACAAGGAGCTGGACGTGCTCTTCTACGGCTACGGCGACAAGTTCCGGCGCGACTGGATGCAGGCGATGGTCGGAGCGCCCTCCAGGGAGCTGCCCGAAGTCGACTTCGCGCTCGGCGGCCGCGACTTCCGGGGCGACATCGGCAACGCCCGGCTGGTCGGCGACATCCCGTTCAACCTCTTCTCCCGCACGATCTCGGCCGCGCGCGTCAACCTGTGCATCACGCGGCGGTCGCACGCCACCGTCTATGCGTCGTCCTCGTGTCGCCCGTTCGAGCTGGCGGCGTCGGGCGCGGCGATCGTCTCGAATCCGTACGCGGGGATCGAGCGGTGGTTCGAGCCGGGGTCCGAGCTGCTCGTCGTGCACGACGAGGCCGAGGCGGTGGCCGCCTACCGCGAGCTGCTCGCCGATCCGGCGCAGGCCGAGGCGATGGGGAGCCGGGCGCGCGAGCGGGTGCTCGACGAGCACACCTACCGCCATCGGGCCCGCCGGCTGCTGGAGCTGGTCGGCGTGTCGGTGCCCGCGTGAGGAAGATCGCGATCATCCCGGCCTTCGACGAGGAGGCGGTGATCGGGCAGGTGGTCGACGAGGTGCGTGCGTTCGACCCCGCGATCGACGTGCTCGTGATCGACGACGCGTCCGGCGACCGCACCGCGGAGCGCGCTCGCGAGCACGGCGCGCTCGTGATCAGGCTCCCGTTCAACCTCGGGATCGGCGGTGCCGTGCAGACCGGCTTCCGCTACGCCGACCGGCACGGGTACGAGCTCGCGGTGCGGGTCGACGGCGACGGGCAGCACGACCCGGCCGAGCTCGTCGCCCTGCTCGAGACGGTGCTCGCCGGACGGGCCGACATCTGCGTCGGCTCGCGCTTCGCCGGCGCGGACGGCTTCCGCTCGTCGGCGGCGCGCCGCGTCGGCATCCGCATCCTCGCCCGCACGGTCTCGATCCTCACCAAGCAGCGCGTCACCGACACGACGAGCGGCTTCCAGGTGCTGAACCGCAAGGCGATCGAGCTGTTCGCGGAGGACTACCCGCACGACTACCCCGAGGTCGAGGCCGCGCTGATGGTGCACAAGCACCGGCTCCGGCTCGCCGAGACGCCCGTGCGCATGCGCGAGCGCACCGCCGGGCGATCGTCGATCCGCGGGGCGCGCACGGTGTACTACATGGCCAAGGTGATGCTGGCGATCCTGGTCGGCTCGCTCAGGCGGCGCGTGACGCCGCTGGAGGAGCCGTGATCGCCACCGGCCAGACGCCGCTGACGATCTCGATCGCCGCGGCCGCGGCCTCGCTCCTGCTGCTGCTCGTCGTCTTCGAGCTGATCCGCTCGCGCCGCCTGCGGGAGCGGTACGCGCTGCTCTGGCTGCTGACCGGGCTGGTGCTGCTCGCGCTCTCGCTCTGGCGGGGAGGGCTGAACACGATCGCCGGCTGGTTCGGGGTGCAGACCTATCCGCCCGCGGTCCTGTTCGCGGTCGCGCTGCTCTTCGTGCTGGCGGTGCTCCTGCACTACTCGACGGTGATCTCGCGGCTCGCCGACCAGAACGTGATCCTCGCGCAGCGGCTTGCGCTGCTCGAGCTGGAGCTCAGTGCGGGGCTCGAGCCGCCGCCGCCGGGCGCCGAGCCCACAGCGTCCGCGGTACCAGAAGACCGATCGCGCTGAGCGCCACCCCGACCGCGGGGCCTGCGATCGCGAGCGAGCGCCAGAACGCCTCGTCGGGGTAGCCGCGGTGGGCGCCCCAGGCGATCGCCGCGATCAGCCAGCCGGAGAGCGCCGCTCCCGGGAACGGGCGCCGCAGGAGCGCCCCGAGCATCCCGGCTGCCGCCAGCCACTCGCACAGCGCGACGCTCCACGCCGTCTCGTGCAGGCCCGGGCGGAGCGCGCCGAGGCTGCCGCCCCAGAGCGCGAGCGAGACGACCGCCGCGAGCACGCCCGCCGCGGCCGCCGCAGGCAGGGCGAAGCGGACCGCGGCCGTCACCGCCACCGCCAGCGCGATTCCCACGGCGAACACCCAGGTCGCCTGCAGGCCCAGGAACGCGGGCACGGCGTGTGCGTCGAAGCCGGCCCGGTAGGTGGGCAGGGCGAGCCGGTTGCCGAGCCAGGGGGCGAGGACGTAGAGCGCCGCACCGGCGACCGGGAACCAGCCGCCCGCGAGCGAGCCGGCGAGGAGGGCCGCGGCCGCCACGCCCACCGGTGCGAGCACGAGTGCCACGGCGACCGCCGCCGCGCCGCCGGTCGGCTGCTTCGCGGCGACCGCCGCCACGAGCAGCAGCTGCGCGACCGCGCAGGCGGCGAGGGCTACGCGTTGACGGGTGCCTGCGACCGGTACCACGCGATCGTCCGCTCGAGCCCCTCGCGGAGCGACGTCCGGGCCTCGAAGCCGAAGAGGCGGCGGGCGCGCTCGGTGTCGAGCGCGCGGCGCGGCTGGCCGTTCGGGCGCGTCGAATCCCACTCGATCTCGCCCTCGAAGCCGCACAGCTCGGCGATCGTCTCCGCGAGGTCGTGGATCGAGATCTCGGCGCCCGTGCCGAGGTTGACGGGCTCCGCCCCGTCGTAGCGCTCCGCCGCCAGCACGAGCCCCTCGACGGCGTCCGCGACGTAGAGGAACTCCCGCGTCGGCGAGCCGTCGCCCCACAGCACGATGCGCTCGGGGCTCTCGTGCATCTTCCGGATCAGCGCCGGGATCACGTGCGAGGTCTCGAGGTCGAAGTTGTCGCGCGGCCCGTAGAGGTTCACGGGCAGCAGGTGGATCGCGTTCGTCCCGTACTGCGCGCGGTACGACTGCGCGCCGACGAGCACGGACTTCTTCGCGATCCCGTACGGGGCGTTCGTCTCCTCCGGGTAGCCGTTCCAGAGGTCGTCCTCGTGGAACGGCACGGGCGTGAACTTCGGGTACTCGCAGATCGTCCCGAGCGTGACCACCTTGCTCGTGCCGGCGAGGCGGGCGAGCTCGAGCACGTGCGCGCCCATCATCAGGTTCGCGTACCAGTAGCGGCCCGGGTTCGCCTGGTTCGCGCCGATCCCGCCGACCTCGGCGGCGAGATGGAAGACGAGCTCGGGCCGCGCGTCCGCGAAGAGCCGCTCGGCGTCGTCCCACCGCGTCAGGTCGTAGTCGCGGCGGCGGGCGACGGTCACGTCGTGGCCGTCGGCCTCGAGGCGCTCGACGAGGTGCGAGCCCAGGAACCCCCCGCCGCCGGTGACGAGGATCCGGGTCACGTCGTCTCGGCCGTCCGGCGGTCGAGCCAGTCGACGCGTCCCAGCCAGCGCTCCCGGTTCGCCGCGTACCACTCGATCGTGCGCAGGACGCCCTCTTCCCACGAGATCTTCGGCTCCCAGCCGGTCTCGCGCTGCAGCTTGTCGTAGCCCACGCGCAGCGCCATCACGTCGGTTGCACCGGGGCGCAACCGGCGCTCGTTGGTGACCACGTGGCGGTCGTCCGGCCAGTAGCCGTTGGCGGCGCCCGTGGCCAGGATCAGCTCGCTCCAGTCGGCCATCGAGATGTTCTCCCCCTGGCCGTAGACGTAATGGTCGCCCGCGATCCCGCGCGCCGCGACGGTCAGGTGGCCGCGCACGCCGTCCGTGCAGAAGCAGAAGTCGCGCAGCGGCTCGAGCGCCCCGAGCTCGACCTCGCGGCGGGTCAGCGCCTGCGTGATGATCGTGCCGGTCACGTAGCGGGGGTTCTGGCGCGGCCCGTAGTTGTTGAACATCCGCGTCACGACGCCCGGCACCCCGTAGGCGTCGTGGTAGTTCATCGTCAGGAAGTCGGCGGCGACCTTCGCCGTGGCGTAGATCGACTTGGGGTTGATCGGCGAGCGCTCGTGCAGGATCAGCGAGCCCGCCTCGTCGAAATCGTGGTGGTGCGCAACCGCCTCGCGCACGTTGCCGTACTCCTCGGAGGTGCCTGCGGTGTCGAACTTCTCGAGCTCGACACCGTTGTCGACCACCGACTGCAGCAGGTTCAGCGTCCCGACGGTGTTCGCCATCACCGTCTCGTAGGGGCGGTGCCACGACTCGCCGACGTGCGCCTGCGCGCCGAGGTGGAACACGTACGGCCGGTCGGTTGCGGCGGCGAGATGGTCGCGGACGAGGTAGTCGACCGAGGTCCGGTCGGTCAGGTCGGCGAAGACGACCCGCAGGTCTCCACGCAGGTGGCCGATGTTGTTCAGCGCCCCGGAGGACGTGGCGCGGACGAAGGCGACGACGTGCGCGCCTAGGTGCACGAGCGCCTCGGTGAGGTGGCTGCCCATGAAGCCGTCGGCGCCCGTGACCAGGCAGGTGCGCTCGCGGTAGGTGTCGCCGAACTCCGCCTGCAGGGCGGTGACCGCGGCGTCGGCCCACATCGTGGAGGATGGTTGCGTCATTCGCAGAGAGTACCGGGGAGGTGTGAGCGAAACGTCAGCCAGCTCGAGGCAGCCGGAATCCTACTTCGGGCAGTCGCGGCCCGAGCTCGTCGCCCATCTGCCGCAGCGGCTCGGCCGGCTGCTCGACGTCGGCTGCGGCGCCGGGCGCGTCGGCGCCTCGCTGCGGGAACGGGTGACGTTCCTGGCCGGCGTCGAGCTCGACCCGCGGGCAGCGGCGGCGGCCGCCGCCGTCTACGACCAGGTCGTCGCCGCCCGTGTCGAGGAGGCGCTTCCGCAACTCCACGGCCCGTTCGACACGGTGCTCGCCTACGACGTGCTCGAGCATCTCCCCGACCCGGGCAGCCTGCTGCGCGGGCTCCACGCCGTCTCGGCGCCGGACGCGCTCCTGCATGTCTCGGTCCCGAACGCGCGCCACTGGTCGCTCGTCCGCGACCTCGTCCTCCGCGGGAGCTTCGGCTACACCGCCGCGGGGCACCGCGACCGGACGCACCTGCGCTGGCTCACCCGCTCCGACCTCGTCGAGCTGCTCGAGGGGGAGGGCTGGCGCGTCGAGCGCGTGGTGCACGCCCCGCTCACCGCGGCCGGGCGGCTCGCCGAGCGCCTGACCCGCGGGACGAGCGCCGAGTTCCTCGTCTACCAGTGGTCGGCGCTGGCGCGGCCGCTATGAAGCGCGTGAAGCGCTCTCGTCGAAGTGCGAGGGGAGGCCGCCGCGCGCCCGGAGCCGGAGCAGGGCGGCCTGCCGCCCGACTGCCTCGCGGAACGCGACGGTCGCCAGCTCGAACGGTGCGCGCAGCGCCGGGCGGGCGAGCCCGGCCCGGGTCCCGCGGAGGCGCTCGCGCAGCGGGCCCACTTCGCGCCGGACGAGGAGATGGACGACGAGCACCGGCCAGTCGAGCGCCGCGATCTTCAGCCGGGTGAGCGGGCCGTGCCGGGCGACGCGGTAGCGCGCCAGCACGTAGCCGCGGCCGAACGCCTCCAGCTGCCGCTGCCGAGGAGATGCGGCTCCGAGTGTCTGGCCGTGCTTGTGCAGGGCCCGCGCGTCGGCGGCGCGGACGCAGCGATGGCCCGCGAGCCGCAGGCGCAGGGCGAGATCGACGTCCTCCCAGTAGGCGAAGAACGCGTCGTCGAAGCCGCCGACGGCGTGGAAGGCCGCGGCCCGGTAGGCGGCGGCTCCTCCGCACGGCCCGACCGGGTCGGCGGCATGCTCGAGCTCCTCCCGCGGGCGGTTCCAGAGGGCGTCCCAGGAGCGAAGTGTCGTGTCGAGCTCGATCCCCGCCGTGTCGACCAGCTCCGGCCGGTCGTGCTGGAGCAGCACGCCCGCCACCATCGCCACCCCCTCGTCGGCGAGCGGCGCGAGCAGGCGCTCGAGGAAGTCGGGCTCGCAGAGCACGTCGTTGTTGATCAGCACGATCGCCTCGGTCGCGGCCTCCGCGGCGCCGCGGTTCACGGCGCGGCCGAAGCCGAGGTTCTCCGGCAGCCGGACGACGCGCACGCGCGGGAACCGGTCGGCGAGCAACTCCACCGTCCCGTCCGTGGAGGCGTTGTCGACGACGACGACGTCGTGGTCGACGGTCTGCGCCTCGAGCCGCTCGAGCGCCTCGGCGAGCAGGCGGCGCGCGTTCAGCGTCGGGATCACGACCGTCGCCCGCATCGCCAGGCACCATAGACCGATCGGTGGCTGCCACGGAGACGCCCCCCGACCTGCTGTCCACGCCCGAGGCGGGCGGCCGCGTCGTCCGCGGCGGCCTCGTGCGCGGGCTCGGCTACGGCGTCGGGACGCTCTTCGGCGCCGGCACGTCGGTCTTCCTCCTGCGCCACCTGGGCCGTGACGACTTCGGCCGCTACGGCACCGTCGCGGCGCTGCTGGGCGTCGTCAGCGGCATCAGCGACGCCGGCCTGACCGCGGTCGGCTCGCGCGAGCTCGCACTCGCCGCGATCCCCGACCGGGCGCGGTTGTTGCGCAACCTGGTGACGCTGCGGCTCGCGATCACCCCGGTCGGGATCGCCGCCGCGGCCACTTTCGCGTTCTTCGCCTACGACCGGGCGATGTTCTGGGGGACGCTGCTCGGCGGCCTCGGGGTGCTGCTCATCAACACGCAGGCGACGATGATGGCCCCGCTCTCGGTCGAGCTGCGCCTCGGCGCGGTGACGGCGTTCGAGGTGGCGAAGGCGGCGCTCACCTTCGTCGTCGTCGCCCTGCTCGTCGCCGCGGGCTCGTCGCTCGTGCCGCTGCTCGGCGCGCAGGTCCCGGTCGGCGCCGTCGTGATCGCGCTGACGCCGCTCGTCGTGCCGCTCCGGCGCGGCCTGATGCCCGGGCTCGACCGCGAGATCGCCCGCTCGCTGCTCCGCGAGGCGCTGCCGCTCGCGATCGCGCTGACCATGAACGTCGTCTACTTCCGGGTGCTGATGATCATGATGTCGTTGCTCGGGACGACGGCACAGACCGGCTACTTCGCGACCTCGTTCCAGGTGTTCGCGGTGCTCTTCGCGCTACCGCTGCTGGTGCTCTCGACGGCGTTGCCGCTGCTCTCCGTGGCGGGGCGCGACGACACCGAGCGGCTGCGCTTCGGCCTCCAGCGGATGAGCGAGGTCGCGCTCGCGGCGGGCGTCGTCTTCGTGCTCGGGATCGTCGCGCTCGCACCGGCGCTGATCCCGCTGCTCGGCGGCGACCAGTACCGCGGCGCCGTGCCGGTGCTGTCGATCCAGGCGGTCGCGCTCGTCGCCGTGTTCGTGGGCCAGACGTGGCAGCTCGGGCTGCTGTCGCTCCGGCGCCAGTCCGACCTCGCCTGGGCGAACGGCGGCTCGCTGCTCGCGGTGCTCGCGCTCGGCGGCGCCCTGATCCCGCCCTTCGGCGCGAAGGGCGGCGCCGTCGCGGCCGTGCTCGGCGAGACCTGCCTCGCCGCGCTCGTGTACGTGCTGCTCCGCCGGGCGGCGCCTGCCGTCGCGCCGCGCGCGGGCCTGATGCCCCGCGTCGCGCTCGCGGCCGCGCCGGCGGCGGCGCTGCTCGCGCTGCCGGCGCCCTGGGAGGTGCGGCTCGTGGCGTCGCTGCTCGCCTTCGCCGTCGCCATGCTCGCGCTGCGTGCGGTGCCGCCCGAGCTCCTCCACGCCCTGCGGCGGCGATGAGCCGGCCGCGCGTCGTCCTCCTCCGCGGGCACTCCGCGAACCCGTGGGACCTGCGGCCGTGGGAGCTGCTCGCCGACCGCTTCGACGTGCGGGTGCTTGCCACCGGTTCGAACGTCTTCGACCTCTCGTCGCTCGCACTGCCCGTGGAGCCGATCCGCGCCGTGCGCGACCGGTTGCCGCCCGGCCGGGTGGGCGACCTCGCGGCGCTCGCCGTCGGCGACCGGTACGTGGGGCTCGAGGAGGCGCTTCGGGGCGCGGCGATCGTGCACGGCGCCGAGCTCGGCGTGCCCTGGAGCCACGGCCCGGCGCTGCTGAAGGAGCGGCTCGGCTTCCGGCTCGTCCTGACCGTCTGGGAGACGATCCCCTTCGGCGAGGCCTACCGCCGCTTCCGCGGGCGCCGCCAGCGCCGGGAGACGCTGCCGCTCGTCGACCGCTACCTCGCCGCCACCGAGCGCGCCCGGCAGGCGCTGCTGCTCGAGGGGGCGCCGCCGGAGCGGATCGAGGTCGCCCCGCCCGGCATCGACACCGCCCGCTTCGCCGCGACTGAGCCGCCGCCGTCGCACCTCGTGCTGGCCGTGGGGCGGCTCGTGTGGGAGAAGGGGCACCAGGACGTGCTGCGGGCGCTGGCGCTCCTGCGACGGGACGGGCGCGACGTTCGCGCGCTCGTGGTGGGGGCGGGCCCGGAAGAGGAGCGGCTGCGGGCGCATGCGCGCGACCTCGGCGTCGACGGGTCAGTCGAGTGGCGCCGGTCGGTCGCCTACGACGAGATGCCGGCCGTCTTCGCCGGGGCGTCGTGCTTCGTGCTCGCGAGCCTGCCGACCACGTTCTGGGAGGAGCAGTTCGGGATGGTGCTGGCGGAGGCCGCAGCCGCCGGGCTGCCGATCGTCGCCGCGGAGTCGGGCGCGATCCCCGAGGTGCTGCGCGGGAACGGCCGGCTGTTTCCCGCCGGCGACTGGCTCGCGCTCGCCCGCGCGCTCGACGAGGTCGTCTCGGCGCCTCCGCGGCGCTCGCGCCCCGCCGAATTGGTCTCGCTCTACTCGGTCGAGGCGGCGGCGGAGCGGTATGCGGCCGCCTACGAGCGGCTGCTCAGCTCGCGGTAGACGGCCGCCGTCGCACGCGCCGTCTCGGCCCAGGAGAACGCGGCGGCCCGCTCGAGCCCCCGCTCGACCCACGGCTCCGGGTGCCGCGAGCACCGCCAGAACCCCCGCGGCGATCGCCTCGGGATCGTGCGGGTCGAAGAGCCGGGCGGCGCCGCCCGTCACCTCCGGCAGGGCCGCCGCGTCGGAGCAGGCGACGGGGCAGCCGCAGGCCATCGCCTCGAGCGGCGGCAGCCCGAAGCCCTCGTAGAGCGAGGGGAAGACGAGGCAGGAGGCGCGGCGCAGCAGGTCGACGAGCGTCTCGCGTGAGACGTGCCCGAGCGCCTCGGCGCCGTCGGGCAGCGGCCCGAAGTCGCCGCCGCCCGTGAGCACGAGCCGCAGGCCCGGATGCACGCGCCGGATCGCCGGCAGCGCCGCGAGGAGGCGCGCGTGGTTCTTGTGGGGCCACGGCCGGGCCGGGTAGAGCAGGAACGGCTCGCGCTCGTGCTCGCCCGGCGTGAGCCGGGCGTGGTCGAGGCCGTGCGGGATCGCCCGGACCCGCGCCGGGTCGAGCCCGAGCAGCTCGACCGCCCGTGCGCGCACGAACTCGCTGACGACCAGCACGATGTCGGCACGCCGCGCGGCACGGTCGTAGGCGATCCGCCGGTAGGCGCGCTCGGCTCGGGAGAACAGGTGGGGCAGGTCGAGGTGCTGCAGGTCGTGCAGCGTCAGCGCGCGTCGGGGCGGACGCGGGTGGGAGCGGCACCGTCAGCGGGTAGTGGACGGCGTCGGCGTCCGCCAGCGCGCGGCGCAGGCGAGGGTCGAGGGCGGCCCGGGCCATCGCGAGCAGGCGGGGCCCGCGGTAGGCGTCGATCACCGCCGCGGGCAGCCCGCCCGAGGCGTCGGGCGCCGCCGGGGGCAGCAGCACCCGGCAGTCGAGGTCGCTCTCGGCGGCCAGCGCGCGGAGCAGCTCCCGCGCGTAGGTCTCGCTGCCGCCGGAGATGCCCGGCACGAGCGTCAGCAGCGAGATCGCGATCACGTCGGCACCCCGGCCACGCGCGCGATCGTAGTCTGAGCGGGTGCGCATCGCCCTCGCCGTCGTGCTCGCCGCGCTCGCCGCGACCCTTTACGCGGTCTCGACCTCGCTGCAGGCGCTCGAGGCCCGGAGCACGCCGAAGGAGACGGGACTGCGCGCGTCGCTGCTCGCGCGCCTCGTGCGCCGCCGGCTCTGGCTGGCCGGCGCCGCCGCGGGCGTGGTCGCGTGGCCGCTGCAGGCGGTGGCGCTGTCGCTCGCGTCGGTCGCGATCGTGCAGCCGGCGCTCGGGCTCGGGCTCGTGGCGCTGCTCGTGCTGGGCGTGCGGATGCTCGGCGAGCGGGTCGGACCCCGCGAGCTCGGCGGCGTGCTCTCGATCGTGGCGGCGGTTGCGGTGCTGGCCTGGTCGGCGCCGCCCGAGACGGGGGCGTTCACCCCCACGGGCACCTGGTTCGTCGGCGGGTTGCTCGCGGTCGGCGCCGCGCTGCCGTGGCTGCTCCGTGCGACCGGGCTCGTCGGCGGCGCCGCGACGAGCGTCGCCGCGGGGATCGGCTGGGCCGCGGTCGGGCTCGGGACGGCGCTTGTCGTCGAGGCGGTCGCCGACCGGCGGGTGATCCCGTTCTTCCTCTGGGGGATCGGCGTGGGGCTCGCGAGCTGGGGCACGCTGATCGCGGAGATGACCGCCCTCCAGCACTGGCCGGCGACCCGCGCGATCCCGGTCGCGTTCGGGCTCGAGATGGCGGCTCCGGCCGCGCTCGCGCCGCTGCTCACGAACGCGTCACCTCCCTACCCCGTCGTCTTCGGGCTCGGCATCGTCGGCGCCCTGGCGGGGGCGGCGCTGCTCGGCAGCTCCCGCGCCGTGGCGCGGGTCGTCGCGGACTAGACGATTGATTCCCAAGGCCGGCACCTCTGGATGGGGGCCTGCACACGGCACATCGCGGCCGTCTCGCCCGGCGCCAAGGCCCACCGGCCTTGACACCGGACGATTCAGCCACGCTGCTTGGTGCAGTCCCTCCCCAGAAGCACCTACTTGGGAATCAATCGTCTAGGCCGTACCCGGACACCGCAGCGCCGCGTTGCTCCTCCGGGGGTCGTCCCGTCCTTCCGCCGTCGCAGGAGGTTCCCATGAGCATCCACGCACCGAGTAAGGCCACCACCGCTGGTCCGGCCCGCGCTGCACGGCAGGGCGGGGAGGAGGTCGTCCGCAGCAAGAGCTTCGAGCGGCTCGCGCGGGCGGGGTTCGCGGCCCGCGGCATCGTGTACGCGATCGTCGGCATCCTCGCGATCCGGCTGGCGGTCGGGGTGCCCGGCACGAACGCCAGCCAGCAGGGAGCGATGCGGGCGGTCGCGGCGCAGCCGTTCGGCAAGGCGCTCCTGATCCTGGTCGCGATCGGGCTGGCCGGCTACGCGACCTGGCGGCTCGTGCGCGCGGCACTCGGGCACGGCCCCGAGGACTCCGATTCCGGGTTCGACCGGCTCGCGGCCCTCGGCAGCGGCGTCGTCTACGCGGGCCTGACGGCGATCGCCGTCGAGATCCTCCTCGGCGCCGGCGGAGGCGAGCTCCGGCAGCCCGCAGAAGACGACGGCGGGCGTGCTCGGCTGGCCCGGCGGGCCGTGGCTCGTCGGCATCGGCGGCCTCGTGCTGATCGGGATCGGCTGCTACCAGGGCTACAAGGGGCTGAGCAGGGACTTCCTCGAGGACTCGAAGACGGAGGAGATGAGCCCGCCGGTGCGGCGCTGCGATCGAGCGGATCGGCGTCGTCGGCCATCTCGCCCGTGCCGTCGTGTACGGGCTCGTCGGCGTCTTCCTGATCGTGGCGGCGGTCGACTTCGACCCGAAGAAGGCGGTCGGCATCGACGGTGCGCTCGCGAAGCTCGCGCACGCGTCGTACGGGCCGTACCTGCTCGGCGTCGTCGCCGCGGGGCTGATCGCCTTCGGCGCCTACTCGCTCAGCGACGCGCGCTACCGCCGCATCTGCAGCGATGGCCGGGCCGCCGAGCTGGTCCTCGGGCCGCTCCTGCGCTACGCCGGCACGGAGAGCGCGACCTTCTGGGTCGAGACGAGCGGGCCGTGCGAGGTCGAGGTGCTGGGTCATCGCGAGCGCACGTTCGCGGTCGAGGGCCACCACTACGCGCTTCTCCTCGTCGACGATCTCGAGCCGGGCTCGGTGGTGGAGTACGACGTGCGGCTCGACGGCCGCGTCGTGTGGCCGCCCCCGGACGGCCGTCCCGCGCCCGCGGTGCACACGCGCAGCGGTGAGCGGCAGGTGCGGCTCGTCTTCGGCTCGTGCCGCATCGGCGACCCCCAGCCGAAGGCGGAGTTCCCGGCCACCGGCATCGACGCGCTCTGGGCCTACGCCCGGCAGCTACAGCGCGGAGAGGTCGAGTGGCCCGACGCGCTGCTGCTGCTCGGCGACCAGGTCTACGCCGACGAGGTCTCGCCGGCGACGCGGGAGTTCATCCGCTCCCGCCGCGACGTGCGCGAGCCGCCGGGCGAGGAGGTCGCCGACTTCGAGGAGTACACGAGGCTCTACCGCGAGTCGTGGTCGGACCCGGACATCCGCTGGCTGCTCGCGACGGTGCCGAGCGCGATGATCTTCGACGACCACGACGTGAACGACGACTGGAACATCTCCGCGAGCTGGGTCGCGGAGATGCGCGAGGAGCCGTGGTGGGAGGCACGGATCACGGGCGCCTTCATGTCGTACTGGCTCTACCAGCACCTGGGGAACCTCTCGCCGCCGCAGCTCGCCGAGGAGGAGCTGCTGCCGCTCGTGCGGGAGGACACCGACGGCGGGCCGCGCCTGCGCGAGGCCGCGCGCGCCTGGGATCGAGAGTCCGCGCAGTCGCGCTGGGCCTACTACCGCGACTTCGGCGACTCGCGGCTGCTCGTGATCGACTCGCGCGCGGCGCGCGTCCTCGACGAGCACCGCCGGGAGATGGTCGACGAGGCGGAGTGGCGGTGGATCGTCGAGCACGCGGACGGTGCGTTCGACCACCTCGTGCTTGCGAGCACGCTCCCGGTCTTCATGCCCAAGGGCATCCACCACCTCGAGGCCTGGAACGAGGCGGTCTGCGCCGGCGCCTGGGGGCGCCTGGCCGCCCGGCTCGGCGAGAAGCTGCGCCGCGCGGTCGACCTCGAGCACTGGAGCGCCTTCCACGACTCCTTCGAGCGGCTGTGCGCGTGGCTGCGCGACGTCGCCGACGGCACGGGCACCGCGCCGGCACCCGCGACGATCGTGCTGCTCGGCGGCGACGTCCACAACGCCTACGTCAACGAGGTGGCGCTGCCGACGCGCACGAGCGCCCCCGGCCGCGTCTTCCAGGTCGTCTGCTCGCCGTTTCGCAACCCGCTCGGTAGCGGCCAGCGCCTGGCCGTGCGGGCAATCGCCTCGCGCCCGTCGGCGGCGCTCCTCGGCCGCCTCGCGCGGCTCGCGGGCGTCGAGACCGCGCCTGTCGACTGGCGGCTCGTCCGCCGGCCGAGCTTCCACAACTCGCTCGGGGAGCTCGAGCTCGATGCCCGCAGCGCCCGCGTCCTCCTCTACCGCAGTGCCGGCGAGGACGAGGACCGCGAGCGGCTCCACCGGCTCGACGTGACCCAACTGGCGACGGACGCGCCCGCTCCGCAGCCCGTCGCCTGACGGGACAGCGACCGACGCATTCCCTGACGTGAGGCAGCTCGCACAGCCGAGCAACGACTCTTCAGGCCCGCCTGGCCGTGCCAAGGCGAGCAACCGGTCGTCGCTTCATCTGCCTGACCGCCGATACTGGCGCCGTGGGCGAGGAAGACAGGCCGCCGATTTGCCCGCGCTGCGGCGTGACGATGGTTCCGGCTGCGCTGAGCGCCGCTGGCCGGCACGAGGGCGAGTGGGTCTGTCTCGAGTGCGAGGAGCGGGGCGAGGACACGTGAATCGGCAGCCGTCCCTGGTCGGAGAGCTGGTCGAGGCGCGACCGCTTGTCGAGGGAGACTTCGCCGAGCTTCACGCGGCCGCTGCCGATCCGCTGCTGTGGGAGCAGCACCCGGACAGGGATCGCTCAGCGACTTGCGACTGCGCTGGGCGGCGCGTACGCCTGTTGAACGACCCCGGGGTAGCTCAACTGGCAGAGCAACGAACTGTCCATTCGGAGAATGCCGGTTCGACTTGCAACGAACTGTCCGGCCTGATTGTAACTCGGCTCCTCAGGGCGCCATTCCGAACACTGCCCAGGCGATGCTGCGGAGCACCACGTCGGCTTACTGGTGATTCCTCTCGTGCGGAGGGCGGTCAGCGAACGGAGACACCGATGTCTCGCGCCGCGCTGCTCGCATGACTGGAGGTGGTAGACCCGGAGCGATGAGTTTCCGCCCAGTTTGTCGGTCAACCATCTAGACCTTCACACCCGATCACCATCTCGAGGAGACCACGATGGCCGCTACCTACACGTTCGACGTATTTTCGACTCTCGACGGCTTTGGCTCCCCCGGCGGCGGCGATTGGGGCGGCTACTGGGGAAAGCAAGGCCCTGAACTCCTCCAGCACCGCCTCGCCTCGTTCGCGGAGGAGCAGCGGATGGTCTTCGGGGGCGACACGTATCGGCTTTACGCGGAGTTCTTGGCTTCGATCGACGCGAATCCCGAGGCGGCGGATCCGTGGGTGACGCGGATGATGAGCATGCCGGCAACGGTCGTGTCGAACACGCTCGAAGAACCGCTGGCGTTTCCGAACGCGACTGTCGCGAGCGGCGACGCCGTCGAGATCGTGGCCCGGCTCAAACAGGACTCCACGGTGCCGTTGCGCTCGCATGGGAGCCTGTCGCTGAACCGGGCGCTGCTGGCCGCCGGGCTGGTCGATCGCGTCCGAGTGACGATCTTCCCCGTGATCACCGGACAGACCCGAGGCAACCCGATCTACCAGGACGCCGGCGACTTCGACCTGGAGTTGATCGACCGCCGGACGCTCGACTCGAACACGCAAGAGCTCGTCTACCGCCCCACCCTGCACGCCTGAGTCGGTCCACCGTCGGCGAAGACGAGATCCCTCGCGGCCGCCGAGACGAACCGGCGGCAACCCCGGCTGCCTAACAGCGCCGTAACGGCCGCTCTTTACACTCACGCGGGATGGCAGACGAGCAGACCGACGTCGCGGCGCTCTATGCACGCCTGCAGGAGGAGCTGCGAGCGGCGGGCCCGCGGGGCGACGGGGTGCCGCCCGCGCAGGTGCGCCTCTCCGTGCGCGACCAGGCCGAGCGCCTGTGGCCGATCTCGGCCGAGCGCCCGATCGTCGGCAAGGGCGGCCCCCTGAAGAACGTGCTGCGCCGGTTGATGCGATGGTACGTGGAGCCCGCGTTCGCCGACCAGCGCGCGTTCAACGACGCGGTGCTGAAGCTGATCGACGACCTCGACGAGCGGATCAGCCGGCTCGAACGGCAATGAGGGTCGTCGTCGCGGCGCCGCAGGTGCCGTTCGTGCGCGGCGGCGCGGAGCTGATGGCCGAGGAGCTCGTCGCGGCGCTGCGCGGCCGCGGCCACGAGGCCGACCTGGTGACGATGCCGTTCAAGTGGTACCCGGGCTCGCGCGTCCTCGACCAGGCGTTCCTCTGGCGCCTCGCCGACCTGACCGAGGCCGACGGGCGGACGATCGACCGCGTGATCGCGACGAAGTTCCCCGCCTACTGCGTGCGCCATCCGAACAAGGTGGCCTGGGTGCTGCACCAGTTCCGGCAGGCCTACGACTACGACCGCACGGAGCTCGGCCAGTTCGGCGAATCCCCCGAGGATCGCGCCACCCGCCGGGCGGTCGAGCGGCTCGACGCGGTCGCGCTCGGCGAGGCACGCCGGGTGTTCGCCACCTCGCGCAACGTGGCCGACCGCCTGCGGCGCTTCAACGGCATCGAGGCCGACGTGCTGCCGCACCCGCCGCAGTCGCTGCCCTATCGCACGCAACCTTCGGAAGGCTTCGTGCTCTCCGTCAACCGGCTCGACCGGGCTAAGCGCATCGACCTGCTGGTCGAGGCGGCGCGGCAGGAGCCGGCGCTGCGCGTCGTCATCACCGGCGAAGGCCCCGACCGCGAGCGGTTGGAGGGGCTCGCCCGCGGCCTCGACGGGCGCGTCGAGTTCGCCGGCCGCGTCGACGCCGACCGGCTCGCCGACCTGTACGCCCGCTGCCTCGCCGTCTACTACGCGCCCGTCGACGAGGACTTCGGCATGGTCCCCTACGAGGCGTTCCTCTCCGCGAAGCCGGTGCTGACGACGACCGACGCGGGCGGGCCGCTGGAGGTCGTCGCCGACCGGCGCACGGGGCTCGTGGTGGCGCCCGACCCGGCCGAGCTCGCACGGGCCTGCGCCTACCTCGCCGGCCACGCGGACGAGGCGAGCGCCTGGGGCGCCGCCGGGAGGACGCTCGCCGAGCGGGTCACGTGGGACGCGTGCGTCGATGCCCTGCTCGCATGAGGGTCGCCTACTACTCGCCGCTGCCGCCCTCCCGCTCCGGGATCGCCGACTACTCGACGCTGCTGCTGCCCGCGCTCCGGGAGCGGCTCGACGTGGTCGTCGCCCGGCCCGGGAAGCGCGCCCCCGCGGCCGACGTCGCCCTCTACCACGTCGGCAACGACCCTGACGCGCACGGCTGGATCGTCGACGCGCTCCGTGAGCGGCCGGGTGTGGTGGTGCTGCACGAGTACGTGCTGCACCACCTCGTCGCCGGGATCACGATCGGCCGCGGCGACGGGCGCGGCTACCTCGATGCGATGGAACGCGAGCTCGGGGTCGCCGGCAGGCTGCTCGGCCTCGGCGTGCTCGACAACCTGCTGCCGCTGCTCTGGGAGACGCAACCGGAGCGGTTCCCGCTCGCCGGCACCGTGCTCGAGCACGCCCGGGGGCTCGTCGTGCACTCCGACTACGTCGCAGCGCGGGCGAGGGAGGCCGGCTACGGGGGCCGGCTCTGGCGGATCCCGCATCCAGCCTGGCCGATGCACGAGGTCGCCCCGGCGGCCGACGTCGCGGGCGAGCCGCTCGTCGGCTGCTTCGGCTTCCTGAACATGAACAAGCGCATCCCCGCGCTGCTCGAGGCGTTCGCCGCCTTCCGACGCACGCGTCCCGGCGCCCGGCTGCTGCTCGTGGGCGCCGCCGGCGAGCGCTTCGACGTCGGCCGCCGGCTCGAGCGTCTCGGGCTGACGGACGGGGTCGAGCACGTCGACTACGTGCCGGAGGAGCGGCTCTGGTCGCTGATGGCGGCGTGCGACGTGCTCGTCAACCTCCGCTACCCGACGATGGGCGAGACCTCGGGCTCGGCGATCCGCGCGCTCTCGCTCGGCAAGCCGCTGCTCGTCTCCGACGTCGGCTGGTTCTCGGAGCTGCCCGGCGACGTCGTGTTGAAGGTCCCCGTCGACGAGTACGAGGTGGCGACGATCGAGCTCGCGCTCGAGGTGGCCGCAGACCACGGGGCGGCGCTCGGCGCCGCCGCGCGCTCGTACGTCGAGCGCGAGCACGCGCTGCCGGCGGTCGCCGACGCCTACGCGGCCGCCCTCGAGACGGCGGCGGGCGGAGACGCGGTCGAGGATGCCGTGCTCCGCCGCGTGGCCGAGGCTGCGGTCGCCGCCGGGATCGACGACGTCGCGTCGCTCGCCGCCCGGTTGCGCGAGGTCGGATTCGGTGGTTGAGCGGCTGCGGGCCGCGCCCGCCTGGGCGTGGCTCGCCGTGATCGTCGCCTGCTCGTTCGTCTTCCGCTTCGCCTTCGCCCGGCACATGGTCGGGCCCTGGATCATGATCGACGAGATCGTCTACTCCGAGCTCGCGAAGAGCGTCGCGGCCACCGGCCACTTCGCGGTGCGCGGCGTGCCGACCGCGGGCTACGGCGTCGTCTACCCGCTGCTGATCAGCCCCGCGTACGCGCTCTTCCGCGACGTGCCGACGGTCTACACGGGCATCAAGGTCGTGAACGCCCTCCTGATCAGCCTCACCGCGGTGCCGGCGTTCCTGCTCGCGCGCCGCGTCGTCTCGCCGCGGGGAGCGCTCGTCGTCGCGGGGCTCGCGGTCGCCGTCCCCTCCGCCTTCTACGCCGGGACGATCATGACCGAGAACGCCTTCTACCCGATCTTCACGCTGCTCGCGCTCGCGCTCGTCCTCGCGCTCGAGCGGCCAGGCCCGATCGCCGTGGTCGCGTTCCTCGCGGCGCTCGCGCTCGCGTACGAGACGCGCGCGCAGGCGGTGGCGGTGCTGCCGGCCGCGCTGACGGCCCCGCTGCTCGCGGCCGCGCTCTCGCGCCGGCCCCGCGAGCTGCTCGCCCATCGCCTGCTCTACGGCGTCGTCGCCGGGGCCGGGCTGCTCGCCGTGCTGTCCGAGGTAGTGCGCGGGCGCAGCGTCCGCTCGCTGCTCGGCGCCTACGCGGCGGCGACGCATTCCACCTACGACGCGGGCACGGTCGCCCGCTGGTTCCTCTGGCACCTCGCCGAGCTCGACTTCTACGTCGGCTTCCTGCCCGTGCTCGCCGTCGTGCTGCTCTGCGTGCGCGGCCCGTCGCTCGCAACGGCCGAGCGGGCGGTCGTCGCTGCGACGATCGCCCTCGTCGGCTGGCTGGCGCTCGAGGTGGCGGCGTTCGCGTCGCAGCCGAGCGTCCAGCGGATCGAGGAGCGCAACCTCTTCTACGTCGCCCCGCTCCTGTTCACGTGCCTCGTCCTCTGGATCGAGCGGGGACTGCCGCGTCCGCGCGCCGCCACGGCCGTCGCGGCCGTCGCCGTCGTCGCGCTCTCGGCCGCGATCCCGTACGAGCGCTTCATCGACACCTCCGCGACCTCGGACACCTTCGGCGTGCTCACGCTCTGGTCGGCGGCGGAGTGGACGGGCGTGCACGCGCAGGACATCCGCTGGCTGGTGGCGGGCGTCGCCGCCGCCTTCTGCACGGCCGCGTTCCTGCTGCCGCGCCGCGCCTGGCCCGTGCTGCCGGTCCTCGTGCTCGCGCTCTACCTCGTCGCGCTGCAGCCGGTCGACGCCCGCACGAAACGCGCGTCGATCGGCGCCGTCTACCAGGGCATCACCCGTCCCGACCGCGACTGGATCACGGCGATCGTCGGCTCGAGCGACCCGAATCGCGTCGCGGTCGTCTGGACCGGCGCCACCGACCGGCTGACCGTGAACGAGAACGAGTTCTTCAACCGCGACGTCGGACCGATCTACACGACGAACGGGGCGGTTCCCGGCGGGCTCGCACAGACGCCGATCGCCGTCGACCGGCAGAGCGGGCGCTACCTGGCAGACGGCCGGACGGTGCACGTCCAGGACGTGCTCGTCGGCCCGAGCATCTCCGTCGCCGGCCGCCGGATCGGCGCGGACGAGCGGAAGGGCCTCGTGCTGCTCCGCGTCGACGGTCCCCTGCGGGCCGCGTTCCTCACGAACGGCATCGACGCCGACGCCTGGGCGGGCAAGACCGCCGTCTACCGCCGGTTCGACTGCTCCGGCGGCAGCCTCCGGGTGACGCTCGGCAGCGACGCGCAGCTCTTCAGCTCGGTGCAGCTCGTCGAGGCGTTCGTGAGCGGCCGCCGGGTCGCCTCGGCGCTCGTCGGCCCCTACCTGCCCGAGACGATGCGCGTGCCGCTCGCCCGCGGCCCCCGCGGCGCCTGCACGGTCCGCTTCCGTGTCGCGGAGACCCGCGTCCCCGCCCGTGTCGTGCCCGGCAGCACCGATCGCCGCCGGCTCGGCATCCGCTTCCTCTCCTTCCGCGTCCGCCCGTGAGGATCCTCTTCGACGTCAGCCCGCTCTCGCACGAGCCGACGGGGATCGGCAACTACATCCGCGGCTCGCTCGCAGGTCTGGCGGAGGCGGCCGGGGGCGCCCACGAGATCGTCGCGTTCGCCCCTACGAGCCCGCAGGGCATGAAGCGCATCCCGCAGCTCGTCGGCGACCTGCCGGTGGAGCTCTCGCTGCGCCTGCTCCCGTTCGCGCACGCCTGGCGGCAGGCCTGGAGCCGCGCCGGGCGGCCGCCGGTCGAGCGCTTCCTCGGGCGCGCCGACGTCCTCCACTACACCGACTGGATGTATCCGCCGCAACGCGGCGGGGTCCGCTCGACGATGATCCACGACCTCGTCCCGCTGCACCACCGTGAGTGGGTGACGCCGCGGACGTACTCGATGCACACCGCCAAGTACCGCGACGCGGTCAACTGCGACACGGTGTTCGTCAACTCGGCCTACACGGGCGACGACGTCGTCGCCACGCTCGGGGTCGACCCGGCCCGCGTGCACGTCGCGCCACCCGGGCTCGGCGCCTGGTTCCATGCCGAGGGCGACCGCGCCGACCTCGGCGGCGACTACGTGCTCACGGTCGCCACGCTCGAGCCGCGCAAGAATCTCGGAGTGCTCGTCGAGGCGCACGCCCTGCTCGGCGGGGAACTCAGCCTGGCGGTCGTCGGCGGCGCCGGGCTGGGGTGACCAGCCGGCGCTCGACGCGCCGGGGATCCTGCGGCTCGGCCGCCAGAGCGACGAGGAGCTCGCCCGGCTCTACCGCGGCGCGGCGGTCGTCGCGTACCCCTCCCGCTTCGAGGGCTTCGGCATCCCGGTCGTCGAGGCGATGGCGAGCGGCGTGCCGGTGGTCGCCTCCTCGCACCCGTCGCTGGACGAGGCAGCCGGTGACGCGGCGCTGCGCGCCGACCCGGAGGATCCGCACGCGTGGGCGGCGACGCTGCAGGAGGCCGGCGACCGCCGGGCGGAGCTCGTGCCGCTCGGCCTCGCGCACGCCCGCCGGTTCACGTGGCTGCGGGTGGGCGAGACGATGCTGTCCGCCTGGGAGGCCGCGCGGTGAAGGTCGGCTACGACGTCGCGCCGCTCGTGCTCGACAACGCCGGCACCGCCCGCTACGTGCGCGGCGTCCTCGGCGAGCTCCGCCGCAGCGACGTGGACGTGCGGGAGCTGACGTGGGGCGGCGCCGGCCGCGCGACGGCGGTGGCCCGCGACACGCTCTGGTACCCGCTCGCGCTGCCGCTGCAGGCGCGCCGGCTCGACCTGCTCCACTGCACGACCTTCCGCGCCCCCCTGCGCGCGCCGCTGCCGGTCGTCGTCACGGTCCACGATCTCGCCGTGCTCCGCTTCCCCGAGCTCTTCACCGCGTGGACGCGGCTCTATGCGCGCACGCTCCTGCCGGCGGTGCTGCGCGCGGCGACGCGCGTCGTCGCCGTCTCGGAGTTCACGAAGCGCGACGTCGTCTCCGTCGTCGGGGTCCCGGAGGAGCGGATCGACGTCGCTCCGAACGCGGCCGAGACGTCGGTCTTTCGCGCGGACGGGCCGGCCGCGAGCGGTGACTACGTGCTCGCCGTCGGGACGCTCGAGCCGCGCAAGAACCTGCCGCGCTTGATCGCCGCGACGGCCGACCTGGGTCTCGAGCTGCGGATCGCCGGCGCGCGGGGCTGGGGCGACGTCGCGCTCGACGCGCCGCACGTGACGTGGGTCGGGCGCCCGTCCGACGAGGAGCTCGCGGCGCTGCTCCGCGGCGCGCTCTGCCTCGCCTACCCCTCGCTCTGGGAGGGCTTCGGCATCCCGGTGCTGGAGGCGATGCTCTGCGGCGCACCCGTGGTGACGAGCGCCGGCAGCGCCATGGAGGAGGTCGCGGGCGGCGCGGCGGAGCTCGTCGACCCGCGCGACGTCGCGTCGATCGCCGCGGGCATCGAGCGGGCGCTCTCCCGCCGCGACGAGCTGCGCGCGGCCGGCTTCGAGCGGGCGCGGGCGTTCGGCTGGGAGCGCACGGCCGAGGCGGTGCTCGAGTGCTACCGGAAGGCGTGCGGGTGACCCTCCCGACGGTGGTGATCGACGCCGACGTGCTCGGCCGCCGCCGCACCGGCGACGAGACCCACGTCGCCAACCTGCTCCGCGAGCTCGGCCGTCAGGCGGCCGGACTGCGGCTCGTCGCCCTGACGCGCCGGCCGGACCTCGTGCCCGACGGCGTCGAGTCGTTCCGGCTCGACGCGCGGCTGCAGGAGGCGCGGATGGCGTTCGGCGTGCCCCGCGCGCTGCGGCGGCTGCGTCCCGACCTCATCCACTTCCAGCACGTCCTGCCGCCCTTCGACCGCACGCCCGCGGTGGTCACCGTCCACGACCTCTCCTTCGAGGACGACCCGCTCGCGATGGGACGGCTCGACCGGCTGATCTTCAAGACGCTCGTGCCGCGCGCCGTCGCGCGGGCCGAGCGGGTGCTGACCGTCTCGGAGCGCACGAAGCGCGACCTCGTCGGCCGCTACGGCGTCTCGCCCGGCAAGGTGGTCGTCACCCCGAACGGCGTCGACCCGATCTTCGCGCCGGGCCCCGACGGGGGCAGCGGCGGCTACCTGCTCTACGTGGGCGCGATCCAGGCGCGCAAGGATCCGCTCGCGGCCGCCGACGCGGCCCGCGACGCCGGGCTGCCGCTCGTGGTCGTCGGGCCCGAGCGCGAGCCCGAGCTCGCGGCCGCGCTGCGCACCCGCGGCGCCGAGCTGCGCGGCTACCTGGAGCAGGAGGAGCTGGCTTCGGTCGTCCGCCGTGCGGCGGCGCTGATCCTGCCCTCGCGCTTCGAGGGGTTCGGGCTGCCCGTGCTCGAGGCGATGGCCAGCGGGACGCCGGTCGTCGTCAGCGACGACCCCGCGCTGCGCGAGGTGGCAGGCGAGGCCGCCGTGTACGCCGGGACCGGCGGCTTCGGCGACGCCGTGCGCCGCGCGGTCGCCGAGCGCGACCGGCTCGCGGCTGCCGGTCTCGAGCGGGCCCGCGCCTTCTCGTGGGCCGAGTCGGCGCGACGGACGCTGGGGGTCTACCGGGAGGTGCTCGAGGCGTGAGGGTCGCGGCGGTCGTCGTCTCGCACGGCAACGCGTCCGAGCTCGAGCGGCTCCTGCCGGCGCTCGCGCCGCAGGTCGACGAGCTGGTCGTGGTGGCGAACGTGCCGGGCAGCGTCGGCGAGCTCCCGGAGGGAGCGGTGCTGCTGCAGAACGAGCGGCCGCTCGGCTTCGGCGCGAACGTCAACCGCGGCGTGGCGGCGAGCTCGGCCGAGCTCGTGTGCAGCGTCAACCCCGACGCTGTCCCGGCGCCCGGCGCGGTGGCGGCGTTACGCGACTTTCTCGAGGCGCGGCCGCGCGCGGGCGTCGCCGGCCCGGCGATGACCTACCCCGACGGGCGGCTGCAGCCGTCGCGCCGTCGCTTCCCGACCGTTGCGGGAACGCTCGTGCGCCGCACGCCGCTGCGCCTGCTCTTCGACCCGTACAGGCTCCAGCGGCGTCACTACAACCTCGGCGAGCGGCCGGCGGAGCCGGTCGAGGCCGACTGGATGCTCGGCGGCTTCCTGGTGCTGCGCCGAACGATGCTGGAGGAGCTCGGAGGCTTCGACGAGGGCTTCTTCCTCTACGGCGAGGACATCGACCTCTGCTACCGCGCCTGGCGCTCGGGCTGGAGCTGCTGGTACGTGCCCGGGGCGGTCGTCGAGCATGCCCACCAGGCGGTCACCGACCGGCGGCTCCTGACGCGCCGGACGCTCTGGCACTGGCGCGGGATCGCCCGCTTCGTGCGCAAGCACCCCGAGCGGCTGCTCGCCCGTTAGCGATCCGCATTCCATTCGATGCCCGCCCCCAGCGCGCTGAACGGGGTGCTTCGCTCTACGCGCTGCGCGGGTTAGTTCGTGGGCGGGATGTACGCGAGGTCGAGCGTGTCGCGGCGGCCAGACCACGTAAGCGTGAGACGCCAGCACCCGGCGGACGGGGCATCCACGTACGACGGGCCTGGGCCGGTCGAGATGATCCGGCGAACCGGCGCGCCGACGAACCGCGTCCCGTCCATCTTCTGCAACTTGATCCACATCGCAGCGACGTGCTTCGAGTAGTGCCGTGGCACCCAGAGGATCTTGTTGTTGACGTGCTCTGCAGGCGGCGCGTACAGCGGCTTGTTCCACAGCACGGCACCAATCGCCCCACGTTGGCCAATCGCGTGAGTCACTCGCGCATTTTGCCCGAACCCCGCGCGCATCCATGCCGGGAGAAGACCGCCCTCCACGTGCGGCGAGCAAGGCGCTACCGCCGCGAACTGCGCACTTTCTCCAGATGCGGCAATTGCCCAAACCATGAGCGAAGCGGCCGCGATACCCGCAACGAGTAGCACACGCAGCACCATCCCAGATCAGTCTCACCGCGTGCGGACGCAACGTCAAGACCGGTCGCGGACATCACGCCGAGGGCGAAACGCGAATCAAGAAGCGCAAGCCGCCGTGCCGAATCAAGCAGAAGCGGAAGAGGCCGTGTGCGGCTACTTGTCGCTCGATCGGATGACCTCGATCCTGTGGCCGTCGGGGTGGTTGCGCTTCGCCGGGTTACGTGTTCGGGACGCGGCTGGATCCGCCACTTGCGGCGCGGCGTCGAGCGGCAGATGCTTCCGTCTTGGCCGAGTCGGTGATCGAACGTGAGGAGGTCGTTGCCCTACTCTTCAACGTAAGCGACATCGTCGCGGCCTTGTCGCGGATCGAACGGCTGCTGGAGGAGGATGATGGCGAAGAAGAGGCTGACGGAAACTGAGCGGGCCGAGTGGGATGCGCAACGGGCGCAGATGCGGGCCAACGCCCAACGCACGCGCGAGCTCGCGGAGCGCGCGCAGGCGAAGCTCGACGCCGAGACGCCCCAGCGGTAGCAGGGAGGCCGCACACGACCGGCGGTTCCATTCCCGCTGTCGTGAATCGGTGGGTCGCGATCTGCCATGAGACGCCGTACCGATCGGCCGCCGACCCGAAGCACGAGCTGAACCCGTAGTCGCCGACCGGCATCTTGACGTCGCCGTCCGCCGTGATCTCCGAGAAGAGCCGATGCACCTGCTGATCGTCGTCGCACCCGACGAATGCCGACATCGACGGCGTGAAGTCGAAGTCGTGCCGGATCGGGCTGCCGAAGGCTGCCGCTCGGGCCGGTCCTCGCGGCAGGCGGTCGGCGATGTCGGAGAGAATGCGGGACAGTTCGGAGGTATGGATTGGACTACTTCCTCGTCACCGAGATTCCCGGCCCGAGCTGGGATCGCTCGCGCCCAAGGCGGGAGCAAGACGGCTGGGACGAGCATGCAGCCTTCATCGACGGCCTCACCGAACAGGGCGCGATCGTCCTGGGTGGGCCGATCGGCGATCCCGACGTCGGGCCGGCAATGCTTGTCTTCGCGGCGGAGAACGAGGACGAGGTGCGCACGTACCTCTCCGAAGACCCGTGGTTCAACACGGTCCTGCAGGTCGAGGACGTCCAGCTCTGGTCTCTCTGGATCGGATCGCTGACCCGATGACGCCGCGACGCGCAGGCCGAGAAACCGAGAAGCGAGGCTGAGCCTCTCGATGATCTCCAGGCGGCGGGACGACCGAGGTTCGACCCGACCGGGACGCTTACCAGGCGTACGCCTGCGGCGCTTCGCCCGGCCCGGGCCAGAGCTCGTCGAGGTGCGCGAGCGCGGCGCTTTCCAACTGCACCGAGAGCGCTGCCAGGCTTTCTTTCAGATCCTCGCTGCTCGTCGGCCCGACGATGGCAGCCGAGACCACGGGGTTTTGCAGGAGCCAGGCGAGTGCAACCTGCGCCGGGGCTGCGCCCAGTTCGCGGCAGAGTCCCTCGTAGGCTTCGAGCTGATCGCGGTAGCGGTCGACCGGCGGCTGCATCTCGTTGGGGCTGCGTCCGTCGAGTTCGGCCTGTAACGCTCCGGCAAGCAGGCCGGAGTGGAGCGGGCTGTACGGGATGAGGCCGATGCCGAGGCTTCGCAGCGCGGGGATCAGCTCCAGCTCGACGGCTCGCACAGCGAGGTTGTAGAGGCTCTGCTCGGACACCAGGCCGAGGAAGTGCCGGTTCGACGCTGCCGACTGGGCAAGCGCAACGTCCCAGGCGGCGAAGTTGCTGCTGCCGACGTAGCTGATCTTCCCTTCCCGAACGAGTTGCTCCATCGCCTGCCAGATCTCCTCCCACGGAGTGGATCGGTCGACGTGGTGCATCTGGTAGAGGTCGATGTGATCGGTCTGCAGCCGTCGGAGGCTCGCCTCGCAAGCGCGCCGGATGTGGAAGGCAGAGAGCCGCCGGTCGTTCGGCCCCGTTCCCATCGGCTGGTAGACCTTCGTGGCCACCACGATCTCGTCCCGGCGACCCGTGCGCTTCAACCAACGGCCGATGATCTCTTCCGAGATGCCGTAGCCCTTCTCCATGTCGGGCGACTGCGGCCCACCGTAGACATCAGCGGTATCGAAGAAGTTGACGCCCGCCTCGATCGCGGCGTCCATGATCGCGAAGCTGGCCCGCTCGTCCGCCGTGAAACCGAACCGCATCGTCCCGAGACCGATCCTGCTGACCCGTAGCCCGGAGCGGCCCAGCTGGGAGTACGTCATCTCGCCGCTCACGACTTGCAAGCGTACGCGCTCACTGACGTCTGAGAGGCGAACGAGCATCGAGAAGAGCACCCGCAGGAGCGGGTAGGCTCGCAATGGTGTCTGCCGACGATGTTGACTCGTATTTGCGCGGCGTTGAGGAGCCCAAGCGCAAGACGCTCCAACTGCTTCGTCGGACGATTCTCGAGTGCGTCCCGGAAGCGGAAGAGGTGATCTCGTATCGCGTGCCGGCCTTCCGTGTGCGCGGCAAGACCGTGGCCGGTTTCGCTGCCTTTCAGAGCCACCTCAGCTACCTCCCGTTCAGCGGCTCTGTTCTGGCGCAACTCGCAGATGAGCTGCGCGGCTACACGATGACGAAGAGCGCGCTCCACTTTCCGGTCGACCGGCCGCTGCCAACGGCGCTCGTACAGAAGCTGATCGCCGTGCGGCTCGACGAGGCGAGTCTCGGGACCGGGAATCGGGCGGGGCAGCCCGATCGCGGCGTCTGACCTACCGACAGCGGCAACGAAATCGACAAACCACGGGCCGCGCTCGGCGGTTCCATGGCCGCCATCGGCTCGCGCCTCGTGGTTCAGGCGCGAGGCCGACGGGAGCCAGCGAGGTAGAATGCCCGCGGACAGTGAGTCTTGAGGTACCCGGAGGCCCGCCGTGAGGCGGGCCTCCTTTTGTCCTGGACTCCGAGGTCGTGCGCCAAGATCTACGTGAGCAGCTTCGCGGCCGCAAGATGTCCAGGCGGGACAGGCCGACCAGCCAGATATGCCAAGGGATCTCGCATGTGCGAGCGTCCGGAACGCGAATCGAGACGAAGGGGCTGCTCTCGGCGCTTCGATGCCGGCTGACCGGTTCCCTGGGTTCGATCCCGCTCTCCGGTGCCGTAGGGTCATCGGGTGGCCATCAGGCTTCATCGGTGTTCGACCCCTTGGAAGGCCGGGCCATGCTGGCGCGTGCAGAAGGCGCTCGACGAGCACGGGATCGACTACGAAGTCGTCAAAGGGCCGATGCGCCCTGGCAAGCGCGTCGAACTGCAGCGGATCTCGGGGCAGCGGCTGTATCCGGTCATCCAGTTCGAGGATGGCGCGATCTACCGCGAGGAGTCTGTGGAGATGGCCGCCACGATACGCGCCGGAAAACTCGATGCGAAGCGGCGGCCTCCCTGACGAACGGCGACGTCGGCTGACGGAAGGCGTTGAACGGCGGTTCGAGGCCCGCTCTCGCGGACGCTCTTTTTGTGAAACTCCCACCGTGCCCGAGGCTCCTATGCGCATGAGCAAGAACGGACTCGTCGTCGACGGCGCGGGCTGGTTCGTCGTGAACGCGCGCCGATCGCGCTGGAAGGACGAGGGCCCACTGGGGTCGTACTGCACGTTCGAGGGCAAGCGGCGTTTCCCGCATTTCGGAATCAACATCAGCGTTCTGGAGCCTGGCGAGCGGGTCGGGATGTACCACCGCGAGGACGCGCAAGAGGCGTTTCTCGTGCTCTCGGGGGAATGCACCCTCATCGTGGAGGACAAGGAGCAGCGGCTAACGGAATGGGACTTCTTCTATTGCGCGCCCGGAACCGAGCACATCGTCGTGGCTAGTGGTGAGCAGGCCGCGGTCGTCCTCGCTGTCGGTGCCCGCGGGCGTGGTGTCGGGGGCGGCATCGTCTACAAGGTCTGCAAGGCAGCGGCGCGGTACGGCGCTAGTGTCAAGCGGGAGACGACTGATCCAGCCGTGGCCTACGCGGAGATACGGGCCGAGCTCCCACGGTCAACGTTCGTCAAGTACCGGCGCGGCTGGCTCCGGGACTGAGCGGCGCCTCGGAACCTGATTACGTCGACGGCGGAACGCGAACCGAGAGGCGCGGGCCGCTCTCGGAGGTTCGCTGCCCGTTCTCAGGCTTCAGATCGCTTGCACTTCGGCGAGCCGCTCGGCTGCGAACTCGTGATAGCCGCTGGTGTAGCAGAGGGCGGCGTCCCAGGCGGCCCATGCTTGCGCGGCGACGTCGTGCGTGTCGTCGTCGAGATCGGCGGCGTTGTGGGGCAACACCAGGTCGAGGTCGGGGACGTCGACCCGCGACTCGTCCCAGTCGATCAACGCGACCCGATCCGCGGTCATGCGGATGTTCCCCGGGGTGGGGTCGCCGTGGACGACGCACCGCGCTCGTCCGCTGAGCCGCGCCCAAGCTGCTCGGCATCGAGCGACACCGTCCGGCGGCATCGTGCCAAGGTCGACCCTCGCCCCTGTTTCCACGTGCAGGAAGTCGATCGACGATCGCCAGCCCGGACGCTGGGGCCAGCCGTGCGTCAAGCGGTGCAACTGGCGGAATGTGTCGGCGACGCGACGCCATTCGCCCTCCGTTTCGGGCGGCCCGCCCCCCACGTGGCTCATCACGACCAGACCATCGACGAAGTCCCGGCCATCCGTGGTCGGAATCGGCACCGGCACCGCCATCCCTTCACGATTGAGGTATCCCAGCAACTCCATTTCCCACGCAAGGTCGGCGTCGCTGCGCCGATCGCTGCGCCTGCCGAGCCGAGCGACGGCGAGCTGCCCGTTGACGCGCACGCTCCACACCTCGTTGACGCCTCCGGCAGCGAGCGGTTCGAGCCGAGCGACGTCGTCGCCCCACCGATCGAGTGCCTCCCATCCCACGGCCCACCATCTTGGCGGAACTTCACGAAGCCCTCGACGCCTGCGCGTTGACTCTGAGCGGAGCCGCTACTCCACGGCGGGCGGTCAGGCGACCTGTCGCCGATGAGGGAATGGGAATCGAGAACCGCAGGCAGCTCTCTGCGGCGTTCGGTCACTTCTCGCGGTAGACCTTCGTGACCTCGCCGATCAGGTTTGCACTCGGCAAGGTTCCCCAAACGCGTGAGTCGCACGAGGCCGATCGGTTGTCGCCCATCACGAAATAGCGGCCGGCGGGAATCGTGACCGAAGCGATCGTTCGCAGATCGCGGTTCGCGCCGGCGACATACCGCTCGTTGAGCTTCTTGCCGTTGATGTAGACGTAGCCGTTCTTCTCCGACCACTCGTCGCCGGGCAGGCCGATGATTCGCTTGATGAACACTCCGCCCGAGCCACACTTCATCGCTGCCCGAACAGGAACCTTGAAGGCCACGATGTCTCCACGCGGCGGCGGCCCGTGGATCGGCGAGACGACGGGCCAGTCCGCGCTGCGGCCGAGGCAGCCGACGCCGGGCCGCGCGCAGTGCAAGGTGGGCTCCATCGACGATGACGGGATGTGCCACCCGGTGTGCGCGGGCGCGGACACGAGAACGATCGGCGGATTGACGCTCCGCGTGGTGCTCGCCCGACGCGACGAGGCGACGCACTTCGCCGTGATCGCGGAGGCCATCTTCGTGGCCGCCGTGATCGCTCCCGGCAGGGGCTTGACGCCGTTGCGATGGAACACGTACACGTCGATCAGCACGTTGCTGAACCGCCTCACGAGGACAGGCTTCCTGCCGGTAGTGAGGATGCCGGTCGACAAGCTCGGCCGAGGATTGCTTCCCGAGACCACGATCAGCGCACCGACCTGCGGGTCTTGATCGACCCCGTAGGAGAACCCCGTTGAGCGAACGCCGCCCGAATCAGGCAGCCCGCCGTGCAGCTGAAGACACGCCTTCAGCTGCAAGACCTTCAGTGGCGGCCCGACCGACGCCGACGCCCCGACGACGCAGGCGAGAACGGCAGCGAGGGCGGCGAGCCCGAGACCAGCTCCCAGTAGGTGACCCCGGGCCATCCCGAGACTCACCGTAGTTCAGGCGCCGGGTGACGACAACCCGAAGGCCCCGCACCCCGCATCCCGCACCTCGCGCCGCGCACGAAGGTGCTCCGTGCGGCACCGAGCCCGGCGTGGCTTCGCCTGGAACGGCCCGTGCCTGGCTTCGCCTGGAACGGCCCAGAGCGCCGGTTTCACAACAAGCCTCTTGACTAGGAGCTGCGCGGTTGCCAGCCGAAGCCGACCTGGGCGGAGAGGTTGCGCAGGTCGTACTGGGACGGCTGGAATGTTCCCGACGCGGAGACGTCGATCCGGTAGGGCGTCGAGACCGGGATCTTCACGACCTTCGTCTCGCAGGGATCCGAGTGCACCGTGACGTGCCGCGTCGCGAGCGTCTTGCCGCCGATGGGCTGCCCGTCGGAGTCGATCCGGAGCCGCGTCACCCGGATCGTGATCCGGGACGGCGCGAACGAGCCGCAGGCGGCCGCGCGGGAGAGGCTGACGGACGCGGTGCCCCGGCGCGGGCCGTGCGGCGCGAAGCGGTAGGTCCAGGCGCCGGTGGTCATCCAACCGTCGGGGCTGATGCCGCCGGTCGCCGCCGAGAGGCGAATCGGGTGCGGCACGCGGTAGAGCCGCAGGCCGCCCACGGGCGCCTCCACGAGCGAGCCGACCGGGTCGACGCCGGGCGTCGCGACCACGTACGAGAGCGGCAGCTGCGGGTCGAGCGCGCCGGTCGTGGAGAGGAAGTTCGGCGTCGTCACCGGTCCCGGGCCCGGCGCCGTCGCGTCGACCGACCAGACGTCGGTGATCGACTGGTTCCAGAACTCGAGCGACCAGAACGCATTCGAGCCCTGGAGCGACTGGCCGATGAACATCGTGCGCGCGCGCCCCGTCGCGTTGTCGATCCAGTTGGGCGGCGTGGGCAGCGTGCCGCGGAAGTCGTGCGCGAACGAGTTCGACGCGTCGGCCGCTGCGATCTCGCCGGTCAGGTTCCAGCCGACGACGGCGACGGCGAGCAGCGCCGCGACCGGCGTCGCCACCCGCCGCAGGGGCCGCCGCGCGAGGGCGAGCAGGACCGAGCCGATCAGGATCCCGAAGAGCAGCCGGCGCGCGTCGGTCGTCGTCCAGTACCACGTGCGGTTGAGCCACTGCAGGATCGCGAGCCCCGGCGCGTCGGAGTAGAAGTGCTCGTAGTTGTGGTAGGGCGTCGTGTCGAGCAGGTACCAGACCGCGCCGGCCGAGAGCACGACCGGGACGATCCGTGTGCGGGCGTGCACGATCCAGAAGGCGGCCGCGGCGAAGACCACCGGGGCGATGTAGATGAGGTTCCGCTCCTCGACACGGATCGCGAAGTTCGTCGAGAGGTACGACGCCTTGACGGCGGTGTAGAGACCGAACGCGACGACCGTGCCGAGCAGCGTGCCGCCGAGCGCGCGCTCCTCGCGCGTCCGGAAGCGGTTGCCGAGCAGCCACGCGAGCGCGGCGAAGGCCGGCAGCACCCCGACACCGATCGCGAACGCGCCGAAGGCCCACAGCCCGTAGGTGAACGCACGGTGATGGAAGTGCGTGCCGATCTGCCAGCTCGTCGAGTGCTGATTGGCGAACGCGCCGAGGAAGACGGCGGCGCCCAGTGTGAGCACGAGCGCGCCGATCCGCTCGCGCCACGACCAGGCGCGGACGACCGACCGGCCGCGCTCGCTCGAGACTCCCGCCGCTCCGGCAGCGACGAGGCCGGCCAGCACGAGCACGGAGAGCTGCGAGCGGAACGCGGGGGCGACCACGATCGAGGCGACGGCCCACGCGATCGTGCGCCGTGACGGGCGCAGGAGGGCGCGCGCGAGCAGCCAGAGCGCCACCGTCGACCAGAGGTAGGCGAGCGGCTCGGGGATCAGCAGGCCGGTGTAGGCGAGCGAGGGGATCGCCGCGGCGGCGAGCCCGCAGGCGAGCGCCGGCAGCCGCGGCACGAAGAGACGCGCGAGCGCGTAGGCGGGGAACAGCGTCGCCGTCATCACGAACGCGTTGATGTACTTCGCCGCGGCGTAGGCGGGGCCGGTCGCCCCGAACCACCAGGCGGGCGCGATCAGGTACGAGTAGAGCGAGCTGAACGACGCGTCGTGGAGCCGCAGCTGCGGCACCCCGTGGTGGGCGACGCCGCGCGAGCGCTCGGCCCACTCGAGCTCGTCGGTGAACAGCCACGGCGTCGGATGCTTCGTCGTCTGCCAGCCGTAGAGGGTGACCAGCACGAGGTACCCGATCAGCAGCGGGTAGAGGGCGAGCAGGCGGTCGAGCGGCGACCGCCTCGTCGCAGCCGGCGGGTCGGTCACTCCGGGCGTGCCGCCAGGACGACCTGCGGGTCGAGATCGACGTCGTGGCGCACGAACCGGCACGAGATCTCCCGTGCTGCGCAGGCCGCCACGAGCGCGTCCAGCCGCTCGCGCGGCGCGTTCGGAATCGTGACGAAGACGATGTTCGGCTCGACCCGGTCGAGCGCCGCCTCGATGGCGGGGAGCGTCGAGACCACCTTCACGCCGTTCAGGCGCCGGCCGCGCAGCGCGGGAGCGTCGTCGACGAGGCCGACGATGCGCTGGCCCGGCGTCTCGCGCAGCTCGCGCAGCAGGCTGCGGCCCGTCCGGCCGGCGCCCACGATCAGCACGCGCCGGCCGTCACGTCCTCGCGCCAGCTCGACGAAGTGGACGATCGCCCGCTCGGCGAAGCGGGCGCCGGTGATCGCTGTCGCGCAGATCAGCGCGTCGATCACGAACACGCTGCGCGAGAAGTCGCCGATCGGATTCTGCGTCAGCGAGACGACGCCGACCGCGACCACCTCCGAGATCGCCACCGCCGTGCCCGCGCGCAGCGCGTCGCGCGCGCTCGCGTAGCGCCAGACGCCGGCGTACATGCCGAAGAGCAGCAGGAGGACGTACCGGCTCGCCAGCAGCACCGGCAGCGTCAGCAGGAAGACGTGGCGCTGGTTCGGCGTGCCGATGCCGTTGAACCGAAGCAGGTACGCGGCGAGGAACGAGGCCGCGATCAGGGCGCCGTCGACAGAGACCTCCGCGAGCCGCCGGGTGTAGATGTAGGAGCGACGCGCGGGCGGGGCTCCCGCCCGGTCGACGTCGGCGAGGAAGCTGCCGAACTGGACGAGCAGCGCGAACGTGATCAGCACGCCGATCGCGGCGACCCGCCCGCTGCCGAACGCCTCGTACGCGAGGCTCGTCGCGCCGAGGGCCGCCGAGATCAGGGCCAGCAGCACCACCGCGCCGGTCTCGGAGACGCCGAGCGACACGAGCCGGTGCGAGCTGTGGTCGCGGCCGCCCTGCGAGACCGGCCTGCCCTCGAGCAGCCGCACGATCGTCACCAGCGTCGTGTCGAGGATCGGCACGGCGAGGACGAGCACCGGCAGCACCAGGGTGGCGACGGTCGACGAGGCGACGGTGTAGCTCGAGGCGAGCCCGAGCGCGGCCAGGGTGAAGCCGATCACCTGCGAGCCGCTGTCCCCCATCCAGGCGAGCGCCTGCCGGCCCGGGCGGAGGTTGAACGGGAGGAAGCCGAGCACCGCGGCGCCGAGCGCGACCGAGGTGACGAGCACGAGTCGGGGTTCGTGCTGCAGCCAGGCGTCGGAGGCGAAGAAGGCGGCGGCGATCACCGCCAGGCTCCCCGCGAGCCCATCCATGTTGTCGAGCAGGTTGAAGGCGTTCGTCATCCCGACGAGCCAGAGCACGCCGAGCGGGATCGCCACGTAGGGGTTGTGCACGATCTGCACGTTCGTGCCGGTCGAGAGCACGATCGCGGCCGCTCCCAGCTGGGCGGCGAGCTTCGCCGCCGGGGGCAGGGTGCGGAGGTCGTCGACGAGCCCGGCCAGGAAGAGCAGGCTCACGCCCGCGAAGATGCCCAGGAACTGACGGTCGAGCGTGAGCGGGCCGCCGACGGCGAGCCACATCCCGGCGACGAGCCCGGCGTAGATGCCGATGCCCCCGACGAGCGGTGTCGCGGAGGCGCGCCAGCGGCCCTCGACGGGGGTTCGCCGGAGGTTCCGCGCGAGCGGGGAGCGGAGTAGCGCCCACATCACGGCGAGCGCCGTGGGGAGCGCCACGAGGGCCGCGATGGTGCTCACGGCGTGCGAGGGTAGTCGAGCGGTGTAAGGGGCATGTGTGCCCGCACGATGCCTCCCTAGACTAGAAGTCGATCATGACGGTCTACGCCGATCTCGTGCGCTACCGGGAGCTCTTCGCCAACCTGTTCCGGCGCGACTTCCAGGCCAAGTACAAGGGCTCGCTGCTCGGCGTCGCCTGGTCGCTGCTGAACCCGCTCGTCCTGCTCGGCGTCTACCTGCTCGTCTTCGGCGTCATCTTCCCGTCGAACACGCCGCACTACCCGCTCTACGTCCTGTCCGGGCTCGCCTGCTGGACGTTCTTCTCCACCTCGATGCAGTCGTCGGCGCGCTCGCTGATCGACTCGGCCGAGCTGATCAAGAAGGTGCGCTTCCCGCGCCAGCTCGTCTCGTTCTCGATGGTGGGGACGCAGGCCGTCACCTACACCGTGCTGGTGGGGGTGCTCGTCGTGCTCTCGCTGATCCTCGTCCCGGACGCGCGCACGAAGGTGTGGCTCGCGATTCCGCTCGCCGCTCTCTTCGCCGCGGAGGTGCTGGGGCTCGCGCTGATCGCCGCCTGCCTGAACGTGCTCTTCCGCGACGTCGAGCACGTGCTCGCGGCCGCGCTCCTGCCGTGGTTCTTCGTCACCCCGATTCTCTGGAGCTCGAGCACCCTCGGCGACCCGGCGCGTCACCACACGCTGCTCGAGGCCCTGCACTGGGCGAACCCCGTCGCCCCGCCGATCTTCGCCGTGCGGGACGCGATCTGGTCGGGGCACCTGCCGCGACTCGGCGACGTCGTCTACCTCGTGGTGGCGGCCGCGGTGGCGCTCGTGCTCGCCGCCGCCGTCTTCAGGTCGGTCGACGACCGGATCGCGGTCGAGCTGTGACGATCACCCGGCCGTCGTAGAGCCACGGCTCGTCGACCGGCGCGGCGAAGGCGGGCAGCCCGGCCACGTCGGCGAGCGGCTCGAGCACGACCCCGGGCAGCACCGACGGGCAGAGGAGGGCTGCGCCGAAGCCCGGGACGCGGCCCGGCCCCGGCTCGTAGGGCGCGAGCGCCCGCGGACGGTGCCAGCCCTCCCAGGCGACCGCTCCGGCGACGACGGCGTACCCCTCCGCATGGGCGGCCGCCACCCGCTCGGCCCAGTCGGGGGCGGGCGTCACCCAGTCGGGAAACTGTGCCCGGGGCTCGCCTGCGCGCTCGGCGACGTCGACGTCCTGCACCAGCATCGGGCTGCCGAGCTCCGAGAACCAGGCGCGATTCTCGGCGACGAGGTCGAACGCGAGCCGGTAGGGGCCGGGCGGGATCGGGGCGCGCACGAGCGCGTCGACGACGGTCCGCTCGCCCGGCCCGAGCGGTGGCGCCGGGGTGCGGCGGCCGTCCCAGACGATCGGGTTGTCGCGCCGGTCGAGCCAGTGGTAGGCGACGTTGATGCCCGGGCGCCACGCCACCGAGCCGGCGTTCGCGAGCTCGAGCGCGACCCGCTCCGCCGCGCCCGCCTGCGGCGCCACCACCGGCGGTGCACCCCAGGCGACGGCGAGTGGGCCTTTCGACACGGCGGCTAGAGGCTTGATGTGTATCGGGGTGTGCGCGGGGATGCGCCTGACCAAGCGGATCGGGCGGGGCGGGCGCAGCGCGTAGCGGTGGCTACGGGCAAGCTCGACGCGGCCGACCCGCGCTGTGTCGGGTGCACCAGCCGTGGATGCCCGCAGATGCGCATCAAGCCTCTAGCCTAACCGTGTGGTCGCCCCCCTTCTCGTGCGCGCCGTCCGGCGCGAGCCCGTCGAGCGGACGCCCGTCTGGCTGATGCGCCAGGCGGGACGGTCGCTGCCCGAGTACCGCGCCCTGCGCGAGCGGCACTCGTTCTGGGAGGTGGCGCACACGCCGGAGCTGTGCGCGGAGGTGACGCTGCAGCCCGTGCGGCGGCACGGCGTCGATGCGGCGGTGATGTTCGCCGACATCATGACGCCGGTGCTCGGCATGGGGCTCGACGTCGAGCTGGTGGAAGGGGTGGGGCCGGTCGTCGCCGAGCCGGTGCGCACGCTGGCGGACGTCGAGCGGCTGCGGGTGCCCGACCCGGAGGAGGCGTTCGCGCCGCTCTACGCGGCGATCCGTGCGGTCCGCGGCGAGCTCGCTCCGGAGCGGGCCGTGGTCGGCTTCTGCGGCGGCCCGTTCACGGTCGCCGGGTACCTGGTCGAGGGAAAGCCCTCACGCGAGTTCGCGACGGTGAAGGCGTTGATGTGGTCCGAGCCCGGGGTCTGGCGCGCCCTGATGGACAAGCTCGCCGCCTGCTTCGGCTCCTACGTGGCAGGGCAGGTGCGCGCCGGCGCAGACGTGGTGCAGCTCTTCGACTCGTGGGTCGGCGCGCTCGCGCCCGCCGACTACGAGGAGCACGTCGCGCCCTGGTCGGCGCAGATCCTCGCCGCGGCCGGCGCGCCGACCATTCACTTCGGCACGGGTACCGCCACGCTCCTGCCGGCGATGGCCCGCGCCGGCGGCGACGCGATCGGGCTCGACTGGCGGATCCCCCTCGACGACGGCTGGGCGCTGGTCGGCGACCGCGCCGTGCAGGGGAATCTCGACCCGGCGCTGCTCCTCGGGCCGTGGGAGCGGGTCGAGGCGGGCGCGCGCGACGTGCTCGCCCGGGCCGGGAACCGCCCCGGCCACGTGTTCAACCTCGGCCACGGCGTGTTGCCGGGCACCGACCCCGCGACGATCACGCGGCTCGTCGAGCTCGTGCAGGACGCGGGCGCCGAGGCGCGGGTCTGACGCCGGGCCGCACGCTCATGGCGACCGCCGCCGCGGCTCGGCTACCGTCCCTCGCGTGAGCGGCAGCGCGGTGATCCTGATGGCGTACGGGTCGCCGGAGCGCGTGGCCGACGTGCCGGCGTACTACGCGGACATCCGCGGCGGCCGGCCGATCGCGCCGGAGAACCTCGAGGATCTCGTCGCGCGCTACCGCGCGCTCGGCATCGAGGACTCGAATCCGCTGAACGCGATCACCGAGGCGACGCGGGCGGCCCTCGCAGCGGAGCTCGAGCTCCCCGTGCTCACCGGCATGAAGCACTGGGAGCCTCGGATCGCCGAGGCGGTCGAGGCGGCGCTCGCGGGTGGGGCCGAGCGCCTCGTCGGCCTGGTGCTGGCGCCGCACTACAGCCGGCTCTCGATCGCCGGGTACCGCCGGCTCCTCGACGACGCCGTCGCCGGGCGGGTGCCGGTCTCCTTCGTCGAGAGCTGGCACGACGAGCCGGGCTTCGTCTCGTTCCTCGCCGACCGCGTGCGCGGCGCCGACGCGCACGTCGTGTTCAGTGCCCACTCGCTTCCGGCGCGCATCCTCGAGGAGGGCGACCCCTACCGCGACCAGCTCCTCGAGACGGCACGCCTCGTGGCAGACGCGGCAGCGGTCGCCGACTGGTCGTTCTCGTTCCAGAGCGAGTCCCCGACGGGCGAGCCCTGGCTGGGGCCGGACATCCTCGACCACCTCCAAGACCTCGCCGGCCGCGGCGTCGAGCGGGTGCTCGTCTGTCCCGTCGGCTTCGTCTCCGACCATCTGGAGATCCGCTGGGACATCGACCACGAGGCGCAGGAGAGGGCGCGGGAGCTGGGGCTCGCCCTGGAGCGCATCGAGATGCCGAACGACGATCCCCGGTTCGTGGCCGTGCTGGGCGACATCGTCCGGGACGCGCTCGCCGCGGTGCCCGCGTGATCGCCGGTCGCATCGTCGTCGACCGGGTCTCGCGGACCTTCCGGGTGCATCCGAAGGCGCAGCGGACGCTGAAGGACCTCGTCGTCTCGGGCGGCCGCAGCGAGGCGCGCGACGTCGAGGCGCTGCGCGACGTCTCGCTCACGGTGGAGCCGGGCGAGGCGGTGGGGCTCGTCGGGCGCAACGGCTCCGGCAAGACGACCCTGCTGCGCGTGATCTCCGGGATCATCCGCCCGACGAGCGGCCGCGTGGAGGCGGGCGGCCGGATCGCCTCCCTGCTCGAGCTCGGCGCCGGCTTCCACCCCGACTTCACCGGGCGCGAGAACGTCTACCTGAACGGCTCGATTCACGGCCTGTCGCGTGCCCGCGTGCGCGAGGTGATGGACGAGATCGTGGCGTTCGCCGAGCTCGAGCCGTTCATCGACCTGCCCGTCCGCACCTACTCCTCGGGCATGTTCATGCGCCTCGGCTTCTCGGTGGCGGCACACATCGAGGCGGATGTGCTGCTGCTCGACGAGGTCTTCGCCGTCGGCGACGAGCAGTTTCAGCGCAAGTGCTTCGGCAAGATCGCCGAGTTCAAGCACCGCGGCGGCACGATCCTCTTCGTCTCGCACGACGCCCAGGCGGTCGAGCGGCTCTGCGACCGCGCCGTCCTGCTCCGGCGGGGCGAGACGGCGTTCGACGGCCCGACGGCCGAAGGGATCGCGGCGTACCGGCGCCTGCTGGCGGGCGACGCGAGCCCGGACGAGCTGGAGGCCGGGCTGCGCGAGTGGGGCAGCGGCGAGGCCCGGATCGTCTCCGCGCGGCTGCTCGACGCCGACGGCGACGAGCGGGCGCAGTTCGCCTCGGGGGAGCCGCTCGCCGTGCGCCTGCGCGTCGCCGCCCAGCCGGGCGTCGCGCCGCCGCAGGTCTCGGTCGAGCTGCGCGACGACGGCGGGCTCGTGCTCGGCCGCTCCGAACAGGCGACCGCCGAGCTCGGCTGGACCGGCGCGGGCGGTGAGGTCGACCTCGACTTCCGCCTCGAGCGGCTGCCGCTGGCGGACGGCCGCTTCCACCTTCGCTTCGCGCTCGTCGACCCGCAATCGGGGCGGCCGCTGCACATGCTCGACGACGCGGTGCGCTTCTTCGTCTTCCCGACCGGGGCGGCGACGGGCAGCGTCCTGCTCGACGGGACGTGGAGCTTGCAGGAGATCCCGGCGGGCACGCCAATCTCACGCCCGTGAGCCCGCACTCCTGTCCCGACTGGCCGCGGCTGATGGAGGTCGCACCGGAGCTCCAGTTCCGCCACTACTCGCTGGCCGAGGCGCAGCTGCCGGTCGAGGCGTTCGTGCAGCTCGAGGGCGTTCCGGCCGACACCGTCGCCCTCTGCTGCGACCTCGGCGCGCACGTCTTCAACCCGGAGCACACCGATCCCCGCGTGGTCGAGTCGCTGCGCGGGACGCACTGGATCGACGTGCGCGAGCTCGGCCGCGGCGGCTGACGGGCGACCGCCTCGAGGGCCGGGGGCGGCCGGGCCGTCGGTTCTCGCGTGAGCCCGCCTCGGTAGTGTCTCCGGGCATGGCGACGGTGGTCGTTCCCTTCCGCAGCAACGATCCGAAGCGGCGCCTCGCGCGCCTGCCGGCCGGTGACCGGGCGGCGCTGGCGCAGGCGATGCTCGAGGACGTTCTCGGCGCCGCCCTGCTCGTCGGCCCCGTCCTCGTCGTGGCGCCGGAGGCGCCCGCCCTTCCGGACGGCGCCCGCCATGTCGACGATCCCGGCCGGGGCCAGGGGGCCGCGGTGCAGGCCGCGCTCGACGCGGCCGCCGCGGCGGCGCTGCCGGCGCCCTACCTGATCGTGAACGCCGACCTGCCGTGCGCGACCGGGCGTGACCTGCTCGCGCTCGCCGGAGCCGTGCCGGTCGACGGGCTCGCGCTCGTCGCCGCTCTCGACGGCACCACGAACGCGCTCGCCCTCGCCGACGGGCGTCTCTTCGAGCCGATCTACGGCCCCGGTAGCGCCGCGCGGTTCGCCGCACTCGGCCCCTCGACGCGGCTCGACGCGCCGAACCTCGTCGACGACGTCGACTCGCTCGACGATCTGCGCCGACTGCGCAATCGGGTCGGCGAGCACACCCGGCGCGTGCTGCCGTCGCTGCACCTCGAGTCCGCGGCATGAACGTCGCCGTCCTCTCCGGCGGGGTGGGCGGGGCGCGCTTCCTGCGCGGGGTGCTCGCGGTGGTCGAGCCGCGGGACGTGGCGATCGTCGGCAACGTGGCCGACGACATCGAGGTGCTGGGGCTGCGCGTCTCGCCCGACCTCGACAGCATCCTCTACACGCTGACCGGCCTCGCCGACGAGGAGCGCGGCTGGGGCCGGGCCGACGAGAGCTGGCGTGCCCTCGACACGGTCGCGGAACTCGGCGGCGAGGCGTGGTTCCGGCTCGGCGACCGCGACATCGGGCTGCACCTCGTCCGCACCGAGCTGCTGCGGGCCGGCGTGCCGCTGTCCGAGGCGACGGCCAGGGTCGCCGCCGCCCTGGGGCTCGAGGCGAGCCTCCTGCCTGCGACCGACGACGCCGTGCGCACCTTCGTCGAGACGCCCGCCGGCACGTTCGACTTCCAGACCTGGTTCGTCGCCCGCGGCCACCGCGACGAGGTGGACGCCGTCCACTACGCGGGCGCGCCCGACGCCGTGCCCGGCCCGGGCGTGCTGGAGGCGCTCGAGCGCGCCGACGTGATCCTGCTCGCGCCCAGCAACCCGTACGTGTCGATCGGCCCGATGCTCGCCGTCGCCGGCATCCGTGAGGCGCTCGAGCGGCGACGGGCCCCCTGCGTCGCGGTGAGCCCGCTGATCGGCGGCCGCGCCGTGAAGGGGCCGGCCGACCGGATGCTCGCGCGCCTCGCGGGCGGCACCGGTCCCGAGCACGTCGCGTCGTGCTACCCGGGCCTGGTCGACGCGCTGGTCGTCGACCAGGCCGATGCGGGCGCGGCGCTTCCCGCCGGGGTCAGGCTCGTCGTCACCGAGACGCTGATGCGCGACCCGGACGCCGCCCGCCGGCTCGCCGCGGCCGCGCTCGACGCGGCCGGGACGCCCGCGTGAAGGTCGCGGTCCTCGGAGGCACCGGCAGCTTCGGCCGCGCGCTCGCCGGGCGGCTCGCCGCGGTGGGGGAGGACGAGGTGGTGATCGGCTCCCGCGACGCCGAGCGGGCTCGGTCGACCGCACAGGAACTGGGCGGTGGGCGCGTCTCCGGCGCGACGAACGACGAGGCGGTGCGCGGCGCCGACCTGGCCGTGCTCGCCGTCAAGGCAGACGCGGCGCTCGAGACGGCGCGCGGTGTCGCGGACGCGCTGGGTGCGACGCCGCTGCTCAGCGTCGCCAGCGCGATCGAGTTCCGCAAGGGCGTGGGCATGCTCCCGGACCCGAGCGAGCGGAGCCTCGCCGAGCGGATCCAGGACGTGGTGGGCGCTCCGGTCGTCGCCGGCCTCCATTCGATCGCCGCGGCGAGCCTCGCCGACGAGGTGCCCGGACGAGGACGCGCTCGTCTGCGGCGACGACCAGGCGGCGAAGGAGCTGGCGCTCGGCGCTCTCGGCCAAGCTCGTCGCCGGCCGCGCGCTGGACGCCGGCCCGCTCGCGAGCGCGCGCGCGCTCGAGGGGCTGACGGCAGTGATCGTGAACCTGAACCGCCGCTACCGCGCCCACGCGGGCATCCGCGTCACCGGCGTCGAATGATCTCGATCCTGCCCGTGCCCGGCCTGCCCGAGATCCGGGAGGGGGACGACCTCGCCGCGCTCGTGCTCGAGCGGATCGCGCTCGAGGAGGGCGACGTCGTCGTCCTCGCGCAGAAGGTGGTCTCGAAGGCGGAGGGCCGCGTCGTGCGCATCGACGGCATCGAGGCGTCGGCGAAGGCGGTCGAGCTGGCCGGCGACGAGCGGGACCCGCGCGAGGTGGAGGCGGTGCTGCGGGAGGCGAAGCGGATCGTCCGCGAGCGCGGGCCGCTCGTGATCGCGGAGACGCGCCACGGGTTCATCTGCGCCTCCGCCGGCGTCGACCATTCGAACGCACCGGAGCCCGGCACGCTCGTCCTGCTTCCGGTCGACCCGGACGCGAGCGCGCGGGGCTTCCGCGCCCGCGTGCGGGAGCTCCGAGGGATCGACGTGGGCGTGGTGGTCACCGACTCGTTCGGGCGGCCGTTCCGTCAGGGGACGACCGACGTCGCGATCGGGGTCGCCGGCTTCGCCCCGATTCTCGACCTGCGCGGCACGACCGACCGGATCGGCTACGAGCTCCGCTCGAGCCGCGTCGCGATCGCCGACGAGATCGCCGCCGCCGCCGACCTCGTCCGGGGCAAGGCCGACGGGGTGCCGGCCGTGGTGCTCCGGGGCCTGCGGCTCGGCGGCGACGGGACGGCCCGCGAGATCGTGATCGAGCCCGAGCTCGACCTGTTTTCCTGATTTCTGCGCCATAAAGACTCTTTACAGAATCCTTAGCACTTCGCGGCACGAGCGTTGCCAGGCGCGCTACCGTCCCCCGGTCCTGCGGTGGCTGCGAGCCCAGACAGCCGTCGCGGAAACCCCCAAAAGACCCAGCACTCTCCGGGCCCAAGGAGGACTACTTGTTGTGCATTTCCCTCTGCGGCTGAGCCTTGCGGGGCTCAGCGTTCTGACGGCGCTCGTCCTGGCCGGTTCCGCTGCTGCGCACCACGCGGCACGCCAGCCGGAGCAACGCGCGACCATCACAGAACTGCGATCCCTTGCAGACCACTACCGCACGCTCACCTGGACGTACGAGCGCGCGGCCCGCGCCAAGAGGACCAAGACCTCGTTCTCGTACCGCCGCAGCCGTGACCGGGGCTATCTCGGCTGGACGGTCGACCTGTGGACGCGCCGCGCCTACACGGCGCGAAGCCATGCCCTCAAACGCATCCACCGCCGGCTCTCGGTGAAGCTGCCGGCCGGGCCGGGCCTGCGGGCGGCCCTCTACCGGCGGATCGTGTTCAACCGCAGTCTGACGCTGAAGCTGCACCGGATCTATCCCGGCAAGGCGACTTCGCGTTTCGCGCATGCCCACGCCCGCACGGCACGCGCGACGCTGCGGCTCTGGCAGCGCCGTGGTGCCGCCGCGGCGCTCGCGGTCGCCCGTCATGCGACGGCGAGGCAGCTCGCGGCGGTGACGAAGCCGGACATCCCGGCGGAGCTCCAGCAGGCCTTCCTGTGCATCCACCACTACGAGGGCTCGTGGACGGCCAACACCGGCAACGGCTACTACGGCGGGCCTCCAGATGGACTTCCGCTTCCAGTCCCGCTACGGCGGCTCCTACATGAGCCGGTGGGGGACGGCGGAGAAGTGGCCCCCGTGGGCCCAGCTCGCGGCTGCCGTGCGGGCCTATCGCTCCGGGCGCGGCTTCGCACCGTGGCCGAACACGGCCCGCATGTGCGGACTCATGTAGCGAGCCGCTCAAGCCGGGGATGTACGTCGCCGATAACGGGGTGAATGGTCCCCGGGATCGCGGAGGCGTACGTCCCCGGCCCGGACGGCTCCGGCCGCCCGGACGACGGCGGACGCCCCGAGGCCCTCGTCGAGTCGTACCGGAGGCTGGCGGAGGTCTTCCACGAGGTGCTGTCCGAGCAGAGCCGCGACGCGCTGCTGGAGCGCATCGCGACGACGCTCTCCGACCTGATGCCGTACGAGGCGCTGCACGTGTACGAGGCCGACGAGCAGCGGCGTGAGCTCGTGCCGGTGCTCGCACGCTCGCAGTCCTACCAGGAGGAGATCATGGCCGACCGGCCCCGCTTCGGGGAGGGTCTCACCGGCTGGGCGGTCGAGCACCGCCTGCCGATCTGGTCGAATCGCGCCGATCTCGATCCGCGCAGCCTCGTGGTGCCGGGAACGCCCGTCGAGCCGGAGGCGATGATCGTGGTGCCGCTGATCGCGCGCGGCGCCCTCAAGGGCGCGCTCAACATCTATCGCATCGGCGCCGACGCCGCTTTCGCCGAGCACGAGTTCGAGCTCGCGAAGTGGTTCGGCGACGCCGCGGCGCTCGCGCTCGACAACGCCCAGATCCGGGCGCGGCTCGAGCATCTCGCCCAGACCGACTCGCTGACCGGCCTCTACAACCACCGCTACTTCCACGACCGCCTGCGCTCGGAGCTCACCCGTGCCTCGCGGACCCACGAGACGGTCGCCGGTCCTGATGTTCGACCTCGACGACTTCAAGCGCGTCAACGACGTCCACGGGCACGGCGCCGGCGACGCGATCCTCGTGCAGATCGCCCGCCTCGCGCGCGAGGCGATCCGCGCATCCGACATCGTCTGCCGGATCGGCGGCGAGGAGTTCGCGGCGATCCTGCCGTCGTGCGACGCGGGCGACGCGCTCGCTGTCGCCGATCGGATGGTCGAGGAGCTCCGGGCGGTCGAGCTCGACGCTGCGGGGCACATGACGCTCTCGCTCGGCATCGCCGAGGGCCCGCGTCACGCGATGAACCCGCGGGAGCTCGTCGCCTGCGCCGAGGCGGCGATGATGACGGCCAAGGCCCGCGGCAAGAACCGCTGCGTCGTCTACGACCAGGGCGGCTCGATCGAGCGCCCGACGGAAGCAGAAGCGCGCGACCTGCGCTCGATCGCCCACCTGAAGATGCTCCAGTCGCTCGCCGGCAAGCTGAACCGTCTCAACGACGTCCGCCAGATCGGCGAGACGATCGCCGCGGAGCTCCGGCACCTGATCGACTACCACAACTGCCGCGTGCTGCTGCGCGACGGCGACCAGCTCCGGCCGATCACCTTCCTCGGCGACCACGACAGCACGATCGACTCGGCCACCGACGCGTACTCGACGCCGGTGGGCATCGGCATCACCGGTCGTGTCGCCGAGACGGGCCGGTCGCTGCTCGTGCCGAACGCGCTCGAGTGCGAGTTCGCGTTCACGATTCCGGGCACGGAGGAGATCGAGGAGTCGCTGGCCGCGGTCCCGCTCTACCACGGCTCGCGCGTCACGGGCGTGATCGTGATCTCCAAGCTCGGGGTGAACCAGTTCGACGGCGACGACGTGCGCCTGCTCGAGGTGCTCGCCGGGCAGGCGTCGGTGGCGCTCGAGAACGCGCGGCTCCTCGAGCAGCAACGGCGCGAGGCGGAGGCCGCCAAGGCGCTGCTGCGCTTTGCCGACCGGATCTCCCTGGCCGCGTCGGAGGAGGAGATCTGCGCGCAGACCGTCGCGGCCGCGGCCGATCTCTTCGATGCGGAGCAGGCGTCGGTGTGGCTCGGCGGCCGCAGCGCCGCGAGCATCGGAGAGCCGCTGCGCGACGGCGTCTCGGCCCCGCTCTCCGAAGGCGAGGTCGACGGCCGTCTCGTCGTCGGCGTCGAGCAACTCGACGAGGAGCGGGCACGCATCCTCGCGTCGCTCGCCCGCCACGTCTCGGCCGCCCTCGAGCGGGCCCGCCTCTATCTCAAGCAGCGGGAGGCGGCCGAGATCGCCGGCGCGCTGCTCGAGGCGAGCCGCGAGTTCGCGACCGCCGAGTCGCCGGAGGAGGTTCTCCGGCGCAGCGTCGAGGTGACGGCGCGAGCGCTCGGCACCGGCCGTGCGGTGCTCTGGATCCAGGAGGACTCGGGCGCGCGGGAGCTGGTCGCCCGTGCGGCGTGGGGGCACGCGAGCGAGCCCGACCCGGTCGGCCGCCTGCGCATCGACGCCGGGACCGCGCACGGCCTGCTCGGGGAGCGCGAGCCGTTCGTGCTCGAGGCCGAGGAGGTCGAGGAGCTGGGGGGCGCTCTCGGCGAGAGCCCCGGCCGGATCGTCGTCGCGCCCCTCCGGCTGGAGGGAAACCGTGTGGGCGCGCTCACGTCGAGCGTCGGCTCGATCGAGATCGACGAGCGACAGCTGCGGCTGCTCGCGGGGCTCGCCGACCAGGCGAAGCTCGCGATCGAGAGCGCCGAGCACTTCGAGCGGCTCGAGCGCACGTTCGTGTCGACGGTTGCCTCCCTCGCCAATGCGCTCGAGGCAAGCGACCAGGACACCTCCAGCCACGGGCGCTGGATCTCCGACATGTCGCTGCTCGTCGGCCGGGAGCTCGGGCTCGATCCCGACGCGCTCGAAGCGGCTCGAGCTGGGAGCGCTCTTCCACGACATCGGCAAGATCGGCATCCCCTCCGACATCCTCCGCAAGCCCGGCCCGCTCACCGACGCGGAGTTCGCGGTCGTCAAGGGGCATCCGGAGCTCGGGGAGCGGATCCTCGCCCCCATCGACCGCCTGGTCGAGGTCCGGCCGATCGTGCGCGCCTGCCACGAACGCTGGGACGGTCGCGGCTACCCGGACGGCCGGGAGGGAAGCTCGATCCCGGTCGAGTCGCGCATCGTGCTCGTGTGCGACGCGTTCCACGCGATGGTCACCGATCGCCCGTATCGCCGGCGCCTCTCGCCGGCGGAGGCGATCCGGCGCCTGCGCGAGGCGGCCGGGTCGCAGTTCGACCCGCGTGTCGTCGAGACGTTCGTCCGCCTCTACGAGGCCGGGCTGGTGCTGCCGCTACCGGCTTCCTGACGGGGATCCTCGAGGCGGCGGATGGTGCAGACCTCCTCGAAGCCGAGCCGCTTCAGGATGGGGTAGGACGTGTCGGGGAGCGCCTCGGTGACGAGGCCCGGCGTCCCGCGGGCGACCGCGTCCTCCCAGCGGGCGCGCACGAGCGCGCGGTAGACGCCGCGGCCGCGCGCCTCGGGCAGCACCGCGCCGGCGATCAGGAAGACGCCGCGGTCCGAGAGCACCGAGCGTCCGAGGCCCACCGAGCGTCCGTCGAGCTCGGCGAGGAACGTCAGCGGGCTGCCCGCGGCCCGGTGCGACTCGAACTCGCCTCGCAGGTGCGGCCGCTGCTGCTCGCGCCGCTGCGCCGGCGTCTGGAAGGCCTCCCACATCACCTCGTGCGCCACGACGTAGTCCTCGACCGTCTCGACGAGCCGGACCGTGACGTCGGCCGGGCCCGGTGCGGGCTCGCCGGCGAGGGCGAGCGCGTGCAGGTGCGAGCCGCGGTCGCGCGGCTCGACGAAGCCGAGCTCGTGCAGCCGTTGCTCGAGGTCGGCAGGCTGCGCTCCCGGGTCGAGCCACCACGTCGTCAGCTTCTCCGCCGGGACGCGCTCGCGCACCTCGGCGACGAGCGCCTCGACCTCGTCGGGGCCGACACGGACGCCGGAGACGCCCGCCCAGACCGTGCCCTGGATCACGCAGACGCGCTCGTCGGCGAACCGGTCGACGTCGGCCGAGATCCGCGAGTAGCGGTCGGGGCTCTGCGCGAACTCGCGCAGCGTCGCGGCTAATCGACGAACTCGTCGGCAACGCTCAGTGCGTCGTCGAGCGCGTCGAGCGCCTCGTCGAGCTCCTCGCGCGTGATCGTGAGCGGCGGGCAGCACATGACCACGTTCCAGTGGGTCATCAGGTAGAGGCCCCGCTCGAGCGCGCGCCTGGAGAGCGCGGCGACTGGCCTGGCCGCCTCGCCGCCGCCGTTGAACGGGACGAGCGGCTCCCGCGTCTCGCGGTTCTTGACGAGCTCGAGCCCCCAGAAGCAGCCGAGGCCGCGAACCTCGCCGATCGAGGGGTGCTTCTCCTGCAGCCGGGCGAGCCCGCTGCGGAAGACGTCGCCCATCGCGGCGGCGTTCTCGACGATCCCCTCCTCCCGGAACGCCTCGATCGAGGCGACCCCGGAGGCGCAGGCGAGCGGGTGCCCGCTGTAGGTGAGGCCGCCGGCGAAGTACTTGTCGCGCACCCAGGCCGCGATCGGCTCGCGGACGATCATCGCCCCGAGCGGCACGTAGCCCGAGTTGATGCCCTTGGCGACGGTCATGATGTCCGGCACGACGTCCCAGTGGTCGACCGCGAACCATTTGCCGGTGCGGCCGAAGCCGGCCATCACCTCGTCGCAGATCAGCAGGATCCCGTGCCGGTCGCAGACCTCGCGGATCGACTGCAGGTAGCCGTCGGGTGGGACGATGATCCCGTTCGTGCCGGTGACGGTCTCGAGGATCACGGCGGCGACCGTGTGCGCGCCCTCGTACTGCAGGATCTCCTCCAGGTGCGGCGCGCCCGTGCAGACGGGGCAGGGGTCGGGATGGCCGGCGGGGCAGCGGTAGGTGTACGGGTCGAACATGCGCACGACGCCGGGGATCGAGGGCTCCGCCGGCCAGCGGCGCGGGTCGCCGGTGAGTGCGATCGCGCCGGCGGTGGCGCCGTGGTAGGAGCGGTAGCGCGCGATCACCTTCTGGCGACCCGTGTACCAGCGCGCCAGCTTGATCGCGTTCTCGTTCGCCTCGGCGCCGCCGTTCGTGAAGAAGCTCATCTGGAGGTCGCCGGGCGTCACCTCCGCGAGCAGCTTCCCGAGGCGCGAGCGCGACTCGGTCGCCATCGGCGGCCCGATCGTGGCGAGCTGCTCCGCCTGGGCCTTGATCGCCTCGACCACCTTCGGGTGGGAGTGGCCGATCGAGACGTTCACGAGCTGCGACGCGAAGTCGAGATAGCGCTTCCCGTCGTAGTCGTAGAAGTAGCGTCCCTCCGCGCGCTCGACCGCAATCGGGTCGATCGCGTTCTGCACGCTCCAGGAGTAGAGGACGTAGTCCTTCGCGTCCTGGACGATCTGCCTGCCGAGCTCGGTTCCTGACTCAGTCGTCGCCATGCCGAGAGCCTACAACCGGGTCGGCGAACAGGTGGAGGTCGCCGTGGCGCCGGAAGCCGAGGCCGTCGAGCACGGGGGCCGACATCGGCCCGGCCTGCACCACGAGGAGCGGCGTGCCGCGTGCCGCTGCGTGCTCCCATCGCGCGCGGACGAGTGCGCGATAGACGCCCCGCCCGCGGAACGCCGGCAGAACCGCCCCGCCGAGCAGGGCGACGCCGCCGTCCATGTCGACGGCGCGGCCGAAGCCGACCGGCTCGCCGTCGACGTAGACGGCGAAGTGGTGGACGCTGCCGGTCGGGTCGAACCGCCGCCGCTCCGTCGCGACCCGTCGCGCCCGCTGCTCGGCGGTCAGCTCCCAGACGTCCCAGTCGACCTCGAGCGCCCGCAGCTGCGCCTCGAGTGTCTCGATCCGGCGCGCCTCGACGCCGGCGGCGGGCGGCGCGTGGTCGCAGGTCATGCCCGTGAGAACGGGCGTCTCGCCCGGGGTGAAACCTCGGTCGAGGAGGCGGGCGGCGAGGTCGCGCGGAGTCGCCGACCACCCGACCCACCATTCGAGCAGCTCGGAGCCGAGCCGGAGCGCCTCGCGCCGGGCGGTTTCGACCGCGGCCTCGACGGCAGCCTCGGCCTCGCCGAGCCGGATTCGCTGGACGCCCGCCTCCTGCGGCGTCGCGGCGAAGACGAAGCCGTCGAGCTCGAGACGCTCGAACATCGGCCCCGGCAGGACGTGGGCGATCGTGTCCTCGGCGAGCTCCTGCGGCGGCGGTGTCACGGTACGCTCCTTCCTACCATTCGAGGAGGAGCCCGATGACCGTCACAGCCGTCAAGCCGATCAACCACTGGATCGCCGGAGCACCGTACGAGGGGCGATCCGGCCGTTCGGGCGCGGTCTACAACCCCGCGACGGGCGAGCAGACGGGCGCGGTCGACTTCGCGTCGGCGCAGGAGGTCGGAGGGGCGGTCGCGGCGGCGAAGGAGGCGTTTCCCGCGTGGCGCGCGCTCTCGCTGGCGAAGCGTGCCGAGCTGCTGTTCGCGATCCGCGAGCTGGTGCACGAGCGGCGCGAGGAGATCGCGCGGCATCTCACCGCCGAGCACGGCAAGGTGCTCTCCGACGCGATGGGCGAGGTGACGCGCGGGCTCGAGGTGATCGAGTTCTGCTGCGGCATCCCGCACCTCCTGAAGGGCGGCATGAGCGAGCAGGCCTCGACCGGCGTCGACGTCTACTCGATCCGCCAGCCGCTCGGCGTCGTCGCCGGCATCACGCCGTTCAACTTCCCGGCGATGGTCCCTATGTGGATGTGGGCCCCCGCGCTCGCCTGCGGCAATACGTTCGTGCTCAAGCCGTCGGAGAAGGACCCCTCGGCGTCGGTCTACACCGCCGAGCTGTTGAAGGAGGCGGGTGTGCCCGACGGCGTCTTCAACGTCGTCCACGGCGACAAGGTGGCGGTCGACGCGCTGCTCGAGCACCCGGACGTGGCGGCGGTCTCGTTCGTCGGCTCGACGCCGATCGCGAAGTACGTGTACGAGACGGCGACCGCGCGCGGCAAGCGCTGCCAGGCGCTCGGCGGGGCGAAGAACCACATGATCGTGCTGCCGGATGCGGACATCGACATGGCCGCCGACGCGGCGGTGTCGGCCGCGTACGGCTCCGCCGGCGAGCGCTGCATGGCGGTCTCGCTGGTCGTGGCCGTCGGCGACGTCGCCGACCCGCTGATCGAGGCGATCAGGAAGCGCATCCCCGAGGTCAAGGTCGGGGACGGGATGGACGCCGCGAGCGAGATGGGGCCGCTGATCACGCGGGAGCATCGCGACAAGGTCGCCTCCTACCTCGGAGACGGCGGTGGCACGGTGCTCGTGGACGGCCGCGAGGGCTGTCCCGAGGAGGGGTTCTTCCTCGCGCCGAGCCTGATCGACGAGCTCGAGCCGGGCATGCGCGCCTACGACGACGAGATCTTCGGCCCGGTGCTCGGCGTCACCCGCGTCGGGACGTACGACGAGGCGGTGCGGCTCGTCAACGACAACCCGTACGGCAACGGGACGGCGATCTTCACCCGCGACGGCGGGGTCGCGCGCAGGTTCCAGTTCGAGGCCCAGGCGGGGATGGTCGGGATCAACGTGCCGATCCCGGTGCCCGTCGCCTACTACAGCTTCGGCGGCTGGAAGAGCTCGCTCTTCGGCGACCGGCACATCTACGGGCCCGAGGGGATCGACTTCTACACCCGCACGAAGGTCGTCACCTCGCGCTGGCCCGACCCGGCCACCTCGAAGGTCGACCTCGGGCTTCCCGCAGACCCGCTGAGCGGGCGGATAGGCGGGGTGCTGCGCCCGTAGTACCGTCACCGCATGACGTGCGCAAGCTGCGGGGCATCGAACCGCGACGGGGCGAAGTTCTGCGACGTCTGCGGGGCGGCTCTCGCGGTCGAGCCGGCCCGTGAGCAGCGGAAGGTCGTGACGGTGCTCTTCTGCGACGTCAGCGGCTCGACGGCGCTCGGGGAGCGCCTCGACCCGGAGGCGCTGCGGACGGTGATGGGCCGCTACTTCGACGTCGCCCGGGAGGCGATCGAGCGGCACGGCGGGACGCTGGAGAAGTTCATCGGCGACGCCGTGATGGCCGTCTTCGGCATCCCCACGGTACGCGAGGACGACGCCCTGCGGGCAGTCCGTGCGGCGCAGGAGCTCCGCGACGGCGTCGAGATCGACGTGCGTATCGGTGTCAACACGGGCGAGGTGGTCACGGGTAGCGCCGACTCGCTGGTCACCGGCGACGCGGTCAACGTCGCGGCGCGGCTCGAGCAGGCGGCGGGCGCCGGCGAGGTGCTGCTCGGTGCGGCCACCTACGGGCTCGTGCGCGACGCCGTCGACGCCCAGCTGCTGCCGCCGCTCGAGGCGAAGGGGAAGGCGGAGCCCCTGACTGCCTACAGGCTCGCCGCCGTCACCGGGGACGTCGGCCTCGCTCGGCGGCTCGACGCGCCGCTCGTCGGGCGCGGGCGCGAGCGCCGGCTGCTCGCCGGCGCCTGGGAGCGAGCCCGGTCGGAGCAGGCGTGCGTCCTCTTCACGATGCTCGGCGCGGCCGGGGTGGGCAAGTCGCGGCTGGCTGCCGAGTTCCTCGACGACCTCGACGCGACGATCGTGAGCGGACGCTGCCTCTCCTACGGCGAGGGGATCACCTACTGGCCCGTCGTCGAGGTCGTGCTGCAGCTGCTGGGCGGGGAGCAGCCGCCGAGCGCGGCGCTCGCCGCGCTCCTCGGCGAGGGTCAGGCGCCGGCCGACGAGATCGCCTTCGCGGTCCGCAAGCTCTTCGAGGCGAGAGCGGCGCAGCGGCCGCTGGTCGTGCTCTTCGACGACCTGCAATGGGCCGAGCCGACGTTCCTCGACCTGATCGAGCACGTCGCCGACTGGTCGCGCGACGCGCCGATCCTGCTGCTCTGCCTCGGGCGCCCCGACCTGCTCGACCGCCGGACGGGCTGGGGTGGGGGCAAGCTGAACGCGACGACCGTCCTGCTCGAGCCGCTCTCGGCGGCAGAGACCGACGTGCTGATCGACGAGCTGCTCGCCGGGCAGGAGCTCGAGCCCGCGCTGCGCGTGCGGATCCGGGCTGCGGCCGAGGGGAACCCGCTCTTCGTCGAGCAGATGCTCGCGATGCTGCAGGAGTCGCCCGGAGAGGTGACCGTTCCCGCCACGATCCAGGCGCTGCTCGCCGCGCGCCTCGACCAGCTGCCGCCCCTGGAGCGCGCCGCGCTCGAGCGGGGCGCGATCGAGGGGCAGGTCTTCCACCGGGGCGCCGTCGCGGCTCTGGACGGCGATCCGGCGGGCCTCCTCCCGCTCGTGCGCAAGGAGCTCGTCCGTCCGAGTGTCGCCACCCTGCCGGGCGACGACGCGTTCCGCTTCCGGCACCTGCTGATCCGAGACGCCGCCTACGACTCGCTGCCGAAGTCGGTGCGGGCCGATCTGCACGGCCGCTTCGCGGCCTGGCTCGAGGAGCACGCGCCGGAGCTCGTCGAGCTCGACGAGATCGTCGGCTACCACCTCGAGCAGGCGTCGCACTACCAGGCGGAGCTCGGAGCTCCCGACGAGGCGCTGCGGGGGCGTGCCGCCGAACGGCTCGGCCGGGCCGGCGCTCGCGCGGACGCGCGCGAGGACTCGCACGCCGCCGCGTCGCTCCTGCGCCGGGCGGTCGACCTCTATCCCGGCGACGACGCCCGGCGGCTCCCGCTTCTGGCAGCGCTCGGCGCCGCGCTGCACGAGCTCGGCCGGCTGGAAGAGGCCTATGCGATCCTCGACGAGGCGATCGCGGGGAAGGACGCCGACGCCTCGGCGCAGGCCTTCTTCTTCAAGACGCTCGCCTCCGGCCACGGCCAGTCGATCTCGCCGGTCGAGCTCGAGGCTGCGACGCGGAGGCGGCTCGACGCGCTGGGCTCCTCCGCGTCGCCGCGGACGCTCGCCGCCGGTCAGCACGCGCATGCATTCACGCTCTTCTGGGCAGGACGGATCCGCGAGGGGAGCGAGGCGGCAACGCGCGCCGCCCATCATGCGCGTGCCGCCGGCGACCGCGCCCTCGAGGTCGCGGCGCTACGCCACCTGATCGGCTTCAAGCTTCAGGACGACACTCCGTGGGACGAGGTTCTCCGGCTTGCAGGGGAGGTGGAGGCGGCGGGGATCCCGGTCGGCGGCATCCGGGGCGACGCTGCGGCGATGCAGGGCCGCTTCGACGAGGCCAGGCGGCTCTGGGACGCGTTCCTGCAGGAGCAGCGGGAGCGCGGCAGGCTGATCTTCGCCGCCGGCGTTTCGCACCAGTACGGCGTGGCGGAGTTGCTCGCCGGCGAGTACGAGCGGGCCGAGCAGCTCCTGCGCCGCTCCTGGGACGAGCTCGGCGAGCTCGGCGAGCGGGGCTACCGCTCCACCGGGGGCGGCCTTCTCGGCGGCACCCTGGCCCGCCTCGGCCGCCTCGACGAGGCGGACGCGATCCTCGACGAGGCGATGTCGATCAGCACGCCGGACGACTGGGTGACGGTGGCGCAGGTTACCTCCTCGCGCGCGCTCGTCGCCTCGGCGCGGGGCGAGCACGACCGTGCCTGCGCGCTCGCGCGCGAGGCCGTCGAGCTCGTCGACCGGCACGAGTACCTCTCCCTCCAGGTCCACATGCGGCTCGAGGCGAGCGACGTCCTCCTCGCCGCCGGCCGCGGCGAGGAGGCGCAAAGGGTTCTGGGCGAGCTGATCGAGCTGGCCGAGCGGAAGGGCTCGACGGCCTACGTGATGCTCGCCGAGGCCAGGCTCTCCGCCGGCGCGAGCTCCTGACGGAACCGCGCCCGCGAGACGAACTGCCCGCTGCCCGGCTTCGCCTTCAGCTCGCCGTCCTCGACGATCACCTCGCCGCGGCGCAGCACGAGTTCCGGCGAGCCGACCACCTCGGTTCCCTCGTAGATGTTGATGTCGCACGCGGAGTGGTGCGTCGAGGCGGAGATCGTGTGCCGCCTGTCGGGATCGAAGACGACGATGTCGGCGTCGCTCCCGGCCGCGATCGTGCCCTTCTTCGGGTACATCCCGAAGAGCTTCGCCGGGCTCGTGCAGAGCAGCTCGACCATCCGTGAGGGTGAGATGCGGCCCTCGCGGACACCGAAGTGGTGCGACCATGTGCAGGCGGTTCTCCATCCCGGCCGCGCCGTTCGGGATCGCGCGGAAGTCGTCCTTGCCGAGCAGCTTCTGCTCCTTCGGTGTACCCGCAGTGGTCGGTCGAGACCACCTGCAGGTCGTCGTCGCGAATCGCCCCCCAGAGGATCGGCTGGTTCTCCTTCGCGCGCGGCGGCGGCGTGTAGACGTAGTTGCCGGCTTCGAAGTCGTCGAGCCGCTCGAGGAACGACTGGTCGACGAAGAGGTACTGCGTGCAGGTCTCGCCCCACACGTCCCAGCCCTTGCGGCGGGCGATCTGGATCGGCTCGAGCGACTCGGCGCACGAGACGTGCACGACGTAGAGCGGCGCGCCCGCGACGTGCGCCAGCTGGATCGCGCGGTTCGTCGCCTCGCCCTCGGTCTCCGGCGGCCGCGTCAACGCGTGGTAGATCGGGTCGGTGTTGCCGGCGGCGATCGCGTCCGCCATCAGGACCTCGATCGCGTCGCCGTTCTCGGCGTGCACCATCACGCAGGCGCCGGTCTTCGCGGCCACCTGCATGACGCGGAACAGGCCCTCGTCGCTGATGCGCAGCGAGTCGTTGTACGCCATGAAGAGCTTGTAGGAGCTGACGCCGTGCTCCTCCGGGAGGGTCGCGAGCTCCTCGAGGCTGCCGCTCTCGAGGTCGGTGACGATGATGTGGAAGCCGTTGTCGATCACGGCCTTGCCCTCCCGCTTGCCGTGCCAGGCCGCGAGCGCCTCGCCGAACGACTGGCCCTTGCCCTGGATGCAGAAGTCGACGTGCGTGGTCGTGCCGCCGAAGGCCGCCGCGACGTGCCCGTGGTAGAAGTCGTCGACCGTCGTCTTGCCGCGCCACGGCATCTCGAGGTGCGTGTGCGGGTCGACGGCGCCCGGCAGCACGTACTTGCCGGTGGCGTCGATCACCCGGTCGGCCGTCACCTCGAGCGACTCGCCGACCCGGGAGATGCGCTCGCCCTCGACGAAGACGTCTGCGACGTGGTCGTCGGTCGCCGTGATCACGCGACCGCCCTTGATCAGCACGGACATCGCTCTGCTCCTTTCGCACGAGACCCCTGGAACCAGGTTCGCCCGGGGGCGAACCTGGTTCCAGAGTCTACGTCTCGCTCCGTTGCTACTTGCCGCCCGGGGTGACCTTCACCGTGATCGGCTTGTAGTGCTTGCCGTACACGTCGACCTTGGCGTTCTTGAGCGCGTCCAGCGCCCGGTCGGCGTAGGTGTAGGTGGTCGCGTTGTGCGGCAGCTTCTTGATCACGCCGTAGGTCTTCGCGATCTTCGCCGTGTTCGCCACCGACTTCGCCGAGACGTGGCCGATCCCGTAGGCGTTCGGCCAGATCAGCTTGTTGATCTCGTTCATCTGCCACAGCTGGTGGCCGTGCCCGAGCGCCGTCCCGTTCTTCAGCACGATGTTCGTGCAGGCGGCGACGTGGTCGCGGCAGTAGATCCAGCCCTGGAACGACCCACGCAGGAAGTTCGTGATCGTCGCGTGGTTGGCCGCGTTGTGCAGGTACGTCTCGGTCGTGAAGATGTTGTCCTCCAGCATCCCCGTCCCGACCCGCTTGCTGTCCATCTTGAAGACGTTCAGGTCGGAGAGCTTGTACAGCTTGCCCGTCTTCGGGTTCTTCGTCTCGAGGACCTGGGCGAGCTCGTTGTAGGTCATCGCTGCGGCGGCGTCGACCTTCCGCTGCAGGAAGAGGTTCATGTCGAACGGCTGGTTGACGATCGTCACGTCGCTCTTCGAGTTCGGGTCGATCCCGTTCTTGTTCAGCGCCGCGAACAGCTCCGGCTGGTTGCCGCAGCACCAGACGCCGACCTTCTTGTGCGCCATCTTCTTGATCGTGTTGATCCCGGAGTCCTTCCAGGTGAGCTCGGTCATGCCCGAGCGCGGGAAGACCTGCGCGATCGAGACGATCTTGCCGCCCTTCTCGCGGGTGGCCATCAGGTTCGGCAGCCAGTCGAGGCCGAACTCTGCACCGCCCGAGAGCACGACCTGCTCGGGCGTGATGTCCGGGCCGCCGACCTTCAGCGTCACGTCCAGCCCGAGCTTCTTGTAGTAGCCCTTCTCGACGGCGGCGTAGTAGCCGGCGAACTGGGCCTGCGTCACCCACTTGAGCTGCAGGGTCACGTGGGTCAGCTTCGTCGTCGCCTGGGCCTTGCCGAGCCCCAGCGTCGCCGCGACTGCGGCGGCGGTGACGACGACGCACGCCAGCGCGAGCAGCGTCTTCCTCTTCATGCAGTACCCCTTTCCTGACGTGATGGATCCCACTGGAGGGCGATTCGCTCGACGAGCGCGACCGCGACGTACAGCGCGACGCCGAGGATGCTGGCGGTGAGGATCGCCGCCCACGCCGTTTCGAAGTCGAACAGCGAGACGGAGTTCTTGATCGTGATCCCCAGGGAGCCGAAGGTGCCGAAGTAGTCGCTCACGATGGCGCCGATCATGGCGAGGACGGTCGCGACTTTCAATGCGGCGAACACGAAGGGCAGCGCCGTCGGCACACGGACCCGTCGGAAGATCGCGAGCTCCCCGGCCGCGTAGGAGCGCATCAGCTCGACCTGCGCCGGGCGCACCGACGTCAGCCCGCGGAGGGTGTTCACGAACACCGGGAAGAAGCACAGGACACCGGCGGTCGCCATCCGCGGCGACGGCGAGAGCGGGTCGAACCACGCGTTGAAGATCGGCGAGAACGCGATGATCGGGATCGCGTTCGCCGCGATCGCGATCGGCATCAGGGCGTCGGCGACGCGCCGGAACCGGGCGAGCACGACGGCGAAGGCGATCCCGAACGCCGAGCCGAGCGCGAACCCTCCCAGCGCCTCCTTCAGGGTCAGCCAGCCCGCGCTCCAGAGCGTGGAGCGCTCGTTCCAGAACGCCTTCACGATCGCGAGCGGCTTGGGCAGCAGGAAGCGCTGGATGTGGAACGCGTCGATCGCGAGCTGCCAGGCGGCGATCGCCAGGAAGAAGACGACGAGCGCCGGGATCCAGTCGACCGCGCGGGTCCTGATCTCCCGGACGACCGTTCCGCGGGCGCTCGGCTCCGCGACGAGGCTCATCGACCCGGCGCTCCCCGGGAGGTCACGGCCGCTCCGCCTCGGCGAGCACGCTGCCGTGGTCGTCCGCGCCGACGCCGCGCAGCAGCTCGCGCACCTCCGTCACCAGCTCGAAGAAGCGGGGCTCCTCCCGCGTGTCGTTCGTCCGCGGCTGCGGCAGGTCGATCTCGACCGTCCCGGCGACCCGCCCGGGCCGTGGGCTCATCACGACCACGCGCGTCGAGAGGAAGACCGCCTCGGAGATCGAGTGGGTGACGAAGACCACGGTCGAGGAGGTGCGCCGCCAGATCTCGAGCAGCTCGATGTTCAGCCGCTCGCGCGTCATCTCGTCGAGGGCCCCGAACGGCTCGTCCATCAGGAGCAGCGGCGGCTCGAAGGTGAGCGCGCGGGCGATCGCGACCCGCATCTGCATGCCCCCCGAGAGCTGCCAGGGGTGGTGGTCGCCGAACCCCTGCAGCTCGACGAGTCGGAGCATCTCCTCCACCCGCGCCTTGCGCTTCCCGCGCTCCCAGCCGAGCATCTCCAGCGGCAGCGCCACGTTCTTCGCGACCGTGCGCCAGTCGAAGAGGACGGAGTCCTGGAAGACCATGCCGTAGTCGTGGTCGTCGCGCGCCTGCGGCGCCGGCTTGCCGTTCACCTCGACCGTGCCCTCGGTGGGCGGTGTGAGGTCGCCGATCACGCGCAGCAGCGTCGACTTCCCGCAGCCCGACGGCCCGATCAGCGAGACGAACTCCCCGGGCTCGATCTCCAGGTCGATCCCCTGCAGCGCCGTCACGTCCCCCTTCGGGAACGTCTTCGTCAAGCCGGCGATCCTGACGACGCTCACTGATCCCGCTCCCGGCCCAGGCGAAGCCTGTGCCTCCGCTCTCTGGTGAGCTCCGTCGAGCCTACGCTCACGTTCCGCTCCCGGCGCAGGCGAAGCCTGTGCCTCCGCTCTCTGGTGAGCTCCGTCGAGCCTACGCTCACGTTCCGCTCCCGGCCCAGGCAAAGCCTGTGCCTCCGCTCTCTGGTGAGCTCCGTCGAGCCTACGCTCACGTTCCGCTCCCGGCCCAGGCAGAGCCTGTGCCTCCGCTCTCTGGTGAGCTCCGTCGAGCCTACGCTCACGTTCCGCTCCCGGCGCAGGCGAAGCCTGTGCCTCCGCTCTCCGGTGAGCTCCGTCGAGCCTACGCTCACGCTACGTACTCCGGTGCGCGCCGGACGACGAGCTTCTCGGCGGCGACGACGGCGAGGAAGAAGACGATGCCGAGCCCGGCGGCGATCAGGTTCGTCGCCCAGAGGTTCGCCGGGTTGATCGAGTAGTACTGGTTGAAGTTGAGGATCGCGCCGCCGAGACCGTCCTGGATCGAGCTCGGCAGCTCGCCGATGATCGCCCCGACGACGCTCGCGGTGGCGCTCACCTTGAGCGCGCTGAACAGGTAGGGCAGCGAGGCGGGCACGCGCAGCCGCCAGAGCACCTGCCAGCGCGACGCGGCGTAGGAGCGGAGCAGCTCGTGGGCTGCGGGCTCCGCCGCCTGGAGGCCGCGGAGCGTGTTGATCGTCACGGGGAAGAACGTCAGGTAGGCGGCGATCACCGCCACCGACTGCCAGCCGGACTTCAGCCAGACGACCACCATCGGCGCGACGGCGAGAATCGGGATCGTCTGCGAGGCGACGATGTAGGGCAGCAGGGCTCGCTGGGCGAGCCGTGAGTGGACGAGCCCGACCGCGAGCACGAAGCCGACCGTGGCGCCGAGGGCGAAGCCGACGAGCGCCTCCCTGGCGGTGAACCAGGCCGAGTGCAGCAGCACCGTGATCAGCAGCGGGCCGTCGTAGCGGGAGGGCTCGCCGAGCGCCTTGAAGATCGTCCAGAGGTGCGGGAGCGTGATCTCGTCGACCTTGAAGGGCCACGTCCAGCCGGTCGTCACCCAGACCCAGCGATAGAGCTCGTAGAGGGCGGCGAGGACGACGATCGTCGCGACGAGCGTCAGCAGCCTCTGGACGGCGCGCTGCACGCTCAGTTCTTATCACGGTTCGTGTCGGTTTAGGATCGTCCCGTGCCGCTCGAGCCCGCACGCACCGTCGCCGAGCTGGAGGAGCTCCGGGAGCTGACCGGAGACGACGACGGCGCGCAGCGTGTCGCCTGGACCGAGACGTGGGAGCGGGCCCGCGCCTTCCTGCGCGCGAAGGTCGAGGAGACGGGGGCCGAGGAGCAGATCGACGAGGCGGGCAACCAGTGGTTCACGCTGCGCGGCGCCTCCGACCGGGAGCTCCTGATCGGCGGGCACATGGACTCGGTGCCGAACGGCGGCTGGCTCGACGGCAGCCTCAACTGCCTCGCAGGGGCGGAGGTGCTGCGCCGGATCGCCGCGGAAGGAGAGCCGCCGGTGACGGTGCGGCTCGTCTCCTGGGCCGACGAGGAGGGCGCGCGGTTCGGGCGGTCGCTCTTCGGGTCGTCGGCGGCGTCGGGGACGATGAGCGACCAGGACGAGCTGCGGAAGCTCACCGACCGCGACGGGGTCGCCCTGCCCGAGGCCCTGCGCGAGCACGGCGTCGACCTCGACGGCGCGCTCTCCGCCCGCGCCCAGCTCGAGCACGCGGCCGCGTACCTCGAGCTGCACATCGAGCAGGGGCCGGTGCTCGAGTCGCTCGACCTGCCGCTCGGCGTCGTGCTCGGCACCTTCGGCGTGGAGCGGTCGCGCTTCACCTGGCACGGCCAGGCGGCCCACGCCGGCTCGACGCCGATGGACAAGCGGCGGGACGCGCTCGCAGGCGCGGCCAAGCTCGCCCTCCACATCCGCGAGATCGCGGCGGGGGTCGGCGGCGGCGCCGTCTGCACCTCCGGCGGTGTCGTCTGCAAGCCCGGGATCGTCACCTCGGTCGTCGAGACGGCCGAGCAGCTGCTCGACCAGCGCCACCTCGACGCAGACGCGCTCGCGCGCATGCTCGCGCTGGCGCGGGAGGCGGCCGACCGCTTCGCCGGCGAGGAGGACGTGACGGTCGAGTGGGAGCGCATCTGGCAGATCGCGCCGATCCTCTTCGACGAGACCCTGATCTCCTTTGCCGACGAGGCGGTGCGCGAGGTCGCGGGTGCGTCGCACAAGCTGCCCTCCGGGCCGCTCCACGACGCCGCCGAGGTCGCGCGCGCCGGCGTGCCGACCGTGATGCTGTTCGTGCAGAGCCTGCGCGGCCTCTCGCACACGAAGGTCGAGGACACGAAGCGCGAGCACCTCGAGCAGTCGGTGGCGGCGCTCGACGCGCTCGCGTCGAAGACGCTCGCCTGGCTCGCGTAGGGCGCCGCTGCCGTCAGCGCTCGCGGTGCTGCAGCCGGCGCCGGTAGGCGTCGAGCTCGTGGCGCGGCACGAGACCGGGCCGGACGCCGCACGCCACCGTGCGAAGCTCGCCCGCGCGGATCAGCCCGCGCACGTCCTCCTCTGCGCAGCCGAGCTCGGCAGCGAGGTCGCGGACGGTCAGACGATCGGGCTCCTGCACGCCGGCAGTATCGCTGCGCGCCGGGGGCCGCGGGCACGACCGCAGCGCCCGGATGGCGATAGGGTCGCGCCGGCATGCCGAACCGGTCGACGAGGAGGTCGCATGGCGCAGCATCGGCTGTCGCGTGACCAGGTGATCTGGGCGTTCGGGCCCGACCTGCAGCCGGTGCTGGAGGTCGAGCCGGGTGACGTCGTCACGTTCGAGACGAACGACTGCTTCTCGGGCCAGATCCGGAGCGAGGAGGATCTCGTCACCGACATCGACTTCGGCCGGATCAACAGCGCGACCGGCCCGGTCGCGGTCCGCGGGGCCGAGCCGGGCGACTCCCTCGTCGCCGAGATCCTCGACGTGCGCCCGGTGGAGTGGGGCGTCGCGACGTTGATTCCCGGGTTCGGCCAGCTCGACCGGCTCGTGCAGGCGCCGGTGACCCGGATGTTCGAGGTGCGCGACGGGATCGTGAAGATGAACGACCGCGTGTCGTTCCCGGCGAAGCCGATGGTCGGAGTCGTCGGCGTGGCGACCGGCGGCGAGGCCGTCGCCACCGGGCACGCCGGGACGCACGGCGGGAACCTCGACGACCACTGGCACGGCGCCGGCGCGCGCATCTTCTTCCCGGTTCGGCAGCCGGGAGGCATGTTCGCGGTCGGTGACATGCACGCTTCGATGGGCGACGGCGAGATCTGCTTCACCGGCGTCGAGATCGCCGGGGAGGTCGACATCCGATTCGAGCTGCTGAAGGACAAGCAGTCCACCTGGCCGGTGACCGAGCTCCGCGACCGCTGGGTGCCGCACGCGTCGGCCGCCGACTACGCGGAGGCGCTCGCACTCGTCGCGGAGGAGGCGGCGAGGTTGCTCGTCGACGAGCACGGCTTCACGATCGAGGATGCGTTCGTCTTCCTCTCGGTCGCCTGCGACGCAGGAGTCGCGCAGGCGTGCAAGCCGGCCGAGGGATTCGGGACGATCGCGCGCTTCTCGATCCCGAAGCTCCCCGCGTGCCCCGGGCCGTTCGGCGCGTAGGAGGCGGCAGGGCTCCGGCCGACGGCATCGGCCGGAGCCCTCGTTCCACCCGCTCGCCGAGCGTCCACGGCGGCGGCCGGATCGTGTCGAACGTGCCCCACGGGGTGGACAAACCGGCTCCGAAGATGCCCTGGCTCCCGACGAGCCCCTGGATGTAGGCGTCACCCTCGAACAGGTACAGCGGCCGGCCGTTGTAGGTCACCTGGTGCGAGCCGTCGGGTCGCACGACGATTCCGAGGGCGTGCTGGTCGACACCCGGCCCGGCTTCCGGCCGGCCGGAGGTGGGACCGGCGGCCAGTACACGGCGGCACACGCCCCGTCGCACGCGCCTCTGTCGCGGCCCCTGTGGTTGTCCGCGCTCGAGGTGTAGACGGGGAAGGTCGCGTTCGGGAAGGCGCTGAAGTCGTTGTTCATCGTGGCGGAGAGCACCGTCTCCTCGGGGCCGACGCCGCCGACGGGTGCGGTCTCGAGCTGGATCCGGGCCGTGCCCGGCGCGATCCTGCCGCGACTCGGTTCGACCAGGTACCAGGACCCCGTCGGGCTCGTCACCGGGTCGAAGAGGTTCGCCCCCTCCGTCTCGCCGGGCGTCTCGTCCAGGAAGAACCGGTACAGCGGCTGGCCGGCGTAGGTCACCTGCTCCACCGGCGGCAGGCCGGGCAGGTCGTCGCGCGTCACCGTTCCGAGCAGGGTCGGATTGACTCCCGGCCCCGCGACCGGAGCTCCCTCGGTCAGCAGCGCCGGCCAGAGAACGGCGTCGCACGGCGCGCCGAGAGGGTTCGAGTTGTCGCTGCACGCGAACGGCGCTCCCGTCAGCGCATGCAGCTGGTCGGACGTGAGCAGGTACAGCGAGCACCCGGCGTAGGCGCCGGAGCCGATCACGAGCACCCTGCCGTAGGCGGTCGAGGCGGCCGAGACGGTCGCAGGGCCGGTCGGGGCGCCGGTCACGGGGTCGGCGCACGAGCTCGTCGCGGCCGTCGCCGCCGGGCTGAACTGCAGGATCGCCGCGACGAGGCCGAGGATGAGCAGAGCGGCTGCGGTGCCTGCAAGAGGCCTCCGGAGCCGGCGAAACGGGATCGTTCCTGGTCTGGGCATTACGTCACCTCACGTGTAGAAGTAGGGGTCGAAGACGCGCACCTGCGTGATCCGGTCGACCGGGAGCGCGTTCGAGCGGGCGGTCTTGCGGATCGCTTCCGGGGTTGGTGCCTCGTAGACGCAGAAGGCCCTGTGGCCGTCGTCGCTCACGTACGACTGAAGCCACGTCACGCCCTCCTCGGCGTTCCGCTCCACGACGGCCAGGCACGCTTCTCGTGTCGTGCCGACCTCGCCGGCCTCCCCGATCGGGAGGCCGTTCTCGAGCGTGCGCTCGACGATGTATCTCGGCACCCGGCTTGCTCCTTCCGGCCCGCAACTGGTACCGCGACGCTACGAGCAGAGCGCCGAGCGCGCATCGGTGGAGCCACCCAAGTTTCGCCGCGGCGCTACCTAGGTTGGGCCCACGAGCCGAGGCGGACGGCGTGCGCCGTCGCCTCGGCCCGGCTGCGAACGCCGAGCTTGCTCAGGATCGCCGCGACGTGATGCTCGACCGTCCGCTGCGAGAGACGAGCCGCTCGGCGATCTCGGCGTTCCGCAGGCCGTCCGCGACGAGCTCGAGCACCTCGAGCTGCCGGGCCGTGAGGCCGCCCGGGTTGCGGCGGGTCGACGGGCGCGGCCCGCGGGCGAGGCCGCGGGCGCCGCGGTTGTGCAGCCGACGCGCCACCACGCCCGCCGTCGCCGTCGCGCCGAGCTCCTGCAGTCGGCGAAGGCGCGGCGTAGCGGCTCCTCCTCGTTCGCGTCGGCCAGCGCAAGCGCCGCCTCGTAGGGGCACCCCTGCTTCCGCCAGCGCGCTTCGGCCTCCGTGAAGCGGCCGGCGAGTTGCAGCGCGAAGGGGCCGCCGATCGACGCCGGCAACGGCTCCTCCAGGCCGGCCCGGCGCCGCCAGACGGAGAGCTCGGCCGCCTGTGTTCGCGCATCGAGTTCCACCGCCAGCGCCAGCGCCGCGTTCGTCGCCTCTGCGACGCGTGTCGGTTCGCCCGCGAGCCACGCCGTCTCGGCGCGCGCCGCGCGACGGAGCCGAGCCGCGGCAGCTCACCCGTCGGCTCCGCGAGCGCCCACGCCTCGTCGAGCGGCTCCCACACCCCGGGGTCGCCGCGCCGTGCGCGGACGAGGCCGAGCACCTCCAGAGCGCGGATCCGCGGCGAGATCGACGTGCGCGGCACGCGCAGAACGGTCGCGGCGAGCTCGGCCGCCTCCGCGAACCGGCCCTGGTCGAGTGCCCGGCGCGCGCGAACGAGAGGAAGTAGAGGCGGTCGCGCTCCAGCCCCTGGTTCTCGCAGTGCGTGACTCCCTGCTCCAGGAAGTCCTCCACCGGCAGGTCATAGCGGCGCTGCCCCACCGCCAGGCCGACGAGGGTGAGCATCGTGTCGGCGACGGTGCCGGAGTGTCCCGCTTCTCGTGCGAGCTCCAGACACTCGATCAACCCGCTCCACGCATCGGCCAGCGGCCGCGACGCGTCGCGCGTCAAGCGTGCCTGGACCGCGATCTCGCGCTCGCCGAGCCGCTCTGCGAGAGAGCGCGCGCGCTCCGCCCACGTCCACGCCTCGCTGCGGTGCCCCGCCGCGGCGAACCTGAACGCCCGGTTCGCCCAGGCCGCCGCGAGCTCGCGTCCCGGCGCCAACCCTTCGAGGATGGCTACCGCCTCCGTCCCGGCCCGAGCGGCCTCCTCCGTGCGTCCCGGGCACCAGAGGATCTGCGCCAGCCACCTCAGCGAATCTCCCTCGCCGAGACGGTCGCCCACGGCGCGGCGGCATTCGAGAGCTGCCACGATCGCCTCCACGCGGCGTCGTTCTGGTCTGTCAGGTAGCACTCGCGCGAGCGCTGCTCCAGCAGCGACGCCCGCTCCGCTGCTGGGAGGCGCCGGCGAAGCGAAGCGCGCGTGCGTACTGCGCGGCGGCCTCGCGGTGTGCCCCGACGGCGAGGCTCGCTGCGCCGCCGCGGGTGCGTACTCCAGCACCGCCGCGACGTCGCCGGCGGCTTCGGCGTGGTGGGCGAGCTGCGCCGGGTCGGAGCGGCCGTCCGGCGGCTGCCGGAGGGCGCGCAGCACGGCGGCGTGGAGGCTCGCGCGGCGGTGCGGGTTGAGCGACTCCTCGACCGCCAGTCGCGCCAGCTCGTGGCGGAAGGAGACACCGGGGCCCTCTGGCCGAAGCACGCCCGCGCTGACACACTCGTCGAGCGCCGCGAGCGCATCCCCAGCGACGGCCTCGAGTAGCCACAGCTCCGTGCGCTGCGGCACGACCGCCACGACGTCGAGCAGTGTGTGCGCCGGTTCGCCGAGCCGCGCCGTACGGCGAGCACGGCGTCACGAACCGTCGCCGGCACGTCGGCGGCGCCGCCTGCGAGCACCTCGGTGACGAAGAACGGGTTGCCGTCCGTCGTCCGGTGGAGCTCGGTGCCGTCGATCCCGTGCGGCTCCGCCAGCTCCGCCACCGCGGCCGGTGACAACGGCTCGAGCCGAAGACGCCCAACGGCGGGAACCGTCGCGAGCTCGCCCAGCAGGATCTGCAGCTGGTGCGTGCGCGGCAGCTCGTCGCTCCGATACGTCGCGAGGACGAGGACGCCGAACTGCTCGACGCGCCGGCCGAGCAGGCCGAGGACGTCGAGCGTCGCCTCGTCGGCGAGGTGCAGGTCCTCGAGCACGACCACGGTCGTCCCCGCAGAGGACAGCTCGGCCGAGAGCGCTTCGAACACCGCCGGCGCCGCCGCGCCGGACGAGATCGCGCTGCCGAGCCGGCCACCGATGCCGAGGCCGACGTCCGCGAACGGCCCGAGCGGCCGCGGCGTCCACAGCCCGTCGCACGCACCGAGGACGACCCTTGCCGAATCGGCGGCCCCGGCGCAGAAGCACCGGACGAGGGCGCTCTTGCCGATTCCCGCCTCGCCCGACACGAACACGAGCCGGCCCCGGCCGGCGTGCGCCTGCGCGAGGGCGTCCTCGAGCGCCGCCAACGGGGCGTCGCGCTCCAGAAGCTCACCCGTGACGAGGGCCGCGGTTCCTCCCACGCCCGTCATCCCGTCATGGTGCTACGCGGCCGAGGCAGGCGCAACCACGCGCAATATATTTGCGCGATGTTCACGGTCGCCGCCGAGGCCTACGACCGCTTCATGGGCCGGTATTCGAGCCCACTCGCCCCGAGCTTCTGCGAGTTCGCGCAGATCGCCGCCGGTCAGCGGGCCCTCGACGTCGGCTGCGGCCCGGGGGCCCTGACCGCCGAGCTCGTCGAGCGGCTGGGAGCCGACCGCGTATGTGCGGTCGAGCCCTCGGAGCCGTTCGTCGAGGCCGCCCGCGCGCGCCATCCGGGAGTCGACGTGCGACAGGCGGCGGCGGAGCGGCTGCCGTTTCCCGACGGCGCGTTCGACGCCGCGCTCGCACAGCTCGTCGTCCACTTCATGGCTTCGCCGACCGACGGGCTCCGCGAGATGGCCAGGGTGACCCGCCCCGGCGGTGTCGTCGCTGCGTGCGTGTGGGACCACGACGCCGGAGGCGAGGGGGCGCTGAGTCGCTTCTGGGCGGCCGCCCGTGAGCTCGATCCGGCGGTCGAGGACGAGTCCGAGCTGGCGGGCTCCCGAAGAGGTCACCTCGCCGAGCTGCTTCGGGAGGCGGGACTGCAGGACGTCGAGGAGACCGTGCTCTCGGTGAGCGTCGAGCACGCCACGTTCGACCAGTGGTGGGAGCCGTTCACCTTCGGCGTGGGCACGGTCGGCGCGTACCTCTCGCAGCTCGACCGGGAGCAGCGAGACCGTCTGCGCGAGCACTGCCGCGCCGCCTTCCCGGCCGGCGGCCTGATCCTGGCCGCCCGCGCCTGGGCGGCCCGCGGTCGCTCCTAAGACGCGCCGCGGGGCGCGAGCGCCGCGCGCAGTCGCGCGGCGAAGGCCGCCCGCTCGCCGGGCGCCGCGAAGCGATGCTCGCCGTTTCGCTCGTAGAGCCGGTCTCCGGCAGAGCGCGGGAAGACGTGCACGTGCAGATGGTCGACCTCCTGCCCCGCGGCGGCGCCGTCGTGCTGGCGCAGCGAGATCCCCTCGACTCCGTGCGACTCGCGCATCGCCGCGGCCACCCGCCGCGCCGTCGCGTACACCGCGCCGAGCAGCTCGTCGTCGCACTCCACGAGGCCCGGCACGTGCTCGATGGGAACGACGATCACGTTGCCCTCGTTCCCGGGCCAGGCACGAGGCGAGACGAACGCCGCCGTCCGCTCGTCGCGCCAGACGACGTCGGCGGCGCGATTCCACTCCGTCTGCTCGCCCGCCAGGAACCGGCAGAAGACGCAGCTCACGCGGCGACGGTCGAGAGGAGCAGGGGCAGCGGGCGCGTCATCGCTCGGCGTGCACCGGGTTGCGCAGCACGCCGATCCCCTCGACCTCGACCTCGACGACGTCGCCGTCGGCGAGCCCCACTTTCGGATCGCGGGCCCACCCGACCCCGGGCGGGGTGCCGGTGAGGATGAGATCGCCCGGGTCGAGCGTGATCGCGTTCGAGATGTAGGCGACGAGAAACGGCACCGAGAAGATCAGGTCGCTCGTCGACCCGTCCTGGAGCACCTCGCCGTTCAGGCGCTGGACGACGCGCAGCCCGGCCCCGTCACCGAGCTCGGACACCGGCACCAGTCGGTCGCCGAGCGGGCAGAACGTGTCGAAGCCCTTGGCGCGGAGCCACTGGCTCTCGCTGTACTGGATGTTTCTCGCCGAGAGGTCGTTGGCGCAGCGGTAGCCGGCGACGTGGTCGAGCGCGTCCTGCTGCGGAATCCGCCGCCCGCCGCGGCCGATCTCCACGCACAGCTCCGCCTCGGCGTCGACGTGCGTCGCCTCGCGCGGCAGCACGATCGGCTCGCCCGGCCCCACCAGGCTGTTCTCGAACTTGCCGAAGAGCAGCGGCGCCGTCGGCGGGTCGTCGCCGAGCTCCGCGGCATGCTCGGCGTAGTTCCGGCCGACGCAGACGATCTTCACGGACGGATCTTGACCGAGTAGGCTCGGGCCGCGCTCTCACGACCGCCCGAGGAGGTCTCGACATGGCACTGAGCTTCGGCGTCACCGTCCTGCCCGACCCGCCCTATACGCGGATGATCGAGCTGATCCAGCTCGCGGAGCGGCACGGCTTCTCGTACGCCTGGACCTACGACTCGCACGTGCTCTGGCAGGAGTCGATCCCGACCCTGGCGCTCGCCGCCGACCGGACCTCGACGATCAAGCTCGGCCACATGGTCACGAACCCCGGCACGCGCGAGCCGACGGTGCTCGCGAGCGCGTACGCGACCCTGCACGACATCTCGAACGGGCGGATGGTGATGGCGATCGGGCGTGGAGACTCGGCGGTGCGGTACATCGGCCGCAAGCCGGTCAAGGTGGCCGAGTTCGAGGAAGCGCTGACGATGATCAAGCCGTTCATGAACGGGCAGGAGGTGACCTGGAACGGCAAGGAGCTGCAGCTGAAGTGGGTGCGCCCCGAGCTACCCGAGATCGAGATGCACGTGGCCGGCTACGGCCCGAAGGCGCTGGGCGTCGCCGGCCGCCGCGGAGACGGTGTCGTGATCCAGCTCGCCGACCCGGACATCATCCAGTGGATCATGGCGACCGCGCGGAAGGCCGCCGAGGAGGCCGGTCGCGACCCCGCGGCGCTCAGGTGCATCGTCAGCGCCCCCAGCCACGTCGGCGACGACCTGCAGGACGCACGCGAGCAGGTGCGCTGGTTCCCGGCGATGGTCTCGAACCACGTCCAGGACCTGATCGACCGCTACGGCGCCGACGGCAGCAGCGTCCCGAAGGCGCTCACCGAGTACGTGCTCGCACGCAAGTTCTACGACTACGACGAGCATTCCCGCGTCGGCGCCGCGCACGGCGAGTTCGTCACCGACGAGATCTGCGACCGGTTCTGCGTGATCGGCGACGTCGAGCGTTGCCGCGCCAAGCTGCGCGAGCTCGAGGAGATCGGCGTCGACCAGTTCAACATCTACCTGATGACGCACGGCCAGGAGGAGACGCTGCAGGCCTACGGCGACGAGATCATCCCCGGGTTCGGGGCGGGGGTCGGACCGGGGTAAACCCGCATGGCGGGCAAGCCCTCGGGATCGGTAGCCTGCGCCGCGATGAACGCCAACGGATCAGTTGTGATCGCAAAGGACCTCGCGCGCCGCTACGGCGACGGCGAGGCGGCCGTCGACGCCCTGCGCGGGGTATCGATCGACGTCCGCGGCGGCGAGCTCGTCGCCGTGATGGGCCCGTCCGGGTCGGGCAAGTCGACGCTCATGCACCTGCTTGCCGCGCTCGACAAGCCGACGGCGGGCAGTGTCTCGATCGCCGGCACCGACGTCGGCGGCCTCTCCGACAAGCAGGTCACGCTCCTTCGGCGCGAGCACATCGGCTTCGTCTTCCAGTTCTTCAACCTGCTGCCGATGCTCTCCGCCGAGGAGAACGTCCTGCTGCCGCTCTCGATCGCAGGGGTGAAGCCGGAGCCGGCGTTCTTCGAGGGTCTGCTGGAGCGGGTCGGCCTCGCCGACCGGCGCAAGCACCGGCCGGCCGAGCTGTCCGGCGGCCAGCAGCAGCGCGTGGCGATCGCCAGGGCGCTGGTCTCCCGCCCGACCGTGGTCTTCGCCGACGAGCCCACCGGCAACCTCGACTCGCACACGGGCGGGGAGGTGCTCGAGCTGCTGCGCAGCTCCGCCGAGGAGCTCGGGCAGACGATGGTGATGGTCACCCACGACGCGCACGCGGCGGAGATCGCCGATCGCGTGCTGTTCCTGGCCGACGGCGTGATCGTCGAGGAGCTGCCGCGCTCGAGCGCAGCCGACATCCTCGCGGCGATGAACCGCGCCAGCGCATGATCCGCGTCGCCCTCGCAGGGATCATGGGGCGCAAGTTGCGCACCGCGTTGACGGCGCTCGCGGTCGTGCTCGGCGTGGCCATGGTCAGCGGCACGCTCGTGCTGACCGATTCGATCGACAAGGCGTTCAACTTCATCTTCACGGACGTGCGCCAGGGCACCGACGTGGTCGTCTCGGGCAAGTCGGCGATCCACCTGACGCAGGGGCAGGGGTCGTTCGCGCCCACCGTCTCGGCGGCGCTGCTCCAGCAGCTGCGCGGCCTGCCCGACGTCGCGCGGGCGGCGGGGTCGGTCAGCGGCGACGCGCAGCTCGTGAAGAACGGCAAGGCGATCACGTTCGGAGGCGCCCCGAACCTCGGCTTCTCGATCTCGAGCGCCGACTCGCCCTTCAACCCGCTGACGCTGGTCGACGGCGCCTGGCCCCACGGGAAGCAGGTCGTGATCGACAGCAACACGGCGTCGAAGAAGCACATCCAGGTCGGCGACACGGTCGGCGTCCAGACGCAGGGCCCGGTGCAGCAGTTCCAGGTGTCGGGCATCGTCAAGTTCGGCGGATCCAGCGCCCTCGGCGGCGCGACGCTGGCGGGCTTCGCGCTGCCGACGGCGCAGCAGCTCTTCAACAAGGGAGACCGGTTCGACGAGATCTCGCTCGCCGCCAAGGCGGGCGTCACGCCGGCGAAGCTGCTGCGCGAGGTGAAGCCGGTGCTGCCGCCGCAGGCCCAGGCGCGCACCGGTGCGCAGCAAGCGTCGCACGACGCCCAGGACACGAGCTCGTTCATCAGCTTCCTGCGCGACTTCCTGCTGGCGTTCGGGGGCGTGGCGCTGTTCGTCGGCAGCTTCGTGATCGCCAACTCGCTGTCGATCACGATCGCCCAGCGCACGCGTGAGCTCGCGACGTTGCGGACGCTCGGCGCGAGCCGGCGCCAGGTGCTGACGCTGATCGTGATCGAGGCGCTCGTGATGGGCGTCCTCGCGTCGATCACCGGTCTCTTCGCCGGGCCTCGGCCTCGCGGAGGGGCTGTTCAAGCTGTTCGACAAGGTCGGCTTCACGCTGCCGAACAGCGGCATCGTCTTCGGCACCACCACGATCGTGATCGCGCTGGTCGCCGGCATCGTCGTCACCCTGGTCGCAAGCCTGCGGCCGGCGGTTCGCGCCACGCGCGTCGAGCCGATCGCGGCCGTCCGCGAGGGAGCGACCCTGCCGCCGTCCCGCTTCGCCCGCTTCCGTGCCGTGGGCTCGGCGCTGCTGACGGCGGCCGGCTTCGCCTCGCTCCTCTACGGCCTCTTCGGCAGCGGCCTCGGCACCACCGCGGTCCTGGCCTTCATGGGGATCGGGGCGCTGCTGATCTTCGTCGGCACCGCGATGCTCTCGGTCCGGTTCGTGCGGCCGCTCGCGTGGACGCTCGGCTGGCCGGCGACGCGCGTCGGGGGAACCGCCGGCTGGCTCGCGCGCGACAACGCGCGCCGCAACCCGCAGCGCACTGCCTCGACCGCCGCCGCCCTGATGATCGGTCTCGCGCTCGTGACGCTCGTCGCGGTGCTGGCCGCCGGCATCACGCAGAGCTTCCGCAGCGCGGTGAACTCGATCTGGCAGAACGCCGACTACGCGATCACGGCCCAGAACAACTTCTCGCCGATCTCGGCCGCCGCCGCCGCCGCCGCGGCGAAGAGCCCGGCTGTGGATGCAGTGGGCAACGTGCGCACCGGCGACGCCGCGGCGTTCGGGTCGTCCTTCTTCGCCACCGCGGTCAATCCGCCGGCCGCGACGATGTTCAACCTCGACTGGAAGGTGGGCTCGAACCAGACGCTGGCCCGGCTCGGCGCGAACGGGGCGTTCACCGACAAGGACTACGCCAAGAGCCACCATTTGCGCGTCGGCTCCCCGATCCTGCTCACCTTCGCGAACGGCGACCTGAAGACGTTCGTGATCAAGGGCATCTTCGACCCGCCGCCGGGCGGCTCGCCGTTCGGGAAGGTGACGATCTCGCAGACGGCGTGGGACGCCGAGAACGCGAACCCGCAGAACCTCTACACGTTCGTGCGCACGCGCGGCGGCGCCTCGCCGGCGGCGCGGGCGCGGCTCGAGCAGGCGATGTCGTCGTTCCCGAACGCCAAGGTGCAGACGCGGCAGGAGTTCATCGACAGCCAGATCAGCGGGCTCAACTCCACGCTCAACATCCTCTACGTCCTGCTGGCGCTCTCGGTGATCGTGAGCCTCTTCGGGATCGTCAACACCCTCGTACTCACGGTCTTCGAGCGCACGCGGGAGATCGGGATGCTGCGCGCGATCGGCATGACCCGGCGGCAGGTCCGGCGCATGATCCGCTACGAGAGCGTGATCACGGCGCTGATCGGCGGCGTGCTCGGCATCGTGCTCGGCATCGTGCTCGGCGCCCTGCTCGTCTCGCGCGTCGACTTCATCGTCTTCGCGCTTCCCGTGACGTCGCTCGTCATCTTCGCCGTGATGACGGTCGTCGTCGGCATCCTGGCCGCGATCTTCCCCGCCCGGCGCGCGGCTCGGCTGAACGTGCTCGCGGCCCTCCAGTACGAGTAGCGGGAAGACGCGCCGCCGCGCGCACGCCGATCAGTAGAGCGGGTTCAGCGCCACCCAGATCACGAATCCTGCCACCGAGGCGCCAAAGGCGATGATCGCGGCGAGCACGGCGAAGTCGGGCTGGGGGCGAAGACGATTGGCCGCCAGCACGGCCGGCACGCCGATCCCGAGCGCGACCTCGAAGAGGCTCCAGCCGTCCGGCAGGAGGGCGGCCGGCACGACCGTGCCCGCCGTGAGCGCCGCGAGCGGCGGCAGCACCCGGAGATTCCGTTTCATCGCTTCCGGCAGGTTCCCCGTCGTCGTTGCCTGCAACAGCCGGGTGCTCGTCGCGTGTCGTAGAGGATCCTGCGTGCCATGCACGTCAGTCCCTCGATCGCCTGGTCTCCCAGGCCTCCGCGAGCAGCTCGCGGAGGAACGCCCGCTCGACGAGGGCCAGCTGCACGCCGACGGCGGCGAGGCGCTTGCCCCACCAGACCTCGCGGCAGGCACCGGGAGCCGCCTGCACGGCGCTGCGGATTCCGCCCTCGTCGAGCATCACATTCATCTGCTCGCCGCTCCACATCGTGGCGAAGATCCGCCCCCGCACCCGGAACGACGGCCTGCCGTGGTGATCCTGCTCGACCGCTTCGGGGAGCGCGAGCGCGTCCGAGCGCGCCTCGTCGAGAGCGACCCCCGTCGTCCCCTCGCCCGGCCCTTCGACCACTCCGGCTCCGCCTAGCGAGGCTCGGCCGCGACGGCCGAGGCGACGATCTCCCCGACGCTGCGCTCCGTCTCGCCGGCGAGGAGGGGCGTGACGTGCTCGCGCATCCACGGGCCGCCGACCTCGCGCGCGACGCGTGCGGCGTCCTCCGGCCCGGCGAAGAGCAGGACGAGGATCAGGTGCCTGTCGTCGACCTTCGCGACGTGCGCGGCGAGACCGCCCGCGGCGACGACACGCTCCATGCCGTCGCGCGCCGCCTCGATCGTGGCGTCCGAGACGGGATCCTTCAGGCGCAGGTGGTTGACGACGACGTGCACGCGCCGAGTCTACGACGTCGCTGCGGCGAAATCAGCCGGCGGGGGTCGCGCGCCGCTTCGCGATCAGCGCTCGCAGCGCCGCGGCCGCCTGGGGCGCGCGTCGCTCGAGGGCCCAGACGTCTCGCTTGAAGAGGACGATCAGGCGCAGCGGCGAGGTCGCGACGATGGATGCGGTCCTGCGTCCCGACGAGATCACGGCGATCTCTCCGAACACGTCGCCCGGCCCCAGCTCGGCCGTCGGCTCTCCCGCGACGCTGACGCTCGCGGTGCCCGCCTCGATCGCGTAGAGCGCGTAGCCGAAGTCGCCCTCGGTCACGACGACCTGACCCTGCTCGGCCTCGAGCTCGGAGGCGGCCGCCGCGACCGCGGCGCGGTCGTCCTCGCCGAGGCCGGCGAACAGCGGGATCCCGTCGAGGCGTGCGGTCTCGATCACGCAGGCAACCTACTACCGCACGCCGCCCGGCTCGTCGCAGGCCGGCAGCGAAACGGTGACGATCTGGTGGAGGAGCGGTGCGTCAGCGCTCGAGCAGGCCGAACTCGTGGCCGACCCGGACGAAGGCCTCGATCGCGCGGTCGAGGTGGTCTCGCTCGAGCGCGGCCGACATCTGCACCCGGACCCGCGCCGTCCCCTCGGGCACCACCGGGTACCCGAAGCCCGTGACGAACACGCCCTGCTCGAGCAGGCGCTCCGAGAAGCGGATCGCGGTCGCCGTCTCGCCGAGGACGATCGGGATGATCGCCGCGTCCCCCGGGATGGGCCGGAAGCCGGCGCCGGCGAGCATCGCCCGGAACAGCACCGTGTTCTTCCGGAGCCGCCGGACCAGCGAAGGGTCGCCGCGCAACGCCTCGACGGCCGCCAGCGCGCTGCACGCGACGGTCGGGGGAAGCGCGTTCGAGAAGAGCTGCGGCCGGGAGCGCTGTGCGAGCAGCTCGCACACTGCGGCGCTCGCCGCCACGTAGCCGCCCGCCGCCCCTCCCAGCGCCTTCCCGAGGGTGCCTGTCACCACGTCGACCTCTCCCAGCAGCCCGAAGTGCTCGGCCGTGCCGCGGCCCGTCTCGCCGAGCACGCCGACCCCGTGCGAGTCGTCGACCACGAGCAAGGCCCCGTGGGCGCGGGTGAGCTCGACCAGCTCCGGCAGGCGCGCGAGGTCGCCTTCCATCGAGAAGACACCGTCGGTGATCACGAGCACGCGCTGTCCCGGCTCGCAGGCCGCGAGCTCGCGCTCGAGTGCGGCGAGGTCGGAGTGGGGGTAGACCGCCTTCCGGGCAGGCCGGGCGAGCCGCACCGCGTCCACGATCGAGGCGTGGTTCAGCTCGTCGGAGAGGATGACGGTGCGAGGGTCGGTGAGAGTCGGGACGAGCGCCTCGTTCGCATTCCAGCAGGAGACGTAGGTGAGCGCCGCCTCGGTCGCGTGCAACTCGGCGAGCGCTCGCTCGAGCGCGTGGTGCGGCTCGAACGTGCCGCAGATGAACCGGACCGAGGCGGTGCCGGCGCCGTAGCGCCGGAGCCCGGCGATGCCGGCCTCGACCACGCGTGGGTCGCCGGCGAGCCCGAGGTAGTTGTTCGAGGAGAGCACGATCACCTCGCCGTGACCCTCCATCCGCACGACCGGCCCCTGCGGCGAGGTCAGCGTGGTGAAGTGCTTGAGGGTGCCCGCCTCGCGCAGGCGGTCGAGCTCGGCTCCGATCTCGGCCGCGATGCTCACGAGACGGCGGCCCCCGCCATGCGCGGCTCGGCCGCCGGCCCGCCGGTGCCAGGCTCGAGCACGATCTTGCACGCCGTGCCCGCGGCAAGCTCGGCGAACGCCTGCTCGAAGTCCGCCAGCGCGTGGCGGTGGGTGATCAGCGGCCGCAGGTCGACGACGCCGTGCTCGAGCAGCCAGCGCGTGCGGTACCAGGTGGCGAACACCTCCCGGCCGTTGACGGCGGTCACGTGCACGTTCTTGAAGATCAGCGACTCGGCCACGTCGAGCTCGATCGGCCCGCTCGGGATGCCGAAGAGGACGACGTTGCCTCCGTTGCGCACGATGCGGAAGGCGTCCCGCACCGCCTGCGGCGCGCCGGACATCTCGAAGACCACGTCGAGGCCCTCCCCTTCGTTGCGCTCCCGGAACCACGCGGGCGCGTCGGCGACCGCGTCGACGTCGACCGTCTCGGCACCGAGCGTGCGCGCCAGCTCGAGGCGGAAGGGGAGATGGTCGGACGCGAGCACGCGGCCGGCGCCCGAGGCGCGGGCGATCGCGATCGTGAACAGCCCCACGGGGCCGCAGCCGAGCACCGCGACGGTGTGCCCCGGCAGATCCTGCGTCGACGCGGCGAAGACCGCGTTGCCGAACGGCTCCTGCAGCGTCGCGATCTCGGGCGGCAGCTTCGAGCGGTCGTTCTGCCACAGCACCGACTCCGGCACCACGACGTACTCGGCGAACGCCCCGTCGCGGTCGACTCCGAGAATCTCGGTGTGCTCGCACATGTGGGCGCGGCCGGTGCGGCAGTTGAAGCACGCCCCGCACGTGATGTGGCTCTCGGCCGAGACGAAATCGCCGGCCGCCGCCGTCGTCACGTCCGAGCCGACGGTGACGATCGTGCCGGCGAACTCGTGCCCCAGCGTCAGTGGCGGTTTGATGCGCGACTCGGCCCAGCTGTCCCAGTTGAAGATGTGCAGGTCGGTGCCGCACACGCTCGCCGCCTCGACCCGGACGAGCACCTCGCGGGGGCCGGGCACGGGGACGGGGACCTGCTCGAGGGTGAGCCCGGGGGCGCGCCCCGGCTTGCGGATCGCCCACATCGTCTCCACGCCGCACAGGATCGCGAGGCCGGGGGAGGCGGCCATCGGTAGTTCCCCCGATGTCCGGGCTCGCAGGCCCGCCGACCATTCGCGGCATGTTGCCTCCTCCCTACAAGATCAAGGTCGTCGAGCCGATCCGGCTCGTCCCGGCCGACCGGCGGCGGCACGCGCTGCTCGAGGCCGGCTTCAACACGTTCCTGCTGCGCTCGGACGACGTCTTCGTCGACCTGCTCACCGACAGCGGCACCTCTGCCCTCTCGCAGGAGCAGCGCGCGGCGATGGAGCTGGGCGACGAGTCGTACGCCGGCTCGCGCAGCTTCTTCCGTCTCGAGCAGGCGATGCGCGACGTCTACGGCTGGCGGCACCTCATCCCCACCCATCAGGGACGCGGCGCCGAGCACCTCCTCGCCCGCGCGCTCGTGCAGCCGGGGCAGCTCGTGCCGTCGAACCTCTACTTCACCACCTCGCGTGCGCATGCCGAGCTCGCCGGTGCGCGCTGGGTCGACGTCTCGATCCCGGAGGCGTCCGACCCGGAGTCGCGCCACCCGTTCAAGGGCAACATCGACGTCGGCAAGCTCCGCGAGCTGATCGTGCGGCACGGGCGAGAGCAGATCGCGTTCGTCCGGCAGGAGGCGTGCCTCAACATGGCGGGCGGCCAGCCGTTCTCGCTCGAGAACCTCCGCGCCGTCCGGGCCGTCACGCGCGAGCTCGACGTGCCGTTCTTCCTCGACGCCACGCGCTCGTCGGAGAACGCGCTCTTCATCCAGGAGCGCGAGCCGGGCCAGGCGGAGCGGACCGTGCCGGAGCTCCTGCGGGAGATCGCCTCGCTCGCCGACGGCGCCGTGTTCTCGTCGAAGAAGGATCACTTCGTGCCGATCGGAGGCTTCGCCGCCACCGATCTCCCCGAGCTCGCCCAGCGCCTGCGCGAGCTCGTCGTGGTCTACGAAGGCTTCCCGCACTACGGTGGGCTCGCCGGGCACGACATGGAGGCGCTCGCCCAGGGCATCCGTGAGGCAGCAGACGAGGAGATCGTCCGCGCGTACGTGGGTCAGGCCCGCCACCTCGGACGGCGGCTGCGCGAGCTCGGTGTGCCGATCGTCGTCCCGGTCGGCGCGCACGCCGTGTTCCTCGACGCCAAGCGCTTTCTCCCGCACCTGCCGCAGGAGCAGTTCCCCGCGCAGGCGCTTGCCGCCGCGATCTACCTCGCCGGCGGCGTGCGGACGATGGAGCGCGGGATCGTCTCCGGCCAGCACGGCTCCGAGCCCTACCACGGGCTCGAGCTCGTCCGGCTCACGATCCCCCGGCGCGTCTACACGCAGGAGCATCTCGACTACGTCGCGGAGACCGTCGGTCGCGTGCTGGAGTCGGCCGGCGAGCTGCCGGGGCTCGAGCTCACCTACGAGCCCGAAGAGCTGCGCTTCTTCCAGGCCCGGTTCGAGCCGCTCGCCCCGTTCCCCGACGTCGGGCTCAGCGAAAGCCGGGAGCCGGCCGCGGCGACAGTGGGCTGAGCGGGAGCCCCTCCACCGGCGTCACGGTGTTGAACTCGCCCGGCGCGACGTCGTTCGGTGCGTCCGGGTGGAAGATCGAGGCGAGCAGCTGGATCTGGCCACGGCCGGGCCCCAGCTCGAACTGGCCGCCGCCGTAGAGGCCGATCCCCTCGCGCTCGCACGCGTCGTAGAAGTCGAAGAGCCGCCGCACCGACCCGAAGCGCGACGGCTTGCAGTTCAGGGTGCCCGGATGGAACGGCAGAGCCTCGACGTCGCTCCACTCGTGGATCCCCGCGTCCCACGTGATGCGCTCGCGATGCGGTGCGAGCACCGCGGACGTGGCCGGGGTGAGGAACGGATCCTCGATCCATGCCTCCGGGAACGCCTCGGCGACGCGCCGGTAGAGGTCGGGATCGGGCGGCGACCCGAACGCGCCGCGGTAGATCCCCTTGAAGTCGACGGTGTCGACCCGCGCGAGCGTCCCGATCACGTCAGCCGTCCACTCGCGGTCGGGATCGAGCTTGAAGCGCAGCTCGGGGTAGAGCTCGAGCCAGCGCGGCACGTTCCTGGTGCGGGTGGAGACGACGAATCGCAACGGTTGCGGCTGCCTGCCGACCGCGTCGCCGAGCGAGAGCCCGTTCTGGCGCAGCGCCAGGTCGAGGGCGGCCGACTCGAACGCCCAGCGCCGGTACTCGGTCTGGCCGGAGTGCAGCAGGCTGAACGACTCGAGCGTGTGCTCGCCCGCGAGCGGCAGCTTCCCGCCGGTCTCCTGGAAGGTCGCCTGCTGGGCGGGGTCGTAGTCGACCTCCTCGCCCCGTCCCTCCTCGCCCTGCCCATGGAGCACGACCACGGTCCGGCGCAGCGTGAACTCGCGCGCCACCTCGCGCTCGAGCGGCTCGAGGAAGTAGCCGTCGACGTGAAGCGGCAGGTGGCGGACGTGGTCGAAGAGGCTCATCGGTTGCGACGCTCCAGGTGCTTTCTCAACGCATCGAGCCGATCGTCCCATTCCGCGCCCGCCTCCGTCAGCTGGTACCGCGTCTCACGGCCGCTGCGCCGCGCCTCGACGAGCCCCGCGCCGGCGAGCGTCGCCAGGTGCTTCGACACCGCCTGCCGGGTCATCGGCAGCTCGCCGGTCAGCTCGGTGGCCGTGGCATCGCCCCGCTCCGAGAGGTACCCGATCACCTGCCGCCGGCTCGGATCGGCGAGCGCACCGAAGACGAGGTTCAGCGGGTCGGGCATTCAGCGGCTCGCGCACAGCGCGGAGGCCTGCAGGTCGAGCGCCGTCGACCAGGCCGGCGACGACTCGACGACGGTCAGCAGGGTGCCGTCGGCGTCGTCGGCGAGCGTGAACTCGACCGCTCCTTCGTCGCCGTCCCACTCGAAGGCGAGCCGCCGTTCCGGGTCGACCTCGGTGACCGTGGCGTGGCGCTGCTCGCCGTTCGCCCAGCGGAAGACGACGTCGCCGCCCGGGCGCAGGTCGACCTCGGCCTCGTTCGCGAACCAGTCCTCGAGCCGCTCGGGCGCGGTGAGTGCCTCCCAGACGTCCTCGCGCGTCGCGGGGAGGACGATCTCCTTCTCGATCATGGGCAACCTCCTGGTTGCGCTATTGTGGGCAACCGACGGGTTGCACATTAGCGAAGGAGGTCGTGGTGATCGTCGGTTCGGTGGTGCCCATGGTGGTCGAGCAGGACGGCAGGTGGGAGCGCTCGTTCGACATCTACTCGCGCCTGCTCCGTGAGCGGATCGTGTTTCTCGGGCAGGAGGTGGACGACGGCATCGCCAATCTCGTCGCCGCGCAGCTCCTGCACCTCGACGCGGCCGATCCCGAGCGCGACATCTTCCTCTACGTGAACTCGCCGGGCGGCTCCGCGTACGCCGGCATGGCGATCTACGACGCGATGCAGTACGTGCGGGCCGACGTCTCGACCGTCTGCCTGGGCATGGGGATGAGCGCGGCCGCGATGATCCTCGCCGGCGGCGCCCCGGGCAAGCGCTTCGCCCTGCCGAACGCCAAGATCATGATCCACCAGGGCTCGGGCGGCTTTCGCGGCACTCCCGCCGACATCCAGATCGCGGCCCGCGAGATCCTGGACATGACACGCAGGATGGCCGAGATCATCGCGCGTCATTCCGGGCAGGACGTCGACGACGTGCTCAGGGACATCGACCGCGACCGCTTCATGACCCCCGAGGAGGCGGTCGCCTACGGGCTCGTCGATGCGATCATGGAGACGCGTGGACTGGCGGCCGGCTGACGAGGGCGACGACTGCTTCGGCTGGATCGCCGGCGACTGGATGCAGCGCGCCTCGCACGCGCTGCGGGTGGGCGGTCGCGTCTTCCTGATCGATCCGGTCGACGGCCCGGGGCTCGAGGAGCGGGTGCGCGCGCTGGGGGAGCCGGCTGCCGTGCTGCAGCTCCTCGACCGTCACGGCCGCGACTGCGCGACCTGGGCCGGGCGGCTCGGTGTCCCGCACCGGCTCGCGTGGCGGCAGGTCGGTGACGCGCCCTTCGAGGTGCTGCCGGTCCGGGACAACCGCTTCTGGCACGAGGTGGCGCTGTGGGAGCCCGGGTCGCGGACGCTCGTCTGCGTCGAGGCGCTCGGGACGCCCCCGTACTTCCTCGCCCCGGGCGAGCGGCTCGGCTGGCACCCGCTGGTGCGGCCGCTGCCGCCGCGCTCGCTCCGGTCGCTCGAGCCCGAGCGGATCCTGGTCGGCCACGGGTCCGGGGTTCTCGAGCACGCGGCAGAGACGCTCTCGGAGCTCGCGGCGCACGGCCGGCGGCGCCTCCCGCAGGCGTGGCTCGCGGCGCTCAGAACCAGCGGTCGGGCGGCCAGTAGGTGAGCAGCACCGGCCCGACGAGGCTCGAGCGGGGCACGGTGCCCCAGTCGCGCGAATCGCACGAGTGGGCACGGTCGTCCCCCATGAAGAAGTAGTGGCCCTTCGGCACGTGCCAGTCGCCGCTGCGCATGTCCCTGAGCGCCGGCTTGACGTACGGCTCGTGCAGGAGCTTGCCGTTCACCCAGACGCGACCTTCGCGCTCGAGCACCTCGTCCCCCGGCAGCCCGATCAGCCGCTTGACGAACGTACCGCCCTCGCCGCAGGTCGAGCGGGCGAGCGCGGGCGCCTGGAAGACGACGATCTGGCCACGCTTGGGATCGGAGTAGCGGTAGGCGAGCCGGTTCGCGATCACCCGGTCGTTGTAGTGCGCCTCGCACCAGGCGCCCGGCTTCGCGCAGTGGAGCGTCGGCTCCATCGACGCCGACGGGATGCGGTACGGCTTGGCGATCTCGGCCTCGAAGACGAGCACGAGCCCCAGCGCCACCGCGATCGTGACGATCCACTCGATCAGCTTTCTCACACCCGGCATCCGGGCATGGTACTCAGGCTCCGCGCGTAGAACGCGGGGCGCTGCGCGCGGCGCTGACCACCCGTTCGACCGCCTGCCGCAACGGCCCGGGCACGTCGCCGTTCGCGTTTCGGAACCGCTTCCACGCGGCGGCGGGCTTGCTCCGGCGCGAGGTCAGGCCGGCGACGCCCTCGAAATCCGGCACGAGCATGACCGTGCGCCTCCGGCCGGCGAGGCGCCTGATCGCCTCGTTCGCGACCCGCTCGGCCTCCGGCGGCTGAGAGCCTCGCGGCGCGTCGCGGTCGTGGACGACGACGAACGGGATGTGGCAGGCGCTGCAGACCTCGGCGAACAGGGGGATGTTGCCCTTCCCGGCGCAGTCGACGATCGAGACCGCCTCCTGGTCGACGTCGTAGCCGAGCGCCTCGAAGACGAACGGCAGCACGAGCTTTTCCGTCCGGCCCTCGACGAGCAGGACGGCGCGGGCGAGGAAGATCTCGGCCCGCTCGGCGTCGAGCTCGGCGAAGACGCGGAAGGCCTGCTTGCGGTCGAGGGCCTGCGGCTGCAGGAGCGTCGTGCCGGTGCGGTCGTCGTGCCGTACGAGCACCAGCGCGTCGAGCCGATCGACGCCGAGGAACACGGGCGAGTGGGTCGAGTAGACGACCTGGTTGCGGCCGCGCGCGGCGAGCTGCTGCAGGAGGTGGTGCAGGTGGCGTTGCCCGGGTGGGCTCAGGTAGAGCTCGGGCTCCTCGATCAGGACGACGAGCCCTCTCGCCTTCGCGTCGACGAGCGACCGGATCGTGCGCACGAGGAACAGCCCGCCGTCCTCGCCCTGCGAGGCCGGCAGGTCGAGTCGGTCGGTCGCATGCTCGGTCGCGGCGAGCAGCGTCGTCGGGCGCAGGTTGGCCGGGAAGAACAGCGCGGGCGGAGCGCCGTCGCGGTTGAGGTTCAGCGTCGCCGGCGGCCGCGCGTCGAGGAAGAGGGTCTTCGTGCCGGCGGTCGCCTCGACGTGGACGCGCGTGTACCCGCGCGAGACGTCGGCGCCGGTGGGCATCGGGGCGGCCGCCTCGAGCAGCGTCCAGATCGCCGAGAGCACGGTCGACTTGCCCGACGACGACTCCCCGACCAGCACGCACAGCGCGCCGGGCTCGAGCACGACGTCGCGCGCGCCCCGGTAGCCGTGGATGGTCACGCGGTCGAGAAGCGCCACCGTCGGTCCCTACCCGCGCAGCGAGTTCTTGACGAAGAAGAGCAGGTTGGCGGGGCGCTCGCCGAGCCTGCGCATCAGGTACGGGTACCACTCCGGTCCGAAGGGCGTTGCGACCAGCACCTTGAAGCCCCGCGCCGCGAGGGCCGCCTGCAGCTGCGGGCGGACGCCGTAGAGGAACTGGAACTCGAACCGGTCGCGTCCGACGCCCTGCCGTTCGGCGAACGCGATCGCGTGGTCGATCAGGCGGTCGTCGTGCGTCGCGAGGGCGGTGTAGCCCGGGCCGGCCAGCAGGCGCTCGAGCTGGCGGGCGTAGGCGGCATCGACGTCCGCCTTCCGCGGCAGTGCAACGGCTGTGGGCTCGAGGTAGGCGCCCTTCACGAGCCGCAGGTTGGGCTCGAGCGGCAGCAGCGCCTCCAGGTCGGCCGGCGTGCGATGCAGATAGGCCTGCAGGACGGTGCCGACGTTGTCGTGCCCTGCCTCCCGGAGGCGGCGGTAGATGCGCAGCGTCGCGTCGACGTACTGCGACTGCTCCATGTCGATGCGGATGAAGCTGCCGCGCCCGAGCAGCCGCTCGAGGTTCGCGTACGCGAGCTCCTCGTCGACGTCGAGACCGAGGTGCGTGAGCTTCAGCGCCACGTTCGCCCGGAGCTGCTCCGTCGCGATCCGATCGAGGATCTCCTCGTAGGCGCCCACCACCCGCTCGGTCTGCGCCGGCTCGAGCACGCCCTCGCCGAGCAGGGTCGTGTTCGCGTGCAGCCCGGCCTCGTTCAGCCGCCGCAGTACCTCGACGCACTCGTCGAGCGTCTCGCCGGCGACGAAGCGCGACGCGCCCAGCCGCATCCCGTGCCGGCGGACCGCCCGCTGCACGCGCGGGCTGTCGGCGGCGGCGAGGATGCCCTTGCGGAGGCCCGCGTCGACGACGCCGGTCAACCGTGCTGGAGCAGCCATGCGTGCACGTCGGGGACGAGGTGCTCGATCAGGGTCAGGTGGCCGTGCGACTCGTCGAACCACGCGTCGCAGCCGGCGATCCGCTCGGCGAGCCACCTCCCGTGCCGCTCGGGGACGAAGCGGTCGTCTCCGCCCTGGACGACCAGCACGGGACGGTCGATCGCGGTGAGCTCGAACCCCCACGGCGCGACGAACGCCAGGTCGTCGTCGATCCAGCCCTCCGGGCCCGGCTCGAGCCCGTGCGCCATGCCGCCGTGCACGAACGACGCGTGCTCGCCGGTCGCTGCCGCCCGATCCGCCTCGCCGAGCAGCGAGTCCAGGACCTGCCGGAGCTCGGCCGGCGTCGCGGCGAGCGTCTCGGCGCGGAGGCCCTCGAGTACCGGGCGCAGCGGCTCCTCGCCGGCGAGGACGGCGTCGAACTCCGCCACGTTCGCCTCGCCCATGCCGGCGAGCCAGTCCAGGCCCTCGGCGTCCCAGGGGGCGACGGAGGCCAGTGCGGCGACGGCGGTCAGCCGCTCGCCGCAGAGGGCCGCGCAGGCGAGTGCGTGGGGGCCGCCGCCCGAGATACCCCAGGTCGCGAACCGCTCGAGGCCGAGGGCGTCCGCGATCGCCTCGACGTCGTCGGCGACGCTCGCGACGGTACGCCCGTGGTCACGGTCGGAGCCGCCGTAGCCCGCGCGGTCGAAGCCGATCAGCCGCACCCCCGGCGTCTCCCAGCGCCGGTACAGCAGCCCCGAGCCGGGAGTGCCGTGATGCACGACGACCGGGAAGCCGTCGGGGTCGCCGAGCTCGTGCAGCTCGAGCGCGCGGCCGTCGCGCGCCTTGACCGTCCTTGCCACGCACGGAGCTTACGCCGACGCCGTCGGGCTCGTGTCTCGCTCCTGGCCGAGCGCGTCCGCGATCTCGTCGGCGAAGGACTCGACCGCAGCCCAGTCGCGGTGATCGGCGGTGGAGGCACGGATCAGCTTCACGACGGCGCGTTCGGCGATCCCGAGCTTGCCGGGGTCGACCCGGCCCGTGATCGTGCGGTGCGCCCGTGCTCCGACGAGCGTGGCGAGCTCCGCGCCCTCCGTCGACTCCTCGAGCGGCCGGGGCGGGTCGCCGACGGGGCCGCTCGAGAACGTCCAGACGGGGCGCTCCCGGAGCTCGTCGGCGTGCTCCCGGACGAACGACCGTGCGGCGGGCAGCCATTTGCCTGCGTAGACGGCGCTGCCGACGACGACGGCATCGATCCCGTCGAGCGCCACGAGGTCGGGATGCGCTTCCCTCGCCTCGAGACCGCGCGCGCGCAGGCGGCGGGCGATCGCGTGCGCGATCTCCTCGGTGGAGCCGTGCCTGCTCGCTGCGGTGACGAGGACGTTCATGCATGGCAAGGTTCGCTGCGGGGCGGCCGGCGTGCATCCGGAGATTCCGCGATCTCGGGGCCGCGGTTCTCACGGTGTGCCCCGAGGCCGTGGCCGTCTCAGGCGGCGGCGCGGCGGACCGTGCCGACCAGGTACTTCACCGAGAGCGCGACGAAGAGCAGTCCGAGCGCGACCCGGACGTGCTCCTCGCGGGCCGGCAGTGGCGACCGCGCAACGCGCGGCGCGACCGCGTCGGCCGCCTTCTGCCGCCAGCCTGCTCCCGTCGCCGCGATCCCGAGCTCACGCACTGCCATGCGGGGCAGGCTTCCCCGTGGGTGCCGCCGAAACACGGCGCCGTAGTCGCGGCGGCGGCGGGGCTATGCTCGGCGCGTGGCGGTCACCGACCAGCACGCGCTCCGTTCGATCGTCGGGCAGCCGGCGCCGCTCGTCGCGGGCAAGGTCGTCGATCGGCTCAACGACCTGACACGGCAGTTCGTCGAGCGCTCGCCGTTCGTCTGCGTCGCGACGGCGAGCACGGACGGCGGCCTCGACGTCTCGCCCCGCGGCGACCCGGCGGGCTTCGTCAGGATCCTCGACGAGCGGACGCTGCTGATCCCCGAGCGCCCCGGGAACCGGATCGCCGACACGCTCTCGAACGTGCTCGACGATCCCCGCATCGCGCTGCTCTTCCTGATTCCCGGTGTCGGTGACACGTTCCGCGTCAACGGGCGGGCGGCGCTGACCGACGACCCGGAGCTGCTGGCGGCGAGCGCCGTGGACGGAAGGACGCCGCGGCTCGGGATCCTGGTCGAGATCGAGGAGGCCTTCACGCAGTGCTCCAAGGCCGTCATCCGCTCGGACCTCTGGAACCCGGAGCGGCACGTCGACCGGTCGGAGCTGCCGAGCTCGGGGGAGATCCTGCGGGCGGCCTCCGACCCGGAGCTCGACGTGGAGGCGTACGAGCGCGCGCGGGCCGAGCGCTACGCGCGGCGCGAAGGCCTCTACTGAGCCGTTCCCGGCCGCTGCTGACGTCGATGTCGGGATACGGCGTACCCGAACCACGGCCTCCGACGTTGCACCCCCAGTGACGAAAGGAGAACCGTGGTAGGACTTGGAATCGTTGCCCTCATCGTCGGGGTCATCCTCTGGCTCACCGTATTGCCGGTGGTCGGCTGGATCCTGATGGTGATCGGGGCAGTCTTGATCGTCGCCGGTCTCCTCATGGGGGCCGTCTGGGGCTTCAGCCGCAGCGCAGGCCGCCGCGGCGCGACGTTCTGACCTGAGCGAAGACGTACGAGAGAGACCGACGGGGCCCCGCCGAGCGGGGCCCCGTCGCGCATTCCGGCATGTGCAGCAGGCGCGAGGCAGCTCCGGCGCAGGAGTCGCTCCCCGCCCGAGCCTTCGGCGCGACGACCCGACCGGCTCGACCTATAGTCGCTGGGTGACCTGCCCGACCTGCAGCCGGGCGCTGCCGTAGCAGTTTCCGCTCTGCCCTTCTGCGGCGCTGCTCTGGAGCCCGTGCCGGCGGCGCCGACGGCCTGAGACCGAGTGTGGGGAGCTCCAGGACACGCGAAGCCGGCCGCAAGCCGCACACCACGTAGTGCCTGACACCACTTCGAACTGCGGTCGGCCGAGGGTGCGTCTCGGAACACTCACCCGAGCGCGGCGCGTCCCGTCGGGGCCTCCAGGAACCGAATCGGCCTCGACCAACTCGACCCGCTCCGCGATCGTCGAGCCCATCGCCGCGGCCGTCGCGCGGCGTATGCCGAGTGCGGCCGGGGCGAAGTCGACCGCAGTCACCTGCCAGCCGCGGGCGGCGAGCCAGAGCGTGTCCGACCCGTGGCCGCAGCCGGCGTCGAGCGCGCGCCCTCCGCGCAGACCGCCGAGTTCGGCCGCGAGGTGCGCGTTCGGCGGCCGCCGCGCGACGCGATCCCCGTGCTCGCGCAGGGCTTCCGCCCAGCGGGCCTCCCAGGAGCTGCGGTCGTAGCCGCTCACCTCGGCCGGCTCCGCCGGTCTGACGCGCCACGGCACACCGCCCAATCTTGGCATCACCCTCGCAGTCGATCGTGAGGCTGATCCGAACGGCGTCGTCGCCAACTGGCGGACCATCGGACTGGAGCCGGACGGCGTCGTGTCGTCAACCGGTGAGGGCCCCGGATCCGGGGCCCTCACGACCTTGCGGCTTCTGTTTGCAGCTCCCGTACGGATGCTGCCGGCGCTTCATCACGCGCGTGCCGGCGTTTCGCCGACGCTCAATCAGCCGCAGCCGGTCGACGTGCCGCAGTCGCGGCACGTGTAGCAGGTGCCGGCCCGCACCATCCGGCCGCCGCAGCGGTTGCACTCGATCGCGTCCTCGTGCGGGTTGAAGAGCGCCGTCTGGCCGGGTGACGGGGCCTCGGCGTGGGCGGCGCCGCCGTTCGCGACCCGCTCGGCCATCTGGGCGCGCACCTCCATCGAGAGGATGCCGGCCTCCTCCTGCTGGTCGACGTCGAGGAACTTCTTGCCGAACCAGCGGAAGATGTAGTCGACGATCGACTTCGCGTTGCGGATGTCCTGGTCGTTCGTGAGCCCCGACGGCTCGAAGCGCAGGTGCGAGAGCTTCGAGACGTACACCTCGGGCGGCACGCCGTACTGCAGGCCCATCGAGACGGCGATCATCAGCGAGTTCATCAGCCCCTGCAGCGTCGTCCCGTCCTTGGCGATGTCGACGAAGATGTCGCCGGGGCTGCCGTCGTCGAAGACGCCGACGTGGATGTACCCCTCGTACTCGCCGACCCGGAACTTGCGGCCGATCTCGTTGCGGTCGTCCGGTAGGCGCCGCCGCTTCGGCGCGGCGATCGCGCCGCCGGCGGGAGCGAGCAGCTGCTGGGTCTTCTCGCCCTTGCCCGAGAGCGGCTGGGCGACCTTGCAGTTGTCGCGGTAGATCGCGATCGCCTTGACGCCGAGCTGCCACGCCTCGACGTAGAGGTCGGCGACCTCCTGGATCGTCGCCGTCTCGGGCAGGTTCACCGTCTTCGAGATCGCGCCCGAGATGAACGGCTGGATCGCGCCCATCATCTTCACGTGGCCGCGGTAGTGGATCGCCCGCTCGCCGACGGCGCAGTCGAACACCGGGTAGTGCTCGCCCTTCACGTAGGGCGCTCCGACGACCGTGTTGCGCTCGTCGATGTACGCGACGATCTCGCTGACCTCGCCCGGCGCGTAGCCGAGCTTCTCGAGGCCCGCCGCGACCGTCTTGTTGACGATCGTGATCTCGCCGCCGCCGACCAGCTTCTTCGACTTGACGAGCGAGAAGTCGGGCTCGACGCCGGTGGTGTCGCAGTCCATCATGAAGCTGATCGTCCCGGTCGGCGCGAGCACGGTCGCCTGCGCGTTGCGGTAGCCGTAGGCCTCACCGAGGTCGAGCGCGTCGTCCCAGGCCTTGCGCGCAGCCCCGAGCAGGTCGGCGGGAACGGTGTGCGCGTTCGCGATGTTGCCGACGGAGGCGCGGTGCTTCGCGATCACGCCGAGCATCGCCGCCGCGTTCGGGCGGTAGCCGGCGAACGGCCCCATGCGCTTCGCGATCTCGGACGACTTGCGGTAGGCGCGGCCCGTCATCAGCGCGGTGATCGCGGCCGCGTACGCGCGGCCCTCGTCGGAGTCGTAGGCGAGCCCGCGCGCCATCAGCAGCGCGCCCAGGTTCGCGTAGCCCAGGCCGAGCTGCCGGTACGCCTTCGCGTTCCGCTCGATCTCGGGCGTCGGGTACGACGAGTTGCCGACGAGGATCTCCTGCGCGAGGAAGACGACGTCGCAGGCGTGCTCGAACGCCTCGACGTCGAGCTCGCCGTCGTCGCGGCGGAACTTCATCAGGTTCAGCGACGCCAGGTTGCAGGCGGAGTCGTCGATCGACATGTACTCCGAGCACGGGTTCGACGCGTTGATCCGGCCCGTGTTCGGCAGCGTGTGCCACCCGTTGATCGTGGTGTCGTACTGGACGCCCGGGTCGGCGCAGCGCCAGGCCGCCTCCGCGATGTCGCGCAGGAGCTTCCGCGCCTTCAGCGTCTCGACGACGGTGCCGTCGGTGCGCGCGGTCAGGTTCCAGTCAGCATCGGCCTCGACGGCCTGCATGAACGCATCGGACACCCGCACCGAGTTGTTCGCGTTCTGGTACTGGATCGACGCCCAGTCGGGCGAGTCGAGCGACATGTCGTAGCCGGCCGCCTCGAGGACGCGCGCCTTCTCCTCCTCGTGCGCCTTGCACCAGATGAACTCGACGATGTCGGGATGGTCGACGTCGAGCACGACCATCTTGGCCGCGCGCCGCGTCTTGCCGCCCGACTTGATCGTGCCGGCGGACGCGTCGGCGCCGCGCATGAACGAGACGGGGCCCGAGGCGTAGCCGCCCTTCGAGAGCTGCTCCTTGGAGGAGCGCAGCCGGGACAGGTTGACGCCCGAGCCGGAGCCGCCGCGGAAGATGATCCCCTCGCGCCTGATCCAGTCGAGGATCGCGTCCATCGAGTCGTCGATCGAGAGGATGAAGCAGGCCGAGCACTGCGGCTTCTCCTCGAAGCCGACGTTGAACCACACCGGCGAGTTGAAGGCGGCCAGCTGGTTGACGAGGATCGTCCGCAGCTCGTCCTCGAACGTCTGCGCCTCGTCCTCCGACGCGAAGTACCCGCCGTCGCGGCCCCACGTGCCGATCGTGCCGACGATGCGGCCGATCATCTGCTTGACCGAGCGCTCGCGCTCGGGGCTCGTCATGCGCCCGCGGAAGTACTTCTGCGCGACGATGTTGGTGGCCGTCTGCGACC
>CAVXLT010000003.1:0-337408 GCA_963762715.1 uncultured Thermoleophilia bacterium | reverse complement strand
TTTTTCTAGGAACAGGATGTCTGGCTGACAGACGACTCCGGCGCGCTGCATCGCGTCCTTCAAATCGGGGGACGTGGCATACTGCCGCGCCTTCTCGACGCTCGGCCACTCGGTGAGCGCGACGATTTCGTTGGGGTCAGCAGCGGTACGGAAAACCTGTGAGCCTGTCTGCCCAAGGACCGCCGCACGGCGTCCATTTCGTCGTAAACCACACGCCACTTGGCATAATCGGCGACTTTGTGATGCACATATAACTGAGCCATGATTTGTTCTCCTTATTGGATGGCGCTGATATTCAGCGCCTCACTCATCGATGACTACATCGTATACGGGCAGCGTCAAGCCGCCGTGAACGCCAGCGTGAAATAATCGTCAACGGAACTGCTGTTCAAGCTGTTCGATTTTGTCCAGCAGAAGTTTGAAGCCGCCGCTTTCGGCAATCGCGCGGGCTTCGCGCAGGCAGTCGAGCGCATCCTTCGGGGGGAGCAGCGCCGCAAGCCAGAGCCGAATTCGAACACCCAGATGTTTGTTGCCAGCCGCGCCGGGATGCGCCAGAGCCTGGCGCAGATAGACGCGCGCCGAATCCATTTGCCCACGCGCCTGAGCGACCAGACCAAGATTTGCCGTCAGCCCCGCGATGCGCTCCGGAGCATTGACTTCTTCGGCAATCGCCAGCCCCCGCTGAAAGAATTGTTCTGCGCCGTCCAGATCATTTTGAGCGAGGGCAATCTCGCCGGAGGTCGAGAGCAGGTAGGGAAGGTGTGAGAATACCCCTTTCTCTTGCGCTGCTTTGACGCCCGCACGAGCATAATCAGCAGCGCTGGGGTCGTTCAGGAGGAGCAGATTATAAGCGATGTGGTTATAGACCATTGTCTGGCGCAGCAGGTCAAGGCCAGCCTCTTCCTGGCTCAGCCGCAGCGCTTCTTTGGAGAAAGCGACGGCCTCGGCATAGCGCCCCTGCTGACTCATCACGCCGGAAAATTGATAAGTGACGAGGGTGCGTGTGATCCGGCTCATGAACGAGCGGGGCTGATCGAGCAAGCGCATGGCTTCGTGAAGATGCTGCTCAGCTTCAGTTGCATGAGCGCTTTCGACCGAGAGCGCTGCTGCCCAGATGAACTCCGCACACAGCGCCAGTTCTGGCGGCCCCGCGCGCCGTAAATCCGCACCCAACGCAACGGCTTCGGCAAAACGCGACTGCGGCAGCAGCGACCGATTTAGGAACAAGTAAGCGTTTTCCAGTGTCGGCAGGTCGCCACTCGTGCGCGCAAGGCCGAGAGCGATCTGGAAATCCTCGGTCGCATGGATGAAATCACCGACGTGAAAACGCGCTTCGCCCCGCGCGATCAGGATATCCTGGCGCTGCGCGTCACTGCTGGTGCCATCGAGGGCGAGCGTGTAAAAGGCGATCGCTTCCGTCCAGGCTGCCAGCCCTGAGGCACGCTGCGCAGCGAGGAACGCATGGGGCACGGCGCGTTCCGGCGTGCTGCTTCTGGCGAAATGAGAAGCGATCACCCCGGCGACGCTTTCGAGATCGGATTGGTGGAGTACTTCCAGTGCCTCGGCGACGCGGCGATGCAGCATTCGATGGCGCGCGGCACCCATCGCCTGATAAACCACCTCCATCGTCAGGCTGTGGTCAAAGCTGAAATCCTCGTCATCCTGTGGATGGATTAGCCCGGCATTTTTCAATTCATCTACCGCGTCAAGCAGATCGCTTTCAGCGACCGCTGCCGTCTGAGCGATCATGGCATAGGCGAACTGGTAGCCGACCGCCGCAGCCAGTTCGAGAGTTTGGCGAGCTGTATCCGAAAGACGCAGCAGCCGCGACTCGATGAGGTTGTAGATGGTCGGGGGCAGTACCGGAGTCCAACCGAGAACATCAAGATCGAGCGTGCCATCCTGCCCAAGCAGCCTGCTGCCGTAAGCGTAGCGGACTAACTCGGTAACGAAGTAGGGATTGCCTTCCGCGTGCTCGACCAGCCATTTGGAGAGTACCTGGCTCTCTTTGGGGCTGAAGTGCTGCGCCAGCTTGAATATATCGCCACTGGATAGCGCCTGAAGCGATAGCTGTTCCAGGTGGCGCTCATGCCGGAGTGCGTATAGAAGCGTTGTTAATTCCGGGTAGGCCGCCGTTGGTCGAATCGTTGCTACCAGCAGCAGGGGTGACAATCCTGTTCGCCGTACCAGGTAGCTGAGGAAGCCATAGGTGGAACTGTCCGCCCATTGCAAATCATCCACAAAGAGGAGCACCGGTCGCCCGCGTGCGAGACGCAGTAGGAATTGTTTCAGGCTTTCCCACAACTGCGCCTCGCTTACAGGTGCGACAGGCGGCGGGAGCGCCGGAAATTCGTCCGCCAATTCGGGCATGAGCCGAACCATTTCCGCCAAGCATTGCGGCATCAGCTGGAGTTCTGCCTTGAGCAGACCCCATCCTGGCAGGCTGAGCAGACCGCGTAGGGCGTCGATAATCGGCTGGTAGGGAAGCCCCTGCTCAAATTCAAAAGCATTACTCTTCAGGATGAGGGTATGAGTGTGCTGCGTATACCCCTTCAGGAAGACTTCCACAAACCGCGTTTTGCCGATCCCTGGTTCGCCTTCAATCACGACCAGCTTCCCGGGCACCAGACTGGTTTCGAGAGCCTGTAGTTCGGCGGAGCGCCCGACGAATGGCAGGAACGCGGTATCGCTGCCTTGAAACATGGATGTCGTTGATCTGCTACTCTCAGAGACGACTGGCGTATCATCGAGGATTACGTCGTAGAGAGCGCGGGTTTCTGCCATCGGCGTCACACCAAGTTCCGTATCGAGGAGTTTGTAGAGCCGGTCATATCGCAGGATAGCGCCGGGGCGGTCACCACTGAGATACTGCAAACGCATACAGGCACGCTGCAAATCTTCCTGAAGGGGGTCGAAGCGCAGCGCTTCTTCCAGCGACTCCATTGCCGCCGCATCATTACGGCTCCCCTCGTACAAACTGCTGAGCGCGACCCAGCCACGCACGGCGAGTACGCGATAATGCTCGCGCTCGGTAGCTGCCCAATCGTCAAAATCAGGCGAATCGGGCACGGTGAAACCTTTGAGAAAATCATCGCGGTAGAGCGCCAGCGTCTCGTGCAGGGGAACCGTGTCGGTTGGCGGGCGAGCGAGCTGCTCTTGAAAATCGAGAACATCGACTTGCGCATTTGCCAGCGCGAGCAGATCGCCATCAATGACCAGCGCTTCACCGAGATGTTGACGCAGATCATGCAGCATCGTCCGCAGAATTTGCTGTGCCGAAGAACGTTCGTGATCAGGCCAGAACAGATCGAGCAGACGATCACGGGATTGAGGATCGCGATGTGCTGCTAAAAAGCAGAGCAGGGCACGGTTCTTTCGGCGCAGACGGCTCACAGGCTGCTGATCTATGCGTATTTGAGGCGAACCCAATAGGAGAACTTGCAGCATCGTCCCGCTTCTTCACTCGCTGTCACGCAGTCTCAGTCTTAAGAAAAACGCTCTCCTATTGTAGCAAGAAAGTGTTTTGAACGTGGGCTTCGATGTCGTCAGCCATAAGACCAGCGAGCGCTGAACGCACGTGCTGAGAGTCAAACTGGCTTTGGAAATATGCAAGGAATTATATAAGGCGGTCTCGACGCTCGCGCGATTTGCGATCTGTCCCACCCGCGTCCAATGCAGCCGAACCACCTGAGCGATTTCTCGATAGCTCATACCCTGTTCGAACAGGTCTACGATGGTTGCACGTAGTTGGGGTTTGTCGGGATTACGCTCTTCAGCGAGGAAGTCGCCGGAGTACGCGATCTCAAAAGGTTGCTTTAGTCTAGGAAACGGAACGTAGTCCCTCAGGGTCACGAACCACTGACCTCTACAATCTTCACCTGTGCTTTCTCTCGTGGTATCGAGGCATAGGGAAGCAAATGTGTGACACTCTCTGACGCATTCGGGCAGCATCTGTAACCAAGGACCGGCACTTAATTTGCATCGTTCAATGTCTGCCAAGGGCTGTTCTCATCCAGTGGCTCGGATATCTTCATCGTTTCAAGCATCTGGGCATAGAGTTGATCGGCAATATGCGCCGGTAGCCCCATCGCTTCAGCAATCTGAGCAACCGAGTCTTCCTGGCGGGGATGCCAACGCTCTGCTGGATGCACTAAGGGCTGCGCTCCGTCGAGAAACCGACGTAAAGCAACGCTTTCCAATGTATCCCATTCTGGTGCGATGATCCCCTCATCACTGCCCTGAACTGACATCAGTTCAAAGACCTCCGAATTGTCCATGAAGGCGTACTCTGGCTCTTCAACCCGTCCATCTTCAAGCATGAATTGCAGCCTACCATTGACTGCGAGAACCGCTTCGCTGTAGGTGCGAAAATGACTGAGTTCCAGTATATGGGCCAACTCAGCGGCGCTAATCTCATCTATACACGCCTCCGACGAGAGCGCAGGATAGAGAATGACACAAAGACTCCAACCGAGTAGCTTCTGCAGTGGATCAACGACGCGCGCCACATGCAACCGCCAGCATCCATCCCTTGTCCGTTCGACATGATCATGCAGTCGGTCAGGCATATAGGAACGATGCGAATAGGCGTCCTCACTTCCCAATTCGAATAGCCCTTCGAAATCGAAAAGCGATTCGTCGCTCAACTGAACTTCGACCGCTTGTTCTTTGACAATATCGATCATGGCAAGGAAGAAGTCCAGATTTTCGTCCTGCTGTCGTTGCGCTGCGTGCTGCAAAATATTTGCGACGGCGTCATCGAAAGCTTTCTGATCAGAATACTTGCCGAAGGCGAAGAACTCTCCCTCTGCAAAACCGTCATCATTCAGCCACCACTTGTCGATGCCACCCAGACAGGCGATCTCAGGCTCCTCGTCTGCTGAAAAATAGGTGAAACGATACTCGATCTGGGGTTCGTCCGCTACCCAACCGGCTTGCTCAACCACGAAGGCATCACGTTGTATATCAAATGCTGCACGCCAACAGTGTCGACCTACCATTGTCAAGTTCCTTTGCTGATTATTTGCCTCGTCCTCTGGACTGAGGCTTTACGACGGTATATTCTCCTCTTATTCCCTCTGCCAGTCGCACTATATCGCGTACGCAACTGATGCAGTTATCTCCACCAAAAACTGCCGATAATTGCTCGGGTGTCAACGGCACGCTCGGATCAGACGGTAAAGCGACAAAACTTGATCTCAATGACGGATGAAGTTCGTTAAGGATGTCCCGTGTCTGCTCTACCGTTACATCGTATGAGGCATACTCTCTTGATGCCAATGAGGATTGGGTTTCGTCGACGACTTGGACGCTTGCGATGTCGCTCCTCTGTGCACGGGAAGTATGGGAAAAAAGGTCTACATTGTTATGAGACATACGCCTCCGAATTGAGGATTACGCTGAAGATGGACACCATAGGCGTCCCATCGCTTCATATGCAGGTTACAGGCTTCAAGTCCTATTCCGATGGTTGTCGGACGTTGGTTCAGCGTCGCTCGCATCTTTCCTGTGAAGACTTGGATACACCTCGCATCGCTGGTATAGATAACTGAGTTGATTGCCAATTCGAAGGGCGAAGTCGCTTCTAGGAAGCGCGCCGTTCGCTCAGGTATTGACTATCGCCTACTGACGGTTGTGTCACTTTGGGAAAATCGTTATATGCTGATTGCTCCCAAATCTGACACCCAATGCTCGCCCCCTTGTTCGCTTGGTGCCCATCGATTATTCAAAAATAGTATGGTAGCGAGAGTGGCAGTTTTCTCAATCTTATCTCCTGGAAATTTGTTCGTAAGGTCAAAACTGATCATGTGACGTGGTATTTTGGGACATTTCGTAGGGAACTTTTGATCACTTGTGTCATCCGTAACAGAACTATTTGGTCCTGACACTTAGGCAAGATGGCACCCCTTTGAACATGAACATAGCTCGTCGAAACGTGTCTATAATCGTCAACGATGCACGATATGGCGTTAACTTCGCCACGTGTCACAGTCCTGTCTGATGTTTCTGGTCGGCAGACACATGAACGAAGTCTATGAGCTTGTCAGTAGTGCATAGTGCTAAGCGTTCAAAGAATCAGTTGTTGGCCGTTGAAGATGTCCATCATTGTATGTTTGGTACTATGTTCATACCGATGAACTCCACCACCGTCCGTCCTGGACTCTGCTCCACGAACCGCAGATGTTCCATCAACCGGAAGCCGGGCTTATTCTTCGCCGTCGGCTTCTCAGCCGCCAGCGCTTCTTTCGTCAGAATATGGATCATGCGTATTCCTTTCAAAGGTGGGCTTTTCGCCCTCACCCTTACGCACACGAAGTGCAGATTTGTCGTAGGGGCAGACCTGTGTGTCTGCCCCCTTTGCGCCTTTCCCTCTTTACGCCTTTGCGTTGAATCTTTTAGCGTTACCCGCCGATCAAAATCCCCGTCACGACGTTGTTGCCGTCTTTTGCCGCCGTCGCCTTGAACAGCGCCACGCGGTTCGTGTCCGTCGCCGTGTAGTACGCCGTGTCGTCGGGGATATGCCCCGTCAGGTCGGTCACGTCCACGTAGACCGTCGCGCCCTTGCTCACCGACAGTCCCGACGGCACCGTGAACTGGTACTCCCGCCTGTCCACCGACAGGGTGATCACGTCGCCGCTCACGCCGTCCTGGTTGGCGATGCCCAGCCACCCCTCGACGTATACCACCTGATTCTTGTCCACCGACGCGCTCAGCGTCACCGCGACCGACCTGCCGTCGCTCTCCAGATACGTATTCTGTCCCGCCACGTTTTCGCCTTTCCTCTAGGATCGCGTAGGGGCGCACGGCTGTGCGCTCCCTTTGCGTCTTTGCTTCTTCGCGCCAAATCTTTTTCACTTTCCCCTCTCCCCGCTTGCATGCGCGAGGGGGCGACCGTAAATCAGCGTGGGAGGGCTGCAGGAACTCCACCACCGTCCGTCCTGGATCTGCTCCACGAACCGCAGATGTTCCATCAACCGGAAGCCGGGCTTATTCTTCGCCGTCGGCATCTCAGCCGCCAGCGCTTCTTTCGTCAGAATATGGATCATGCGTATTCCTTTCAAAGGTGGGCTTTTCGCCCTCACCCTTACGCACACGAAGTGCAGATTTGTCGTAGGGGCAGACCTGTGTGTCTGCCCCCTTTGCGCCTTTCCCTCTTTACGCCTTTGCGTTAAATCTTTTAGCGTTACCCGCCGATCAAAATCCCCGTCACGACGTTGTTGCCGTCTTTTGCCGCCGTCGCCTTGAACAGCGCCACGCGGTTCGTGTCCGTCGCCGTGTAGTACGCCGTGTCGTCGGGGATATGCCCCGTCAGGTCGGTCACGTCCACATAGACCGTCGCGCCCTTGCTCACCGACAGTCCCGACGGCACCGTGAACTGGTACTCCCGCCTGTCCACCGACAGGGTGATCACGTCGCCGCTCACGCCGTCCTGATTGGCGATGCCCAGCCACCCCTCGACGTATGCCACCTGATTCTTGTCCACCGACGCGCTCAGCGTCACCGCGACCGACCTGCCGTCGCTCTCCAGATACGTATTCTGTCCCGCCACGTTTTCGCCTTTCCTCTAGGATCGCGTAGGGGCGCACGGCTGTGCGCTCCCTTTGCGTCTTTGCTTCTTCGCGCCAAATCTTTTTCACTTTCCCCTCTCCCCGCTTGCGTGGGAGAGGGGTGGCTGACCCAAGGTCAGCGGGGTGAGGGGTCAATAGCTGAAGAATCCGCCACTTTCGCCCTCGCGCGCCACCGGACGCCGCTGAGCCGGACCCATCGCCTGCGCCAGACCGTCGCGCAGCAGCGCGCGCACCGCTTCGCTCTCGACCACGTCCGCCACCGCCGCCGTGATCGCATCCGACGTTTGCGGCTGGCGCAGCCGCACCAGTTCCTCGACCAGCGCCGCCGCCGTCGGCACGCGCACCGCCCGCTCGACCATCGCCGTGATCGCCGTGTCGAGCAGCGCGTCCCGCTCCACCATCAGCCCGCCGCGCTCGTCCAGCAGATCGCGCACCTGAGCGACCACGTCGCCCTCGCCCAGCATCTCCACCAGCGCCGTCATCTCCGCTTCGCGTAGGGGCACGACATGTCGTGCCCTCTTTGCGTCTTCTTTCCCTTTGCGCCTTTGCATTGCGTCATTTTCTTGTCTCCCCGCTCCATGCAATGGAGAGGGGTCGGGGGTGAGGTTCTCAGTCCCCATCTCCTTCGAGATCACCGGCTTCGCCGCCGTCACCGGCACGCCGACCCGCGCCGGGTCTGCCAGATCGACCGCCACCAGCTCCAGCGCCGTGACTTCGCTGCCGTCCATCTGCGCCCACGCCACCAGCGACGTACCCACCCGCGCGTTGGTCGCCTTCGCCAGGCGATAGTACTCGCGCGTCTCGGCGGTCAGCGGCAGCCCTTTGCCCCAGGCGATCCCGTCCGCGTCGATGCTCGCCGCCAGCCAGCGGATCGCGGGCGGGTCGTAGCGTGTCTGCGCCTCGTCCGCCGCCACGTGTCCCCACATCCCCTCCGGTCGATCCCGGTTGATCTGTGACACCATCTGCTCGACCGCCGCGCGGCTGTAGCGCCGTTGATTGCGCGATTTCGCCCCCGCCTGACCAATCGGCAACGTCACGAAGAAGGCGTCGTCGCCCAACGCCGCCTTGTCGATGTCGCCCGGCAGCGCGATGTCGGGATACGTCCCGCGCATCTCGCTGATGCACGTCAGAGTCACCCGCAGCCGATCCTCGACCGTCTGCGCCGCCTCGTGTAACTGGATTTTCGTCATGCCGTCTCCTCAAGACGTAGGGGCAGACCTCTGTGTCTGCCCGGCTTGTAGGGGCGCACAGTTGTGCGCCCGTCCTTGCGTTAGGCGTTTAACGACAACTCCCGCCGCGCCTCGTCGTCCCCGATCACTCCCGCGCCGTGCGCCCACGTCACCGTGTCCAGCCGCAGCCGTCCGTCCTGCTCGGTCAGCGGCTGCCAGCCGATGCGCAGCGGTGTCTCCGGGTAGATGCGCCAGTCGATCACGCTCAGATACGCCAGCGCCACCCGCGCCACCTCCATCAGCCAGCTTTCCGCCAGCCCGCGCTTCTTCTCAATCCATTTGACGAACGGCTGCATCTGCGTCTCGGCGCTGGCGCGGCTGCTGGGGATCGACGCGCCCCACACCGCTTCGGGAATCTCGCTGTGTTGCAGCACCAGGTAGAACAGCACGCTCAGCAGCGTCTGCGTGTCGCCGCTGAACGACCCCGGCGCGGCGTACTTGAACTGCGCTTCGCCGCCCAGCGTCAGCAGTTGATCCGGGTCGAAGTCGATCACGTCGACCGTCTCGGTCGTGCCGTCGGGCAGGGTTTGCGTCTCGCGCCGCCCGAACTTCTCCCAGAACTTGCGCACCTGCTCCGCCGTGCCCATCTTCTCGATCACCGGCGTCGGTCGTCCCTGGCGGATGTTGCCCCTGATCGCCGCGTCGATCACGTCGCCGTAACGTTGCAGCGCCGGGATCAGCGCGTCGCCTTCCGGTCTGCCGTAGAACTCGTCCGCGCCGGTGCGGTTGGCGATGTGGATCACCGGGATGCGCCCGATCAGGTTGTCGAAGCGCTCCGTCCGCACCGTGACGCCGCCGCGCATCACCCGCCGCACCCGCCCCGCCAGCGTGTATTCGTCCACGATGGTCAGCACCCCACCATACCCGCTGTTCGATGGTTGTTGTTGGTCTCCCCTCGCCTCATGGAGAGGGGGCCGGGAGGTGAGGTCTCGGTACTCGTCACTCGGTACTCGGTATTTTCGCTGATCCGCCATCCCGCCACCGCGCCCGCCGCGTCCAGCATCGGCTCGACCACGTGCGGCGGCACGACCGTCACGCTCAGGTCGCCGTTGATCACCAGGTAGCAGTCGCCCAGGTTGAGCGCTTCCTCGTAGCCGCGCAAAATGTCGGCGTGATGCGCCGCCCACCACGCATTCAGCGCTTGACCTGCAACCTCGCTCTGTAGGGGCACGGCGCGCCGTGCCCCTACGGACACTGACCACTCCGGCACGTCGCCCAGCACCCACGCCGCCACCTTCGAGCCGAGCGGCTTGAGCAGCAGCCCGCTGATCTCCAGCCCGCGCGCTTTCGCCCGCCGCGCCCGATCCCAGTAGCGGTAGTCCGCCGTCGAGAAGTCCTTCGTCGGCGCGTACCCGTTGATCTGCCGCAGGCGAATACGCCCGCTCCCGCCAATCAACTCGCCAATTCGCTGCTTCAACGTCATACCTCCGCCTTCCCGTAGGGGCAGACCTGTGTGTCTGCCCGCCGCCGCCTGATCGCAACGTTTTCGTAGGGGCACGACATGTCGTGCCCTTGCCCTTCCGCCGCCATCCCACCTCCCGGAAATAAAAGAGGCGTTCATGCGAACGCCCCTCGATGATTTTCGATGGTTGAAGCTCTATTCTTCGCTCTTTGCCTCGGTTGCTTGCGACGACATCCGGTTCGCCAGAAATCGGGATGTCGGGATCGGTAAAACGCCTCATTTTCGCGAGTTATATCGGCGTTTGTTGGCAACACTGTAAATTCATCGATCTGCATTCCATTAGATCTTCCCTCAAACTGCGCCCATAGACAAATCTGCGTCCCTGCATCTGGCGGATCGTAAACTCGCCTTGTAGTTCGCATTCGTTAAGTGCGCTGTTTAAGGTCTGCTACCGGCATAATCCAGTGTCCTGCAACTGGGCAAACTCGATTGTTGCTCCTTGCAGATCAACTCATTCAATCTGCTCCTGCAGATTCCGCCTGTTCAATTTCGCGCCTTGCAGATTTGCCCATCAGGTTAAGCTATCTGCAATTGCCATCTTAAGATCCGCTTTGCATTCGACAAGTGCCCCTTGCAGATTTGCGCCAACAAGTACGCGTCCCTTAGATTTGCGCCACTCAAATCCGCTCCTTTCAGCAGCTCCATTTTCGCCCCTAAGCCACTCCTCTGCGTCTGAGTCGATGCACCGCGTTCTTGGCAATCTCATTACTGGTACTCCCCGCTTCTTCGACCAATTGGCGCTTTAGAGTTGCAGCTTCGGCTTCGCGATTCAGTCACGTCGCCGATTCAACTCGTCCAGAATACACTGTCGCCACCGTGCTGACTCACGCTCGTGAACACGTTTAGTCCCATGCTCTTCAGATTCTGTCGGCATAGATCATCCTGCCCAACCCCAGCAGAATCCCCACCAGACACGACCGCGCCCAGCAATCGATAGAAGAAGCGATAATCCCGCCACAGCTTGCGAATTTCTGCTCGCGGCTTTCCTCTGCCATGATGTCACCGTCCCCTCGTCCAGCCCTCTACTCGGAAACGATAACACATCGCTTAGCCGCCGCGCCCCTCAATTTTGCAGGGTGTTTGCTCATTGTCGCGGACGGTTTAAACCGTCCGCTATCCAAAAAGCGACCCACTGAAGGGGTCGCCAAATGCCGTCCCTTCAGTGGACGGCTAGGTTTTGAGATAGCCGGGGGATTAATCCCCCGGCGGCACTACCCGCGCACCCGCCCGCGTCGCATCATCACATCGTCATCCTCGCGCAGCAGCAGCTCGGTCAGCGCCCACACCAGCGCATCGACGCGGTCGGGCGAGGCGCGCCTCGCCCCTACAAATGCGTTGTCGCACATCTGCGTCTCCAAATCCTCCATGATGCCGACGTGATGCACCTTGCCCTGCTCGTAGAGCGCCGCCACCGGCTCCGCCCGCGCCCTCTTCCCGCGCGATGCCCGCACCTGCGTCAGCGGCACGTGGGCGTCCACCGTCCGCACCGTGTGCTCCACCAGATCGCCGCCGTTGTTGACCTCCGCCACGATCCGGTCGGCATCCCAGCGCCGGTACGCCTCGACCGCCGCCCGCGCCCAGCCGTCCGGCGACGCCTTCAGGCTGGCGTCCTCCAGCACGTAGCCATGTCCGTCCATCCCCACGCCCGCGACCACGATGCCCGTCTCGTCGCTGTCCGCGTTCGCTGTCACCGCCGGATCAATCGCCACGACGATCCGGCGCAGCGGAGGCGCTTCGCTCACCCGCGCCGCCTCGATCAGCCCGCGCTTGAACAGCGCGCCCGCCGAGTTGTCCAGCACCTCGCCCAGAATTTCCTGCCGACCGAGCCGCGTCCCTTCGTAACGGTTGACGATCCCCCGGAAGAATGCCGGGGGACGCGCCAGACGCCGCGGTGGAGCCGCAGTTCTTCGCGGATCTGAACCTCGACCAGGTTGTCGCGGCGATCGTCGCCGGTCGCGACGAGTACGACCTGAAACCGTTCCTCCATGCGCCGCTACGCGATCTCGACCCGATCGCCTACCGGCAAGAAGTCTTCCGCGAACTTGAAGCGGACGAGGTGCAGCTGCCGTGCACGCGTTCGCAGCGAAGGCGCGAACGGTGCGGCAGTACCTGACGCTGGTGCAGAAGCAGCGGTTCAAGCACGAGAAGGAGCGGTGGTTCCTCGATGCGGCAGTGCTGTACGGCGATGCCGTAGTGCAGCCCTCCTAGGCGCCCTCGCCGGACTCGAACTCGAGCTCGCGGGGGTTCCGGGCTTGCGGGACTACCTCGCCCGCTACACGGCCTCGACGTCGCTTCACGGCGCTTGCCGGCGAGGTCGCGCAACGTCCTCGCACGCGTTCGCTCAGGTGAGGTACACGTGCGATCCAACGGCGCCCGCGTGACCGTCAGCGCCTATCAAGACGAGGACGACTACACGAAGAGGTCGAAGAACCTTCGAACGCTTCCGGCAGGGGCGCCGAGAGCCACCTTGTCGACGTCCCCGACGGTGGCTCGAGATGGACCATATCGAGGCGCGGAATCGTCCAGCTAGTCGCCCGTCTTTATCCGCAGGAGTTCGGTACGCTGGACGAGTTCTGCACGCGCCACCAGGGTTCCGATCGACGCGTGCATCGCGCGCTTCGATCGGGAGGTCCAGTTCTACCTCGCCTATCTCGCACACACCGAACGGCTCGGTCCGTCCGGGCTCGCGTTCTGCTACCCGACTCGTCTCGCCGACTCGAAGGAGGTCTCGGTCGAAGACGCTTCGACATTGCCCTCGCCGACAGCCGTCAACGGCAACCGCGAGTCGTCGTGCTGCAACGACTTCTTCCTCTGCGAGCCGGAGCGCATCCTTGTCGTCTCCGGGCCAAACCAGGGCGGCAAGACGACCTTCGCGCGCATCGTTCGGCCAGCTCCACTACCTCGCCGCCCTCGGCCTCCCCGTGCCCGGCCCGGCGCACGCCTCTTTCTGCGCCGACCGGCTCTTCACCCACTTCGAGCGCGAAGAGGACATCGCGACGCTGCGCGGCAAGCTCGAGACGAACTCGTGCGCGTGAACGCCATCCTCGAGCAGGCGACCGCGACAGCATCGTCGTCATGAACGAGATCTTCACCTCGACGACGCTCGAGGACGCGCGTGCAACTCGGACGAGCGTGCTGAGGCAGATCATCGATCTCGACTGCCTTGCGCGTCTGCGTCACCTTCGTCGACGAGCTCTCGCGCTCGGCGACGCGACTGTCAGCATGGTCGCCACCGTCGACCCGGACGATCCCGTCGCGTGCGTACGTTCAGGATCGTGCGCAAGCCCGCCGACGGGCGCGCCTACGCCTGGGCGATCGCAGAGAAGTACGGCCTCTCCTACGAGCAGCTGAAGGAGTCGCATCCGATCATGAAGGCGCATCTGATGTACCGCGACGACGATCTCGACCTCGAACGGCAGCTGCCGCCGAACGCAGAGGCGCTCGTACAGGATCTGGAGCTGAACACCCTCTTCAACGCGATGGCGCGCGGCGACGCATACCTGCGGGGGCTCGCGGAGAAGGCGCTCCTCTCACGCCTCACCGATCCGGAAGCGAACCCTCTACCGCCAGCAGATCGTTGTCGACTGCCTGGCGCAACCGCTGATCGTGCGGGAGCTCTACGACATCGCCGTCGAGGGCGTCGAGAGCAAGAAGAAGGCGCGGTTCTTCTGGTTTCGTGACTCGCCGGAAACGATCCTGCAGAAAGCGCGTCGGAATGCTCGACCTGCTCGTCGAAACTCTGAGGCGGTTGCGCGAGCTCGCGGACGAGCACGCCGAAGCGTTCCAGTCGGACGGATTCACCCGTGTTCTTCGCCACGCTCGACCGGGAACTCAACGACGACTACCTCCGGACGATCGGCGACCACATGCGCGAACTGAGGTTCCGCCGCGGCCCGCTCATCAGCGCTGAGCTCGGTCGAGGGAACAGGGAACGAATTACGTGCTCCGTAAACCGCGCCAGCAGAGCTTCTTCCATCGGATCGCACCAGGCGGCCCGCCCAGCTACAGCTTCGCAATCGCCAGCCGCGACGATCACGGCCTGCAGGCCATCGCCGATCTGCGTGGCCGGGGCATCAACCTCGCCGCCGATGCACTCGCGCAGTCAGCTGACCACATCCTGAGCTTCTTTGCCGCGCTGAGAGCGGAACTCGCCTTCTACATTGGCTGCCTCAACCTGCACGAAGAACTCGACGCGAGAGGACAACCGATCTGCTTCCCCAAACCCGCACGCCGCCGAGGCGCGTGCGTTCTCTGTGCGCAGCCTCTACGACGCCGCGCTCGCGTTCCATCTCGACGCCCCGGTCATCGGCAACGACGTCGACGCTGACGGAAACCGGCTGCTCATCAGATCACGGGCGCCAACTGTCCTGCTTCACGAAAGTGGCAGGGTTTCGGGCTCGGTTGACTTTGAGGACTCAGGTCGTTGTTGTGTGGGTCGAGGTGGACGTCGAGGGGACGTCCCACGGCGAGCGAGTGGTGCGGCCGGACCTGGTTGAAGAGCTGCCGGTAGCGCTCAACGTGGAGGCCGAGGTCGTGTCCGTAGTGGATCCAGTCCGGTCGAGGTGCTCGTACTTCAAGGAGCCGAAGGCTCGTTCGCGGACGCCGTTCTGGCCGGGCGAGTTCCGCTTGGTGCGGATGTGGATCAGCTCGGGATGCGCCAGTCGACGAACGCGGCGAAGCGGCGCGACTTGAAAGCGGGGCCCGTTATCCGGGGATGAAACTGCGGCGATGGGGTTCGTCCGCTGGCTGGGGCAGGATCGGTGTCCCGGGACAGGGGCTGCTCCTGGGAAGCACAGGTGGTGGGCAGGCCGCTGGTAACCGATGGGCTGCGAGCCCGGCGTTGTTCGTGGCCGCCCCTGCGACCTGCCCGGGTGTGCTGTGAGCACGTATCCGTCTTTGTCGCTTCGCCCGCCGGCTTCCCGCGTCCACGTCGAGGAGGGAGGGATTGGTGAGGTTCATCGGGATGGACGTGCACCGCGACTTCTGCGAGATCGCGGTCGCTGGAGGGCGGCCAGCTGCGTTCGGCCGGCCGGGTCGCGAGCACGGTCGAGGAGCTCGAGTTGTTCGCGGGCAGCCTTGCGGCAGACGATGTGGTGGCGTTGGAGGCGACCAGCGGCGCCGGGCTGATCGCGGAGATCATCGAGCCGCACGTCGCGGCGGTGGTGGTCGCGAACACGCGGAAGCTGCCGCAAATCAGCAAGGCGAAGGCGAAGACCGATCGGCTCGACGCGCGGACGCTCGCCCGGCTCGCCGCGTCGGATTTCTCGAGACGGTCTGGGCGCCGGACGAGCGGACACGGGCGCTCGGCGGCTGGTGCGCGGCGGGAGGCGCTCGTGCGTGCCCGCACCCGTGCCAAGAACGAGGCGCACGCGGTGCCGGCCCGCAACCTCTGTGGCCGCCCGCCGTGACCGACTGCTTCGGCAAGCGCGGCCGTGCGCTGGCTGGCCGGCTTGCAGCTGCCGCTCGACGAGCGGCTGACGCTCGACGGCTGCCTGCGCCAGATCGACTTCCTCGATGCCGAGATCGCCGCGTTGGACGCCGCGCTCGCCGACGAGGCGCTCGGCTCCCCCGAGATCCTGCGGCTGATGACGGTGCCGGGCGTCAGCCTGCACACCGCGGCCGCGTTCATGGCGTCGGTCGGCGACATCCGCCGCTTCGCCTCCGCGCGGCAGCTGGTCGGCTATCTCGGCCTCGACCCCCGGGTGCGCCAGTCCGGCAACGGCGAGGCCCGCCACGGCCGGATCAGCAAGGCCGGCTCCAGCCTCGCCCGCGGCATGCTCGGCGAGGCCGCCTGGTCGGTCGCGCAGACGCCGGGCCCGATGAGGGCTTTCTTCGAACGGATCCGCGCCCGCAAAGGCCCGCAGGTCGCTGCGACCGCGACCGCCCGCAAGCTCGCTTGCCTCTTCTGGCGCCTGCTGACCCGCGAGCGAGGACTACGCCTACGCCCGACCCTCGATGACGCGCACGAAGATCCGCCAACTCGAGCTCGCTGCCGGAGCGCCCAGGCGCAAAGGCGTCCGCGGGATCGCGGGCAACAAAAACGCCCAGACACGCGAGGCCGAGCGCGAGCTCGCGCGCCAAGCCGAGACCGCCTACCGCCGGACGATCGCCGACTGGAACGCCGCCCGTCCGGCGAAAGCGGGTGCGGGTGTGACACCGGGGCGCGCATCTTCAAGGCCCTCGAAGGGCAAAGCCGCGCGACAGACTCCGTGAAGCCCCAAAGGTCTGCTCTTCGCTACGTCAGTCACCCGCACCCACCGACACGATCGCAAACGAGAGCGCCCACCGCCACTTGACTTTCATCCGTCCGTCACGATCGCGACCGGCCGGATCTCGCCGGTCGTCTGGTCGGTGACGAGCTCGAGCAGCGAGCGGCCGTACAGGCGCTTGGTCTCGGTGAGTGCAAGCTCGACGGTCTCGATCGCGTCGCGGTGGTTCTGGGTTGTCGCGACGTGGTAGCCGAGCTCGAGCTTTGACCAGTAGTCGGCGATCCCGCCGATCCGCCAGGTGCCGCCCATCCTCGTCTCGAACTCGGTGAAGTCAAGCTGCCAGACCTGATTCGGCCCCGAGGGCGGCACGACGAAGGCCGCCCTGCGCGCTTTGGCGTGCTGGCGCCGCTCGGCTTGGTAATTCGCCTCGAGCACACGGCCGTTGCGCTTCAAAGCGCGGTAGACGGTCGCGTTCGGGCCGTAGTGACCGTCGAGCCCGCATCAGCATCGCGATCGTCTTCGAGCCCCACTGCGGATAGCGGTCGGCGTAGGCGAGCGCGGTCGGCTCGATCCGATCCGCCGACGGAGTCGGCCATGGCCCCTTCACCGGCCTCCCGTCACGCTGGCGCTGCTGCCAGCGCCGGTACGAACGCTCCGGCACACCGATCAAGCACGTGAAACGAGCGGTCGGCATCTCGGCCTCGAGGCGGATCACCTCGAGCTCCTCGTAGGCCCCAGCCTGTGCTCGGCGCTCTTCTTCCAGACGCGCAACTCGACGTGCGCCTCACCGAGCGCGGCCTTCAACTGCTCGTTCTCGTCGGCAAGCTGCCGCTCACGCTGGCTCGGCTGCAGCGACGCGTTCGCGTCGAGACCAGCCTTGCCACCTTCGAGGAACTGGCGCTTCCAGGTCGAGATCGACTGCTCCGACGCCTTGCCGCGCCGAGCCGCCTCCGCCATGCTCATCTCCCCACTGATGACTGCGAGGACAAGCCGATATTTGTCTTCAACAGAGAAAACAGAAGGACGTGCCACGTACAGCTCCCTTCACGAGGAGCCCGACACTAACCCCACTGCCAGATTTCGTGAAGCAGGACACAACCAGGGCGGCAAGTCCACCTTCCTGCGCAGCGCCGGCATCGCCCAACTGCTGATGCAAGCCGGCAGCTTCGCTGCCGCCGACTCGATCCGTGCGGGGGTACCGCCGCAGGCATCTTCACCCATTTCAAGCGCGAAGAAACTGCCACCATGACCAGCGGCAAACTCGACGAGGAACTCCAACGCATGAGCGTGATCGCCGACCTCATCAAGCCGCGCTCGCTGCTTCTCTGCAACGAATCGTTCGCGTCGACCAACGAGCGCGAAGGCTCAGAGATCGCCAGGCAACTGATCAAAGCCATGCTCGAAGGCGGCGTCAAAGTCATCTACGTCACCCACCTCTTCGACCTCGCCGACAGCCTCCATCGCCAACAACTCGACAACGCCCTCTTCCTCCGCGCCGAACGCAACCCCGACGGCAGCCGCACCTTCCGCATCACCCCAGGACAGCCGCTGCCCACCAGCTACGGCGAAGACTCCTACCAGCGCATCTTCGAGGACGACAGCGCGAGAGAAATCGCCGCCTTCACCGCGCGTCGCTGAAGCTGGTCGCCGACCGCATCCCCGCTGACCCATGCCTCGGCATGGCCGAAAAGGTCACGACAGACGCCGCATGCTTCTCCGTGGTCGCGGTTGCTGACGGCGAGCTTGTGGGTGAGGCGCTGCTCTGGGGCATCGATCGTCACAACCGGCTGGGTCATGTCGGCCTCGCGCTCAGGCCGGCGTTCCGCGGACGCGGCTTGGGAGTAGAGACCCTCCGCCTGCTCTGTCGCTACGGGTTCGCAGTGCTCGGCCTCAATCGTCTTCAGCTCGAGACAGTCGCCGACAACGTCCCGATGATCCGAGCAGCAGAGAGAACTGGGTTCAGCAAAGAGGGACTGCTCCGCCAGGCGTCCTGGACGGTGGGCTCGTTCGCCGACAGCGTCGTAATGGGGTTCCTCGCCGCCGACTGGCGCGACGAACCGCACGCCTGGCGGAACGATGAGTGATCTTCCGTGATCAGTTCTCTCCGCTGGCAGCAAAGTATGGAGCGACCTCAAGAAGGCCTCTGCGTTCCGTTTTCTACCCCGAAATGTCGGACGCGCCGCTGGTCTCTTTGAAGCCCTCTGACGGACTCGAACCGTCGACCCACTCCTTACCATGGAGGATTCGGGCTTCAGCTACAAGCTGCTGCAACAGCGCTTATCAGCGCGTATTCCCTGCGAGCCAGCTGGCTCTTCTACTCCCTGCACCCCTGAAGGGCGCCAATATCGGTGTCGCAGCGGTGGCGCGAGCCGGTTGGGAGGATCGGAGGCATGGCTTTCTCCTTCCTCTACCTCGCCGTCCGGGCCGTGCTGGGCGCGCTCGTTCGTAGCCGCCGCGGACTGGACGTGAAAGACATCGAGCTGCTCGTGCTCCGGCACGAACTCGCGATCCTGCGTCGGCAGGTTGCCCGGCCGAAACTCGAGATGGCTGACCGTGCGCTGCTGGCCGCTGCAGCTGTCCACCTGCCACGGCCGCAACGGATGACACTGCTGGTGACGCCGCGGACGTTGTTGCGTTGGCATCGGGCTCTGGTGCGGCGGAAGTGGCGGCAGCCGCCAGGTCGGGTTGGCCGTCCGCCGCTCTTGCCGGAGATCCGGGAGTTGGTGCTTCGGCTTGCGCGCGAGAACCCGCGCTGGGGACACCGCCGTATCTGCGGCGAGCTACGCAAACTCGGCTTCCTCGTCTCCGCGACGAGCATCCGGCGGCTGCTCTCAGCTGCGGGACTCGAGCCGGCGCCGCGTCGTGGCGGGCCGAGCTGGCGCGAGTTTCTGCGGTCACAGGCCGCCAGCGTGATCGCGTGCGACTTCGTCACCGTCGAGACGATCTTGCTGCGCCGCTTCTACGTGCTCTTCTTCATCGCTCACGCGAACCCGGCGCGTCTGGCTCGGGGGCTGCACGAGGAATCCGACGGGGAGTGGGTGACGCAGCAGGCGCGAAACCTCGGCTTGGACTTCAGCGAGAGCGGCGTCCGCTTCTTGATCCGCGACCGTGACAGCAAGTACAGCGGCCCCTTCGACGAGGTATTCCGCAGCGAAGGCATCCGGATCGTCAAGACACCGGTGCGTGCTCCGAAGGCGAATGCGATCGCCGAACGCTTCGTCCGAACCGCCCGCTCGGAGTGCCTCGACTGGCTACTGATTCTCAACCGCCGCCACCTCGAGCACGTGCTCCGCGTCTACGTCGACCATTACAACCGCGAGAGGCCACATCGCTCGCTCGGTCTGAGGGTGCCCGTGCCTGAGGTCTCGGCGCTCGGGAAGAGCAGTTCAGTCGGTGCCGTCCACCGCCGCGACAGGCTCGGCGGCCTCATCCACGAGTACTACGAAGCAGCCGCGTGAGCTGCGACACGGATATTGGCGCCCTTCAAGGAGATGAGAGCCACACTCTTCGGACGTCCTCGTATATACTGGAAAAATGAGAATCGTCAAGGTCAGGCGCGTCGGTAACAGCAACGTGGTCTCGATTCCGCGTGAATTCGAAGACCGTGGTTTTGCGGCGGGCGCCTCGGTGCTGGTCGAAGAGTTGCCGGGTGGGGAGTTGCGGATCCTGCCCACCGAGAAGGTGCGGGAGCGGATTCGGGAAACCGGCCGGCGCGTAGTCGCCGAGCATGGTGAAGCGCTCGAGATCTTGGCCGCTCACGACCCGGACGCGCAGAGTCCGCTGGGATAGGCGACGGTGCGAGAGTCTGGCGAACTCGAGCCGGTGTATCTCGAGTTCGAGGACGTCCTGGAGTTCTACGCGGCGACGGTGGGCGGCACGGTTGCCGACGCTCAGGCTCATTTACGCAATCGGCACGGTCTGGAGAGCGCGCTCGCTCGGCCTGCGACCCATGCGCACTACGAAGGAGCCGATCTCGCGAGTCAGGCTGCAATGCTTGCTCACGGTATCGCCGAGGGGCAGCCCTTTCTGGACGGCAACAAGCGCGTTGCGCTCGTCGCGATGCTGACGTTCCTCGACGTCAACGGCTATCGGCTGCCGATCCCTGATCGAGACCTCGCAGACTGGATGATCAGCCTCAGCACTGGGACGACGCCCGAACAGCTTGCGGAGCAGATTCGGGCCGCCATGACTCCTCGAAGGTGAAAACCGCGAGGCGGCACACTTGCCGGGTGCGAGAATCGGCAAGTGCGTTTCGCGATCGACCAAGCGGAGGCCGACGAGGTCGTCGGCCGGCTCTCGATACGTGATCCGCGGGCGGGGGAGGATGCTCGTGCGGCGGTCGAGTGGCTGTCCGGGGGCGAGGAGGAGGACGCTCGCGCTGTGTTCACGCGCCGCCGGCTGCAGCTGTTTCTATGGTACGAGCTGCCGCGCAAGTGGCTGGTGGAACCGGACGAGCATCTGGCCGTGGCCGAGGCGCTTGGGTTGTTCTTCGACGAGTTCGGAACGCCGGCGGCCGCACTTGCCGCTCTCTGTCGCGATCCGCAGACCATTCGCCTGCTGCACGATGAGGGCGAGGGATTCGTCGAGGCGATCGGGGCGTCAGGGCTGGAGCCGCCCGACACGCCGCTGCTCGAATGGAGCGATCTGATGACGATCGAGGAGTCGCTGGAGCGCGACACGGTCGCCGACATGCTCGAGCAAGCGGTCGACGATGGAGAGCTCGTTCCGGGTGCGCCGCGTTGGCGGCAGCGCCAGGCCGAACTTGTCGAGCGCCACCTGAGCACCGAGGACGAGAGCGGCACGACGCCGCTCACGCGCCTCCACGCCGCGAGGCGCGAGGCATGGCTCGAGCGGGTGGCCGACAACGAGCGCGCTCTGCTGGAGGCGGCGACGCCCGCCGAGGACGATCGGCCGACACCACTCGAGGCGGAGTCGGCGGTCGAGCCCCTTCTTTGGCTGCTCGGGTTGCTGGCCGACGGCGTCAAACTGACGCAGACCGGTGCGCTGCCGCGCTCACTCGTACGCGCCGCAGTCGACCGTTACCCGGACTGGTGGGACAACGGTCTGTTCGGGCCGCCGCATCGCGAGGCGGAGATCTACCCGCTCGAGGTGCTGCACACTCTGGTCGACGAGCTCAAACTCGCACGGCCCAAACGAGGCGTCCTCAAGCTCGGCCCGCACGGACGGAGCTTGCGGGCCGATCCCGCAGCGCTTCTCTCCACCATCGCCTCCACGATCGCCACGACTGGCGGCTCGACCCAGCTCGATCTCGCGCTCGCCGATCTTCTCAGCGGCGATGAGCAGGACATCGACTTCAGGTTGCTGCACTTGCTCGGCCCGTTCTGCGGCATCATCGGCGGCAGATTCCGCAGAGAAGTCGAGGTCACGCCGGGCGGCCGCACGCTCGCCGCGGCGATCCTTCGCGCGCGCGCGTACGGGCCTAGACACAGCTTCGCGTGATCGGTCCCGGTCGGAAGGGGAGCAGGCGCCCGAGTTCGCGCGCTCAGTTCATTAACCGCGCATCCCCTCCGTACTACGGAGGTGCTCTGTGCTGGCCGACCCGTCTGTTCAAGTCAATACCCTGGTCCGCTCCAGAACTTGGGGACAGGACTTGGGGACAGGTTGTGGGTCGGTCGAACGACGAGCGCACGACATCGAGGCAACAAAAGAGGCCATTTGCTGGCCTTTTGCAAAGCCCTCTGACGGACTCGAACCGTCGACCCCCTCCTTACCATGGAGGTGCTCTACCAACTGAGCTAAGAGGGCGATCCGGCTAGATTAGCCGCTTTTCGGGCTGCCTCGCGGATGCCACGTCGACCCGATGACATGCGCCCTTCGCGTGTTTTCTGCACGTCTGCGGGTGCGGTTTGACGGGCCTGTGTCGAGTCGATCAGGGATAGATCACCCGCCAGTGGAATACCGAGCCGACCGGGATCGTCTCGGGGTTCGCGTTGCGTTACAGACGACGAGGTTTTCGATCGCGCCGCCCTGTGAGGTCTCGATCAGCATCGCAGGCGCGACCGCGACCAGATTGTCGACTGCGGCCTTGCCGGCTGCGTCGGTCAGTCCGCCGATGACCATGCCTCCGAGCACGCTCGCGCCGGTGGGGCCGACGGGAGGGTTGAAGAGGCCCAGGAACTCGTTCACGCACGACTTCGGAGCCAGCGTGATCGCCGTTGTGACCGACCTCGTCGACTCGGCGCTGCCCGGCCCGCCGAGATCGGAGAGCCTCAGTGAGGCATCCGCGACGTTGGCGCTGCCGACGGCGTTGTCGGCGAGCTTCGGGTTCGGGTAGCTGCCGGTCAGAGCGCCGCCCGCCGGCCCGTTCGAAAGCCCGGGAGGGCCCTGCGGCCCTGCGGGGCCGACCTGACCGACCGAAGCGGGGAACTTGCCGCCCTTGCCGAGTGCGACGAGCCAACCGGCGCGCGGCCGCTTGGATGCCTTGAGCCCGTTCACCGCCCCGGCGTTCTTCGCGAAGTTCGCCGTCTGCGCATGTTTGGCCAGCGGTACCGCAGAAACGATCGCGTGGCCGACCGACGTCGAGCCGAACAGCGCGACCACAAGTGCGGTCGCGGACAGGATGAGTGGCAACCTCTGTTTCATGGCCCCTCCGGTAAAGGCCCTCCCTCTGAGGACGGTAGGGCGGCAGCATAGTCCGGACGTCGCGAGCGAACCGCTGCGTGCAGGGCGTAGAGTCGCCGCCAACGACCAGGAGGATGAGGCATGGCACTGGCACGTGCTGTTTCGTTCGAGGGGGTCGACGAGGCGCGGATGGCGGAGATGACGCGCCGCATGACCGAGGAGGGGCGGCCGGACGACCTCCCCGCGACAGAGATGGTCGTGCTCCACGACGCCGCCGGGCAGTCGGCGCTCGTCGTGCTCTTCTTCGATTCGGAGGAGGATTACCGGCAGGGCGACGAGGTGCTCAACTCGATGCCGGCCGACGAGACGCCGGGACGCCGCGCATCCGTGACGAAGTACGACGTCGCGCTGCGCATGACCGGCTGACCGCTCTTCAGCGAGGCCGGTGGGGCCGGATGCCCCACCGGCCCTCGAAGTGGTCGCCCGGCTCGAGGCGGATCAGGCCTTCGCCGGTCCGGAAGGCGTTCGGGCGGGCACGTCATCGGCTCGACGGCGAAGCCGCGCCGCCTGATCGCCGGGATGTCGCCGGTGAAGAGCTGCACCCAGCCGAAGCTCTCGTCGAACCAGACCTCCGTCCCGCCGACGCGGACGACGCGGGGCCGGAGAGCCGGCGCGTCTCGTCCAGGCGCCGCTCGCCGACGCGGATCGGCTCGTCGCCCGGCAACTCGACCGTCATCGCGTCCACGTCTCCGGCCAGGTACGGGTGGTGGCCGAGCCCGAACGGGCAGGCTTCCCGGCCGACGTTCTCGGCGGCCGTGACGCAGGCGAGGCCGTCGTCCGAGAGCGCGTAGCCCACCGTCAGCCGCAGCGAGAACGGGTAGCCCGGCTGCGGGTGCAGCACGTGCTCGAGCGTCACCGCGTCCTCGGCGCGCTCGACGGCGCGCCAGGGCGCCCAGCGGACGAGGCCGTGAATCGCGCTGCCCGACTCGACCTCCGTCAGCGGCAACTGCAGCTCCGTGCCTTCCCAGCTGTAGCGGCCCTCGGCGAGCCGGTTCGGCCACGGCGCGAGCACCTGCCCCTTGCCGCCCGAGCACATCTCGCCCTCGCCGTAGGAGAGCAGGACGTCCCGGCCGCCGACCGTGTAGGCGCGCAGGCCGCCGCCCACCTCGACCGCCACGGCGAGCTGGTCGTCGTGGCGGAGCTCGAACTGCTCGCCGCTCGGCAGCATCTAGTCGAAGAGGTGGCAGGCGACGTCGACGTCGCCCACCCGGCGCAGCACCGGATCCTCGGGCTCGTGCCACTCCAGCTCGACGCCGGCGTCGACCGCCCGCATGCCTGCCACGCCCGACCAGAACGGCTCGTCGGGCTCCTCGGCGCGCGCATCCTCGAGCATCCGCAGCAGGTCGGCCGGCGCGGCGCCGCGGGCGGCAGGCAGCACGGCGCGCGTGCCCGGCTGGGAGAGGCGGGAGAGGTCGCCGACGAGCGCGCGCTCGCGCTCGAACCGCTCGTGGCCGCCGGCCGCCCAGCGGATCTCGAGCAGGTCGCGCAGGTCGCGCGTCTCCCAGCCGCAGCGCTCGAACGCGCGCGCGCAGCGGGGATGGAAGGCGCAGCCGAGCGGCGGGCTCGCCGCGTCGGGCACCTCGCCGCGCGGGATGTCGCGCGCGATGCCACGCTCGGGATCGGGCTCCGGGATCGCGCGCAGCAGCGCCTGGGTGTACGGGTGCTTCGGGTCGCGGTAGATCGCCTCCGCCGGCCCCGTCTCGACGATCCGCCCGAGATACATGATCGCGATGCGGTCGCAGAAGAACTTCGCCGTCGCCAGGTCGTGCGTGATGTAGAGGTAGGTGAGGTCGAAGTCGCGCTTCAGCGCGAGCATCAGCTCGAGGATCTTCGCACGCACGCTCATGTCGAGCATCGAGACCGGCTCGTCGGCGACGAGCAGCACCGGGTTGAGGATGATCGCCCGCGCGATCACCGCCCGCTGCTTCTGGCCGCCGGAGAGGTCGGACGGGTACTTGTCCATGTACTGCTCCGCGGGCGCGAGCCCCACGTGCTCCAGCGCCGACACGACCCGCGCGCGCAGCTCGTCGCGGCCGGAGGCGATCCCGTGGATCTGCAGCGGGTGGCCGACCGCCTGGCCGATCGTCATCGCCGGGTTCAGCGACGCGTGCGGGTCCTGGAACACCACCTGCATGCGGCGCCGCAGCGCGCGCAGGTCGCGCTCGTGCAGCCCGACGAGCTCGCGACCCTCGAAGCGGACGCTGCCGCTCGTCGCCCGCGCGAGCCCCAGCAGGGTGCGACCGAGCGTCGTCTTGCCGCTGCCCGACTCGCCGACGAGCCCGAGCACCTCGCCGCGGCGGATGTCGAGCGAGACTCCGTCGACCGCCCGGACGACGCCCGCCTCGCGGCCGACCAGCCGGTCGGCGAAGCTGCCGCGGATCGAGTAGTACGTCCGCAGGTCGCGAATCGAGAGCAGCGGCTCGTCGGCCGCCGGCACCGGAGAGGCAGGCGCGGTCTCAGGCCTCATCCGCCACCCCGATCGCCTCGCGCTCGAGGGGCAGCTCGCCGCCGGCCGGGATCCGCGGCGCCGGCCCGTGCAGCCAGCAGAGCACCCGCCGTCCCTCGCCGACCTGCTGCTCGCGCGGCGCGAGCTCGGCGCACACCTGCATCGCGTCCGGGCAGCGCGGGTGGAAGCGGCAGCCGCGAGGCGGGTCGATCAGGTTCGGCGGCGCGCCGGCGATCGAGTGGAGCTCCGTCGTGTCGAGCGAGATCGTCGAGCGCAGCAGCTCCCGCGTGTACGGGTGCTTCGGATCGGCGAACACCTCACGCACCGGGCCTTCCTCCGCGATCCGCCCCGCGTACATCACGGCCATCCGGTCGCACGCCTCGGCGACGATGCCGAGGTTGTGCGTGATCAGCAGCAACGCCGTGCCGAAGTTGCGCTGCAGGTCGGCGAGCAGCGCGAGGATCTGCCCCTCGACGATCACGTCGAGCGACGTGGTCGGCTCGTCGGCGACGAGCAGCTTCGGCCGCAGGACGAGCGCGAGCGCGATCATGATCCGCTGCCGCATGCCGCCCGAGAACTCGTGCGGATACTGGCGGAAGCGCGTCGGCGGGATGCCCATGCCGCCGAGCATCTCCAGCGAGCGATTGCGCACCTCCTCGGCCGAGAGGCCCGGCTCGTGCTGCCGGAGCGTCTCCCCGAAGTGGTCGGAGATCCGCATCAGCGGGTTCAGGCGCGTCATCGGCTCCTGGAAGATCAGCCCCAGCTCGGGGCCGCGCAGCCGGCGCGCCGCCTTCTGCGGCAGCCCCACCAGGTTCCGGCCGCCGTACAGCACCTCGCCGTCGGCCTGCGCGCCGTCCGGCAGCAGCCCGAGGATGCCGCGTCCCAGCGTCGACTTGCCGCAGCCCGACTCGCCGACCAGCCCGATCACCTCGCCCGGCTGGATGTCGAGCGAGACGCCGTCGACCGCGCGCACCGGGTCGCCGGGCGTGCCGTAGTAGACGCGCAGGTCGCGTACCGACAGGACCGGCTCGCTCACTCCTGCTCGCTCCTCGGGCCGAAGTCGATGCGGCCGAACCGGCGCCGCCGCAGCACCGGGTTGATCGTCTCGTTCAGCCCCTCGCCGAGCAGCGTCAGGCCGGTGACGAGCAGCACGATCGCGATCCCGGGGAAGAGACCCGTCCACCAGATGCCCGAGCTGGCGTCGGAGACGGCGCGGTTGATGTCGTAGCCCCACTCGGCGCCCTGGCTCGGCTGGATGCCGTAGCCGAGGAAGCCCAGCGCCGCGAGCAGCAGGATCGCGTCGGCGGCGTTCAGCGTCGCGATCGGCGGCACGTTCTGCACGACGTTGAAGAACACGTACTTGCGGATCACCGTGCGCGGCTTCGCACCGAGCGCGCGCGCCGCGTCCACGTACGGCTCCTCCCGCACGCTGATCACGTGGTTGCGGACGACGCGGAAGTAGAGCGGCACGTACGCGACCGTGATCGCGATCGCGGCCGTCAGCACCCCCTGGCCGATGCTGCTCGACGAGAGCAGGAAGGCGATCACGATCGCGATCAGCAGGTACGGGAACGCGAAGAGCGCGTCCATCACGAGCACCAGCACGCGATCGAGCGGGCCGCCGAAGTAGCCGGAGATCAGGCCCAGGGGCACGCCGACGACGAGCGCCATCGCCAGCGCGATCACGACCACCTTCAGCTCGGTCTGCGCCCCGTAGACGACGCGCGCGAGCACGTCGCTCGACTGCACCGTCGTCCCCATCAGGTGCTTGTGCGACGGATGCGCGAGCTGCGGGAACCGGTGACCGTCGGTGGAGTACTCGTCGAACCGGTACGGCGAGATCCACGGGGCGAACACGGCCAGCGCGACGAAGAAGAGCGTGATCGCCGCCCCCGCCCACAGCATGCCGCGCGCGATCCCGCGCGCCTCGCGGATCGGCTTCGTCGCCCGGCCGAGCGCCGGCAGCACCCGCCGCCGGCCGCGCAGCTCTCCGGCGCGAGTCGCGGAGGTGGTCATCAGTAGCGGATCCTCGGATCGACGTACGCGTTCAGGAAGTCGACGAGCACGCTCATCGCCACCACCACCAGCGCGAAGACGACGATGATGCCCTGCACGGCGGTGTAGTCGCGGTTCTCGAGGTAGGTGACGAGTGCGTGGCCGATGCCCGGCCAGTTGAACGTCGTCTCGGTCAGCACCGCGCCGCCCAGGAGCAGCGCCATGTTCAGGCCGATGACGGTGATCACCGGCACGAGCGCGTTCTTGAACGCGTGGCGGAAGACGACGCTGCGCTCGGTGATGCCGCGGGCGCGCGCCGCCTCGATGTAGTCGTCGCGCAGCGTCCGGATCACGTTGATGCGGATCAGGCGGATGAAGATGCCCGCGGTCGCGAGCCCGAGCGTCGTCGCCGGCAGGATCAGGTGCTTGACGATGTCGCCGAGCGCGCTCCAGTTGCCGTCGATGATCGCGTCGAGCGTGAAGATGTTCGTGTGCGTCTTCAGGAGCGCCTGCGTCAGCGGGCTGGCGCGGTCGGAGGTGGGCAGCCAGTTCAGCCAGACGCCGAAGACGAGCTGGCCCATCAGGCCGAGGAAGAAGACGGGCGTCGCGTAGGCGACGATCCCGAAGAGGCGGCCGCCGATGTCGAGCCACGTGTCGCGGAAGCGGCCGGCGACGAGCCCGATCGTCACGCCGACCACCGCCGCGACGAGCATCGCGAAGAACGTCAGCTCCAGTGTCGCGGCGCCGTTGACGAGGATGATGTTCGAGAGCGGCCGGTGGTCGGTGATCGTCGTGCCGAAGTTGCCGCGGAGGATGTTCCAGAGGTAGTCGCCGTACTGGGTGAGGATCGGCTTGTCGAAGCCGAGCTGGTGCTTGATCTGGTTGATCACGTTCTGCGGCACGTGGCCGCCGAGCGAGGCGCTGATCGGGTCGCCCGGCGCCACGCGCATCAGCAGGAAGACCAGCGTCAGCAGGATCAGCACCATCGGCACGACGAGCGCGAGGCGCGTCAGCAGGTATGTCCTGAGCGAGGTGCCGGGCATGTGGGCGAGCTTAATGCGTGGTGGGGCGCCCGGGCGGGCGCCCCACCACGAGGCCGACTACGACTTCGAGATCAACCAGAACCGCATGTAGTACGCGGCGTCGAGGGTGGCGGGGATGCCCTGCACGCTCGACTTGCTGACGGCGATCATCTTCCCCTGCCAGTACGGAATGGTGGGGACGTCCTTCGCCGCGAGCGCCTGCATCGCGCGGATCGCGGCCAGACGCGCACCCTCCGTCTTCGCGCCGTGCTCCTTCGCGATCAGCTTGTCCATCGCCTTGCTGGCGTAGCCGTTGTTGTAGAAGGCGCCGGTCTGGAAGAACGGCACCGTGTAGTCCTCGGCGTCCGGATAGTCCGGGAACCAACCGAGCTGGAACGCGCCGTACGTCTTCCCGAGCGCGCCCGAGTACTGGGCCCACTCGGCCGACTTGAGCGTCACCTTGAACAGCCCGGACGCGTTCAGCGCCCGCTGGATCTCGGTGTACTCGTCGGCGGAGGCGTCGCCGTAGTGCGACGGGGTCCACCAGAGCGTGATCGGCATCGGCGTCGTGACGCCTGCCGCCTTCAGCGCAGCACGCGCCTTGGCCACGTTCGGCTTCGCGCCGTAGGCCATCTCGAACGACGGCGTCGCCCCGGGCAGGCCGGCCGGCACCATCGAGTACAGCGGCTGCACCGTCCCGTGGTAGACGCGGCTCGCGATCGTCTGCCGCGGCATCAGGTACGCGATCGCCTTACGGACGTTGACGTCGTTGAACGGCGGCCGCGCCACGTTGAAGACGAGGTAGCGGATGATCACGCCGTTGCCCTTGTGCACGACGATGCCCTTCGTCTTGCCGAGCGACGTCAGCTCCGTCGGCGTGAACGACTGGAACGCCATGTCGATCTCGCCCTTCTGCAGCGCGAGCTTCATCGTCGACGACTTCGAGTAGTAGTTGATGATGAGGCCGCCGTTCTTCGGCTTCGGCCCCCAGTAGTACGGGTTCGGCTCGAGCACGGCCTGCTGGCCGGCCGTGAACTTGACGAGGCGGTAGGGACCGGTGCCGTACTGCGCGTCGGTGTTCGAGAGGATCTTCGTCGCCGGGTAGTGCGCCTTCGGGACGACGTACCCCGCGTTGGTCGCGAGGATGTACGGCCACGTCGACTGCGGCGACTTCAGGTGGAAGACGACGGTGTACGCGCCGCTCGTGCTGGTGCTCTTCAGGTTCGAGAGCAGCGAGTCGATCCCCTGGTCGCCCTTGATCTTGATCACGCGGTCGAACGACCACTTGACGTCGGCCGAGGTCATCGGCGAGCCGTCGGAGAACTTGACGTTGTGACGCAGGCTGCACGTCCACGTCTTCAGGTTCGCCGAGTGGGAGCACTTCGTCGCGAGCACCGGCTGCAGCTTCGCGCCGTGCGGGAAGCCGTACAGCCCCTGGAACATCGTCAGGTCGAGCGTGAACGAGTCGTAGTCGTACTCGTTCGCCGGGTCGATGTTCACGACCGTGCCGGTCGTCCCGTCGATGATGACGCCGGAGGCCTTGTGGCTCGTCGTCCCCGCGAGCGAGGTACCTGCCACCACCGCGACCGCGGCGAGGCCGGCCAGCACCGCCCCCAGAAGCGTCGCCCGCCGTCTGTTCCACTTCGCCTTCATGTCTGCCCTCTCAAGTCGATGACGAGTTGACCCGGCGTCCCCTCGAGACGCCGTCCGAGCCACACCTGGACACGACCCCTTCGTGACCCGATGATCATACGCCGGAGGAAACGAGAATCCATGATCCTGCGCCGCACCCTCGTCTACGACCACCCGTTGCTCGCCCACCTGACCCACCCGGCCTTCGAGGCGCGCGGCGGCAAGGACGGTCCGCACCTCGCGCTGCTGGGCGGCGTGCACGGCTGCGAGTACTCGTCGATCGCCGCCGTGACGCGGTTCATGAACGAGCTCGACCCGGCGGAGCTCGCCGGCTCGATCCTCGCCGTGCCGGTCGTGAACCTCGAGTCGTTCCGGGCGCCGCTCGCCGTTCGTCAGCCCCGCCGACGGGAAGAACCTCAACCGCTGCTTCCCGGGCGATCCCGGCGGAACCTTCAGCGACGCGCTCGCGCACGCCGTCTTCACCGAGGTGATCGAGCCGGCCGACGTTCTCCTCGACCTGCACGGCGGCGACCTGGTCGAGGCGCTGGAGCCGTTCTCGATCTACTCCGAGTCGGTCGTCGAGGAGCCGTCGCGAGGCGCTCGCGACCGCGTTCGGGCTGCCGTTCGTCGTGCGGGAGCCGCGGGCCGCGGACGCCGAGCTCGGCGGCATGACGTGCGTCGCGGCGGCGCGAGGCGGGCGTGCCCGCGATCATCGCCGAGGCCGGCGGCCAGGGGATCCTGGACGAGGAGGCGGTCGCCCTGCTCGGCCGCGGCGTCGGGAACGTCCTGCGGCTGCTCGGCATGTTGCCGGGCGAGCCGGAGCCGCCGCCTCCCGGCCAGCGCCACGTCGGCCGCAACAGCTGGCTGCGCTGCGAGCGCGAGGGCTTCTGGGTCGCCGCGGTCGCGACCGGCGACGAGGTGGCGGCGGGGCAGCTGCTCGGCCGCGTGCACGACCTGTGGGGAGACGTGCTCGAGGAGATCACCGCCCCGGCCGACGGCGTCGTGCTGTTCCTCACCTCGAGCGCTGCGGTCGCCGCCGGCGGCCTCCTCGTCGGGCTCGGCACGGATCTCTCGGCGAGGGAGGGGCCCGCGCTCTAGGCTTGCGCACGTGCGCCTCCTCCCGTCCGGGGCACTCTTTGCCTGCTTGCCGTGCTGGTCGCCGGCTGCGGCGGCTCGTCCGACGCTCCGCCCGCCACCTTGAGCTTCCACTCGAGGCCCGACCTTCACCCGCCGGTCGTCGACGTCGCGACGAGCACCGCGCCGGCTGCCGGCTACGTCTTCATCGCGCCGAAGAAGAGCGCGCTGCAGCAGGGCCCCGAGATCGTCGACGACCAGGGGCAACCCGTCTGGTTCGGCCCCGTCTCCCAGCAGGCGCTCGACTTTCGCGTGCAGCGCTACCAGGGGCGGCCGGTGCTCACCTACTGGGAGGGGCCGACGACGTCGCCGGTGCTCGGCACGGGGCTCGGGCACGGCGTGATCCTCGACCGTTCCTACCGCCGGATCGCCCGGATCGACTGCAGCTTCGGCCACGACACGTGCGACCTGCACGAGCTCAAGCTGACCCCGCGCGGCACGGCGCTCGTCACCGCGGTGCGCGTCGTTCCGGCCGACCTCAGCTCGGTGGGCGGGCCGGTGCACGGGAAGACCGTCGACGGGATCTTCGAGGAGATCGACGTCGCCACCGGCAAGGTGCTCTTCAGCTGGCACTCGCTCGGCCACATCGGGCTCGACGAGGCGGAGTTCCCGCCGCCGCCGAAGAGCGGCAAGGGCTCCGACGCGCCCTACGACTACTTCCACATCAACTCCGTCGAGAAGGAGAAGAACGGCAACTTCCTGATCTCGGCTCGCAACAGCTGGGGGGTGTACGAGATCTCGCGTCGGACGGGCAAGGTCGTCTGGCGGCTCGGCGGCAAGAAGAGCGACTTCACGATGGGGCCCGGTACGCAGTTCTCGTGGCAGCACGACGCACGGCGTCAGCCCGACGGGACGATCACCCTGTTCGACGACGCCTCGGCGCCGCCGGAGGAGAAGCAGTCGCGCGCGCTGCGGATCCGCCTGGACACGACGAAGATGACGGCGACGCTCGTGCACGCCTACACCTCGCCCGCCCGGCCGCTCACCGGGAGCCAGGGGAACATGCAGGTGCTGCGCGGCGGCCACGTCTTCGTCGGCTGGGGCGCGATCCCGCGCCTGACGGAGTTCACGCCGGGCGGCCGGGTCGTCTGGGAGGCGACCTTCCCGGCCGACGACGACTCCTACCGCGCCTACCGCTTCCGCTGGAGCGCCAGGCCGAAGACGCGGCCGTCGATCGCGGTCGGCGACGACTACCGGCCGGGCGTCGTCGTCTACGCGAGCTGGAACGGCGCGACAGCGGTCCGCAGCTGGCGCGTCGTCGGCGGCATCACCAGGGGCGGCCTGAAGCCCCTCGGGCCGGCGGTGCCGCGCAGCGGCTTCGAGACGGTGATGTCGGCCAAGGCGGGGCAGCCGCTCTACGCGGTCCAGGCGCTCGACGCGAAGGGTCGCGTGCTCGCGACGTCGCCGGCGGTGCCGGTGGGCAGCGTCGCGATCGGTTGAGCGTCAGGCGCACGATCACCGTCGTCGGCTGCCACGCCGGTGGCGAGGTCGGCAACGTCGTCGTGGCCGGCGTCGACCCTCCGCCCGGCCGGACCACCTACGAGAAGATGGAGGCGCTCCGCGCCGACGACTCGCTGCGCCGCTTCCTGCTGCGCGAGCCGCGCGGCTCGGTCGCCTCGCACGCGAACCTGATCGTCCCCTCGAGCCGCCCCGACTGCGCCTTCGGCTACGTGATCATGGAGCCGACCGAGTACCCGGCGATGTCGGGCTCGAACACGATCTGCGTCGCGACCGTGCTGCTCGAGGAGGGGCTCGTCGAGCTGCGGGAGCCCGAGACCGTCGTGCGGCTCGAGGCGCCGGCCGGGCCCGTCGAGGTGCGCGCCCGCTGTCGCGAACGGCCGCGTCGAGAGCGTCGAGCTCGAGAACGTGCCGTCGCTCGTCGCTCTGCTCGACGCCCCGCTCGAGGTGGACGGGCTCGGGACGCTTCGGGTCGACGTCGCCTACGGGGGCATGTGGTACGCGATCGCCGACGCGCACGCCCTCGGCTTCAGGCTCGAGCCGGGCGAGGCGCGCGAGCTCTGCGCGGTGGGCGAGCGGATCCGGCTCGCGGCCCGCGAGCAGCTCGAGTGCGTGCACCCGGAGAACCCCGGCATCGCGGGTGTCTCGATCGTGCAGCTCGCCGAGCCGTTCCGCGGGGCGGGCGAGACGATGCGGAACGCGGTCGTGATCGCCCCCGGCCGGCTCGACCGCTCCGCCACCGGCACCGGCCTCTCGGCGCGGCTCGCGGTGCTGCACGCGCGCGGGCTCCTGCAGGTGGGGGAGGGGATCACGCACGCCTCCGTGATCGGCTCGACCTTCGCGGGTCGCATCGTCCGCGAGTCGGCCCACGGCATCGTCCCGGCGATCCGCGGCAGCGCGTTCGTCACCGGCCGCTACGAGCTCTACGTCGACCCCGCCGACCCGTTCCCGGAGGGCTACCTGCTCCCGGACACCTGGCCCGGCGCCGACACCCAGTGATCCGGCCGGGGCCGCGGCTCGGGATCGACGCGCGGCTCAGGCGGTGAGCTCGGCGACCGCCTCGGCGAAGACCGTCGAGTGGGCGTCGACGTCGTCGGCGCTCGTGGCCGGCGACATCAACGCCATGTTGTGGAACGGCGTCAGCAGCACGCCCCGGTTGAGCGCGTACAGGTGGATCAGCCGGTCGAGCACGTGGTCGATGCCGGCCGCCGCGTCGCTGCCCGTCACCGGCCGCTCCGCCCGGAAGAGGTACTCCGCGCGGCAGCCGAGCCGCGTCACGTGCCACGGCAGCCCGTGTGCCTCGATCGTCGCCGCGACGCCGCGCTCGAAGCGCTCGCCCAGCGCGATCATCCGCTCGAACGCCTCCTCGGTGAGCACCTCGGTCAGCGCCGCGCGCATCGCCGCCAGCGAGAGCACGTTCGCGGCGAGCGTGCCGCCGACGCCGCCCACGTCGGAGTCGTCCGTGTCGATCGCCGCCTCGACGCGGGCCGCCACCTCCTCGGTGAATCCGTACGCCGCCGAGGGGATGCCGCCGCCGATCGCCTTGCCCACCGTCAGCAGGTCGGGCTCGAGCCCGTGCGCCGCCGTGTAGCCGCCGGGCCCCGCGCAGAGCGTGTGCGTCTCGTCGATCACGAGCAGCGTCCCGTGCCGGCGGGTCAGCTCCCGCAGCGCCTCGTGGAAGCCCGGCGCGGGCAGCACGATCCCGACGTTCGTCAGGGCGGGCTCGGTGAGCACGCAGGCGACGTCGCCGTGGGCAAGCTCCCGCTCGAGTGCGTCGACGTCGTTCCACTCGACGACGCGCGTCGTCTCGTCCAGCGGCACCGGCGGCCCGAGGTTCCCCTCCCGCGCGACGACCGCACCGCCGCCGTCGAGCGTCGCGAACGTCTCGTCGACCGTTCCGTGGTAGCACCAGTTGAAGACCAGCACCTTCGGCCGTCCGGTGACGAGCCGCGCCAGCCGCAGCACGAAGCGGTTCGCGTCGGTCGCGGTCAGCGCGAACTGCCAGCGGGCGAGGCCGAAGCGCCGCTGCAGCTCCTCCGCGACGACGAGCGCGTCCTCGCTCGGGAGCATCGTGCGTGATCCCGAGGGCGGCCTGCCGTGCGACCGCGGCCACGACCGGCGCGGGGGAGTGACCCGTCATCGCGCCCGTGTCGCCGAGGCAGAGGTCGACGTACTCGATCCCGTCGACGTCGGTGAACCGCGCCCCGGCCGCGCTCGCGGCGAAGATCGGAAAGCCGCCGGCCCAGCGCACCATCCAGTGCATCGGCACCCCCGAGAGCAGCGAGGCCCGCGCCCGCTCGGCGAGCGCTTCGCGAGCGAGGGTGCGTCTCGCGGAACCGCGCCAGCTCGCGTTCCAGCAGCTCGGCGGCGCGTTCGCTCATGCCTCCCGCCGTCGCGTCGACGACCGTGGTGCCGCCGTCCACCGCCACGGCGGCGCCGGTGACGTAGCTCGCGCGCTCCGAGACGAGGAAGGCGATCACCTCGGCCACCTCCTCCGGCTCGGCGGCGCGCCCGAGCGGGTGCAGGCGGTGGGCGTGCCGGTAGGCCGCCTCGCGGTCGCCGCCGATCGCCGCCGCGACCCGGTCCATGTCCTCGTCTGCCATCGGCGTCCTCACCCAGCCGGGGCAGACGGCGTTGGCACGAACCCCCTGCCGGCCGTAGTCGCGTGCGACGCATTTCGCGAGCATCACGAGCCCGGCCTTCGAGACGCAGTAGGAGGTCCAGCCGGGGCCGGCGACGAGCGCGTTCACCGACGCCACGTTGACGATCGAGCCGCGGCGCTCGAGCAGGTGGGGAAGCGCGAGCTGCGTTGCCAGGAATGCGCCTGTCAGGTTGACGCGGAGCGTCCGCTCCCAGCCCTCGAGCGTCTCCTCGCCGGCAGGCCCGCTGTCGCCGATACCCGCGTTGCAGACGAGCGCGTCGAGGCCGCCGAAGCGCTCCACGGCGCGCGAGACCGCCGAGCGCAGCTCGCCGGGAGCGGTGACGTCGGCGGGAAGCGGAAGCCCGTCGAGCTCCGCGGCGAGCTCCTCGAGCGGCCCGCTGCGGCGGCCGACGAGGGCCACCTGGAATCCGTCCGCGGCCAGTCGCACCGCGGTGGCGCGGCCGATGCCGCTGCCCGCGCCGGTGACGAGCGCAGCCTTCAAGCGGCTAGAGGCTCTGATGTGTATTGGGGTGAGCCGCGTATGCCCCAAGACGCATCAAGCCTCTAGCGCTCGGAGATGCCGTGCGGCGAGCCGTAGTCGGCGAGCAGGTCGAGGAACGGCACGGCGTCGAAGGCCTCCGGACCGAGCACGCCCTCGCCCCGACCAGGCTCCGGCGGCGAGCAGCTCCAGGCCGACGACCGGGTTGATCGCCGTCTGCCAGACCACCGCCTGCGCCCCGTCGCGGCGCATCGCACTCCTCGTTGTCGACGACGTGGTAGAGGTAGGTCGCGCGCGGGTTGCCGTCCTTGCCGGTTCCGGTGACGTAGGTGCCGGCGCAGGTGCGGCCCCGCATCCGGTCGCCGAGCGTCGCCGGGTCGGGCAGCGCCGCCGCGAGCACGTCGCGCGGCGCGACCTCGACGCCGCGCACCGACACGGGCTCGGTCGAGTCGAGGTTCAGCTTGTGCAGCGTCTTCAGGATCTCGATGAACTCGTCGCCGAGCCCGTACTTGAACGTGACGCGGTTGCAGTCGATCCAGCGCGGGACGAGCAGCACCTCCTCGTGCTCCACGTTCACGCACTCGATCGGCCCGATCCCCTCCGGGAAGTCGAACACCTCCGGCTCCGAGAACGGCTCGGTCGTGTACCAGCCGCGGTCGCGCTCCCAGATCACCGGCGGGTTCAGGCACTCCTCGATCGTCGTCCAGATCGAGAAGGTCGGCGCGAACTCGTAGCCCTCGACGACGAGGTCGGCGCCGTCGCGCACGCCGACCTCGTCGATCTCCGAGAAGAGATGGTCGGCGGCGTAGCGGGCGAAGACGTCCGAGAGACCCGGCTCGACGCCGATCCCGACGAGCGCCAGCAGTCCCCGCTCCCGCCAGTCCGCGTCCCGCGCGAACTGCGCGTCGCCCAGCTTCTCGCCGCCGGGCGTCGAGAGCGTCATCGCCATGTCGAGGTAGGTGCAGCCGGCGTCGAACGCCGCCTGGAAGATCTGCGGGTTGAAGCGCGGGTCGGTCGCGTTCAGGACGACGTCCGCCCGCTCGCTGCGGGCGAGCTCGGCGATCGCGGCCGGGTCGGAGGCGTCGACCTGGGCGGCCGCGAAACGGTCGTCGTCGAGCCGTGCGACGAGCGCCTGCGGGCGCGCCGGGTCGAGGTCGGCGAAGACCATCCGCTCGAAGAAGTCGCGCCGGCGCGCGATCGGCCCGACGGCGCCGCCGACGCCGCCGGTGCCCACGACGAACCAGCACGCGCATCAGCCGGAGCCGCTCCTGCGCCTCGCGCAGGATCTCGCCGAGGATGCCCACGATCTCGTCGAACTCGCCCGGGCCCGGCGACGAGCGGCGGCGAGATCTGGATCACCGGGTCGCCGCGGTCGTCGGCGCGGCAGATCAGCCCGCGCTCGAACAGGGTGGGCGAGAGGAAGCCGCGCAGCAGCGTCTCGCACTCCTCGTGCGTGAAGCCCTCGCGCGTCTCCTTGTCCTTCACGAGCTCGAGCGCGTAGAAGTAGCCGGTTCCGCGCAGGTCGCCGACGATCTCCAGCTCGAGCAGCTGCGCCAGCGTCTCCCTGAACGCGTCCTCGTTCGCGCGGACGTTCTCGATCACGCGCTCGCGCTTCATGATCTCGATGTTCTTCAGCGCGATCGCGCACATCACCGGGTGGCCGCCGAAGGTGATGCCGTGCGTGTACATCGCCGCCTCGCCGAGGAACGGCTCGAAGACGTGGTCGGAGGCGATCACGGCGCCGATCGCCGCGTACGCCGAGGAGAGCCCCTTCGCGCACGTGATCAGGTCGGGCCGGATGTCGTAGTGCTCGGAGGCGAACCAGCCGCCGAGGCGGCCGAAGCCGGTGATCACCTCGTCGGCGCAGAGCAGGATCTCGTACCGGTCGCAGATCTCCCGCACGCCCTGGAAGTAGCCGGCGGGCGGCGTGAACGCGCCGCCCGAGTTCTGCACCGGCTCCATGATCACCATCGCCACGGTCTCGGGGCCGGCCGCGAGGATCGCCTGCTCGAGGTCGTCGAGCAGGAACGCGGTGAACTGCTCCTCGGTCTCGCTCGGGCGGCCGGTGGTAGCGGTTCGTGTTGCGCACGTGCAGGGTGTCGGGCACGAGCGGCTCGAACGTGTTCTTCAGCCCGGGGATCCCGTTGATCGAGAGCGCGCCCATCGTCGTGCCGTGGTAGGCGGTGCGGCGGCCGATCACCTTCCAGCGCCGCTCGCCGCGGGCCAGGTGGTACTGGCGGGCGAGCTTCCACGCCGCCTCGACCGCCTCCGAGCCGCCGGAGACGAAGAAGACGCGGTTGAGGTCGCCGGGCGCGAGCGAGGCGACCTCGTGCGCGAGCTCGATCGCTCGCGGGTGGGCGTACGACCAGTTCGTGTAGAAGGGCAGCTCGCGCATCTGCTCGTGCGCCGCCTGCCCCACCTCGTCGCCGTGCGAGTAGCCGATCTGCACCGCGAACAGACCTGCGAGCGCATCGAGGTAGCGCTTGCCGTTCGCGTCCTCGAGGTGGCAGCCGTCACCCCGGACGATGATCGGGACCTCCGCGTCGGCGTACGCGCCCATGCGGGTGAAGTGGAGCCACAGATGGTCGCGTGCGGCCTGCTGGAGGTCGATCGTCATGCGGGTACCGCTCCTTTCCGTGCGCGGACGTTCTGGAAGAGGATGTTCGCGAGCATGCCGGTGACCGCGATCAGGAAGATCGCCGTGCCGATCACGTTGATCTGCGGCGGCGTCGCCACCCGGGCCGCGCCCCAGACGAACAGCGGGAACGTCACCGTCGAGCCGGCGTTGAAGTACGTGATCACGAAGTCGTCGATCGAGAGCGCGAACGCGAGCAGCCCGGCGGCGAGGATGCCCGGCATGATCAGCGGCAACGTCACGCGGGTGAACGTCACCCACTCGTTCGCACCGAGGTCCATCGCCGCTTCCTCGAGGTGGCGGTCGAAGCCCACGAGTCGTGCGCGCACGGTCACGACCACGTAGCTGATGTTGAAGAGGATGTGCGCGGTCAGGATCGTCCCGAACCCCTGCGGCACCTTCCAGTTCACGAACAGCGTCAGGAGCGACGCGCCCATCACGACCTCGGGCGTCGTCATCGGCACGAAGATCAGCAGGTTCGTGGTCGCACTGCCGCGGAACTTGTAGCGGACGAGCGCCAGCGCGATCAACGTGCCGAGCACCGTCGCGACGAAGCTCGAGGCGAGCGCGATCTCGACCGACACCCGCAGTGCCGAGCTGACGCCCGGGTAGCCGAACGGGTTCGTCCAGTTCTTGAACGTGAAGCCCTGCCAGGTGTAGTTGAAGCGGCCGGCCGGGTTGTTGAACGAGAAGGCGACCACGACCCCGATCGGCAGGAACAGGTAGGCGAGCGCGAGGACCGCGTACCCGGTCAGGACGTGGCGGCGGACGAAGCGCATCAGGCGGTCACCGTCAGCCGGTCGGTGCCGAGGAGCCGCGCGAAGATCAGCACGATCACGAGGATCGCCGCCATCAGCACGAACGAGAGCGCCGCCGCGGTCGGGTAGTCGCGCACGGCCAGGAACTCCGACTGGATGACGTTGCCGATCATGTACTGGCGCGGCGTCCCGAGCAGCTGGGCGTTGATGAAGTCGCCGCAGGCCGGGATGAAGGTGAGCAGCACCCCCGCGAAGACGCCGGGCAGCGAGAGCGGCAGCGTCACCCGGGCGAACGCCCGCGGCCGTGAGGCGTAGAGGTCGCCGGCCGCCTCGATCAGCCTCGGGTCGATCTGCTCGAGGCTCACGTACAGCGGCAGCACCATGAAGGGCAGGAAGTTGTAGGTGATGCCGGCGATCACGGCCGCCGAGGTCGCGAGCAGGCGGCCGTTCGAGCCGAGGATCCCGACGTGCTGGAGCGTCGTGACGACGACCCCGTTGTCGGACAGGATCGTCTCCCAGGCGAGCGTGCGGATCAGGTAGGTGACGAAGAACGGTGCGATCACGAGCAGCAGGAAGAGGTTCTTCCAGCGGCCGCCGCGGAAGGCGATCCAGTACGCGAGCGGATAGCTGACGACGAGCGCGATCGCCGTCGCGATCGCCGCGTACTCACCCGAGCGGATGAACTGCGTCTGGTAGGCGCTGACGGCGTCGCTGAAGTTCCCCCAGGCCCAGTTGAAGCTGAACAGGGGGAACAGCCCCTCGGAGAGGGAGGTCTTCGCGAGGTACCACATCGGCACCACGAAGAACACGAGCAGCCACGCCGTCCCGGGCGCGAGCAGCAGGTAGGGGATCGCCCACTTGCGGCGGTGCAGCATGGAGGTACCGCTCAGCCGCCGATCAGGTGCTGGAACTTCTGCTTGTACTTCGCGTTGTTCAGCGCCTTCGCGTCGAAGCCGTGCACCTGCGAGAGCATCGACGTCGGGCGGGAAGATCAGCGGATTGTTCGCGACACTCGGGTCGGTCTTCTTCAGCACCTTGTCGGCGCCGACGACCGGGCAGATGTAGTTGACGTAGTCCTCGACCTCGGCCGCGATCTCGGGGCGGTAGTACCAGTTCATCAGCACCGAGGCGGCGTAGGCGTTCCCGCCCTTCGGGATGAGCATGTTGTCGGTCCAGATCATGCCGCCGTCCGTCGGCACGACCCACTTCAGGCCCGGATGGTCGGCCTGCAGCTGCACCATGTCGCCCGACCAGGCGAGGCAGGCGTAGATGTCGCCCTTGGCGAGCAGCGGCGCGTAGTCGTTGCCCGTGAACTGGCGGATCTGGCCCGAGTCGACGGCCTTCTTCAGGCGGTCGATCGCCTTGTTGAACGTCGCGTCGGTGACGTTCGACGGGTCGTCGCCGTTCGCGAGCATGGTGACGCCGACCGAGTCGGACATCTCGGTGAGCATCGTCACCTTGCCCTTGAGCTTCGGGTTGGTGAGCAGCTCGTCGAGCGACTTGACGTCGCCGCCCGTCAGCTTCGGGTCGTAGCCGATGCCGGTCATCCCCGACTGCCACGGCAGGCTGTAGTCGCGGTTCGGGTCCCAGTTCGGGCCCGCCATCGACGGCTGCAGGTTCGAGAAGTTCGGGAGCGCCGCCTTGTCGAGCTTCTCGAGCCAGCCGAGCTGGATCATGCGGCCGGGCAGCCCCGACGAGTCGGTGAGGACGATGATGTCGCGCCCGATGCCCTGGCCCTGCGAGAGCGGGCCCTCGATCTTGCCGAAGAAGGTGTCGTTGTCGTTGATGTCCTCGAGGTACTTGACGTTCACGCCGTACTTCTTCTCGAACGCCACGAGCGAGGGATGCGTCTTCTTCTTCTCGTTGATGTCGATGTAGAGCGGCCAGTTCGAGAAGGTGATCGTCTTCGGCAGCTTCTGCATCGCACTCGTGGTGGCGCCGCCGCTCGTGGTCGCGGCCTTCTTCGAGCCGCCGCCGCAGGCGGCGAGCAGGCCGGGAACGGTCAGCAGGGCACCGCCGGCCGCAGCGCGGCGGAACAGCTCTTCGCGCGTCAGCGCATCACTCATGACTCCTCCTCCGATCGGGTAACCACGAACGTGGCCTCGGGCGAGAACGACAGCTCGAGCCGCTCGCCGGCCGCATGCGACCCCGCTCCCTGGACGTAGACGGTCACCTCGCCCACGGAGGTCCTGACGACGTACTGGGTCGAGACGCCGACGTAGGCGCTCTCGACGATCTCGCCGGCAAGCGTGTTCGCCTCCGCCGGCGCCGACCTTCAGCTTCTCGGGCCGGATCCCGACCGCGACGCTGCCGCTGCGCCCCGCGAGCGCGGCCGGCGAGACCTGGAGCACGGTGCCGCCGTCGAGGCGCACGGTGCTGCTGCTCGCGACGGTTCCGGGCAGCAGGTTCGAGACGCCGAGGAAGTTGGCGACGAAGGCGGTCGCCGGGCGCTCGTAGAGCTCGGCCGGCGCTCCCATCTGCTCGATGCGGCCCCGGTTCATGACGACGATCCGGTCGGCCATCGTCATCGCCTCCTCCTGGTCGTGCGTGACGTGCACGAAGGTGATGCGCATCTCGTGCTGGATCCGCTTCAGCTCCAGCTGCATCTCCTTGCGGAGCTTCAGGTCGAGCGCGCCGAGCGGCTCGTCGAGCAGCAGCACGCGGGGCCGGTTGACGAGCGCGCGGGCGAGCGCGACCCGCTGCTGCTGGCCGCCGGAGAGCTGGCCGCGGCTTGCGGCCGCCGTAGCCCTCGAGGCCCACCACCCGGAGCATCTCCTCGACGCGGCTGCGCAGCTCGCTGCCCTTGACGCCCTTGCGCCGCAGGCCGAAGGCGACGTTCTCGTGAATCGAGAGGTGGGGGAAGAGCGCGTAGCTCTGGAAGACGGTGTTGACGTCGCGCTTGTGCGGCGGCAGCCGGGTGACCGAGGCTTCGCCGAGGAAGATCGTGCCGTCGGTCGGCTCCTCGAAGCCGCCGATCATGCGCAGGGTCGTCGTCTTGCCGCAGCCCGAGGGGCCGAGCAGCGCGTAGAAGTGTCCGCTCTCGACCTCGAGCGTGAGGTCGTCGACGGCGACCACGCCTCCGTCGAAGCGCTTGGTGACGTGCTCCAGGCGGACGTCGGCGCTCACGTGCGCGCGCTCTCGCGGTCGAAGTGCGTTCCCCAGGCGAACACCTGCTTCGCCAGCTGGAGGTAGAGAAAGGTCTCGGTCGTGACGACGCCGGGAATCGCGCGCGCGCGCGACGTCAGCTCGAGCAGGTGCCGGCGGTCGGTGCAGACGACCTCGACGAGCACGTCGTAGCGGCCGGCCGTGACGACCACGTAGCTCGTCTCCTCCCAGGTCGTCAGCTGGTCGGCGACGGGCTGGGGGGCGCCGGCGGTGTTGATGCCGAGCATCGCCATCGCGTCGAAGCCGAGCCCGAGCGGGTTCGTGACGCCGGTGACCTGGAGGATCCCGTCCCGGACGAGACGCTGGTAGCGAGCCCGGACCGTCGCCTCGGCGACGCCGACGCGGGCGGCGACACCGCGGAACGACGTGCGGCCGTTCTCCTGCAGCGCCTCGATGATGCGCCGGTCGACCTCGTCGAGCGAGCGTGGGCGGGTGACGGGACCTCGTCCCTGATCGACCGGCGGCACGCGCAGATTTCTATCCGATTCCTGCGCATTTCGTCAATGACACGCGTGTCATGTGCGAATTCCGCAGCTCTCAGCGCTGACCGAGGCGCATTCCCAGCAGTCGCGGCACGGCCGCGATCGCCCGGGCGAGGAGCGGCCCGCGCCGGCCGTGCTCCTCGGCCTCCTCGCAGGCGAGCACCGCCGCGCGGATCGCCCCGCCGCCGAGGCGGCGCAAGGGCTCGCGCGGCACCGTCGCCACCCGGCGGTGGACGAGCGGCAGCCGTGTCCACTCGTCCTCCTCGTCGCAGGCGAGCGAGGCGAGGATGCGGCCCGGCCAGCCAGGACGGGCCGACGCCGTGCCCCGAGTAGCCGAGCGCGTAGTGCACGCGACCGCCGGGGGCGGTGCCGACGAACGGCACGTGGTCGGCGGCCACGTCGATCGGCCCGCCCCAGCTCGCTTCGACGCGCGCGCCGGCGAGGCCCGGCAGCAGGCGGCGCAGACCGAGCTCCGCGCGTCCCGCCGTGGCGGCGTCGTGGGTGAAGCGGCGGTCGATCCGGCCGCCGTGCCCGATCGGCCCCGAGCCCGACCCCATCAGGACGCGGCCGTCCTCCGTCGTGCGGAAGTAGTGCAGGAACATGCGCGAGTCGACGATCCCCTCGCCGCCCGTCCACCCGATCTGGGCGAGCAGCTCCGGCACCGGCTCGGTGAGCACCACGTAGCTGCCGAAGACGGTCAGGCGGCCGCGGACGGGCCGCCAGTCGGTCGCCCAGGCGTTGGTCGCGACGACGACCCTCCGCGCGCGGACCTCCCCGGCGGCGGTGGTCACGCTCCCGTCGGAGCGGACGCGCGCCGGCGTTCCCTCGTAGATCTCGACGCCGGCGTCGAGCGCGGCGCGGCGTAGCGCGCGCACGAGGCGCGCCGGATGCACGGTGGCGCCGTCGCGGAAGAAGACGCCCCGGCGGAAGCGCGGCGAGATGCCGGGGTCGGGACGGGAGTCGGCCTCCTCCGGGTGTCCGACGGCCCGCGCCGCCTCGAGCTGCTCGTCGATCGCGGCGTCCTGTTGCGGCGTCGTCGAGACCTGCAGCATCCCTCCCTCGCGCAGCCAGGCGTCCTCGCCGCGGGCTTCGAGGAACGAGCGGATGCCCGGCACGATCGCGTCGCCGGCCGCGCACAACCGCAGCGCCTGCTCGTCGCCGAAGAGCTCGCGCAGCGTCGGCAGGTACGACCAGTAACCGTGGCAGAAGCCGCCGTTGCGCCCGCTCGGCCCATGGCCGCAGAACTCTGCCTCGAGCAGCGCGACGCCGAGCTCCGGCTCGCGCTCGCGCAGCGCGAGCGCCGTCCAGAGGCCGGTGAAGCCCGCCGCCGACGATCGCCACGTCTGCGGCCAGATCCGAGGCGAGCGGGGCCGAGCGCTCGCCGTCGTCGGCGTCCCGGAGCCACCACGCGGGCTCTGCCCCGGGGGAGACGGAGGGCTTCACGCCCGCTGCTCGACCCGCTCGAGCGCCTGCCCCGGCGTCGACCCGTACGTCGGCTCGCCCAGCAGCATCGACGCGAGCTCGTTCGCCTCCCGGATCACCCGCTCGCGTTGCGTGTCGAGGTGTCCGGCTGCGACGAAGAGCTCCGCGTGGGCGTGCGAGGCCCAGGCGGCCAGCTCGCGGAGGCCGGTGGGAGGCTCGGGGACGGCGTCCGCCGCGGCCGCGACCGCGGCCGCGCGCTGCTCCAGGTGCGGCACCTCGCGCGGCAGCGAGGCCGCCTCGCGCTCGAGCGCCCCCTGCTCGGCGACCGCGCGCGTGCGGGCCGCCTCCGCGACCTCCACGTGGTCGGCCGCCCGCGTGAGCGCGTGCCGCGCGTGGGCCTGCTGCTCGTCGTCGCGGGCCGCTTCGACGGCCGCCTCCGCCTCGGCTCTCTCTCGCCGGCGCCGGTCGACCTCGGCCTCGGCGCGCTCGACCGCGGCGCGGCGGGCAGCCTCCCCGGCGGGGTAGGAGGCGAAGAACCGGTCGATCTCCTCGGCGCGCCCGCGCAGGGCGCCGACCTCCGAGTCGAGCTCGCGCAGCCGGCTCGCCCGCGCCCCGAGCTCCGCGTCCCGGCGCGCCAGCGCTCTCAGCTCGTCGAGTGCACGCTCGTCCACGGCCGCAGTCTCTCAAAGCTCTCCGCCGGACCGACCGGCCGGGGGCCTCAGGGGGGTCGCGTTGCGGCAACGGTCTGTGGCAGCAGTCTCGAACGCGGTCAGGGCGTGGGCGGCACCTGACGGAACAAGAGCGTCGTGTAGGTCTGTTCGAGAGTTGGGAACCAGGGCGGAGGCAGGTAGAGCAGGTTCGGGTCATAGGTGTAGATCCGCGTGTTGAACATGGTCATGTACCCGCCGAGCTTGGTGGCGGTTGCGCCGGAATAGGTCATCGTGCCGTGGCTGCCATCGCTGTTGTACGAGCGCCAGGATCCCGACTGAGCCAGCGAGGCGCCCGTCCACGTGAGATCGTTCGGCACCCAGTGGCAGATCACGACATCGTTCGCGGCGATCATGCCGAGCACGTCCTGCCCCGGGGTCACATAGCTGATGTTCCCGCCGATGTCGATGTTGTTGTTGGAAGCAACGGTGACCCGGCCGTGAACCTGACCCGACAGGATTACGGTTTGCGGCGAGTAGATCGCTCCATTCGACGGAACGGTGTACGTCGTAGCTGAGCCGCACTTCGGCGAAGCTGCGGCCACGTCGCTCTGACCCGTCGCGGGCGAGCAACTCTGAACCGTGAAGGTTCCGTTCGACTGAAAAGTGACCTGCCAGGCGGCGACGCCCGTGTTGTTGAGGTAAACGCCTCCGCTCTGCGAGGCGCTCTGAACATCGATCAGGGAGCCCAGAAAGCTGCTGAAGTTGATCGGCGCGTCGGGGATCGCCCCTTTTACGGCTGCGGAGCCACTGTATGTCTTCGCGCCGTTCTGGAGGTTGACGGAGCCGGATACTCCGCCGTAGCCGTAGATGTTCTTGGAGGCCGTGCCGTCGTGGGTCACGCTGCCATTGGAATAGATGTTGCCGTTCGTCGTCGCAGTCGAGCCGTAGCTGACGGACTGATCGGAGAACATCATGAAGTCTGCAAGTGAGGCGGGGCGGACCAACGTCTGGACCGAGCGCCAATCGGCGGTATTCGTGTCTCCGGTGGGTCTGCCGGTCGCCAGGATCGAAATCGAATTGGTGCTGGTTGCGCTCGGCGGGATGATTTCGAGGTTGTACTCGTAGTTGTTCGAAAGCGGCTGCCAGGTGTCATGCCCCTTCGGGTACGTCCAATTGAGGTCGTAGCTCCAGGGCGACCCGGCCGAGACGAGGGTTCCGCCCGACGATCGGCGGGTCGCTTCCGCGGCGCCGACGTAGTGCGCGTAGTAAAGGTGATCCTCGACGAGCTTGGAGGTGTAGTTGTCGATCCCGGCTTCTGCAGCCTGAAAGGCTGTCTGGAGTGTCACCGCGTGGGCCGAACGCGTGTTTTCGCTGATGATGACGCCGATCATCGCGATCGCGAGCACGCTCAGAAGTGCCGTGATGCCGATGACGAGCATCATCGCCTGGCCCTGCTCCGACTTGGTCGATGCGTGGATCTTCACGTGGCTCCTCACGATGATCCCTGGTCGCCCCGGATTGTGGCGCTCGACTGGAACGTGGTTGTCGCCCCGCCGCTCTGTGCGGGCTGTGCGACTGAGATCGTGATCAGGACTCGGCTGACATGTGACGTATCCGGAGCAGTTGAGCCGTCGGCCTGCTGAAAAGCAAAGAGATTCGTGTTGGTGATCGTTCCCACGACAGTCGCCCAGGGGCCAAGGGTGTCCGGTATGGGCCATTTCCAGGGCGGCCCGCCGGTATTCGTGCTCGTCTCGAATGCTCGCTGAAGGTTGCCGCCGCTGAGGCGATACGCCACCTTCAGCAGGTGGAACGGCTGCTGGCGGTCAGGCGTGTAAAAGCTCAGCTGATTCGCGCTCATGCTGATGATCGGTGGCGTGGAGGGGTCGGCTGTATACGCTTGCCGCACGTCGGTGACAAGGTTGTCGACCGCCGCCCGCGCCTCCGTTTGCAACGCGCTGCCGTCGATGATGGCGTGGCTGCCGCGCACCATCGAGCTGAATATCGCTGCGAGCGCCGCCAGGACAAGCCCGATGATCGCCATAGCGACGACCATCTCGATGAGCGTGAAGCCCCGGTCCTCGACTGCTGGATTCGTCGTTCGAGATTCGAACATCGGACGCGGGCTCGACCTCGGGAACCGTCCGAACCGCGGGTGGCTCATGGGCACGTTCCCGAGATCGAGTTCGTGATGGAGGTGGTGGCGGGCGCTGGCTGGACGGTCTGACCGGTCAGGGTCTTCTTGGTGGATCCCGACTGCGCCTTGATCTTGTAGCCGGCGCCGGACGGGACGACGAATGACGCGCTTCCGCTCGCGTCTGTCGTTTGGCTCACATTGACTCCCTGAGGGCCGCCCGTTACGGAAACCGTTGCTCCAGAAACCGTCTGGCATGTCGAGCCTGATGCGCGCTTAACGGTGACGACGAGGTAGGGAAGCGAAAAGGCGTAGCTCGAGGTCAGATCGGAGGGGTAGTTGTTGGGTACCGTCTGCGCATTCGACGTGAATGTCTGACCGCCGATAGTCGCATTTGCCGTGTACTGGATCCCGGGAACAACGCCCAGGAATTGCGCCGAGCCGTTCGCAAGAGGTGCCGTGAGCGTGGGACGAGACGACGATGTCAACGTCACGTTGCCACTCCCGTACGGGTTCCCGCCCGCGGTCACCGTGACGTTGACCGTCGCCGGCCGGTAGACGCGAAGAACCGTGTTGAAGGTCTGCGCAGCCGACAGTTGCACGTACGCCGGCGAGTTCGGGGAGACGTCATCCGCGAGAGCCGTGTACCCCGCGGGTGGAGTTACGGCGAGGGAGTAGTGCTGCTGCCCGCCGTACGTCGGGTTCGGTGAAAGCGCAGGAAAGATGACGGTGCCGTTGGCATTGGTCGTGTCGCCGGCCGGCGGGCTCGGGCCGCCCGAGAGAGAAACGGGCGCGCCCGCGACGGGCTGGTTGTTCCCCATATCCATCACCTGGGCCTGGATGATCGCGTCATGCTGTCCGCCGTAGGCCCGCTGGCTGGCGGGGCCGATGTACGTCGACTGCTGCGTCAGAACTTTCGAGTCGGAATCCCGGCGGACCGTCACGGTGACACGCTTGTAGTCCGCATACGTCAGGTAGGCGGTTGGTGCAGGATCGCTGACCCAGCTGACCTGGATCGTCTCGGTCCCGTGGAGCCCGGACATCGTGACCGGGGTGGTGGCTGCCAATGTGCCGCCGGGGTTTCCGTTCACGACGCCGACCATTCCGTAGTTCATCTGCCTGATGGCCTCGATCTGGTCCGCCGCAACCTGCTCGGCAAGCGTCCTCTGACGCGACGATCCGAGCGAGTTCACTCCGGTTACCATGAGGACGACCACGCTCACGCCGACGAATGCGAGGATCGTGCTCGCGATCATCGTCTCGATCAGGACGAAGCCTGACGAATCTCGGCCGAGAAAGTCGGCGACGGTGCGCCGCAGGTGAGTCACCGTTGTCATCACTCGATTCAGCTTGATCTTGGGCGCCCGAAGGACGACGCTGTCATACAGAAGCATCGTCAGAACCTGGTGATCCGATACCCCCCAAAACGGGGATCGAAGAATCCGCATCCTCCGGGCGATGGGATTTCAAGCCGCGAAGACAACCGGCTCGGCAGGCGAACGGCGGGACCGATTTTCCGGACACCTCAGGGAGGTGTGGTTGCGGCCGTGCCCGTGCACTTGTTGTTCCTGTACCAGGAGAGTGGGCTCGGTCCGCGGGCGCTGAGGGTGACCGAGCCGCTGGTTGCGGTGAGGCAGTAGCTGGTCGCAGTGGGCTTACCCTTGCCCTTGGCTACGGAGGCCTGAAGCCCGGAGTCATACGCGGCGAGACCGGGCGGCTTCTTCTTCGTGTTGTTGCCGAGCCCCACATACGTCCCGTTGTCGGCGTAGAACGCCGCTGCGTCCGCGGCCGCCGTCCGGATGTTCGCCTCTGCGGTGCGCGTGTTCGCGTGGGTCGTCAGCTGCGTATACGCGGGCACCGCGATCGCAAGAGCGATTCCGATGATCACGAGGACGATGAGCAGCTCGATCAGCGTAAAGCCGGCCTGCCTGTCGAATTTCTGGCACCGGGCCATACAAGTTCAATCGGAGTCCGATCCTCCTGCGAACACCCCCATTCGGGGGATAGCAGCTTGCAAAATCGACACGGGCGAGCCGCGGCGTGCGCCATGCCGGAGTCGCTGAACGAAGAGCACCCCGAGGACAGAGCCAAGGACACGCCCTTCAATCCCTGCTCCGTCTCTGTCCGCGATAGGTGGAACGGGAGCACGACAGACGCCGGCGAGGGCGAAGATACTCGCGGCCGGCGCGGCGGTCGACGGATCGCCGCACAGCGAATTCGCGTCGCTTACGCGAACGACTCTTGTCGTCTTCGAAGCGCGCCGAGCTGTGTTGCGAGGAGTGCCGCACCGACGAAGACCGGGCCCTCGATCGCCGGTCGGTAGTACGGCAGGAAGAGTGGATCGAGGAGGAGCCGAACGGCGGCGACCGCGAGCGCGACGATCCAGGGGGCATGCGGCGAATGTCGCAGGAGCCGCGCGGCTACGATGCCGGCGCTCAGTGCCGCTGCGCCCTGCAGCAGACGAAGCGGCCACCCGAATGTCGCACCGTTCGGTCCACTCGAAAGAAACAGCGACAAGAACGCGGGATGACGCACCGGCCAGGAGTATGAGCCCATCGCGAAGTGCCCCGCGAACACGAAAGGGGCGAAGAGCAGGGCCGATACGGCGCACGCCGCAAGGGCACCTTTGACCGCGTCGCCCCGACGAGGTGCGAGGGCGAGGACGGCGACTCCCAGGATGCCCCAGGTCGCAAGTCCTGCGGACAGCCCGAGGAGGACTCCTGCACGCAGGAAACGTCCGCGTCGTACGGAGACCGCAGAGAGAGACCAGATCAGCGGTAGCACGGCGTACTCAGGGTGTCCCCACTCGGAGCCCGGACGCATGAAGCCCGCAGCGACTGCGAACAATCCGAGCGCCCCGATGACGACGGGGTTCCTCACGCCTACGGCCTCGGCGGTTGCGAGCAAGAGCACCGTGGTCGTCAGTGCCAGAGCGACGGCGAGCGCCGTGCCGGATCGCCCGATCGAGCCGAACACCGCGAGCTGCAGCGGACCTGCCTGGATGAACTTGCTGGCGAACGCGTGGTCCCAGTGGGCGGAGAGAAGGGTGCGACCCGCGGCGACGAATCGGTAGGTGTCGCCGCCGGTTCCTCCGGCAAGCCACGCGACGGCGCCCGCCGCGCCGACCGCGCCACTCCAAGCTACGGCGCGCCTCATCGCCACACTCATCGGCTCCCGCCACGATTACCTTGAGAAGGGCGGTGGGTCCGTCCGGCGGTTCGAGCCGGGCCGGGCGCGTCCGCGCGATCGACTCCCCCGGCAACAGGTTTCCAGATCTGTGAACAGGAGTCCGGAGTCCGTCTTCAGGAGGTTGCCGGGTGCGGCTCGCCGTGGAGGAGCTGCTCGGCGGCGTTCCGGCGACCGATCGCCTGCGTTAGCTCCCTCAATGTCGTGCTCAGGAGTTCCCTGTCCACGTCCCGAAGATCCGGGGTTTGGGCGGGGTTGCCGACCAGCGCCTGCGCCTCCGCGACGCGATCCGTGAAATGGGGCGCGACGACGTCCACCTGCCGCATACCGGCGTGCAGTCGCTCAGAGCGCCCGCGCATGGTCGGTCCGTGCGATGTCAGGGCGGGACGCAGGCTCGTAGTAGGTCCACAACGTGATGACGAAGCCGTCACGCACGTGGACGCGCGGCTCCACGCGGGGATCGAGCGACGCTACGCGGCTATCGGTTCCGGCGAGCCGACGAGCGACCTCGACTTCGAACTCTGCGACTCCCTGGCCCTTCATGTGCGCGACGCGGGCGAGAACATCACACGGCCGCAGCCGCAGTGTGATCCGGTTCGAGTCGTGGAGAACGACGGCGTCATCGACCCTCAGATCAAGTGCTGAGGCGGTCGACACCGCCGCGCCCGCCAAGGCCTGGATGTGGGAGGCGCGCATCGTTGCATCATCACCTTGAGGTGCAGGTGTTTAGAAGCATCGAAGCCAGGCTACAACCGGCCTCCCGATCACACCCGAGGTATTGGCGACGAGACGGCCGAGGCGGCCCGAACACCACCTCGAAGCCGTGCAACAGGTAGTGCAACTGTTGTGATGATGATGGTGATGATGGGGCGGGAGGATTCGAACCTCCGTAGGCTGAGCCGACGGGTTTACAGCCCGTTCCCTTTGGCCGCTCGGGCACACCCCCGTGAGCGGCCCGCATTGTAGCCTCACGTGCGTGCAGCGCTTCGATGTGCTCGTCGTCGGCGGTGGGCCGGCCGGCTCGACCACCGCCCTGCGCCTCGCCGAGGCCGGCGCCAGCGTGGTGCTCGTCGACCGCGCGCGCTTCCCGCGCGACAAGCCCTGCGGCGGCGGCCTCACGATGCGGGCCGTGCGCGAGTGCCCGGTCGACCCGTCGCCGGTCGTCGAGGAAGACGTCGATCTGGTCGAGCTCCGGTTTCGCTACGGCGACTCCGTCCTGCGGCGGGCCGCGTCGCCGGTCGTCCGGATGACCCAGCGGCGACGGCTCGACGCGTTCCTGCTCCATGCGGCGCGCGAACGTGGAGTCGAGGTGCGCGAGGAGACGACCGTCGACGTGAACGACTTTCCGGTCGACGTCGTCGTCGGCGCGGACGGCGCGAACGGCACGACCGCGCGCGCGCTCGGTCTGGGCGGGGGGATCATGCACGGTGTCGCCTACGAGGGCAACGTCCCGTACGCCGCCGTCGACCGCGAGCGCTACGCCCGGCGAGCCGTGATCGAGCTGGCCGACATCCCCGGCGGCTACGGCTGGGTCTTCGCCAAGGGCGACCACGTCAACGTCGGCGTCGGCGCCTGGCAGAGCGAAGGCCCGCGCCTGCGCGAGCACCTCGACCGGCTCTGCGAGGCGCACGACATCTCGACCTCGAAGCTCGAGTCGCTGCGTGGCCACCGGCTGCCGTTGCGGCGTCCGGGCACCCCGATCGCGGCCGGGCGCGCCCTACTCGTGGGCGACGCGGCCGGACTGATCGATCCCGCCTCCGGCGACGGCATGTACGAGTGCTTCGTCTCGTCCAGGCTCGCGAGCGCCGCGATCCTCGACCTGCTCGGCGGGCGCGCCACGAGCCTGCTGCCGTACGAGGCGACCGTCGACGCCCGGCTCGGGCCGCTCCACCGCGCGTCGTGGAAGCTGAAGCTCGCGCTCGACCGGTGGCCGCGCGCGTCGTGGCGCCTGACGCGGTCGCCGCTCACGTGGCGTGCCGTCGAGCGGCTGCTGCTCGGGGCGATCGATCACCCGGGTGAGGCGGGACCCGTGACGCAGGTGCCGATGCGCGCGCTCGCCGCGCTCGGCCGCGGCGCTCAGCGGTTGTGATCGGCGGCCACGGCAATCGCCTCTTCCTCGATCGAGGAGAGGAACGCGGCTGCGATCTCGGGGTCGAACTGCGTCCCCGACTTCTCGCGGATCTCCGCGAACGCGAAGTCGAGGGACAGCGCCGGCCGCCAGGGCTGGTCGCGGGTGATCGAGTCGAAGGTGTCGACGACGGCGAAGATGCGCGCTGCCAGCGGGATGTCGAACCCCTGCAGCCGTCGCGGGTAACCGGTCCCGTCCCAGCGCTCGTGATGCGCGCCGATCACCTGCCGTGCGACGCCGTTCAGCTCCGGTAGCGCCGCCACGATGCGCTCGCCGAGCCACGGGTGCTCGCGCACCTCGTCGAGCTCGTCCCTCGTCAGCGGCGCCCGCTTCAGGAGGATCGAGTCCGAGACGGCAAGCATGCCGATGTCGTGCAGCCGGAACCCGTACTCGAGCTGCGGGTCGCCGATCAGGCCGGGCGGTGCGAGTTGAGCCGCAAGCTCGAGGCCGAGAAAGGTGACCCGCTCACAGTGGTCGCGCGTCTCGGCGAACTTGCCGCGCCGGTAGTCGCGCATCTCGAGCGCCCGTGCCAAGGCTTCGACGGCGGAGTTCACAGGGCTCGCCGTGGGCGGAGTCGGCGCAGGAACGGTCTGCGTGGGGAGGATGTCTGTCATCGCGTAGTGGTTGTCGGCAGCGCGGAGTCGATGCTTGAGCAGTTCACGGGCACCCACCGGCGGCGGCGGTGCCGTCCGGGCCCGCCTTGTGCCATGTTCTCCTCCCGCTCGTCGCCTGGACGCACTAGAGGCTTGATGCGCATCTGTGGGCATACGCGGCTGGTGCGCCTGACACGGCGCGGCTCGGCCGCGTCGGGCTTGCCCGTAGCCACCGCTACGCGCTGCGCCCGCCCCGTCCGACCCGCTTGGTCAGGCACATCCCCGCGCACACCCCAATACACATCAAGCCTCTAGCCGGTCGTGCTCAGGTCGGACAGCCGGTAGAGCGGGGTTACGGTCCCGGAGTCGTAGGTCGACTTGAGCCCGGCAACCGTCATGACCGCGTAGGTGTCCCGGTCACCGACGTAGCTCTCGACCGACGGCTCGATGAGACGCGTGGCGGCCTTCGCTGCGGCGTCGTTGCCGCGGTCGCGGAAGACGACGAACGAGGTGACGGAATCGTCAGCATGCCGATGATCGTGACGACCACGATCAGCTCGATCAGCGTGAAGCCTTCCTCGCCCGGGCGAGGAGCCGCGCATGCCGCCGGTCGTGCATCGTCGGCCGCCATCGGCACGGGCCGACCGAGGCTTGACGGCGTCCCGCCGGCCCCGTGACGAAACAGCCTCTAAAGGATCGGCCCCCGCCCGCCGATGGGTGCCCCATGGATCTCAGAGAGCTTCTGGGCGCCGCCGTCGAGCGGGGCGCGAGCGACATCCACCTGAAGGTGGGCCAGCCGCCGATGCTCCGGCTGGACGGGCAGATCGAGCCGCTTGGCGGCTTCGAGGCGCTGACCGACGACGACCTCGACCTGGCACTCACCGCCGTCACCCATCTCACTCCCGAGCGCCGAGACGCATTCGAGAAGACCTCCGAGCTGGACACTGCCTACCAGCCCGACCTGCTGCCACGCTTCCGCGTGAACGTGTTCCGGCAGCGCGGTGCGATCTCGCTCGCCTTTCGCGTGATCCCGCGCGAGATCCCGAGCTTCGGCGACCTGCACCTGCCCCCCGGTGTCGCGCGGCTCGCCGAGACCCACCACGGGCTCGTGCTCGTCACCGGCGCGACCGGCGCCGGCAAGTCGACCACGCTGGCCGCGATCGTCGACCACATCAACCGGACCCGCAGGCAGCACATCGTCACGATCGAGGACCCGATCGAGGTGCTGCACAGCGACCAAAGCTGCATCGTCAACCAGCGCGAGGTCGGCATCGACACGGGCTCGTTCGAGCAGGCACTGCGGCGCGCCCTCCGGCAGGACCCCGACGTGATCCTGATCGGCGAGCTCCGCGATGCAGAGACGGCGCAGACCGCCCTTCAGGCCGCCGAGTCAGGGCACCTCGTGCTGAGCACCATGCACACCGTCGACGCCTCCGAGACGATCGGCCGGATGGTCGAGTTCTTCCCGCCCGGAAAGCAGGTGATGATCCGGGCGATCCTCGCCGGCGTCCTGCGCGGCGTCGTCTCCCAGCGTCTCCTGCCGCGCCTCGGCGGTGACCGGATCGCGGCCGTCGAGGTGATGGTCATGAACGATCGCATCGCCGACCTGGTCCGGGAAGGGCGCTCCGAGGACATTCCGCACGCCATTGCCGAGGGGGCGTTCTACGACATGCAGACCCTCTCGAAGGCGTTGATCGACCACGTCCTCGCGGGCCTCGTCGATCGCGAGACCGCGGCGGACGCGGCGCCGAACCGGCACGACTTCGTGCTCGCTCTGGAACAGGCCGAGAAGACGCGCGCGGCGTCGGCGAGCGAGCCGGCAGCACCCGAGCCGCCCGAGCAGGCGGCGAAGGAGGACGGGGAAAGCGCTGCGCTCCGGCTGGTGCGCGTGCCGCTCGGACGTACCGCCGGTGGGAGCTGATCGACGTGGCCCGCGGCGACGTCCCGATCGTGCGGGGTGCGTAAATGGACTTCGCCCTGGCAGCGTTCGCGCTTGCTCCAGGACTGGCGCTCGGCAGCTTTCTGAACGTGCTGGCGGCGCGTGTGCCGCTGCACCGGTCGATCGTGACGCCCGCCTCGGCCTGCGTCGCCTGCGAGACGCCGATCGCATGGTACGACAACGTGCCCGTTCTCTCGTACCTCCTCCTGCGCGGCCGCTGCCGGTCGTGCGGCGCCCGGATCGGGTGGCTCTACCCGGCGGTCGAGTTGACGGCCGGCGGCCTCGTGGCCGCCTGCGTCCTCACCTGGGGGCTCAGCCTGCGCACCGTGGTTGGGATCGTCTTCTGCGCGACGCTCGTCACGGTCTCGTCCACCGACATCGAACGGCGGATCATCCCCAATCGCATCGTGCTGCCGGCCGCCGCCCTCGTTCTGGCGCTGCAGACCCTCGACCGGCCGAGCCCCGAATGGGCGATCGCCTCCGTCGGGGCCGCCGGCTTCCTGCTGGCGGCCGCGCTCGCGAAGCCGGGCGGCATGGGCATCGGCGACGTCAAGCTCGCGCTCCTGCTCGGGGCCGCGCTCGGGCGCTCGGTGACCGTGGCGCTGATGGTGGGCATGCTCTCGGCGCTCGTGCCGTCCGCGGTCCTGCTCGTCCGCCACGGAAGCGCCGGTCGCAAGATGACGATCCCCTTCGGGCCTTTCCTGTCGCTCGGAGGCGTCGTCGCCCTCTTCGCGGGGCCACTCGTGATCCACTGGTATCTCGGACTGTCCCTGTGAGACAGCCGGTTCAAGTCGTCCGACCGGTACGCCGATAGGAAGCGTGATGGCCGTGGACGTTCAGAGCGGAGAGATGCCGTCGCCCCTGTTCGGAGCCGAGGCGCCGGGCGGGAGCAGGGGGCCGAACGACCAGGAGGTTGCGCGCGCGTTCGCGGAGCGCTTCCGGATGCCGCTCGTCGACCTCGCGGTCGTCGGTGTCTCGCCGGAGGCGACGAAGCAGATCCCGATGCGCGTCCTCGAGCGGGTCGTCGCGATTCCCTATGCCGTCGACGGCAACGTCCTGAAGGTCGCGGTCACGAACCCCGAGCACGTCCACGGCATGGACGAGTTGCGTCTCGCGGCGCGGCAGCCGGTCGAGTTCGCGATCGCGCCGGCCGAGGACGTGCAGCTCGAGATCCGCCGCCTGATGCGGGCCAACGAGGCATTCGGCGCGATGGTCGACGACGACCTGACGCTCGTCGAGGACGACGCCGAAGACGACCTCGAGGCCGAGGACGGCATCAGCGACGGCCCGCTCGTGCGCCTCGTCAACTCGATCATCTTCCAGGCCGCCGAGGACGGCGCCAGCGACATCCACTTCGAGCCGCAGGAGGACGGCCTCGTCGTCCGCTTCAGGATCGACGGCGTGCTGCGGGTGACGCATCGCGTCCCCCGCATGCTCTCGACCGGCGTCGTCACGCGCCTGAAGGTGCTGGCCAAGCTCGACATCGCCGAGCGGCGGAAGCCGCAGGACGGTCGCATGTCGCTGAACGCGCAGGCGGCCGGCAGGCTGCTCGACGTGCGCGTCGCGACCCTGCCCACCGTCGAGGGCGAGTCGGTGACGATGCGCCTGCTCGACAAGTCGCGCAAGCCGCCGACGCTCGAGGAGCTCGGGCTGACCGAGGCGATGCGGGAGGAATTGCGGGCGATCGTCCGCCGCCCGACCGGCGCGCTGCTCGTGACTGGCCCCACGGGCTCCGGAAAGTCGACGACCCTGTACGGCGCCCTCGCGGAGATCAGCCGGCCGGAGATCAACGTGATCACGGTCGAGGATCCCGTCGAGTACCGCCTGCCCGGTCTCGAGCAGGTGCAGATCAACCAGCGCGCCGGGCTGACGTTCGGGAGCGCCCTCCGCTCGATCCTGCGCTCCGACCCCGACGTGGTGATGGTCGGCGAGATCCGCGACGTCGAGACGGCGAAGATCTCGATCGAGGCGGCGCTGACGGGGCACTTCGTGCTCTCGACGCTGCACACGAACGACGCTCCGAGCACGATCTCGCGCCTGAGCGAGATGGGCGTGGAGCCGTTCCTGACCGCGTCGGCCGTCTCGGGCGTGCTCGCCCAGCGGCTCGCCCGCAAGCTCTGCACTCACTGCTCGGAGAGCTACGTGCCGACGACGGCGGAGCTCGTCGCCGCACGGGTGCCGGAGGAGCGGCTCTCGACGTGGCAGGGACGCACGCTGCGCCGCAAGGTCGGCTGCTCACGGTGCTCCGGCTCCGGGTATCGCGGCCGCGTGGGCGTCTTCCAGCTGCTGCGGATGAACGACGAGCTCGAGTCGCTCGTCGCCTCGCGCGCGCCGCGCGACCAGCTCGAGGCTGCCGCCACTGCCGCCGGCATGAAGGGCCTCTGGGACGACGGCCTCGCGAAGGTGCTCGACGGCCTCACGTCGGTCGAAGAGCTCGCCCGCGTCCTCGTCTGAGCGGACGGCTCCCCTCGTCCGGGGGATTTCTCACCCACGGGTCACCCACGAATCCCCCGGCCGGGGTATGCGGCACCACCGGGAGATCCCGATAACGCGACGGTCAGAGTTTGTTCCCCCCGAGCAAGGAGAAGTTTCAATGCAGAAGCTGCGGCAGCGTCTTGCCGAGCAGGAGGGTTTCACCCTCATCGAGCTCCTCGTCGTCATCGTGATCATCGGGATCCTGCTGGCGATCGCAGTTCCGTCCTACCTCGGCTTCAAGGGCCGCGCCGAGGAGAAGGCGGCCGCCGCGAACGTGCGGGCCGCGATTCCGGACGCCGAGGCCTACTACGCCGACCTCGGCAACTACACGAACATGACCAGGATCGCCGGCGACTCTCCCGACGCGGCCGGTCTGAAGGGCATCGACTCGGGAGTCAGCCGCGACCCTCGTCGTGAAGGGCGTCGGCGGCCGGCTACTGCCTGTCCGACACAGCAGGGCTCGCACTACGCGAAGGTCGTCGGCCCGGGTGGCACCGTCGACGACAGCGGCCACCGCCGCCTGCGCGACCGCAGCCGGCTAGTCCGAACCACCAGCACGATGCACGTCCGGGAGGGCGCGGGAGACCGCGCCCTCCCTTTCGCGTGCGGTCACGGGACTGAGCGCGACCGTAGGGACTCCCGTGAACAACCCTTTATGGGGATGACGCACACGCCGCTCCGAAGAAAGTGAGCAGACGCCTCTCACGCATTCCGGGTGAGGCGGCTACCGAGGAGAGAAGGAGAGCGTCTTTTGAGATCTGCGGCAGTGACCCCTCAGGGGGCCGGGAGCAGGGTGCGTGCGGCGGTGAAGGGTCTTGCGGGCGCCTCGATGCTGGCGGTGCTCGCGACCGGAGTGTGGGGAGTGCTCGTGCTCGTCGGCGTCCAGCGTGAGATCAGGACCGCCGACGATCTGCAGTCGGCCTACCAGGCGCTTCGCTACCAGGCCGTCGTCCAGCGCTCCGCGCTCCGGGACGCTCTCGACCACCCTGCCGAGGCCAAGACCGCCTACTTCGCGTCGGCCTCGGCGGCAACCGCCGCGGCGGGGCGAATCGTGGCCCTGGCGCCCGCCGGTGACAGCAGGGGCGCATCCGCCGGCCGCACCGAGAGCGCGGTGATGGCGGACGCGGCCAAGCTCTTCAAGGCGCTGGGCGCGCATCGTCGCGGAGACGCACGAGCGATCGAGCGGCGGCTCGAGCAGCGGCTCGCGGCCTTCAGCGCCTCGTCGGGGCGCGCGGCGAACGACGCGCGCCTGCGCCGGGCGGGCAGCTGGCCGACCGGGCTCACGGGCCTCGTCCCGCTCGCCGCGCTCGCGCTCGTCTTCCTCAGCGGGGTCGTCGGCGTCCTGGTCGCGCTTGCGCGCGCCGTCGGGCTGCGTCGGAAGAAGGCCGACCAGCGCGACCTCGAGCTGCGCCGGCTCGAGAACGCCGCACTCACCGACCACATGACGCGGCTCCGCAACCACCGCGCGTTCCACGAGGACCTCAAGCGCGAGATCGGTCGCCGCAACCGGACCAGCGTCGGCTTCTGCCTGCTGATGATCGACCTGAACGGGCTGAAGAAGGTCAACGACACGAAGGGGCACCAGGCAGGCGACGAGCAGATCCTCAGCGTCGCCCGCTGCCTCACGGCCACCGTGCGCGCCGGCGAGATGGCCTACCGGGTCGGCGGCGACGAGTTCACGGTACTGCTGCCCGGCGCGCGCGCGTTCTCGGCGCTCAACCTCGCGGAGCGAATTCACGGCGAGACGCAGAAGTGGGGCCACGACCTGCGTGTCACGATCGGGATCGCGGAGTCGACCGCGACCGAGGCGGGAAGCACCCTGATCAGGCAGGCCGACCTCGCGCTGTACGAGGCGAAGCGCTCCCGGCTCGGGACGATGATCTACACGCCCGGGCTCGATCCGCAGGGCGTGATCGAACGCGAGAGCGACGAGCGCCACCACCAGAAGCTGCTGGCGACCGCGCTCGCGCGCGCCGTCGACGCCAAGGACGCCGGCACCCGCAACCACTGCGAGACGGTGGCCGAGCTCTGCGCGCTCGTCGGCACCGAGCTGGGGCTCGACGACGAGCGTGTCCAGCGGCTCCGCCTGGCAGGGCTGCTGCACGACGTCGGCAAGATCGGGATCGCCGACGCGATCCTCCAGAAGCCCGAGCCGCTCGCCGAGGAGGAGGAGCAGGTGATGGTCACCCACAGCGTGATCGGCCACGGGATCGTCTCGGCGACCGAGCTCGAGGAGGAGGCCGACTGGGTGCTCCACCACCACGAGCGGTTCGACGGCACCGGGTACCCGCACGGGCTGGTGGGCGAGGAGATCCCACTCGAGTCCCGGATCATCCTCGTCGCCGACGCGTTCGAGGCGATCACCGCCGACCGCCCTTACCGCGGCAGCCGAACCCCCGAGGAGGCGCTCCGCGAGCTGGCCGCCAACGCCGGCTCGCAGTTCGACCCCACGTGCGTCCAGGCGCTCTGCGCGGTGTTCGGCCAGCCCTACACGGGCGCGCAGGACGAGCTCGCCGAGCGGCGCGCGGCACGCGGCGCAGCCGCCTGATCGATTCGACCCTCAAGTCCCCCCATCACCCTGCCGATACGAGGACGACAATGACTGCGGCTGAATTCACCATCGACGACCTGCTGCGTGCGATGCACGCCCGGGAGTCGTCCGACCTCCATCTGACGCCGGGCTCCGAGCCCACCGTCCGCGTCCGTGGACAGCTGGAGCGGCTCAGCCGACTTCCCCAAGTTGACTCCCGACCAGACCCGCGAGCTCGTCTACCGCATCCTCTCGACCGAGCAGCAGAAGCTGCTCGAGACGAAGCGGAACGTCGACCTCGCGTACTCGCTGCCCGGCGTCTCGCGCTTCCGCGTCAACGTCTACTTCCAGCGGGCGACGCTGGGAGCCGCCTTCCGCGCGATCCCGAGCGAGATCAAGTCGCTCGAGGAGCTCCGGCTGCCCGAGGTGCTCTCCGACCTCGCCGCGAAGCCCCGCGGGCTCGTGCTCGTGACCGGCCCCACCGGCTCCGGCAAGTCGACCACGCTCGCGACGTTGATCGACCAGATCAACCGCACGCGCGCCGAGCACATCCTGACGATCGAGGACCCGATCGAGTTCCTGCACTGGCATCGGAGCTGCATCGTCAACCAGCGCGAGATCGGCCCCGACACGCCCAGCTTCGCCGAGGCCCTGCGCGCGGCACTGCGCCAGGACCCCGACGTGATCCTCGTCGGCGAGATGCGCGACCTCGAGACGATCTCGACGGCGCTGACCGCCGCCGAGACCGGCCACCTCGTCTTCGCGACGCTCCACACCCAGAGCGCGCCGCAGACGATCGACCGCATCATCGACGTCTTTCCCGCCGAGCAGCAGGACCAGGTGCGGATCCAGCTCGCCGGCACGCTGCAGGGGGTCGTCACCCAGACCCTCGTCCCGACCGCCGACGGCCGCGGCCGCATCGCCGCGCTGGAGATCCTGATCCCGGACGACGCCGTCCGGAACCTGATCCGGCAGGGGAAGATCGAGCAGATCTACTCGGTGATCCAGACCGGCACCGGGCGCGGCATGCAGACGATGGAGCAGGCGCTCGCCGACCTCGTGCTCCGCAAGGTGATCACGGCGGAGGCGGCGATCAGCCGGTCGAGCCGTCCTGAGCAGCTCGAAGGGCTGCTCGACCGCGGCGTCAGCCTCTCCGGCGGGCGTCCCGCGACCCCGAACGGCGCGGACCCCAAGTGGCGCGACCCCCAATGGACTGCGACTCGCGGAGGCATGAGAGATGGATCTGCGGAAGGAAATCACGCTCAAGGACCTCGTCCCGAAGCGTAAGCCCGGGGCGGCGAAGAGCTCCCCGAAGCCCGCGGCGTCGAAGCCCGAGCGGCGCCCCTCGCTGAACGACGTCGTCGGCCTCAAGGTCGGCGCCACCGGCCTGACGGCGGTGCACGTCGTCAACGACGGCGGCAAGCAGGTCGTGCAGATCGCACGGCGCCCGCTGCCGTTCGGCCTGGTCGACGGCGGCGAGGTGCGCGAGCCGACCGCGCTCGGTGCGGAGCTCGACGCGTTCTTCGCCGAGAACGAGCTGCCGCGCCGGAACGTCCGGCTCGGGCTCGCGAACAGCCGGATCGGCGTGCGCATGATCGAGATCGCCGGCATCGAGGACGAGAACCAGCTCGAGAACGCGATCGGCTTCCGGGCGCACGAGATGCTGTCAGTGCCGCTCGACGAGGCCGTGATCGACTACCACGTGCTCTCGGTCGACATCGACGAGACCGGGTCCACGACCCGGCGGATCCTGCTCGTCGTCGCCTACCGCGAGTCGATCGACCGTTACCTGGAGGCGACCGACGCGGCCAAGCTCGAGCTCGCGGGGATCGACCTCGAGGCCTTCGCCCTTCTGCGCGCCGTCTCGGAGCCCGGCGAAACCCGCGAGGCGGCGATCGTCGCCGTCAACGTCGGCCACGAACGGACGACGCTCGCGATCTCGGACGGGAGCGTCTGCCAGTTCGCCCGCGTGCTCGAGTGGGGCGGGCACCAGCTCAACTCCGCGCTCGGACGCGCGCTGAAGGTCACGCCGTCCGAGGCCGAGGACGTGAAGCAGAGCCTCTCGCTCGAGCGAGGCCGCGAGCGTGTCGTCGGCCTGCCCGAGAACCGCTCGGCCGAAGCGGTCGACGCGGTGCGCTACGAGCTGCAGGTGCTCGTCCGGGAGCTGCTCTCCTCGCTGCGCTTCTACCAGGCACAGGACGGGTCGCTGCCTCTGTCGGAGATCCTTCTCGCCGGCGGTACGTCGGCGATCCCGGGGCTCGCCGACGAGCTCGCACGTGAGCTCGGGCTGCCCGTTTCCGTCGCCGACCCGTTCCTGCGCGTCGGGCTCGCCGAGGGCGTCGACCGCCCCGGTGACACGCACGCACTTGCCGTTGCTGTCGGACTCGGAATCGAGGACTGAACGATGAGAGCTGTCAACCTTCTTCCCGCCGATCGCCGCGCGACCTCGCGTGGTGCGGGCATCGCCCGCGTCGTGCAGCAGCCGCTGCTCGTGGCGGCGGTCCTGGTCGGCGTCGTCGCGTTCGCCGGGCTCGGCCTTGCGGCCCGCTCGACGAACTCCACGATCTCCTCGCGGCAGGCGGAGCTCGCCCGCCTCGACCAGCAGATCGCCAAGCTGGCCCCGGCGAAGCCGCGTGTCTCCCAGCCCGGCGCCCAGTCGTTCGGCGTCCGTCAGTCGGCGGTGTCGACCGTCGTCGGCAACCGGGTCTCGTGGGACAACTTCCTCTGGGCCGTCTCCCGGGTGATGCCGGAGGACGTGTGGCTGATGAACCTGTCGGCGCAGGCGGCGTCGCCGTCGACCCCGTCGGCGGCAGCCCGGCGCCGTCCCGACCTCGTTCACCCTGACCGGCTACACGTACTCGCAGCCGGCGGTCGCCCGCCTGATGCGGCGGCTCGGGCTCGTCCCCTGGCTCAAGAACGTGACGCTCTCGTCGAGCGCCAAGACGACGCTCGGCAAGTACTCCGTCTTCCAGTTCACCATCGGCGCGGACTTCGCGCAGTCTCCGGAGGTTCGATCGTGACCGCGGCTCTCAAGTTCGACGTCTCCTCGCGTGCGTTCGCCGCGGCCCTGCTCGGGACGATCCTGATGATCGCCGCCGCTGCCTGGTTCGTGGCCGTCGGGCCGAAGCGCTCCCAGGCTTCGGACCTCTCCTCGCAGATCACGGCGAAGCGGACGCAGCTCTCGGCTGCCGAGCGGAGTCGGCGTGAAGCGCAGAAGCCGGTGCAGAAGCTCGGGCCGCTGCAGGACGCGCTGCCCGACGGGCTCGGCCTGGCGCAGGTCGTCGACCAGCTGAACACGCTCGCGGTGAGCTCGGGCGTGACGCTCAGCTCCGTCACCAATCCCGGCACGGCGCCGACCGCCGCCATCGGCTACGAGTCGGTTCCCCTGACCGTGGTCGTCGACGGCCGCTACTTCGCCGTCGAGCGCTTCCTGCACAAGATTCGCGGGCAGGTCGTGCTCGACAAGGACAAGCAGGTGCACGCGACCGGGCGGCTGTTCGACATCCAGAGCGTCGGCCTGGAGCAGACCGAGCCGGCGCCGAACGTCACCGCCACGCTCGTGCTGAACACCTACTACTACTCGGCGACGGCCGCGCCGGCGCCTCCGGTGACGGCCACGACCGACACGACGACGACCCCGGCCGGCTGATGTCGACGGACGCCGCCAGAATCGGCTCGCGCTCGAGTCGGAAGAACGCGGCCGCCGCGGCCAAGCAGCGGCGGGAGAAGATCCTGCTCGCGGTGTGCGGGGTGATCTTCGTCGGGCTGCTCGCGTTCGAGGGGCCGAAGACGTTCAAGCAGCTGTCGGGCTCGTCGTCGTCGGCGCCGACCCCGGCCCCCGCCGTCCAGGCTGCGCCCGCGGCCCAGGCGGCCGGCGGCCGCGCAGGTCGGCACCCCGGCTCAGCTCGACGCGCTCCGCCGGCGGTTCGCGGCCAAGGATCCGTTCGTCGCCCAGGTGAGCGACGGCAGCTCCACCGCTCCCGTCCCCGGTTACGCGCCGGCGCCGAGCGTGCGCACCTCGCACTTCGTCGCCAAGGATCCGTTCGTGCAGCAGGTGACGCTCTCGAGCGGCCCCGCAGCGACCCCTGCGCCTCCGCGCCCGGCAAGGGCACGGGGACGAAGGCGGCCGGCGGGTCGGCGGGTACATCGTGCTGGTCGCCTCCGTCTGGCTCTCCGACGGTCATCGCGCCGCGGCGCAGGCGGCGAGGCTCGCTCGCTCGCGCGGTGTCGGTAGCGTCAAGATCGTCGACACGACGAAGTACGGGACGCTGCGCTCCGGGTTCTGGGCGGTCTTCTCGGGCCCCTACGCTTCGCTCGCGGAGGCGCAGGACGCTCTCACCTCCGTACGCTCGAGCGGGTACCCCAGCGCCTACCTGCGGCAGCTCGGTAGCGGAGCGCACTGATGCCCCGCACGGGTGAGGGCCCTTCCCCCTTCCGGGGGCTTGAGGGCTGCCCGTTTCGGACGAAGGTGAGCCCATGCGGCATGTGATCACCCTGGGCGGGGTGCATCGCCTCGCGAGCGCGCTGCGCTCCGAGGCGGGCTTCACGCTGATCGAGCTCGTCGTTGCGATGTCGATCCTGATCGTCGTGATCACCGCGCTCACCGGCGGCCTGATCTCCGCGACGAACAGCGAGGCGAACGCGAGCAACCGCTTCCAGGCGCAGGAGCAGGGGCGCCTCGCGCTCGCGAAGCTGACGCGGGAGATCCACTGCGCCGACCAGATCCAGCAGTCGAACGGGAGCGCCCTGACGTCGTCGACGACGACGGGGATCAACCTGACCCTGCCCGCGGGCTGCCCGACCGGAGGCGCCTCGGCGATCACGGTGAGCTGGTGCACCGTCGCCAGCGGCTCGCACTGGGATCTCTATCGCTACCCGGCCGGCGGCTGTGTCTCCACCGGCGTCCGGTGGGCGTCCTCGCTCACGACCTCGACGCCGTTCAGCCTGCCCGCCACCGTGCCCGGCACCTCCCACTTTCCCCTCGTCCACGTCTCCCTGCCGGTGAACACGAGCGTCACCGGCACGTCGGGCACCTACCAGCTCGAAGGCGACATTGCAGCCCTCAACGCGGTGAGGTCATGATGAGAAACCGGATCCAGCTGCTTCGCGACGAGCAGGGCATCGCGCTCGTCCTCGCAGTTCTCGTGCTCGCGGTGATCAGCGTCTCGGCCGCCTCGGTGATCGTCTACACGAACTCCGGGCAGAAGAGCGCGTTCTCGAACAAGGCGCGCCAGTCGGCCTACACCCTCGCGCAGGGGGCGATCTCGAACGCTCTCGCGCAGCTGACCACGCACTACTACGACGGCTCCGGCCAGCCCACCGACAACAGCTCCTCGGGCTCGAGCGGCTGGGCGCCGAGCGGCTCCCAGCAGTCGCCGTCGAGCTCGGCCGCGTGCACGTCGAGCTCGTCCTGCATGACCTGGAGCTCGACCTTCGACTCGACCGGGCCGTTCACGGGCACGGAGCAAGCCGTCTACCACATCACGGGCGTCGGCACGACGCCGAACCCGAGCGGCACCGGCCAGCTCTCGCGCACGATCACGGTCGAGGTCCCGGTCAACCGGGAACCGGCAGTCGTCAGCGCCCCCTCGATCTGGAAGGCCGTCTACTCGGGCTACGGGCCGACCTCGAACTGCGACATGACCTGGGGGCAGGGCGTCTCCTTCAGCTCGCCCGTCTACGTGAAGGGCAACCTCTGCATCAACCAGCATGCGGGCATCAGCAATCCCGGGACGCTCGTCGTCGGCGGCTGGGTCGACACGGGGCAGAAGGGAAGCATCGGCTCGGCCGCGAGCCCGCTCTCGAGCCTGACGATCGTCGGTGCCTGTGACGGCACCCACGCCCAGACGCCTGCGTGTGCGCTCACCTACGACGCGGCCGGCCACTACTACAGCGACGGGAACAGCATCTACACCTCGGCGCAGGTCGTCGAACTCGGCGAGCTTCCCGCCCGCCCCGACCGTCGACTGGGCCTCGATCATCGCGCAGAACACGGGCTGGTCGTGCACCGGCGGCAAGTCGCTGACGGCGGCGACCTTCTCCCTCACCGGCTCGGCGTACACGTGCACCACCCCGAGCGGCTCGCTCTCCTGGGACGGCAGCCAGCACCTGACGATCAGCGGCAACGTCTACGCCTCGGGCGACCTGAGCGTCGGCGGCGACATCCAGTACAGCGGGATCGGCAACCTCTTCGTCGGCGGCGCCGTCTCGGTCGCGAACAACACCGACCTCTGCGTCAACGCCCCCTCCGGTCACGCCTGCACGGGCGGGCCCGAGCTGGGACACCGACAACAACTTCATGCTGATCCTCGCCAAGGGCCAGGTCAGCGGGAAGAACGTGAACGCCCAGTCGGGCTTCTACAGCGACTCGAACATCGACTTCGGGTCGGGCCAGACCGAGATCGACGGGCCGCTCGTGACGCCGTTCCAGATCTTCCCGGGCCAGCAGGCGGCATCCGGCTTCCCCGACATCAAGTACGTCTACTCCGGCGCACCGAACGCCCCGCTGCCGAACTACACCCTCGGCGCGCCGACGAACGGAACCTACTGAGATGCGGCGCGTTCACGGATCATTCGCGTCGTGTGTGCGCAGCGAAGCCGCGTTCGGGCTCGTCGAGATCGTGATCGCCCTGACGATGCTCTCTGTCGGCATCCTCGCCACGAGCGGCCTCTTCATCACCGGGCAGGTGACGCTGAAGCGGGCCGCGCAGAACGACACGGCCGCCGTGCTCGCCGACCGGATGCTCGAGCGCTTCCGCGCGATCACCTGGAACAACGTCGCCCTCTCGGGCACGCTCGTCGCCGCGGCCGACTCCACCTACACGAGCGACGCGGCGCTCTCCGGCACCTCGGACCTGACGGATGCGAATGGCCCCGTCGCCTCGGCGAACGCCTGCGCCTCGCCGACTCCTCTCACCTGCTACCCGAGCCGGTCGATCCCCGACGTGACCCATTCCGAGACCGCGCCCGACCACCTCAGCTACCGCATCGACAGTACGTCACCTGGGGCTGCCCCGACGGCAGCTCGCCGGGCGGCTCCACCTCGGCGCCGACCTGCTCGTCGAACTCCTTCTCGCCCGTGAAGGTCGTGACGATCGTGATCCGCGACTCCGGGGGCGCGGGGATCTACCTGGACCTCGACGAGCTTCGACCGCCTGCAGGGCGGCTCGATGCCCGCGGTGAGCACGACGACCTCGTCCACGACGACCTCCTCCACGACCACCTCGTCGACCACCACGTCGTCCACGACGACCTCGTCGACGACGACGTCGGCCTCCGCGCCGGCGGCGCCGACGAGCCTCGTGCTCGCGAACGGCGGCGGCTCGGGCAGCGCCTACATCGACAGCGGGAACGCGACCTCGCTCAGCTTCGACGTGGTCCTGCCGGCGTCCTCGCTGGCCACCGACCAGGTGTATCTCGAGATCGCCGACGGCGACCCGAACCACACGAAGACATTCCAGAAGTCGGGCATCACGGGCGGAGGCACGCTGCACTTCACGAACATCAGCGGTCAGACGTTGCTCCGACGGCACGATCTCGTTCGACGCCTACGTCCAGAACGCGAACGGCACCTCGTCGCTCGTCACGTCGTCGGCGACCAAGGATACGGTCGCTCCCGCGGCGCCGTCGTCGGTGGCGCTCCAGAACGGCAAGGGGCAGGGAAGCGCCTACATCAACGCGAGCACGGCGTCGTCGGTGAACGTCAACGTCGTGGTCGGCTCCGGCTCGCTCGCGTCCGACACGGTCAAGGCGACGCTGACGGGCGGCGGCACGGCGACCGGCTCCGCGGCCGCGACGGCCGGGGCGGCACAGCGCTGGTCTCCGGGATCAGCGCTGCGGCGCTCTCGCAGGGCTCCGTGACGGTCTCCGCGACGGTGACCGACGCTGCGGGCAACGCCTCGTCGGCGACGAGCGCGACCGTCACGAAGGACACGGTCGCCCCGACGCTGACGGGGATCGCGTCCGCGAACAAGACGGCGGCACCGCCGGTTGGTCGAGGCGGGCGATACGATCACGCTCACGTTCAGCGAGAGCATGTGGTCGACGAGCGTTCCCTCGACCACGGATGCGCAGCTGACGACTGCGTCGGGTAGCGGCAAGCCGGTGACGCTCGACCTGACGGGGCTCGACGGCGCCGCGTTCCAGATCGACTCGAGCAACGGCTCCGGCCATTACCTGAAGAAGGGGAACACCGCGACCTGCACGGGCTCGGGAGTCGCCGTCAGCGGCGCCCAGATCGTCGTCACGCTCGACCGCGCCGTCCGGCGGCACGCTCTACCAGGGGCCGTCGACCGCGCCGAGCGTGACGCTCAGCCCGGCGACCGGCTTGACCGACCTCGCCGGGAACCCGGCGGCGTCGACCTCGTACACGAGTCGCAGAAGTTCTTCTAAAGCTCGCTTCCCCGACGGCCGATAGAGATCACGCATGGCGGCGTTCACCTACTCCGCGATCAACGCGCAAGGGCTGCAGTCGAGCGGCGAGCTCCACGCGCCCGACCTCGAAGCGGCGAAGGAGCAGCTGCGGTCGCGCGGCCTTCTGCCGCAGCGGCTGGTCGAGGCGAAGGGCTCGGCGCTGCGACGGCCGGCGGCGTGTTCAAGAAGGTGACGCCGAAGGCGCTGCAGGTCTTCTCGCGCCAGTTCGCGACGCTCGTCGAGGCGGGCGTCAGCATCGTCAGCGCGCTCGTCATCCTCGAGGAGCAGACCGACGACAAGAATCTCGCACCGGTGATCGCCGAGGTGCGCCGCGACGTGGAGTCGGGTGTGATCCTCTCGCAGGGCGCTCGCGCGGCACCCCCGCATCTTCGACCGCCTCTACATCGCCCTCGTCGAGGCGGGCGAGGCGTCGGGCACGCTCGACATCGTGCTCGACCGGGTCGCCGTGCAGATCGAAAAGGCCGACCGGCATCAAGCGCCGCGTCAAGAGCGCGATGGTCTACCCGATCGTCGTGCTGACGTTCGCGACGCTGGTGCTGACCGGCATGCTGCTCTTCATCGTCCCGGTCTTCGTCAAGTCTTCTCGCAGCTGAACGGCCAGCTGCCGACGCTGACCGCAGTGGGTGGTCACGCTCTCGAACGCGTTCCGGAACTACTGGTTCATCATCTTCCCGCTCGCGGGCCTCGCGATCTGGGGCATCCGGCGCGCCAAGCGTACCGAGCAGGGCCGCCAGGTCTGGGACCGCGTGAAGCTGCGCATCCCGATGAAGATCGGCGACGTTGTGCTCAAGGTGACGATGGCGCGCTTCTCGCGCACGCTCGCGACGCTCGTCGGCGCCGGCGTCGACATCGTCAAGGCACTCGAGATCACCGGCACGGCGGCGGGCAACTGGGTCGTCGAGGAGGCGCTCACAGAGGTGCGAACGCGCGTCCAGGAAGGCACCCCGATGGCGCGGCCGCTCGTCGAGAACCCCGTGTTCCCGCCGATGGTCAGCCAGATGATCGGCATCGGCGAGGAGACCGGCGAGCTCGAGAAGATGCTCGGCAAGATCGCCGACTTCTACGAGGACGAGGTCGACGCGTCGGTCTCGGCCCTCACCTCGATCATCGAGCCGCTGATGATGATCGGCGTCGGCTGCATGGTCGGGCTGATCGTGATCGCCATGTACCTGCCGATGTTCAAGATGCTCTCGCTCGTCAAGTAGACGACGACGACGACGACCGACGACGGCGACGGGACAGGTGGCGCCGGGGCGCTTCGCCCCTGAGCGCACCGCAGTTCGAACCGGTGTCAGGAGGTCGTCTCAGAATGGGGTTCGTCGTCCGGGTGCGATCGGCGAGTGCGATGCAAGGACGCAGGGAGTGCCGATAGCGAGGGCTATCGGCGCGACCGAGGACGCGGCAGCGTGCCGCCGAGCGCGGCCGGGCGGCACAACCGGCCATTTTGAGACGACCTCCAGACACCTTTAAGTGTCTGACACCGGTTCGGCTCACGCGCACGCGGATTCGGCGACCACGCAGCCCCGACCGAACGTGGCAATGTTTGCAAGGTGGAGGGGGAGCGGGAGGTGGTGGGGCGGCAGGTCGAGCTCGAGCAGCTGACGGCGTCGCTCGAGCGGATGCGGGGCGGCCTCCACGCCTGCGTGCTCGCCGCCCCGGCCGGGATGGGGAAGACGACGCTGTGGCGGCGCGGACTCGAGCTCGCCCGCGAAGCCGGATTCGCGGTGCTGCCGACCCGGCCGGGCGAGGCGGAGGCGCGCCTGTCGTATGCGGGGCTGTCGGACCTCCTCGGCGCAGTCGAGCCGGGGTGCCTCGACGGCCTCCCTGCGGTGCAGCGCCGCGCGCTCGAGGTGGCCGTTCTCCAGCGGGACGCAGGCGACGCCGGGGTCGACGCTCGGGCCGTCGCGACCGGCCTGCTCTCCGTGCTGCGCGACCTCGCAAAGTCGGGGCCGGTGCTCGTCGCGGTCGACGACGCCCAGTGGCTCGACGCGTCGACGGCGTCGGCGCTCGCGTACGCGCTTCGGCGGCTGGAGCGCTGCGCGGTGGGCGTTCTCGCCTCGGTGCGCGTCGACGAGCGGGTGCCCCCGACGTTCCTGGACGTGCTGCCGGCCGACCGGCTCGCTCGGCCGCCGCTGAGGCCGCTCAGCGTGGCCTCGATCCACGCGATCGTCCGGAGCGAGCTCGGCTGGGTGCCGGCGCGGCCGACGCTCGCCAAGGTCGTCGCGGCGAGCGAGGGGAATCCCTTCCACGCACTCGAGATCGCGCGAGAGCTGGACCGGATGGGGACGCACTCGGTCGCCGGGCGCCTCCCGATCCCGGAGGAGTCGCGGGCGCTCGTCCGTGCACGCCTCGCCCGGCTGCCGCGCGAGACGAGAGACGCGCTACTCGCCGCTGCGTGCCTGAGCTCGCCGACGACGGCCCTCGTCGACGAGGAGGCCCTGGCGGCGGCCGAGGAGGCGGGCGTCGTGCGCGTCGACAACGACGGCCGCATCCGGTTCGCCCATCCGCTGCTCGCCTCAGGTGTCTACGAGCTGGCGCCCGCCGCGCGCCGGCGCGCGACGCATCGCGAGCTCGCGATGCGGGCGGCCGACGTGGAGGAGCGAGCGCGCCACCTCGCGTTCGGCACGGCCGCCCCGGACGCGGATGTCGCAGCGACCGTGGAGGAGGCGGCGCGACGCGCCCTCGGCCGGGGCGCGCCCGACGCGGCGGCGGAGCTGATGGAGCTCGCACTCGGGCTCACACCCGCGGCTGCCGAGGCGGAGCGGGCCGGACGACTCGTCTTCGCAGCCGGCGTCCTCTTCGACACCGGCGACCTCGTGCGCGCGCAGAAGCTGCTCGAGCAGGCGCTGGACGGGACGTCCGACCCACAGTTGCGCGCGGTCGCGCTGCGGCTTCTCGGCCAACTGCACGCCCGCCGGAGCAGCTTCGCCGACGCGCTCGAGTCCGCGGCCACCGCGCGGGCCGTCGCAGGACCGGACGGAGCGCTGGCGGCCGAGATCGAGCTCGACCTCGCGTTCTTCTGTTTCAACGTCGGCGACTTCGCGGTCGCCGACGGTCATGCACGTGCGGCGGTGGAGCTCGCCGAGCCGGTGGGTGACGACGGGCTCCTCGCCGCCGCGCTCGCCGTGCGCACTGTCGTCCGGTTCCTGTGTGGGCAGGGACTGGCCGAGCCCGACCTGGGGCGAGCGATGACCCTCGCCGACCCGGACCGTCAGTCCCCGCTCGCGCTCCGCCCTCGCTTCGTTCTCGGCTTTCTCATGCTCTGCACGGGGCGGCTCGACGAGTCGCTCGCCACGCTCGACAACCTGCGCGCCGCCACGCTCGAGCGGGGGAGGGAGAGCGACGTGCCCCTCCTCTCCCTCTACATGGTCTGGGCGGCGGTGTGGCGCGGTGAGATCCCGCGGGCCGTCGGCCTCGCCGAGGAAGCGCTCCAGGCCGCATCCCTGCTCGATGACAGGTTTGCCGACGCGCTCGCCCTCAGCGCGAGCGCGCTTGCGCATGCGCACGGCGGCAACGCGGAGCAGGCACGGGTCGACTCGACCGCGGCGATCCGGCACTGCGAGCAGCTCGGGTGGTGGGGCGGCGCGATCTGGGCGGGTTGGGCCCGCGCGTTCCTCGAGCTCTCGCTGGGGCGGCCCGAGGCGGCCCACGAGGCCGTGCGGCCGCTCGGCGAGATGCTCGCGACCGTCGGGCCGGGCGAGCCGGCGCTCGCGATGTTCCTGCCGGACCAGGTCGAGGCGTTGCTGGAGCTAGGGCGGGCCGACGAGGCGGAGGCGCTGCTCGACCCGTTCGAGCAGCGAGCCCGCGAGCTCGAGCGCGGCTGGGCGCTGGCCGCGTCGAGGCGCTGCAGGGGCCTGCTGCACGCCGCCCGGGGCGATCTGGACGGAGCGCTGCACGCGCTCGAAGAAGCGATCGCCCTGCACGAGCTCTCGCCGATGCCGCTCGAGCGCGCCCGCACGCTGCTCGTCCTCGGCCAGGTGCGCCGCCGCCGCAAGGAGCGGCGGCTCGCGCGGCTTGCCCTGGAGGAGGCGTCGGCCACCTTCGAGGCGCTCGGCGCGGCGCGGTGGGCCGAGCGAGCCCGGGCCGACCTCGCCCGCGTCGCCACCCGCCGCACACCGACAGGACTGACCGCGACCGAGGAACGGATCGGCCGCCTCGCCGCTCAGGGGCTGACCAACCGCGCGATCGCCGAGCGGGCGTTCGTGAGCGTGAACACCGTCGAGGCGAACCTCACCCGCGCCTACCGCAAGCTCGGCATCACCTCCCGCGCCCAGCTCGCTCACGCCCTCGACGAGCTCGCGCGCACCTCCACCACGTAGGGTTTTCCGCACTATCGCCCGTGCCTCCGGAGCCTCACGCTGGAGCGCATGGTGGAGGGTGCCGCGAGCTTCGTCGCCGAGTGCCTCTGGCCCGACGTCCACGAGCAGGACGTGCAGGCGCTCGACGCCCGCGCCGCGGGCGCCGCGGCCACGCTGACCGCGGCCGGCGAGCCGGTGCGCTACCTCGGCTCGCTGCTGATCCGCGAGGACGAGGTCGTGCTCTGCCTCTTCCAGGGCTCGGAGGCATCCGTCTGCCGGGCCGTCGAGCAGGCCGAGATCCCCTACGAGCGGATCCTCGCGGCCGCCCGCTCCCCCTGGCCCATCGCCGAAACGATCTAACGGGAAGGAACCATGGACGCACCACGCCGCACCCGCATTGCTCTCGCGCTCGCTGCAACGCTCGCCCTCGTCGGCTCACTCGCCGCCTCGGCGGGACACGCGTCGGCGACGGGCTCCGCCTGGTCGCGGCTCACCGGGCCGAACAACACCGGCGCCCAGCTCGGCCTCGCCCGCACGCCGGACGGCGTCCTCGACGTGATCTGGAACCGCGGCAACCCGGCTCCGACGTCGATCTTCGACACGCGGTTCTCGGCGGGCGGCGCGCGGCTCGGCACGGCCACGGTCGGAACCAACTTCGGCGGTGCCGGCGGCCTCGCCCTGCTCGTCATGCCCGACGGGACCCTGCGTCTGTTCGCGAGCGGCGCGCACGCCGCCGGCTCCACCGTGGTCGGCGTCAACACGTTCACGGCGAAGGCGAACGGGACGGGCTGGGCGCTCGATCCGGGCGCGATCTGGGGCGGCCCGCCCGCGGGGGCGGCGGCGACGATCGGCGCCGCGCTGACCAAGGACGGCCAGCCCGTCACCGGCTGGGCCGGAGCGTTCCAGGTCGGGCTCCAGGCCGTAAGCTCCGGCACCGTCGCCTGCTCCTGCTTCGCCCTGCAGGGCGATCTCGCCACCGACGCCGGGAGCGGCGCGGTCGTCATGTCCGGGATCGGGCAGCCGAGCGGCTACAAGCTGGCCGGCACCTTCGTCCAGAAGGCCCTGCCCTCGGTCGGCGGCCGCGTGATGCTGCCGAGCGCCAATCAGGGGCTCGGCGATTCGGGGATCTCGGGACGGCTCGGTGCGCCCGGCGTGTACGTCATGTACTCGGACACCACGCGCAGCGGCGTGACGAAGCCGGCCGTCCGCCTCTACCGCTTCGGCGGCGGCACGCGCACGATCGCCCACGGCGCCTTCACGGTCGCGAAGGTGTTCGCGGGTCCGGCCGGGCGTCTCTGGCTCGTCTGGGGCGACGCCCAGGACGGCGTCTTCGTCACGCGCACGAGCAAGGCTGCCGGGGCGCTGGAGCCGGTGCAGAAGCTCTCCGCGCCGCCGGGGTCGGGGTTCCTGTGGAACGCGAACGGCGAGGGCTCGCAGGGCGCGCTCGACCTGTTCGTCGACGCCGACGCGGGCGGCCGCGGCTTCTGGCACGCGCATGTTCAGGCCGTCTTCTCGGTGGCCGCGAAGTCGAAGCGCGCGACGCACGCCGCGAAGGCGACGGTGACGGTGACCGTCCGCGATGCGGGCGACCCTGTAGCGGGCGCGAAGGTCGCCGTCGGCGGCAAGAAGCTGACGACGAACGCGAAGGGCACGGTCACCCTGACCCTGAAGCCCGGCTCCTACAAGGCGACCGCGAGCGCGGCCGGCTACAAGCCCGCGACGGCGTCGGTCACAGCGAAATGAGGAGGGGGACGATGTGGAGACCTGCAGCCGCCGTCGCGACCGTTGCCGCGCTGCTCGGTGCCGCCGGTGCCGCTTCCGGCGTGCAGGCGTCACCGGCGCGCGTCGGAACGCCCAGCGCCACGGCCGGCTGCGCTTCGCTCGCCAACGTGAAGTCGTTCCTCGGTCATGCCGTGATGACGTTCAGCAACAAGGCAACCGGGGTCGAAACCGGCGGTCTCAAGGGTGGGACCGACACGATCACGTTGAGCCGAAGGGCAACGAACCTCTCGGTCAAGCTGACCGCCAAGAAGGTCCTGAGGGGGACGATCGGCGCCGGGATCGTCGTCTTCACGGGTACGACCAACGGGGGCTCGATCGCCATCCACGACACGCAGATCGTGACCGACGGCGGGGGGAAGATCGCGAAGAAGCGCGAGCTGGTCGCCGAGCACGCGCACCCGAGGTTCGTGTCGGCGTCCCTCTTCTTCGACACCGTTCGCTGCAAGTACCAGCTCCTCGTGAGCTTCGCGGCCCGGAAGGGGAGCGTCTCGGGTGCCGCGTACGGCGAGCAGGAGCCGGTTCCCACCGACCTGCTTCTCGACGGCGGCGCTGGACCGAACGCGTACCACACGTGCCCCTTCAATCCGCTGCTCACCGGCAAGGCCTGCTACGGGTTCGCGGGCGGGTACGCAGTCGATTTCGCCGAGCTCCTGCAGTGCAAGCGGTACCCGCCCGGGAACTGCCACGAGAGCAAGAGTCAGCCGCTCGGCGAGGCGTCGTTCAACTGGGTCCTGAAGCCGACGTACGCGACCACGAAGTGACGAAGCCGGCCTTCACCCGGCTCGCCGCCGTCGTCGCCCTCGCCGTCGCGCCGGCGGCCACCTCGGCCACGGCGGCGCGTGCGCCCTTCAAGGGCAAGGTGTGCGCGCTCGCGACCGCCAAGCAGGTCACCGCGATCACGGGTGTCTCGTCACGGTGCGTGAACGCGTGCCCGGAGCCCGCCCCGGGCGCGACGATCTACGTCGGGAACTGGGCCGGGAAGACGCCCACGTCGCCCCGCCTGCAGGTCTCGGTGCAGGTGTACAAGGACTCCGGGATGCTGCGGCTGGCGAAGAGCAATCTCGACGTGGGGCTTCCCGGCCCGCCGCGGAAGGTCGCCGGGATCGGGAGCGCCGCCTACGAAGCGACCGGCGGCGGATCGACGGCGATTCGCTTCGCGACGGGACGCTACGTCGCCACCGGCCATCCTCTCGACCACCGGGAGACGAAGCCGGACGGCGCTCGAGACCTTCGCGAAGACGCTCGCGAAGCGACTCGCGTAGCCCCGACCGCCGGCGGGTTCGAGGAGGAGGGAGGCGATCGGCCGGCCGGGGCGAACCCGTGCCCGATGCGGTTCCACGCCCGGTTGCTCCTCCCTCTGGCCGTCGCGCTGTCGCTCGTGCCGGCGGCCACGGCCGACGTCGGCGACCCGCCGGTGACCGTGATCAGCGACTCGGTGCTGACGTCGGTCGTCTGGCACCAGCAGAACCTCGACGTGCTCGCGCAGGGGCTCGACCTCGACCTGCACGTCGCCGTGGGGCGGCGGCTCGGCGGCACCAGCATCACGTTCGAGGGTGCGGCGGCGCCGACGCTCCTCGACCTGGTCCCGACCCTGCCGGCGATCGGTCCCCGCGTGCTCGTCGAGATGGGCTACAACGACGACCCGGCCGCCTTCCGGGCCGAGGCCGAGCAGGCGATCGAGCTGCTGCTCGCCCGCGGCGCGCACAGCATCCTCTGGCCGACCCTGTTCGAGTCGAGAGCCGCGTTCGCGTCGATGAACCGCGACCTGCGCGCACTCGCGCTCATCCATCCCGAGTTGATCCTCGCTGACTGGAACGCCGAGGCGCAGGGCCACGCGGACTGGTTCCAGTCCGACCGGCTGCACGTGAGCGAGACCGGCGGAGCTGCGCTTGCAGCGCTGCTCCACGGTGGGCTCCTCTCCCCGACCGCGGCGACTCGGCCGCCGGTCGTGCTGCCGCCTGCGACGGTCGGGAAGCGCTTCGCCGCCGTTCTGCCCGCGGCGGCCGGCGCGACCTGGAGTCTCGCGGGCGGCAGTCTCCCTGCAGGAGTCGCTCTCGGCGCCGACGGCCGTGTGGGCGGCACCCCGAGGGCCGCGGGCCGCTTCGTCGCCGACGTCTTCGCGGAGAGCCCGGGGTTCCTCGTCGGGCACGAACGGGTGACGCTCGACGTCCACCGGGCGCCGCCGCCGAAGAAGCCGAAGCGGCGCGCGAAGCGTTAGCTCCCCGAATCGCACTCAGGCGCGACCCGGGGTCGCGTCGAGGAACACCTGCTTGACGGCGGGAACCGCGTCGCGGAGCTCCTCGTCGATCCGGTCGCTCAGCTGCTCGACCGCGCCGCCTTCGACGCCGTCGTCGAGGTCGATGCGTGCGGCGACGAGCATCGTCTGCGGGCCCAGGTACATCGTCCGGAGGTCGAGCACGCCACGCACCTCGGGGTGCCGGGTGATCGTCCGACGCAGCTGCTCGTGCTCTTCGGGCCGCGCGCCCTCGCCGATCACGAGGCCCTTCGTGTCGCGGAACAGCCCGACCGCGACGGCCATCAGCAGCGCCCCGATCAGGATCGCCGCGATCGAGTCCCACGAGTTGCTGCCCGTCAGCTCGTGCAGCGCGACGCCGACGAAGGCGATCACCACGCCGACGACCGCGACGGAATCCTCGTACACCACCGACTTCGTGGTCGGCTCCTTCGACCAGCGGACGAACTCGAGCAGGCCCATCCCGCGCTCGCGGGCACGGGGAATCGTCTGCTGCAGTGCCCGCGCGAGCGAGCTTCCCTCGGTGACGAGGGCGAAGCCGAGAATCGCGTAGAGCAACCAGAACCGCTCGTTGCCGCCGCCGGAGCCCAGCAGGCCGAGATGGATGGGGCCGACCAGGAGCACGTAGAACCCCCGCGCGAACGAAAAGATCGCCCCTGCGGTGAACATGAAGATGGACGCCATGAAGGCCCACAGGAAGCGCTCCTTCCCGTAGCCGAACGGGTGCGCCTCGTCCGGCTCGCGGTCCGCGAGGCCGAGCGAGACGAGCAGGAATCCCTGGTTCGTGGTGTCGCCGATCGAATGGGCGGCCTCGGCGAGCATCGCGGACGAGCCGCTCATCAGCCCCACCCAGCCCTTCAGGAAGGCGATTGCGGCATTGACCGCGAGCGCGATCGAGACCGTCAGCCGCTCGCCGCTCACGGGCTACACGAGGTTGTTGGCCTGCAGGAAAGACCGCGCGACCGCCGCGGGCTTCTGCTTGTCCACGATCACCGCCTTGTTCATCGCGACGATCGCGTCCTGGGTCAGCTTCGCCGAGACGTCGTTCACGACCCGGCGGAAGTCGCCGCCGAGACCGGAGAGCGTCGACTGGTCGATCACGGGCGCGACGTTCTGGAAGCCGAACTGGTGCATCGGGTCGCCGAGCGTCACGTACTTCGAGTTCTTCCCGAGCGGCGGGTCGGTCGAGAAGACGGCGGCGGCGTCGACCTTGTGCGTGTCGAGGGCGACGTAGGGCGAGATGCCCGACAGCGGCACGAAGTTCACGTCGGTGAGGCCGTAGTTGCGGCGGAGCCCGACGAGACCCGTGTTCCGCGTCCGGAACTCCGGCAGGCCGCCCAGCTTCAGGTGCGGGACCTTCTTCAGGTCGCCCAGGGACTGGAGGCGGTACTTCGAGGCGGTCGAGCGGAGCACCGCGACCGCGTCGGTGTCCGAGAACGGTGTCGGCTGCAGGAGGGTGTCGCCGCGCTGCTGCTCCAGCTTCTTCGCCAGCCGGTACGTCGCCTGCGCCGTCTTCGCCGAGAGCCGGTGCCCGAACACGACCTGGACGATCACGCCGGTGTACTCGGGGTACATGTCGATCCGCCCCTTCGTCAGCGCGGTGTCGATCAGCTCCGTCGAGCCGATGTTCTCCTTGTAGTGAACGGTGTAGCCGTGTGCCTCCAGCGCCTGCTTGTAGAGCTGGCCGAGGATGAACTCCTCGGGAAAGTTCTTCGTCCCCAGCGTCAGCGTCTTCCCGTTCGATGAAGAGGTCGACGAGCCGCCGGTCGTCGAGGACGTCGACGACGAGCTCCCGCCCCCGCCGCAGGCGGTCGCGAACAGGGCGATGCTCAGGCACAGCAGGGCGATCCGCATCCTTGTGTCCTGCCGGACCGGCGGTTTTCGAAACGCTGCAGGAACCGGCGCGCGCGGAGCGAAGGCAGCGCCGGGGAACACGTCCGACAGAGGGGTGAGCCGCCGGTCCGTCCGGTCGCTCGGAGTAGGATCTCGAGCCGAGAGCGCAGGTCGAAGGCACATTGACGGGTGAGGTCGGGACAAGGTGCCAACTGACCCACCGACCGAGAGCGCGAGGGCTTGACCTGGACGGCCGCCGGCGACCTGTCGGCGGCCGTCGTCGTTTTACGCTGTGCTTACCTGCACGCAACCCGCCGGACACCGTTCGGCCCGAAAGTCAGCTCATGCGGTATTGGACCATGCAGAAGCTCGCCGTTCTCGCCTGCGCACTGCTCGTGGCGGCTCTCGCGGGCACTGCCGCCGCGGCGCCCGGGCATGGAGGTGGCGCCGGCGCCGCCCACGCGAAGAACGCGAAAAACGGTGTGCCCGCCTTCCCGACGTTGCCGGGCGTCTGGTCGCACGCCGAGATCAACGTGAAGATCAAGCGGCAGCTGCACACCCTGATCCTCGACCGCGGCCGCATCCAGCAGGCGACCGGCGGTCAGGTGACGCTGGCCGAGAGCGACGGCAGCACCGTCGTCGTCCAGCTCGCCCGCAAGACGATCGTGCAGGGCGGCCGCCGCAGGCTGCTCGCCGCGATCCGCCGCCCACAGCTCTTCACCGTCGAGACGATGCGGATCGACGGCGGCCCCGCGGTGCGCGTGCGTGTCGTCCGCATGCGCGCTGCATGATGTCGGGGAGATGGCGGGAACGATCCTCCTCGTCGAGGACGAGCCTTCCGTCGGGGAGCTCGTCCGCGGCTACCTGACGCGCGACGGGTATCGCGTGGTCTGGGTGCGCTCGGGCGAGGAGGCGCTCGCGGAGCTGGAGCGGCACCCGGTTCGGATGGTCCTCCTCGACATCGGCCTGCCCGGCCTCGACGGCTTCGACGTCTGCCGGGAGCTGCGGCGCCGGTCGGACGTGCCGATCCTGATGCTGACCGCGCGCGACGAGGAGCCCGACCGGGTGATCGGGCTGGAAGTCGGCGCCGACGACTACCTGACCAAGCCGTTCTCGCCCCGGGAGCTGGTCGCGCGCATGAAGGCGATCTTCCGCCGCACCGAGCCGCGGGAGCATCGCGAGCAGCTCGCGCTGGGCGACGTGATCGTCGACCGCGAGGCGCGCGACGTCACGGTCGCGGGGCGGGCCGTGGAGCTGACCGCGAAGGAGTTCGACCTGCTGGCGTTCTTCATCGCGAACGCCGGCGTCGTCGTCTCGCGCGACCTGCTGCTCGACCGCGTCTGGGGGCAGGAGTACCCGGGCGGCACCCGCACGGTCGACGTCCACGTCGCGCAGCTCCGCCGCAAGCTCGGCCGGCCGTCGCTGATCCGCACTCTCCGCGGCGCCGGCTACAAGGCCGTTCGGGCATGAGCTCGCTCCGGGCGCGGCTGTTCGCGGCGATGCTCGCGGCCCTCGCGCTCACCCTGGCGCTGACGATCGGGATCGGCGCCGTGCTGACGCGGCGGCAGGTCGACCGGACGCAGGCGGCCCAGCTCGCCCGCAGGGCCGACGATCTCGCGCTGCAGCGGCGCCAGCACGTCAGCTACGCGACTCAGAACGTCCTCTCCGCCGGCGTGCGGATCTGGATCGACCGGCGTGACGTCTTCGCGCCGTTCGTGAAGGACGTCGACCGGTCGTCGAACGGCGAGACGACCTACCAGGGCGAACGCGAGCTCTACGCCTACCGCACGCTGCCGCACCGGGGCCTCCTGATGCTTCGGCCGGCGAGCCTGCGGTCGGCCGCCTGGCGGCCCTTCCTCGGCGACCTGCTGCTCGCCGCGCTCGCCGGGGTCGCCCTCGCGGCCGTCCTCGCCTTCGTGGTCGCCCGCTCGATCGTGCGGCCGATCCGTCGTGTCGCCGACGCGACCCGTGCGCTCGCGGCGGAGGAGGAGCACCTGCCGCTTCCGGGCGAGGGCACACGCGAGCTGGCCGCGCTCGCGACCGCCTTCAACCAGATGGCCGCCCAGCTCGCCGCGTCGCGGGACGCGGAGCGGGCGTTTCTCCTCTCGGTCAGCCACGAGTTGAAGACCCCGCTGACGGCGATCCGCGGCTATGCCGAGGGTCTTGCCGAGGGCGCGTTCGACGCGGAGGAGGCGGCGCGGACGATCGGTCTGGAGGCCGGCCGGCTCGAGCGCCTGGTTCGCGACCTGCTCGATCTCGCGCGCATGAACCGCGCCGAGTTCTCCGTCGAGAGCGAGCCGGTCGACCTCGCCGAGATCGCGCGGGAAGCCGTGGCCCGGCACGACGCGGCGGCGCAGAGCTTCGGCGTCACGCTCACCGCCGAGGCGGCCGAGTCGTGGGTCGCCGCCGACGGCGGCCGCCTGTTGCAGGTGGCGTCGAACCTGGTCGAGAACGCCCTCCGGGAGACACCCACCGGCGGGCGGGTGACCGTCCGTGCGGGCGAAGCGAGCCTCACCGTCTCCGACACCGGGCCGGGAATCCCGGCCGACGACGTCCCGCGCGCCTTCGAGCGCTTCTACCTCTACGACAAGATCGGCAAGGATCGCCCCGTCGGCAGCGGGCTCGGCCTCGCGATCGTCAAGCAGCTCGTGACGGCGATGGGCGGGGAGGTGTCGGTGCGGAGCGGCGACGCCGGCACCAGCTTCACGGTGACGCTACGGCCGGAGCCCGGAGGTGTCGACCACCTCGAAGTCGCTTCCGTGCAGGCTTCCGAGCGCGTGTAGCTCGTCGTTCGACCAGTGCGCGCTCGGGGCGCCGCCCAGGTACCAGTTCGAGCCGTTGTCGGCGAGGATCATCCCGTATGTCTTGAGCGCCTGCGCGACGATCCGGGCCTGGCGTGGGAGGTGCGAGATGTCGACGCTCGCCTTGAGGCGCACGCGCAGCCCCATCGGCGGGAGCGACGGGTCGGTCGAGCTGCTCGCGTAGTGGCGGGCCGGATAGACGTAGGCACGCCGCGTCCGCTCGACCGTGAAGCGCAGCGCGTGCCGGATCGTGCCGGTCGCGGCGTCGCCCTCCCAGCGGGCGAGCCCGGGCAGAATCGGCAGCCCGGCCGCGTCCGCGGAGGTCCAGCCGGCCGGGCGCAGCGCGTTCGAGCGCAGGTTCCAGATCGCCCCGGAGCCGGCGCGCCAACCGGAGCTCGTGCGCTGCAGCGCGTAGAGCTCGTAGAGACGGCAGCTGTCGCGGTCGACGATCAGCGCATGCCGGTCGCCGCCTGCGGCGAGGTTCGGCGCACCCTCGATCGGCACGGTGCGAGGAATCGGGTACGGGCCCTTGTCGCTCTCGGAGGCGTACTCGAAGCGCGGGCGCGACTTCGGGGTCTGCTTCCCGTGCACGACGACGTAGGGGACACCGATGCGCGAGCCGTTCCAGAGCCCGGAGCCGAAGTCGGCGTGCACCGCGCCGTCGCCGATCGCCGCGATCGTCGCGTCGGAGGCCCCCGCCACCGGCAGGCGGTCGACTCGCTGGTTCCACACGCTCGAGGCGGGGAAGACGGGGCAGCCGCCGATCGTGGGCGCACCGGCCGTCGAGCCGGCCAGGCCGAGCGCGAGCCCTGCGACGGCCAGCAGCCTCATGGTTGCAGGATTAGCACCTCGTACTCCTCGCCGCGTGCCCTGAACAGGTGACGTTCGTGCAGGCGGTCGTCGCGGTGCTCCCAGAACTCGAAGGTGTCGGGGACGAGCAGGTAGCCGCCCCAGCGCTCCGGCCGCCGCGGCTCCGCCGGCTGCGCGGCGACGGCGGCCGCGAGCTGCTCGCGGCTCGCGATCGGCTCGGACTGGTACGAGGCGGCCGCGCTGCGCCGCGAGCCGGCGGGGCGCGAGCTCCAGTAGGCGTCCGACTCCGCGGCCGGCAGCCGCCGGACGGCGCCCTCGACCCGCACCTGCCGGCCGGGGCGGTGAAAGAGCAGGGCGGCACGGGGATTGGCCTCGAGCTCCCGCCCCTTGCGCGAGGTGTAGCCGCTGAAGAAGACGAAGCCGCGCTCGTCGGCGCCCTTCAGGAGCACCATCCGCACGGAGGGCCTGCCGTCGGGCGTCGCGGTTGCGAGCGCCATCTCCTGGACGCCGGCCAGCCAGTCGTTGAACAGTGCGAGCGGGTCGGCGGTCATGCCGGTGCCTCCTCGGGGACGTCGTGCAGCAACCGGATCGGCGAGGGGAGCAGGAAGACGAGCCCGGCGAGCGCTCCGACCGAGCCGATCCAGATCGTCGTGTGCAGGCCGAGCGTCGTCCCGAGCACGCCCCCGGCCGCCGTGCCGAGCGGACGCACGCCGTTGTTCACGAGCATGAAGGCGCCGGAGGTGCGCGACTGCAGCGAGCCGGGGATCGTCGCCGCCATGATCGTGCCGGCGAGGATGTCGAGCAGCATCAGCCCGACGCCCGAGCCGAGCTCGGCGGCGAACAGGAACCCGAGCACGACCCAGTGCGGCCCGTTCGCGACCGCGACCAGGATCAGCGGGGCCGGGAAGAGGAAGCAGCCGAGGATGAACGTCGGCCCGACGCCGATCCGCCGAGAGAGCGGCCCCGCCGCCGTCGACGCGAGCAGCGTGCCGATCGAGGCCGACCCGAGGACGAGCCCGAGCGCGGCCGGGCGGACGTGCAGCTCTCTGGTCGCGTAGAGCACGAACATCGACCAGAAGACGAAGTTGAAGAAGTTCAGCGTCGCCACGCCGAGCAGCTCCGCCCGGATGATCGGGTTTCCTCTGATCCAGCGCGCGCCGGCCAGGATCCCTCCCGACTCCGGCGGTGCGACCGGGGGCTCCTCGACGTCGACGCGACCGAGGAACGCAGCCGACCAGATGAACGACACCGCGTCGAGGGCGAGCGCGTACGGGCCGCGGAAGAGCTGCACCAGTATCCCGCCGAGGCTGTTCCCGACGATGAACGAGAACGCCCTGCTGCCGTGCGTCAGCGAGTTCGCGGCGACGTAGTCCTCTCGCGCCACGACCGCCTTGAAGAAGCCGCCGTAGGCGACGTAGAAGAGGACGCTGGCGGTGCCGCTCGCGAAGGCGACGACGTAGAGATGCACCCACGTCAGGTGCCCGAGCGCGAACGCCACCGGGATCGTCGCGATCAGAACGCCGCGGAAGACGTCCGTGGCGAGCAGCGTGCGCCGGCGCTTGCCGCGGCGGTCGACCCAGGCGCCCGCGTGCAGGGAGAAGATCAGGTTGGGCACGAGCGCGATCGTGGTCAGCGTCCCCATCTGCGCAGGAGACGCGTGCAGGGCCAGCACCGCCGTCAGCGGCAGCGCGATCAGCGTCACCTGGTCGCCGACGAGCGAGACTGCCTGTCCGAGGAAGTAGCGGCGGAAGTTCGGGTTGCGGCGCAGGAGCGGCGGGATCACTGCGGCGAGGCTAGACGAATCAATCGTCCCGACGAACGGGCGGTTACTCGACCGCGACGGCGACGCCGTCGAGCAGTGCGCGTGCCTTGCGGTTGAGCTCGTCGGCGCTGAACGGCTTCTGCAGGAAGGCGATGCCCGGCTCGAGCACGCCGTGGTGGCCGATCGCGGAGTCGGTGTACCCCGAGATGTAGAGCACCTGGGTGCCGGGCCTCATCGAGGTGACCGCCTTCGCCACCTCGGGGCCGCTCATGCCGGGCATGACGACGTCGGTGACGAGCAGGGCCACCTCGCCCGGATGCCGGCGCAGCAGCTCGAGCGCCGACGGCCCGTCGGCTGCCTGCAGGACGGTGTATCCGCTCGACTCGAGGATCTCTCCGACGAGGCGCCGGACGACCAGCTCGTCCTCGACGAGCAGCACGGTCTCGTGGCCCTCGACCCGCTGCTTCGGTGCGCGCGGAGCGGCGGGCAGCTCCGCCGCCCGCTCGACGCGCCGCAGGAGGATCCGGAACGACGATCCGAGGCCGGGCCAGGAGTCGACGTCGATCGTGCCGCCGCTCTGCTCGACGATGCCGTACACCGTCGCGAGGCCGAGCCCCGTGCCGCCCTCCTTCGTCGTGAAGAACGGGTCGAAGAGCTGCCGGCGCTCGGCCTCGCTCATCCCGATCCCGGTGTCCGTCAGGCGGAGCTCGACGAAGGGATGCCCGTCGCGTTCCGTGTTCGTGGTCTCGATCGTGACCGAGCCGCCCTGCGGCATCGCGTCCCGCGCGTTGACCGCCAGGTTCACGATCACCTGCTCGACCTGCGTGGGGTCCGCCTGCACGGAGCCGAGCTGCGGCTCGAGCACGGTGATCAGCTCGACGTCCTCGCCGATCAGGCGGCGCAGCATCATGTCCATGTCGGTGACGACCGCGTTCAGGTCGAGCACCCGTGGCTGCAGCACCTGGCGGCGGCTGAACGCCAGGAGCTGGCCGGTGAGCGCGGCCGCCCGGTCTGACGCCTTCTTGATCTCCTCCGCATGGCGGCGGAGCCGCTCCTCTCCGTCGAGGCCCATGATCAGGAACTCGCTGTAGCCGGCGATCGCGGTCAGGAGGTTGTTGAAGTCGTGGGCGATGCCGCCCGCGAGACGGCCCACCGCCTCCATCTTCTGCGCCTGGCGCAGCTGCGCCTCGAGCTCCTTCTGGCGGGTGAGGTCGCGGATGACGGCGATGTGGCGCTGCGGGAGGATGTCCGCCGTCGCCACGAACTCGATCCTTCGCCGCCCGCCGTCCGGCCGGTGCAGCGTCGCCTCGGCCTCCATCCTGCCCGCCTCGACGAAGACGGGCCACCTCCGCGCGACCTGCTCCTCGGGAATCAGGTCGTCGAGGCGCAACCCGAGCGACTCGTCGACGGTGAGGCCGATCAGCTCGGCGGCCGCCTCGTTCAGCGAGACGATCCGGCGCTCGTCGTCGGCGACGAGGGTCGGCACGACCGACCGCTCGAACGTGGCGGCGAAGAGGATGCTCGTGTCGCGCTGTGCGCCGATGTCCTGGACATGCGCGACGAGGTGGGTGGGCGAGCCGTCGTAGCCGCGCACGACCGACACGGCGAGGAACGCCCAGAGCGTCGAGCCGTCCTTGCGCAGGTAGCGCTTCTCCCGGGTGTACGCGTCGCGCACTCCTGAGCGCAGCTCGCGGGTGAGCCCGACATCGGTCTCGAGCTCGTCCGGATGCGTGACGTCCTCGATCGCGAGCCGCGTCAGCTCTTCGGGGAGGTAGCCGAGCATCTCCCCGAAGCGGTCGTTCACCTCCACGAACGCGCCGTCGAGCGTCGCCAGCGCCATCCCGACCGAGGCCGAGTCGAAGGCTCCGCGGAAGCGCGCTTCGCTCTCTCGCAGCGCCCGCTGCGCCCTTGCGATCTCCGTCACGTTCTCGAACGCCACCGCGACTCGCCCTTCGGGCAGCGGGAACGCCCGCGCCGAGAACACGCCGGGGCGGATCCGCTCGTCGCCGTACTCGAGCTCCTCGATTACGACCTGCTCGTGCGTGGAGTCGACCCGCAGCAGCATTTCCTCGAGCGTCGGGGCGAGGCCGGGGACGATCTCGACGAGTGACCGGCCGACGACCTCGCCGGCGGGCAGTCCGGTCGCCTGCTCGCTCGCCTGGTTCGCATACTCGAGCCGGAAGCCGTCGCCGTGGGGCGCCCAGATCCAGAGCGCCGTCTGCATGTGTTCGACCACCTCCCCTTGCAGGCGGAGCTGCGCGGCCAGCTGGCGGCGCTCCTCGAGCTCGTTCGCGTTGCGGATCACGGTCGAGACGAACTCGGCCATCAGGCGTGTGGTCTCGACCGCGAGCGCGTCGAACGCGTCCGGCCGCTCGGCCATCACCGCGAGCACGCCGACGGGAGCGCCCCCGCGCACGAGCGGCGCGCAGATCAGCGAGCGTGCGCCGAGCTTCTCGACCGCCTCCCGGTCGACGCGCGGGTCGGTCGCCGTGTCGGCCGAGTAGACCACCTCGCCGGTCATCGCCGCGATCCCGGCGAGGCTCGCGCCGCGGTCGAGGCGCAGGCCGACGTGGGGGGCTGCGATGCCGGCCGCCTGGGCGAAGACGGACTCGAAGCCGTCGAACCACTGCACGGCGGCGCCGTCGCCTCCCGCGAGGCGCTGCGCGCGCTCGACGATCGTGGCGGTGACGGCTTCGGGGTCGAGCTCGAGCGCCGACATCTCCTGCTGCGTGGCGACGATCGCGTGCAACCGGCCGAGGTTCGAGCGAAGGCGGTCCTCGTTCTCCTTCCGCTCGTTGACGTCGCGGACGGCCTCCTCGTGCAGGGCGCGATAGCTGCGCTCGCTGTCGGCGAGGCGCTGGACGACCTCCGCGTTTCGCAGGGCGATGCCCGCGCCGTCGGCGAGCGCGCGGATCGCCTCGACGTCGGCCTCGTCGAACGCGTCCTGGCTCGCGCTGCGGACACCGAGGATCCCGCGGATCCGGCCGTCGTAGGCGATCGGCGCCATCACGATCGCCCCGGCGCCGGGGGTGAGGCAGCGCGTCACCTCGGGTCCGCTCCCCGCGCGAAGCACCGTCACCTCGCCACGGGTCAGGCATTCGCCGCCGAGCGTCTCGTCGAGGTGGAGCGTCCGGCCGAGCAGGGCGCGGTCCTCGCCCTCGCAGACGGAGAAGTGCGCGCGCTCTCCGTCGACCGTCGAGAGCGAGGCGCCGTCGGCGCCGGGGAGCTCCATCAGGTGGGAGACGATGCCTCCCATCACGGCGCCGAGCTCGCCCGAAAGCCGGGCGACCGCAAGTCCGTTGTTCGGTGCGTTCACCGGATCAGCCCCAGGCGCAGCGCGGTCGCGACGGCCTGCGTGCGGGTCGCGGCTCCGAGCCGGTCGGACGCCTTGCGCAGATGGGTGCGGACGGTCTCCGAGCTGATCCCGAGCCGGCGGCCGATCTCCTCGTGCGGCAGCCCCTCCGCGAGCAGGCCGAGCACGTCCAGCTCCCGCGCGGTCAGCCTGGCCGGCAGCGGGCGGGAGCCGAGCGCCGGGTCGAGATAGGAGCGTCCGGCGAGGGCAGCCTCGAGCGCCCGGACGAGATCGACGAGCGGCGCCTCCTTCAGCACCACGGCGACGGCTCCCGCTTCCATGGCCTCGCGGGCGAGCGTCTGGTCGGCGTCGGCCGTGTAGACGACGAGCCTCGTCCCCGGTGAGGCCTCGGCGAGCGCTGCGAGCAGCGCCAGCCCCGACAGCCGGGGCATGCGGAAGTCGACGAGGGCGAGCTCGGGGCGCGCGCTGTCGGCGAGTGCGACCGCGCGCCTGCCGTCGGCTGCCGGGCCCACGATCTCGAAGCCGTGCTCGGCGAGGAACGCGGAGACGGCCACGGTCAGGGCGGGGTGGTCGTCGGCGACGAGGCAGCTCGGCGCGGTCACGACATCACCAGCTGCTGCACGCGCAGCGCGAGCGCGTCGAGGTAGGCACCGGCCTTGACGACGTAGTCGGAGGCCCCGTGACGGAAGGCGTCGATCGCCGCCTCGTCCGAGCCCTGGCCGGTGAGCATCACGACCGGAACCGTCGAGTTCCCCGCGCGGAGGAGGTCGAGCACGTCCGTGCCGGGGCCGTCGGGGAGCGCGTGGTCGACGATCGCGAGTGACCAGGAAGCGCTCGCGACGAGCTCGGCCGCGCCGGCCACCGTCGTCGCACGTGCGATCACGGCGCCCGCGAGCGCTCCCTCGAGCGTCTCGGTCACGTGCAGCGCGTGGTCGTCGTCGTCCTCGACCAGCAGGATCGCGAGGCTCCGCGCCGGGCTCTCGGCGGGCACGCGGTCGAGCAGCCGCAGCCCCTCGGGATGCAGCTCGAGCTCTCCCGAGGCGATCAGCGAGAGCGCGAGATCGACGAGCTGCGGGTCCCACTGCCTGCCGCGGTGCGCGTGCAGCTCGTGCACGATCTGCTCCGCCGTCTGCGGCGGGCGGTAGAGCTGGCGCGACGTCATCGCCTCGACCGAGTCGGCGACGGCGACGATGCGGGCGCCGAGCGGGATCGCCGTGCCGGCGAGCCGGTCGGGGTACCCGTCGCCGTCCCAGCGCTCGTGGTGGTGTCGCACGATCGGGCGTGCCGCCTGCAGGAGGTCGAGCGGCTCGAGCAGCCGGTCGCCGATGTCGGGGTGCGTCTCGATGATCGCGCGCTCCTCGTCGTCGAGCGCGGCCGGCTTCAGCAGGACCCGGTCGGGGATGCCGATCTTGCCGATGTCGTGCAGGATCGCTCCGAGCCGCACCGTCTCGATCTCCTCGGCCGAGCAGTCGAGCAGCTCGGCCATTCGGACCGCCAGTGCGGCCAGGCGCTCGCAATGGCCGTGCAGGTACGAGTCGCGCGCCTCGATCGCGTTCGCCAGGGCGCTCGCGAGCGTGGGGGCGAGCAGGCGCTCGCGCAGCTCTTCGCGGCTTCGGTGCGCGCGGTCGAGCGCGTCCGCCACGGCCCCCTGGAGCTCGGCGTGCGTGAACGGCTTCGTCACGAGCCCGGCGGCGCCGCGGGTGAGGGCCTGGCTGAGCGTGTCGTAGGTGCCCGCGCCCGTGACGAGCACGACCGGCAGCGAGGCACGTCGGCCGCGCACCGCCTCGAGCAGCTCGAGCCCCGAGAGGCCCGGCATCACGACGTCGCTGACGACGAGATCGAATTCCTGCTGCTCGAGGAGCAGCAGCGCCGACTCGGCGTTCTCCGCGTCGCTCACCTCGTGCCCGGCGGCCTCGAGGATCTCGACCACGAGCAGCCTGATGATGTGCTCGTCGTCGATCACGAGGATCTGGCTCATGACCCAACCTCCGGTTGGGTCATGAGCACCCGCTCCGGCGCCGGCAGAGCCGCCGCCTCCGCCTCCGCTTTCTTTGAGCCTCCGTCGAGCCTACGGCTGTGTAAGCCTCCGTCGAGCCTACGGCTCATGACCCAACCTCCGGTTGCGCCATGGACACGTCGCCGTCGCCCGGCGCGATCGGCAGGCGCAGGCAGAACGTCGTGCCGTGGCCGAGCTGGGAGGCGACGGTGAGGCTGCCGCCGTGCGACTCGGCGATGCCGAGGCTGACGGAGAGACCGAGGCCGGTGCCGCCGGTGTCACGCTTGGTCGTGAAGAACGGCTCGAAGATCCGCTCGAGCACGTCGGGGTCGATACCGGGCCCGTCGTCGGCGACGGTCGCGACCGCCACGTCTCCCTCGCGGCGCACCTCGACGGTCACGGTGCCACCGTGCGGCATCGCCTGGCGTGCGTTCGCGACCAGGTTCAGGAAGATCTGCTTGAGCTGGTTCGGGCTGGCGGAGACGAGCGCGCCGGAGCCGTCGTAGCGGTCGACGAGCTCGACGCCCTTGTGCGCGTTCGTCCGCCGCACGAGGTCGACGGTCGACTTGACGACCTCCTCGAGCGGGACGACGTGCCGGTCATCGGCGTTCTCCCGCGCGAAGTCGAGCAGCGCGCGGACGATCTCCTTGATCTCGAGCCCCGTCTGCTGGATCAGCTCGAGGCGCTGCCTGTTCTTCGTGCCGGGATCCGCTTCTGCGAGCAGGAACTCGGTCAGCCCGAGGATCGCGAACAGCGGGTTGTTGATCTCGTGCGCGACGCCCGCCGCCAGCTCGCCGATCGCCGCGAGCTTGCCGCTCTGCACGAGCTGCTGCTGCAGCCGGCGCTCCTCGTCCAGGTCGGTGATCAGCGCGAGCAGCAGGACGGGCCGCCCGCCGCTGCCCTCGATCGTGTGCAGGGCGACCTCCACGGGCTGCGGCCGTCCGTCCTGGCGGCGGAACACGCGCTCGAAGGTCGTGCCGGGGTCCGGGAGCGCCGGCGGCTCGACGCCCTCGTCCCACCACGGATAGGGCGGCCGGCTCCCCACGATCTCGTCCTCCGGCCGCTCGAGCAACTCGCAGAGGGCACGGTTCGCGCCCAGCACCTCGCGCGTCTGCGGGTCGAGGATGCTGATCGCGGTCGGGATCGTGTCGAACACCGCCCGCAGGGTCTGCCGGTTGAGCTCGCTCTCCTCGTGCTCGTCGGTGACGTCGCGGAAGACGATCACGGCGCCCTCCACCACCGGCGTGACGCTGCCGTCGATCACGAGCTCGCGCCGGTCGTAGGAGGTGATGCGGATCCTGAAGCGTCCCTCGCTGCCCTGCTCGAGGGTCGTGTGTCCGGGCGCCCCCTCGGGATCGAGGTCGAACGGGGTGCCGTCGAGGCGCCGCGGGTTCAGGTCGACCGTCCTGATCGAGCGCTCGGTCGTGACGCCGAGCAGCCGTCGCGCGGCCGCGTTCAGCCTCACGCCGCTCGCCCCGCTGAGGATGACGCCGTCGAGGACGGCGTCGAGCACGTGGTCGAACGCGGGCGGCGACGCGTCGCCGGCGCCCGCGCGCACGCTGACCTGTGGCGAGAATAGGGTGGTGGAGGGCCGCAACGAGATCACAGGTTGTCCGGTAGGAGAGTTATTGGCATTCGCGGGTCCGACCGATATCCCTAGACGTGTGGTGCCGGGCTCCCCCGAAACGGGGATGCCCGGAGGCCTGGCCGACCATGAGCTCTGAACCCATCACCTGTGTCGTTGCCGACGATCACCCGGCTGTGCTCGAGGCCGTCTCCGAGTACCTGGCGATGGGTGGCATCGAGGTGGTCGCCCGCGCTTCGGACGGCGAGGAGGCACTGCGCCTGATCGAGGAGCACGGGCCCCGGATCGCCCTCGTCGACGTCCGGATGCCGGGGCTGGGCGGGATCGAGCTGGCGCGGCGTGCCGGACGGTCGGCGCAGCAGACGGCGATCCTGCTCTACACGGGGTACGGCGACCGTGCCCTCCTCACGGAGGCGCTCGACGCGGGCGTCTCGGGCTTCGTGCTGAAGGAGGCGCCGATCGAGGATCTGCTGCGCGCGGTGCAGTCGGTCGCCGCCGGCAGCACCTACGTCGATCCCGTGCTGGCGGGCACCCTCGCCGCCTCGTCGATCGGCAATGCGCTTCCCTCGCTGACCCAGCGGGAGCGAGACGTCCTGCGGCTGCTGGCCGACGGCCTCTCGAACGAGGAGATCGGCAAGCGGCTGTTCATCTCCGCGGAGACGGTGCGCACCCATATCCGCAAGGCGATGGACAAGCTCGACGCCGACACGCGCACGCAGGCGGTCGCGCGGGCGCTTCGCGACAACCTGATCGCCTGAGGTCTCAGTAGGCGTCGAGCACGGCGCTCCGCCGCGACTCGCGCTCGAGCACCCGGAAGAGCGCGTACCCCGCCGCGGCGTAGGCCGCAGCGACCCCGACCTCGGTCAGGACGAGCCCGGAGACCGAGCCGAGCGTGGCGCCCGCGGCGAGCTCCCGGGCCGCTGCGATTCCGTGCGTGAGCGGGAGGCAGCGGCCGATCGCGCTCATCCAGCCGGGCAGCACGCCGAGCGGGATGTTGACCCCGCAGAAGAGCAGCATCAGGAAGTAGGCCATGTTCGCGGCGAAGAAGAAGTCCTTCGCCCGCAGCCCGATCGACCCGAGCAGCATCCCGAACGCCGTGCAGGAGACGGTGGTGACGACCACGACCAGCGCGAGTGCGGGGAGCGACCGCAGGCCGGGCCGGAACCCGAGCAGGGCGGCTCCCGCCGCGAACGCGAACCCCGAAACGAGCAGCCCGTTCGCGAGCACCGGCACCCCGCGGCCGAGAAACACCGCGGCGCGGTTGGCCGGCGAGGCGAGCAGCGGGCCGAGCGTGCCGAACCAGCGCTCGTTCGCGATCGCCATCGTCATGCCGTACACGGACGACATCGCGCACGCCTGCACCGCGTTGCCGACGATGTAGAAGTCGGCGTCCTGTGCATGTGCGAACTGTCCGAGCTTGGTGAAGAAGACGAGCTGGAACAGCGGCGCCCCGAGCATCGTCGGCACGTACATCGCCGGATGAATCCAGTTGAAGAGGCCGCGGTAGGCGATCGCGCCGCCGACGAAGAAGATGCGGAGGAACCGGCTCACGTGAGCGAGAGCGTCGCGCGATCGCGCGCCAGCCGCTCGAACCAGCGAAACGTGATCGCCGAGACGGCGGCGGCGCCGCAGCCGAGCCCGAGGGCGAGCGCGAGCGGCGTCCACACGCCGCCGCCGAGCGCCGCGTGGCGGAGGGCGAGGATGCCCCAGTACGGCGGCAGGATCCACGAGACCGGTCGCGTCCATCCGGGCAGGAGCGAGGTGGAGAAGACCAGGCCCGAGGCGATCCAGACCGGGTACTCGAGCAGGTTCGAGAGGGCGTTCGCGTAGCGGTAGAGGACGAAGGTCGAGGCGAGGAGCAGTCCCATCAGTCCCAGCGCGAGAATCGTCGTGGGCAGTGCCAGGGCGAAGAGCCAGGGATGCACGAAGTGAAGCGGGACGCCGAAGAGGAGGCGCCCCCATGCGAGCGTCGCCACGAGTGCGTAGGCGCCGGTCAGCGAATTCGCGAGCGAGAACGGCAGGTAGACGAGGCCGAGGGTCGGCGGCGCGGCCACGCCGAGCTCGAGCGTCCCCTGCCACCGCTGCCACTGGATCATCCCGCCCGACCCGAACAGCGTCGTCGACCAGACGCCCATCATCCCGGCGCCGAGCGCCGCGTACAGCAACGTGCCCTGGCGCCCCCCGGATCGGAACATGTAGAAGGCGATCGTCGCGAAGATCACCGGCTGCAGGATCGCCGTGACGAGGAAGAAGCTCGACGTCGAGAGCATCTTCATGTTCATCAGGAAGCCGCTCCAGACGACGCGAAGCGCGGTCATACGCGCTCCAGGGTGGCATGGCGGCGGCTCTGCAGCTCGAACCAGCGGAGCAGCAGCGTCCCCGCGACCGCGTAGGCGGCCCCGATCGCGGCCTCCCGTCCCAGCAGGCCGCTCACCGAGCCGAGCGACGAGCCGGACGCGACGGCCCGCGCCGCCTGGATCGCGTGCGTCAGGGGCAGCGCCCGTCCGATCCCGGCCATCCACCCCGGCAGTGACGAGAGGGCCACGTTCGCGCCGCAGAAGATCAGGAGCAGCCCGACGAAGACGTTCGAGAGCACCGCCGTCTCGCGCACGCGCAACCCGATCGCGGCGTTCACGAGGCCCAGCCCGGTGCAGGAGAAGGCGCCGACGAGCAGCACCGGCCCGAGCCGCTCCCAGACCGCTGCGTCGAACGACACCCCCAGGATCAGCCCGCCCGCGAAGAGCGAGAACGCGGCTACGAACAGGCCGTTCGCGATCACCGGCACCGCTCGGCCGAGGAAGACGGGCAGCCGCCCTGCGGGCGAGATCAGGATCGGGCCGAGCGTCTGCCAGAACCGCTCGTCCGCGATCGTCTGCGTCATCGCGAAGAGGCAGGGCACGGACGAGTACTGGATCGCATTGCCGATCACGTAGAACGCGTCGGACTGGGTGCCGGCGGCGCGGCCGATGTAGGCGAAGAGCAGGATCTGGAAGATCGGCGTCAGCACGAGCGTCGGCACGAAGATCCACAGGCTCAGGAACCCGAACAGCGCGCGGTAGCTGATCAGGCCGCCGACGAAGAAGACGCGCAGCGCTCTCACTGCAGCGAGAGGGATGCGCGGCGGCGGGCCGAGTCGAGGACGGTGCCGAGCAGCGCCATGCCGAGGCCGACGTAGACGGCGGCGAGCCCGAAGCAGGCGGCGACGTCGAGCAGCCCGTGCCGTCCGCCGAACGCACCGGCGCGGATCGCGCGCATGCCCCACGTCGGCCCGAGCAGCCACGAGATCGGCCGGACCCAGCCGGGCAGCAGAGAGACCGGCACGAGGAAGCCGCAGATCAGCCAGATCGGGTACTCCGTCAGCGCGCCGATCGCCCAGGCGCGCCGCGAGCGGACGAACGCGACCGCCATCAGGAAGCCGAGCGACCCGATCGTGACCACGATCCCGAGAATCCCGAGGGCGAAGGGCAGCGGGTGGGCGACCGGCACGTGCACCCCGAAGAGGAACCGCGCCCAGAGCAGGGTCGCGACGATGCAGTACAGCCCGATCGTGGAGGTGGCGAGCGTCACCGGCAGCAGCACGAGCGCCAGGTTCGTGGGGGAGGCGACGAGCAGCTCGAGCGTGCCGAGCCGGCGCTCCCGCTGCAGCGCCGACGACGCCGAGACGCTGGTCGCGGTCCACACGCCCATCACCGCCGCCCCGAGCGCGACGGGGCCGAGCGCGCCGGCGCCCCGCCCCGTCCGGAACATGAAGAACGCGACCGTCGCGAAGAACAGCGGCCACAGGATCGCCAGGAGGCCGTCGAATGCCGACTGCGACAGCATCTTGAAGTGCAGCAGCCAGCTGAAGCAGAAGAGCCGGAGCGAGCTCACTCGCTGCCCACGAGGGCGACGTAGGCGTCCTCGAGCGTCGGCTCACGGGAGCTCACCCGCCCGACCTCGAGCCCCTCGAGGTGTGCGAGAAGCGGCGCCGTCAGCTCGTGCTCGCCCGTCGTCTGGACGACGAGCACCTGCTTCTGGTCGCGCTCCTCGACGGCGACGGCGGTCACGCCCGGCAGGGCCCGCAACCGCTCGATCCGGCTCTCCTCGACCCCGAACACCTCGATCTCGGTCACCCGCCCGTCGGCCACGGCCGCCTTCAGGGCGGCGGGGGTGCCCTCGCCGACGATCGTGCCCTTCGCGATCAGGGCGATCCGGTCGCAGAGGGCGTCGGCCTCGAACATGTAGTGCGTCGTCAGCAGCACCGTCTTCCCGGCCGAGACGAGATCGCCGATCATCTTGCGGAGCTCGCGCGCACCCACCGGGTCGACGCCGATCGTGGGCTCGTCGAGAAAGACGATCTCCGGGTCGTGGAGGATGCCGCGCGCGATGTGCAGCCGCTGGCGCATGCCGCGCGAGTAGCCCTCCACCCGCTCCTGCTCGCGGCCCTTCAGGCCGACGAGCTCGAGCACCTCGTCGAGCCGCCGGCGCTGGCTCCGGCCGGAGACGCCGTAGAGCTCCGCGAAGTAGCGCAGGTTGTCGAGGCCCGACAGGCGCTCGTAGAGGCCGCGGTCGCCGCCGAAGACGTAGCCGATCCGCCGGCGCACGGCGCGCGCGTCGGCGACGACGTCGAGCCCGAGCACCCGCGCCTCGCCGGCGGTCGGCAGGAGCAGCGTGATCAGCATCTTGATCGTCGTCGTCTTGCCGGCGCCGTTCGGCCCGAGCAGCCCGAACAGCTCGCCCCGCTCGACCGAGAAGGAGATGCCGCGCACCGCATCGACGTCGAGGCGCTTGCGGCGCACGACGCCGGTTGTCGTACGGTAGGTCCTGCGTAGCTCGATGGCCTCGATCACCGTCATGCTCTCGACCCTAGCCTCCGTGGTCACGGTCGGCTACTCGTTCCAGCACCGGCCGATCCAGCTGGTGCACGTGCCGGGGCCGGGGCCGCGCGTGCTCGTGGTCGGCTGCATCCACGGCAACGAGTGCGCCGGACTGGCCGTGATCGCGGCGCTTCGCCGCACGCACCCGCGCGAGGACCTGTGGCTCGTCCCGACGCTGAACCCCGACGGGCTCGCCCACGGCACCCGGCAGAACGCGCGCGGAGTCGACCTGAACCGCAACTTTCCGAGCGAGTGGCGTCCGTTCGGCCCGCCGTGGTCGGTGTACGCGGCCGGCGCGCGCCCCTTCTCGGAGCGCGAGACGCGCATCGCGCGCACCCTCGTCGAGCGGCTCCGGCCGCGGTTCACGATCTGGTTCCACCAGCACATGGACCTCGTCTGGGCCTACGGGCGCAGCTCGGTCGCGGGTCATCGCTACGCCCGCCTCGCCGGGATGCGCTACCGCCACTGGCGCTGGCTCGCGGGCACCGCCTCGAACTGGCAGAACCACCGAGCAGACGACGAGCGGAGCATCACCGTCGAGCTGCCGGCGGGGTCGCTCGACGCCGCCGCCGTCAGGCGGCAGGTACGGGCGGTGCTGGGCGTGGCGCCGCGGTAGCCGGCGCGGCCTCGGTGCACGTCTGCGGGTCGCCCTCGCAGCACCCGAGCTTGAACCGGCACCGCGGGCACTGCCAGGTGCCGTGCCGCCATTCCATCGGCGTCGGGCACCGCCAGCACAGCTCGACCTCGGTCACGCGGCCAGCATAGGCGGCGCCGAGGACGTCGGGTAAAATGGCCTTGCCCGGCGGCGTAGCTCAGCTGGTTAGAGCGTCGGACTCATAACCCGAAGGTCGGTGGTTCGAGCCCACCCGCCGCTACTCAATCGTGGTGTTCAAGCCAGGTGTCGGGGCCGCGAGGCCCCTTCGTCGTCTCTGGGTCATCATCGAATCGAGAAGTGCAGGCCCGCTCTTGGAGGTCGATGCCCACTCTCCGGCAACGGTCGGTGAGGTTCCGAGGACGCTTGCCTGCCGTGTTCCGACCCTTACCGGATGGGTGGCGGGCTTGGTGAGGATCAGGTGATTGGCAATGGGCGGCCGATGTGGAAGCCCTGGGCGAAGTCGACGCCGTAGTCGATGAGCATGGCCAGGGTTTCGGCGTCTTCGACGCCTTCGGCGATCGTCTGGTAGCCGAAGTCCTTCGCGAGCCCTGCGATGGCTTTGACGAGGTGCTGGTTGGACGTGTCGCGGGGCAGGTTCCGGACGAAGTCGACGTCGATTTTCAGGTATGCGAGGTTGAAGGTCTTCAGATGGGCCAGGCTGGCGAACCCGGTGCCGAAGTCGTCGAGGGCGACTCGGCAGCCGATGTCCGTGAGGCCGGCGATGAAGGCCTTCCCGGCGTCGATGTCCTTCGTGAGGGCGGTTTCCGTGATCTCGAAGACGAGGTTCGCTGGTTCGGCGCCGGCGTCGCGCAGCTCGTGTTCGATGAAGGTCAGCAGGCTGAGGTCGCTGATCGAGTCCGCAGAGAGGTTGGCTTCGACGTTCTGACCGCTGCGGGCGAAGCGGGCGGCTTGGCTGATCACCCAGCGGTCGATCTCGGTGATCATCCCGTACTTCTCGGCTACGGGCAGGAAGCTTCCTGGTGCGATGACCTCGCCTTTGGGGCCGATCATTCGCAGCAACAACTCCTGCCTGGGCCGGCCACCGGTGAGAGGAAGGATCGGCTGCGCGTAGAGCGTCAGTCGGTCTTCGTCGATGGCGTCTCGGATCCGCCCGACCCAGGCAAGCGTGTCGAGTTCACGACGGATCCGCTCGTGCTCGGCGTGCTCGTCGCTGATGTCGCGGAAGACGACGACGATTCCGTTGGCTTTCCAGCCGTTGCGCAGCGGCGCGGCCGAGTAGGAAACAGGACAGATCGTGCCGTCCTTGCGAGTGAACGCCTCGTCGTTTCGCCGCGTCGGCTTGCCTAGCTGACGAACGCGCAGCAGCGGGCACTCCTCTGCCGGATGCGGCGATCCGTCTGCATGCTGGAAGTGGATGATCTCGTGCATCGGTTTGCCGCGAAGATCGTCCTCGGTCCAGCCGAGGATCCGCTCTGCTGCGGAGTTCATGAAGGCGACGCACCCTTCGTCGTCCAATGCGTAGAGGCCCTCGACCATCGTGTTCATCAGCGTCGAGCGGAGGTGTTCGGCCTGCGCTCGGTCGGTCACGTCCGTCACGACCACCCCGACCCCGATGACTTCGTCGTCGACCACTACGGGGTAGTAGCTTGCGAGCCAGTGCCGGCGATCGTGCGTCAACGCTCGCACACGATCAACTTCGAGGTTGACGACCGGCTCGCCGGTGTCGAGCACGCGCCGGTACACGTCCTCCATCTGTGACCAGATATCCGGAACGAGCTCGGCCACCGACCGGCCGATCTGCTCCTCGATCGGGGCCCCGTTGACCTCGGCGAGAACGCTGTTGAGGCGCACGACGCGCAACTCACGGTCGACGAAGGCAAAGCCGATTGGCGCGTTCTCCTGCAGTGCCTCGACGAGCGTCAAGGATTCGGCTGTCGCGCGCTGCGTCTCGACGAGCTCGGTGACGTCCTGGACGGCACCGACCATGCGCACGGCACGCCCATCCTTCTCCTCGACAAGCTCAGAGAACGAGCGCAGCCAGCGCAGACAGCCGTCGGGCCAGACAACCCGATAGGTCACGTTCGGCAACCGGCCGTCCTGACGCGCTGCGTCGAGTTCCCGCGCGACGCGACTCTGGTCGGCGGGGTGCATCCGCGACAACACGTAGTCCGGCGAAGGCGTGACCTCGCCCGGCCGGATACCGAGCAGGCGGTACATGTTCTCCGACCACAACAGCTCGTCGGACTCGAGATCCCACTCCCAGCTCCCGGTGCGGGCCAGCCGCTCTGCCCTGTCGATCACGGCGGGGCCAGGCTGGGTCGGAGCCGAATCCGACGACCGCCGGAACGCGGGAATTGTTCGATGCTGGTGACGAGCCACCGTTCTCGCTCCTCCGGGATGTTCCACGACGCTTCCATTCTCGGCTGTGGGGAACGGTCACTGGTGTCGCCGATCGGTACCGACCTGGCTCACCTGGATGGGGGACAGCACCCTTCGCGCTTAGTCGATCAGTGACTGTCGGATTGCGATCGCGACCGCCTGCGTCCGCGTGTCCGCTTGCAGTTTCTCCATTGCGCGACCGATGTACGTCCGCACCGTGTCCGGAGCGATGTGGATCGCTTGTGCGATCTGCTCGTTCGATCTCCCCTCGGCAAGCAGCCGAAGGACGTCGCGCTCGCGTTGCGATAGCGTCGGCGCGTCGCCGGGCAGCTTGGCACGAATCAGTGTAGGCGCCAGGGCCGGATCAACGTACACGTCGCCTCGCTCCACGAACCGAACTGCAGTCACGAGGTCGTCTAGGGGGCTCCCCTTCAGCACGAAGCCATGAGCTCCGGCGTCCAGAGCGTCGACCAAGAGTTGGCGCTCGCGCAGGCCGGTGTAGAGGATTGTCGACGTCTCGGGAGCCCGCAGCGCCACCTCCCGTGCTACCTCGATGCCGCCCATCTGCGGCATCGCGACATCGAGGATCGCGAGCGTCGGACGACCTTCCTCGATGAGCTGTAGGGCCCGGGTTCCGTCGTACGCCGCGCCCACGACCGTTACGCCGTGTTCGGAGAGCAGCCACGTCAGCGCCTCCGTGAATGCGCGCTGGTCGTCGGCGATCACGCAGGTCGTGCGCCCGTCATGGCTGGGCAACGTCAAGTAGGCATTTCTCCCGGTGGTTACAGACAGGTCTGTAGCGAAAGCACGATAGCGGAGCTACGTACTTGTCTGTAGGCTCGAAGAATGGGCCGCCTGCGGAGCGCCGGGCGTTCGCAAGACATCCCGCCTCGGCCGAGTCTCAGGGCCGCCGGGGGCGACGGGCGCGAGCGGATCATCCGAACCGCCTACGAGCTCTTCACCCGCCACGGCCTGGCAGCCGTCGGAGTCGATCGCATCGTCGAGGAGGCAGGTGTTGCGAAGACGACGCTCTACCGCCACTTTCGCTCGAAGGACGACCTGATCGTCGCGGTACTCCAGCGGCACGAGGATCTATGGCTGCGCGGCTGGCTGGAGCCCGAGGTCATGCGCCGCGCCACGGCCCCGCGGAAACGACTGCTGGCGATCTTCGATGCGCTCGACGACTGGTTCGAGCAGGCGGGCTACGAAGGCTGCTTCTTCACGAATTCGGTGCTCGAGCGGCACGACGACGACTCCGTCCGCGCCGCCTCCGTCAACGGGATCGAAAACATCTACGCATTCGTGCTCCGCCTCGCCGAGGAAGCCGACCTACGCGACCCGGCTGCCGTCGCCCACCAGCTTCAGCTCCTCATGCGCGGAGCGTTCGTCGCTTCCGTCGAGGGTCACGACGACGCGGTCCGGCAGGCGCCGGCTGCGGCGAAGCGGCTCCTGGAACTCGACGCTAGGACGAACTCCACCCGCCGCTCGAAACGCGGTTAGTCGTCCAGAGCGGACATCACCTCATCGCCGGCGACCAGAGGTGGGAGAAGACCAGCACCGCAGGGGCTGCCGGAATGAGATCCCCCGCCTGAGCGCGTATCCCTAGTGGCTCAGAGGTGGGACTCGGATCGAGATTCGAAGCCCTGGGTCATGCTTCGGCTCGACAGAGGCGTTCTGTCACTGACGGAGCACGACGAGTAAGCCCGAACCGGATCCCGAAGGTCGGTGGTTCGAGCCCACCCGCCGCTACTCGGTCCGCTCGACGCTCCGCGTCGACGGGGTCAGATCCCGAACCGGCGGGTTGACCGCCGGCGCGAACCGGCTTTCGGCAAGAGGAGCGCGACCGTGCCCGCCGGCCCGGGTCCCGCTACAATCCCGCGGCCCGGAGGCGGTGCGTCAGCGTGCCTGGCGCCGGACACCTCGGGGACGACCACCTCACAGACGGAAGAGACATGGCCAAGACCGGAGTCAGAGTTGCGATCACGCTCGCCTGCACCGAGTGCAAACGGCGGAACTACCAGACGATGAAGTCCAAGCGGAACACGCCGGACCGCGTCGAGTTCCGGAAGTACTGCCGCTGGTGCGGCACGCACACCCCGCACCGGGAGACGCGGTAACGGCCATGGCGACCGCGCGCGCCCAGACGCCGCATCAGCCGGGGCCGGAGGATCGCCGCCGCTCGAACTTCGTCGCGGAGTCGTGGGCGGAGCTCAAGAAGGTGGAGTGGCCGGGTCAGAGCCAGGTGATCCAGGGCACGGTCGTCGTGCTCGTCGCCTGCGTCGTCGTCGGCGCCTACCTCTACATCAACGACCAGATCTGGAAGCAGGTCGTGTCGAAGGTCTTCCTCGGACAGTAAAGGGATTCGATGTTTCGCTGGTACGTCGTCAACACCTACTCCGGCCATGAGAACAAGGTCAAGGCCAACCTCGAGCACCGCATCGAGTCGATGGGGCAGCGGCAGCGGTTCCGCCGTGTCGTCGTCCCGACCGAGCAGGTGATCGAGACGAAGGACGGCCAGAAGGTGCAGGCCGAGAAGCGGGTCCTCCCGGGCTACGTGCTCGTGAACATGGACCTGAACGACGACGCCTGGACGGTCGTGAAGAACACGCCGGGGGTGACCGGGTTCGTCGGCGCCGGCTCGAAGCCGGTGCCGCTCTCGCAGCCCGAGGTCGACCGCATACTCAAGACGGGTACCGTCGCCGGCGGCGACCGGCCGCGCGCGCAGGTGGAGTTCTCGCTCGGCGAGTCGGTGAAGGTGACGTCGGGCCCGCTCTCGGACTTCGACGGCGAGATCGTCGACGTCAACCCCGACCAGCAGAAGCTGAAGGTCCTGGTGGACATCTTCGAGCGGCAGGTGCCTGTCGAGCTCGGGTTCGACCAGGTCAAGAAACTGGACTGACGGAAGCTCGACCAGGAAGGCTCACGTGGCGAAGAAAGTTCTCACCCTGATCAAGTTGCAGATCCCCGGCGGGCAGGCGAACCCTGCGCCCCCGGTCGGCCCCGCGCTGGGCCAGCACGGCGTCAACATCATGGAGTTCTGCAAGGCCTTCAACGCGCAGACGGCGCAGGAGAACGGCCGCATCATCCCCGTCGAGATCACGGTCTACGAGGACCGGAGCTTCGACTTCATCACGAAGACGCCGCCCGCGGCCGTCCTGATCAAGGAGGCCCTGCGGCTCGAGAAGGGCTCGGCCGAGCCGAATCGCGCCAAGGTCGGCAAGCTCTCGCGCGACCAGCTGCGCTCGATCGCCGAGACGAAGATGGCCGACCTGAACGCCCGCGACGTCGACCAGGCGATGCTCGTGATCGCCGGCACCGCCAGATCCATGGGCGTGGAGGTGGACGCGTGAGCGGCCACCGGAGCGGCCAGGGGAAGGGTGCGGGAAACATGGCGGTTTCCCGCCTCGCGTTCGGCGGGCTTTGCCCGGTGAACGCAAAGGACTGCGTGGAGGTGGACGCGTGAGCGGCCACCGGAGCGGCCATGGGAAGGGTGCGGGAAACATGGCGGTTTCCCGCCTCGCGTTCGGCGGGCTTTGCCCGGTGAACGCAAAGGACTGCGTGGAGGTGGACGCGTGAGCGGCCGGGGCAAGCGGTACAGCACCGCGCGCGGCGCGATCGACCGCGAGAAGCTGTACACGCCGGTCGAGGCCGTCCGCCTGCTCAAGGGCCAGCCGGCGCCGAAGTTCGACGAGACGGTCGAGGTGCACATGAACCTCGGCCTCAACGTCCGCCACGCCGACGAGCAGCTGCGCGGCACGATGATGCTGCCGCACGGCACCGGCCGCGAGCAGCGCGTCGCCGTGTTCGCCGAGGGCGACAAGGCCCGCGAGGCGGAGGAGGCGGGCGCGGACGTCGTCGGCTCGGCCGACCTCGCCAAGCGCATCGAGGAGGGCTTCACCGACTTCGACGTGGCGATCGCCACCCCCGACCAGATGGGGAACGTCGGCCGGCTGGGCCGCGTGCTCGGCCCGCGCGGGCTGATGCCGAACCCGAAGACCGGTACCGTCACCTTCGACGTCGCCAAGGCGGTCCGCGACGCCAAGGCGGGCAAGCTCGAGTACCGCACCGACCGCGGCGCGAACGTGCACATCCCGATCGGCAAGCGCTCGTTCGACGAGCGGGCGCTGGTCGAGAACTACGCGGCGCTGGTCGAGGAGATCGTCCGCGCCAAGCCCTCCGCCGCCAAGGGGCGCTACATCAAGAAGATCACCCTGACCTCGACGATGGGGCCCGGCATCCACGTCGATCCGACGCGGACCCGCGACATCGCCGAGGAGCTCGAGGGTGACGGCACGACGCAGGAGGCCGTGGAAGCTACGGCCTAGTTCGAGAGCCCGTCGCCACAGACAGCCGGCAGCCCCACGGGGCAGAAGCCCGGCCGAGGCGGCCTCCTGGAAGGAAGCACCGATTCTCTTTCACGAGCCCGCCACGTCGCGGGCTCGTTCGTGAAAGCAGAGGAGGTGAACGTGCAGAAGGAAGACAAGGAACGGCTCGTCTCGACCCTGACGGAGAAGCTCCGGAGCTCGGAGACGCTGATCGTCGCCGACTACCGCGGGCTCACCATGCCCCAGATCGACGCGTTGCGCTCCAGGCTGATCGAGCACGGGGCACGCTTCACGGTCGTCAAGAACACGCTCACCCGTCGCGCGGCCGAGGCCGCCGGGGCGGATGCGCTGCTCGCCCTGCTCGAGGGGCCGTCGGCGATCGCGTTCGTCGAGGCGGACGGCGACGCCGTCGCGGTCGCGAAGGCGCTGGCCGACTCCGCCCGCGAGACGAAGGTGCTGGCGATCCGCGGCGGCATCATGCAGGGCCGCACGATCACGGGCACCGAGGTGGAGGAGCTCGCGAAGCTCCCGCCGCTCGACGTGCTCCGCGGCCAGGTGATCGGCGCCGTGATCGCCCCGCTGACCGCGATCGCGGGCCTGGTCAACGCGCCGCTGCAGAACCTCTACGGGCTGATCGACGCGCGGATCGAGCAGCTCGAGGCGGCAACCCCGGAGCCCGCATCGGCGGAGCCCGGCCAGGCTCCGAGCGAGACGGGGCCGAGCGAGACAGGGCCGAGCGAGGCTCCCGCGTCCGAATCCACCACACCGGAGCCCGGTTCGACGGAGTCGACCGAGGTTCCCGAGTCCGAAACCCAGGAGGAGAGCGAGTAATGGCAGCTGTCGACACCATCTTCGAGCAGCTCGGGAGCATGACCGTCCTCGAGCTGGTCGAGCTGAAGAACAAGATCGAGGAGGAGTGGGGCATCACCGCCGCCGCTCCGGTCGCGGTCGCTGCGGCCGGCGCCGCCGGCGGCGACGGTGCCGCGGCCGTCGAGGAGAAGACGTCGTTCGACGTCGTCCTCACCGCGGCGGGCGGCCAGAAGATCCAGGTGATCAAGGTCGTCCGTGCGGTCACGGGCCTCGGCCTGAAGGAGGCGAAGGACCTCGTCGACTCGGCGCCGAAGCCGGTCAAGGAGGGCATCGCCCAGGACGAGGCCGACCAGATCAAGGCGCAGCTCGAGGAGGCAGGCGCCACCGTCGAGCTGCAGTAGCAGCCTCGGCGTCCGCGCCGAACTGCGCGGGGAGGGTCGGGCGACGCTCGGCCCTCCCCGCCTTTGCTACCCTGCGAAGGAGTCGGCCCAGCGGGTCCCTCGCCGCGCGCTTGCGGCTGGAGGGACACCTCCGCTATCGTGGGGGGTTGCGCCGACGTCCGGACCCGCACCACGCCTGCACGCCCTTTTTCCCCGCTCCGCCCCGATTTCCTCTGCTCGTCTCACTCTATAGCCAGTAAGGGAGGCTGTTCTCTTTGGCCAAGACGGTCACAGCGCCTCGTGCGCGCAAGTCGTTCTCTCGTCTCAAGCACGTCCTCGACCTCCCCAACCTGATCGACATCCAACGTCAGTCCTTCGATTGGTTCCTCGCCGAAGGCCTGCGGGAGACGATCGACGACATCTCGCCGATCGAGGACTACACCGGCTCGCTCGCCGTCGAGTTCGGCGAGTACCGCTTCGGCGAGCCCCAGTTCTCGATCCAGGAATGCCGTGAGAAGGACCTCACCTTCCAGGCGCCCCTCTCGATGACGGTCCGCTTCGTCAACAAGGACACCGGCGAGATCCGCGAGCAGACCGTCTTCATGGGTGACTTCCCGATGATGACGGAGTGGGGGACGTTCATCATCAACGGCACCGAGCGCGTGATCGTCACGCAGCTGGTGCGGTCGCCCGGCGCCTACTTGATGGAGCCGAAGGACGCCTCGAAGCAGATCTTCACGGCGAACCTGATGCCGAGCCGCGGCTCGTGGCTCGAGCTCGAGATCGACAAGAAGGGCATCGTCTACGCCCGCATCGACCGCAAGCGCAAGCTGCCGATCACGACGCTGCTGCGGGCGCTGCCGGCCGAGGACCCGACCACGGGCTTCGAGCTCGACACGTCGTCGAACGAGGCGATCCTCGCCCTCTTCGGGGGCTCGCACTTCATCGAGAAGACGCTCGACAAGGACCCGACGACGCGCGAGGAAGAGGCGCTGATCGAGGTCTTCAAGAAGCAGCGCCCGGGTGAGCCGCCGACGCTCGACAACGCCCGCAACCTGCTGCGCTCGCTCTTCTTCGATCCCAAGCGCTACGACCTGACCAAGGTCGGCCGCTACAAGCTGAACCAGCGGCTCGGCGTCGACGTGCCCGAGGACACCCGCGTCCTCACCACCCAGGACATCCTGGCGCTCGTCCAGAAGCTCGTCTCGATGCCGCACTCGATCGGCGTGCCGGAGGAGTCGAAGGACTACGCCGCCGACGCGATCACGCTCTCCCGCGACCCGATCCGCACCGAGCTCGACGAGTACGAGCACTTCGGGAACCGCCGCCTGCGCACCACCGGCGAGCTGATCCAGGAGGCGTTCCGTGTCGGCCTCTACCGCATGGAGCGTGTCGTCCGCGAGCGGATGACCACCGAGGACGTCGACACGATCACGCCGCAGACGATCATCAACATCCGGCCGGTCGTGGCCGCGCTGAAGGAGTTCTTCGGGTCGTCGCAGCTGTCGCAGTTCATGCAGCAGACGAACTCCCTGGACGGGCTCACCCACCGCCGCCGCCTGTCGGCGCTCGGTGCGGGCGGCCTGACCCGTGAGCGCGCGCCGATCGAGGTGCGCGACGTCCACCCGACGCACTACGGCCGGATGTGCCCGATCGAGACGCCGGAAGGCCCGAACATCGGCCTGATCGGCTCGCTCGCCTCGATGGCCACCGTCTCGGAGTTCGGCTTCATCCAGACGCCCTACCGCAAGGTCGCCAACGGCAAGGTGAGCGACGAGATCGTCTACCTCGACGCCGCCGAGGAGGCGATGTACACGATCGCCCAGGCGTCGGAGCGGATCGACGACAACGGCCGGTTCGAGCGCGAGCAGGTGCTCTGCCGCTCGTCCGAGGGCGAGGCGGTGATGGCGTCGGCCAAGGACGTCGACTTCATGGACGTCTCGCCGGCCCAGATCGTCTCGGTCGCCACCGCGATGATCCCGTTCCTCGAGCACAACGACGCGAACCGCGCGCTGATGGGCGCGAACATGCAGCGGCAGGCCGTGCCGCTGATGATCCCGCAGGCGCCGCTCGTCGGCACCGGCGTCGAGCACCGGGCGGCGGTCGACTCGGGCGACGTGGTCGTCGCCCTCCACGCCGGCACCGTGGTCGATCTCGACTCGGAGCGGATCGTGGTCGAGGGCCGCGGCACCCGCGACGAGTACGACCTGACGAAGTTCATGCGCTCGAACCAGGGCACGCTGATCCACCACAAGCCGATCGTCCGCCAGGGCGACCGGGTCTCCGCCGGCGCGGTGCTGGCCGACGGCTCGTCCACCGACCACGGGGAGCTCGCGCTCGGCGCGAACCTGCTCGTCGCGTTCATGCCGTTCGAGGGCTTCAACTTCGAGGACTCGATCGTGCTGTCCGAGCGGCTCGTGAAGGACGAGGTGCTCACCTCGATCCACATCCACGAGTACGAGATCGACGCCCGGTCGACCAAGCTGGGCGACGAGGAGATCACCCGGGACATCCCCAACCGGTCGGAGGAGTCGCTGCGCAACCTCGACGACCGCGGCATCGTCCGCGTCGGCGCCGAGGTCGGTGCCGGCGACCTGCTCGTCGGCAAGGTGACGCCGAAGGGCGAGACCGAGCTGACCGCGGAGGAGAAGCTGATCCGCGCGATCTTCAAGGAGAAGGCGCGCGAGGTGCGCGACACCTCGCTGAAGGTCCCGCACGGCGAGGGCGGCGTCGTGATCGACGTGAAGACGTTCTCGCGGGACAACGGCGACGACCTCAGCCCGGGCGTCAACGAGCTCGTCCGCGTCTACGTCGCCAAGAAGCGCAAGATCTCGGAGGGCGACAAGCTCGCCGGGCGCCACGGCAACAAGGGCGTCATCTCCAAGATCATCCCGCAGGAGGACATGCCGTTCCTCGAGGACGGGCGGGCCGTCGACATCCTCCTGAATCCGCTCGGCGTGCCGAGCCGGATGAACATCGGCCAGATCCTCGAGACGCATCTCGGCTGGGCGGCGGCGCACGGCGTCTTCGCCGACGACGAGGTGGTGCCCATGGAGGGCAAGGCGGCGAACGTGATCAACGCCCCGATGCCGACGCCGATCGCGACGCCGGTCTTCGACGGCGCCACGGCCGAGGACGTCGACAACGCGCTGATCGAGTGGACGGCGCAGAACCCCGAGAGCCCGATCACGATCCTCACCGACTCGAAGGCTCCGGCCGGCCGCCGCGCCTCCGGCAAGGTCAGGCTGTTCTCCGGCCGCACCGGCGAGCCGTACGAGCAGGAGGTGACGGTCGGCTACATGTACATCCTGAAGCTGCTGCACCTCGTCGACGACAAGATCCACGCCCGCTCGACGGGCCCCTACTCGCTCGTGACGCAGCAGCCGCTCGGCGGCAAGGCCCAGTTCGGCGGACAGCGGTTCGGCGAGATGGAGGTGTGGGCGCTCGAGGCGTACGGCGCCGCCTACACGCTGCAGGAGATGCTCACGATCAAGTCCGACGACACCGTCGGCCGCGTCAAGGCCTACGAGGCGATCGTCAAGGGCGAGAACATCGCCGAGCCGTCGATCCCCGAGTCGTTCAAGGTGCTGCTGAAGGAGATGCAGTCGCTGGCGCTCGACGTCGGCGTCATCTCCGAGGACGGCGGCGCGGTCGAGGTGCGCGAGGAGGACGACGAGCTGCTCCGCGCCGCGGAGGAGCTCGGGATCGACCTCTCGCCCGGCTCGCTGCGGGCCGCGGCCCGCCCGCCCACGGCGCAGGAGGCCGAGGAGGGCCAGGACCGCGTCGACACCGACGGCGAGCTCGCGCTCCCGACGGACGAGTCGCTCCAGGACCTCGACGGGATCGAGCTCGCCGACGACGAGGACGCCGAGCCGGTCGGCGCCGCCGACGACGGCGACGCCGAGACCGAAGACTGAGCAACCGACGACCATTTCAATCAGGGAAAGAGGCGAAGGAACACTTGATCGACATCAATGAGTTCGACGCGATCCGCATCGGTCTCGCGTCGTCGAAGCAGATCCGCGACTGGTCGTCGGGCGAGGTCACGAAGCCGGAGACGATCAACTACCGCACCCTGAAGCCCGAGCGGGACGGCCTGTTCTGCGAGCGCATCTTCGGTCCGACCAAGGACTGGGAGTGCTACTGCGGCAAGTACAAGCGCGTCCGCTACAAGGGCATCATCTGCGAGCGCTGCGGGGTCGAGGTGACCCGGCAGAAGGTGCGTCGTGAGCGGATGGGCCACATCGACCTGGCCGCGCCGGTCTCGCACATCTGGTTCTTCAAGGGTGTGCCGAGCCGCATCGGTTACCTGCTGGACATCGCTCCCCGGGAGCTCGAGAAGGTCCTGTACTTCGCCGCCTCGATCGTCACGTTCGTCGACAACGAGGCGCGCGCCAAGGACGTGAACGAGCTCGAGGACAAGGTGAAGGCCGAGTCCGAGCAGATCTACGTCGACCGCGACGAGCAGCTGGCCGAGCTCGAGAAGCGCCTCGCCCGCCGGCGTGCGTTCTTCGCCGAGGGCAAGGAGAAGGGCTTCGACGAGGACGACGACTTCTGGACCCGCGGTCTCGCGACCTGGGCCGAGGAGGCGGCGCTGCCGCCGCTCGAGGAGGCGCGCAAGCTCGTCAGCGGCCTCTTCGTGGAGCTCGTCGGGCAGATCACGACCGAGGACGCGAAGAAGATCCGCGAGCTCGTCCGCAACGCCGCGATCCGCGACGACCGCAAGCTCACTCCCCGTGAGCTCGAGCAGGTCGCCTCGGCCGCCGAGCAGATCCTCGGCGCGATCCAGCCGCTCGAGCGGGAGCTCGGCAATGCCGCCGGAGCGAAGAAGGGCGCGATCACCAAGCACATCCACCGCATCGTGGACGGTCTGCTGATCGGCGAGGAGCTGTCGGACGAGGATCTCGAGCTGACCTCGGCCGTCGACCGGAAGAACCTCGACAAGGCCCGCGAGCTCGGTAACGGGCTGCTCAAGGACGCCGTCGACTCGTGGGAGGACGGCCAGGACATCCGTGAGCTCACGAACGACCTGTGCCTGCGGACGGACGGGAAGATCCAGAAGGAAGACCTCGACGCGCTGATCCAGTGGGCGTTGAAGGTGCGCGAGATGTACCTCGACATCGAGTCGCGGCGCGAGGACACGCGCGAGGCCGCGGTCGACTCCGTGCGGCGTCTCGAGCAGACCTGGCAGCTCTTCCGCGAGCTCGAGCCGAAGATGGTCGTGAACGACGAGCAGCTGTTCCGCGAGCTGAAGGACCGCTTCGGCTCCCCGTACGGCTTCGGCGTCTACTTCCGCGGCGGCATGGGAGCGGAGTCGATCCGCGACCTGCTCCGCGACCTCGACCTCAACCTCGAGGCGGCGACGCTCCGCGACACGATCAAGACGTCCAAGGGCCAGAAGCAGCAGCGGGCGATCAAGCGGCTGAAGGTCGTGAACGCGTTCATCAAGTCGGAGAACCGCCCCGAGTGGATGATCCTCGAGGCGATCCCGGTGATCCCGCCGGAGCTGCGCCCGATGGTGCAGCTCGACGGTGGGCGCTTCGCCACGTCCGACCTGAACGACCTGTACCGCCGGGTGATCAACCGGAACAACCGCCTGAAGCGGCTGCTCGATCTCGGCGCCCCCGAGATCATCGTCAACAACGAGAAGCGGATGCTGCAGGAGGCGGTCGACGCGCTGTTCGACAACGGACGGCGCGGCAGGGCGGTGACGGGGCCGGGGAACCGGCCGCTGAAGTCGCTCTCGGACATGCTCAAGGGCAAGCAGGGCCGGTTCCGCCAGAACCTGCTCGGCAAGCGGGTCGACTACTCGGGCCGCTCCGTGATCGTCGCCGGGCCGAACCTGCGGCTGCACCAGTGCGGCCTGCCGAAGCTGATGGCGCTGGAGCTCTTCAAGCCGTTCATCATGAGCCGGCTCGTCGAGCGCAAGTCCGTCCAGAACATCAAGGCGGCGAAGAAGTACGTCGACTCGATGACGCCCGAGGTCTGGGACGTGCTCGAGGAGGTGATCGCCGAGCATCCGGTGCTCCTGAACCGCGCACCGACGCTGCACCGCCTCGGCATCCAGGCGTTCGAGCCCGTGCTGATCGAGGGCAAGGCGATCCAGGTCCACCCGCTCGTCTGCCACGCGTTCAACGCCGACTTCGACGGCGACCAGATGGCCGTGCACCTGCCGCTCTCCGCGGAGGCGCAGGCCGAGGCGCGGATCCTGATGCTCTCGTCGAACAACATCCTCTCGCCCGCGTCCGGGCGCCCGCTCGCGACGCCGACGCAGGACATGGTGCTCGGCATCTACTACCTCACCTACACGCCCGAGGACCTGCGCTCCGCCGACCCGGCGAAGCTCGATCCGCGTCCGCGGCGCTTCGACTCGGCCGACGAGATCGAGGTGGCGCTGGAGATGAAGGCGGTGGGCCTGCAGGAGCCGATCGAGTTCCGGTTCAACACGGAGCTGCACGTGACGACGCCCGGACGGGTGCTCTTCAACTCGGCGGTGTACCGCGCGCTCGACGAGCTGCTGCCGCCCGAGGAGGAGCTCGAGTTCGACTTCGTCAACCAGACGCTCAACAAGGCCGACATGGACCGGTACGTGCTCTCGCTCTCCGAGCGCTACGGAGCCCACACGCTGGCGCCCGTGCTCGACACGATCAAGAGCCTCGGGTTCCGCTACGCGACCCGGGCCGGCGTGACGATCTCCAAGAACGACATCGTGATCCCGCCGGACAAGGAGAAGATTCTCGCCGGCTACGAGAAGCGCGTCGAGGAGGTGCACGGGCAGTACGACATGGGCCTGATCACCGAGGACGAGCGGCACGAGACGATCGTCAACATCTGGACGGAGGCCACGGACGAGGTCGCCGGAGCGATGGAGAACCACTTCGACGAGCTCAACCCGGTGTTCATGATGGCCAACTCGGGCGCCCGCGGCTCGTTCAAGCAGATCCGCCAGCTGGCGGGCATGCGCGGCCTGATGGCCAATCCGAAGGGCGAGATCATCGAGCGCCCGATCAAGGCCAACTTCATGGAGGGCCTCTCGGTGCTCGAGTACTTCATCTCGACCCACGGCGCCCGTAAGGGCCTCGCGGACACCGCGCTTCGTACCGCCGACTCGGGCTACCTGACGCGGCGGCTCGTCGACGTCTCGCAGGACGTGATCGTGCGCGAGGAGGACTGCGGCACCGAGGAGGCGGTAGAGCTCGTGATCCGCACCGCCGACGGCTACAACAAGTCGCTGCTCGGCCGCGTGGTGGCGCAGGACGTGCACAAGCCGCTCTCCTCGGGGAAGCCGGGCAAGACGGTGGTCGCCGAGAAGGGGGCGGTCGTGACCGTCCCGCTGCTCGACGAGCTGGAGCAGGAGCTGGGCCCCGACGCCACCGTGCCGGTGCGGTCGGTGCTCAAGTGCCGCGCCGAGTCCGGCGTGTGCCTCACCTGCTACGGCATCTTCCCGGCGACCGGCGAGATGTGCGAGATCGGCGACGCGGTCGGCATCATCGCCGCCCAGTCGATCGGCGAGCCCGGTACGCAGCTGACGATGCGGACGTTCCACACCGGCGGTGTCGCCGGTGCCGACATCACTCACGGCCTGCCGCGTGTCGTCGAGATCTTCGAGGCGCGGAACCCGAAGGGTGCCGCCGTGCTCGCGGAGGCCGGCGGCCGGATCGAGATCGAGCAGACCGAGCGAGGCCCGAAGATCTCCATCCACCCGACCGAGGTCGGCGCGGACGGAGAGCTGGCAGACCCGGTCGAGTACCAGCTGCCGCGCCGCACCCGGCTGCTCGTGACGAACGGCCAGGTCGTCGAGCCCGGCGACGCGGTCAACGAGGGCTCGCAGAACCCGGCCGACCTGCTCGCGCTGAAGGGCTCGACGAAGACCGAGCTGTACCTCGTCGGCGAGGTGCAGAAGGTCTACAAGAGCCAGGGCGTCGAGATCCACGACAAGCACATCGAGCTGATCGTCCGGCAGATGCTGAAGAAGGTCCGCGTCGAGTCGGCGGGCGACACCGAGCTGCTGCCCGGCCAGCTCGTCGACAAGGTCGTGCTCGCCCGCGAGAACGGCAGGGTGGGCAAGAAGGAGCAGGCGACGTTCGAGCCGCTGATCCTCGGCATCACCAAGGCCTCGCTCGCGACCGAGTCGTTCCTCTCGGCCGCCTCCTTCCAGGAGACGACGAAGGTGCTGACCGACGCGTCGATCGAGGGCAAGGTCGACCGGCTGCTCGGCCTGAAGGAGAACGTGATCATCGGGAAGCTGATCCCGGCGGCCACGGGCCTGAAGCGGTACCGGATGATCGAGATCGCCCCGAGCGAGCCGGTCGTGCGCGACGGCTACGAGCGGGAGACCCTGCTCCAGGCGCTCGAGGAGATCGGCCAGGACGGCGGCTCCGGGATCGAGTTCGGCGACCTCGACGCCTCCTTCGGCGGCGAGCCCGGCTCGGCCACGGCCACCTCGCACGAGGCCGGCGAGGCCGAGGAGATCCCCGAGGTCGACAGCCCGCTGGACGACTGAGCGCGGGGGGAGGGCGGCACCGCAGGTGCCGCCCTCCCCCCGCCGAAGTCCTTCAGGGTGTCAGACACCTTTAGGTGTCTGACACCAGTGCGGTGCGGGTTGCCGTGTGGCGGGCGCGGTGCTTCGAACCGGTGTCAGACACCTTAAGGTGTCTGACACCACTGCGGTGCGGGTTGCCGTGTCGCCGGCGCCGTGCGTGGGTGCGGGGCCGGCCCGGCGCCTGCCTTTGCGCGCCGCAGCGTCTGGAGCTGCTCTCACAGTGAACGCTTGTGCCGCCCGACCGCGCTCGGCGGCATGCTGCGGCGTCCTCACTGCGTCCTTGCAGCGCACTCGCCGATCGCACCCGGTCAACGAACGTCATTCTGAGAGCAGCTCCTGACGCGCCGCGCTTCGCTCGGCTACAACGTCCGGCGTGAGGCGCCTCGTTCCGCTCGGGCTCGCGCTGCTCGCGCTCGCGGGCGCGGCCGCCGTCCGCGGCGCCGCGCCGGCACGGGGGGCGCCCGCGGCGGCGCCGATCCCGCTCCCGTGCGGACTGCCGCAGGCGCAGCCGCTCTGGGTGGACTACGCCGACGGGATGGTGCCCTTCTGGTCGACGATCTTCGCCCATCCCGGGGTGGTCGCGGCCGCCTCGAACTTCGTGGTGCCGCCGCAGTTGCGCGCGGGCGGCGCGAAGACCGTGTACTTCGACCTCTACCTGCGCAACCGGGTCGGCATCCCGTCGCGCCCCGCCGACCCGTCGGTCGTGCAGGCCCGCGCCGACAAGCTCTTCCAGACCGCAGCGGCCTCGTCCGGCTGCGCGCACCCGCTGATCGCCGAGAACGAGCTCGCCGGCGCGAACCTGCCGACGCCCTGGACGCCGACCACCGCCGCCTACCGGGCGAACGTGCTCGCGTACCTGCAGCGGCTCGCCGAGCTCGGCGCGCGACCGTTCCTGCTCCTGCCGCGCCGGCCGTACACCCACGACGAGACCGCCGATGCGTGGTGGCGCTCCGTCGCCCAGGTCGCCGACCTCGTGCCCGAGGTGTACTTCTCCGGCCCCTCGGTCTCGAAGCAGGGCGCGGTGCTCGGCAGCCGGCGGCTGCGCGGGACGATGCGGGCGCGGATGGAAGACCTGCTGCAGATCGGCATTCCCGCGAGCCGGCTGGGGATGATGCTGACGTTCAGCTCCACCCGGGGCGCCGGCGGCAGGGAGGGCCTGCAGCCGCTCGCGAAGTGGCTCGACGTGACGAAGTGGGAGGCGCTCGCGGCCCGGCAGGTCGCGGCCGAGCTCCAGCTCGCCACGGTCTGGTCGTGGGGCTGGGCCGCCTTCAACCCGGCCGGGGCCGACCCCGACAAGCCGAAGGTCGCGTGCACGTGGCTCTGGGCCCGCGACCACGCGCTCTGCGACGCCCCGGCACTCGCCGGCGACGCGCTCGATCCGTCGCTCGACGTCGGCGCGGCCCTGCCTGCGGGGACGGTATGCAGGCTCGGCCGGTCGAGCCTGCTCGCGGGAGACCTGGCCGCGGTCGCGCGGCTCGTCGGCGACCGTGAGCTCGCCTTCTCGGCCGAGTTCGAGCACGTCGTGCTCGAACAGGCACGCCGCGTCGAGCCGGAGGCCGTCGCTCAGGCCGAGCGCGACACGATCCTCGACCACTTCGGCGGCAGCCGCGCCGCCTACCTGGCGGCGCTCGGCCGCGCCCGGGGGACGCGCAAGGTGGCGCTGGCCGTGCTCGCCGACGAGCTGCGGCGCCTCGCGGTCGAGCAGACGCTCCCCGTCCCGCCGGCCACGGCCGCCGAGCTGCGCGACTGGTACGACACGTGGTCGGGGACGACCGCCCGCCTCGTCCGCACGTCGAAGCGGGTCGCCTGGCTCGGGAACCGCAAGCACGGGATCGCGCTCACCGGCCGCGCGCCCGGCCGGCTCTTCGCCCTGCCGGCGGGAACGACGGTCTCGATCGGCGGCATCCGCGTGACCGTGCTCGGCGAGGCCGCGCCGCTCGGTGCGTTCCCCTTCGCGCTCGCGACGCCCGCCGTGCGCGAGGCGCTGCTCGGCGAGGCGAGGCGGGCCGCGTTCTCGACGTGGGTGCGCCGCCGCGAGAACCAGAGCCGGAACGCGCTCGCGTGCGCCCACGACCGCCTGCCGCAGCCGGCCACCGTCGACCTGACGAGCTGGCTGCCGTTCCTCGCGCTCGACTAACCTGACCGCGCCGCGCCGCGCCGCGCCGCGCTACGCGCCGTCGGCGGCGACGGTCTGTGCCTTGCCGCGCTCCTTGGCGAGGTAGAGCGCCTCGTCGGCTCGCTCGAAGAGGTCGTTCGGCTGGTCGCCCGCGCGCAGCTCGGCGACGCCGGCCGAGAGCCGCAGCGTCCCCGCGCCGGCGATCGGCCTGCCCGAGATCGCCTCCGAGATCCGCGCGGCGAGCAGCTCGGCGTCCTCGCTGCCCGCCTCCGGGAGGATGACCGCGAACTCGTCGCCGCCGACCCTGCAGGCGATGTCGGCCGAGCGGACGATCGTCTGCATCCGCGCCGACACCTCGGCGAGCACGCCGTCGCCCGCCAGGTGACCCACCTGGTCGTTCACGTTCTTGAAGTCGTCGAGGTCGACGACGATCAGCGCCAGGCGGCGCTGGTAGCGCCGGGCACGGATCACCTCGTGCGCGAGCGTCTCGTGGAAGAAGCGGCGGTTGTGCAGGCCCGTCAGGGCGTCGATGTCTGCGAGCGCGCGCGCCTCGGTGTACCGGCGCGCGTTGTCGATCGCCGGGCCGGCCCGGAGCGCGACCCGCTCGAGCTCGTCGAGCTCGCCGTCGGAGAACCGCCGCCCGGCGGCCCGGGTGTATGCGCCCAGCGTCCCCACCGGGAGCCCCGCGGCCCGCAGCGGGAACATGACACCCCCGCGAACCGGCGACGAGCCGGAGTCGGTGTCGTCGGCGCGGCGGTGGAAGGTGACCTCGATCGCCCGCAGGTGCTCGTCGTCCGGCACCGGGAGCGCCGTCGCCGGCGCCTCCTCGTCGGCCAGGCCGACGGTCGCCCGCACGCGCGCTCCCTCCGGGGGGCCCGCCTCCACGAGCGCGGCGTCGACTCCCGTGACGGCCGCAGCGGAGCTGAGGGTTCGGCCGGTCACCTCGTCCAGGTCGAGCGTCGCCGCCAGCTCGCTCACGAGGGGCAGGCGCGGCGCCGGCGCCCGGCGGGAGCTCTCCGCCTCGCCCGTCGCCTGCACGACGTCGCGCATCGTCTCCTGCATCCCCGCGGCGAGGATCGACACCGCCTCCGCGACCCGCTCGTCGACGGAGACGCGCGCACGCCACGCCGCGACGATCCCCGCGCAGGCGACGAGGACGGCGACCGCGAGGGCGCCGATGAGAGCAATGGTGATCACCGCAGTTCCCGAACTCTAGGTGCCTGGGCTGTCCGCGGCCATGCCACCTTCGAGGGATGCCCCGAACACCGCGATCGGCTGGTTTGCGGCGTTTCCGGGCTTCCGCTACCATGCCGCGGTCGGTGGGGACCTTCCGCGGGTTCCCCCGGCCTTCTGTCTGCCTATACGACCCGTACGAGGAGACCCGGTCTCAGAATGCCCACCGTCAACCAACTGATTCGCAAGGGCCGGTCGCGCAAGCCCGCGAAGACCAAGACCCCTGCGCTGGCCGGCGCGCCCCAGAAGCGCGGCGTCTGCACGCGCGTCTCGACGACGACGCCGAAGAAGCCGAACTCCGCGCTCCGCAAGATCGCGCGTGTCCGCCTGACGAACGGGCTCGAGGTCGGCACCTACATCCCCGGCGAGGGGCACAACCTGCAGGAGCACTCGGTGGTGCTCGTGCGCGGCGGCCGGGTCAAGGATTTGCCGGGCTTCCGGTACAAGGTGATCCGGGCGGCGCTCGACGCCTCCGGCGTCGCCGACCGTAAGCAGGGCCGCTCGAAGTACGGCGCGAAGAAGGGCAGCTCCTAGTGCCCCGTCGCGCCGAGATCGCCCCGCGTCCCATCATCGCGGACCCCGTCTACGAGAGCCAGCTCGTCACGCAGCTGATGAACCGCGTGATGCTCGACGGCAAGAAGTCGGTCGCCGAGAAGATCGTCTACGGGGCGCTCGAGAAGGTCGGCGAGCGCACGGGACGGCCGCCGGTCGAGGTGCTCGAGCAGGCCGTGAAGACGGTGACGCCGGTGCTCGAGGTCCGCTCGCGGCGCGTCGGCGGCGCCAACTACCAGGTTCCGGTCGAGGTTCCGCAGAACCGCGGCCGCACGCTCGCGCTGCGCTGGCTCGTCACCTTCGCGCGCGACCGCCGTGAGAAGCAGATGGCGGACAAGCTCGCCGGCGAGATCCTCGACGCGCTCGAGCAGCAGGGCAACGCGTACAAGCGCAAGGACGACATGTACAGGATGGCGCAGGCCAACAAGGCCTTCGCCCACTACCGCTGGTAATCCAGGAAGGGAAGCGAGCAGAGCACGTGGCAGCAACGGAGACACGGGTGGCGCTGGACCGCGTCCGGAACATCGGGATCATGGCCCACATCGATGCGGGCAAGACCACGACGACCGAGCGGATCCTCTACTACACGGGCCGCACCCACAAGCTGGGTGAGGTCCACGAGGGCGCCGCGACGATGGACTGGATGGCGCAGGAGCAGGAGCGCGGCATCACGATCACCTCGGCCGCGACGACCGCGTTCTGGCGCGACCATCGCATCAACATCATCGATACGCCCGGGCACGTGGACTTTACCGTCGAGGTCGAGCGGAGCCTGCGCGTGCTCGACGGGGCCGTCGCCGTCTTCGACTCCGTCGCCGGTGTCCAGCCGCAGTCGGAGACCGTCTGGCGGCAGGCGGACAAGTACAAGGTGCCGCGCATCGCCTTCATCAACAAGATGGACCGCACCGGCGCGGACTTCTTCGCCGCCGTGCAGTCGATGCGGGAGCGCCTCGGCGCGAATCCGGTGCCGATCCAGATCCCGATCGGGCAGGAGGACGCCTTCGTCGGCGTCGTCGACCTCGTCGAGCAGAAGGCCGTCGTCTACAAGGACGACCTGGGCCAGGAGCGCGAGGTGACGGAGATCCCGGAGGCGCTCGTCGAGCAGGCGAACGCCTACCACCACGAATTGATCGACGCGATCTCGCACTTCGACGACGAGGTGCTCGAGGCCTACCTCGAGGACGAGACCTCGGTGACGCCGGAGATGATGCGCCGGGCCCTCCGTGCCGCCACCCTCGCCGACGAGATCACGCCGGTGCTGCTCGGCTCCGCGTTCAAGAACAAGGGCGTCCAGTTGCTGCTCGACGCGGTGATCGACTACCTCCCGAGCCCGCTCGACGTGCCGCCGGTGCACGGCGTCGACCCGAAGACCGAGGCCGAGGCCGAGCGCGCGGCGTCACTGGACGAGCCGTTCAGCGCGCTCGCCTTCAAGGTGATGTCGGACCCGTACGTCGGCAAGCTCACCTACTTCCGCGTCTACAGCGGCAAGCTGAAGGCCGGCGACCGCGTGCTCAACACGACCACGGGCAGGACGGAGCGGGTCGGGCGCATCCTCCAGATGCACGCGAACCACCGCGAGGAGCGCGAGGAGATCGGCGCGGGCGAGATCGCGGCGGGCGTGGGCCTCAAGTCGACGACGACCGGCGACACGCTCGCGGCCGACAACGCGCCGATCGTGCTCGAGTCGATGACGTTCCCCGAGCCCGTGATCGCCGTCGCGGTCGAGCCGAAGTCGAAGGTCGACCAGGACAAGCTCGGCTCGGGGCTCGCCCGGCTCGCCGAGGAGGATCCGACCTTCCGCGTCGAGACCGACGAGGAGACGGGCCAGACGATCATCTCGGGCATGGGCGAGCTCCACCTGGAGATCATCGTCGACCGCCTCAAGCGCGAGTTCAACGTCGACGCGAACGTGGGCCGGCCGCAGGTCGCCTACCGCGAGACGATCTCGAAGCCCGCCGAGCGGATCCAGGGCAAGTTCGTCCGCCAGACGGGCGGCTCGGGCCAGTACGGCGACGCCGTGATCAACCTGTACCCGCAGGAGCCCGGTCAGGGCTACGTCTTCGAGGACAAGATCGTCGGCGGCAAGATCCCCAAGGAGTACATCAAGCCGATCGACGAGGGCATCCGGGAGGCCATGGGCAGCGGCATCCTCGCCGGCTACCCGGTCGTCGACGTCCGCGTCGAGCTGGTCGACGGCTCCTACCACGACGTCGACTCGTCGGAGCGGGCGTTCAAGATCGCCGGCTCGATGGCCTTCAAGGAGGCGATGAAGCGCGCCAAGCCGAAGCTCCTCGAGCCGATGATGGCAGTCGAGGTGACGACGCCCGAGGACTATGTGGGCGACGTGATGGGGAACCTCAGCTCTCGCCGCGGACGCGTCGAGAACATGGCGCCCGTCGGCAACGCGCAGGTGATCAAGGCGAGCGTCCCGCTGAGCGAGATGTTCGGCTACGCCACCGACCTGCGGTCGATGAGCCAGGGGCGCGCCGATTTCACCATGCAGTTCGACCGGTACGAGGAAGTGCCGGCGTCGATCGCGAGCGAGATCACCGAGCAGGGCTCGGGATCCTGAGTCAAAGGAAGAAAGGGATATGGCCAAGCAGAAGTTCGAGCGCACGAAGCCGCACCTCAACGTCGGCACGATCGGGCACATCGACCACGGGAAGACGACGCTGACAGCCGCGATCTCGAGCGTGCTCTCGAAGAAGGGCGGCGCCGGGCAGGTCAAGAGCTTCGCCGAGATCGACAACGCCCCCGAGGAGCGCCAGCGCGGGATCACCATCAACACCTCCCACGTGGAGTACGAGACGGCGAACCGCCACTACGCCCACGTCGACTGCCCCGGGCACGCCGACTACATCAAGAACATGATCACCGGCGCCGCGCAGATGGACGGCGCGATCCTGGTCGTCAGCGCCGCCGACGGCCCGATGCCGCAGACGCGCGAGCACATCCTGCTCGCCCGCCAGGTCGAGGTGCCGTACATCGTCGTGGCGCTCAACAAGGCCGACATGGTCGACGACGAGGAGCTGCTCGAGCTCGTCGAGATGGAGGTGCGTGAGCTCCTGTCGAAGTACGAGTTCCCCGGCGACGACATCCCGATCGTCCGCGTCTCGGCGCTGAAGGCGCTCGAGGGCGACGAGGCCTGGGAGGAGAAGATCGTCGAGCTGATGGACGCGGTCGACTCGTACATCCCCGAGCCGGTTCGCGACGCCGAGAAGCCGTTCCTGATGCCGATCGAGGACGTGTTCACGATCACCGGCCGCGGCACGGTCGTCACCGGCCGCGTCGAGCAGGGGAAGATCGAGGTCGGGAACGAGATCGAGATCGTCGGCATCCACGAGAAGGTGGAGAAGACCGTCGTCACGGGCCTCGAGATGTTCCAGAAGTCGCTCGACTACGCGCAGGCCGGCGACAACGCGGGCGCGCTGCTCCGCGGCGTCAAGCGCGAGGAGGTCGAGCGCGGCCAGGTGCTGGCGAAGCCCGGCTCGATCACGCCGCACACGCACTTCAAGGCCGAGGTCTACGTGCTGTCGAAGGACGAAGGCGGCCGCCACACGCCGTTCTTCAACAACTACCGCCCGCAGTTCTACTTCCGCACCACGGACGTGACCGGGGCGGTCAACCTGCCGGAGGGCCAGGAGATGGTCATGCCGGGCGACAACACGAACATGGAGATCGTGCTGATCCAGCCGATCGCAATGGATCAGGGACTGCGCTTCGCGATCCGCGAGGGCGGCCGCACCGTCGGCGCCGGCGTCGTCACCGAGATCGTCAAATAGGGCAGTAGGAAGCGAGACAGACGCACATGGCACAGGGAAAGATCCGGATCCGCCTGAAGGGCTACGACCATCAGCAGCTGGACCGGTCGGCCCAGCAGATCGTCGACACCGCGCAGCGCAGCGGTGCGACGATCACTGGGCCGGTCCCTCTGCCGACCGAGAAGAACGTCTACTGCGTGATCCGCAGCCCGTTCAAGGACAAGGACTCGCGCGAGCACTTCGAGGTGCGCACGCACAAGCGGCTGATCGACATCCTCAGCCCCACGCCGAAGACGATCGACCAGTTGATGCGCCTCGATCTCCCGGCCGGCGTCGACATCGAGATCAAGCTTTGACCGTGCCCACCAACCCCACAGCTCGCACGCTCCACGCGGCTGCAGACCGTCGGATCGCCGCGTCCTCGGTAACACGACCTGCATGGCAGGTGATCACTAGGTGGCCAAAGGCATCCTCGGACGCAAGCTCGGCATGACGCAGGTCTTCGACCCCGAGACCGGGGGAGTCACCCCCGTCACGGTGATCGAGGCCGGCCCGTGCCCGGTCGTGCAGGTGAAGACGCACGACACGGACGGCTACGACGCGGTTCAGCTCGCGTTCGACGCCGTCGCCGAGCGGAAGCTCTCGAAGCCCGAGCTCGGCCACCTCGGCAAGTTCGGGGTTGCCGCGCACCGCCGCCTCGTCGAGTTCCGCGGCGGCATCGACGGCGCCGTCGAGGGCGAGACCGTGACGGTCTCGTCGTTCGAGCCGGGCGACCGGGTCAAGGTCGCCGGGATCGGCATCGGGAAGGGCTTCCAGGGGACGATCAAGCGGCACAACTTCGGCTCGGGTCCGCGCGCGCACGGCTCGCACAACGTCCGCAAGCCGGGCTCGATCGGCGCCTCCGCCACCCCCTCGCGAGTCTTCAAGGGCATCAAGATGGCCGGGCGGATGGGCGGCAAGCGCGTCACCCAGCTGGGCCTGACCGTGCACGACGTCGACGCCGAGCGCAACCTGCTGCTCGTCAAGGGCGCCGTGCCGGGCCCGAAGAACGGCATCGTGGAGGTGCGCGGCTGATGGCCCTCACCGCTCCGCTGCTCGACCGCGCCGGCAAGCCCGGCCAGGACGTCTCGCTCGAGGAGGCGGTCTTTGCGGTCGAGGTGAAGCCGCATCTCGTGCACGAGACCGTGCGCGCCGAGGCGAACGCCAGGCGTGCCGGCACCGCCGCCTCCAAGAGCCGCGGGCTCGTCTCCGGCGGGCGCGCCAAGCCGTGGCGCCAGAAGGGCACCGGCCGCGCCCGGCAGGGCACGATCCGGGCGCCGCAGTTCGCCGGCGGCGGCCATGCCTTCGCCAAGTCCCCGCGCAGCTTCGTCCAGAAGGTCAACCGCAAGGCGCAGCGCGCGGCGCTCCGCTCGGCGCTGGCCTCCCACGCCCAGGCGGGATCGCTCGCGGTCGTCGACGCGGCGCAGTTCGACGCGCCGTCGACGAGAGCGGCACGGGTGCTCGTCGAGGCCTGGGGGCAGCAGGTGCCGCTGGTCGTCGTCGCGCTGCCCGACGAGGAGGCGGTCTGGAAGAGCTTCCGCAACCTGGAGCGCGTCGCGGTGGTCGCTCCGTCGGAGCTCGAGGTGAGCGCGGTCGTCTGGGCGCGCTCGCTGCTCGCGACGCCGTCGGCGCTGGAAGAGATCGTCAGGAGGGCCCGCTGATGCACGCGAGCCAGGTGATCCTCGCGCCGATCGTCAGCGAGAAGTCCTACGCGGCCTCGACGCGCGGCAGCTACACGTTCCGGGTCCACCCGGGCGCCCACAAGACGCAGATCCGCCAGGCCGTCGAGGAGCTGTTCTCGGTCAAGGTCGAGCGCGTCAACGTGATCAAGGTGCAGCCGAAGCCGAAGCGGCGCGGTGTCCATCGCGGGATCCGCCCCGGCTGGAAGAAGGCCGTCGTGCAGTTGCGCGCCGGCGACACCATCGAGATCTTCGAAGGAGCACAGCTCTAGTCATGCCGGTCAGAAGGTTCAAGCCGACGAGCCCCGGCCGTCGCCACATGACGGTCTCCGACTTCGCCGAGGTGACGAAGTCGAAGCCCGAAAAGGCGCTCACCGAGAAGCTCACGAAGAAGGGCGGCCGCAACAACAACGGCCGGATCACGACGCGCCACCAGGGCGGCGGCCACAAGCGCCGCTACCGGATCGTCGACTTCAAGCGCACCAAGGACGGCGTGCCGGCGAAGGTCGCCGCGATCGAGTACGACCCGAACCGGTCGGCGCGCATCGCGCTGCTCCACTACGCCGACGGCTTCAAGAGCTACATCCTGGCGCCTGCCGGCGTGCGCGTCGGCTCGGTCGTGCAGTCGGGCGTCGGCTCCGACATCAAGGCCGGCAACGCGCTGCCGCTCGAGAACATCCCAACCGGCACGCTCGTGCACAACGTCGAGCTGAAGCCGGGCCGGGGCGGCCAGATGGCCCGTTCCGCGGGCTCCGGCGTCCAGCTGGTCGCGAAGGACGGCGGCTACGCGACGCTGCGTCTGCCCTCGGGCGAGATGCGCCGCGTGCTGCTCACCTGCCGCGCCACGGTCGGGCAGGTCGGCAACGTCGAGCACGGCAACGTGACCATCGGCAAGGCCGGCCGGAGCCGGTGGCTGGGCAAGCGCCCGGCCGTCCGCGGGTCGGCCATGAACCCCGTCGACCACCCGCACGGCGGCGGCGAGGGCAAGTCGAAGGGCGGCCGCCACCCGGTCACCCCGTGGGGCGTGCCGACGCTCGGCAAGCGCACCCGCTCCAAGCACAAGGAATCGGACAAGTTGATCGTTCGCGGCCGTCGCCGCGGGAAGGACAAGCGCTGATGAGTCGGAGCTCGAAGAAGGGACCTTTCGTGGAGGAGCGCCTGCTCGGTCGCATCGAGGCGATGAACGCCTCGGGCTCGAAGCAGATGGTGCGCACCTGGTCGCGCACCAGCACCGTCTTCCCCGAGATGGTCGGTCACACGATCGCGGTCCACGACGGGCGCAAGCACGTGCCGGTGTTCATCTCGGAGCAGATGGTGGGTCATAAGCTCGGCGAGTTCGCACCGACGCGGCACTTCCGCGGCCACGCCGGCGACCAGAAGACCCAGGTGAAGAAGCGCTAGTGGCCGCCTCGACCGAAGAGAACGCCGTGACCGAGCTCCGCACCGTCAAGGCGACGGCGAAGTTCGTGCGCGTCTCGCCGCGGAAGGCGCGGCTCGTGGCCGACAACATCCGCGGCCGGACCGTGCCCGAGGCGCGGACGATCCTCGCCTTCACCGAGCGCGCGGCCGCCGTCGACGTGGAGAAGGTCTTGAGCTCGGCCGTCGCGAACGCGGAGTCGAACCCGGCGCTGCACTGGTCGGGCGACGACCTCGTCGTGCACGCGATCTTCGTCGACGAGGGCCCGACCCTGAAGCGTTTCCGTGCGCGCGCCCGCGGCCGCGCGTCCCGCATCTTCAAGCGCACGTGCCACATCACCGTTCAGGTCGCCCAGAAGGAGGCCCGTTAGCCAATGGGACAGAAGGTTCATCCCGGCGGCCTGCGCGTCGGCGTCATCCACGACTGGAAGTCGAACTGGATGGTCGGCAAGAAGGAGTTCGCAGGCGCGCTGATCGAGGACATCAAGATTCGCGAGCACATCCACCGCAAGCTGTCGCATGCGGGGTTGAGCGACATCCTGATCCGCAAGGACAAGCAGCGGATCACGATCGACATCTACACCGCCCGCCCCGGCATCGTGATCGGGAAGTCCGGCGTCGAGGTCGACGCGCTGCGCAAAGAGGTGCACGCGATGACCCAGAAGAACGTGCACATCAACATCAACGAGATCAAGCGGCCCGAGCTCGACGCGAAGCTGGTCGCCCAGTCGATCGCGGAGCAGTTGCAGAATCGCGTCTCCTTCCGCCGTGCGATGAAGCGCAGCCTCGCCTCGGCGATCCGCAGCGGCGCCGCGGGCGTCAAGGTGCAGTGCTCCGGCCGCCTCGGCGGCTCCGAGATGAGCCGCTCCGAGCAGTACTCGGAGGGGCGCGTGCCGTTGCACACGATCCGCGCCGACATCGACTACGGCTTCGTCGAGGCCAAGACCCCGACCGGCCGCATCGGCGTCAAGGTCTGGATCAACAAGGGCGAGATCATGCCGGAGGGCTACGGCGGTGTTCCCGGCGGCGGCCGCGAGACGCGGCTCGGCGACCAGGACACCGCGCGCCGCCGCGGAGGCGTCACCGAGGGTCTCGGTGCGTCGCGCGAGTCGGGGCGCAACCGGAACCAGGACCGCGAGGGCCTCGGCCCCGTCCGCCGCGGTCGCCCCGGGCAGCGGGGCGGGCAGAGCCGTCCCGGCGGCGGCGGCACGGGCTCGCGTCCGGGCGCTCCGCGCTCCCGCGGCGGCTCGGGCGGCGGGCGCCCGCGCTCGAACCGCCAGGAGTCTCCGCGCGGCGCCGACGTGAAGAACGAGAACGTCGAGAAGCCGCGCACCGACGACCGCGCCGTCTCGGCCGAGGGGCGCGAGCAGCCGACCGTCGAGCCGACGGTCGAGACGACGCCGCAGCCCGTCGCGGACGCGCCCGACACGACCACCCGCAAGACCCAGCACGACGACCCGACGAAGCTCGACAAGTCGGGTGCGAAGGGCGAGCACGGCGGCTCCGGGAGCGATCCCGGCTCCGGCGCGCCGCCGTCGAAGGGGGGTCGTAGCTAGTGCTGCTGCCGAAGAAGACGAAGTTCCGCAAGCACCACCGCGGCCGGCGCCGCGGCGAGTCGCGCGGGCAGACCACCGTCCACTACGGGGACTTCGGGATCAAGGCGCTCGAGAACGGCTGGATCACGAACCGCCAGATCGAGGCGGCCCGGATCGCGATGACCCGCAAGATCAAGCGCGGCGGCAAGGTGTGGATCAACATCTTCCCCGACAAGCCGTACACCAAGAAGCCCGCCGAGACCCGGATGGGCAAGGGGAAGGGCTCGCCCGAGGGGTGGGTCGCCGTCGTCAAGCCCGGGCGCGTGATGTTCGAGCTGGCCGGCGTGCCCGAGCCGCTCGCGAAGGAGGCGCTCCGCCTCGCGGCCCAGAAGCTGCCGGTGAAGACGAAGTTCGTCCGGCGCGAGGAGGGCGGTGATCTCTTTGCGGGCTAGGGACCTCCGCGACCTGACCGACGACGAGCTGGAGCACCGGCTGGCCGACACCCGGCAGGAGCTGTTCAACCTGCGGTTCCAGGCCGCGACCGGCGCGCTGGAGAACACCGCGCGGCTGAAGCTCGCGAAGCGCGAGATCGCCCGCATCCTCACGGTGCGCCATGCCCGTAATTCCGACAAGCAGAAAGTGCAGAGCTAGATGGCGGACGACGAGAAGCAGATCGACGAGACCGAAGCGACCGACGAGGGCGCCGTGACCGAGACGCCGGAGCCGGAGACGCCGGAGAGCGCCGAGACCCCGGACGGCGCCGGGTCGACCGAGGAAACCACGGCCCCCGAGCCCGAGCCGGTGGCGGCCGAAGCTGCCGCGCCCGAGGCTGCGTCCGAGCCCGAGCCCGAGCCCGAGCCCGAGCCCGAGCCGGTGGCCGCCGAGGCTCCCGCGACCGAGGCTGCGACCGAGCCGGAGCCCGAGCAGGAGACCGTGGCGCCCGGCAAGCCGGCGCGCTCCCGCCGGCACGTTCCCCGCTCGGAGCGCCGGCAGCGCCCGAGGCCGAAGCGCGAGCCCGCGCAGAAGCGCAAGGCGATCACCCGGCTGCCGAAGCCGGAGTCGGAGCGTGGGCGCAACCAGGAGCGCCGCGGCGTCGTCGTCTCCGACAAGGGCGACAAGACGATCGTCGTCAAGGTCGACGTGATCAAGAGCCACCCGAAGTACAAGAAGGTCGTCCGCCGCTCGGTCAAGTTCCACGCGCACGACGAGGCCAACAGCGCCGGCGTCGGCGACACCGTGCGCATCGTCGAGACCCGTCCGCTCTCCCGGCAGAAGCGCTGGCGGCTCGCGGAGATCGTGGAAAGGGCCAAGTGACGATCCTGCACCCGCAACCTCGTCCGACCCGCGCAGAGGGAGGCCTCCGGTGATCCAGCAGGAGACACGGCTCAAGGTCGCCGACAACACCGGCGCCCGTGAGCTACTCTGCATCCGCGTCGCGGGCGGCTCCAGGCGCCGCTACGCGCGTGTCGGCGACATCATCACGGCCACCGTCAAGGCCGCAGCCCCGCAGGGGACGGTCAAGAAGGGGGACGTGGTGAAGGCCGTCGTCGTGCGGACGAAGAAGCCGTTCGGCCGTGACGACGGAACACTGATCGCGTTCGACGAGAACGCGGCGGTGATCATCGACGCACAACGCAATCCGCGCGGGACGCGCATCTTCGGGCCGGTCGCCCGCGAGCTGCGCGAGAAGAACTTCATGAAGATCGTGAGCCTGGCTCCAGAGGTGCTCTAGATGTCGACGACACTCAAGATCAAGAAGGGCGACACCGTCCAGATGCTGACCGGCAAGGACCGCGGGAAGCAGGGCCGGGTGCTCGAGGCACGCCCGCGTGAGGGCAAGGTCGTCGTCGAGAACCTGAACATGATGAAGCGGCACCAGAAGCCGCGGCCGATCCGCGACAGCTCGCGCATGGGCGGCACCGAGATCGCCCCGGGCGGCATCGTCGACCGCCCCTCCGCCGTGCCGGTCTCGAACGTGATGGTCGTGTGCCCGACCTGCAAGAAGCCGAGCCGGATCGGGTACCGCTTCAAGGAGGCGAAGGGCGGCGAGCAGGTGAAGGTGCGCGTCTGCAAGAACGACGGCTGCGGCCAGGAGCTCGACCGGTGACCGCGACCGCCGAGACCTACGTGCCGCGCCTGAAGTCGCGCTACAACGACGAGATCCGCGCCCGGCTGACCGAAGAGCTCGAGCTCGAGTCGATCATGCAGTCGCCGACGGTCGAGAAGATCACGCTCAACATGGGCGTCGGCGAGGGCAAGACCGACGCGAAGCAGATCGACGCCGCGCTCGAGGAGCTGACGATCATCGCCGGGCAGCGCGCCCAGGTGCGTCGCGCCCGCAAGTCGATCGCGCAGTTCAAGATCCGCGAGGGCATGCCGATCGGCGTCAAGGTGACGCTGCGGGGCGACCGGATGTGGGAGTTCCTCGACCGGCTCGTCTCGATCGCGCTCCCGCGCATCCGCGACTTCCGCGGCCTCAGCCCCGATTCGTTCGACGGTCGCGGCAACTACTCGCTCGGCGTCCGCGAGCAGATCATCTTCCCGGAGATCGACTACGACAGCATCAACCAGATCCGCGGCCTCGACGTCGCGATCACGACGACCGCGGTGGACGACACCCAGGCACGCGCGCTCCTGAGCGCGCTCGGCCTGCCGTTCGCCGCCGACGGAGGCGTTAGATAACAATGGCGAAGAAGTCGCTGATCGTGAAGGCCGCGCGGCCCGCGAAGTACAAGGTGCGCAACTACACCCGCTGCAACCGCTGCGGCAGGCCGCGCGCCGTGTTCCGGAAGTTCGGGCTCTGCCGTATCTGCCTGAGGGAGCTCGCCCACGAGGGCGTCATCCCCGGCATGACCAAGAGCTCCTGGTAGGAGGACCGAGATGCTCACCGATCCCGTCGCCGACATGCTCACGCGCATCCGCAACGCCAACAAGGCGCTGCACGACCGCGCCGAGATGCCGAGCTCGAAGTTGAAGGTCGAGATCGCCCGCATCCTCAAGGAGGAGGGCTACATCCGCGACTACCACGTCGACACCTCCAACTCGCACCCGAGGCTCGTCGTCGAGCTGAAGTACGGGCGCGGGCGCGAGCGGGTGCTCTCGGGCCTCAGGCGCGTCTCGAAGCCCGGCCGCCGCGTCTACGCCGGCAGGACCCGCCGCCAGCGCGTGCTGGGCGGCATGGGCATCGCGATCATGTCCACCTCCCGCGGCGTCGTCACGAGCCGCACCGCCGAGGCCGAGGGCATCGGCGGCGAAGTTCTCTGCTACGTCTGGTAACCACACGTGTCTCGCATCGGAAAACGTCCAATCGAAGTTCCCGCCGGCGTGCTCGTCTCGGTCGACCCCGGCCGCGTCACGGTCTCCGGGCCGAAGGGCGAGCTGCGCCAGCAGGTCCCCCAGCGCATGGCGATCAGCCAGGAGGACGGCCGGATCCTCGTCGAGCGGCCGACCGAGCGCGGCGACGACCGTGCGCTGCACGGCCTGACGCGCACCCTGATCGCGAACATGGTGGAGGGCGTCACGAACGGCTTCGAGAAGCGCCTCGAGATCCAGGGGGTCGGCTACCGCGCCGCCCTGGCCGGCGCGAACCTCGAGCTGCAGGTGGGCTACTCGCACTCGGTGCGGGTCACGCCGCGCGAGGGCATCTCGTTCGAGGTGCCGACCCCGACCCAGGTGGTCGTGCGCGGCATCGACAAGCAGGCGGTCGGCCAGACCGCCGCCGAGATTCGCAAGGTCCGCCCGCCCGAGCCGTACAAGGGCAAGGGCATCCGCTACGAGGGCGAGCACGTTCGCCGGAAGGTCGGGAAGCGCGCATGACCGTAGGCTTGACGGAGGTCATCGGGAGCGAAGGCGCAGGCTCGGCCTGCGCCGGGAGCGGGAAAATGACCGTAGGCTTGACGGAGGTCATCGGGAGCGAAGGCGCAGGCTCGGCCTGCGCCGGGAGCGGGAAAATGACCGTAGGCTTGACGGAGGTCATCGGGAAATGAGCTCGCTCTCGGTTCGCGAAGCGCGGCTGCGGCGGCATCGCCGCGTCCGCGGGAAGATCCGCGGCACCGCGGAGCGCCCGCGCGTGCTGGTGTTCCGCTCGAATCGCGGGATCTTCGCGCAGCTCGTCGACGACGACGCCGGCCGCACGCTGGCCGCGGCCTCGTGGCTCGACCTGCCGAAGTCGTTCAAGGGCGACAAGACCGCCCAGGCGGAGGAGGTCGGCAAGCTGCTCGCCTCGAACGCCAAGAAGGCCGGAGTCGAAGGCGTCGTCTTCGACCGCGGCGGCTACCTGTACCACGGACGCGTCAAGGCACTGGCCGACGGCGCGCGTGAAGGAGGACTCAAGTTCTAGTGGCTGTTCACGTCGATGAGAGCAGGGAGCTCAAGGAGCGCGTGGTCGAGATCAACCGCGTCGCCAAGGTGGTCAAGGGCGGCAGGCGGTTCTCGTTCACCGCGCTCGTCGTGATCGGCGACGAGGTCGACCGGGTCGGCGTCGGCTACGGGAAGGCCCGCGAGGTGCCGCTGGCGATCTCGAAGGCCGTCGACGACGCCCGCAAGAACCTGTTCACGGTGCCGAAGCACGGACAGACGATCACGCACGAGTCGCTCGGGCGCTTCGACGCGGCCCGGGTGCTGCTGCGGCCGGCCTCGCCCGGTACCGGCGTGATCGCCGGCGGCGGCGTGCGGGCGGTGCTCGAGCTCGGCGGCATCCGCGACGTGCTCGCCAAGTCGCTCGGCACCACCAACCCGATCAACATGGTCAAGGCGGCCGAGCAGGCGCTGCGGCAGCTGCGCCGGCCGGAGGAGGTCGCGCGGGCGCGCGGCAAGTCGGTCGACGACGTGCTGCCCTACCGGCCGCCCGTCGAGGACGCGCCGGAGCCCGAGCCCGCTCCCGCGCTCGTGCGGAGGAGGTGGGCGCCGGTGGCGAAGGTGAAGCTGACGCAGGTGCGTAGCCAGATCGGGCAGTCCGAGCGTCATCGCGGCACGCTGCGCGCGCTCGGGCTCGGCAAGATCGGCCGCACGGCCGAGCACGACGACACCCCGGTGATCGCAGGCATGCTGCGCAAGGTGCGACATCTCGTGAAGGTCGAGGAGGGCTAGCCGTGGCGGGAGACCTGAATCTGTCCAACCTGCAGCCCGCGCAGGAGCGGAAGGACCGCAAGCGCGTCGGGCGCGGCCTCGGCTCCGGCAAGGGGCGCTATTCCGGCCGCGGCATCAAGGGGCAGAAGTCGCGCGCCGGCTCGCACGCGATGCGCGCGGGCTTCGAGGGCGGCCAGATGCCGCTGCACATGCGCACGGCGAAGCTGCGCGGGAACACGTCCGCCGACGCGATGCCGGTCGGGCCGTTCCGCACCTACTCCCAGCCGGTCAACCTGCGCGACCTCGAGGCTCGCTTCGAGGCGGGCGAGGAGGTGACCCCCGAGTCGCTGAAGGCGAAGGGGCTGATCCGCTCGCTGCGCAAGGACGTGAAGCTGCTGGGGGTCGGCGAGCTGACCAAGAAGCTCGAGATCACCGTCCACGGCGCCTCCGCGACCGCACGGGAGAAGGTCGAGGCCGCCGGCGGCACGCTGACGCTGCTCAAGGAGCCGAAGCCGCGCAAGCCGAAGAACCTCAAGCGCCGCCCCGAGGGGCGCTCGGAGGCGAAGGACGTCGAGCCCGACCTGGGCGAGACGGCCGGCGACGAGAAGGTCGCCGAAGGCGAAGGCTGATGCTCTCCTGGCTCGCCAACGCCTGGCGGGTCCCGGAGCTGCGGCGCCGGCTCCTGTTCACGGCGGCGATCCTCGCCCTCTACCGCGTCGGCTCCTGGATGCCCGCGCCGGGGGTCGACTCGGCCCAGATCCAGAACTTCTTCAACGGCCGCGGCGGCTCGCTGCTCGGCCTGCTGAACCTCTTCTCGGGCTCGGCCCTCTCGCGCTTCTCGATCTTCGCGCTCGGGATCATGCCGTACGTCACGGCGTCGATCATCATCCAGCTGCTGACCGTCGTGATCCCGACGCTCGAGCAGCTGCAGAAGGAGGGCGAGGCGGGCTACGCCAAGATCAACCAGTACACCCGGTACCTGACCGTCGTGCTGGCGGCCGCCCAGGCGGCCGGCTATGCGTACCTGTTCCACCAGCAGAAGGCGCTGCCGGGCAACCCGGGGCGGCTCGTGCTGATCGTCGTCACGCTGACGGCCGGCACCGTGCTGCTGATGTATCTGGGCGAGCTGATCACCAAGCGCGGCATCGGCAACGGCATCTCGCTGCTGATCTTCGCCTCGATCCTCACCTCGGCTCCGCAGGGCATCACCGCCTGGCTGAACGGCGGCCCGATCGAGAAGCTCTTCTTCCCGATCGTCGCGCTCGGCGTGGTCGTCGCGGTCGTGTTCGTGCAGGAGGGGCAGCGGCGGATCCCGATCCAGTACGCGAAGCGGATGATGGGCCGCCGCCAGACCGCGGGCGGCTCGACCTACATGCCGCTCCGCGTGAACATGGCGGGCGTGATCCCGGTGATCTTCGCCGCGGCGCTGCTGGCGCTGCCGCAGACGATCAGCTCGTTCGCGCCGTCGACGCAGACGTTCATCAACACGCACTTCTCGCCGTCGTCCTGGGCCTACCTCGGCGTCGAGGCGTTCCTGATCATCGTCTTCACCTACTTCTACACGGCCGTGCAGTTCAACCCGGTCGACCAGGCCGACAACCTGCGCAAGTACGGCGGCTACATCCCCGGCATCCGCCCCGGCCCGCCGACGGCGCAGTACCTCGACCGCGTGCTGACACGCCTGACGCTGCCCGGCTCGCTGTTCCTGGCCGTCGTGGCGGTGCTGCCGTCCGTGTTCATCAACCAGTTCAACTTCTCGCAGGCGACGAGCCGCGCGCTCGGCGGCACCTCGGTGCTGATCGTCGTCGGCGTCGCCCTGGACACGATGCGGCAGATGGAGTCGCAGATGATGATGCGGTCGTACGAGGGCTTCTTGAAGTGAACCTCCTCGTCCTGGGCCCCCAGGGCGCCGGCAAGGGAACGCAGGCGCAGAACATCGCGGCGGCGCACGGGCTGCCGCACATCTCGACGGGTGACATGTTTCGCGCCGCGATCGCCGCACAGACGGAGCTCGGCAAGCAGGTCGAGCCGATCCTCCACTCGGGGCGGCTCGTGCCCGACGAGGTGACGGTGGCCCTGATCCGCGAGCGGCTGGAGGCGGACGACGCCCGGGGCGGCTTCGTGCTCGACGGCTTCCCGCGCAACCTCGTCCAGGCGGAGGCCCTCGACGAGATGCTCGGCGGGATCGGGCGGGGGCTCGACGCGATCCTCTTCTTCGACCTGCCCGACGACGTGGCCACCGAGCGCCTCCTCGAGCGCGCCCAGATCGAGGGACGGGCCGACGACACGCCGGAGGTGATCGCCCGGCGGCTCGCGATCTACCATGCCGAGACCGAGCCGGTCGTCGAGCACTACCGTACGACCGGTAACCTCGTTCCCTTGCACGCAGGGGGAACGGTCGAGCAGGTGTGGGCGGAGATCGAGTCGGCGCTGGAGCGGCTGCAGTGATCATCCGGAAGTCGGCCGCCGAGATCGAGACGATGAGCCGCGCCGGCAGCGTGGTCGCCGAGACGCTCGCGCTGATCGAGGAGCAGGTGCAGCCCGGCATCACGACGGCGGAGCTCGACGCCCTCGCCGAGGAGTTCATCCGGTCGCGGGGCGGCGAGCCGACCTTCAAGGGCTACCGGGGCTATCCGGCGGCCACGTGCCAGTCGCCGAACGCGATGGTCGTGCACGGCATCCCGGGCCGGGTGAAGCTCGCCCCGGGCGACGTGCTCTCCGTCGACGTCGGCGTGACGCTCGACGGCTTCGTCGCCGATTCGGCATGGACGTTCCCGGTGGGGCAGATCGCGCCGGAGGCGCAGAGGCTGCTCGACACGTGCAGGGAGGCGCTCGAGGCCGGGATCGCCGAGGCGCGGGTCGGGAACGCGATCGGGGACATCTCCGGGGCCGTGCAGAGCGTCACCGAGGACGCGGGCTTCAGCGTCATCCGCAGCCTGGTCGGGCACGGCGTCGGCAGGTCGATGCACGAGGACCCGCAGGTGCCGAACTTCGTCTCCTCCTACCGGGGGCCGGAGCTCCAGGAGGGCATGACGATCGCGATCGAGCCGATGATCACCGCCGGTGGCCCCGAGGTCTACGTCCACGACGACGAATGGTCGATCTCGACCCAGGACGGCTCCCTCGCCGCCCATTTCGAGCACACCGTCGCGATCACGGCCGCCGGGCCGCGCATCCTGACCGGCTCCGGCGTCGGCGAGCCGCTGCGGCGATGATTTCCGCTCCGAGCCGCGGCCCGGGCCGCTCCGCGCGTGGTACCATCCCCCTTCGCGTCGCGAGGCGGAAGCCCGTGCGCAACCTTTCTTGCTCATGAAAGTCAGACCGTCCGTCAAGCCCATGTGCGAGCGCTGCCGCGTGATCAAGCGGCACGGGCGCACCATGGTCATCTGTACCAATCCGCGCCACAAGCAGCGCCAGGGTTAGAGGAGAGCATTGGCACGCATCGCTGGAGTCAACCTGCCGAATCAGAAGCGGCTCGAGATCGGGCTCACCTACATCTTCGGCATCGGCCAGCCGTCGGCGCAGCGGATCTGCGACGCGCTCGGCCTCTCGCGCGACACGAAGGTGCGCGACCTCACCGAGGACGAGGTCGCGAAGCTGCGCGAGTACATCGACACGAACCACCAGGTCGAGGGCGACCTCCGCCGCGAGCGCACGCAGGCGATCAAGCGGCTCTCGGAGATCGGCGCCTACCGTGGCCTCCGCCACCGGCGCAACCTGCCGGCGCGCGGGCAGCGCACGAAGACGAACGCCCGCACGCGCAAGGGCCCGAAGAAGACCGTCGGCCGCGGAAAGAAGGCGAAGTGATGGGAGCGAACCGCTGATGGCACCTCCCCGCAGAGCAGCCACGCGCGGCCGCACCCGCCGTCGCGTCCGCAAGAACATCGCGATCGGACAGGCGCACATCAAGACGTCGTTCAACAACACGATCGTCGCGCTCACCGACCGCGAGGGCAACGTGATCGTCTGGGAGTCGGCCGGCTCGGCCGGGTTCAAGGGCTCCCGCAAGTCGACGCCGTTCGCCGCCCAGGTGACGGCCGATGCGGCGGCGCGCAAGGGCATGGAGCACGGGCTGCAGAAGGTCGAGGTGTTCGTCAAGGGGCCGGGCTCCGGCCGCGAGACGGCGATCCGCTCGCTGCAGGCCGCGGGCCTCGAGATCCTCGGCGTCAAGGATGTCTCGCCGCAGGCGCACAACGGCGTCCGCCAGAAGAAGCGGAGGCGCGTTTGATGGCGGCCACCTACCGCCTGCCTCGCACCCGCCGGGGTGCTGCAACGCGCGGCGCTGCCGCGTCCTCAGTCGCGCCCGTAGCCGTCGACTACGAGCGCTCCCTGCGTCCTTGCATCGCCGGCGTTTCGCAGCTGGCGGGCACGATTCAGTCGGAAGGTGACCGCTAGTGGCTCGCGATCGTTCCCCCAAGTGCAAGCAGTGCCGCCGGGAGGGCATCAAGCTCTTCCTGAAGGGCGAGCGCTGCCTGACCGAGAAGTGCGCGATCGAGCGCCGCTCCTATCCGCCGGGCGAGCACGGCCGCGGCCGCATCAAGCAGAGCGAGTACCTGCTGCAGTTGCGCGAGAAGCAGAAGGCGCGCCGCTACTACGGCCTGCTCGAGACGCAGTTCCGCACCTACTACGAGAAGGCGAACAAGCAGGGCGGCATCACCGGCGACAACCTCCTGCGCATGCTCGAGACACGGCTCGACAACGTCGTCTACCGCCTCGGCTTCGCGGCCTCGCGGGCGCAGGCGCGGCAGCTCGTCCGGCACGGTCACTTCGCCGTCAACGGCCGGCGCGTCAACATCCCGAGCTACCAGGTGAAGCCGGACGACGTCGTCTCGCTGAAGTCCGGCTCCGGCGCCGAGCAGATCGTCCGCGACGCGACCGACCTCACCGCCGCCGTCGCCCCGTGGCTCCAGGCCGATCACGACGGCCTCCAGGGCACGGTGCTGAAGTGGCCGGAGCGAGCGGAGATCGACACGCCGGTCTCCGAACAGCTGATCGTCGAGCTCTACAGCAAGTAGCGCTCGGCCGGAATTTTTCAGGAACCACAGGGAAGAAAGGACACACGTGGCAGTACGCGCTCAAGATTTCCAGGTGCCGAAGATCACGCACGAGGAAGTCACGGAGAACCGTGGCGTTTTCGTGATCGAGCCGCTCGACCGCGGCTTCGGCTACACCTTCGGCAACTCGCTGCGCCGGGTGCTGCTCTCCTCGCTGGAGGGCGCCGCCGTCACCTCGGTGAAGATCGAGGGAGTCGCGCACGAGTTCACGACCCTGCCGGGCGTCCGCGAGGACGTCACCGACATCATCCTCAACCTCAAGCAGCTCGTCTGCATCCTCCACGGGGAGTCGCCCGAGGTCGAGGTGCGCCTGACGAAGCGCGGCGAGGGCACCGTCACCGCCGCCGACATCGAGGCGCCCGCCGATCTCGAGATCCTGAACCCGGAGCTCGAGATCGCGAACCTCTCGTCGAAGGGCCGGCTCGAGGTCACGCTCACGATCGGCCGCGGCCGCGGCTACATGCCCGCCGAGGGCAACCGCGGGCAGGCGCACACGATCGGCGTGATCCCCGTCGACTCGATGTTCTCGCCGATCAACCGCGTCGCCTACGACGTCGAGGCGGCGCGTGTCGGGCAGCGCACGGACTACGACAAGCTGATCCTCGACGTGGCGACGAACGGGTCGATCGACCCGAAGGACGCGATCGCCGAGGCGGCCGAGATCCTGATCCGCCAGCTCGCGATCTTCACCGACCTCGAGAAGATCGAAGGGTTCGGCGAGTCGGCCAACGCGGTGGACGGCGTCGGCGAAGCGACCGGCGGCGTCTCGCTCGCCGGCGGCATGGAGAACTTCCCGATCGAGGAGCTCGAGCTCGGCGTCCGCTCGTACAACTGCCTCAAGCGGGTCGGGATCGAGACGATCGGCGACCTCGTCACGAAGACGGAGTCGGAGCTCGCCGCCATCCCGAACTTCGGCAAGAAGTCGATCGAGGAGGTCAAGGAGACGCTGTCCCAGCACGGGCTGAATCTCCGCGGCGGCTCCTCGAACGGCGCGGAGGCCTAGGGCCGGCAATGCGGCACGCGCGCACCGGCAAGAAGCTCGGCCGCGACTCGGCGCACCGGCGGGCGCTCTACGCGAACCTCGCCGGTGCGCTGATCGAGCACGGCCGGATCAAGACGACCGTCACCAAGGCCAAGGCCGTCCGGCCGATCGCCGAGCAGATGATCACGCTCGGCCGGCGCGGCGACCTGCACGCGCGGCGGCAGGCGACCGCGTTCCTCCGCTCGCGCGACGTCGTGCACCGCCTCTTCGCCGACGTCGCGCCACTCTTCAAGGATCGCCCCGGCGGGTACACCCGGATCGTCAAGATCGGCCCGCGCGCCGGTGACGCGGCCGAGATGGCCTACCTGGAGCTGGTCGACGAGGAGTACGTGGCGCAGGAGCGCGAGGCGCGCCAGACGGTGGTCGACGAGCCGGCGGCCGAGCAGGACGCCGGCGAGCCGGAGGCGGTCGTCGAGGTGACCCCGGAGGAGGCCGCCACGGCGGCCGCGGAGGCCGACGCGGAAGCAGAAGCCGCCGAGCCGGAGGTCGAAGCGGACGCAGTCGCCACGGAGGAGGCGGGCGCCGAGCCCGACGCCGAGAGCGACGCCGAGCCGACCCGGCCGCGTAGCGCGGCGAGTCGGCGGCAGGTCCGGCTAGCCGGCCGAGCCGATCAGGGCGCCGACGACCGCGATCGTCGCACCGGCGAACGAGATCGCGAGCAGCGAGCGGACGAACCCGGTCTGGAAGAACCGCCAGCGGATCACCGCGAGCGCGACGAGCTCGAAGCCGACGACGACGGCGGCGGCGACGACGGCGGAGTGGTAGTTCGGGATCAGGAACGGCAGCGTGTGCAGGATGCCGCCCAGGAATGTCCCCGCGCCCGTGATCCCGCCGCGAACGAGCGGGCTGCCGCGTCCCGTCAGGATGCCGGTGTCCGAGAGGCCCTCCGAGAATGCCATCGAGATGGCGGCGCCGATCGAGGTCGAGAGGCCGGCGATGAACGCGGTGTGGGGCGAATGCGTGTAGAAGACGATGCCGAAGATCGGCGCGAGCGTGGACAGCGACCCGTCGATCAGGCCGACCATGGCCGGCTGGACGCGCTGGAGCAGGAAGTGATGCTCGTCGGACATCGAGTAGAGTGTAGCGGAGGAATGCCAAGTGCCTAGAGCATCAGGCATACCTTACAAGTGCAGTCAGGCCCGCCTGACGTCTCCCTCCGGTCCGGCGGACGCGGCGTGCGCCTGAAGCTGACGGTCGCCTACGACGGCACCGGCTTTCGGGGCTGGGCGCGGCAGCCGGGGGAGCGGACCGTCGAGGCGGAACTGCGACGCGCGCTGGCCGGGCTCTACGGGGAGTCGGGTGCGCCGGCGGTCGCCGGCCGCACGGATGCGGGGGTGCACGCGCTCGGCAACGTCGTCTCGGTGGAGGTCGACGGTGGGCCGCCGGCCGAGCGGGCGGCGGAGGCGCTGAACGCGGCGCTGCCGGAGGACGTCGCCGTCGTCCGCGCCGAGGCGGCGGCCGACGGCTTCCATGCGCGCTTCGACGCACGGTCGCGGTCGTACCGCTATCGCATCTGGCGCCGGCGCGAGCGCTCTCCCTTCGAGGCGGCGCGCGCGCTGTGGCAGCCACGGCCGCTCGATCTCGAGTCGCTCCGTGCGAACGCGGCCGCCCTTCCGGGCGCCCACGACTTTCGCGCGTTCACGCCGACCGACACCCAGCACCGGGTCTTCGTCCGCACCGTCCAGGAGGCGCGCTGGCGCGAGGTCGACGACGACCTGGTCGAGTTCGAGATCACCGCCGACTCGTTCCTGCGCCACATGGTGCGGACGCTGGTCGGGACGATGCTCGAGGGTCGCGAGCTGGCGCCGCTGCTCGCAGGCCGGCCGCGCCGCGACGCCGGCGCCACCGCGCCGGCGCACGGCCTGTACCTGGCCTCGGTGTCCTACCTCTGACCCGTCGGCCCGCCGGTACGATCGGCGCCGTGCGCTACCCGGTCGTCCTCTTCGATCTCGACGGCACCGTCGTCGACTCCGGCGCGATCATCCTCGCCTCGATGCGCCACGCGGCCGAGACGGTCGTCGGGCGCGAGTTCAGCGACGAGCAGCTGATGCAGGCGGTGGGCGGCCCCGGGCTCGAGTCGCAGATGCTGGCGCTCGACCCCGACCGGGTCGAGGAGCTCGTTCGCGTCTACCGCGCGCACAACGAGCCGCTCCACGAGACCCTCGAGTACTGCGCCGGGGTCGACTCGCTGCTCGAGACGCTCGCCGAGCGCGGCCACAGGCTCGGCATCGTCACCGCGAAGCGGCGCGCGACCGTCGAGCTCGCGTTCCGGCGCCTGCCGATCGAGCACCTGTTCGACGTCGTCGTGGGCGGCGACGAGACGGAGCGCCACAAGCCCGACCCGCAGCCGCTCGAGCTCGCCCTCGAACGGCTCGGCGCGCGGCCGGAGGAGGCGGCCTACGTCGGCGACTCCCCGTTCGACATGCAGGCGGCGAAGGCGGCGGGGCTCCACGCGATCGGCGTCTCGTGGGGGCGCATCCACACGGCCGAGAAGCTCCTCGAGGCCGATGTCGTCGTCCACGAGCCGCGGGAGATCCTCGAGCTTGTCTGACGCGGCCCGCGCGGCGGAGCTGCGCACGCTGCTCAACCGCTGGCTGCACGAATACCACGTGCTCGACGATCCGTCGGTCGACGACGCCACCTACGACCGGCACTTCGACGAGCTCGTCGAGCTCGAGCGGGAGCATCCCGAGCTCGCCGCCGCGGACTCGCCCACCCAGCGGGTCGGCGCGCCGCCCTCGTCGCGCTTCGAGAAGGTGCGGCACCCGACGCCGATGGGCTCGCTGGAGAAGGTGACGACCGAGGAGGCGATCGAGAAGTGGGCCGACGACGTCCGCAAGCGGCTCGCGACCGACGAGCCGGTCGCGTACGTCCTCGAGCCGAAGATCGACGGCCTCGCGATCAACCTCACCTACGACGAGGGGGTCTTCACGCGGGGAGCGACGCGCGGCGACGGCGAGGTGGGCGAGGACGTCACCGTCAACCTGCGCACGATCTCGGCGATCCCGCTCCGCATGCTCGGCGCGGCGGCGCCGACGCTCGCCGAGGTCCGGGGCGAGGTCTACATGCCGCTCTCGGGCTTCACCGCCCTCAACGAGCGGCTCGTCGCCGAGGGCAAGAAGCCCACTCCGAACCCGCGCAATGCCGCCGCCGGCTCGCTGCGCCAGAAGGACTCGCAGGTGACCGCGCGCCGCCCGCTCTCGTTCTGGGCCTACGGCGTCGGCGTCCACGAGGGCGTCGCGCTCGCGACGCACTGGGAGACGCTCGAGTGGCTCCGGGGCCAGGGCTTCCCGACGAATCCCTTCGCGGAGCGGCTTGAGTCCGTCGAGGCCGTCGCGCAGGCCTGCCGCGGCTGGGAGCGCCGTCGCGCCGAGCTGGACTACGAGATCGACGGGATCGTGATCAAGGTCGACGACCTCGAGCAGCAGCGGCGCCTCGGTGCGCTGCACTCGCGGCCTCGCTGGGCGCGGGCGTTCAAGTGGGCGCCGATGACCGCGACGACGAGACTGAACGAGATCCGGATCCGCGTCGGGCGGACCGGGGCGCTCAATCCCTGGGCGCTGCTCGAGCCGGTCGAGGTCGGCGGCGTCACGGTCTCGCGGGCGACGCTGCACAACGAGGAGGACATCAACCGCAAGGGCATCCGCGAGGGCGACGACGTGATCGTGCAGCGGGCGGGCGACGTGATCCCGCAGATCGTCGGCCCCGCCGGCGCGCACCGCCGGGGGACGAAGCCGTTCCGGATGCCAGAGCGCTGCCCGCTCTGCGACACGCGCGGTGGTCAAGCCGGAGGGCGAGGCGATGCACCGCTGCCCCAACCGCGCCTGCCCCTCGCGCGGACTCGAGACGCTGATCAACTGGGTCCAGGCGGCCCGCCGACATCGACGGGGTGGGGGAGCAGACGGTGCGCGTGCTCTGGGACATGGGCCTCGTGCGCTCGCTGCCCGACCTCTACCGGCTGCGCAAGGAGCAGCTGCTCGAGCTCGACGGCTTCGCCGAGATCTCCGCGTCGAACGCGATCGAGCAGATCGAGGCGTCGCGGCGGCGCGTGCCGTTCTCGCGCGTGCTGCTCGGCCTCAACATCACCGGCATCGGCTGGGTGATCGCCCAGAACCTCGCGCGGCCACGTCGGCGACATCGACCGGCTGCTCGCGGCGACGCCCGAGGAGCTCGCCGAGGTCGAGGGCTTCGGCCCCGATCGCGCCGAGGCCGTCGCCGAGTGGTTCGCCGACGAGGAGAACCGCGCCCTCGTCGAGGAGCTGCGCGAGCTCGGGCTGCGCTTCGAGGCGGGCGAGGAGGAGCGGCCGGTCGAGGGTCCGCTGAGCGGGCGCCAGTACGTGCTCACCGGCACCCTCGAGTCGATGACGCGCGACGAGGCGCGGGCGGCGCTCGAGGAGCTCGGCGCCCGGGTCACCGACAGCGTCTCGCGCAAGACGGCGGGCGTCGTGGTCGGTGAGAGCCCCGGCTCCAAGGTCGCGAAGGCCAGGAAGGCGGGCGTGCCGCTGCTCGACGAGGCCGACCTGCGGCGGCTACTTGCCGCGGGCGGCTGAGGCGAGCGCGGTCGCGAACCGGTCCTGCGCCTTGCGCGCCGCCGTGGCCGCGACCGGCCGCCCGTTCTGCAGCAGCGCGAACACGTAGCGCTTCGCCACGTAGCCCGAGAGCGCCGACGCTTCCTCGGTCGTCCCCGTCTTCGCGTGCACCGCCCCGCGTGCCGGCGCGGTGCGCATCCGCCGCTCGAGCGTGCCGTTCACGCCGGCGGTCGCAAGCGCCGACCAGACGACCGGTCGGAGCTCGGGGTTCGCCCAGACGGTCAGCAGCACCTGCGCGAGCATGCGTGCGGTGACGCGGTCGAGCACGGAGAGCCCCGAGCCGTCGACGATGCGAACCCCCGCGAGCGGGATCCCGGCCGCCCCGAGATCGCGGCGCACGATCGCGGCGCCCGCCGCGGTGGTGCCGCGCGCGCCGACCTCGGCGCCGATCTCCTTCAGCAGGATCTCGCCGACGAAGTTGTCGCTGTCGCGATCCAGGGTCGAGACGATCGTCGCGAGTGGAGCCGACTCGACCTGCGCGAGCGCCGGCGCGTCCGCGGGGGCGCGGCCGGTGCCCACCGGGCCGGTCGCGATCCCGTGGCTGCGCAGCACGCGGCGGAACAGCCCCACTGCGGCGACGGCCGGGCTCGAGGCGACATGGTGGTCGTACCAGCCCCGGTCGACGACGAGCGCCGAGAGCGGCGGGCACTCCGTCTTCCAGAACGCGGCCTTCCAGCCAGGTGCCGTCCGGAGCGCGTCGAACCAGGACTCGTCGGCCAGCAGCCGGCCGTCGACGCGGAGGATCCCGAGCTCGGCGAGCTGGGCCGCCAGCCGGTCGAGGCCGACCCCGGTCAGCGTCGGGTCGCCGAACCCCTTCAGGAAGAGGTCTCCGTGCCAGACCGAGCCGTCCTGGACGCCGCGGGCGAGCACCTCGGTGCGGAAGCGGTAGCCGGTGCCGAGCTCCGTCAGCGCCGTGTACGTGACGGCGAGCTTCTCGTTCGAGGCGGGGGCGAGGGGAAGGTCCGGGTTGCGCGCGAACACGGCCCGGCCCGAGGCGAGGTCGACCGCGAACGCCGCGGACGCGGCCGGGGAGTTCCCGGGAACCGCGAGCGCCTGCGCGAGCCGGGTCGGCAGGGGAAGGGACGACGAGCGCCCCGCGGGAGCCAGCACGAGGGCGAGCGCCGCCAGCAGGATGCCCCACCTCATCGCTGGATTGTGCCTGGGCCGCGTGCGGGGACGAAATGGGCCGGGCGGCCCTTGTCGAGGTTGGCCGGCACTCGGGAGAATCGTCGGGATGACCGAGCTCGTCACCCAGATCAGGGCGCTCCTGGACGCGCCGCAGCACGACCTCGCGCAGATCGAGCAGACGCTGACCGACGGGTACGCGCACGCGCTGACGCTCGAGGCGGAGCAGTGGCGCCTCGAGAAGCGGCTCACCGAGCTCGCGCGCCGGCGCGACGACGCGGAGGGTGGGCTGCGGGAGCTGAACGAGCTGGCGGAGCGGATCGACGGGAACCAGGTCGACCAGACGCGCCTGCGCGCCCTGCTCGGGGAGCTGCGCCGTCACGCGAACGGCGCCCGGGCGTCGAAGCCTGACGTCGTACCCGGCGATCGTTCCACCCACCGTTCGAGGACACCAGATGTCGAACCTGAGCCGATGTCGGCGCGTCGCGGCCGTGCGGGGCGCTGGAGGCTTCATGCGGGTTTGCGGGCGCATGCTCGGCTGGTGCGCCTGACGCGGCGCGGCTCGGCCGCGTCGAGCTTGCCCGTAGCCACCGCTACGCGCTGCGCCCGCCCCGTCCAATCCGCTTGGTCAGGCGCATCCCCGCGCACACCCCAACCCGCATCAAGCCTCTAGACGATTCCCGACCGGACGGCGTAGACGGCGGCCTGGATGCGGTTGTCGATCTGGAGCTTCATCAGGATGTTCGAGATGTGGTTCTTGACCGTCTTCGGGCTGATGTGCAGCTCGCCGGCGATCATCGCGTTGTCCTTGCCGTTCGCGATCAGCTTCAGCACCTCGATCTCGCGGTCCGAGAGCTCGGACTGGATCAGCTCCGCCTCGCGCTGAGAGGCGCTCGACGCGCGGACGCGCTGCAGCACCTTGGCCGCGATCGTCGGCGAGACGAGCGACTCGCCGACCGCGGCCGCCCTGATCCCCTGCATCAGCTCCGAGATCGAGGCGTCCTTGAGCATGTAGCCGCAGGCGCCGGCGAGGATCGCGTCCATCACGTCGGCGTCCTGGTCGGAGATCGTCAAGCACGAGCACGCGCGTGAGCGGGGCGATCATCGAGATCTGCCGGGTCGCCTCGACGCCGCTGATCCCCGGCATGTTCAGGTCCATCACCACGACCTCGGGTGCGAGCTCCCGGACGCCGCGGAGGGCGTCCGTGCCGTTGTCGCACTCACCGACGACGTCGACGCCCTGCTCCTCGAGCAGGTTGCGCAGACCCGTTCGGAACAGGTCGTGATCGTCCACCAACAGGACGCGCGGTGTCGTCGGCTCGGGGTTCTCTGGTTCGTTCAGCTCGGCCTACCTGGGCGTTTGACCGTTCGTCCAGTGTAGCCCCGCCGGTTCCGGATGGCCTGCCGGTTCAGGACAACTGCCGGTTCGGGACAACCCGCCGGTCCGGGACGTTCAGTGCAGGACGATCGTGACCGTCCGCCGGCCCCAGGCGCGCGCCTTGCCGATCGTCGGGAACCAGAGGTCGATCCTCGTGCCCGAGACGCCGCCGCCGATGTCGGCGGCGACCGCTTCGCCGTAGCCCGGGACGGTGAAGCGGGTGCCGAGCGGAATCACCGAGGGGTCGACCGCGGCGACGCCCCAGCCGACGGGCAGGCCCGTGGCGGTCGTTCCGGGGAGCGAGTAGCCCGTCGCCGTCACCGTCAGCTCCGTTCCGGCCGCCGGCTCGGCGATCGTGGGGTCGGCACCCGCGGACCGGCGGCCTGCCGGCGCCGGCGCGCGGCCGGCGCCGTGGACGTGCGCGAGCCGCGTGCTGCGCGACTGGGCCACCCGAGCTCGAGTGACGAGGCGTGCGATCTCCTGCCGGTCGAGGCGCCGCCGCGCCGCGAGCGACGAGATGTAGGACGCACGAGCGGCGCGCGCCCGGAGCAGCGCGTCGGCCGCCGCCTGGGCGTCGGCGGTCGCCCGGGCGAGGCCCGCGGCCTTCGCCGCCAGCGCCGTCCGCTCCGTCAGCAGGGTCTGCTTCGCCGCCTGCACTTCGCGCAGCACGTCCTTGCCGCGGCCGGCCGACTGGGCAAGGTTGTCGAGGCTCGTCATCGCCTCGTCGAGGGAGCGTGCGCCGAAGACGATGTCGAGCGGCTCGAGTCGCCCCTGCTCGTAGAGCGTCCGGAGCTGAGCGGCGAGCTGCCGCTGGGCGACCCGGGCGCTGGTCTCTGCGACCGCGAGCTGGGCGCGCAGGGCTCGCTGCTCGGCCCGGAGCGAGCGAGACCGGCCGGCGAGGGCGGCGACCCTGGCCCGGCCCGCTGCGAGCCGCCGGTCGAGCGAGTAGAGCCCGAGCACGGCCGCGCGCGACTTCGCCGCGAGCGCTGCATCGTCGGCCCGCAGCGCCGAGGCGCGGTGCGGCTTGGCGCCTCCGACCGCGGGTGCGACCAGGACCGCCACGGCGATGGCCGCGAGCGGCACGATGCGCCGCCGCGGCGTGGGTGCCTGCCCGAGCACGGTTCGGGACCGTACCACAGCCCCGGCCCCGGGGAGCCGACACGGGTGGAGGAATCGGTAGGTTTCCGGGGCGGGATCCGGCAGACCTCCGTTGACGCCCGTCTGCGGAGGTTGGTACGCTCCCGCGCAATCGTGACGTACCGGCCCCTCCCGGTGCGCCCGTCCCGTTCCCTGGCAGGGGATCGTCATTCGTAGGCTCGGACGGGCCCCGTACGTGCTCGCAGGGATCTGCCTGGCCCTACTGGCGGCGGTCCCCGCGTTTGCCGACCCGTCGATCGGCAGCAAGCGTGCCGAGGCGCAGCGGGCGCAGGCGCGGTTACTCGAGCTCTCGAGCTCCCTGGAACGAGCGCGCGCGCAGTACGACACCGCGTCGATGCAGCTCGCCCGCATCCAGCGCAACATGCGGGAGAACAGGTACGAGCTGCACGTCGCGAAGCACAACCTGAAGGCGAGCCAGGGTGCGATCGCCAAGCGGCTCTCGGCGCTCTACATGAACGGAGAGCAGACCTCGACGCTCGAGGTGATCCTGGGAGCGAGCAGCCTGGACGACATGATCAACCGGCTCGACAGCGCGAAGAGCGTCACCTCGCTCGACTCGGAGGTCCTGGCGCAGGTGAAGGTGTTCAAGTCGGCGGTCAAGCGCCACGGGACGCAGCTCGCGCACGCACGCGCGCGGCAGAGCCGGGAGGTGGCGGCGCGTGCCGCGGCCAAGCGGTCGCTCGAGACGCAGCTCGCCGAGGAGAACCGCCTCTACAGCTCGCTCAAGGGCCAGATCGACCGGATGGTCGCGGCGCAGCACGCACGGCAGCTGCAGATGGCGCGGAAGGCCGAGAAGCGGCTCTCCGACCAGCGCCAGCAGGGCCAGCCGCAGGGCGACATCGTCGTCGGCGCCTCGGCCGTCACGCCCCAGAACGACACGATCGTCGCGCCGCCGCCGACCCACGGCGGTGTCGTCGCGGACGCGCTCTCGCAGCTGAACACGCCCTACGTCTGGGGCGGGGCGGCACCCGGCGGCTTCGACTGCTCCGGGCTCGTCATGTGGGCCTACGCCCAGGAGGGCGTCTCGCTGCCGCACTCCTCGTACGCCCAGTACAGCTACGGCGTCCCCGTCTCGCGCGACCAGCTCGCCCCCGGCGACCTCGTCTTCTTCGACGGCCTCGGGCACGTCGGCATCTACATCGGCGGCAACCAGTTCGTGCACGCGCCGCACACCGGCGACGTCGTGCGGATCTCCAGCCTCGACGAGGCCTGGTACAGCGCCACGTACGTCGGCGCCCGCCGGATTCTCTAGACCGACCCGCCGGCTTCTCTAGCCCGAGTCGTAGAACCCGGCGAGCTCGCGGGAGAAGTGGTCGAGGATCACCTTGCGCCGGAGCTTCAGCGTCGGCGTCACCTCTTCCTGTTCGAGCGAGAACTCGCGCGGGAGGATCGTGAACCGCTTGATCTGCTCGAACCGCGACCGGTCGGCGTTGACGGCGTCCACCGCCTGCTGCACGAGCGCGTGCACCGCGTCCGGCGCGAGGCCGTCCGCGGTCTCGGGGTCGACGGTCACGAGCGCCGCGATGTAGGGCTTGCGGTCGCCCACGACGAGCGCCTGCGAGATCACCCGGTGCGCCTTCAGCTCGTTCTCGAGGTTCTGTGGCGCCACGTTCTTGCCGCCGGCGGTGACGATGATGTCCTTCTTGCGGTCGGTGATCACGAGGAAGCCGTCCTCGTCCAGATGCCCGACGTCGCCCGTGTGCACGAACCCCTCGTCGTCGAGCGTCGCGCGGGTCGCCTCCTCGTCGCGGTAGTACCCGGCGAAGACGGTGTCGGAGCGGATCAGGATCTCGCCGTCCTCGGCCAGCCGGATCTCGACCCCGGGGAGCGGCTTCCCGACCGTCCCGAACTTGAAGTCGTTCCAGCGGTTGACCGTCGCCGCGGTCGTGACCTCGGAGAGGCCGTACCCCTCGAGGATCGGGATGTCGATCGCGTGGAAGAACTCGGCGATCTCGGGTGCGAGGGGCGCGCCGCCGGCGTTTGCGACCCGCAGCCGGCCGCCGAGCCGCGCCTTCACCTGCGAGTAGACGAGCCGGTCGGCGAGCCGGTGCTGGAGCGCGAGCAGCGGCGGCACCGGCCGGTGGGCGCGCTGCCGGGCCGACACGCGGCGGCCCACTGCGAGCGCCCAGTGGACGATCACGCGCTTCGCCCCCGTCTGGCGCTCGAACTCGGCGACGACGGCGGTGTGGATCTTCTCGTAGACGCGGGGCACGCTCGGGAAGAGCGTCGGCCGGACGCGCGGCAGCTCGACGGCGGCGCGCAGCGGGTCGGCGAGGAACGCGACCGCGTAGCCGACGTGCGGGGCGGAGAGATGCAGGAGCCGTCCGTAGTTGTGGGCGAGCGGGAGGTACAGCAGCATCAGGTCGCCGGGCTCGGTCAGCCGCTCCTCGAGCTGGTCGCCCTTCCGCACCATCGCGTCGTAGTTGCGGTGGCGGATCATGCAGGCCTTCGGCGGCCCCGTCGTGCCCGACGTGTAGATGAAGGTGAAGAGGTCGTCCTCGTCGATCGAGTCGGCCCGCTCGGTGAGCGCGTCGGGGCGCGCGGCCGCGAATGCCCGTCCCCGTTCCCGGAGCGCGTCGAGCTCCGGGAACGCGATCACGTGCCCGCCGAAGCCCGCGACCTTCTGGCGCTGCTCGTCGTCCTCGACCAGCACGCCGACCGCCTCCGAGTGGGCGAGCACGTACTGCGCGTCCCGCGGCGAGCTCGACGAGTAGATCGGAGCGCCCACCGCGCCGACGAGCGCGAGCGCGAAGTCGAAGAGCGCCCACTCGAGGCTCGTGCGCGCGAGCAGGGCGAAGGCGTCGCCCTTGCGGATCCCGAGGTCGAGCAGGCCGTTCGCCAGCTCGTCCACGGCCACGGCCGCCTCGGCATGGGTGACCTCGCGCCACTCGCCGTCGACCTCGTGCAGGTAGGCGGGATCCGGGTGCCCCGCGGCGATCGCGTCCCGCCAGAGGTTGGCGATCGTCCGGCCCCGGCCCATGTGCGCGCAATCTACCGATCGGCCCCCTGCAGCCGGCCACGGGCGGATTTTCGCGCCGGCCCGCGGCAGGAGGAGCGGGTGCCGCGCCGAATTCGGGCCGTCCCAGTACAATTCCCCTGCACATGCGGACTACCTGGAACGGCTCCGTCAGCTTCGGTCTCGTCAACATCCCCGTCGGGCTCGCGCCCGCGACGAAGCCCGCTGCGCGCCAGTCCGACGTCTCCTTCCGGATGCTGCACCGCGAGTGCGGCACGCCGATCAAGCAGAAGCGCTGGTGCCCCGTGCACGAGCGCGACGTCTCCTCCGACGAGCTCGTGCGCGGCTGGGAGGTCGCAAAGGGTCAGTTCGTGACGGTCGAGGACGCCGACCTGGAGGCGATCGAGCAGCGCGACACCTCGCGCTCGATCGAGATCGCCCGCTTCGTGCAGCTGGCCGAGGTCGACCCGATCTACTTCGACCGCACCTACTTCCTGGTCCCCGCGGGGGCCGAGGCGCAGCGGCGACCGTACGTGCTCCTGCTCGAGGCGATGAAGGGCGCCGGCGTCGCGGGGCTCGGACGCTTCGTCCTCTCCGGGAAGGAGAAGCTCTGCCTGATCCGCCCCCTCGGCGACGCGCTCGCGCTCGAGACGCTCTTCGTGCACGAGGACGTGAAGGACCACGACGAGATCGACGAGGCGGTCGCCGGCTCCGAGGTGAAGAAGCCCGAGCTCGAGCTCGCCAAGCAGATCATCGCCTCGCTCGCAGGGCCCTTCGACCCGCAGGAGCTCACGAGCTCCTACCGCGAGTCGCTGCGCGAGCTGCTCGAGGCGAAGCTCGCGGGCCAGGAGATCGTCGCGCCGGAGCCGGAGGCGCCCGCCCCGGTCGTCGACCTGATGGAGGCGCTGAAGGCCTCGGTGGCCGCCGCGAAGGGCAAGACGCCGTCCGGGACCACGAAGAAGGCGGCGTCGCGCAAGCGCACCGCCGCCTCTCGTTAGCCCGCTCCGCCGCGCCTCAGTGCGTCGCGGGGAACGCCCCGATCGCCTCCAGCTGTGCCTGGAAGAGGAACTTGTCGATCTTGACGGAGTGACATAGAGCGCCTACGCTCCGTCCATGAACACCACCGGAGCACTCATCCCGTACATGCGAAAGAGCTCGGGCGAGGACCCGGCCGGGAGCCTGGCCCGCCAGCGTGGGGCCATCGCCCGATGGGCCGAGGCCAACGGCGTCGAGCTCGCCCCCGAGGTCTGGGAGCCCAACGTGTCAGGCAAGAAGTCATGGAGGGAGCGCGGGCTTGGCGAGGCCCTGGCGGCCGTCGAGCGTGGCGAGGCCGCGGGCATCATCTGCGAGGAGCAATCGCGCCTGAGCCGCGAGAACATGGCGGCCACGGCCGAGGTCTGGGAGGCCCTCGAGAAGTCACGCGCCCGGCTCGTCTGCACGGCCGAGGGCATCGACACGGCCACGGGCGACCATGAGCTCTCGTTCGCCATCCGGGCCGCCCTGGCCCGCGAACAGTGGAAGCAGTACGCCCGGCGCATGGCCGACGTGAAGGCCCGCAAGCTGGCCGAGGGCCTCCCGCTCGGCCCGGTGCCCTTCGGCTACCGCCGCGACTCCGACCGCCGCGTGGTGGTCGACCCTCAGGTGGCGCCCATCGTCCGGGAGGTCTACGAGCGCCGGGCCTCGGGCGATGGCATGGAGCGCCTGGCCTCCTACCTCGACGAGACGGCACCCAAGGCCCGCGGCGCCTGGAGCCGCCAGGCCGTGGCCTTCGTGCTGGCCAATCCGATCTACTACACGGGGCGCCTCCACCATGGCGGCCTCGTCTCCGAGTGGGAGTCAGGCGCCATCGTTGACGCCCCGCTCTGGCACGCCGTCCAGCGGGCCAAGGCCCCTCAGAGGCCCCGCTCGGGGGATTGGCTCCTCACCGGGTTGGCCACGTGCGAGTCCTGCGGGTTCAGCCTCGAGCCCCATACCTCGAGGCCCGGCGGGCCGGGCTCCAAGGCGTACCGCTACATGCGCTGCATGAACCGTTCGTGTGACGCCCGCCGTGGGGCCAGCGCCATGCGCCTCGAGGGCCACGTGGTGCGCCAGACGTTGGCCCTGGAGCACGAGCTCGAGTCGCTGGCCCCCACGGTCGAGCTCGGGCCGCTCGAGGAGGCCGCGAGGTTGGCCGAGGCCCGCATGGCCCAGGTCGACACCCCCGAGGCCATGGACGCCCTGGGGGAGCGTTGGGCCGCAACGGCCAAGGCCCAGCGCCTCGAGCTCGAGGAGGCCCAGGCCGCGTTGGGTGAGGCGCGCCAGTCGGCGAGCTCGGGCGCCGCACCGTTCCACCTGGCCGACGTCATCGGCTCCAGCCCGCCCCGAGCTCCGCGACGCCCTCCACCTGTTCTGGAAGGAGGTACGGGTGGGGCGCAACGCCGAGGGGCGCACCACGGTGGCGCTCGTGTCGCGCGGGCCCGGCGGCACCACGGCGCTCGAGCTCGAGGCCGCATGATGCGCGCGTCAACCCCCACCTTGACCTTGACATAACCCGTACAGACACTTTGCACGGCCCTCATGGGCGATTGGCGATAATCCCGAGTGGAGGAGTGCGTCCGCGCTCCTCCCGGCAGTAAGGCAGTACCGGCGGTTGGAGGCCGCCCAAGTCCATGGACAATCCGGAGATTGAGCGCGAGCGACGCGAGCTCGACGCCCTGGGCTTCACCACGAACCCCTGGTGCCGCGTGGGTGACTACATCGAGGCCGCCTCGCCCACCACGGGGCCGACGCGCTACCGCGTGCTCGAGCGCACCGAGCGCCGCCACCGCTGGCGTGAGCCCGAGCGCCGCCATTACGAGGTCATCGGCCACGAGGAGCACGCCACCGAGGTCGAGCACCGTTGCGTCAACGGCACATGGCGGCCGGGTAAGGCCACGGAGTGCCCCGAGCGCCGCCACCATGACACCCCCGACCGCGAGGAGCGCCCCCGGCGCCTCTCCATCGTCATGTACGCCCCGGCCACGCCTCGCCGCCCCGAGCCCGACGTCATCCCCTGGGACGAGCTCCCCGCCGAGGAGCGCGAGCAGCTCCGCCTCCTCGAGTACGAGCTCCCCTGGCCGGAGTATGAGGTCACAGTCCCACTCCTGCCCGGTGCCAGCGACCTCACGGCGGCCCAGCGCGAGCTCGTCGAGGAGTTCGAGCTCGAGGGCGACGCCTCGGGCCTCGAGCGCCTGGCGGCCGAGGGCGCCGGGGGGTGGCACGTGGCGTGGCGTGAGCCCACCGGGTTTCCACCCGGGGCGCCTCCCGTTCCGGTCGATGAGCTCGAGGACATCAAGGCCGGGCTCCTCGACGTCGTTGGCCCTGTCGATGACGTGCGGGCCTCCGTGGGCCGCGGTCGAAAGACCCCGCCTGAGCTCGACCGGCGCATGGCCCAGGTGCTCCACGACGGGCGCCGCCGCGGAACGCTCAAGGCGCTCGAGGAGCTCTACGGGCTCCCGCGGTCGACGCTCCTCCGCATGGCTCGGCGTGGCGGACTAAATGCAACGCTAACCCTCAAGGGTAAGAGGGTTCGAGCTTGCCCGGTGCCGTCCATGGCCACCGAGCAACGGCCGGGGGTGCCTCCAACGCCCCCGGCCAGAAATCTAAGTGTGGGACACTCACTGTGGTGGTAGTACGTAATACCCACCACGCGGCGCGTTCATCGCCATTGCTCATTGGGCGCCATTCACCACCCAGAGCTCTGAGTCATGGCTGAGCCTCTAAGAGGCAACGTCGTAACTCTCAATGGTCATGGCTACGGCTGAGCCTCTAAGAGGCAACGTCGTAACTCTCAATGGTCATGGCTACGGCTGAGCCTCTAAGAGGCAACGTCGTAACTCTCAATGGTCATGGCTACGGCTGAGCCTCTAAGAGGCAACGTCGTAACTCTCAATGGTCATGGCTACGGCTGAGCCTCTAAGAGGCAACGTCGTAACCATGACGTCTAGCCCATTGCTCATTCGAGGGTGGTACTGGCCCCCATAGAGCAGGGAGCGATGCTCCCCACCACCGCGTAAGGAGTGGCACCCATGATCCACCCCGACGAATGCGGCCCCTGCGCCGAGTGCGCCGAGGCCCTGGAGGACTACCGCCGCATGGCGTCGCGTAGCGTGGCCGAGCTCGAGCTCCGCGACCGCGTGGCCTACTGGCGCACCGTCCCCACGATCAAGGCGTGTAAGGCTTGACCGCCACCCGAGGCCGTCGACCGGGCACCGGCACCGGGCCGGGCCCATGCTCCCGGTGCGGCGCCGAGAAGCTCTGGAAGGTCGACGCCAGGCGTGCCGCCGGTGGGTATTGGTGGTGCGGGCATGACGCGCGGGGCTCGAGCCCGAGCTCCCGGCGGCCGAGGCCGAGCTCCCGCCCGAGGAGCTCCGGCTCGAGGCCGAGGCCCGAGGGGACGCAACACTGGCGCACCGACCCCACCGTGGCCGTCTGCTCGGCATCGGGCGAGGGTTGGACGTGCCTCTGGGACGCCGAGACGTGCCCTGAGCACCGACGCAAGACGTAGAAGAACGGCGCGCGGAAATCGCTGCGCCGGGCCCGCCTCACGTGGGAGGGGCGGGCCGAACATCGGCATGGGTGGGGCTCTACGCGGCGCGCCCCCATGCCGGGCCCCTGCCCTCGGGCGGGGGCCAAAACTTGAACGCTTGGCCGCGCGCGGGATGCGTCCCCGTGACGCGCCAGCGGCCCTCGCCTCATCGCGGCCGAGGGCCGCACCCTCTTGGCCCCCGGGCCGAGCACGAGCTCCATGCGGACGCATGGGCCAGCGAACGAAAGGAGCACGTCGTGAGCGACGTTCTCTCAAGCGAGGCCGAGGCGTTCATCCGCGCGGCCAACGTGGCCGGGCTGAAACTGCCCGGCGCCATCGTCGAGCAGCTCGAGCGCCTCGAGGAGCTCAAGACCCGGAAGGGCTCGATTCCGCAACCCTCGAGGGTGCCACCCAAGTCCGAGCTCCTGGCCAACGGCGTGAGCCTGGACAAGGTCACGGCCGAATCGGCCCGGCTCGAGGCCGAGGCCCGCGAGCTCCGCGAGCTCCACGATGCCGCCTGGAAGGCCCAGGCCCTCGTCATGCGTCAGGTGTCGATCCTCGTGGCGCAGGAGCGCGAAGGGCTCATGCTGGCCCTCCGTCCCATCGTCACGGCCTTGGTCGAGCAGGCCCGGCCCCTGGCCGAGGAGCTCGAGCCCTTCGCGCCGAAGTACAGCACCGGGGACATCATCCGCCGTGCCACCGCCGGGCAGATCGAGGCATGGCGTAAGGCCGAGGAGGCAGAGGCCCGTTTCGGCGCCGTCCTCTCCGCCTGGCGCAATGCGTTCAACGCCACCGCACGGCTGGGGGGCCATTCCTCCCCGGCCCAGGTGGCGGGCTTCGATCCGCGTTGGGTCGATCAGGCGCACTACTTCTGGGCGTGCCCCGAGCGCGTGGCCGAGCCCCGGCTCAACGGGACGTGGTATGCCCCGAACGCCTCGAGGCCGTCGGCCATTCGTCCCACGCTCTTGGGCGTTGCATGCGAGCGTCCCGACGCGGGCTTCCGATTGGCTCTCGTGCGGGAGCTTTCCGAGCTCTACCGCACCGGCGAGCGTGACGTCCAGACGCCCTCGGGCGGCTGGCGGTTCAAGACCATGCCGATGGCCTCATGACCGAGTTCACCCCGGCCGAGGCCCGCGCCCTGGCCGACTCCATCATGGGCACGCGGCCCGACACGACGGAGGAGCTCGTCGAGGCCATGGCGGCCGAGGCCCCCGAGGCCGACGAGGAGCGGGGCCTCCCGCCGTCGGGCAATGCCGAGGGGCTGGACGAGCTCGGCTCGGGATGTCCCGACGATGGCCCCGAGCACAACCCCTGGAGGGCCGAGTGATGCGTCCTGCACCCGGCCAGGTTGGAGATGGAGCGCATCTTCCCTGGGGCTCCGTCCGCTGGGCCCTGGCGCGCGGCATGCGCCTGGCCGTCGTCACCCACGAGGGGCCACCGCACCCGCAGTACGTGGCGCTCCTCGAGGGGCGTGACACCGTCGTGACCGCGAATCAGCTCCTCGGATTCGTCCAGGCCGACCACCTGCCCGACGACCTCGAGGCCCACGCCCGCTGGCTCCTCGTGGGGAGTAACGAACTCAGGCCAGCGCCGTGAGTCGCCCGCGCGAGACGCTCGAGCATCGCCCCGTGCGCCCCGCCCCCGCCTTCCCCGCCCTCGTGGCGGGGCGGGCGTTGGGGCTGGCGCGTCACGTCGGGCTCGTCGTGCTCGTGGTCGAGGGGCTCCGCGCCCTGGGCCTGGCATAGCCTGGCGCATTGCCGAGTGCATTGCCCGCGAATAACGCGCGTGAATGCGGCTCGAGGTTTATGCCAACGACTAGGGATTTCGAGTAACCCCCGCCCCCGGGTCTAACAGGGAGCGCAAGGGGTTAGCGCCCGGTATCTCTCCGTTCGCGTTTTCCACATGGCAAAACAGGACGCGGTTCGGTTTCCACGGTCGGTTTCCACACGGGAATGGCTCGGTGCGCCGACCGCTCCTCAGTGCCACCCGATGCGCGGCTGGTAGTCCTGCGCCTGGTCTCCTTGGGGGTCATCCGCATCGAGGCCCTCCCGGTGCCGCCAAACCGATTCCTCCGCCTCCGCGGCACGACGCTCGGCCGTCTCGAACCTATATCTCCAGAACCTGAGGTAGCCCCACACCCCGAGAAGTCCCGCAACGTTCCCGGCGACGGCCGACGCGACGCCGTTCTTGTGGAATGGCGCGCTGAACGCCGCGCCGACTACCGCGTAGACGAGAAGCAGCGTGACCCAGCCCCAGAAGCCGAGCGCCCGGACGTAACGCACCGCTACGCCTCAGCGCTCCGCATGAGCTCGTCGATCCGCTCAAGGTCGTCGTCGCTTATCTCAGACATCGTTTCGAGCGTGGCAGCGATGTCCGGATACCTCGGGAGCGTGCGGGTCACTTCGTCCACAAGCCGGTCGTACATCTTCTGCGCCTTCTTCGAGTTGCCGGACTCGAGCGCGTTCGCTAGTCGGTGCAGGTTGAGCCGCGGCTGATCCCCCGGCCTGGCGTACAGGAGTAGGAGGTGGCATGCGCTCATGAGCGGGTCACGGTCACTTTGCCAACCGCCATGCATCCCTACGGCCGCTATGTCTTGCTGGGGAGTGCGCACCGCCCGAACATGCCAGGCGCTGGGACGTCAGTCAACAGCCCGGCGCCGGGTCCGAACGCCGCCGCTGACGCGGGCCGCGACCGGGCGCATTCGGGGAGTCACGCCGCCCGGGCTTCTTCCGGTAGTGCGACGTCCAGGAAGAAGCGCGTCCCGTCGGCCTCGTGGCCACCCGCGAACATCCGTATCTGGGTCGGCTCGGTCGCGTCTGCTTTGGCGGCCGCGATGGCGCCGCCGCCCTGGTCGAGCGCGGTGGCCCGTCGTCGTACGTCTTCGATCATCCGTGCGACGCCCGCGTCTACTTCCTCGGCGTGCGCGACAACCCAGACACGCTCGCTATTTCGGAGCGGAAGGACCGTCACAACCTCGGTGTCATTCTCGCGACCCGCGGCCGTGGCGAACCCACGGCCCTCCGTTCCGGTGGCGCCGGGAGCAGACAGGAGCACCGTGAAGCGGGCGGCCCACCCCTCCGGTAGTGGGTCGAGCCAAATAATGTCATTCGGTTTCTCGACTACGACGCTCGATGCCACGAGCTCGGAGGTGGGGATGAGGATCGAGAACGCGCGTGTCCACCCTGGTGCGAACTCGTGAGGTCGACGCCACCTGTCGACGGCGCGGTCACGTTCGGCGTCGATGAGCGGTTTCTCCCGCGCCAGGTGCTTCTCGGTGAAGGCGTAACGCCACGTACCTGACGAGTGCAGGCTCACCTTCATTTCGTCCCCGATGCCGCGCGCGGCGATGTAGACCTCGTCGCCGCTGACCCACACACGCCAGACGGTGCTCCTCGGCCCATCGGGCGTACCCAGCGCGAACCGAATGCCCTTGATCTTCCGCCGCATCCGCTCGGACGCGTCGGCCATCTTCATCCGGGGTGGGTCGCCAGCGAAAAACGGCCCTGAATGCGGGAGGAGGGCGGAGCCGCATCGTTCGCAGCGAAGGGCGGGCGCACCTACCTCCTCCACAATCGCGGCGCGAACCTCCTCGGGTGTCGCGTCGTCCCTGACCTCAAAATCAAGGCCGGGGCGATGTCCACAAAGGCCGCAGTAGACGACGACGCGCTTCATTGGGTGTCAGGTTGCCTGGACGAGCGGACGAGACACGCCGCGTCCGCTGCACGCGCTCGTGCCATTGCCCGGCCGATCACTTTTCGATCCACGGTGGTGACCCGCGCGAGGAGCTCCAGGTTGCCACCCGCCTCCCGGAGCTTGAGGAACCGGACGTCGATGCGCGAGCGGAGCTCGAGTTGGGCCGCCGACTTGGGGCCCTGCCGGTAGACGGTTCCGAGATCGTCGAGCGTGAAGCCCAGGTGGTGCTCGACGAGGGCGCGGAGCCGTGGCACGTCCACGTACTCGTCGGGATGCAGGACGCCACGGTGGGCTCTCATGCCGCCACCGCCGCGGCCCGTCGACACCACGCTCCAGCCGTTCGTCGAGGCCAGGTAGTCGCGCGCCTCGCCGGACGTGCGCGCGCGGCGCCTCTCGTGCTCACGGGACGTCGTCTCGTTCGTCATGCGTCTGACTATGCGACTCCGCCGCGAAGTTCTCTAGGAAGTTGTCGTCTATACCGATTGACCCTACTGTCAAGGTCAAGGTGGATATTGCGCAGCTCCTGGGTCATCCCGGCGCCCGCGTGGCGTTAGGAGCCGTTACACGGCGCCCCAGGCGTATCCAGGAGGCGACGCGCCGGGGGCGAATCAGGCCCCGTGGCGAGGGGTGACGGCATGGCCAGGGTGCGCAGGGCCGCCGCGCGGGTGGAGCGCGCCGAGGCCGAACTGGCGCGCGTTAGGCGCGACTACTGGCAGGCCCTGGCCGAGGCCAACGCGGCGGGCGTATCGCTGGCGCGGCTGGCCGACGAGCTCGGCGTCTCGCGGGAGCGCGTCCGACAGATGATCGCCCAGGCCGAGTAGGCGGGCTAGTGCAGCGCGGCTTCGCCCGCGCCCTGGGCGTTATGCACCGTCGTGAAGAGGTACTTGTCGATCTTGCCGTGGTAGATCGGCACATGCTCCTCGAGGCAGATGCGGATCACCTCGTCGCGCTCGATCCCCACTTCCTTCGACAGCTCGTCCGGCGTCAGGTGATTGGCCATGTCACTCCTCTCGTTCGCGAGAACGAAAAAGCCCGCTGCGCGTGGGCGCGCTAGCGGGCTGGGACTTCAGCTCCTTCCGGTGCAGGGAGGGAGATCGTCAGACCCCCTGCCTTGTCATCGTCGAGCTCACAGTGCCCGAACCATAATCGATCTGCATGACGGATGCGACCGATCTTCTCCCCGGGCTCGCTCTCCTGCACCGCGACGTGCGGGGCGTCCGGTTGCGGGTCTTCGCCGGCGGCGAGGGGCCGCCGCTGCTGCTCCTGCACGGCTTCGGCGGCGCCGCCTGGAACTTCACCGGCATGGTGCCCCACCTCGAGGGGCGGCGGCTCCTCGTCCCCGACCTCCCCGGCCACGGCGGCTCCGATCCCCTGCCCGCGCCGAGCATCGCGGGCTTCGCCGACGCCGTCGCGGGACTGCTCGACGGGCCGACCGCGGTGCTCGGCCATTCGATGGGCGCCCTCGTCGCCCTCCGGCTCGCGGAGCGGCACCCGCAGCTCGTCTCCGGCCTCGTGCTCGCCGCCCCGGCCGGGATCTCGAGCTCGTCGCGGCTCGGCGAGATCACGATCGCCCTCGTCGCCCGGCTGCGGCCGGGCCGGCTCGCAGCCCGGTTCACCGACCGGATCGCCGGGTCGCCGCGCCTGCGCAGCCTCGTCTTCGGGCCGCTCGAGGTGTCGAATCCCCACGCGCTCGAGGCCGACGCGGTTCGCGGCTTCCTGCTCGCGTCGCCGCTGCACTCCGACGTGGTGGGGGCGGGCGCGGCGCTCGCCGCCGACGATCCCCGCGGCGAGCTGGATCGGGTTGCCTGCCCGGCGCTCGTCCTCTTCGGCGGCCGCGACCGGCAGGTGCCGCTGGCCGACGGCTTCGAGTACGCGCGACGGCTGCGCGCCCCGCTGCGGGTGATCGCCGACTGCGGGCATCTGCTGATCGGCGAGCGCCCGGACGTTTGCGCGCGCGCGGCCCTGCAGTTCCTCGCGCCGCGCTAACCTGTCACGGCCCCGGGGTGTGGCGCAGCCTGGTAGCGCGCTCCGTTCGGGTCGGAGAGGTCCCCAGTTCGAATCTGGGCACCCCGATGAACCGGGGTGGGGGAAACCATGTTTCCCCCACCGCCGGCGGTCCTGCGAGCGGCTCAGGCCACGGTGCGGACCGGCCGCCACAGGAGCGGCACGAACCAGAGCACCGCGCCGAGCGCCCCGCCGACCGCCAGGATCGTCGTCGGCGCCACGGCCGTCGCGATCGCGCCGGCGACGGCGAAGCCGACCGGCGTGAGCCCGAGTGAGCCGAAGAAGTCGAACGAGAAGACGCGTGAGAGGAGGTGCTCGGGCACGAGCTCCGTCAGGAGCGTCGTCCAGGCGGCGATCCCGATGCCGATCCAGAGGCCGCGCCACGCGACCGCGGCGACCGCGACCGGGTACCAGGGCAGGAGCGCCAGCACGATGATCCCGAGGTCGTTGAGGCCGAAGGCGCCGAAGCAGATGATCACCCGGTGCCGGGTCGGGTGCCACTTCGCCCAGGCGAGCGAGCCTACGACCATCCCGGCCGCCATCGCGCTGAAGAGGACGCCGTAGGAGCCCACCCCGCGGTGGTAGTGCTGCTGCACGACGCGGGGGAGGAGGGCTGTGAACGGTGCCATCGCGAGCATCAGGATCACGGTCGCCGCCGTGATGCCCGTCCAGATGAACGGGACCGAGACGACGTACCGGAACCCGTCCGCCAGCTCCCGCCGCAGCCCCGTCGGCTCCGGGACGACCATGCTGCGTGGGCGGGCGAGCCAGAGCGCGGCCGCCGAAACGAGGAACGAGCCGGCGTCGAGCCCCCAGACGACGTTCGGCCCGACGGTTCCGTAGAGGGTCGCTGCGACCGCCGGCCCGACGATTGCGCTGCCCTGGCGCGCGATTCCCAGCCACGAGTTGGCGGACGGGAGCAGCGGCTGCTCGACGACGAGCGGCACGATCCCGCCGAACGCCGGCTGGAAGAAGCCGTCGGCGAGGCCGAAGAGCACCGCCAGCACGAGCACCGAGGCGAGGCTCAGGTGGCCGCTCACGTCGATCGCGAGGAAGACGACCATCACCACGCATCGGGCGAGGTCGGAGGAGATCATCAGGCGCCGCCGCGGGTACCGGTCTGCGAGGACGCCTCCGAGCAGGAGCGTGCAGAGCATCGCGGCCGACTCGAGCGCGAGGACGAAGCCGAGCGTGCCGACCTTGCCCGTCAGATCCGTGACGCGCCAGCCGAGCGCGACGATGAACGCCGCGTCTCCGGTGAACGAGATCGCCTGGCCGCCCCAGAGCAGGCGGAAGTCCCGGCTCGCGAACGCCGCGAAGGTGCCGGTGCGGGGCTCGGTCACCGTCGGAGGCTACAGTCGCCTTCGTGCTGCGAGCCGTCGTCTTCGACGTGGACTTCACGATCGCCCGCCCGGGCCCGGACCTCGGCCCCGAGGGATACCGGCGCCTCGGCGAGCGGCACGGCCTGACGCTCGATCCGGGCCGCTACGAGGAGGCCCGCCGGGACGCGTTCGCGACGCTCAAGCGCCATCCGGAGCTCGACCACGACGAGGAGATCTGGGTGCTCTTCACCCAGCGGATCATCGAGGGCATGGGCGGCCGGGGCGACACGTACGCGGCGGCCGCCGAGATGGAGGGCGCCTGGAGCCACGCGCACTTCTTCGAGCTCTACGACGACGCGCCGCCCGTGCTCGAGGCGCTTCGCGGGCGCGGGCTCCGGATCGGGCTCCTCTCGAACACGGCCCGCGACCTGGACGAGTTCGTCGCGCACCACCGGCTCGACGTGGATGCGGTGCTCACGTCACGCACGCACGGCAAGACGAAGCCCCACGCGACGATCTTCCGGCGGATGCTGGAGCTGCTCGGCGTCGCTGCCGGGGAGGCGCTGATGGTGGGCGACACGCTCGAGGACGACGTGGAGGGTGCGCTCGCGGTGGGCATGCAGGCGGTGCTCGTCGACCGCGAGGGGCGGCACCCCGACCGGGAGCGGCTCGACGACCTTCGCGGCGTGCTCGCCCTCGTCCCGGTCGGGGTCTAGCATCGGAGGCGTGTCGTGGATCGTGTGGGTCGTGGTCGCCGTCGCGCTCGCGGTGGCGGAAATCCTGACGCCGGGGCTGTTGTTCGCCGGCCCGCTGGCGCTCGCCGCCGTCGCGGCCGCCGTCGCCGCCGCGGTCGGGGCCGACGCGGCGGCGTCGGTCGCGGTCTTCCTGCTCGGCTCGCTCGCCTCGCTCCTGCTCCTGCGGCCGATCGCCCGCCGGCACGTCCGGCTCCCCGCGCTCTCGCGCACGGGCACCGATGCCCTCGTCGGCAGGAAGGCGATCGTGACCCGGCAGGTCGACGCGCACGGCGGACGCGTGCGCATCGGGGGCGAGGAGTGGTCCGCCCGCAGCTATCTCGACGGCCAGGTCCTCGCCGAGGGAGTCACCGTCGACGTCATCCAGATCGAGGGCGCAACCGCCCTCGTCGCCGACTGAGGAGGTCACCGTGGCTGTCCTGATCGTGCTCGGGGTACTCGTCGTGTTCGTGCTCGTGCTGCTCGCCCGCACGATCCGCGTCGTGCCACAGGCACGGGCGGGCGTGGTCGAGCGGCTGGGCAGGTACTCGCGGACGCTCACGCCGGGGCTCGTGCTCGTGATCCCGTTCGTCGACCGGGTCCGCCCGCTCGTCGACCTTCGCGAGCAGGTCGTCTCGTTCGACCCCCAGCCCGTGATCACCGAGGACAACCTCGTGGTCAACATCGACACCGTCATCTACTTCCAGGTCACCGACCCGAAGGCGTCGACGTACGAGATCGCGAATCCGGTCGACGCGATCGACATGCTCACCGTGACCACGCTGCGGAACGTGATCGGCGGCATGACGCTGGAGCAGACGCTGACGTCGCGCGACATGATCAACGACCAGTTGCGCGGCATCCTCGACGACGCCACCGGCAAGTGGGGGATCCGCGTGCACCGGGTCGAGTTGAAGGCGGTCGACCCGCCCGCCTCGATCAAGGACACGATGGAGAAGCAGATGCGCGCCGACCGGGAGAAGCGCGCGGCGATCCTGCAGGCCGAAGGCGTGAAGCAGTCGCAGATCCTGCAGGCTGAGGGAGAGAAGCAGTCGGCGATCCTGCGCGCCGAGGGGCAGAAGCAGGCGGCGATCCTCGCCTCGGAGGGGCAGGCGAAGGCGATCGAGACGGTGTTCGGGGCGATCCACGCCGGCAAGCCCGACGAGAAGCTCCTCGCCTACCAGTACCTGCAGGTCCTGCCGCAGATCGCGCAGGGCGATGCGAACAAGGTCTGGGTGATCCCGAGCGAGCTGACCCGGGCGCTGGGAGGGCTCTCCGACCGCATTCTCCCTCCCTCGGGGGACGAACGCGCTACAACGTAATGGGCGTCCTGCCGATGGACCCCCTCGTTGCTGTCCAAGAAGCGCCTCCTCAATCTCGCGCTCGTCCTCGTTGCCCTGGCGGTGACGGTGCTCGGTGCGCGGCACTTCGCACACCAGGGGTGGCCGCTGCGGAAGGCGAACCTGTGGCTGGTCGGCCTCGCCGCGCTGACCTTCCTCGCCGCCTACGCGGCCAAGGCCCTGGCGTGGCAGCGGCTCTTCGCCGGTGAGCAGCGCCCTGCGGCGCTGACGCTCGCGGCGGCCGCCGGCGCCGCCTCGGTGGGTGGGATCGCCCTGCCCGGGAGGTTCGACGAGGTGATCCGCTTCGCGGTCGTACGCCGCTGCCGCCGCCGGCGGGCATCGATCGGCGCGGTCGCCCTCTCGCTCTTCGTGCTCGGGCTGCTCGACAGCGTCGCGCTGACGCCGCTCGCGTCCGTGGCGGCCGGGATCGCCCACGTGGGCGGCTGGCTGCAGGCGGGCCTGATCGTGGTCGCGGTCGCCGGCGTCGGTTCCGCCGCAGTCGTGCTCGCGCTGCCGCGGCTCGCGGCGCTTCGCGCGGTCGCGCGCTTCCGGCTCGCCCGCTTCGTCGGCGAGAACGCGACGCCTCCGCGCGAGGCGATGAGGGCCACCGCGGGGATCGCGCTGTCGTGGGTGCTGCGGACGGTCGGGATCTTCGTCCTGCTGGCGGCGCTGGGGCTCGGGGTCGACTTCGCGCTGGCGCTGGCGTTCGTCTGCGGCTCGGCTGCCTCAGCCGTGCTGCCGGTCGCACCGGCGGGTGCCGCCGTCCAGGCGGGTGCAGGTGCAGCCATCCTGGTCGCGGCCGGCGTCCACACCGACGAGGCGGTCGCCTTCGGGGTGGCGGCGCAGGCGCTGACGATTGCGGCCGGGGCGGCGTTCGTGCTCGCGCTCGGCGCCTGGCACGCCCAGGGCAGGTTGCAGCGGCTGCCGATGGTCGCGCGGCGCGTGCGCCCGCTCGGCTGAGCCGGACGGCTAGACGATTGATTCCTAAGTAGGTGCCTCCGGGGAGGGTCTGCACCAAGCAGTGGGGCTGGATCGATCGGTGTCAAGGCCGGTGGGCCTTGGCGCCGGGCGAGACGGCCGCAATGCACCGTGTGTAGGCCCCCATCCGGGGGCGCCGGCCTTGGGAATCAATCGTCTAGAGGCGGCCCGCCGCCTCTCCGAGCGTCAGCACGGGCCCGACGCAGGTGTCCTTCCCCTCGAGCAGCGTGAGCCAGTGGGCGAGCGGTCGTGAGCGGAAGAGCTCGGCGAGCTCGGGCAGCTCCGGGTCGTACTGGCGCTCGACGAGGTCGGGCCGGTCGAGGAGGCGGCAGAGGTTCTGCCAGAACTTCGGCTCGAGCGCGGCGAGCGTGAGGTGGCGCCCGTCGGCCGTCTCGTAGATCGCGTAACAGGCCGTGCCGCCGGTCAGCAGGCGCGGCACGGGCTCGTGCAGGCGGTGCGAGACGAAGCGGTGGGCGTTGTCGGTCATCGAGACGACGATCCGCTCGCCGCGCCCGCTGCGGCCGCGCTCGAGCAGGGCCGCGAGCACCTCGATCACCGCGGCCTGCGCACCGGCGCCGAGGTCGGCGATCTGCACGGGTGGAAGGGCCGGCGACCGTGTCGGCGAGCGCGCCGGCGTAGCCGAGGTAGTTCAGGTCGTGCCCGCGTCGCCGGCGTGGGGGCCGTCGGCGCCGAAGCCCGTGATCGAGCAGACGATCGCGGTCTCGGGCATCGGCACCGCCAGTCGCTCCCAGACGCCGGGCCGGAAGCCGTCGAGCACGACGTCCGCCTCGAGCAGCGCCTGCGGCGGCGGCTCGGTGCGCGCGTCCCAGGCGATCACCTCCTTGCCCTCGTTGAGGGCCGCGTAGACCTGCGGCGAGAGCGCGGCCGCGGGATCGCCGTCGGGCGGCTCGATCTTGACGACCCGCGCTCCCAGGCGCAGCAGCTCGCGGCTCGCGTACGGGCCGGGGAGGTAGCGCGTCAGATCGGCGACCAGGACGCCGGCGAGCGGCTGCATCATCGCCCGATTATGCTGTCGCGCGCGATGGGGGAGCGAGTCGTCGATCGGCGGAGGGAGCTGCTCGACGCGGCCGTGCGGGTCTTCGCGCGCGAGGGCTTCCACACCTCGCGGGTCGGCGACATCGCGGAGGAGGCGGGTGTCGCCCACGGGCTCCTCTACCACTACTTCCGTTCGAAGGACGAGGTGCTGCAGACGATCTTCGGAGAGACCTGGCAGCTGCTCCAGGCAGACACGGAGCGGATCGAGGCGGCGGAGGTGCCGCTCGAGGAGCAGCTGCGGCGCTTCGCGCGCATCTATCTCGGCTCCTGGCTGACGAGGCCCGACCTGATCAGGGTGCTCGTGCGCGAGGTCGCCCGCAGCCGCGACGTCGGCGAGCGGGTCGGCGAGATCCGCGGCGTGCTGGCAGCGCTCACGCGCATCGTCGCCGCCGCCCAGGCGCGCGGGGAGGTGCGCGCCGACTGCGACCCGAGGCTCGCCGCCTGGGTCGTCTACGGCGCGTTGGAGGAGATTCTCACCGGCTGGGTGCTCGGCCAGCTCCCGGGCGGGGAGGACGACGTCGACCGTGCGGTCGCGACCGTCGTCGGCGTCGCCCACGCGGGGCTCGCAGCATGAGCGGGCGCGTCTTCAACCTGCGCGAGCTCGAGCTCTCCCCGCTGCGCGAGCCGGCGCCCGCCGGGCACGCCTTCACCGTGGCGTCTCCGGGGCGGGAGCTGGGCGCGGTGCTGACGGGGCTCTCGGTCTACGAGCTGGAGCCGGGCCAGTCGTCGTGGCCGTACCATTTCGAGCTCGTCGAGGAGGAGTGGCTGATCGTCGTCGCGGGCGAGCCGACCCTGCGAGGCCCGGACGGGGAGCGCCGGCTGCGCCCGGGCGACGTCGTGTGCTTTCCGCCCGGCCCCGCCGGCGCCCACGCGCTGCGCAACGACGGCGAGTCGGTGGCGCGCTACGCGATGCCGTCCGGCGTTGCGCCGTACGGCGAGGGCGTCGTCTATCCAGACAGCGGCAAGTTCCGGCTCGCGGGGCCGGGCTTCGAGCACCGGGGCTTTCTGGGCGCCGAGGCCGGCTACTGGGACGGTGAGGCGTGAGCGAGCCGAACCTGTTCGAGCTCGAGGTGCAGCACGATGCCGACGATCCGCCCGGCTACGGCACGGGCTACGCCCGCATCGGGCCGCGGCTCGGTGCCGCGCAGCTGGGGCTGACCGTCTACGAGCTGCCGCCGGGCCAGAGCATCTGCCCCTACCACTACGAGACCGGCGAAGAGGAGTGGCTGCTCGTGCTGCGCGGCTCCCCGACGCTGCGCACGCCGGAGGGCGAGCAGGCGTTGCGCGAGTGGGACTGCGCCTTCTTCCCGGCGGGCGAACAGGGCGCGCACAAGGTGACGAACGCGACGGACGAGGCGGTGCGCGTCTGCATCTGGTCGAACCGCCTCCCGGTCGCCACCTCGGTGTACCCCGACTCCGGCAAGGTCGGCGCCTGGCCGCCGGGCAAGCTCTTCCGCCTCGGCGATGCCGTGGACTACTGGGAGGGGGAGGCGGCGTCCGGCGACGCCGCCTCCCCCTCCTGAGCCGTCACGGCTGGACACGCTCCCAGCTGAACGGCCCGAACGACGTGGGTCCGCCCGCGGGCGGGTGCTTCGTGTTCACGGACACGCGCAGGTACTCGAGCGGGAACGTGCTCCCGTGCACCACGACCCGATGGAAGTTCGGGACGTCCGGCGTCAGGGCCGGGTGGTTCGCCCAGGCGTCGTCGGCGCACGCCGTCGTCTCGGTGCCCGTGCCGGTCTCGATCGAGCAGGGTGCGTTCTGCACGAGCGGGTTGTCCGACCGGTAGGTGTGCGAGTCGCCGTTGAACAGCAGGACCGGCTTGCCGAACGAGGCGGTGTCGGTCGCGAGGGCGGAGACAAACGGGTCGTACCCGGCGATGTGGCTGGACGGGTTGCCGTCCAGGTCCCACATGTCCGCCTGCTCGAACAGCACGACGCCAGCGACGCGGTCGGCTTTCGCCTGGACGAAGGCGGCGTCGATCCAGCGCAGGTCGGCGGCGGTGCGTTGCGCGACCTCTTGCAGCTGCTCACCGGTCGCGGTGGCGTCGCCGTACCAGATGTCGGAGTCGTTGTTCGAGCCGCCCGGGATGTCGACCGTCACGAAGAGGACGTTCGACTCCTCCCACATCACGTTCTCGACGTACTGCGCGTCATCCGGATGCGCGGGGTCGTAGGCCTGGGCCTGCGAGACGACCGACTGGGCGTGCCGCCCCAGGGTGCGGCCCGGCTGTGAGAAGAAGAGCTGCCGGACGAGCCCGAGGTTCGCGACCGGGTCGCCGTTCCCGTAGTCGGCGTAACTGCCGTCGCCGAGGATCAGGTTGCCGCCTTCCTTCGACTTGTGGCAGTCCGTCCACTCGTTGTCGCCCGGGGTGTAGACGAGCGGATCGTCGAACTGCGACCAGAGCGTCGCGATGGACTGGTCGTAGCCGTACGTGCAGTACTGCTTCCCCGAGTGGATGTCGCCGACGTGGGCGACGAGCCTCACCTGCGGGTCGCGGTTGACCGCGTCGACGAACGCCGGCGTCGCGGTGAACTCGGCGGTGTCGGTGGGGGACGTGCCGTACGGGGCGTCCCCGTAGACGGCGAGCGTCAGCGGGCCGTTCCCGCCGGAGCGGAGATTGCCCTTGCCGTCGTCCGCGCCGGCGAGCAGCGCGAAGGCGAGCGCCGCAACTCCGAGCACCGCGAGCGTGGTGAGCTTCTTCATCGATCCTCCAGTTCGTCGGACGTGACGGCGCGAACGTATGCGGTGTCACGGTGACGAGGCGGTTACCGCCCGGTGACCACTCGGCGCGCCGCCGGACGTGCCGCCGCCGGAGGGGCGGGCGCCCGCGTTGCTCCCCCCGCGTCGGTGCCAGTCACCGAGCGGGGGGAGGGGCCGCCCCAGGTGCGGTGCCCTCGTCCCGGTGCCTGTCACCGACACAGGGGTGTGACGACTCGTCCACACCCCTTGTGCGGCTCCGTGCAGCGGGCGAGAATGCCGCTCTGGGGCGGGAGGCCCCGGTCGATGCGGGGCAGCAGCGGAAGACGCTTTCTGGCCCGAGGAGCATCGGCCCGAGGACGGCAGGCGGGACGCTTGCGCAGGACGGTTCGCGACCTCGGTCGACGTGGCGGCTGGGCGAAGAACGAACGGCAGGTCGAAGCGGCTGCTGGTCGAACAGGCCCGGTCAACAGGGCCGCTGGTCGAGGTGCTCGCCGATCGTCGCGGCCGATCGTCGACGAGGTCAGCTGCGCGCGTGAACCGGCGAGAGGGCCGGCGCCCACGAGCAGATCGGCGACACCTCGCCGCCGCGGCCGTTCAGCCGGCGGTAGCCGAGCGCGTGCTCGGCCTGCATCATCTTGTGGATCTGCGTCGTGCCCTCGTAGATGATCGGCGCGCGGGCGTTGCGGAAGTACCGCTCGATCCCGTACTCGGACGCGTAGCCGTACGAGCCGAACACCTGGATCGCGAGGTGGGAGGCCTCGAACGCCGACTCCGTCGCGTGCCACTTGGCGAGCGACGTCTCGCGCGTGTTGCGCTTCCCCTCGTTCTTCATCCAGGCCGCCTGCAGGACGAGCAGCTTCGACGTCTCGTAGCCGAGAACCATCCTGGCGATCATGTCCTGCACGAACTGGTAGCGGCCGATCTCCTGGCCGAACGTCTCGCGCTCGCGCGCGTAGGACACCGACCGCTCGAGGCAGGCACGGACGACGCCGCACGCGCCGGCCGCGACGGTGAAGCGGCCCTGGTCGAGCGAGTGCATCGCGATCTCGAACCCCTGGCCCTCCTCGCCGATCAGGTTCTCCGCGGGCACCTCGACGTTCTCGAAGAAGAGCTCGCCGGTCGAGCCGGCCCAGACGCCGAGCTTGTGCTCGGTGTCGGCGCTCGTGAAGCCCTTCATCCCCTTCTCGAGGACGAACGCGCTGATGCCCTTGTGGCCGGCCGACGGATCGGTCTTCGCGAACACGAGCGCGTGGTCGGCGACCGACGCGTACGAGATCCAGTTCTTCTGGCCGTTCAGGACGTACACGTCGCCTTCGCGCCTCGCGGTGGAGCCCATCGACGCGACGTCGGAGCCGGCGCCCGGCTCGGTGAGCCCGAAGCAGGCGAGCTTCTCGCCCTTCGCCTGCGGGGTCAGCCACCGCTGCTTCTGCTCCTCGGTGCCGTAGTGGAGCAGCGAGAGCGAGTTCAGCCCCACGTGCACGGAGATCAGCGTGCGGAACGCGGCCTCGCCGCGCTCGATCTCCTCGCACGCGAGCGCCTCGGCGACGAAGTCGAGCCCGGCGCCTCCGTACTCCTCGGGGATGACGACGCCGAGGATCCCGAGCTCGGCCATTCCCTCGATCAGCTCCAGGTCGAGCTTGTGGTCGATGTCGTTCTGGACGGCGACCGGGAGCACGCGCTCGTCGACGAAAGCCCGGACGGTGTCCTGGATCAGCCGCTGCTCCTGGGTCAGCTCGAAGTCCACGGCGGCACACTACCTCCGTGGAGACCGCCGTCGTCCTCTTCACGCGCGACCTCCGCGTGCACGACCAGCCGGCCCTCGCGGCGGCGCACCGCGAGGCGCGCCGGGTGGTGCGGCTCTTCGTGCGCGATCCGGCGCTCGCGGCACCGCCCCGGCGGCAGGCGTTCCTCGAGCGGCTGCTCGGCGACGTGCCGGGGCTCGTCGTCGCGGACGGCGACCCGGTGGAGGAGGTCGCCCGGTTCGAGCCCGACGCCGTCTTCTGCTCCGAGGACGCGAGCCCCTACGCCGTCCGCCGCGAGCGGCGGCTCGCCGAGCGGTTCGACCTCCGGCTCCACTCCGGGATCACGATCGTCGGGCTCGGCGACCTCAAGCCCTACCGGGTCTTCACGCCCTACCACCGTGTGTGGGCCGGCCGGCCGTGGCGCTCCCTCGAGGCCTCTCCGGGCAACGCTCCTGAGACCGAGGCTCCTGAGACCGAGGCACGCACCGCCCTCGCCGCGTTCCTCGCGTCCGACCGCCCGACCGGCTCGCGGCTGAGCCCCTACCTCCACTTCGGGGCGCTGTCGCCGCTCGAGTGCGCGCTCCGGGGAGCGGACAAGCCCGAGTTCGTGCGGCAGCTCGCGTGGCGCGACTTCTACGCGCAGCTCCTGCGCGCCGAGCCGCAGCGCTTCGCCCTCGGCCGTCCGCTGCCGGCCGGTGCGCCCTTCGACGCCTGGCGGGCCGGGCGCACCGGCTATCCCCTCGTCGACGCCGGCATGCGCCAGCTGCGCGAGGAGGGCTGGCTGCCGAACCGGGTCCGCATGGTCGCCGCGTCGTTCCTGGTGCACGACCTCGGCCTCGACTGGCGCCTCGGCGCGCGCCACTTCGAAGAGCTCCTGCTCGACGCCGACGTCGCCTCGAACAGGGGCAACTGGTACTGGGTCGCCGCGAACACCCGCCGGATCCTCAACCCGTTGCTGCAGGCGAAGCGCCTCGAGAGCTACGTCGACCGCTGGGTGACGGCCGGCGACGGGTATCCGCCGCCGATCGTCCCGCACGACGAGCTCGCGGTGCGCCGCCGCCGGCGCTAAGCCTCCGCCCCGGGGCGGCCGATACCGTCGACATGAGGTCGTCCCCGGCCTGGACATTCGTGGTGCTCGGTCTCGGCGCGCTGCCGGTCCATTTCCTGCTCTCGAACGACATCGCGCTCTACCAGTCGGTGGGGCTCGCAGGCGTCGGGCTGATGCTGCTCGGGATCGCCTGGCATCGGCCGCCGCGCCCCCTGCCCTGGGTCGTCACCGCCGTCGGCCAGGGGCTGATGTGCGCCGGCGACGTCGTCTACGACAGCGTCACCGCCGCCTACCCCGGTCCTGCCGACGCGCTCTACCTCACCGGCAGCGCCCTGATCGTCGCCGGCATGCTCGCGCTTGCGGCCGGCTCCGTCCGCTTCGACCTGGGCGGCCACCTCGACGTGTTCCTGGTCATGATCGGGATCGGGATCGCCGGCTGGTGTCTCCTCTTCGACAACCGGCTTGGCTCAGGTGCCGGGGCGGCGGGGCTCGTCTCGGTCGCCTACCCGCTCGCCGACCTTGCGCTGCTCGGGGTGCTCGTCCGGCTGTTCCTGGAGCCGGGCCGCCGTTCTCCCTCGTACTGGCTGCTGCTCGCCGGCGCGCTGCCGCTGCTCGTCGCCGACGGCGGCTACGTCATCCCCGCGCTCGCGGGCACGTACGGGAGCGGGACGGGCTGGCCCGACGCCGGCTGGCTCGCCTCCTATGTCTTCTTCGGAGCCGCCGCGCTCCATCCGAGCATGACGCGCGTCCTGAGTCCGGCACCCGCCGGCGACCTCCTGCCGCTCCGGCGCATCCTGGTGGTCGGGCTGGGCGTGGTCGCGGCACCGGTGGCCGTGATGGTGCAGGACCAGCGCAGCCACGACGTCGACGTGCTCGGCGTGGCGATCGCGTCGACCGTGCTCGTGCTGCTCGTGGTGGCGCGCTTCCTGTTCGTCGTTCGCGAGCTCGAGCGCCTCAAGCAGCGTGCCGAGGACTCCGAGCGAAAGTTCAGGCTCGTCTTCGAGCGTGCTCCTGTCGGCATCTCGATCGGCCGCGACGGGCTGATGACCGAGACGAACCCCGCATTGCAGCGGATGCTCGGCTATACGGGCGACGAGTTGGTGCGGATGCACTACACGCAGATCACGCATCCGGACGATGCGATGCTCGACCTCGACGCGGAGCTTCAGAGCGGGCGTCGGGACGGGTTCGCCCTCGACAAGCGCTGTCTCGCGAAGGACGGCCGCGTCGTTCCCGTACACGTGAACATCGCGCTCGACCTCTCGGACGGGCTCGGCGTGAGCGTGATCGAGGACGTGACGCAGCGAAACGAGCTCGAGGCGCAGCTGCTGCAGTCGCAGAAGATGGACGCGGTCGGCAAGCTCGCCGGTGGCATCGCGCACGACTTCAACAACCTGATGACGGCGGTGCTCGGCTACAGCGACTTCCTTCTGCGCGAGACTTCGGGCGTCGACCGTCGGAAGGTGGAGACGATTCGCGACGCAGCGCTGCGCGCCAGCGAGTTGACGCGGCAGCTGCTCGCGTTCAGCAGGCAGCAGATGCTGCGCGTGGAGGAGGTCGACCTGCGCGAGGCGGTGACGCGGATGGCCTCGCTCCTGCAGCCGCTGCTCGGGGCGGCCGTGCGGCTGGAGACGCACCTCGGCGACGTGCCCGTGCTCGTCTCCGCCGATCCGACGCAGCTCGACCAGGTCGTGATGAACCTCGCCGTCAACGCGCGCGACGCGATGCCGGGCGGGGGCCGGCTCTCGATCGCGGTTGCCACATCGAGCGGCGAGGCGACGCTCACGGTCGCCGACGAGGGCGTCGGCATGGACGAGGCGACCGTCGGCCGGGCCTTCGAGCCGTTCTTCACCACGAAGCCCGTCGGCGAGGGCTCCGGGCTCGGCCTTTCGACGGTGCACGGGATCGTCGGCCAGAGCGGGGGCACCGTCGACCTCGAGAGCAGTCCCGGCGCAGGAACCGTCGTCACGGTGCGGCTGCCGCTCGCCCGCAGGAACTTGCAGCCCGGCGAGGCCGCCGCTACCCTGGCTTGACTGACTAGTCAATCAACACGCAGGAGCTGACGATGGCCACGATCGAGCAGGCCGTGTCGGGCGGCGTCTCGTTCGCCCTCACGGATGAGCAGAAGGAGCTGCGCGCGCTCGCGCGGGAGTTCGCCGCCAAGGAGATCCGGCCCCGGGCGGCCGAGCACGACGTCGCGATGAAGCACCCCGTCGAGGTGATCGCGAAGGCGCACGAGCTGGGGCTGATGAACCTCCACGTCCCGGCCGAGTACGGCGGCCTCGGGCTGAACGCCTTCGACGGGATGCTCGTGGGCGAGGAGCTCAACTGGGGCTGCTCCGGCATCGCCACCTCGCTGGGCGCCAACGGCCTCGGCGCGGGCCCGGTGGTCATCGCCGGCACCGACGAGCAGAAGGCGGCCTGGTTACCTCCGCTCGTCTCCTCGCCGATCCTCTGCTCGTTCGGGCTCTCCGAGCCGGAGGCCGGCTCGGACGTCGCCCGCCTGAAGACGACGGCCGTGCGCCGGGGCGACGAGTACGTCCTGAACGGCTCCAAGACGTTCATCACGAATGCCGGCTACGCCGACTGGACCGTCGTCTTCGCGAAGACGGACCCGGCGAAAGGCCACCGCGGCATCTCCGCGTTCGTCGTCCCGATGTCGAGCCCGGGCGTGACGATCGAGCAGCACCTCGACAAGATGGGCCAGCGCGCGACCGACACGTCCGCGTTCGCGCTCCAGGACGTGGTCGTGCCCGCCGCGAACCGCCTCGGCGAGGAGGGGCAGGGCTTCAAGATCGCGATGCAGACGCTCGACTTCACCCGGCCCGGCACGGCGATCGGCGCCGTCGGCGTCGCCCAGGCCGCCTACGAGCTCGCGGTCGACTACGCGAAGGAGCGCGTCACGTTCGACCTGCCGATCGCGATGCACCAGGGCGTCAACTTCATGATCGCCGACATGGCGACCGAGATCGAGGCGGCCCGCCTGCTCACGTGGCAGGCGGCGTGGCTGCTCGACCAGGGCGAGCGCGCGACGCTGCACTCGTCGTTCGCGAAACGCTTCGCCGCGGACACCGCGATGAAGGTGACGACGGACGCCGTCCAGGTGTTCGGCGGCTACGGCTACATGAAGGAGTACCCCGTCGAGAAGCTGATGCGCGACGCGAAGCTCTTCCAGATCTACGAGGGCACCTCCCAGATCCAGCGGCTCGTGATCGCCAAGGAGATCTTCCTCCCGCGCGGGTAGGCTCGTCCCGATGGCGATCGAGATCGACCTCTCTGGCAGGGTGGCCTTCGTCACGGGCGGCTCGCGCGGCCTCGGCCGGGCGGACGCGCTGACGCTCGCCCGCGCGGGCGCCGACGTCGTGATCGCCGACCTGCTCGTCGAGTCGGAGCTGTCCGAGGCGACGGACGAGTACGGGCCGCTCGCGCAGGTGGCGCGCACCCAGGGGCTCGTCGGCACGGAGTCGGCCGCCGAGGAGATCCGGGGGATGGGTCGCCGCGCCCTCGCACTGAAGTGCGACGTCACCGACCGGGAGCAGGTCGCGGCGGCCGTCGCGCGGGCGGTCGAGGAGCTCGGCTCCGTCGACATCCTCGTCAACAACGCCGGCACGCTCGACCACGTCGGGCAGTTCGCCGACCAGCGACCCGAGCTCTGGGAGCGCGACCTGCGCGTCAACCTGACCGGCGCGTTCAACTGCGCCCAGGCCGTGTGGCCGCACATGAAGGAGCGCGCGTGGGGTCGCATCATCAGCATGGCGTCGGTCGCCGGCACGCTCGGCGGCTTCGGCCAGGCCTCGTACTCGACCACGAAGGCGGGGATCCTGGGGCTGACGAAGACCCTCGCGATGGAGGGCGGCCGCCACGGGATCACGGCGAACGCGATCGTGCCCGGGATCATCGGCACCGAGGCCTTCCACATGGCGAACGCGTCGATGAACGAGCGGATCGCGAACCGGACGGTCTTCAAGCGGCCCGGGGAGCCGCAGGACATCGCGAACGCGATCGCCTTCCTCTGCTCCGACCTCGCCTCGTACGTCACCGGGATCGAGCTGAACGTCTCGGGCGGCGTCGAGCTCTTCGTGTTCTAGTGGTCGTGTCCGTGAGTTCGTTCGTGATCCGGCGAGCGAAAATCAAGCAGGCCAAGGACGCAGGGAGCTTCGGTAGTCGACCTACCGATGCGACCGAGGACGCAGGCATGCGCAGGTTTGCAGCCGCTGGGGCACACAACCGTACTTGCGGACGCGGCCACTAGCGCCGCCGCGATTCGTGTCCGGCGTCACGAGCGCTGGCTACCATGAGCCGTCCGTGGCTGCGACGTCGCCCGCCGTCCCCCGCCGCGCGCCGAGCCCCCGGTCGCGGCTCTGGGCCCGTCTGGCCCTCGCCGGCGTGCTCGCGTGCGCGCTGCTCACCGTGGTCGTGCCGCTCTTCTTCGCGGGCTCGGCCGCCCGGCTCGCCGACGGCACCACGATCGACGGCATCGACGTCGGCGGGCTCACCGCTCACCAGGCGACGACGATGCTGCAGAAGCGGGCGAAGGCGCTGCGCGAGCAGCCGATCTCGTTCACGGCCGCCGGCAAGCGCTTCCGCATCACCCCCCGGGAGCTCGACGTCACGGTCGACTGGGCGGGCGCGGTGGCCGCCGCCGACCGGCGGGGCTCGGGCTTCGGGCTGCTCCGCGGCTACCGCCGGCTCGCGCTCGAGCTCTTCCCGCGGGAGATCGCGCCGCAGACCTCCTCCTACGACGCGGCGGTCACCTACGAGCTCGGCCTGCTCGCGGGCGCGATCGACACGCCCGCCCGCGACGCGAAGCTCGTGCGGCGCGGCTTGCGGGTGACGATCGCCGACGGAGCCACCGGGCAGGCCCTCCAGCGGGAGGCCGCGGGCCGCCTGATCGTCTCCTCGCTGGCCTCGCTCACCCGGAGCGGCGCGGTGGCCCTGCCGGTCCGCGTCACGCGGCCGCGGGCGACCGTGGCCACGCTCGCGGCTCGGCAGCGGGTCGCGACGCGGATCGTCTCGGCGCCGGTGACGCTCGTCGCCGGCAAGACGCGGCTGCGGGTCCCGCGCTGGCGGCTCGCGACCGTGCTCGACCTGGACACGCTGCGGCTCTCGGGACACGCCGCCGACGCCTGGTTCGCGCGGCTCGAGGCGAACCTCGACCGCGCGCCGAAGGACGCCGCCTTCGCGGTCGCGGGCGGCCGGGTGCGGGTCGTGCCGGGCGTGCCGGGGCTCGGGCTGGACGTGCCGCGCTCGGCGGCCCGCATCCTGGCCGCCGCTCGGCGTCCCACGAACCGCGTCGCGGAGCTGGTGCTCGCCCCCCGGCAGCCCGCCCGCACGACCGCCGAGGCAGAGGCGATGGGGATCACCGGCACCGTCGGCAGCTACGAGACGATCTACGGCGGCGACCCGAACCGCATCCACAACGTCCAGCTCGTCGCGCACCTCGTCGACGGCAAGCTGATCGCGCCCGGGGCGACCTTCTCCTTCAACGGGACGACGGGCGATCGCAGCGCCGCGAAGGGTTTCCTCGAGGCGCCGGTGATCGTGAACGGCGAGTTGCAGACGGGCCTCGGCGGCGGTGTCTGCCAGGTCTCCACCACCGTCTTCAACGCGGCCTACGAGGCCGGGCTGCCGATCACGTCTCGCACGAACCACGCCCTCTACATCTCGCACTACCCGCTCGGCCGTGATGCGACCGTCGACTACCCGGGCATCGACCTGAAGTTCGTGAACGACACACCGAGGTGGCTGCTGCTGCGCACCTGGGTCGGGCCCTCCTCGCTGACGGTCACGCTCTACGGGGCGCCCCAGCACCGCCGGGTGCAGACGGTCGCGCAGCCGCTGCGGTTCGTCTCGCCGCCGCCCGTGCAGAAGACGGTCGACGCGACCCTGAAGCCGGGCGAGCGGGTCGTCGACGACCCGGGCGTCCCGGCGCAGTCCACCTCGGTCGAGCGGAAGGTCTACGACAGAAGCGGCAAGCTCATCTCCGACCAGACCTGGTACTCGAGCTACCGGGCCGAGCCCAGGATCGTCCGCGTCGCCCCGCCGAAGGCGAAGAAGAAGGCGAAGGAGAAGGAGAAGGCGAAGACGACGACGACGCCGGGCGTCACGAAGACGACGACGACGACTCCGCCGCCCGGATCGCCTGCCGCAGGAAGGACGGTACGCGCGTCGGCCGGAAACTGACCGCGTCGACCGTCGCGTGGGCGGTCCAGCCGTCCGCCAGCAGCGTGCCGTCGGCGCGCTCGACGCGGTAGTCGTAGCGAAAGCGCGCCCCTCGCACGTCGCTGCAGCGAGCGTGCACCACGACGCGGTCGCCGAAGCGCGCGGGCTGGAGGTAGCGGACGTGCGACTCGAGCACGACCGCCTCGATCCCGAGGTCGCGCAGTCGCTGGTAGCCGCCGGCGTAGCGCTCGAGGTACTCGACGCGGGCGACCTCGAACCAGACGGCGTAGTTCGCGTTGTGGACGATCCCCTGCGCGTCGGTCTCCGCGAAGCGGACCGAGATCTCGGTCGAGAAGCGAAAGCCGCTCACGGCTCGTGACGATAATGCGGCATGGGCGAGGTCGGCGAAGCGAAGGCGCCGCGCGGCGGCGAGCTCCGCGATCTGCCGGTCGGCCCGTGGCGAGCCGCCTGGCGGCGGCTGCGGCGAGACCGCTGGTCGCTCGTCGCGCTCGTCGCCGTCCTGGCCATCGTGGGGGGCGGCCTCGCCGGCGGCGCAGTCGTCAGCCGCATCGTCGGCCACAACGGCAGCGAGCCCTTCGCGTACGCGGCGAACGCAAGCCTGCGCCCGGTCGGCCCCTGGACGCACGTGCCTGCCCCGGCGCAGGCACGGATCGACCAGTTCGGGCAGCTCGTCCCGCCGCGGCCCGGCACTCGCACGACGCTCTTCGTCCTCGGCGCGGACGGGCCGCTCGGCCGCGACGAGCTGATCCGCCTGCTCGACGGCGTGCGCGCGTCGCTCGAGATCGGCCTGGGCGCGATGCTGGTCGCGCTCATGATCGGGCTGCCCCTCGGCGCCGCGGCCGGCTACTTCGGCGGCGTCGTCGACGTCGTGGCGACGCAGCTCACCGAGACCGTGATGGCGTTCCCGCTGATCCTCTTCCTGCTCTTCGCGAACCGCTACCTGATCGCCGACATCCGCTCGCTCTCCTGGGGGTCGCTCGTGCCGCAGGGGGTGGTCGGTGAGATCGTGCTGATCGGCGTCTTCACCTCCTTCTACCCGATGCGGCTCGTCCGGGCGCAGGCGGCGGTGTTGCGCAACTCGGAGTTCGTCGAGGCGGCGCACATGGTCGGCGCCTCGACCTGGCGGATCCTGCGGCGTGACCTGCTGCCGCACCTCGCGCCGACGCTGCTCGTCTGGGGCGCGGTCGCGGTCGGCACGAACATGCTCGCCGAGGTCGGCCTCAGCTTCCTCGGCATCGGCGTGCAGCCCGACACGCCGACGCTCGGGACGCTGCTTTCGACGCCGTGGGGGACGATCTTCAACCCGAAGACCTACGACAGCCACGCCTACACGGTGTGGCAGACGGTCTTCCCGATGCTGACGCTCCTGCTGACCGTCGTCTCCCTCAACCGCCTCTCCGAGGGCGCCCGCCGGGCGATCGAGCCGAGGACGGTGCGGTGAGGATCGCGCGGTATCTCCTGGGCCGGGCAGTGCGTGGGGTCGTGACGCTGCTGACGATGGTTGCCGTCGTCTTCGCCCTCTACTTCGCGATCGAGCAGGAGCCGCCGGTGCAGCAGTTCTTCTACGGCGTGCAGGCGACGGTGACGCCGGCCCAGGTGCACGCGATCCACCACCTGTTCTACCTCGACGACTCGAAGCCGCGCCTCTTCGTGCACTACCTCTGGGGGCTCGCGCACGGCGACCTCGGTCACTACCGCACGCTCGACCACGGCAGGGTGGTCGACGGCGGCTCCGTCGGCCCGTACGTCTACGCACCGCTGCGCGCGACGCTCTCGATCCTGCTCGGCGGCGCAGCGCTCGTCGTGCTGTTCGCGCTGCCGCTCGGCGCGATCTCGGGGAGCCGCGTCGGCTCCTGGGCCGACCGCATCATCTCGTTCCTCGCGCTGCTGCTCGTCTGCACCCACCCGATGATGCTCGGGCTGATGCTCCGCAGCGCCGGGAACGGCCTCGGCTGGGACTCGACCACCGGCTACTGCCCGCTGATCGGGCACGGCGCCGTCACGGACAGTCAGGGGTACCCGATCGGCGGCGCGTGCGGCGGCCCGGTCGACTGGGCGTCGCACCTCGTGCTCCCCTGGCTCACGTTCGCGCTGCTCTTCCTCGCGCTCTACACACGGATGGTGCGGGCGAGCGTCGCCGAGACGATCGAAGAGGACTTCGTGCGCACCGCGCGCGCCAAGGGCGCGTCCGCGACGCGCGTTCTCGGCCTGCATGTGCTTCCGAGCGCCGGCCTGCGGGTGCTGACGATGGTCGGGATGGAGGTCGGCACCGCGATCGCGGTCTCGATCTACATCGAGTCGGCGTTCCGGATCGACGGGCTCGGGCGCCGGGCCGTGCAGACGCTCGGCGGTGAGGGCTTCGGGCTGAGCCTGCCCGACAGCCTCGCGATCGTCGTCCTGATCACGCTGATCGTCGTCGTCGGCAACTTCGTCGTCGACCTGCTCTCCGCGGTGCTCGACCCGCGCGTGGGGGTCGTGCGCGGGCCGGAGCGGACGAAGAGCCTCGTCGGGGGCGTGTTCTAGGCCGGCGCCGTCGCGAGACGCACCCGCCGGACCTCGCGCACGAAGCCGAGCACGAGCAGGTTCGGCACGCACATCAGCAGGCCGGCCAGCACCAGCGTCGCCCGTACGCCGATCGCCCCGGCAACGGGGCCGGCGAGCGCCTGTCCCGCGGGCATCAGGCAGAGCGAGAGCAGCCAGTCGATCGACGCGACGCGCGCGAGGCGGTCGTGGCGCACCTCCTGCTGCATCGCGGTCTCCCAGAGGACGTTCCCGACGAGGACGGCGGCGCTGAAGATCGCGCTCGCGGCCATCAGGGCGACGACGGGGAACGGCCGGATCAGCGCGAACGGCGGCAGCGCGCCGATCGACCAGATCGCAAAGGCGGCCGCGACCGGATGGCGCGGGTGGACCCGGTAGGCGAGGACGCCGCCGACGAGGCCGCCGACGGCGCCCGCGGTCAGGATCAGCCCCCACGCCTGCGCCCCGCCGAGATGCTGGCGCGAGACGAGCGGGCCGAGCACGAAGTACATGCCGATCCCGACGTTGCCGAGCGCGAAGCCGAGGAAGCCGGCGGTCAGCCAGCGGTGCCGCCGCACCTCGCGCCAGCCGTCGCCGAGGTCGAGCCAGAAGCGCTGCGCGGCCGGGCGCACGTGCGCGTCGACCCGCATCGCGGCCACGAAGCCCGCGCTGACGACGAAGCTCGCGGCGTCGATCGCGAACACCCAGCCCGGCCCGGCCGCGGCGACGATCGCACCCGCCGCCGCCGGCCCGAAGATGCTCGTCGCGCTCTGCGAGAGCGAGAGCAGCGCGTTCGCCTCCTTCAGCCGCCCGGCGCTGACGGTCTGCGGGAGCAGGGCGGTCGACGCCGGGTTGAAGAACCCGCCCGCGGCGCCCGCGAGCCCCTGGAGGACGGCGAGCTGCCAGACGCGCGCCGAGCCGTCGAGCAGCAGGAACGCCGTCGCCGCCTGGGTGCCGAACCGGATCAGGTCGGACGCGATCATCACCGCGCGTCGCGGGAGCCGGTCGGCCCAGACCCCGCCGACGACGGTCAGGCCGGCGCGGCCGATCGTGAAGCAGGCGAGCACGATCCCGAGCCCGGACGCGCCGCCGCCGATTCGCAGCACCGCGAAGGCGAGCGCGACCGGGATCAGGGAGTCGCCGACCGACGACCCCGTCCGCCCGAGCCACAGCAGGCGGAAGGGCCGCTCCCGAAGCGGCCCGAGACGCTCGCTCCCGGCCATGTGCGGAGCGTACGCTGCGCGTCAGGTGGAGCGTCTCGCGGAGCTGATCCAGGCGAACCAGCCGTGCGTCGTCCTGACGGGGGCCGGCATCTCGACGGAGAGCGGCGTGCCCGACTTCCGCAGCGCCGGCGGGATCTGGGCGCAGTACGACCCGTACGAGGTCGCCTCGATCGACGGCTTCCGGCGCGACCCCGGGCGCGTCTGGGAGTTCTACGGGCGGCGGCTCGACGTGCTCGCCGACGTCGAGCCGAACGCCGGCCACCACGCGCTCGCCGCGCTGGAGGAGCGCGGGCTCGTGCAGGCGGTCGTCACCCAGAACGTCGATCGGCTCCACCAGCGTGCAGGCTCGCGCGACGTCGTCGAGGTGCACGGCTCGATCGCCACGGCAAGCTGCCCCTCGTGCGGCGAGACGGTCGAGCGCGAGGCGGTGCGGGCACTGCTGCCGCTGCCGCGCTGCGCCGGCTGCGGCACGGTGCTGAAGCCGGACGTCGTCATGTTCGGCGAGCTCCTGCCCGCGGCGGCGATCGAGCGCGCGACCGAGCTCGCGCAAGGGGCGGCGCTGCTGCTCGTCGTCGGCTCGTCACTCGAGGTGTGGCCCGTCGCAGGGCTGCCGCAGGAGACGCTGGACGCCGGCGGCCGCCTCGCGATCGTCAACCGCGAGCCCACCGCATACGACCCCCGCGCCGAGCTCGTGCTCCACGACTCGGCGGGCGCGATACTCGCAGCGTGCACGGACGCGATTTCGACGTCGTCGTCGTAGGCAGCGGCTTCGGCGGCGCGGTCGCCGCGCTGCGGCTCGCCGAGAAGGGCTACTCGGTCTGCGTGCTCGAGGAAGGGCGCCGCTTCGAGCCCGACGACTTCCCGCACACGAACTGGCGCGTGCGCGACTACCTCTGGGCGCCGCGCCTCGGCTGCCGCGGCATCCAGCGGCTGACGCCGCTGCGCGACGTGCTCGTCCTCTCGGGCGCCGGCGTCGGCGGCGGCTCGCTCGTCTACGCGAACACGCTCTACGAGCCGCCCGCGCACGTCTGGGCCGACGACGAGTGGGCGGCCGAGCTCGCGCCGTGGTACGACCAGGCGCGGCGCATGCTCGGCGTCACGCGCTTCCCCGGCGACACGCCCGCCGACGAGGTGATGCGCGGTGTCGCGAGCGCCTCGGCGTCGCGGACACCTTCGAGCACACGCCCGTCGGCGTCTGGTTCGGCGAGGACGGCGTCGACCCGTACTTCGCCGGCGCAGGCCCGCTGCGCAACGGCTGCGACCTGCGCGGGGCCTGCATGACGGGCTGCCGCCGCGGGGCGAAGAACTCGCTCGACCGCAACTACCTCTGGCTCGCGGAGCGGAGCGGCGCGGAGATCCACGCCGAGACGCGGGCGCTGCGGCTGCGGCCCGGCTGGCAGGTGGAGACGAGCCGCGGCACCTACCGTGCGAAGGAGGTCGTGCTCGCGGCGGGCGTGCTCGGGACGCTCGGCCTGCTCTTCCGCTCGCGGCTCGACCTGCCCGGCGTCGGCGACGACGTGCGGACGAACTCGGAGGTGATCGTCGGCGCGACCGCGCGGCGGCGCGGGCCGGACTACTCCCGGGGCGTCGCGATCACGTCGATGATCCGCCCCGACGAGCACACGCAGATCCAGGGGGTGCGCTACGGGAAGGGCTCGAACCTGATGGGCCTGCTCGGCACGATCCTCGTCGACGAGCCGGGGCCGGTGCGCTGGCTCGCGGCGCTCGCCCGCAACCCGCTCGCGGTCGCCCGGGCGCTCTGGCTGCGGCACTGGTCGGAGCGGACGGTGATCCTGCTCGTGATGCAGTCGCGGGCGAGCGCCCTGCGCGTGCGGCCCCGGCGGCGCGGCGGCCTGACGACGCTCGATTCGAACGCGCCCGGTCGCATCCCGGTCGCGAACGCGGCGGCGCGCATCGCGGCCGAGCTGATCGGCGGCGACGCGGGCGGCTCGATCAACGAGGTCGTCCTCGGGACGCCCACGACCGCTCACATCCTCGGTGGAGCATGCGTCGGGGCCGTCTGCGACCGCTACCACCGGGTGCTCGCCGCACCGGGCCTGCACGTGCTCGACGGGTCGGCGGTGAACGCGAACCTGGGCGTCAACCCCTCGCTCACGATCGCCGCGCAGGCCGAACGAGCCTGCGCGCTGTGGCCGAACGTGGGGGAGGCCGACCCCAGACCGCGGCTCGGCGCGCCGTACGAGCGGGTCGAGCGGGTGATGCCTCGGAGACCGGCGGTGCCGGCCGGGGCGCCCGCGGCATTGCCTCGCTAGGCAGTCGCGCGCTTGACGGGCCGCTCGTCGAGAACACGGCTGCAGGCCACGCAGACCTGCTGCTCGATCTCGTACGGGACACCCGCCCGCTGCACGAGCACGTAGACGCGCTTGGCGACGTGCTCGTGCACCGTGGTGGTCGGCTTGACGCTCATTCGATTCCAGGGTAGGGCGTCCGTCGGTTGGCAGAGCGTCGAAAGCGTGAACGTTCGGCTAAGAAGTCGCCTCGGTCCGGGACGAGGGGCGGGAGACCGGCTGCAGCGAGAGCTGGACGTGCTCTTCGAGGCCGGAGACGCCGACGCCCACGAGCCGCAGCGGCGCGGCCCGGTCGGCGAGCGCCCGGTCGAGCAGCGCGCAGCCGAGGTCGCCGATCCGGTCGCCGTCGTCGGTTCCCACCGGCAGCGAGGTCGAGCGGGTCCGGATCGAGAAGTCCGGGTACCGAACCTTGGTCGTCACCGTCCGCGCCACCTGCCCCCGCCCGCGCAGGTGCTCGGCGAGCGATCGAGACATCCGCCGCACCTCGTCGTGCAGGCGCTCGGTGCTCGTCACGTCGCGGGCGAAGGTCTCCTCGTGGGAGATGGAGACGCGCTCGGTCGTCACCTCGAGCCTGCGGGGATCGACTCCCCGCGCGCGGTCGCGGAGCTCCCGGCCCACCTTGCCGGGGAAGATCCGCCGGAGCTCGGCGTCGTCGAGCGCGGCGAGCAGGCCGATCGTGCCGATGCCCGCGGCGGCCAGGCGCTCCTCGGCGCGCGGGCCGATGCCGGGCAGGAGGCGTGTGGGGAACGGAGCGAGGAAGGCGGCTTCGCGCCCCGGGCCGCACGGCAGTCAAACCATGCGGCTTGCGCCGGTCGGAGGCGACCTTCGCCACCACCTTCGAGGTGGCGACGCCGAGCGAGCACGAGAGCCGGGTGCGCGCATGGATCACCGCCTGAACGGCTTCGGCGAGCGCTCTTGCGTCGTCGAACGACGGTGCGATCTCGCCGAGGTCGAGGTAGCCCTCGTCGATCCCGGCCTGCTCGACGGTCGGCACCATCTCGCGGACCCGCGACCAGACCTCCCGCGAGTAGTCGCGGTAGAGGTCGTGGCGCGGCCGCACGAAGACGGCGTGCGGGCAGCGGCGGCGGGCCTCCGCCGCCGACATCGCCGAGTGGATGCCGAAGCCCCGCGCGACGTAGTTGGCGGTGGCGACGACCCCGCGCCCCTCCGGGTCGCCGCCGACGACGAGCGGGACCCGGCGCAGGCTCGGGTCCTCGAGCTCCTCGACGGCGGCGAAGAACGCGTCGAGGTCGAGATGCGCGACGATCATGCGAACAAGCGTACGCCTGCGGCCGGTGGGTGGGAGCGGCCGTCGCCGGCCGGATCGCGATCTCCGGCACCCGGGTACCCTTGCGGGCAGAAAGGAGCCGCATGCAACGGAACCCGCTCTCCCAGCTCGCCACGCTCGGCGAGGAAGTGATCGGCAAGGCCGCCCAGAACCCGACCGCGGCGCGCGTGCTTCAGGCCGCCCTCGAGGCGAAGGAGCGGCTCGACGAGCTCTCGAGGCGGGTCCGCGGCCTCGAGGCGATGGAGAAGCGGCTCGCCGAGCTCGAGCGGCGCGTCGACAAGCTCGACCGCCGGCCGAAGCGCCCGGCGGGGGCGGCGAAGAAGAAGAGCTCCGCGAAGAAGACGAGCGCCGCCGGCCCGCCCGCGGCCGAGTAGTCGGGTCACCGGCCGGCCGGCGCGGCGGCCGGCACGCGCACCCGGAGCGCGCCCGGCACGAGCACGAAGGAAGCGGGCGTCGTTCCCACCTGCTCTCCCTCCACCTCGATCGGCAGATGGTCGCCGGCGTCCACGTCGACCCGGGCGGAGCGCACGACCTCCACCTTCGGGTGCGTGACGTGCCGCCCCCGGTAGATCTTCGGTGCCGTCGTGAGGAAGTCGACCTTGCCGACGTCGCCGATCAGGACGACGTCGAAGACGCCGTCGTCGGGCAGCGCGTCGGGCGCGAGCATCATCCCGCCGCCGTGCCACACGCCGTTCGCGACGATCACGTCGTGCATGCGGCCGCGCCGCTCGTCGCCGTCTGCGAACCGCACGGTCACCTCGGTGTTCGCCCATTCCAGGAACACGCGGGTGAGCGCGTAGAAGAACGTGGCGCGGCCGCCCAGCGCCTTCGACATGCCGTTCACGCGCTGGGCGACGGCACCGCTCATCCCGACGGAGCCGACGTTCGCGAACCAGCGCTCCTCGTCTCCGCCCGCCCAGGTCCGGTAGCGCACCCGGCCCGCGTCGACGGTTCGGGTCGTGCCCTCGAGCGCCACGCGGACGGCGTCGTCGAACCGCGTCGGGATGCCGTAGGTGCGCACGAAGTCCATGCCGGTGCCGATCGGGATCGTCGCGAGCTCGACGCCCCGGCCGGCGATGCCGTTGACGGTCTCGTTGAGCGTGCCGTCGCCGCCGACCGCGACGACGAGCGTGGCTCCGTCGTCGGCCGCACGGCGCGCCAGCTCGATCAGGTGGCCGGGCCGCTCGGAGAAGAAGGTCTCACCGGCGAGACCGAGTCGCTCGGCGCGGTGGGCGAGCTCCGGCCAGCGGTGCCCGGTACGTCCGTTGTCGGACGCCGGGTTGACCAGGAAGACGGTCCGGTCAGCCAGCGATCGCGACGTCGAGTGCGATCCTCGTCATCCGGTCGACCGCGGCCCGGAGCTCGTCGTCGGAGATCCGCTTGAACTCGCCCTCGACGACGATGTCGCTGACGGTCAAGAGGCATCCCGCCTCGACGCCGCGGAGCGCCCCGACGGTGAAGAGCGCCGACGCCTCCATCTCGACGGCGAGCACGCCGCGCTTCGACCAGCGCTCGTACTGCCCGTCGTCGGGGTTGTAGAAGAGATCGCTCGAGACGATCGGGCCCACGTGGAGCTCCTGGCCGATCTCCTTGGCGGCGTGCACCGCCCCGTGGATGATCGACCACGAGGCCGTCGGGCAGTGTGGCTCGTTGCCGACGAGGTGCATCGCGGTCGAGTCGGCCGGAACGGCGGTCAGGGCGACGATCAGGTCGCCGAGCTGGTGGTGGGGCTGGAGGCCGCCGCAGGTGCCGACGCGGATCAGCTTCTTGCAGCCGAGCTGCACGAGCTCCTCGAAGACGATCGTCGCTCCCGGGCAGCCCATGCCCGTGCCCTGCACCGAGACCGGGGTGCCCTCGTAGGTGCCCGTGTACCCGAGCAGGCCGCGCTCCGAGTTCCGCTGCTCGACGTCGTCGAGGTAGGTCTCGGCGATGTACCGGGCGCGGAGGGGATCGCCGGGGAGCAGGACGGCCTCCGCGTACTGTCCCGGCTCGGCGCGAACGTGAATCGGCATGGGCGGGGACACTAGCGTCTGTTATGAACCTTGCGCCCATGGACCTGATCGAGCCGTCCCGCGAGCAGGTGCTGCGCTACTGCGCCGAGAATCCGGTCGAGCGGGTGTTCCTCGAGGACGTCGCACGCCGTGGCCTCGGCCGGTTCGCGGCGATCGCGGCGGAGGACGGGAGCCTGACCGCGCTCTGCCACGTCGGCGCGAACCTCGTGCCCTCCGGCCGGGACTGCGGCGCCTTCGCGAGCATCACGCGCAGGGCGCCGTCGCGGATGATCATCGGCGAGGAACGGGCGGTCGGGGAGCTCTGGGACGCGGCCCGCGACGGGCTCCCACCCGCCCGCGAGGACCGGCCGGGCCAGCCCGTGTACGTGCTGCGCGACCCGCCTGCCCCCGGCGGCACGGGGCTGCGGGCCGCGCGCTCCCGCGACGTCGACCGGCTCGTGCCGGCCTGCGCCGCCGCGCACCGGCTCGAGCTCGGCATCGACCCGCTCGCCCGTGACGCCGAGGGGTTCCGCTGGCGCACGCAGGTCCAGGTCGAGGACGGGCGCTCGTGGCTGTGGCTCGAGGACGACGTGATCCGCTTCAAGGCGGAGGCTTCCGCCTGGACGCGATTCGCGGTGCAGATCTCCCAGGTGTGGGTCGACCCCGAGGCGCGCGGCCACGGCTACGCCCGCCGGGCGATGGCCGACCTCTGCCGGCTGCTGCTGCAGCGGACGCCGGCCGTGACGCTCTTCGTGCGCACCGACAACCTGCCGGCGATCGCGCTCTACGATGCGATCGGGATGCGGCGGGAGCTCGCCTACCGGAGCGTGCTCTTCTGAGCCGGAGACGCCGTCGATGCGCACGGTGATCCGCCTCGTGCTCGCCGCCTGGCTCCTGCGGTGGCTCGCGGGCGAGCTCGCCGCGTATCTCGGCCGCCGCCCGCGGCCAGTGGATTCGCGGCGACCCTGACCGTTCGCGCCTTCCCCCGCGGGCCGGGCACTGGCACACTTGCCTCCTGGACCTGCTCGAGCGCATCGAGAGCCACATCCGCAGGCACGAGCTGATCGCGCCGGGCGGTGAGGTGCTCTGCCTCGTCTCCGGCGGTGCCGACTCCACGTGCCTCTACCACGCGCTCGACGAGCTCGGCTACCGCGTCTCGGCGCTGCACGTCGACCACGGGCTGCGCGGCGCCGAGTCCGACGAGGACGCCCGCTTCTGCGCAGAGCGGTTCGGTGCCGAGGTCGTCCAGGCCGCCGCGCGCTGCGCGAACGAAGCCGGGCTGCGAGACGTCCGCTACTCCTTCGGCGCCGGGCGGCTGCGCGCGACCGGGCACACCCTCTCGGACCAGGTCGAGACGATCCTCTACCGCATCGCCGCGCGCGGGACGACACAGGGGATCGAGCTGCGGCGCGAGGACGGGGTCGTGCGGCCGCTGCTCTGCGTCTGGCGGGAGGAGACCGAGGCCTTCTGCCGGGAGCGGGGGCTCGACTGGAGGATCGACTCGTCGAACCCGGACACCCTGCGGGGCCTGATCCGGCACCGGATCCTGCCGCTCCTCGACGAGCTGCACCCGGCCGCCCGCTCGAACGTCCTGCGCGTGCTCGACGAGCGGCGGACGATGCCGCCGGCGCTCGCCGAGCTGCTCGACGCGCCGGTCGGGTCGAAGCGGCTCGACCTCGGCGGCGGCGTCCAGGCGGTGCGCGAGCACGACCGGCTCTGGCTCGAGTCCGGCCCCGTCGAGCTCAGCGGCGCCGTCGAGTGGGGCGCGTGGAGGATCGAGCCCCGGGCGCCAGGCCTTAAGGTACGGGGGTGGCGACCCGGCGACAGGCTCGCCGGGCGCTCGAAAAAGGTGCAGGACGTGTTCGTCGACGCAAAGGTGCCGCGCTCCGACCGGGAAGGCTGGCCGCTCGTCGTCCGGGGCGACGAGGTCGTCGCCGTGCCGGGGCTCGTCGAGTCGGAGGAGGTGACGGCGACCCGTGTCGCAGACTGAGCTCGAGCGCGCCGTCGGCGAGGTCCTGATCGGAGCGGACCGGCTGCAGGAGCGCATCCGCCAGCTCGGCGCGGAGCTGTCGGCCGACTACGCCGGACGTGAGCTCCTGCTCGTCGGGGTGCTGAAGGGGGCCGTGTTCTTCATGGCCGACCTGATGCGGGCCCTGACCGTCCCGTGCGAGATCGACTTCATGGCGATCTCCAGCTACGGCGCCGCGACCGACTCGTCGGGCGTCGTGCGGATCCTCAAGGACCTCGACATCAACATCGAGGGCCGGCACGTGCTCGTGGTCGAGGACATCATCGACTCGGGGCTCACGCTCTCGTACCTGTTGCGGAACCTCGAGTCGCGCGAGCCGGCGTCGCTCGAGATCTGCGCGCTCCTCACCAAGCCCGATCGCCGCGAGATCGACGTGCCCGTGCGCTACGTCGGATTCGAGATCCCGAACCGCTTCGTGATCGGCTATGGGCTGGACTTTGCCGAGCGGTACCGTAACCTTCCATATGTCGGGGTTCTGCATCCCGATCTGATGCCGGAGAGCGCGTAACCATTCCTGTTAGCGGAGGGTTATGCCGATGACGGAACGGCAAGACTAACGGCTACCCTGAATCGAGACCCGACGTGAATCGCTTCTTCCGCAGCGCGTTCTTCCCGCTCATCGTGATCGTCCTCCTGGTCTGGCTGGCCAGCCAGACCCTGATCCCGAAGGGCCACAACTCCGAGAAGCTGACCACGTCGCAGGCGATCACGCAGGTGAAGGCCGGGCAGGTCGACTCGGCGGTGTTCGATCCGAGCCACCGCTCGATCGCGCTGAAGCTCGCCGACGGCAAGAGCGCCAACGTCCACTACGCCTCCGACCAGGCGCAGCTCCGCTTCCAGGAACTGCTGCAGTCGAACGGCGTGCAGTGGGACTCGAAGGGGACCGGCGGCTTCTCGTGGACGGCGCTGATCGGCTCGTTCCTGCCGTTCCTGTTGCTGATCGGCTTCTGGATCTTCCTGATGAACCAGGTGCAGGGCGGGGGCTCGAAGGTGATGAGCTTCGGCAAGTCCCGCGCCAAGCGGATGGCGCCCGACTCCCCGAAGATCGGCTTCAAGGACGTCGCGGGGGTGGAGGAGGCCGTCGAGGAGCTCCAGGAGATCAAGGAGTTCCTCGAGAACCCGAAGAAGTTCCAGGCTCTGGGCGCCTCGATCCCGAAGGGCGTGCTGCTCTACGGGCCTCCCGGCACCGGTAAGACGCTGCTCGCACGCGCCGTCGCGGGCGAGGCGGGCGTGCCGTTCTTCTCGATCTCCGGCTCCGACTTCGTCGAGATGTTCGTGGGCGTCGGCGCCTCCCGTGTCCGCGACCTCTTCGAGCAGGCGAAGCAGGCCTCGCCCTGCATCGTCTTCATGGACGAGATCGACGCCGTCGGCCGCCATCGCGGCGCCGGCCTCGGCGGCGGCCACGACGAGCGCGAGCAGACGCTGAACCAGCTGCTCGTCGAGATGGACGGCTTCGAGATGAAGGACAACATCATCCTGATCGCCGCCACGAACCGGCCCGACATCCTCGACCCGGCGCTGCTCCGCCCGGGGCGCTTCGACCGCCAGATCGTCGTCGACCGCCCCGACCGCAACGGCCGCCGCAAGATCCTCGAGGTGCACTCGAAGGGCAAGCCGCTCGCGTCGCAGATCGACCTCGACTCGCTCGCCGCGGGCACCCCGGGCTTCACGGGCGCCGACCTGCGCAACCTCGTCAACGAGGCCGCGCTGCTCGCCGCCCGGCGAGGCAAGAAGGTGATCGAGCAGGAGGAGCTCGAGGAGGGGATCATGCGCGTGATCGCCGGCCCCGAGAAGAAGGCGCGCCTGCTCTCCGAGAAGGAGCAGCGGATCACGGCCTACCACGAGATGGGTCACGCGCTCGTCGGGCACTTCCTCGAGAACACCGACCCCGTGCACAAGATCACGATCGTCTCGCGGGGCCAGGCGCTCGGGCTGACCATCTCGCTGCCCACCGAGGATCGCTACCTGACGACCCGCAAGGCGTTGCTCGAGCAGATCGCGATGACGATGGGCGGTCGCGCCGCGGAGGAGCTCGTCTTCAACGAGATCACCACCGGCGCCGCAAACGACATCGAGAAGGTGACCTCCACGGCGAAGCAGATGGTGATGCGGTTCGGGATGAGCGAGAAGCTCGGCCCGCGTGTGCTCGGCCGCAACCACGACATGCCGTTCCTCGGCCGCGAGATGGGCAACGAGCCCGACTACTCCGAGGAGGTGGCCCGCGAGATCGACGACGAGATCCGCCGGATCATCGAGGAGGGCCACGAGCTGGCCCTCGGCGTGCTCCGGGAGCACATCGACTCGCTGCACCGGATCTCGCAGATCCTGATCGAGCGGGAGACGATCGACAAGGACCAGTTCGTCCGACTGCTCGCGGGCGAGGGCGAGGACGACGTGTTCCCCGCCCCCGAGGTGGAGCCCGAGGCCTCCTCCGAGCAGCGTCCGGAGCGGCGCCCGCAGCCCAAGCCGCGGCCGTTCCCGCTCCCCGGCGGCGCCGCGATGCAGCCGCCCGAGCCCGAAGCCGGCTAGGAATCGCGATTCCGAACTAGTCGGGCGGCGCGGGGGACGTGTCGCGCTGTTCATTCCCCCGCTCGCTACCAGCGATTACCCCAGGCGCGAGGACGCTGGCGCACGGGACAGCTTTCACTAACAGCGACGGCCGACGCCGAACCGGAGGGTCGTGGTGCGAGCACCGACCCGGATCTTCACCGGCACGCACCCTCCTCGAGCACGCAGGTAGAAGCCGCCCGCGTATGCGTGTCCAACGTCTGCGTTACCTGGGCACGCGGCGATTTTCTCCGAGGCGACCGGGCGGTGGGTTCCCCAACCGACCGCAACTCGTGCCCGCTCCGATGGAGGAATGGTCAGCGTGACGCCTCGTCCGGCACGAACGACGAGTCCAGCCTTCTCCCAGTACGTCCACGGCTTCCGATCGGTCGCAACAACCTGCGGAAGGAAGGCGGGCGGAACTGCGACGCTCCCGAGCACTACGCGATAACCGCTACTGCGGAACGGGAACTTCACGTCCTGGATGATCTGCGAACACGCGGCGAGCCAAGGTTGGACCCGCGCATCTGGCTTCGGCGCTGCGGGCGAGGTTGTACACGCAACGCAGAGCGCGGTCGTGCCAACGAGAACCGCGAACAGCCGATGGATCATTCCTCCAGATTACGACGGTCTGAGCGAACGCTCGCGCACCCCGCAGCGCGCACGCTCGATGCCTTCTGGGTCGTGGAGATCCTCCGAGACGTCGAGACGCTGCCGACATGGAATGCCGAGGAAGTCCGTCGGTTCGCGTTCCTTCGCTCCCAGGGATCCGTACACGACGCTTCGCTGCCAACGACCTGTGGTTCGTCAGCCTGTAGCGATCCTTCTCGGGGGACATTCCCGAGCACTGCCCCAGGCAAGCGCCTATGCACATGAGCTTGCTAGGAGGACTGGCGCCGATGGTCTAGCCTCGGCTGGTGACGATCGGTGCGCACCGGAAGGTGGTGACGGTGCTGTTTTGCGACGTCGTCGGCTCGACGGCGCTCGGTGAGTCGGTCGACCCGGAGGCGCTCCAGGAGCTGCTCGCCCGCTACTTCGAGCGGATGAAGGGGATCGTCGAGTCGCACGGGGCTCGGTGGAGAAGTTCATCGGCGACGCGGTGATGGCGGTGTTCGGGGTGCCGCGTGGTGCACGAGGACGACGCGCTCAGGGCCTGCCGGGCGGCGGTCGAGATGCTGGCGGCGCTCGCCGGAGCTGGGCGTGCGCGGGCCGGATCGGCGTCAACACGGGCGAGGTCGTCACGGGCACCGAGGAGCGGCTCGCGGCCGGCGACATGGTCAACGTCGCCGCGCGGCTGGAGCAGAACGCGGAGCCGGGTCGAGTCCTGATCGGCGCAGGCGACGCTCGATCTCGTCCGCGGCGCGGTCGAGAGCGAGCCGGCCGGGCCGCTCGAGCTGAAGGGGAAGCGCGCGGCCGGTCGCCGCCCACCGGCTCGTCTCGGTGCGCGACGGCGCCGGAACGCTCGCACGCGAGCCGCTTCGTCGGCCGCGAGCGCGAGCTCGAGCTGCTCCGAGACGCCTGGGAGCGCGCGCGGGCCGGCGAGCGCTGCGAGCTGGTCACGGTCGTCGGCGAGGCCGGGGTGGGGAAGTCGCGCCTCGTCGCAGAAGCGCTCGCCGCGGTCGATGCCCGCATCGTGCGGGGTCGCTGCCTGCCCTACGGCGAGGGGATCACCTACTGGCCGGTCGTGGAGGTGGTGAAGCAGCTGCAGGCGCTGCCGGCCGATCCGGCGGCGGCGGCCGCGATCCGCTCGCTGCTCGGCGAGAGCGACACGGGGACGTCGGCCGAGGAGATCGCCTGGGCGTTCCGCAAGCTGCTGGAGGAGCAGGCGCCGCTCGTGGTCGTCCTCGACGACGTGCAGTGGGGCGGGCCGACGTTCCTCGACCTCGTCGACGGCGTGGCGCTGCTCTCCTCCGAGGCCCCGATCCTGCTCGTCTGCATGGGCGGCCCGGAGCTCCTCGCCCATCGTGCCGACTGGCCGGTCGCGCTGCGCCTCGCGCCGCTTCCCCGGAGGCGGCCGACGAGCTCATCCCGGGCTCGCACCCGGGCTGCGGGAGCGGATCGCCCGGGCCGCCGCCGGCAACCCGCTCTTCCTCACCGAGATGGTGGCGATGGCCGGCGAGACCGAGGAGGTCGAGGTGCCGCCGACGCTGCGCGCGCTGCTCGCGGCCCGGCTCGACCAGCTCGACCCGGCGGAACGGGCGCGTGCTCGAGCGGGGCGCCGTCGAGGGAGAGCTGTTCCACCGCGGCGCCGTCCAGGCGCTCGCCCCCGAGGAGACCCAGCTCACGCCGCGCCTCGCGGGGCTGACGCGGCGAGGACCCGATCCGGCCCGACCGGCCACAGCTGCCCGGCGACGACGGCGTTCCGCTTCAGGCATCTGCTGATCCGCGACGCCGCGTACGAGGCGCTGCCGAAGGCGACGCGCGTGGAGCTGCACCGCCGCTTCGCCGAGTGGCTCGCCGAGCGCGGCGGGCTCGTCGAGCTCGACGAGGTGCTCGGCTACCACCTCGAGCAGGCCGCGCGGTATCTCGACGAGCTCGGCCGGCCCGATCCGGAGCTCGCGCTCGCCGCCGGCGACCGACTCTTGGCGGCGGGCCGGCGGATGCTCTGGAGGGGCGACAGCCGGAGCGCATTCGCTCTCCTCGAGCGCGGCCTCACGCTCACGCGCCCGCACCGGGTCGATGTCCACCACGAGCTCGACCTCGCGTCGGCGATCTCCTTGGAGCCGAGGACGGCGGCGGCGATCGCGTGGGCGGCGGGTGATCAGGCAACAGCGGCGGGCGACGAGGCTGCGGCGCTGCCTCGCCCAGGCCGCTGGCGCGAGCTATCGCCTGCTGTTAGGCGAAGCATCGGCCGCGGAGGTCGAGAGGCCTGCGAGGGCGGCCCTTCCGCGGCTCGAGGCAGCGAGCGATCACTACGGGCTCATCACCGTCTGGCGGACGCTCGGCGAAGTCGCGAACTTCGGTGGTCGCAACGAAGATCGCGCGAAGGCAGGCGAGGAGGTGATCCGCAATTCGCGACTCGCCGGAGAGCCGCCGGTGCATCTGACCGAGCTCGCAGCGGCGCTCGTGAACGGGCCGCGCCCCTCAGGCGCGGCGCTTCAGGCGCTCAACGAGCTCGTCTCCGAGCAGTCCGACCCAGGCTTCACGATGCAGCGCGCGCTGCTGATAGCGATGCTCGATCGCGCGGATGAGGCGCGAGCGCTTGCGGACCTAGCGCAAGAACGCATGCGCGACTTCGGGTACGGCGAGGAGGCGCACCTCGGGCTCGCGGAAATCGCGGTGCTCTCGGGCGACGAGGAGCTTGCGGCCACGCACTACCGCTCGTACTGCGACTTTCTCGAAGCCGGCGGTCGCCAGGCGGAGCTCTCGACCTACGCGCCGCGGCTCGGCCAGCTCCTCTGCAGCCTCGGCCGGTACGAGGAGGCAGACGTCCTCGCGGAGCGGGGGCGGGTCCTCGGCGATCCCGACGACATCTCGACTCAGGTGGTGTGGCGACTCACTAAGGCGCTCGTGTGCTCGGGGCGTGTCCAGCATGCTCAGGCCGAGCGGCTGGCGCGCGAGGCGGTCGGCGTTGCCGAGACGACTGACGGCCTGCAACTCCAGGCGTCCGCATTCTCCGATCTCGGCGAGGTGCTCGAGGCGGCCGGACGCCGTGACGAGTCGGTCTTGGCCTGGCAAGAGGCGCTCGACCGCTACCAGCGCAAGCAGATAATCCCGCTCGCCCGCCGCGTCCGCCATCGTCTCTCAGCGCTTAAAGAGACGTCCGGATAGCCGGAGCGCCCTGCGCGTCATTCCGCGTCACTCGCGCAGGCGACGATCAGCCGTCTTGGGGTACGACGACGCCCTGATGACTGCGCTCCAGCGGCTTCAGCAGTGGTACCTCGCCCACTGCAACGGCGATTGGGAGCACTCGTACGGGGTCGCGATCGACACACTCGATAACCCCGGCTGGCAGATTCGGATCGACCTCTCGGAGACGGATCTTGACGGCCGAACCTTCGACGTCGTCGACACCCACCGAACCGAGGACGACTGGGTCGTGGCACGAACTGAGGAGCACCGCTGGTGCGCGTACTGTGGCCCGCTCAACTTGGACGAGGCGTTTGTGCTGTTTCTCGACTGGGCCGACCCCCAGTAAGCGAGCACGTCTCCGGCGTCTCATTCCAGAACTGTGCCCAGACGATCGCGGTGACGCCGGGCGGCGCACCCGGCTCCCAGGTGACTTGCGTGGCTGTTAGCTGAGCCCGCAGGAAGACGCGTTTGCGCCCTGCGTGACCGACTCGTGCCAGACGGCGTTGCTGTTGGCGTCGCGGGCGACGATCACGGCTGCCGGGACGCTCGGCAGGTTGTCTGCGACATAGACGTTGTCGGTCACCGGCGCGGCGGCGACGACGTGGCAGTCGGTGAGCGCTAGCACCTCGACGGACGTGATGCCGTCGGCAGCGACGCCAGCGAGCCGCATGACGCTTGCGTGCGCGATGGCGTCAGGTGGCCGGGCTACGAAGGTCGAGATGTCAACAACCGGCTGGGCTGGCGAGGGGAACCGTGCCGATGCGGCGGCGTTCATACAGCCGCCACCGACCCCGTCGGTCCGCAGGTCGGCCTGATCCGCTGGTCCGGTGAAGTAGCAGAGGTTGCCGGTTGCTGTCTTGGCGGCGTAGATGCCGACGCCGTCACGGGATGCCAACTGGACGAGGCTGCCGCTTGCCACGCCCGAGAGGTTGAAGCCGGTGACGTTCAAGAGATCGTCTTGACTGACGGGTGTGCCGTGATTGGAGAAGCCGAACAGGGAGCCGAGGACGCCGCTGACGGCGAGCGTCGGAATCGCGAGTGCGGCGACAACGACCCCCACAGCTACGAGCCGGCGCCTGGGCCGGCGATCCGGGCGACCCGACCGTGTGTCCCGCCCGGCGGAGATGCGCGCGAATGTTGCGGCGCGCACGGGCCCGCCAGCGAGCTCCTCGAGCCGCTCCGGTGGAACCGGATTGAGTTGAGCGTAGAGCATGATCGGATCGACAGTCTTGGTCGTCATCAGGTCTCCTCTCTTGCGTCGAGGCGATCGACGCTGCTGAAGGTCGTTCTCGATTCGACGCGACCTGTGATGTCACGGGCGAGACGGCGACGCATCCGATGCAGCCGGACCCGACAGGCCGCGTGTGAGATTCCCAGCACCGTCGCCGCCTCTCGGGCCGTCAGTCCCTCCCAGCCGATCAGCCTCAGGAGCTCACGGTCGCTCTCGTTGAGACGAGCGACCGCCTCGACGAGCGCCTGCAAGTCGAGGTTGAGCAGGATCTCGGTGTCGCCATCGGTGCTGCTCGTCTCTTTGAGCACGTCGACGACGGCCGCACGCCTGCGTCCGCCACGCCTCTCATTGGCCAAGGTCTTGCGGGCGACGCCGAGCAGCCACGGAAGCGGCTCGTCCGGCAACTGTTCGAGCCGTCGCCAGGCCACGAGAAAGACATCGGCAACGACGTCGGCGGCAATCGCGGCTGGTGCTCGCCGCAAGACGTACCCGAGAACGTGCCCGTAGTACTCGGCGTACAGCGCCTCGAAGCGCGCCTCGGGCGTATCCACGGAGCCGAACCGGGCCATCAGGAGAGGAATGTCCACCTCGTCTCACAGTGTTACGTGCCGTTTCTCAGACTTCGACCGCGCGCTCGCCGAGGAAGGACGCTCGGGCACGGGGGTTGACCGTGGCAACCGGATCAGGCGTCATATCCGAACGCTCGCGCAGCCGAGCCTCTATGCCGGGTCGGCCTGTGCCAGGATCGCCTAGTGGAAGAACTTTCGGAGGAGGATTTCCAACAGCTGTACGGCCGCTGGCAACCGTTCACACCGCGGGAAGTCGCCAGCCTGTTTGACGGCGCACAGTTTTCGTGGTGGATCGCCGGCGGATGGGCAGCCGAGGCATCAGGTGCGCCAGCGCGGAAGCACCAGGACACGGACATTGCTGTGCTACACGACGACCTCCCTGCGGTACGGTCCTGGCTATCGGAGTTTCATCTCTGGGAAGCGCACGCGGGCTCGCTGCGGCCGCTTCTGCCGGGAGACGAATTGCGGCCCGAGCGCGAGGGGCTGTGGGTGCGGCGTAATGCAGAAAGCCCGTGGGTCTGCGACCTCCTACTAACGCGGTCGCGAGATGGCCACTGGCTCTTCAAGCGCGACGCGCGTGTGTCGCTGCCGCTCGACGAACTCGGACGGACGATCGACGGGATTCCATATCTCCGTCCATCAGTCGTCCTGCTGCATAAGGCGAAAGCGCTGCGAGATAGGGATCAGCAGGATTACGAGGGCATGCTGCCACGCCTCCCGAAATGCGAGCGCGTGTGGCTCGATGAGGCGCTGGCCATCGCCCATCCTGATCACCCGTGGCGCGCGAGGCTGTGACTGAGGCGCTCGGGGGACGGTCCCGAACTCTGGCCCATGCGTGTGTCCAGCAGGGCGACACGTCTTCTGTTGACTGCGGGTGCCCGAAGCGCGACTGTTCGTCGGTGGCGATTCCGGTAGCGGTCATGCGGGCGGCGCTGTTTCCTGCGGATGACCTCCCTGATCTACCGATGGGGCATCCATCACGGCGGGTCGTGGTGGCCGGGGTGAACGTGGAGCTCCCCGCTGGGCTGCCGATGGGGGACGTCTTCCCCGAACGATTGGAGCGATCCGAGGTCGAGCAGGCCGTCGACGCGGTGCGGCGATTCCTTCATTCTGAGGGGCGGGAGAGAGCGGTCTGGTTCGTGCCCGCGGGTGCCTTCCCAGAGGATCTGGCTGATCGCTTGCGCGGGTTGGGAATGAGACCGGATGACGATCCGCCCGGTGAGCCGCGAGCGGCTGCCCTGATTGCCGTCGATCCGCCGCCGACGGGACCGCCCGCGCTGCTAGTGCGGAAGGCCGAGAACTTGGAGGAGTTTCTCGCTGGCGAACGCGTCGCTGCGGCTGCGTTTGGGATGGACGAGACGATGCGTCGTGCGTTCGAGGAGCGGGCGGAACGCGTGTGGCCGTTCCTTCGCGCTGACGCGGCGGCCGCGGCGTTCGTCGCGATTGTCGACGGCGAGATTGTCGCCTCAGCCGGAGCGCATTTCGGACGTGCCGCGGTACACCTGAGCGGCGCCGCAACTCGGCCAGATCAGCGCGGCCGCGGTGTCTATCGAGCGCTCGTCCGCGCGCGCTGGGACGCCGCTGTCGAGCGGGGCACGCCCGCGCTCACCGTCAGCGCCGGGAAGATGTCACGGCCAATCCTTGAAGACCTGGGGTTCTCGATCGTCGGCTGGATCGACTGCCTACTCGACGATCTCTCGAGGCAACCTCGGATGACCGCGCACGCACCTGTGCCTGTCTGGCGTGATTCATGAACACCGGCGCAGCCGAAGTTTGGTCTAGCGTCCGCCCGGCGCCACGACGCCGAGCTGTCGGCAGATCGCGCGAGCCGTGCCGAACGGGATCTCGCGATGACGCGGAACGGGTGTGCGCAGATCACGAGAGCGGTTAGCCCAGATCGTGTGTGTCGTGCACCCTCACGCAAGATCTCGCATCCAGCCTCGAGCAGGTGCCGCTCGAGGTCAGCCCGCTTCACGCTGCAGCGAGACCGATCGTGATCTGCTCGGCATGACCTCCGCCGGTCGGAGGCTCACGACCTTCATCACGATACGAAGCCAACATCTCCTGCGCCGCGTCGAGGAGCATCTCGCGGGCTTCGTCGACCGTGGGAGCGCACGTGACCACGGCCGGCCATTCGGCCAGTTGCGCCATCGTCCATCCGTTCTCATCGGGGGTGAAAACCGCGGTGAGGGTCAACGCATTAGCCACCCCTTCAGTATGCCGCTGGAAGCCCTCCTCGGTCAGGGGTTTGTGAGAGTCGGCGGGTGTCCGTCAGGGGCCGTTGCCAGGCTGAACGTCGTCGTGTCGCTCGTCGCTTCTGCAGTTTCTCCGCGATCTCGTCCAGGAGCTCGACCAGCAGACCGTTGGCTCGAGTCAGTGAGCCGGCTGCACGTACAGGTGCACGGCGAGCGGCTGGAAGACGTCCGAGAAGCGGCCGTCGTTCGCGACGATGCTGCGCCGCTCCCCGAGCACCGTCACCGGCGCGTGCCGGAGCGCGGGGACGTGCAGCTTCACGGTCTGCACCGTCTGCGAGGAGTTGACCGCGAAGACGTAGGTGCGTCCGGCGCCGGTACGCGCCAGCACCTCGACGGCGCCGCTGTCGGAGCCGGAGGAGACGGTGTCGCCGACGAGACCGGGCGTGACGGCGGCGAGGATGCCGTCGAGCCTGCGGATCTCCCGCACGAGCTCGGGCGAGACGTCGAACGCGTGGTGCTCGGGCGTCCACGTGTGCGTGAAGTACCCGATCCCCCGGGCGCCGCCGGTGATCGCGAGCCAGACCTCGGCGTCGAGCTCGGCCGGCGTCATCGTGAAGCCCCCGCAGTACGTCGGGCGCAGCGGTCCGGTTTCGATCCACTGGAAGGTGGGGGTCGAGCCCGCGAGCCGCACGAACTGCTTCTGCGCGTCGTGCACCGCCGAGAGGTCGGAGCTGCAGTGCCCGAGCGGATAGAGGTCGAAGCCGGCGACGTCCGCGAGGTGCGCGAAGCCGCCGTAGGCCGAGCGGGCGATCGACGGTGCCCGGAACGGCGCCCGGAAGAAGCCGCCGCCGGTGGTGACGAAGCTGAGGAGGCCGTCGGAGTTGCCGCGGGCGTACGGATGCGCGCGGGCCAGCGTCGCGGGCGTCCAGGCGTTGTCCTCGGGCTCGTCGGGGTACGTCCAGCCCACGAGCCCACCGCCCCTCGTACCACGTGCCTGGATCGGCAGCACCGCGAGCACGTGCGGCTGGATCAGCGAGAGCTGGCGCTTCGGGGCGAGCGAGCCGCAGTCCTCGTTCAGGATCAGGTTGACCCCGAGCCGGTCCGCCTGCCTGGCCTGCGCCGCCGAGCACTGGTCGATCAGCATGATCGGGAAGAACGGCTTGCCGGCGACGTGGATCACCGAGTCGCTGACGGACGCCCGGGCGGTCACGGGGGGCGTCGTGGGGTGCCCGGGGCCGAAGCCGGAGGCGACATGGGCGAGCGCGGCCAGGAGCGCCGCGACCGTTGCGGGGACGCGGTGGAACATGGGGGTTTCCCGAGCGCCGCCCCCGAGGGAGGTTGCGACGCCCGTGCTAGCTCACGCTAACCGCGAACGGGCGATTCGACGCGCCGCCGGACGATCTTTACGTTTTCGTTACCGCTTCGTCCACGCCGGCGTCCACGTGCAGCTCGTCGCCGACGCGGATCGTGCCGTCGCAGAGGATGTCGGCGTTCAGGCCCGCCCGGTGCGCGAGCTCCCTGATGATCCCCGGCCGGGTCATCGACTCCAGGTGGGAGCAGGGCTCGCAGAGCTCGACGCCGTAGCACTCGACGTCGCCGACCCGGAAGTGCTTCCCGACGAGCTCGTTCAGCCGGACGCCGCGGACGGTCAGCTGGCGGCGGGTCTCGCCCGGCCGCAGGCCGGCGTCCTCCACCACCTCGGCCTCGACGAGCGTCAGGGCCTGGCCCGGCCGGGCTCCGTCGTCGTGGAAGTGGCGGTCTCCCTCGAGCCCCTTGCCGGCGACCGCGGTCGCAGACTCCACCGGCCACAGCTCGGGGACGCCCTCCGCGCCCAGGTGGATCGCCTCGACGGACATGCCGGGATCATGCCCGGACCGGCCGACGGCGCCGGCGCCTGCGGCGCCGGTGAGTGCTGCGTCGAGCGATGATGAGGCCGTGTCGAGCCGGCCGCCGATCGCCGAGCGGTTCCCTGCGCCCAGCGTGATGGGCGTCGTGAACGTGACGCCGGACTCGTTCTCCGACGGTGGGATCAACCTTCGTCCCGAGGCGGCCGTGACGACCGCCTGGGGCATGCTCGAGGCCGGCGCGGCGATCGTCGACGTCGGCGGCGAGTCGACCCGGCCGGGCTCGTCGGGCGTGAGCGCCGCCGAGGAGCTCGCGCGGATCGAGCCGGTGCTCGCCGAGCTTGCGGGCGCCCCGGTCTCGGTGGACACCTCGAAGGCTGCGGTCGCGCGCCGGGCCCTCGAGCTGGGGGTCGAGCTGGTGAACGACGTCACGGCGCTGCGCGGCGATCCCGAGCTCGCGGGCGTCGTCGCGGACGCGGGCTGCTATCTCTGCCTCATGCACATGCAGGGGGAGCCGCGGACGATGCAGGTGGCGCCGGCCTACGACGACGTCGTCTCCGACGTCAAGCGCTTCCTCGAGGAGCGGCTCGGCTTCGCCGTCTCCGCCGGCATCGACGAGCAGCGTGTCTGCGTCGATCCGGGCATCGGCTTCGGCAAGACCGTCGCCCACAACGTGGAGCTCCTGCGCCGGCTCGACGAGCTGTGCGCCCTCGGCCGGCCGGTGCTCGTCGGCGTCTCCCGCAAGAGCACGCTCGGCCGGCTCGCGGGCGACCCGGAGGCGAGCACCGGCTCCACCGCCGCGTCGGTCGGGGCCGCCGTCGCCGCCTACGCGCGCGGTGCCGCGATCCTGCGCGTGCACGACGTGCGCGAGCACGTCGAGGGGCTGGCTGTCGCGAAGGCGGTGGCGGGTTGATCGTCGAGCTGCGGGGCCTCGCGCTGCACGGCCGCCACGGCGCCTATCCGGAGGAGCAGCTCGAGGGGCAGACGTTCTGGTTCGACGTCGAGCTGGAGGTCGGCGCCCGCGGCAGCGACGACGAGCTGACCACGGCCGTCGACTACACCCTCGTCGCCGACTGTGTGCGCGAGGTGAGCGAGGGGCGCCGCTTCGCACTGCTCGAGGCGCTCGCGAGCGCCGTCGCCGACGAGCTCGAACGGCGCTTCCGCCCCGACCGCCTGCGGGTCCGGGTGCGCAAGCGTCCCGCCGGGCTGCCGGTCGAATGGTCCGCCGTCACCGTCCTGCGGCCGTGACGATCGCCTACATCGGGCTCGGGGCCAACCTGGGAGACCGCGAGCGGACGATCCGCAGCGCCGCCACGCTGATCGGGGCGAGGCGCATGTCGAACGTCGCCGAGACCGAGCCGTGGGGGCCGATCCCGCAGCCGCGCTACCTGAACGCCGTCGCCGAGCTCGACACGCCGCTCGAGGCCCGCGACCTGCTCGTGCACCTCCTCGACGTCGAGCGCCGGCTCGGCCGTGAGCGGATCGGGCCCCGCTGGGGGCCGAGGACGATCGACCTCGACCTCCTCCTCTTCGGCGACGAGGTGCTCGACGGGCCGGGCCTGACCGTGCCGCACCCCCGGCTGCACGAGCGCCTCTTCGTCCTGCAGCCGCTCGCCGAGCTCGCCCCCGACCGGGTGATTCCCGGCCACGGGACGGTTCGGGAGGTCCTCGCAGGGTTACAATCCGCCCCGTGAGCCACCTCGACGAGCTCGACGAGTTCGAGGCCGAGGCCGAGCTGCGGCTGAAGAAGGAGTACAGCGCGGTCTTCGGGCTCTTCCGCTACTGCGTCCTCACCCAGGACGCGACGTACCTCTGCAACAAGCTCGACGTCCAGTACGTCCCGCAGCCGAACTACCCGTTCTTCAACCTGAAGATGGAGGACGTCTGGGTGTGGGACAAGAACCGCCCCACCCGGATGATCCCGCGCGCACAGGTGTACACCTCGAGCGACGTCACGATCGAGGAGCTCCGCGGCGAGGGGGACGAGCCGGTGCTCACGGCGGAGGCGCTGGCCAAGCGCATCGGCGAAGGCCGCTCCGAGATCGAAGACCTCTAAGTCCGCCTCGCGATGCTGCTGGCGATCGACGTGGGCAACACCCAGACCGTCTTCGGGCTGTTCGAGGACGGCCGGCTGACCGAGCAGTTCCGGGTCGGTACGGACCGGACGCACACCGGCGACGAGCTGGCCGTGATGCTGCGCGCGTTCGTCGAGCTCGACACGCTCCACGGCATCGTGCTCTGCTCGTCGGTGCCCCCGCTCGTGCGGGAGTACGAGCTGTTCGCGGACCGCTGGGCCGGCGCCGAGCTGCTCGTGCTCGGGCCGGGCGTCTCGACGGGCGTGCCCATCCGCTACGACGACCCGCGGGAGGTGGGGCCGGACCGCATCGCGAACGCCGTCGCCGCGCGGGAGCGGCACGGGACGCCCTGCCTGGTCGTCGACTTCGGCACCTCGACGAACTTCGACGTCGTCAACGAGGCGGGGGAGTTCGCGGGCGGCGTGCTGGCGCCCGGCGTCGAGATCTCGATGGAGGCGCTGTTCGCGCGCGCCGCCCGGCTGCCGAAGGTGCCGTTCGAGGCGCCCGAGCGCGTGATCAGCCAGACGACCACGGCCGCGCTGCAGTCGGGGCTCGTCTACGGCTTCGCCGGGCAGGTCGACGCGATCGTCGAGCGGATCCTCGCCGAGTTGCGGGCGAACGGGGCGCCGGTGGTCGCGACCGGCGGCCTCGCCGACCTGATCGCCCCGCACTCCCGCACGATCAGCGTCGTCGACCCCGAGCTGACGCTGGAGGGCCTCCGGCTCGTCTGGGAGCGAAACCGCGGCTGACCGTCAGCCGCCGCCGTAGACCGAGATCGGCAGCGAGTCGAGCAGGATCTCCTCGCTCGGATCGGGCGCCTCGGCGAGCAGCCGCTCGAGCACGAACCGCGCTCCCGGGGCGGCGGCGAGCAGTTGGCGCTCCACCTCGTCGAGCGACGGCAGCGTCACCAGCTCCTGCTTGAACGGCCGCGGGAACCGGCCGCGGCCGAGATACCAGCCGTAGAACTTCTTCAGGAAGCCGAAGGCGCGCCTCTCGCCCAGCTCGCGGACCGTCTCGCGCATGAAGAGCAGGAGCTCGGCGACCACCTCCTCGCGGCTCGGCTCGGTGGCATCGCCCATGATCTCCCGCAGCGCCCACGGGTTGCCCTGGGCGGCCCGTCCCACCATCACCGCCGCGGCGCCGGTCGTCGCGAGCACCGACTGCGCCCGCGCGCGGGAGCCGATGTCGCCCGAGGCGACCACCGGCACGTCGACCAGCGAGACGAGCTCGGCCGTGAGCGAATGGTCGGCCTCGCCGGTGTACATCTGCCGTGCCGACCGCGGATGCAGCGTCAGCGACGCGGCACCGGCCGCGACGAGGCGCGGCCCCACCTCGAGGCAGGTGCGCGACCCGTTCGCCACCCCGCGCCGCATCTTCACCGACACGGGCAGATCGGTGGCCGAGGCGACCGCGTCGACGAGCCGGCAGGCGGTCTCGGCGTCGTCCAGCAGGGAGGCGCCGGCACCGGTCTTCGTCACCTTCTTCACCGGGCACCCGAAGTTCATGTCGACGATGTCCGCGCCGGCCGCCTCGACCATGCGGGCCGCCTCGGCCATCGCCGCCGGGTCCGAGCCGAAGATCTGGATCGCCAGCGGATGCTCGTCGGCGCCGACGCGGAGATAGCCGAGGGTGCGCTCGTTGCGATGCTGGATCCCCGCCACCGACACCATCTCGGAGCAGACGAGACCGGCCCCGAAGCGCCGTCCCTGGCGCCGAAACGCCTGCACGCTGACGCCGGCCATCGGGGCCAGGACGAGTCGGCCGGGGATCTCCACGCCCCCCAGGAACCAGGGCTCTCGAAGGTCGATGTTCACGCTTCGTGAATGGTAGCCCGGCTCCCTTGCGGCGCCCTTGACACCGCGGCTACGATTCCGCCCCGTTTCAGCCGGTCAGGAGGGCATGGTTGAAGGAAGTGATCCTCACCCCCGAGGGCTACAAGAAGCTCCAGCAGGAGATCGAGCTCCTGCGCACCGACAAGCGCCGGGAAGTCGCCGAGCGCATCCGTGTCGCGCGCGAGTTCGGCGACATCGCCGAGAACGCGGAGTACGACGACGCCAAGAACGAGCAGGCGATGCTGGAGCACAAGATCGCGCAGCTCGAGGAGCGGCTGCTGTCCGCCCGCGTGATCACCAAGAAGGAGATCTCGAAGGACGCGGTCTCGATCGGCTCGCACGTCAGGCTGCGCGACCTGCAGGCAGGGAAGACGGTCGAGTACCACATCGTCGGCTCGGCCGAGGCCAACCCCGGCCAGAACAAGCTGTCCAACGAATCGCCGGTCGGCAAGGCGATCATGGGCCGCAAGAAGGGCGAGGTGGTCGAGGTGACGGCCCCGCGCGGCGCTCTGAAGTTCAAGATCATGGAGATCAAGGCCGCCTAATTCATCTCCGGCACGCGGCGGCGGACCCCTTTACGCTCGCGGCGTGGAGATCGTTCGCCTCGAGCAGGCTCGGCTCGGCGAAGCGAGCGGCATGCTCGCCCGTGCGTTCCAGGACGACCCCGCCTGGGTCTGGCTGTTCCCCGACCCGGTGCGGCGCGCACGGCTGCTGCCGTGGCTGTTCCGGATGGGCTTCGACCTGACGTCCGCCGACGTGTGGGCGACGGCCGGGCCGGTGCGCGGTGTCGCCCGCTGGCTGCCGCCGGGGCGGCAGCCGATGCGCATCGCCTCGACGCTGCGGGCGCTCTCGCTCACTCCGTTCAGGCTCGGAACCGCGATGCTGCCGTTCCTCGCCTACGGCCGTGCGGTCGAGGCGATGCGGACGCTGGCCGTGCCCGAGCCGCACTGGTACCTGGCCGGGATCGGGGTCGATCCCGGCCACCAAGGCTCCGGGATCGGCGCGGCGCTGCTCGAGCCGGGGCTGACGGCGTCGCGTCGCGACGGGCTCCCGGCGGTGCTGCTCACGAACAGCGAGACCAATCTGCGCTTCTACCGGCGGCACGGGTTCGAGGTCGTCCGGGAGGGCGAGACGCCGCAGGGTGGGCCGCGAGCCTGGGCTATGGTCAGGAGCCCGTGACGAGCACGCCGAAGAGATTCCCGGACCGGGACGCGGTCGCCGCCGTCCACGAGGAGGCCTCGCTTCTCGAGCCGGGGGTCGAGGGAGAGCAGCCCCGCCGGCTGGCCGGCCGCGTGCTGGCCCGCCGCGACCTGGGGAAGCTCGTCTTCCTCGACCTGGTCGACCGCAGCGGCCGCATCCAGCTGCTCTGCCCGCTCGCCCGCACCGGCGAGGTCGACGTGCACCTGGGCGACGTCCTCGGCGTCACCGGCAAGCCGACGAAGAGCAGACGGGGCGAGCCGTCGGTGCTGGTCGACGAGCTCGTGCTCCTGTCGCGCAACCGCTCGCCGCTTCCCGACACCTTCCACGGGCTCACGGACGTCGAGCAGCGCTACCGCAGGCGCTACCTCGACCTGCTGATGAACGAGGAGGTGCGCGCGGACTTCGTGCTGCGGGCGCGGATCGTGACGGCGATCCGGCGCTACCTCGACGCCGAGGGGTTCGTGGAGGTGGAGACGCCGATCCTGCAGCCTCGCTACGGCGGGGCCTTCGCGGAGCCGTTCGTCACGCACCACAACGTGCTCGACCAGGATCTCTACCTGCGCATCGCCACCGAGCTGTACCTGAAGCGCCTGATCGTCGGCGGCCTCGAGCGCGTCTACGAGATCGGCAAGGACTTCCGCAACGAAGGGGTCACGTACAAGAACAACCCCGAGTTCACGATGCTCGAGTGGTACGAGGCCTACGCCGACTACAAGGACACGATGCGCCGGATGGAGGCGCTCGTCGAGTTCGTCGCCACCGAGACGCTCGGCACGACGAGGGTGACCTTCAAGGGGCACGACGTCGACCTGAAGGCCCCGTGGAAGCGCGTGCGCCTGATCGACGAGCTGCAGGGCTTCGACCTCTGGACGCACGACTACGACGACCTCAAGCAGCGCCTGGAGGCCCGCGGCGTCGACGTCTCGCGCGACAAGACCTGGTCGCAGCTCGTCGACAAGGCGGTCACCTCCTACGTCGAGCCCCGCCTGATCGAGCCGACGATCCTCCACGACTACCCGATCGAGCTGTCGCCGTTCGCCCGCGCGACCGACGACGACCCCCGGGTGGTCGAACGGTTCGAGTACTTCGTCGGCGGCATGGAGCTCGGCAACGCGTTCAGCGAGCTGAACGACGCCGAGGAGCAGGCGGAGCGGTTCGCGATGCAGTCCGAAGAGGGCGCGGGCGGCAACGTCGAGGCCGAGCAGGGCGACCCCGACTACGTCGAGGCCCTCTCCTACGGCATGCCTCCGACCGGCGGCATCGGCCTCGGCATCGACCGGCTCACGATGGTGCTCGCGGGCAAGGAGTCGATCCGCGACGTGATCCTCTTCCCGGCCCAGCGAAGCATCTGACGGTACAGCGAGGCATCTGAGGGCGCGCGGACGCCCGCGTATCCGGGCGCACCTGCGGCACGTTCTCCCACCGTGAGGCGCACGCGGGCACTGCTCCTGATGGTCGCCGGTCAGGCGGCGCTCGCGACGCTTGCCGCGCCGGTCGCCCTGGTGCCGGCGTTCGCGTCGTTCCTCGCCGCGGGGCTCGTGCTCGTCCGCACGTAGAGGGGCGTTTCCCGAATCCTTACGGTTTCGCCGCGGCGACACCCCCGCCGGGGGGAGTACGATGCGAGTTCCCAGGGAAGGCCATCGTTTGCGCCGCCGGAACCGGCGGAAGAGAGGTTATTGGTTTGTTCGAGAGATTCACTGAACGGGCTCGCCAGGTCGTCGTACTCGCGCAGGACGAGGCGCGCGCGCTCAAGCACAACTACATCGGCACCGAGCACATCCTGCTCGGGCTCCTGCGCGAGGAGGAAGGTCTCGCGGCGCGGGTGCTCGAGTCGCTCGACATCACGGTGGAAGAGGTGCGTGCGCAGGTCGCGCGGATCGTCGGCCAGGGCGACGAGGTGACGACGGGCCAGATCCCGTTCACCCCGCGCGCCAAGAAGGTGCTGGAGCTTGCGCTGCGCGAGGCGCTCTCGCTCGGTCACAACTACATCGGCACCGAGCACATCCTGCTCGGGCTCGTGCGGGAGAACGAGGGCGTCGCCGCCCGCATCCTGCTCGACTTCGACGCCGACGCCGAGAAGATCCGGAACGAGATCATCCGCATGCTCTCCGGCCCCGGGCGGCGCCAGGGCGGCACCGCCGGCGCGTCGGGCGAAAAGGGCAAGAGCTCGAAGCTGCTCGACCAGTTCGGGCGCAACCTCACGAAGCAGGCGCAGGAGGGCAAGCTCGACCCGGTCGTCGGTCGCCAGACCGAGATCGAGCGGGTGATGCAGATCCTCTCGCGCCGCACCAAGAACAACCCGGTGCTGATCGGCGAGCCGGGGGTCGGCAAGACCGCCGTCGTCGAGGGGCTCGCGTCCCGCATCTCGGCGAACCAGGTGCCCGACATCCTCAAGAACAAGCAGATCTACACCCTCGACCTGGCGGCGCTCGTCGCCGGCTCGAAGTACCGCGGCGAGTTCGAGGAGCGCCTGAAGAAGGTGATGAAGGAGATCACCCAGCGCGGCGACATCATCCTGTTCATCGACGAGCTCCACAACCTCGTCGGCGCGGGCGCCGCGGAGGGCGCGATCGACGCCGCCTCGATCCTCAAGCCGGCACTCGCCCGCGGCGAGCTGCAGACGATCGGCGCGACGACCCTCGACGAGTACCGCAAGTACCTGGAGCGGGATGCGGCGCTCGAGCGGCGCTTCCAGCAGATCCGGGTCGAGGAGCCGACGACGGACGACACCGTGCAGATCCTGCGCGGCCTCCGCGACCGCTACGAGGCGCACCACCGGTGCAAGATCACCGACGAGGCACTCGAGGCGGCCGCGGTGCTGGCCGACCGCTACATCCAGGATCGCCACCTGCCCGACAAGGCGATCGACCTGATCGACGAGGCTGCGTCCCGCATGCGCATCAAGACGATGACCGCGCCGCCGCGCTACCGCGAGCTCGAGGAGGAGATCGAGAAGGTCCGCAAGGACAAGGAGGACTCGATCGAGAACCAGGAGTTCGAGAAGGCCGCGTCGCTGCGCGACAAGGAGCGGAAGCTCACGCAGAAGAAGCGGGAGCTCGAGGAGCAGTGGCGCTCCGAGGAGCAGACCGAGCAGCCGTCGATCGGCGAGGAGGAGATCGCCGACATCGTCTCGATGTGGACGGGCATCCCGGTCTTCAAGCTCACGGAGGCCGAGTCGCAGCGGCTCGTCCGGATGGAGGAGGAGCTGCACAAGCGGGTGATCGGCCAGGACGCGGCGATCGTCGCCGTCTCCAAGGCGATCCGGCGCGCGCGCGCGGGCATCAAGGACCCGAAGCGGCCGACCGGCTCGTTCATCTTCCTCGGCCCCTCTGGCGTGGGGAAGACCGAGCTCGCCCGGACGCTCGCGGAGTTCCTCTTCGGCGACGAGGACGCGATGATCCAGATCGACATGTCGGAGTACATGGAGAAGCACGCCGTGTCCCGGCTCGTCGGCTCGCCCCCCGGCTACATCGGCTACGACGAAGGCGGCCAGCTCACCGAGGCCGTCCGTCGCAAGCCGTACTCCGTCGTCCTCTTCGACGAGATCGAGAAGGCGCACCCGGACGTGTTCAACATCCTCCTGCAGATCCTCGAGGACGGCAAGCTGACCGACTCGCAGGGGCGGAAGGTGGACTTCCGGAACGTGATCGTGATCATGACGTCGAACATCGGCTCGGCGTCGATCTCGAAGAACGTCTCGCTGGGCTTCACGATGTCGAACGAGGAGGGGCTCTCCTACGACGACATGAAGGCCCGCGTGATGGGCGACCTGAAGAAGGTCTTCCGGCCGGAGCTCCTGAACCGGATCGACGAGATCATCGTCTTCCCGAAGCTCGCGAAGGACGAGATCCTGCAGATCGTCGACCTGATGCTCAACCGCCTGCGCGTGCAGATGGCCGAGCACGAGGTGACGATCGAGCTGACCGACGAGGCGAAGGACCTGCTCGTCGAGAAGGGCTACGACCCCGCGATGGGCGCCCGCCCGCTGCGCCGGGCGATCCAGCGCTACATCGAGGATCCGCTCGCCGACTTCGTGCTCGGGCGCCAGCTCGAGCCGGGCTCGACGATCCTCGTCGCGCGGCGGAACGACGAGGAGGCCGACATCACCGTCGTGCCGCCCTCGCCGCCCGAGGTGATCGGCGTCACGTCGGCGCCGGACGCCCCGCCGGCCGAGATCGACGACTAGCCGGCACGATCCTGGCCCTCAGGGCCTGGATCGTTGCCGCGGCGCGCCGAGCGCCGGTCAGGCGTCGAGCTGCCAGACGTCCTCGCGCAGGAGCGGTACGACCGTGCCGTCGCGCGTGACCGCGTCGACCTCGATCTCCGGGCCGCCGATCATGAAGTCGGTGTGGACGGTCGAGACGTTGACCCCGTCGATCACGCCGCCCTCGACCGCCTCGGCGTAGGCGCTGCCGTAGGCGACGTGGCAGGTCGCGTTCTCGTCGAAGAGCGTGTCGAAGAAGATCGTGTCGGTCTTGCCGATGCGCGAGGTGCCGTCGACCAGCGCGACCTCGCCGAGAAAGCGGGCCTGCTCGTCGCTCTCGCAGCTGCCCCCGGATCACGTCCTCGCCCTCGGCGGCGTGCACGTCCACGATGCGGCCGCCCTCGAACCGCACCTCGAGGCCGCGCACGATGCGCCCGTAGAGGCTGAGGGGCCGCGTCGACCGGACGGTGCCCTCCGTGCGGCGGGCGTCGGGCGTCGTGAAGACCTCTTCGGTCGGCATGTTCGCGACGTAGGGGATGCCCTGGGCGGTCTTCGACTCGCAGCCCTGCCAGCGCGACTGGGGCAGCAGCCCGACCGTCAGGTCGGTGCCCGGGCCGCGGTAGCGGAGCGCGTCGACGCCGAGCTCGTTCAGCGCGCGGGCGCGGCGGCCGAGACGCCCGACGTGCTCGCGCCAGGCCGCCGTCGGGTCGTCCTCGTCGAGGCGCACGCAGAACTCGACGAGCTCCCAGAGCCGGTCGAGGTCGGGCTCGCCGAACATCTGGGCCGCCCAGCCCTCGTTCGGGACGCCGACCACGGTCCAGTTGTTCAGGCGCTCGTTGATCTGGCGGGTGTTCTCGTGCGCGAGCTCGAGCATCCGGGCCCTGCCGACCCGCTCTCCCGGCAGGTCGGCGAGCAGGTCCGGCTCGGCGTCTCCCGTCAGCGCGATCACCGCCGCGTGCTCGTCGCCGAACGTGACCGCGCGCTCGAGGAGCCACGGGGGCGTCCACGAGAGCACCTCGTCCGAGCCGTGCTCGATCAACGCCCGCCGTATGTGCTGGTCCGAGTATCCGACGTCGACGTAGCGCGCGCCGGCGCGATAGGAGGCCCGCGTGACGGCCCGCGCCACCGCGGCGTGCTCCGGGCGCGCGATCACCTCCACGAGCTGGCCCGGCTGCACGTTGGCGCCGACCTGGACCGCGAGCTCGGCGTACCTCGCGACCCGCTCGGCCGTCGTCATTCCGGTAGCTGCCACTCGTCCTCCCGCAGGATCGGGATCACGGTGCCGTCGGCTGCGATCCCGTCGACCGCGAGCTCCGGCCCTCCGACCATGAAGTCGGTGTGGACGTTGGCGACGTTCATCCCTTCGCCCGGATCGCCGTCGAACACCTCGGGGACGCCGAAGCCGTAGGCGATGTGGCAGGTCGCGTTCTCGTCGTAGAGCGTGTTGAAGAACGTCGTGCCCGTCCGGCCGACGCGTGACGTCCCGTCGACGAGCGCCAGCTCCCCGAGGTACGCGGCGCGGTCGTCGCTCGCGAGCTGCCCGCGGACGGTGGCGGCACCCTTGTCGGCGTCCACCTCGACGATCCGCCCGTCCCGGATCGTCACCCGCAGGCCCTCGACGATCTCGCCGTTCAGCGCCAGCGGGCGGGTGGAGCGGATCGTTCCCTCGGCCCGCCGGCAGTCCGGGGTGGTGAAGATCTCCTCGGTCGGCATGTTCGGCACGTACTCGATCCCGCCGGCGGTGCGGAAGAGGGCCGACATCCAGCGCGCGTTCGGCAACAGCCCGACGGTGAGGTCGGTGCCGGGGCCGACGTAGTGGATCGCGTCGAGGCGGAGCGCGTCGAGCTTCGCCGCCCGGGCCTCGAGCCTGCTCATGTGGTCGCGCCAGGCGGCGACCGGGTCAGCCTCGTCGAGGCGGGTGCAGAACGCGACGGCCTCCCACAGGCGCTCGACGTCCGGTTCTCCGAACACCTGCCTGGCCCAGCCTTCGTTCGGGTAGGCGACGCCGGTCCAGTTGACGGTTCGGTCGCTCAGCTGGCGCCGTGCGATCTCGACGGCCTCCTTCATCCGGGCCCGCCCGACCCGGTCACCGTCGAGGTCGGCGAGGAGCTCCGGCTCGGGGTCGCCGAGGGTCGCGACCGTCGCCTGGCCCTCGTGGTGGGAGATCAGGGTCTTCATCCAGCCGGGGGTGTGTTCCAGCGCCTCGTCGGGCCCGAGCTCGATCATCGCGCGCCGGACGTGCTCGTCGCGGTAGCGCACGTCCACGTAGTGCGCGCCGGCGCGATAGGCGACCCGCGCGATCGCGCGGGCGAGGGGGGCGTGCTCGAGCTGCGAGCTGACGAACAGGTCCTGGCCCTCCTGCAGGTTCGCGCCCACGCGCACCGCCAGCTCTGCATAGCGCTCGATGCGGTCCTGCGCGGCGGTTCCGCCGTCCTCCTCTACAGCTGCCATTCGTCCTCCTTCAGGATCGGCACGGTGGCGCCCTCCTTCGTGATCCCGTCCACGGCCACCTCCGGGCCGCCGATCATGAAGTCGGTGTGGACGGCCGAGACGTTGATGCCGCGCTCCCGCAGCTCGTCGGGCCCGAGCCCGTCGATGCCGTCGATGCCGATGGTGATCGCGGCACCGTAGGCGATGTGGCAGGTCGCGTTCTCGTCGAACAGCGTGTCGAAGAACGTCAGGCCGGTCTCGCCGACGCGCGAGGTGCCGTCGACCAGCGCCACCTCGCCGAGCCTGCCGGCGAACTCGTCGATCGCGAGCTGCCCGCGCACCGCCTCCGCGCCGGCCGAAGCGGACACGTCGACGACCGTGCCGCCGGCGAACCGGAGCTCGAGGTCGGTGACGAGGACGCCGCCGAGCGCGAGCGGGCGCGTCGAGCGCACGCTGCCCTCGGTGCGGCGCCAGTCGGGCGCGGCGAAGACCTCTTCGGTCGGCAGGTTCGGAACGTACGGCACGCCCTCCCGCGTCTCGACGCCGCCGCCGAGCCACACGGGCGTTCGGCAGGAGGCCTACGGTGAGGTCGGTGCCGGGGCCGCGGAACCGCAGGGCGTCGAGCGCGAGCTCGTTCAGCTGCGCGCAGCGGCGGCGCAGCCGCTCCGTGTGCTCGCGCCACGCCTCGACCGGATCGGGCTCGTCGAGCCGCACCGCGTACGCGACCGCCTCCCAGAGGCGCTCGACGTCGGGCTCACCGAACATCTCGCGGGCCTGGCCCTCCGTCGGGTAGGCGGCGATCGTCCAGGCGAACGTCCGCTCGTTGAGTGCCTCGAGGTACAGCGCGACGGCTTCCATGGGGCGCGCGCGGCCGAGCCGCTCGGGGTCGACGTCGGCGAGCAGGTCGGGCTCCGGTTCCCCCGCGATCGAGATCGTCGCGCCTCCGTCCACCGAGGCCTTGAAGCGCTCCAGCAGCCACGGGGTCGTGCCCGAGAGGACGTCGTCCGCGACATGACGCACGAAGGAGCGCCGGATGTGGCTGTCGCGGTAGACGACGTCGACGAGTCGCGCGCCCGCGCCGTACGCGGCCTCGGTGACCGCCCGCACGAGGGGCGCGTGGTCGGGCAGGCCGTCGACGAAGACCGTCTGGCCGGGCTGCACGTTCGCGCCGACCCGCACGATCAGCTCGGCGTAGCGCTCGAGGCGGGCTTCCGCAGTCATGCCGAAACCATAGAGGATTCGATATTCATGTGTCCAGCGCCACGTCCTCCCATGCGGTCCCGGCCGAGAGCAGCCAGGCCAGCGCATGGTGGCGCTCGACGGCGATCGAGTGCGCCTCGGCCTGCTGCTCGGGCGTCAGGTGGCGGTAGACCTTGCCGTACGCGCGGAAGTCGCCGCGCAGCGGGGCCGGCAGCAGCCCCTGCTCGAAGCCGCGCATCGCGGTCGCGGCGACCAGCTGGTCGAAGGTCGCGAAGTGGGCGGGCAGCTCGATCGTCCCGTCGCCCTGCAGGATCGCGGTGCGGGCGCGCCAGTGCCACAGCCGCGCCGACTCCCGCTCGAGGTCGAGCTCGCCGGCGTCGCGCAGGCGCGCGCCTGCGAGCTCCGTCGCCGCCACCGCCGCGGACTCGAAGGCGTGGTCGTATCCGGGCAGCTCGAGCAGCTGGAGCGCCCAGAGGAGCGTCCCGAGCGCCTCGCCGCGCCAGACGGCGTCGACGACCGTCTCGTCGCCTGCTCCGTCGGGCAGGCGCTCGAGCGCCGTCGCGAGCTCGGCGCGCAGCTCGTGGCAGCGGGCGAGGACGTCTCCCTGGGAGCGAAGCTTGCGGCGGGGCACCGCTCGGTAACGTACTCAGCCCGCGAGCGCCGCGTCGATCTGCTCGCGCGCCTCGTCGTCGAGCTCGATGCCGGAGGCCGACGCGTTCGCGTGCACCTGCTCGGGCCGGCTCGCGCCGACGATCGCAGACGCGACGTTTGCCTCCCGCAGCACCCAGGCGAGCGCGAGCTGGGGCATCGAGATGCCGAGCCGCTCCGCGATCGGCTTCAGCCGCTGCACCCGCTCGAGCACGGAGTCGTCGAGCCACCGGCCCATCATCCCGCCCATGCGCTCGTCGGCGGCGCGCGAGTCGCCGGGCGGCGCCGCGCCCGGCGCGTACTTGCCGGTCAGCACGCCCTGGGCGAGCGGCGACCAGACGATCTGCGAGATCCCGTTCGCGGCGCACAGCGGGATCACCTCGCGCTCGGGCTCCCGCCAGAGCAGCGAGTACTGCGGCTGCGACGAGACGAACTGCTCGTAGCCGTGCTGCCGCGACAGGTCGAGCGACGCCTGGATCTGCTCGGCGGTCCACTCGCTGAAGCCGAGGTAGCGGGCCTTGCCCGCGCGCACGACCTCCGTCAGCGCGGCCATCGTCTCCTCGAGCGGGGTGGACGAGTCGTAGCGGTGGCACTGGTAGAGGTCGACGTGATCGGTCCCGAGCCGCGCGAGCGAGTCGTCGATCTGCTTGGCGACCTGGCTCCGCGAGAGCCCGCGGTTCGAGCCCGAGTCGTCCATCGGGAAGTAGAGCTTCGTCGCGAGCACGTAGTCCTCGCGGCGACGGCTCCGCAGCGCGTCGCCGAGGAACGACTCGGCGCCGCCGCGTGCGTAGACGTTGGCGGTGTCGATGAAGTTGATGCCGGCGTCGAAGGCCGCGTCGATGCAGGCGCGCGCGTCGCGTCCGCCACGCCGCCCGCCGTAGGTGAGCCAGGAGCCGAGGCTGATCTCCGACACCTGCAGGTCGCTGGATCCGATGCGTCTGAGTTGCATGGGACGAATCGTTCCAGAGCCGTCACGGTTGCCGTCGGCCCCTCGGAGTACCGTGATGCGCCCATGGCACGAGCCGCCTCCCTCCAGCACGTCTGCACCGAGTGCGGGACGGCTTCCGGCCGCTGGCTCGGTCGCTGCCCCGGCTGCGGCGAGTTCGGCACGCTCGTCGCCGAGGCGCCCGTGCCGCGGCGCGGGGAGGCCCGTGGGCCGCGGACGCCGCTCCGCCTCGTCGACGTCGTCGCGGAGGAGACCGAGCGCATCGCCACCGGCGTGCCCGAGCTCGACCGGGTGCTCGGCGGCGGGCTCGTGCCGGCGTCGGTCGTGCTGGTGGGCGGCGAGCCGGGCGTCGGCAAGTCGACGCTGCTCCTGAACGCGCTCGGCGCGATCGCGCGGGATCGCCGCGCGCTGCTCGTCACCGGCGAGGAGTCGGTCGCGCAGGTCAAGCTGCGGGCGGCGCGGCTCGGCGGCTGCGACGCGGTCGAGATTCTCGCCGAGACCGAGCTCGACGCCGTGTGCGCGACGCTCGAGCGCGAGCGGCCGGCCGTCTGCGTGATCGACTCGGTGCAGACCCTCTGGTCGCAGGAGATCGGCTCCGCGCCGGGGTCGGTCTCGCAGGTCCGCGAGGCGGCGGCCCGTCTCCTGCGGGTCTCGAAGGAGAGCGGGGTCGCCACCTTCCTGGTGGGGCACGTCACGAAGGACGGTTCCGTGGCGGGGCCGCGCGTGCTCGAGCACCTCGTCGACTGCGTCCTGCAGTTCGAGGGAGACCGCTACCACGCTCATCGCGTCCTGCGCGCGGTCAAGAACCGGTTCGGCTCGACGAACGAGCTGGGCGTCTTCGAGATGACCGCGGCGGGGCTCGTCGGCGTCCCGGACCCGTCGGAGGTCTTCGGCCGCACGAACGCGGGCGAGATCGGCTCGGCGGTCACGTGCACGCTGGAGGGGACGCGGCCGCTGCTGCTCGAGGTGCAGTCGCTCGTCGCCCCGTCCGACCTCGCGATGCCGCGCCGCGTCGGCACCGGTGTCGACCCGAAGCGCCTCGCGATGATCGTCGCGGTCCTCTCGCGGCACGCGGGCCTCGCCCTCGGCTCGGCCGACGTCTTCGTGAACGTGGCCGGCGGCGTCCGCATCGACGAGCCCGGCGCGGATCTCGGGATCGCGCTCGCGATCGCCTCCGCGGCGAAGGGCGTGCCGGTGCGGGACGGCCTGACGGCGTTCGGCGAGATCGGCCTCACCGGCCGCCTGCGGCCGGCCGCCCAGGCCGACCGGCGTCGTGACGAATGCCGCAAGTTCGGCTCCGCCGTGGTGCTCGGGCCCGAGGTCGAGACGCTCCGGGCGGCGCTGGCGGCCGCGCTCGCGGATTCCCGCGGCTAAGCAGGGATTTTCCCAAAAATGGCGTATTTGCAGGGTTTCTGCTACCCTGTAGTTCCGCCGGTGGAGCCTTCGAGGCCGCCGGCACGTTCGTGACGACAGACGGAACCGGAGGAGCTCTTGTACAAGGTCGGTGACAAGGTGGTGTACCCGCACCACGGTGCAGGCACGGTCGTGAAGCGCGAGAAGAAGGAAGTGCTCGGCGAGAAGCGCGAGTACCTCACGATCAAGATCCTGCACAACGACATGACCGTCAACGTCCCGGCCGAGAACGCCGAGCGGGTCGGTCTCCGCAAGGTGATCGACGAGGAAGCGGTCAAGAAGGTCGTCAAGTACCTCACCTCCGGTGGCACGGAGATGCCGAAGAACTGGAACCGGCGCTTCAAGCACAACCGCGACAAGATGAAGACCGGCGACATCTACGAGCTCGCGGAGGTCGTGCGGAACCTGGCTCTGCGCGACGGCGAGAAGGGGCTTTCGACCGGCGAGAAGCAGATGTACGTGAAGGCGAAGAAGATCCTCGCCTCCGAGCTGATGTACGCCAAGACGATGAGCGAGGACGAGGCGCTCGAGTGGCTGGAGGAGACGCTGCGCGAGGGGGCGAAGCCGAAGGAGTCGCCGGCGAAGCCGAAGCCTGCGGCGAAGAAGCCCGCCGCCGCCAAGAAGCCGGCCGCCGCTGCGAAGAAGACCGCGACGGCCAAGAAGCCGGCCGCGAAGAAGACCGCCGCCGCCCGGTGACCGACCCGGTTCGGCAGGGGCCGCCGACGGCGCCCCTGCCGGCTGCACGTCGGCACACGGCGCTGCACGGTGGTTGACTGTCGCTTCGCATGACGAGCGACCCGACCCCGACCGGAACCTGGGCCGTTCTCGTCGCCGCCGGCCGCGGCGAGCGGCTGGGGGAGGACCGCCCGAAGGCGTTCGTCCGGCTCGGGGACCTGCCCCTGCTCGCCGAGCCGCTTCGGCGCCTCGACGCGAGCGGCTGGGTCGACGCGGTCGTGCTCGTCGCCCCGGCCGGCTGGGAGGAGCCGGCGATCCTGCTCGCCGAGGAGCTCGGCGTCTCGAAGGTGAGCGCGTGCGTGACCGGCGGCGCCACGCGCACCGAGTCGGTTCGCGCCGGCGTGGCCGAGGTGCCCGAGGACGCGGCGGTGATCCTCGTCCACGACGCAGCCCGTCCGCTGCTGCCCGACGCGGTGATCGAGCGTGTGCTCGCCGCGCTCGGCGAGGGATACGACGGCGCGGTGCCGGGGCTCCCCGTCGTCGACACGGTCAAGCGCGTCCGTGCGGGCGTCGTCGTCGAGACGGTCGACCGCACGGAGCTCAGGACGGTGCAGACGCCACAGGGCTTCGTCGCCCCGGTGCTGCGCGCGGCGCTCCGCTCGGGCGAGGGGTCGGACTGCGCCTCGCTCGTCGAGGCCGCGGGCGGGCGTGTCGCGGTGGTCGAAGGCGACGAGCGGCTGCTGAAGGTGACGACACGAGCCGACCTCGACCGCGCAGCCGGCGCTTTGAGCCAGGGCCAGCGGGAACGAGCCGGGCGTGACGAGCGGCGGGCCGGTCGAGGCTGTCGTCTTCGACGTCGGGGAGACGCTCGTCGACGAGACGGGCATGTGGACTCGGCCGCCGAGGCGGGCGGCGTCCACGCCGTTCACCCTGATGGCGCGGCATCGGCGCGACGATCGCGCTGGGGCGGGCTCATGACGACGTCTGGAGCCTGCTCGGGATCGAGCAGCCGCCGGGCACGTGGATCGATGGACGACTGGTATCCCGGACGCGCTCCCGTGCATCGAGCGTCTGCGCGCCGCCGGGTTCCGCGTCTGCGCGCTCGGGCAACACGCCGGCGTTCGTGGAGGACGACCTGCGAGGCGTGGTCGACGCGGTCGGCTCGTCCGCGGGCTGGGGCGTCAGAAGCCGGACGGTGCCTTCTTCGAGCGACGTCGTCGAGCTGGCAGGCGTCCCGCCTGAGAAGATCGCCTACGTGGGCGACCGGGTCGACAACGACATCGTCCCCGCGCTCGCGGCGGGCATGGTGGCGGTGCACGTGCGGCGCGGGCCGTGGGGCTTCCTCCAGGAGCCGCCGCCCGGCGCGATCCGCATCCGCTCGCTCGACGAGCTGCCGGCGGTGCTCGCGTGAGCTATCGCGTGGGGATCGGCGTCGACGCCCATGCGCTCGCCGACGGTGTGCCGCTCGTGCTCGGAGGCGTTGCGATCGACCACCCGCGCGGGCTCGCCGGCCACTCCGACGGTGACGTGATCGCGCACGCGCTCGTCGACGCGGTGCTCGGCGCCGCCGGCCTCGGCGACATCGGCTCCCTCTTCCCCTCGGGCGACGACCGGTTTCGGGGCGCCGACAGCCTCGAGCTGTTGCGAGAGGCGTATCGCCGGGTGCGTGCGGCCGGCTGGCAGCTCGTCAACGCCGACTGCGTGCTGGTGGGCGAGGAGCCGAGAATCGCCGGGCATCGCGAGGAGATGCGGCGGCGGCTCGCGGAGGCGCTCGAGGGCGGCGAGGTCAACGTCCGGGCGACCACGACCGACCGGCTGGGCTTCGCCGGGCGCGGGGAGGGGCTGGCCGCGCACGCCGTCGCGCTGCTCGAGCGGGCGACGCCCGCCTAGCGCGCCGCGTACCGGGCGGCCTTGGCGCGGTTGCCGCAGACGGCCATCGTGCACCAGCGTCGAGTCCCGCGCGGGTTGAGGAAGAGCCAGCCGCAGTGGTGCCCGGGGCAGCGGCCGATCCGCGGTGCCGCGACGAGCAGCTCCGCGGCGGCGAGCGCCGCCGCCTGCACCGGCAGCTCGCGGCTCTCCGGCAGAGCCCAGCGCGCGCCGCCGGGACGATGCTCGAGCATCGAGGCCGCGGCCGCGGCCCCTCGGCCTCGGCCTTGACCGCGGCCCACGCGGCAGGTCTGCGGGACCCGGTCAGGACGTCGTAGAGGGCCGAGCGCAGGCGCTTCGCGCGGCCCAGCACGTCCGGCCCCCGGGGGTCGTGCGGCATCCGCGAGGCGCGCGGCGGCGCTCGCGGAGATCAGGCCCTGCTCCCGGGCCCAGATCGCGAGGTCGCGGTAGCTGTTCAGGTACTCGCGCCCTTCATCGGCGGGCTCGCCCCAGCCGGCGAAGGTGTTGCAGAGCTCGAGCGCCGGATGCCCCGCCACCGGCTTCGGGAGCACGGCCCCCGCCACCTCGTACGCGACGTTCGTTGCGGCCTTGCTAACCATCTTTCAACTATAGTGGTTAGTATGAAGACGAGGCGCCGGCGACATCGAGGGACGCGGTCTGCGACCATGAGGAGGATGTCGTTGCTGCCGTCGTCCCCCCGCCTGCGGCGCCGGCTCCTGTGGGGCGGCAGTCTCTTGCTCCCCGCGTTGGCCGTGGGCCTCGTCTTCGCGCTGATCCCGAGCCACACGCCCACGAGCGGCGCCCCGACGGTCGACGAGGGCCCGGCGCAGCTCGCCTCGAGTCGCCGCTACCGGGTGACGGCGGCCGAGCGCCGCCAGATCGACGCTGTGCTCGACGTGTGGGTTCCCGGCGGCCGTGCAGCGCAAGTCGCCCTCGACCGCGTGGAAGCTCTCGGGCCCGGAGTTCCATGCGTCGACGAGCCTCGCGGCCTGGCGGCGCGGCAACACGCCGGTTCCGTTCTACCCGGCGAGCGAGAAGCGGTTCCACGACTGGACGACGGTCGACGTCGGCAAGGACTACGTGACGTTCAACCTGATCCTGCACCCGGCGCCCGGCGCCAAGTACGACACGTACGAGTTCTCCGGGCAGGTCGTCCGTCATGGTGGGAGCTGGCTCGTGAACCGCTTCTACACGATCGCGACCTTCGGCCGCCACGAGGTCGGGCCCGCCGACTTCGCCGCGCAGGGTGGAGGCGGAACGCCGCCCCCGCCCGAGAAGCCCCACGGCGCGCGGGCGGCGCTGCTGCCGATCGTCGCGATCGTGCCGCTCGTGCTGCTCGTGCCGCTGATTCTCGGGATCGTCGCCTTCTTCCGCGCCCGTCGCTTCCGGCGAGCAAGCGCCGCCGACCCGAGAAACGCCCTGCCGCCGCTGCCCCGGCCGGACCGCGAGCGGGAGACGGCCGGCAGGCGCTGACGCGCGCAGGTCCGCGAGCGTCCCGCGCGAACCGGCTTCGGGGAGCAAGTAACAGACTGTTACAAACGAGGTTCCGCTCTGCCAGACGCGCTCGAAGCACAAGTAACAGACTGTTACTAGCAGCGAAAGCGGCCGCGAGACGCGCCGACGGCAAGTAACAGACTGTTACGAGCGAGAAGCTCGGGCCTGCGCCGAGCGTTGCAGTCGCGCCGCCCGCGGCGAGGGGCGCGGGCTCGTCGAGCCCGCCGCGGCGCGACAGGTGCGCGGGTGAGCGAGCTGCACGTCGGCGAGTGGGGCAGGCGGATGCGGGCCATGAACCGCTCGCCGATCTCGGCGAGCCGCTCGGCGAGCAGATCGCGGACCGGCTAGACCGGCAGCGACGCGACCCCGTCCCGTAGGACGACGAGCCCGTCGCGCGCGAGCGAGCGGAGCGCGTCCTCGTCGGTCGCGGCTCGCCGGCTGCGACCGTGCGCAGCGTCTCGGCCCGCCGCTGACGGAACGAGCCCTCGAATGGCGACTGCTTCCGCTGCGGCTCGTACCGCGTTCCACGCGACGGGCATGCGGCGGCGAGCGGGCACACGCCGCAGCGCGGAACGCGGGCGAGGCAGACGGTCGCGCCGAGGTCGAAGAGCGCCTGCGCGCAGGAGGCATCGAAGCTCTCGCCGGTGCGCTCCTGGATGCGGGCGATGTTCACGTCGATCGGCAGCACGTCGACGCCGAACGCGAAGTTGCCGACCGCCGCCGCGGTGTACGGGCCGACGCCGGGAAGCTCGGTGAGGTCGGTGGGCCACCCGTGCGTCGCGACCACCTGTGCCGCTCGGTGCAGGCTCACCGCCCGGCGGTTGTAGCCGAGGCCCTGCCAGGCGACGATCACCTCCGCGGCGGGCGCGGCCGCGAGCGACTCCACCGTCGGCCAGCGCTCGAGCCACGCCTCCCACCGTGGCGCCACCCGCTCGACCTGCGTCTGCTGCAGCATCACCTCGGAGACCAGGATGGCGTACGGATCCCTCGTCCTCCGCCAGGGCAGATCGCGCGCGTTCTCGCGCGTACCAGGCGAGCAGCAGCTCCTTCACGCGGTGAGCGTAGTCGGGCGTTCGCGTGAGACGTCGATCATCTGATCGACGTCCTTCGTTGCGCACTCGACGACCTGCGGCGACGCTGTCGCTCGTAACAGTGACCGGGCAGCGAGGCCGCCGGATCACCCTCTTCCGAGCCGGCGGCCTCGCACCGACGAGACGAGATATCGCTTCCGTCGTCGGCTAGACGCGAGTCTTCGATAGGTGACCGACTTTCGCCGGAGCGGCGCGTCTCCTGCAGCGGCAGGTCTCCGAGAGGAAGCGAAAGGAGTCACATGCGCAGGAAGCACATGCTCTCCCTGTCGATGTTGATCACGGGAGTGGCGTTGCTCGTTGCGGCGACGACGGTTGGTGCTGCGAGCTCTGCGACGCAGCACTCGTCGAAGATCGGTGCCAACAAAGGCGGCACGCTGCGGCTGAACATGAACTCGGCCGACTTCGACTTCGTCGACCCGCAGCTCGCATACCGGACCGACGACTGGGGGATGATCTTCACGACCGCGATGCAGCTCGTGAGCTTCCCGGAGAAGTCGGGTGCCGCGGGCAGCCAGCTGTATCCGCAGGCGGCGACGTCGTTCCCGACCGTCTCGAAGGACGGGAAGACGTACACGTTCCACATCCGGTCCGGGCTTGCGGTTCTCGGACGGCTCGCCGGTGACGGCGGCAGCCTTCCAGCGGTCGTGGGAGCGGATCCTGAGCCCGAAGATGGGCTCGCCGCTGGGCGTCAACCTGTCGCTGCAGGATGACGTCGTGGGTGCGGACACGTTCCTCGCCGGCAAGGCCGCCCACATCGCGGGCATCTCGGCGAAGGGCCTGACGCTGACGTTCCACCTGACGAAGCCCAGCGCGACGTTCGTCTCGATCCTGAGCATGCAGTGGTTCACGGCGGTCAAGCCGTCGACGCCCTACACCAGCCAGGGACTGAGCGTCTATCCGGCCGCCGGCCCCTACTACATCGCGAACCGCACGGCCGGCCGCGTCACCGTGCTGAAGCGCAACCCGTACTACAAGGGTGACCGCCCGGCCAACCCGGACCAGATCGTGTTCACACCCAACGTCGATCTCGACCAGTCGCTGCTGCAGGTGAAGGCGGGACAGGCCGACCTCGACGTCGAGGGCCTTCCGCCGACCGCGACGGCGAGCCTCGGCGCGCAGTACGGGGTCAACAAGAGCCGCTTCCACGTGGGCGCGACCTCGTGCGTGCTCTACATGGCGATGAACAACGCACGGGCTCCCTTCGACAACGTCGACCTCCGCAAGGCGGTCAACTACGCGATCGACCGGCCGGCGCAGGTTCGCCTGCTCGGCGCCTACGCGGGGAAGCGCACCGACCAGCTGCTCGTCCCGGGCATCCCCGGGTTCAGGCCGTACAAGGTGTATGCGCTCAAGGGCGCCGACGTCGCGAAGGCGAAGCAGGTCGGCGGCAGCGCGATCGACTCGGCGCCGACGCTGAGCGTGATCCACACGACCTCGACCGCGGCGACCAACCGCGCCCAGGTCGCCGAGTACAACCTGAAGCAGGCCGGGTTCAAGATCAACGACGTGCCGACGCCGGCGACGAACTACTACCAGGTGATCCAGACCCGCGGAACCTCGTACAACTTCGTCACCAACGGCGGCTGGTGCGCCGACTACTTCGACCCGTTCGACTACCTGAACGTGCTGTTCGACGGCCGCCACATCCAGGCCGCGAACAACAACAACTACGCGTACTTCAACAACGCCTCCTTCAACAAGGGGCTCGACCACGCAGCCTCCCTCTCGGGTGCCGCACGCGCCAAGGCGTATGCCGCCCTCGACAAGGAGCTGATGGTCAAGTACGCGCCGGTTGTGCCGTACCTGATCCCCACCAACACGTACTTCACGTCTTCGCGCGTGAAGAACTGGATCTACAGCACCTACTTCGGCCAGCCGTACCTGAACGCGCTGTCCGTCGGCTGAACCGTTCGGCCGCCCCGGGGAGGCGCAGGCCGCGCCTCCCCGGGGAAGCCGATCGTCTTCACCAAAACTACTCCGAAACCGAACTATCATTCCGATCAGATCATGAACCGAGCGTCCCGTCGCTGGCATGGGCTCGAGCTGCGCCACCTGCGCACGCTCGTCGCCGTGGCGGAATCGGGCTCCTTCTCCGGTGCGGCGGCGCTGCTCGGCTACGTCCAGTCGTCGGTCAGCTACAACGTCACGGCGCTCGAGGAATCCGTCGGCCTGCCCCTCGTCGATCGCCGCCGGGGCGGCTCCGCCGCGACGCTCAGCCCGGCCGGGCAGGCGCTGCTCGGCTACGCGCGCCGCATCCTCGCCGAGGTCGAGCGAGCCGAGGAGAGCCTCTCCGACGCCGGCCCCACGCGACTCGTGGTGGCGACGACTCCCGACGTCGCGCCGCTCGTGCTCTCGGACCTGCACGCCGCGGCGTCAGAATCGGCCCGCGCCGTCCACTGTCTCGAGCTCTCTCCCGGGGAGGCTCGGCGTGCGCTTGCGCGCGACGACCTCCTGGGCGTCTTCGAGCCCCTCGACGATTCCCGGCTCGCCTACCGTCCGCTCGCCCGCGACCGGTTCGTCTTCGTCGAGCAGGCGCAACGCCGCCGGCGTCTCGGGCCGGTCGGGCCGGCGGAGCTCGCCGGCCGGGGGCTCGTGCTCCACTCCGCGCGGTCGGCTGCACACCTGCGCGCGCTCGACCTGCAGGGCATTCCGGTGCGGGTCGAGGCGCTCGCCGACTCCGACGCCTCCACGCTCGTGCTCGTCGCGCGGGGAGCCGGCTGCGCGCTCGTGCCCGAGCTCGCGCTCGGTCGAGGGCACCCTCTGCACGTCCGCCCGCTCGGCCCCGGAGTCGGCCCCGCCGCCCGGGTGGTCGCGGCCGCCTGGCGGCGCGGCCGGGAGCTGACGCCCGCCGAGAGCGAGCTCGTCGATCGGCTTGCGGCGCGTCTCACCGCCCCCTCTCGGCTCCACGTCGCGTAGCGCGCCGCCCGCCCCCGCCCGGGGGTTGCTACACGGCGCGGCGCAGGCCGCGACCTGCGGCTGCGGCGACGGTCCGCGGAAGCGTCTCGACGAGCAACCGCTCGGGCGGTGTCAGCTCGCGCTCCCGCGACCAGGCGAGCGCGACCACGCGCGGCGGCAGCCCGATCTCGTCGGCGAGCACACGAACGTGCACGTTCTCCGGCATCGCCTGCAGCGCGAGCTCCGGCACCAGGGCACAGCCGAAGCCGGCTGCGACGAGCTCGACCGCGGCGAGATCCGTGTCGGCGTGGAGCGTCGAGCGAATCGCGATCCCGCGCAGGTCGAGCGAGCGGCGCAGGCGCGCCTCGCGCCCGCTGTGCATCACGAGCGAGGCGCGCTCGAGCTCGGCCGGTCCCACGGCGACGGTGCGCGGACGCCGGGGCACCTGCTCCACGAAGCAGAACCGGTCCCGGATCAGGGGCACGAAGGCGACGCGGGCGTGCTCGGCCGGCTCGACCGCCGCCAGCGTCCACGGGCCGCCGGCGAGCAAGCGGGAGGCATCGCCGTCGGTGGTCTCGCCGGTGCGCAGCCCGAAGCCCGCTCCCGCCGCGACGGCGTGGAGGTGACGCAGGACGATGCGCGCGACGTCGCTGCCGACGGCGACGGAGACCGTGCCCAGCCCACCCTCGGCCAGTGCCCGCTGCGCGCCGCCGAGCTCCGCGAGCGCGCGCCGCGCGTGCTGCGCGAGCACCTCTCCGGCCGGCGTGAGCGACGCCTCGCGGGCGCCGCGCCGCCGTTGCACCAGCCGCGCCCCGACCGACTCCTCGAGGGCGAGGATGTGGTAGCTGACGGTCGACTGCACGTAGCCGAGCGCCGCTGCGGCCTCCGAGAACGATCCCGTCTCGCCGATCGCGACGAGCGCGCGCAGGTGGCGCAGCTCGACGCCGTGCCAGTGGGTCGACGGTGCGGCCGGGAACTGCGTCTCACGATCTCGAGACGGTAGGCACTAAGTAGTTTTCTGTCAAATGTTTTTTCGTTGAAGTACATGAGCCGGTCAGGCAGGATGTGGCCGTGACGCGCGACACCGACGGGATCGACGTGTTCGTGGAGCGGCTGGCGCAGCTGCCGCCCGAGGTACGCCCGGAGCTCGAGGTGGAGGCGCTGGTCGACCGCATCCACGCGCTCTCGCGCCGCTTCCGCCGGCAGATGGAGCGTTCGCTCCAGGAACGGGGGCTTGCGGTCAGCGACCTCGGCATCCTCACCCGCCTGCGCCTCGAGCCCGGCCACCGCACCTCGCCGAGCGCCCTCTCGCGGTCGACCGAGCTGACGCCGGGCGCGATCACGAACCGGCTGAACGGGCTCGTGCGGCTCGGCTACGTGCGGCGGCTGCGTGACTCCGGCGACCGGCGGGCCGTGATCGTCGAGCTGACGGAGGAGGGGCGCGCGACCTGGGACGACCTGATCGGAACGCACGGTCGCGAGGAGGCGCGGATCGCGGGCGAGCCTCACGACCGCGGAGCAGCGGCAGCTGAACGACCTGCTGCGAAAGCTGATGCTCGGCTTCGGCCCCTGGTGACGGCGACGAGCAGTCGCGTCAGTAGCGGCTGATCGTGTACTCGAGCTCGTGGGAGACCCACGCGTGGCCCGGCGGCCGAGAGCACGACCAGCGGGTGCAGTCCCGCGTCGAACCTGCGCTTCACCCGCGCGCGTCCGGTGTCGACGACGACGATCTCGTTGCCGTCGATGCAGGGGACCCACAGGTCGCCGTGCACGAGCGCGGAGCCGAGGGGGTTCGCGCCGACCCGGACGCGCGCGACCACACGCAGCGCGACGGGATCGACCTTCGCGACGCGGTTCGTCTCCTGCGAGACCCAGAGGTAGCGCCCGACCGGGGTGATCCAGTCGGCGCCGGCGATCTTCACCCCGCCCGTGACCGTGTTCGTGCTGCGGATCGATGCGCACGAGTCGCCCTTCGGTGTGATCGCTCACCCACAACGAAGCCCCGCGCCGCGACGAGCCCGTTGGGCTCGGTGCCGGTCTTGATCCTGGCGACGATCCTGGTCCCGGTGATCCTCGTCACGGTGCCGTCGCCGGCGTTCGAGACCCAGATCGAGCCGAACCCCCAGGCGATCCCGTACGGGCGCGGCCCCACCCTGAGCCGGGCCGTCGCCTTGCCCGTGCGCGTATCGATGCGGACGGCGGTCTCGGAGGTGTTCCCCAGCGCCCAGACGGCGCCGGGCGCGGCGGCGAGGCCGAAGATCCGCGTGCCCGCGGCGACCCGCGCGACCACCTTGCCCGAGGACGGGTCGATCCGGAGCACCTTGCCGCTCCCGACCCCGCCGGCCCAGATGCTGCCGCCTGCCGCGACCAGCCCGAACGTCCCGTCCCCCGTCTTCACCTGCAATGGGACGGCGGCCAGGAGCGATGCGACGAGCGCTGCGCCGAGCACCTTCACAGCGCGAGCCTAGCCTCGACTGCAGGCTCCGGGTATCGACGGTTTCGATACGTCGCTGCGCCGCCCCGGCGCGGCGCGCGGCGGCTGGGTCGCGTCGAGAGAGAGGGCCGAACTGGGGCCGACCCTCTCTCCCGCCGGGACGCCCCCGCCCGGCCGCGATCATACGAAGGCGGCGCCAGGCGGCGCGTGCGACGACGAGACGTTCGATCACCAGATCGAAATCGTTCATTCGTTCCCCGCGCGCCGGGCTCCGACTTTCGCCGCTTCCGGCGTCTGATACAGGAGCAGGAGCGCGCCGCAGGGCACGTCGGTCGACGAGGAGGACGAAGTTGGTCGAAGGGGTGCGCCGCTGTCGAGCTTGACCGGGGATGCCGATCCCGGCCGCAGAGCCGCTCCCGAACCTCCGCAAGCCGTGGCGCCTGACGCTCGCGCGGTTCGCGCGCGACCGCTGGTCGGTTGCGGCCGCCGCCGTGTTCGTGTTCGTCGTCTTCACGTCGTTCGCGGGCGGCCCGATCGCGAGCGCCCTGCTGGGGCACAACGGCTACACGCTCTTCCCCTACGGAGTGCACGGCGACCTCAGCCCGCTCGGCTTCTGGTCGCACGTGCCCACGACGCCGGACGTGCGCACGAACGACTACGGGTTGACGTTGCCGCCGCCGAAGGGAACGCCGACGACCCTCTTCATCGCGGGCGCGGACGGGCCGCTCGGCCGGGACGAGTTCATCCGCGTGCTCGACGGCGGCAAGGCGTCGATTGAGATCGGCGTCTTCGCGGTGCTCATCTCGATCGTGATCGCCGTGCCGCTCGGCTGCGTCGCCGGCTACTTCGGCGGCTTCGTCGACGCGATCGTCTCGCGCGTCACCGAGACGCTGATGGCGTTCCCGCTGATCCTCTTCCTGATCTTCGCGACAGCCCGGCTGGCGCCGACGCTGCGCCCGATCGGGTGGGGGAAGGTGATTCCGCCCGGCGTGTTCTGCATCTCGCTGCTGATCGGCGTCTTCACGTCCTTCTATCCGCTGCGGCTGATCCGGGCGCAGCTCTTCGGGCTCCGCAACGCGGAGTTCGTGCAGTCGGCCCGGATGGTGGGCTCCTCCGACCTTCGGATCATCCGCAAGGAGCTGTTCCCGCACCTCGTCTCGACGCTGCTCGTCTGGGGTGCGATCGCGGTCGCCACCGACATGCTGCTCGAGGTCGGCCTCTCCGTGATCGGGATCGGGGTGCAGGTCTCGACGCCGACGTGGGGGACGCTGCTCGCCGCCTCGAACGGCACGATCTTCGGCGGCCCCGGGCACGAGACGTTCACTCCCTGGCAGACGCTGCTGCCCAGCTTCGGCATCCTCTTCGCCGTCGTCTCGCTCAACCAGGTCTCCGAGGGCCTGCGGCGGGCGCTCGAGCCCTGGAGCCGCCGGTGACGCGGCTCGTGCTCCACCTGCTTCGCCGGGCGGTCGCGGGCGTGGGGACGCTCGTCGCCATGGTCACGATCACGTTCCTCATCTACTGGGCCCTTCCCGGCAACCAGCCGGGACGCTTCGTCTACCCGAACGGTTCGAAGGAGACGGCGTTCCAGCTCTCCGACGGCGCCCACCGGCTCGGCGCCGACCGCTCGAAGCTGACCCAGTACGTCGACTGGTGGCGCGGCGTCCTGCACGGCGACTTCGGCCACCAGTGGACGGGCGCGCTGCTGAACGACAACAAGCTGACGACCTATCCGATCGCTCCCCAGCTCTACCCGGCGCTGCGCGAGACCCTGTCGCTCCTGGTCGGCGGCGCGCTGATCGCGCTGCTGCTCGCCCTGCCGCTGGGGGCGATCGCGGGCAGGCGCATCGGCACCCTCTCCGACCGGACGATCTCGCTGGTCGCGCTCGTCGCGGTCTGCACGCATCCCGCCGTCGTCGGCCGGCTCCTGCGCGGCTTCTTCGGGATCGACCTGCACTGGCTGCCGGTGGGCGGGTACTGCTCGTTCGTCCGCCATCCGGCCCCGACCGGCGCCGGTATCACCTTCCCACCCGGCTTCCAGCCGTGCGGCGGCCCGGTCGACTGGGCGACGCACATGATCCTGCCCTGGGTCACGTTCGCCCTGCTCTTCCTCGCGCTCTACACCCGGATGACGCGGGCGAGCGTCGCCGAGGCGATTCACGACGACTACGTCCGCACCGCCCGCGCCAAGGGCGCAGGTGAGTTCCGCGTGATGGCACGGCACGTGCTCCCGAACGCCGGCCTGCGCCTGCTGACGATGGTCGGCATGGACATCGGCACGGCGATCGGCGTCGCGATCTTCGTCGAGGCCACCTACGGGTTCGCCGGCCTCGCCCAGCTCTCGGTCTACGCGATGGTCGGGAATCAGGCGGTGGGGGCGATCGACTTCCCGCTGCTGCTCGCCGTCGTGACGATCCTCACCGCGATCGTGGTGGTCGGGAACCTCGTCGTCGACTTCCTCTACGCGGTGGTCGATCCGCGGACGGGGCTCGACCAGCGGCCGGGCAGGACGAAGCAGATCACCGCCGGCGTGATGTGAACTACCCTGCAGGGATGCGGCGAGAGCAGGCAACGCCGTCGCTCGGCCAGATCGTCCGGATCGCGGAGTTCCGCGCGGAGCTGCGCGCCTTTCTCCGCCACAACGAGCACGTCTGCCGGCGCTGGGACCTGACCCCGCAGCGCTATCTGCTGCTGCTCGCGATCAAGGGCGCACCCGACGGGAGCGAGCGCCTGAGCTTCACGTCGATCGCGGAGCGGCTTCAGCTCTCGCGGAACACGGTCACCGAGCTCTGCGGGCGGGCAGAGCACGCGGGGCTCATCCGGCGCGAGCCGTCGGAGACCGATCAGCGCGTCGTCTACCTGCGCCTGTCGCCGGAGGGCGAGCGCCGGCTGCTCGGCGTGATCGCCGAGGGCGACGGCTTCCGGCGGGAGCTGCAGGCAGCGTTCGACGACCTCGAGCTGGCCCTGCGCGACGCGACCCCGCGTCCGCCGGACTGAGCGCCCTGTCTAGCCCTTGAGCCAGGGCTGGAGGGCGGCGGCGAGCGGCCTGATCCCGTTCGGCCGGTCGATCCGCTGCACGACCCTGTTCTCCTCGGCGACCATCAGCACGGGAACGTCCTCGACGCGGAAGCGTTCTGCGAGGCTGCTGGTGCCGGGTGACGTCGATGCGTCGCAGCGCGAAGGTGTCGTGGTTGGCGCAGCGCTGGAGGACGTTGGCGAGGTAGGCCTCCGTCTTCCGCGACCGGCCGTCGTGCGGCGAGTAGAAGAAGAGAAGCAGGGGAAGGGTGTTCCCGACGCCGCTGGACGCGTGCGTCGGCTTCTTCGTCGCAGCCAAGAGCCTCGAACTCCTTTCGTTCCGATTCTGTTCGTGCTACGACACGTCTTCCCGCCCTGCCGGATTTCATTCCTCCGCGGGCCGAGGCCCGGCGCTTCGGCCGCGCCAGGTCACGATGCCGGCGCCGAAGAGCACGAGCTCGACGACCGTGATCGCGAGTCGGTTCAGCAGCGTCACCGAGAGGGCGGGACCGCTCGTCGTCACCGCGAGCAGGATCCCGTACATCGACGCCTCGCGCGCCCCGAGCCCCGAGGGCAGGAAGACGACCAGCACGGCGACGATCGCCCCCACCGCCGAGACGCCTCCGAGGAACGGGATGGTGGCGAGACCCACGTCGGCGCCCACGCTTCGCAGCATGAAGTAGACGGCGGTTCCGCCGACGAGCCACGTGCCGCAGTAGAAGAGCAGCAGGCCGAGCGTGAGGGAGTACGGCAGCGGCTCGACCGCGTCGCCGCCGAAGGGCCGGAAGATGCGGGCCGTGATCCTGACGAAGATCCGCGGGTGCAGCAGCGAAGCGAGCAGCACCGCCAGCGCGATCAGCGCCGGCAGCGGCGCGTCGACACCGCGCACCCAGGCGAGGCTGACGACGAAGACGATCACGCCCGAGATCGCGGACAGCCCCGCCTCGACCAGGATCGAGGCGAGGACGGTCGGAGTCTGCGTCACTCCGGCCGCGCGCCGTAGCGCCACCGTCCGTGCCGCCGGCGTCCACACGCCCCCCGGCAGGTACTTCGCGAGCATCGAGACCATCTCCGCCTGCAGCGCCGGGCGGTACGGCACGTGGATGTCCCAGTTCGTCAGCATCCGGATCCAGCCGAGGATGAAGACGAGGTAGTAGAGGGCGACGAAGAGCAGGCCCAGCGCCAGGTAGCCGGGGCTCGCGTTGGCCAGCCGAGGCTCGGCCTCCGACCACTGGTCGGCGACCGCCCAGGCGCAGAGCCCGGCCGTGAGGGCAACGACCGCAGCCTGCAGCGTCGCGCGTCAGCAGCGGGCGCTCGCGGAAGTACGCGGCCGCCGCCGTGAGCCACCCGACCAGGCCTCTCGAGCTCATGAGAGCCGAGTCTGCCCGACGCGTCGGGGGCGGGGGCGACGGTACGCTCGGGCGATGGACCACCCGCGGCAGCATCACAACGTCACGCTCGCGATCCTCGCGCTCGCCGGGCTGGCGTACTCGCTGCAACAGACGATGGTTCTGCCGGCGCTGCCCGACCTGCAGCGCGAGCTGCACACGACCACCGCCTGGACCGCGTGGATCCTCACCGCGTTCCTGCTCGTCTCGGCCGTCGCGACGCCGCTGCTCGGGAAGCTCGGCGACCAGTACGGCAAGGAGCGCTTCCTGCTCGTCAGCCTCGTCCTCCTGCTCGCCGGCTGTGTCGGCGCGGTCTTCGCCAAGAACGTCGGCACGCTGATCGCGTTCCGGGCGCTGCAGGGATTCGGCGGTGCGGTCTTCCCGCTCTCCTTCGCGATCGTCTACGACGAGTTCCCGCGCGAGAAGGTCGGCACGGGCGTGGGCATGATCTCGGCGATCCTCGGCGTGGGCGGCGGGCTCGGTCTCGTCCTCTCGGGAGTGCTCGTCGACCAGCTCTCGTGGCGCTGGATCTTCATCGTCGGCGCCGCCGCGGTCGCCGCGGCCGTGGTCGGTGTCTGGCGGTTCGTGCCGGAATCGCCGGTGAAGACGCCCGCACGCCTCGATCCGCCGGGCGCGCTGCTGCTCTCGGGGCTGCTGGCCACGCTGCTGCTCGCCCTCACGTACGGGCCGGAGTGGGGGTGGGGCTCGGCGCGGGTGGTCGCGCTGTTCGCGGCGTTCGCGGTGCTGACGCTCCTGTGGGTGCTCGTCGAGATGCGGGTCGAGGACCCGATGATCGACATGCGGATGATGGTGCAGCGGACCGTGCTCTACACGAACGCCACCGCGGTCTTCACGGGCTTCGCGATGTTCGGGTCGTTCGTGCTGCTGCCGATCCTGATGCAGAGCACGGCCTCCTACGGGTTCGGGCTCTCGGCGACGGCGACCGGGCTCTACCTCCTGCCCGGCGGAGTCCTCGGCTTCGTCGCCGGGCCTGCCGCGGGCCGGATGGGTGACCGCTACGGCTCCCGGGCGCCGCTCGTGCTCGGGATGGTGCTCGCGGCGATCGGCATCGCGCTGCTCGCCGTGCTGCATGGGGAGCCCTGGCAGATCTCGGTCGGCATGGTGTTCATCGGGCTGGGGGTGCCGTTCGCGTTCGCGGCGATGGCAAAGCTGATCATCGACGCGGTCCGGCCGAGCGAGACCGGCGTGGCGACCGGGATGAACACGGTGATGCGCACCGTCGGCGGCGTGATCGGCGGCCAGGTCGGCGCCGCGATCCTCAGCGCCGACACGATCGGCGGGACGGCGATCCCCGCGGAGTCGGCCTTCGTCGGCGCCTTCTGGGCGAGCGCCGCGATCGCGCTGATCGGAGCCGGCCTCGCCGTCCGCACGCAGGCGCGGCCGCGGCCGTCGTTCGCGGGCTAGAGAGATGATCGCACCGTGACCCGTGTCCGCTTCGCGCCCAGCCCGACCGGCACGCTGCACGTCGGCAACGCGCTGAGCGCGGTCGCGAACCGGCGGCTCGGCGACCACCTCGTGCTCCGGATCGACGACACGGATCCGGCACGGAACCTGCCCGGGGGCGAGGAGGCGATTCTGGCCGACCTGCGCTGGCTCGGAGTCGAGTGGGACGAGGGGCCGATCCGGCAGAGCGAGCGGGCCGGCCGCCACCGGGAGGCGGCGGCGGCCGCGGGCCTCGAGCAGCGGTTCGGCGGCGTGATGCTCTGGCGCGACGACGGCTCGCCGACGTTCCATCTCGCGAGCGTCGTCGACGACGCCGACTTCGGGATCACGCACGTCGTCCGCGCCACCGACCACCGGCCGAACGAGGAGCTGCACGCGGCGCTGCACCGCGCGCTCGGGTCGGAGCCCCCGCAGGTGATCCATCACGGGCTGCTCGTGGGGGCCGACGGTAAGAAGCTGTCGAAGCGGGCGGCGGGAACCACCGTCGCGTCGCTGCGCGAAGGCGGCTATCCGCCCGAGGCCGTTCGCGCCTACCTCGAGGAGCTGGGACTGCCGAAGCACGACGTGCACTTCGACCTCGATCGCATCCGCTCGCTCTCGGTCGACGTGCTGGCGGGGCTCGACGACGAGGAGCTCGCCGCGCGTGTCGGCGTGCCGCCGGAGGCGGCCGCACTCGTCCGCGGCGCCCACGATCTCGTCGAGGCGCGCGCGCTGGCCGCCGCGGTGCTGGCGGCGCCGCGGCCCACGCCGTCGCGCAGCCCCGAGACGCTCGCGCGTTTCGGCGAGCTGCGCGCGCGCCTCCCGGAGCTGCTCTCGCAGGACGAGGCGAGGTCGGTCGTGCGCGAGCTGAAGGCCGTGGGCGGCGACCTGCGGGCGCTGCGCGTCGCGCTCACCGGAGCGGAGCGCGGGCCCGAGCTCTGGGCCGTCCTGCGGGCGCTGCCGCGCGACGAGGCGTTGCGGCGCGCACTACCCTGAGCGCGTGCGCCTCTACGACACCGCCTCCCGCTCGCTCGTCGAGCTGCCGCCTGCTCCCGGCCCGATCCGGATGTACTTCTGCGGGCCGACGGTGTACGCGCGCGCCACCATCGGCAACGCGCGCCCGTTCGTGCTCGGCATGTGGCTGCGCGCGTGGCTGCGGGCGACCGGCTACGACGTCACGCTCGTCCACAACATCACCGACGTCAACGACAAGATCTACGACGCCGCACCGGGCGCGAGCGCGGAGCTGGCGGCGCGGGCGACGGAGTGGTACCTCGAGGACACCGGTGCTCTCGGTCTCGGCCTGCCCGACCTGCTGCCGAAGGCGACGGAGTCGATCCCGTCCATCGTCCGCCACATCGAGGAGCTGATCGCGTCGGGGCACGCCTACGCGGCGGGAGGCGACGTCTATTTCCGGGTCGGCAGCTTCCCCGAGTACGGCCGGCTCTCGGGGCAGCGCCCCGAGCAGGTGGAGCAGGGCGAGGAGCCCAGTCCGTTGAAGGAGGATCCGCGCGACTTCGCGCTCTGGAAGGCCAACAAGCCGGCGACCGAGGACACGTGGTGGGACGCGCCGTGGGGCCGTGGCCGGCCCGGCTGGCACATCGAGTGCTCGGCGATGGCCGAGGACGCGTTCGGCCCCTCGTTCGAGATCCACGGCGGCGGGCTCGACCTCGTCTTCCCGCACCACGAGAACGAGATCGCCCAGTCCCGCGCGCTCGGCCATCCGTTCGCCGCGATCTGGACGCACAACGGCATGCTCCGCCCGGTCGGCGGCGAGAAGATGTCGAAGTCGCTCGACAATTTCGAGACGATCAGGGAGGCGCTCGACCGGTGGGGGGCAGAGACGATCCTCCTCTTCTTCCTGACGGGGCACTGGCGCAAGCCGATCGACTACTCCGACGAGACGATGAGCCAGGCGGCGGCGCGGCTGGAAACGCTCCGGAACGCCTTCACGCAGGAGGCGGCCGAGCCGGAGGAGGATCGCTGGAACGACCTCGCCGCCGCGCTCGAGGACGACTTCGACACCCCCGCCGCGCTGGCGGTGCTGCACGAGTGGGCCTCGGCGCGTCAGCTGGAGCTGCTCCGGCGCGCGCTCGAGCTCTTCGGCCTGGGCTCGGTGGCGGTGCGCGAGCAGGCCCCGCCCGACGTGGAGGAGCTGGCGGCGCGGCGGGCGCAGGCGCGTGCCGACCGCGACTTCGCCACCGCCGACCGGCTGCGGGAGGAGCTCGCCGGCGCGCGGCTGGGAGATGCGCGACGAGCCCGGCGGCGGCCACACGCTCGTCCGTGCCTGATCTCGTCTACGGCCGCCGGGCCGTCCGCGAGGCGCTGCGCGGGAACCGCCAGGTGCTCGAGGTGTGGGCCTCCGAGCGCGCCGTTCGGGCGGAGCCCTGGCTCGCCGACGTCCGCCCGAAGGCGAAGACCGACCGGGAGCTCGCCGAGCGGGCGCGACACGCGCGACCATCAGGGCGTGCTCGCACTGGTCGAGCCGTTTCGGTACGCCGACGCCTACGACCTGGCGGCAACCGAGCGCCCGCTGCTCGCCGTCCTCGACCGCATCACCGACCCGCGCAACCTCGGGGCGGTCTGCCGGAGCGCGGAGGGGGCGGGAGCGACGGGCGTGGTCGTGCCGGCGCACGGCTCGGCCGTGGTCACGCCGGCGGTCGCGCGCGCCTCGGCCGGGGCCGTCGAGCACCTGCCGATCGCGGTCGTCACCAACCTCGCCCGCTACCTGGAAGAGGTGAAGGGCGCCGACCTCTGGGTGTACGGCGCCGCGGCGGAGGCGGGCGTGAAGCCGATGTGGGACACCGACCTCTCGGGCGGCGTCGCCCTCGTGCTCGGCGCCGAGGGCAAGGGCCTGCGTCCCCTCGTGCGCCGGATGTGCGACGGGCTCGTCTCGATCCCGCTGCACGGGCGGATCGAGTCGCTGAACGTCTCCGTCGCCGCCGCGCTGCTGCTCTACGAGGCGCGCCGCCAGCGCGCCTCGCGCTGAGCCGGTTCGCAACGTGCTGGACCCGGCGGACGGCCCAACGGCCCTCTCGGAGGCGAGTGAGCGGGTCCACTGCAAGCGGGGCTTGTGCTCCTTGCGGGACCTTGCTAGATTCACCTCAACCTAAGGGTGAGACTTCAGGCGAGCAGCGCGAATGTCTCTCTGAAATTGTCCGCAAACACCGGGGGTATTCGCGTGTCCGTCCGCACCGCACCCGCCCAGAAGTCACCGCAGAAGGTTCAACGAGAACTCGAGGATCTGCAGCTGGTCCTCAAGGCGCGAAACGGCTCGAGTGCCGCCATGGACACGCTGATGCGCCGCTACACCTCGTTCGTCCGGCTGAAGGCGAGCTCGTATTTCCTCGCCGGCGGCGACTCGGAGGACCTGATCCAGGAGGGCCTCGTCGGCCTCTACAAGGCGGTGCGCGACTTCCGTCCCGACAAGGAGACGTCGTTCCGGTCGTTCGCAGAGCTCTGCGTGACGCGCCAGATCATCACCGCGATCAAGACGGCGACGCGCTTCAAGCACGCCCCGCTCAACCAGTACGTCTCGTTCAGCCACACCCCCGCCGGCCAGGACGGAGACGACTGCACGCTCGGCGACGCGCTGCCCGGGCCGTCGGTCAACGACCCGTCGGTGCGCGTGATCTCGACCGAGGAGCTGCAGTCGCTCGTCGGCTGTCTCTCGACGTCGCTCTCGTCTCTCGAGAGCGACGCGCTGCGCCTCTACCTCGAGGGCTCGTCGTACGAGCAGATGGCGGAGGAGCTCGCCTGCGACACGAAGACGATCGACAACGCCCTGCAGCGCGTGAAGCGCAAGATCCTCACGCACCAGCAGGGCCGCGCGGTCATGCACTAGCGACCGGCGGACGGAAGCCGGCAGCAGCGTCGTCGCCCGTCCAGGCAACACGGGCAGCGCGTACCATGACGGTGCGCCGGAGTAGCTCAGCTGGCAGAGCACCTCTCTTGTAAAGAGGATGTCGTGGGTTCGAGTCCCACCTCCGGCTCCTCCTCCTCTCCTTTCTTCCCTCTCCCGGCTTGTTCCAGGCTGCGCGCTGCGCTTCGAACCGGTGTCAGACACCTTTAAGAGCCTGACACCTTCAAGTGCCTGACACCTTTAGGTGTCTGACACCGGTTCGGGCTGCCGGCGCGCGTGCGCTCAAACGTGGGCTGCGAGCGTCAGGAGGGGCGCGCGCGGTCGAGCGCGCCGGCGAGGTCGGCCCAGAGCGCCTCGGTGTCCTCGATGCCCACGGACAGCCGCAGCAGCCCGCGCGGGACCCGGTCTCCCTCCCAGCGGTGGCGGCTCTCGATCGACGAGCGGACGCCGCCGAGCGAGGTCATGTTCGCGATCAGCGTCGTGCCTGTCTCGACGGCCCGCACCGAGTCGTCCCGACACGTCGAAGGAGACGAGCCCGCCCACGCCCGGATAGCGCACCCGGAGGACGGCGGGATGGCGCTCCAGGCGCCCCGCGAGCTCGGCAGCGGTCGCGCTCTGGCGGCGCACGCGCTGCTCGAGCGTGGGCAGGCTCTCGAGGAGCGCGGCCGCGGACTCGGGCGACGCCGTCAAGCCCAGTCGGGTGCGCAGCTCGTAGAGACGTCGCCCGAGCGCCTCGTCGCGGGTTGCAGTCGCCCCGAGGAGCGCGTTCCGGTGCCCGGTGAGGTACTTGGTCGCCGAGTGGACGACCACGTCGGCGCCCTCGTCGAGCGCGTGCAGATAGACCGGCGTGGCGACGGTCGCGTCGCAGACGACCCGGCCGCCGCCGGCGCGGAACGCTCGCACGGCGTCCCAGTCGGGCATCGTCAGCAGCGGGTTCGCAGGCGCCTCGACCCACACGACGTCGGCTCGGGGCGGTGGACCGGTCTGGTCGTACTCGACCACCTCGAGGCCCCACGGCCGGAGCTCCGAGAGCGCCACGCCGGTCCCGAAGTAGGCGCCCGCTGCCAGCGCGACGGTCGACCCGGGCCGGCAGAGCGCGAGCGCGCACGCGGTCACCGCGGAGGTGCCGGAGCCGTAGAGGAGCGCCTCGCCGCCCTCGAGCTCCCCCAGCGCCCGCTCGGCCTCCGCGCCGGCCGGATGACCCTGCCGCTGGTAGACGAACGGCCCCGGCTCGCCGTGCTCGTCGTACGGCCAGGCGGTCGAACGATCGATCGGCTGCATCACCTCCGCACTGTATGCCGACGGCCGCGGGATGCCGATAGGCTCAGCCTCCGGATGGCCCAGACCGGCAAGCGGACGCACGAGACGACGCAGGAGAAGCTCGAGTGGCTCGCCGAGCTGCGCGAGGAGGCGCTGCACGCCGGCTCGCCGAAGTCGGTCGAGAAGCAGCGGGCCGCCGGCAAGCTGCTCGCGCGCGAGCGGGCCGAGCGGCTGTGCGATCCCGGCTCCTTCGTCGAGCTCGACCGCTACGTCCGCCACCGCGAGCCGAACTTCGGGATGCTCGAGCGGCGGCCGTACGGCGACGCCGTCGTCACCGGCCACGGCACCGTCCTCGGCCGCCGCGTCTTCGTCTTCAGCCAGGACTTCACGGTCTTCGGCGGGTCGCTCAGCGAGGTCTTCGCCGAGAAGATCTGCAAGGTGATGGATCTCGCAGCCTCCTACGGCTGCCCGGTGATCGGCATCAACGACTCCGGCGGCGCGCGGATCCAGGAGGGGGTCGTCTCGCTCGCCGGCTACGCCGAGATCTTCTGGCGGAACGTCCAGAGCTCCGGGGTGATCCCGCAGATCTCGCTCGTGATGGGCCCGTGCGCGGGCGGTGCCGTCTACTCGCCGGCGATGACCGACTTCGTCCTGATGGTCGAAGGCACGTCGTACATGTTCATCACCGGCCCCGACGTCGTGAAGACGGTGACGGGCGAGGAGGTGACGTTCGAGGAGCTCGGCGGTGCGATGACGCACGCGACGAAGTCGGGTGTCGCGCACCTGACCGCGCCCGACGAGGAGGCCGCTCTCGAGGACGCCCGCTACCTGCTGAGCTTCCTGCCGCAGAACAACACGGAGCCGACTCCCTACCACCCGCCCACGGACCCCGTCGATCGCGAGGCGCCGGAGCTCGACGAGCTCGTGCCCGACGAGCCGACGAAGCCGTACGACATCAAGCAGGCGATCGAGGCGGTCGTCGACGACGGCGAGTTCCTCGAGATCCAGCCGCTCTACGCCGAGAACATCGTCTGCGGGTTCGCCCGGCTCGGCGGCCACAGCGTCGGGATCGTCGGCAACCAGCCGCGGGCGCTCGCCGGCGTGCTCGACATCGACTCCTCCGAGAAGGCGGCGCGCTTCGTGCGCACCTGCGACGCGTTCAACATCCCGCTGATCACGTTCGTGGACGTTCCCGGCTTCCTTCCGGGAACCGCCCAGGAGTGGGGCGGCATCATCCGGCACGGCGCGAAGCTCCTCTACGCCTACTGCGAGGCGACGGTGCCGAAGCTGACGGTGATCACGCGCAAGGCCTACGGCGGCGCCTACGACGTGATGAGCTCCAAGCACGTCCGCGCCGACTTCAACTTCGCCTGGCCCACCGCGGAGGTCGCGGTGATGGGCCCCGAGGGAGCCGTCAACATCGTCTTCCGGCACGAGCTCGCCGACGCCGACGATCCCGATGCGCGGCGCGCGGAGCTGATCGCCGACTACAAGGAGGCGTTCGCGAATCCGTACACCGCCGCCGAGCGAGGCTACGTCGACGACGTGATCGAGCCGCGACGCACGCGGCCGGTCCTGATCGCCGCCCTGCAGGCCTCGATCACCAAGCGCGAACGCCGCCCTCCCCGCAAGCACGGCAACATCCCCCTCTGACGCCGCCCGCCGCCTGCGGCTCCCGCCCGGCGGAGCCGGGCTCCGCCACAGGCTCGCCCCGCCGGCGGCGCTCCAGGCCCCGGGCCGTGCGAAGCACTGTCCCCGGCCCCTCCGCTTCCCGGCGAGACGCCGGCATCGTCAGAGATTGGTGTCTCTGACGCCGCCCGCCGCCTGCGGCTCCCGCCCGGCGGAGCCGGGCTCCGCCGCAAGCTCTCACCGCAGCGGAGGTCGAGGCGTCAGGCGCCGTGCGCTACTGGTTCCACTTGTCGGCGGTCTTCTTGCCGTGGCCCGAGCTCTTCGCGCGAGGATCCTGGACGTCCTGGGCCGCTTCGGGTCGACGAGCTCGCGCTCGGGGTCGCTCGCAGGCCGCTCGGTGCGCTCGGGGTGGCGCCGCTGCTCGCGGTTCGGCATGCAGGTGACCTTCCGGCTTGCCGCGTGGGCTAAACGCCGACGGCCGTCGGCACGGCGGCGGCCACCGCGAGGAACGCCTCGACCACGGCGGGGTCGTAGAGCGTGCCGGAGCCACGCTCGATCTCGCGGGCCGCCTCGGCGCTCGTGAGCGGCGTGCGGTAGAGCCGTCCCGACGTCATCGCGTCGTAGGAGTCCGCGACGAAGATGATGCGGGCGCCGAGCGGGATCGCCTCGCCGACGAGCCCGTCCGGGTAGCCGTTGCCGTTCCAGCGCTCGTGGTGGTGGAGCACCCAGTGCGCGACCGGCTCGACGCCCAGGCTCTCGAGCATCCGGTAGCCGATCTGGGGATGCCGCTCGATCACGAGGCGCTCGGCGTCGTCCAGGGCTCCCCGCTTGCGCAGGATCTCCTCGGGCAGCGCCAGCTTGCCGAGGTCGTGCAGCCGGCCGGCGAGGCGGACGAGCTCCACCTCCTCCCCGGGGAGGCCGAGCTGTTCCGCGATCGCAGCGGCGACGGTGGCGACCCGTTCGGAGTGGCTGCCGGTGTGGCCGTCGCGCTCGTCGACCGACCGCGCCAGCGAGCCCGCGGCCCGGAACCGGGCGACCCGGTCGATGCCGCCGAGCTCGCGATGGAACTCGGCGATCTCGGTGACGTCGGGCCGTGCCAGGCGCACCTGGTTCTTGCCGTGCTCCTTCGCCCAGTAGAGCGCGCTGTCGGCGAGCCTGATCAGCGCGTCGCGTTCGCGCCCGTGCTGCGGATAGGTGGCGACGCCGACGCTCACGGTGATCTCACCGCCGGGCCCGACCCACGAGCCGTCGATCCGCTCCACGATCGACTTCGCCGTCGCCAGGGCGACGTGCTCGTCGACCCCGGGCAGCAGGACTGCGAACTCGTCGCCGCCGAGCCTGAACGCCTCGCCGCCCTGCCGCAGGCGCGCCGCGACCTGGGCGAGCACACGGTCGCCGGCGGGGTGCCCGTGACGGTCGTTGATCTGCTTGAAGTTGTCGACGTCGAGAAAGCAGAGCGAGACGGTCCGGCTGGTCTCCTCCGCGACCGCGAGCTCGCGCCGAAGGCGCTCGTGGAAATGACGGTGGTTGCCGAGCCCGGTCAGCGGGTCGGTCAGCGAGAGGCGGATCGCGTTCAGCGCCCGGTGGGTCGAGCGCTGGTAGAGCGAGATCGCGACGAGCGGCCCGGCGAGGGCCGCGAAGAGGTAGGGCGTCCGCTGCCAGAGCACGACGAGCATCAGCGCGGTCGAGGCCATCAGGGTGAACGGCACGATCGTCCAGCGGACGTTCGAGCGGATGAGCTTGAAGTAGCCGATCGACGAGCCGGAGGCGGCGATCGCCGCGGTCACGATCGGGATGTTCACCGCGTAGAGCACCGCCGCCGTCGCACTCACCTTGGCGAGGATCGCGAGCGCGTCGGTGCCGTGGAAGTGCGTCAGCATCGCACCGGCGATCGTCCCGACGAGACCGAAGACGCCCGCGTTGAAGATCGTGCGGATCGCCGGGCGACGGTCGACGAGGGCGACGATCGTCGGCGCCGTTGCGTAGACGAATGTCGCCGGTGCCCAGCCGAAGAGCACGAGCGCGGCGACGGCGAAGACGAAGCCGAGCGAGACGCCGTTGGCGTCGGCGCCCTCGACGGGCACGGGGAACCGCTCCGCGAACGTCGAGGCGAGCAGGAACGACGCGACCCCGGCCAGGGTCGTCGCCGTGCCCGGCTCGCGGACGAACGAGACGGTCGCCGCGACGTACGCGGAGACTCCGACGAGTGAGATGGGCGCGACGACCGCGAGCAATCTCGCGGGAGGTAGCGCCCGGCCGCTCATACCACCGCAGTAGCCGGTGTTACCAGGTGAAGTTGTGGAACGCCCAGGTGAAGTTCGCGAAGAGGCCCGAGAGCACGACCAGGGCGACCAGAACGACGACCGAGAGCTTCGAGTTCCACTGGAGCATCAGATTCCTCCAAAAGTTGTGCCGCATTAGGCAAGATTCTGGGTCACCGTTCCGCGGAGAGGCATCACCCGAAAGGGGGGAAGGCGCTGCTCCAGAGCGAAATCCCTCGAACGGGTGACCCGCCCCGGACACGGTAGGCTGGCCCTCGTGGAGCCCGACGTCGAGCTCGACCCGCCGCAGCCCGAGCCGGTCGCCCGTGCGCTCGCGGACCTGCTCGCCGGGAGCGTTCCCGACCCCGACCCGTGGTGGCGGGCCGGCATCGCCGAGGCGCTCGACACGTAACCGGTCCGGCAGGCCGTTCGTTGCACCAGTGTCATGTGCATTCGGTGTGGAGAATTCGAGGTGCCGGCCGACCGGCCGTACTGCGTGCATTGCACCTTCGCGGTCCGCGCGGAGGTCGAGGACGGCCTCCGCCGGCTGGGCGAGTACCTGCGTGCGTGGGCCGCGTTCGACGCCTGGTGCGCGTCGCACGGCCGTGCGACGGCGCCCGTGTAGAGGGCGTCAGGCGGCGGGCGACGCGCAGGAGCCGCGGCGCCGAGCGTGCGTAGTCGAGCCCGGAGGCCCAGGTGAGAACGAGCGCGACGAGCAGCGCCCACCAGGCGACCCCGTCGTGCCAGAGGCCCGCCGCGACGAGGCCGCCGATCGCGGCCGCCGCGGCCTGCGCCCACGTCTTCAGCTTCGCGAGGTCGCGGGCGGCGATCACGACCCCGCGCTGCACCGCGGCCTGCCGAAGCCCGGTCACGAGAAGCTCACGGCAGACGATCGCCGCGACCATCCAGCCGGGGAAGACGCCCTGGTCGATCAGCACGACGAGCGTCGACAGCACGAGCAGCTTGTCGGCGACGGGATCGAGCAGCGAGCCGAGCGACGAGCTCCGTCCGGTGTGGCGGGCGATCCGCCCGTCGAACCAGTCGGTCGCCATCGCGGCGCAGAAGACGCCGGTCGCCCAGTAGTCGTGGTGCGTGAACGAGACGGCGAAGAGTGCGACGACGAGGGGCACCGAGAACGCGCGCGCGACGGTTAGCTGGTCGGCGAAGCTCATTCGTCGAGAGAATACGCCCATGTTCCGCAAGGTCATGGTCGCGAACCGGGGGGAGATCGCCTTGCGCATCTTCCGGACGCTGCGTGACATGGAGATCGCGTCGGTCGCCGTGTACTCCGACGTCGACCGCCTCGCCGTGCACGCGCGCTACGCCGACGAGGCGTACGCGCTCGGTGGCTCGACCTCCGCCGACACCTATCTCGTGATCGACAAGCTGCTCGACGTCGCACGCCGAAGCGGCGCGGAGGCCGTGCATCCCGGCTACGGGTTCCTGGCCGAGAACGCCGCGTTCGCCACGCGCCGTCGAGGAGGCGGGGCTGGTCTGGATCGGCCCGCCCCCGGCGGCGATCGAGCTGATGGGCTCGAAGACGCGGGCGCGGCAGGCGATGCAGGCGGCCGGGGTGCCGATCATCCCCGGCACGACCGACCCGGTCGGCACCGCCGACGAGGTGGTCGCCCTCGGCGAGGAGCTCGGCTACCCGCTGCTGATCAAGGCCGCCGCAGGCGGAGGCGGCAAGGGGATGAAGACGGTCTACTCGGCCGACGAGGCGGCGCAGGCGTTCGAGTCGGCGCAGAGGGAGGGGCGCTCGTACTTCGCGGATCCGGCCGTCTACGTGGAGCGCTACCTCGAAGACCCGCGGCACGTGGAGGTGCAGGTGCTCGCCGACGCGCACGGCAACGTGATCCACCTGGGCGAGCGCGACTGCACGATCCAGCGCCGCCACCAGAAGCTGGTCGAGGAGACGCCGTCTCCCGCCGTCGGCGCACGAGCTCCGCAACCGGATCGGGAAGATCGCGATCGACGCGGCGCGCGCGGCGAACTACCGCTCCGCCGGGACGATCGAGGGCCTGCTCGCACCCGACGGCTCGTACTACTTCATGGAGATGAACACCCGGATCCAGGTGGAGCACACCGTCACCGAGGTCGTGGCCGGCGTCGACATCGTGCGGGCGCAGATCCAGGTCGCGGCCGGGGAGCGCCTCGAGTTCACCCAGGACAGATCCACATGCAGGGGCACGCGATCGAGTGCCGCATCAACGCCGAGGACCCGGCCGCGGGCTTCCTCCCCTCGCCCGGAACGATCACCTTCTACCGCGAGCCGGCCGGGCCTGGGGTGCGGGTCGACTCGGGTGTCGACGAGGGATCCGAGATCTCGCCGCTCTACGACCCGATGATCGCGAAGCTGATCGTGCGCGGCGCCGACCGCGAGGACGCGATCGGCCGGATGCTGCGCGCGCTCTCGGAGTATCGGATCGGCGGCGTGAAGACGCTGATCGGCTTCCACCGTGCGCTCCTCTCCCATCCCTGCTTCCGGCGCCGGCGAGACCTGCCACGGCATCGTCGAGTCGCCCGAGCTGGCCGCCCGCGCCGAGGAGCTCTCGGTGGAGGTGGAAGCAGCACCACCGTCCGCGGGCCCCGCCGCCCGTGGAGCGGGTCGTCGACCGCCGAGGTCGACGGCCGGCGGGTCGAGGTGAAGGTGCTCGTCCCCGAGCCCGGCTTCCGCGAGCTCGCCCGCCGCCGCCGCGCGCGGGTGGCGGCCGGGGCGGGCGGCGGCGGCACCGATACGGTCTCGAGCCCGATGCAGGGAACGGTGCTCGACGTGAAGGTGGCGGAGGGCGACACCGTCGAGGTCGGGCAGGTGATCTGCATCGTCGAGGCGATGAAGATGGAGAACGAGGTGCCGGCTCACCGCGCCGGCACGGTCGCCGGGCTGGCCGTGTCGGCGCTCCAGCCGATCTCGATCGGCCAGGCGATCTGTCGCATCGAGGCGTAGAAGCTCGCGCCGGCGGTCGCTTCCGGCGGCGGCGCGCGCGGCGTCGCCGCTAGAGTCGGGCGCGGCCGATGGACCTCTACGAGTACCAGGGAAAGCAGCTGTTCGCGGAGTCCGGCATCCCGGTCTCCGATGGGCGCCTCGCCTCGACCCCGGCCGAGGCGCGCGCGGCCGCCGAGGAGATCGGCGGCCAGGTGGTCGTCAAGGCGCAGGTGCTGACCGGCGGCCGCGGCAAGGCGGGCGGCGTCAAGCTCGCCGAGGATCCCGCCGACGCCGAGCAGAAGGCGCGCGAGATCCTCGGGCTCGACATCCGCGGCCACGTCGTGGAGCGGGTCTGGGTCGAGCGGGCGTCCGAGATCGCCAAGGAGTACTACCTCTCCGTGACGTTCGACCGTGGGGCGAAGCGGCCGCTCTTCATGTTCACGACGAAGGGGGGCGTGGAGATCGAAGAGGTCGCCGCCAACGACCCCGACGCCCTCGTCCGGCTCCACGTCGACCCGCTCGAGGGCTACCAACCGTGGGTCGCCCGCCGCCTCGTCTACGGCGCGGGCGTCGAGGACGCCGGCGAGCAGAAGCAGATCGCCGCGATCGTCGAGCGCCTCTACGACTGCTTCGTCTCGAACGACGCGATGCTCGCCGAGATCAACCCGCTGATCGTGACTCCCGAGGGCGAGGTGAAGGCGCTCGACTCCAAGTTCACGGTCGACGACAGCGCCCTCTACCGCCACCCCCGGATCGCCGAGCTCCGCGACACGAGCGCCGCCGACCCGCTGGAGTCGTTCGCCCGCGAGAAGGGCGTCACCTACGTGAAGCTCGACGGGTCGGTCGGGATCCTCGGCAACGGCGCCGGTCTCTCGATGTCGACGGTCGACGTCGTCGTGGTCGCGGGCGGCAAGCCCGCCAACTTCTGCGACCTCGGCGGCGGCGGCAGCGCCGAGGGGGTCGTGGACGCGCTCGAGGTGATCACCCGCGACCCGCAGGTGCGGTCGATCTTCTTCAACATCTTCGGCGGGATCACGCGCTGCGACGAGGTCGCGCGCGGCATCCTCGAGGCGCTCGACCGGCTCGGGATCGAGACGCCCCTCGTCGTCCGCCTCGACGGGACGAACGCGACCGAGGGACGGCAGATCCTCGCCGACGCCGCCCGGTCGAACGTGCACGTCGCCGAGACGATGCTCACTGCCGCCGAGAAGGCGGTGGCGCTCGCGTCATGACCGACGTGTGGGGCGAGCGGGCGCAGGCCTACCGCGACTCGGTCACGCACGCGACCGACGCCGACCTCGACACGGTGGTCGAGCTGTGCGACCCGCACGAGGGCGTGAAGGTGCTCGACGTGGCGACGGGCGGCGGCCACGTGGCGCGCCGGTTGCGCGAGCACGGCGCCGAGGTCGTCACGACCGACGCCTCCCCGGGCATGCGCCCCGACGTCGTCTGCCGCGCCGAGGACCTCCCGTTCGCCGACGGCTCGTTCGACGTCGTCGTCTCGCGGATCGCGCCGCACCACTTCGAGCGGATCGACGCCGCCGTCGCCGAGATGGCCCGCGTCTCGAGCCGCGTCGTCGTGGTCGAGGACACGCTCTACACCTCCGAGAGCGTCGAGCAGGCGGAGCAGCTCCGCGACCCGACGCACGTGCGCAACCACACCGAGGACGGGTGGCGCGGCCTCTTCACGGCCGCCGGGCTCGAGGTGGAGCGCGTCGAGCGCTTCACGAAGACACACGACCTCGAGGACTGGCTGGCCCGCACCGGTTGCGGCGGTGACGAGGCGGCGCGCGTGCGCGAGCTGCTGGCCGAGGTGACGAGCGAGGACGGCGCGACCTGGCAGGACACGAAGCTCCTGATCAAGGGAAGGAAGTCGCAGAGCTGATGGCGATCATCGTCGACAACGACACGAGGCTCGTCGTCCAGGGGCTGACCGGCTCGCGAGGGGCGCTTCCACGGGCTGCGGAACCGCGACTACGGGACGAAGCTCGTCGCGGGCGTCACGCCGGGCAAGGGCGGCCAGGACGTCGAGGGCACCCCGGTCTACGACACGGTCGCGGAGGCGGTCGCGGAGGCGGGTGCGAACACCTCGCTGATCTTCGTCCCGGCGCGCTTCGCCCCCGACGCGATCTACGAGGCGGTCGACGCCGGCATCGGCACCGTCATCTGCATCACCGAGCACATCCCCGCCCACGAGATGCTGCGCGTCTACACCTACGCGCGCCCGAAGGGCGTCACGCTGATCGGGCCGAACTGCCCGGGCGTGCTCTCGCCGGGGAAGGCGAACGTCGGGATCATCCCGGCCGAGGTCTTCCAGCCGGGGGCGATCGGGCTCGTCTCGCGCTCCGGGACGCTGACCTACCAGATCGGCCACGAGGTGGCCCAGCGCGGGCTCGGCAACTCGACGATCGTCGGCATCGGCGGAGATCCCGTCGTCGGCACCGGCTTCATCGACGTGCTCGAGCGCTTCGAGGCCGACCCCGAGACCGACTACGTCGTGCTCGTCGGCGAGATCGGCGGCGACGAGGAGGAGAAGGCCGCGCGCTGGATCTCCGACCACATGTCGAAGCCGGTGTTCTCGTACATCGCGGGCTTCTCCGCTCCGCCCGGGAAGACGATGGGCCATGCGGGCGCGATCATCTCCGGCTCGTCCGGGACCGCCCAGGCGAAGAAGGATGCGCTCGAGGAGGCGGGGATCAAGGTCGGCACGACCCCCACCGAGGTCGCCGAGCTCGTCGTCGCCGCAGCCGGCTGACCGACCGCCGGGCGCCCGGCGTCACGCGGACGCGGGCAGCGAGAGCCGGAAGCGGGCGCCGCGCGGCGAGCTCTCCACGGTCGCCCTGCCGCCGTGGGCCTCCGCGGCCTCGCGCACGATCGCGAGTCCGAGCCCGGAGCCGGGCTTCGCCCGCGCGGCGGCGGCGCGGTAGAAGCGGTCGAACACCCGCGGCAGGTCCTCCTCGGCGATGCCCGGCCCGTGGTCGGAGACGAGCACCTCCCCGTCCCGCACCGTCACCTCGATCGGGGCGCCGGGCGGGCTGTACTTGACGGCGTTGTCGAGCAGGTTCGAGATCGCCCGCTCGACGAGCACCGCGTCGACCTTCACGTGCGAGGGCGTCAGCGAGGCGACGAAGAGGGTCTCCGGCGAGCGCGCCCGGGCGCGCTCGACCGCCGAGGCGACGAGGTCGTCGAGCTGCACCTCCTCGATCCGCAGCTTGCGCTCTTCCCCTCGCGAGAGCTCGACCAGGTCGGCGACGAGGGTTGTGAGCGAGTCCAGCTCGACGGCGGCCTCGTCGAGCGCGTGCCGGGCCTCGTCCGCGGGGAGCTTCCCCTCGCGCAGGAGGTCGACGTTCGTGCGGGCCGCGGTCAGCGGCGTGCGCAGCTCGTGGGAGGCGTCGGCGACGAGCCGGCGCTGCCGGCCGACCGACTCCTCGAGCGCCCCCAGCATCGTGTTGAAGCGGGTCGCCAGGCGGCCGAGCTCGTCGGCGCCCTCGACGTCGACCCGCGCGCTCAGGTCGCCCGTCGCGGCCGACGCTCTCGGCCGCCGCGGTCAGCCGTCGCACCGGCCGCAGCGCCGCGGTGGCGACGATCGCGGCCAGCCCGGCAGCACCGATCACGCCGAGCCCGCCGACGAGCACGATCCAGAAGCGGATGCGCCCCAGGGCGTGCAGCGTGGGGTCGAGCTGCTGCACGCTCACCACGGCGCCGCCGCGGTTCTGCGCGACGTACTCGCGCAGGCGGAGGCTCTGCACCGTGATGCTCGCGAAGTAGTCCGACGCGTTGCCGTTCGCGACCTCGACGGTGTGCCGCGAGATCGGCAGCACCCGCGCGAGCGGCCCGCCCGTCACGTCGCCGTCCGGGTGCACCTGGACCGACAGCCCGCCGCCGAACGGGCCGGAGGAGCTCGCCTGGGCGACGAGGGTGGAGTCGAGCTGGTCGTAGAGCTCGTTCTTCGCGACCACCCAGACTGCGGCCGAGGCGCCGGCGACCGTGATCGCGATCGCGAGCGCCGTCAGCAGGATGATCCGGCGGCGGAAGCTGAGGCGGCTCACGGCTCTTCTCGCAGGGCGTAGCCGACGCCGCGGATCGTGTGCAGGAGGCGCGGCTCGCCGCCCTCCTCGAGCTTCCGTCGCAGGTAGCCGATGTAGACCCAGAGGGCGTTCGAGGTGGCGCCGAAGTCGTAGCCCCAGACGCGCTCGTAGATCTGCGAGCGGGTGAGCACCTGGCGCGGGTTCCGCAGGAACAGCTCGAGCAGGTTGAACTCCGTCCGCGTCAGCTGCAGGCGCCGCTCGCCCCGGAAGACCTCCCGGGTCGCCGGGTCGAGGCTCACGTCCGCGAAGCGCAGCGTGTCGTCGCCCGCGCCCGCCCGGCGCAGGAGCGCCCGGACGCGGGCCCGGAGCTCCTCGACCGCGAACGGCTTGACGAGGTAGTCGTCCGCGCCGGCGTCCAGCCCCTCGACCCGGTCGTCGACCGCGTCCCGGGCGGTGACGACGAGGATCGGCACCGGATCGTCACGGCGGCGGAGCGTCCGGCAGACGTCGAGCCCGCCGATGCCCGGCATCAGCAGGTCGAGCACGATCGTGTCGGCGGGCGCCGCGGCATGCTGGGCGAGCGCATCGGCGCCGTCGGCTGCCTGGTCGACCTCGTAGTCCGCGCGCAGGGCGCGCGCGATCGCCGACCGGACGGCCGGGTCGTCGTCGACCACGAGGATGCGCGTTGCCACTGTCGTAAGTGTGCTCTGCTGGCCTAAGAGCGGGCTTAAGCGTACGATTCGCGCGGCGGATCCGGGGGGTTATCGCATGCAGGCGCTCTTCACGACGTTCAGCATCGTCAACAGCATCGGCTTCGTCATGCTCGCGTGGCTCGGCCTCCGCCGCTGGCGGCGCGGGCGGGACGCGGTCTCCGGCTGGCTCGCGGTGGCGTTCGCCACGCTCGCGGTGATCGTGACGGTCGGGCGGCTCGTCCCGCAGCACCCGCACGGGTTCGGGGCGGATCTCTCGCAGCGGCTCGACGTGGAGCTGCTCGTGCTGTTCCCGTACCTGCTCTACCGGTTCGCGACCGCGTTCGTGCCGCCCTCTCGCCGCCTGCAGACGATCGCCGCCTCCCTGACGCTGGGGCTGACCGCCTGGACGTTCGCGCTGCCGCGCCTGCCGGCGGCGGGGGAGTCGCGGCCCGCCTGGTTCCAGGCGTACGTGATCGTCTTCGTCCTGCACTGGGCGCTGCTCTCCGTCGTCGTCACGGTGCGGCTCTGGCGCGCCGGGTCGCGCCAGCCGTCGGTCTCGGCGAACCGGATGCGCATGCTCTCGTTCGCCTCGGCGGCCATGACGGTGGCGATCATCGGCGTCGCCTTCGCCGGTCAGGACTCCGCGAGCGGCGTCGGCACCCAGGTGCTCGCCTTCGTCGCCGCCCTGGCGTTCGTGCTCGCCCTCGCCCCGCCGGCGATCGTGCGCGCGTACTGGCGGCAGCCCGAGTACGAGCGTCTGCAGGAGGCCGCGCGGGGACTGATGACGCTCGCGACCACGCGCACCGAGATCGCGAGCCGCGTCGTCGCTCCCGCCGCCGGGCTCGTCGGCGCGCGCGGCGCAATACTCTGCGACGCCGGCGGGAACGCGCTCGCCTCGACCGGCGAGACCGGGGGGCCGGGCGAGGTGCGCGTCGAGCAGCCGGGAGCGGTGCTGGTCGCGTGGACGTCCCCGTACGCCCCGTTCTTCGGCGACGAGGAGCTGCGGCTGCTGGAGAACATCACCGGCCTTGCCGGAATCGCCCTCGACCGGGTGCGCCTCTTCGAGCAGGAGCACGAGACGAGGGTGGCGCTCGAGCGTGCGAACGAGGTGATGACGAACTTCGTCTCGCTGGCCGCCCACGAGCTGCGCACGCCGGTGACGACGGTGCACGGCTTCGTCCAGACCCTGAACCATCTCGGCCACCGGCTGGAGGAGGCGCAGAAGGAGGAGCTCCGGACCGGGCTCGAGCAGCAGACTGCGCGGATGGCGAGCCTCGTCGAGCAGCTGCTCGACCTCTCGCGGCTCGACGCCGAGGCGATCGACGTCCGTCCGCAGCCGCTCGATCTCGAGCGCCGGCTCCGGGAGGCGGTCGAGATCGCCGCGGCCGGGCGGCTCGACGAGGTGGAGGTGTCGGTGGACGGCGTCGCCGATGCGGTCGTCGATCCGGCCGTCCTCGACCACATCGTCTCCAACCTCGTCACGAATGCCCTCCGCTACGGTCGGGCGCCGGTCCTGGTTCGCGCCGAGCAGCTCGACGGGCACGTCCGGATCGTGGTCGAGGACCGGGGCCCCGGTGTGGCGCGCGAGATCGAGGAGACCCTGTTCGAGCGGTTCACGCGTGCGGGCGTGTCCAACGATCGCGTGCCCGGGACCGGACTGGGCCTCGCGATCGCCCGCGCCTACGCGCGCGCCCACCGCGGCGACCTCGTCTACGAGCGGGCCGACCCGACGGGCGCACGCTTCGTCTTCGAGCTCCGTTCCGTGTAGGTTTTCTCACCACACATGGCGGAGGAAACCGGGCGGATCCTCCAGCGAACGTTGCTGGGTGAAGCGGTCGAGGCAGCGGCGGGCGCTGCGGTTTTCGTGTGGAACGAGGACCGGCGCTACCACGCGGTCAACGACGAGGCCTGCCGGCTCGTCGGCCTCGGGCGCGAGGCGCTGATCGGCATGCCGGTGGGCGACCTGCTGGGCGACGGCGCGGCCGAGCTGATCGCGGACGTGAGCGAGGCGCCGTTCCGACACGGCAGGCTGGCGTTGACGCGGCCGGGCGGGGAGGTCGTCGAGCTCGAGTGGGTGACGACCCGCACCCGGGTCGCCGGGCTGCCGTGCTTCGTCAGCGTCTGCTGGCAGGCCGACGCCGGTTAGGCTCCCCAGATGGCGACGATCTCCTTTGCGCGGGGCGTGCCCGCGCCCGAGTGCCTGCCGGTCGACGCGCTCGCCGACTGCGCGCGGGTGGCGCTCGAGCGCGACGGCCGGACGATTCTCTCGTACGGCCCATCTCCGGGATACGGGCCGCTCCGTGCGTGGATCGCCGACCGGCACGGCGTCGACGAGGGGCGTGTGTTCGTCACGAACGGGTCGCTGCAGGGGTTCGTCTTCCTCGCGGCTCGTCTCGCTCCCGGGCGGCGTGTGCTCGTCGAGCGGCCCACGTACGACCGTCCGCTGAAGATCCTGGCGGAGCTCGGCGCGCACGTCGAGGCGCTCGACTGCGACGAGGAGGGGCTCGATCCGGCTGCGCTCGAGCGCGCGCTCGCGGCCGGCGAGGCGCCCGCGTTCCTCTACCTGATCCCGACCTTCCAGAACCCGAGCGGTCGCACGCTGGGCGAGGAGCGCCGCCGCCGGGTCGTCGAGCTCGCCGCCGAGCACGACCTGCTCGTGCTCGAGGACGACCCCTACGGCCTCGTCCGCTTCGACGGCACCCCGCTGCCGTCGCTGTTCGAGCTCTCGGGCGGGACGGTCGCCTACAGCTCGTCCTTCTCGAAGACGATCGCGCCCGGCCTGCGGGTGGGGTACTTCGTCTTCCCGGAGGGCCTGGCCCGCGAGATCGCGGCGCAGGCGACCGCCACGTACATCACCCCGGTGCTGCTCGGCCAGGCGACGGTGCACGAGTTCGTCTCGCGCGGGCTCTTCGAGCCGAACCTCGAGCGCGTGCGTGGGCTCCTCGGCGCCCGCCGGGACGCGATGCTCGCCGCGCTCGGGCGCGACCTGCCGGAGCTCCGGGTCAACCGGCCCGAGGGCGGCTACTTCCTGTGGGCCACGCTCGACGGCATCGAGGCGGACGCCCTGCTCGAACGCGCCGAGGCGGCGGGCGTGACCTTCGTCGAGGGCACCGACTTCGGCGGCCCGCCGGACAGCTTCCGGCTCGCCTACAGCTTCGTCTCGACCGGCGAGATCGACGAGGGGGTCGCGCGGCTAGCTGCGGCGGTGACGGTGGCGGTGTAGCTGCGAGAGCAGGACCCCGAGCACGAGCCCGAGCGCCACGGCGAGGCCGACCAGGAAGATCAGCGAGACGCGCACCGAGACGAAGACGAAGCTGACCTTCGTCGTGTGGGTGTTGAACGCTATGAAGAGGACGCCGTAGACGACGACGATCCCGATCGCGACGAGCCGCGCCCAGAGGGCCGGCTGGAAGCTCTCTCGCGTCTCGGCGAGCCGCCCGGGGTGGTGCTCGGCCTCGACCGCCCCGTCGGGCTCGTCAGGTGTGTCTGCGGGCGCCTCGGGAGGCGGCTCGGAGATCGGCTCCTCGGGCTCCCGGCGGTCGTGCTCGTCGTCCATGCCGTGATGCTACGCGGCGGAGGCGGCGAGCGGGATCAGCATCGGCTGGCGCGGCGGCTGCAGCGTGCGCGTCGCCGCGCGGAAGGTGGGGCAGGGACGCTCCGGTGTCATCGCGCACAGGCCGCGTGTGCGGAAGTAGCAGTCGTCACATGTGGGAGCGTTCTTGAGGGTCATGAGGGTCCTTCCGGGACGGTGTTTCGTAGCTCGCGGAGCGGCATCCTACGGGCAGCGTGAGGGCCGAAAAAGGGCTTGTCCAAAAGGAAAACGTGCACTTTCCGGCAAGTTCGAAGCCGCCGAAAGGTGCCGCTTTCTAGGCGGCCGGCGGCAGCGTTGCCAGTGCGTGCAACGCCTGTGAAAAACTCTTCACAGGGATGATCCGCAGCCCGTGGGCGTACTTCCGTGCCTCGCGGGCGTTCTCCCCAGCCGGGACGAGGAAGGCATCCACATGCGAACGGCGCGCGCCGATCGTCTTCTGCTTGATGCCGCCGATCGGGCCCACGGAGCCGTCTGCGAAGATCTCGCCCGTCGCGGCGATCTTCCGGCCGTGGACGACGTTGCGGCCGAGCTGCTGGAGGACGTCGAGCGCGAAGGCGAGACCGGCCGAGGGGCCGCCGACGCCGCCCGCGTCGATCCGGACCTTCACCGGCAGGTGGATGTCGAGGCTCTCGGTCAGCAGCACCCCCACGATCGGCCGCCTCGGCTTGTCGCCGGATGCGACCGTCCTGATGCGCTCGAGCAGCGTGCGCGTGCCCCGGTGGATCGTGAAGCGCACCCGGTCGCCCACGGAGTGTCGCTTCATCGCCTCGAACACGCCCTTCGGGCTCTTCACCCGTGTTCCGTCGATCGCGACGATCACGTCGTCGGGCTCGAGCTTCCCGACGGCGGGCTTGCCGGGCTCGACGTAGTCGACCTTCGCCCCGGTCGGGGTGAGCGTGACCTTGCGTCCCGCCGTCCGCAGCGCGACCGCGGCGGCGACCTGCTGCGAGTTCCGCATGTCCTGCAGGTCGATCCGCTGCCGCTGCGCGTCGTTCACGCCGGGCGGGTTGATCGCGGAGGCGGGGTAGAGCGCCGCTCCCTCGTGCAGGCCCCCGAACAGCCGCTCCAGCAGCGTCGCCTTGCGGACGATCACGTCGACGAAGTACACACCGCCCCGCGCAGGCTCGTGCCCGCCCGGCACGTCGACGAGCGGCGCCACCGGGTGCGCGACGTCGGGCAGGAACACGTACTCGTTCGACGGGATCAGCGCGATGCCGAGCGCAGCCGCGAGCAGCACCAGGCCGAGCGCGATCACGCGCCGCGCTGTGATGTGCCTCACGTCAGCCCGCGCGACATGCCGCCGTCGACGAGGACGGTCGTCCCGCTCACATAGGACGCCCGTGCCGACGCCAGGAAGCAGACGACGTCGCCGAACTCCCGCGGGGTGCCCAGCCTGCCGAGCGGGATGCCCGCGACCTCCTCGGCCGGAGGCCCGTCCTCGCCGTAGAGCTCCGCCATGCGCGGCGTGTCGATCCGTCCGGGGGCGACGCAGTTGACCGTGATCCCGCGCGGCCCCAGCTCACGCGCGAGGCTCTTCGCCCAGCCCGTCAGGCCGGGACGCAGCGCGTTCGAGAGCGCGACGTGGGCGGCGGGCTCCTTGACCGTCGCCGAGGTGACGAAGACGATGCGACCCGCCGCGCTCGCCTCGAGGTGCGGCAGGCAGCGCCGAACGAGGCGCACCGGCGGCAGCAGCAGCAGCTCGAACGCGGCCTCGAGACCGTCCTCGTCCACCTGCGTCGCGGTGCCGCCCGGAGGGCCGCCGGAGTTCCAGACCAGGATGTCGATGCCCCCGAACGCCTCGACGGTGAGGCTCACGGCCCGTTCGAGGTCGGTGGCGTTCGTCACGTCTCCCCGTACGGCGAGCGCGCCCAGGCGGTTCGCGTGCAGCTCGAGCTCGTCCCGCCGGCGGGCGACCATCGTCACGTTCGCGCCCTCCTCGGCCAGGGCCTCGGCGCAAGCCAGCCCGAGCCCCGACGAAGCACCGAAGACGAGTGCGGTCCTGCCGCGGAGACCGAGATCCATCCCGGCGGGACGGTAGCTGGCCGCGGGTCCCTCTCGCTAAAGGAAACGGCGTGCGCGAGGATCGAACAGGGTGGATGGCGACGACCTCGACCGATCTGGAGCGGCTCTACGGCGAACGTTACGGCGTCTTCCTCGACGGGATGAGCCGCGTGCTGCGCGACCGCGAGGCGGCCCACGACGTCGTGCAGGAGGCGTTTGCGCGGGCGCTGCGGCAGCGGCGCCGTTTCCGCGGCGACGGGAGCCTCGAAGCCTGGGTCTGGCGGATCGCCGTCAACCAGGCGTTGAAGCAGCGTCGCGAGCTGCGCGCGGTGTGGCACGGGGACGTCGAGGTTGCCGCGCCGGTGGCGCTCCCACCCGACGACGACGTGTGGGAAGCCGTTCGCTCACTGCCGCCGCGCCGCCGGCTCGTCGTCTTCCTCCGCTACTTCGCCGACCTCCCCTACGGCGAGATCGCACGCATCTGCGACGTCTCCGAGGGAACGGTCGCCGCCACGCTCGCGCAGGCGCACGCAGAGCTCGCCGGCTCTTTGGAGACGAAAGGAGCACGACCATGACGCAGTCACTCTCCAGCTTCGGTCCCGACTGGGGCGATGTCGTCCGCCGCGCACGGCGGGGCGCACGGCGTCGCCTGACGGCGCAGGCGACCGCGCTGCTCGTGGTCGTGGCCGCGGGCGTCGCCTCCGCCTGGGCGCTCGGCCATCCCGTGATCGACTTCGGCAGCGCCCAGCACGCGGGGCTCAAGCAGGTCGACGAGTTCGGGAGCCTCGAGGTCGCCGCGCCGCGCGGGATGGCGCCGGGCGTCCTGCCGCACGAGGCGAGGAAGATCACGACCGTCCGCTTCGACGGCAAGGCGCACACCCTCTATGTCGCGCCGACGAGGAGCGGAGGCTACTGCTACGTCTGGTCCGACCTGGGCGGCGGCTGCCGCGCGCGGAACGACCGGATCGCTAACAGCGTCTACACGGGCGGCATGGTCGGCCCGAACGGGCTTCAGGTGCTGGAGACCTCGTTCCTGCAGCGGGCGGGCGACCGGCTCGTGATGAGCTTCGCCGACGGTGCGATGGTCGACGTTCCGTTCGTCTGGGTGACAGCACCGATCGACGCGGGTTTCGCGCTCTACCGCGTACCGGATGCTCATCGCACGGCGGCGGCACGGGCCGTCTCGTTGGCGTTGTACGACGCGAGCGGGAAGCTGGTCGCGACGAATCCGATCCAGGGCGGCGAGCCCCCGACGGGCATCGCGCGTGTCGCCGGCTACCCGACCCTGATGGTGCCGAACGGCGCCGAGTGGTCGCTGCGGCGGCAGCTCTACGACCTGCGCGCGCCGAACGGGCAGCGGGTCGGGCTCTGGGTGATGCCGAAGCGCGGCGGTGGCGAGTGCTTCGTGACGAACACGGCCGCCGGCTGCGGGAGCCCTGCCGAGCGAGCGGCGCAGGGCCCGGCCGTGAACATCGCCTTCAACGGGCCGCGGCTCTTCGGCACGGTGGCACCGAGCGTCGTGCGTGTGAAGGCCACGTTCCAGGACGGCACCAGCGTAGAACTCGTTCCGCGCGAAGGCTACGTGCTCTGGCCCGTCACAGCCGACCACTACGCGCTCGGCCACCGGCTTGTCTCGCTCGTCGGCTACGACGCCGCCGGTGAGGAGGTCGGCCGGTCGACGGTCCCGGCGCCGGCCGACCAGCGCGGCATCTACCCGTGCGCGAAGCCGAAGGATCTCGGCTACGGCGTCCAGCAGTGTCCGTAGACACCAGTGGTGTCAGACACCGTTGCGTGCTGCGCTGCGGCTCGGAGCCGGCGCGGCGGTGCGAGCCGAACTGGTGTCTGACACCACGAAGTGTCAGACACCTGTGGTGTCAGACACCAGGCGATTACGTCGTGAGGACGCCGACGACGTCGCGGACGGCGGCGGCGCTCTTGGCGAGCGCCTCGCGCTCGGCGTCGTCGAGGTCGACCTCCATGATCTGCTCGACGCCGCTCCTGCCCAGCTTCACCGGCACGCCCATGTAGAGGCCGTCGATCCCGTACTCGCCCTCGAGGTAGGCGGTGCAGGGGAGGACGCGCTTCTCGTCGAGCATGATCGAGTCGACCATCTGCGCGGCCGCGGCGCCCGGTGCGTACCAGGCCGAGGTGCCGAGCAGGTTCACGACCTCGCCGCCGCCCTTGGCGGTACGGGCGACCATCGCCTCGATCCGCTCGTCGGAGACGAGCTTGCGGATCGGCACGCCGCCGACCGTGGTGGCCGAGACGACCGAGACCATCTGGTCGCCGTGGCCGCCGAGCACGACCGCGCTCACGTCCTTGACCGACGAGCCGGTCTCCCAGGCGATGAAGGTCTGGAGGCGCGCCGTGTCGAGGATCCCGGCCTGGCCGAAGACGCGCTCCTTCGGGAAGCCCGAGACGTTCTTCGCGACGTGGCACATCGCGTCGAGCGGGTTCGAGACGACGATCAGGATCGCGTCGGGGCTGCCGCCGACCACCTTCTCCGTCACGTCCTTGACGATCTTCTCGTTCGTCTGGACGAGGTCGTCGCGGCTCATCCCGGGCGAGCGGGGAAGCCCCGCGGTGATCACGACGACGTCGGAGCCGGCCGTCGGGCCGTAGTCGTTCGAACCCGTCACATTCGGCTCGTAGCCCAGCACGGCGCCCATCTGGTTGATGTCGAGCGCCTTGCCCTGGGGCAGGCCCTCCTTGATGTCGACGAGCACCACGTCCGCGTAGTCGCGCTGCGCCAGCACCTGCGCGCACGTCGCGCCGACGTTTCCCGCGCCGACCACGGTGACCTTCCGCCTTTCGCTCACGTCTCTACGCCTCCAGTTTCTCGATGATCGCGTCCGCGTACTCGCTCGTCCCGACGGCGGTCGGGTCGTCGCGGGACGGCTTCATGTCGTAGGTGACCCGTTCGCCTTCGCGGATCACGGCGGCGACGGCGTCCTCGAGGCGTCGCGCGGCGTCGCGCTCGCCGAGGTGCTCGAGCATCAGCTTCCCGGAGAGGATCATCGCCGTCGGGTTCACCTTGTTCTGGCCCTTGTACTTGGGCGCCGAGCCGTGCGTCGCCTCGAACACCGCGACCCCGGCGCCGATGTTCGCGCCGGGAGCGACGCCGAGGCCGCCGACGAGCCCGGCGGTCAGGTCGCTGAGGATGTCGCCGTAGAGGTTCGGCAGGACGAGCACGTCGAACTCCTCGGGCCGCTGCACGAGCCCCATGCACGTGGCGTCGACGAGGTTCTCCCACGGCTCGATCTCCGGAAAGTCCTTCGCGACGCCGCGGAACACGTCGAGGAAGAGGCCGTCGGTGAACTTCATGATGTTCGCCTTCGTCACGCACGAGACGCGCCTGCGGCCGTGCTCGCGCGCGTACTCGAAGGCGAACCGGCAGATCCGCTCGGATCCTTCGCGGCTGATCGGCTTGATCGAGATGCCGGAGCCGGGAGCGATCTGCCTGGCCTGCATCGTGTTCAGCTGGGAAATCACCTTGTCCGCCTCGGGTGTGCCTGCTTCGTACTCGATCCCGGCGTAGAGGTCTTCCGTGTTCTCCCGGACGACGACCAGGTCGACCGTCTCGTAGCGCGAGCGGACGCCGGGATAGCTCTTGCAGGGGCGCAGGCACGCGTAGAGCCCCAGCTCGTGCCGGAGCGCGACGTTGACCGAGCGGAAGCCGGTGCCGATCGGCGTCGTGATCGGCCCCTTCAGCGCCACCTGGTTCTGCTTGACGGACGCGAGCGTCTCGTCGGGCAGCGGCGTGCCCGCCTCCTCCATCACGTCGACGCCGGCGTGGCGGACGTCCCAGTCGAAGGCGACCCCGGTCGCCTCGAGCACCCGGCGGGTCGCCTCGGTCAGCTCGGGCCCGGTGCCGTCGCCGGGGATCAGAGTCACACGGTGCGCCATCCGGGAAAGGAGCGTACACACGGCACCACCGACATGGCCCGTGAGGGTCGCGCGCTCGGCGCGCGGTGCACGTTCGGTACGCTCGAAGACGTGAGCGCGACGAGTGAGTTCCGTCCGGGCCTCGAAGGCGTGGTCGCCTTCGAGACGGAGATCGCCGAGCCCGACAAGGACGGCGGCACGCTTCGCTACCGCGGCGTCGACATCGAGGAGCTCGTCGGGCGCTACCCCTACGAGAACGTGTGGGGGCTGCTGGTCGACGAGGATCTCGACTCGCCGCTCCCGCCTTCGGAGAAGATCGAGCTGCAGGACCCGAGCGGCTCCGTTCCCGCCGACCTGCAGGCCGCGCTCGCCACGCTCGGTCCGAAGTGGGGGATGCGCAAGCTGGTCGACATCGACGACCGGGCGGCCCGCGACGACCTCGCCCGGCTCTCGGCCGCGACGCTGACGATCGTCGCGCAGGCCGCGCGCGGCCGGCAGGCGCCGGTGCCGGACGCCGAGGTGGCGAAGGGCGAGAACGCCGCCGCGCAGTTCCTGATCCGCTGGCGCGGCGAGGCCGACCCGCGGCACGTGAAGGCGATCGACACCTACTGGATCTCGGCCGCCGAGCACGGCCTCAACGCCTCCACGTTCACCGCGCGCATCGCCGCCTCGACCGGCGCGGACTGCGCTGCGGCGATGTCGTCCGCAGTCGGAACCCTCTCGGGGCCGCTGCACGGCGGCGCGCCCGCCCGCGTCCTGCCGATGATCGACGGGGCAGGCGAATCGGGCGATCCGGAGCGCTACGTCCGCGACCTGCTCGACCGCGGCGAGCGCATCATGGGCTTCGGCCACCGGGTCTACCGGGCCTACGACCCGCGGGCCACCGTGCTCAAGCGCACCGCGATGGAGCTCGGCTCGCCGCGCGTGGAGGTTGCCGCGGCACTCGAGGAGGCCGCGTTGAAGGTCCTGCGCGAGCGCTCACCCAACCGGCAGCTCGAGACGAACGTGGAGTACTGGGCGGCGGTGGTGCTCGACATCGCGGAGATCCCCGCCGACCTGACCCCGGCGATGTTCGGCTGCGCCCGGGTCGCCGGCTGGTCGGCGCACATCCTCGAGCAGAAGCGCACGGGCCGTCTGGTTCGCCCGTCGGCCCGGTACGTCGGCCCGGCGCCGCGCTCGGTCGCCGACCTGACGGCGTAGGCGTGACGTCGCTGGCAGAGGCGGCCGTGCAGGCCGATGCGCTGGCGCAGGAGGGGAACGAGCGCGAGCTCTCGCAGCTGCGGGCCCAGTGGGACGACGAGCTCGAGTCGGCCGCCCGGGCGCGGGACTTCCGCGAGCGGGCCGTCGCCTACCGGGCCGTCGGCCAGTTTCGCTTCCGCACGAAGAAGGAGCTGCTCCGGCGCGGGCTCGACGACGACAGCCCCGCGGTGCGCGGCTCGGCGCTGCTCGCGCTGGAGACGCTGTCCCGCGACCATCCGGGCGACGTGAACGACGTGCGCCCGCTGCTGCACGAGCTGGTGGCGCACGACGACAACGAGGCCGTCCGCCGGCTTGCGGTGGTCGCGCTCAGGAACGGGTCGGCTCGACCCGACACGATCCAGATCCTCGCCTCGCTCGGCGCCGACGACGAGCAGCCGCGGGAGCTGCGCGAAGCCGCCGCGAAGGTGGCGCAGCTCCTGCGCCGCAAGTCCACGAAGTAGAAGTCCACGAGTAGGGACGCCCGCGACGACTGCCGCCGCGGCCCGGGATCCGGGGGCCGGGCGAGCCGTCTGCGTTTCCGATCAGGGCCGATCCGGGCCCGGCGCGCGGCCGGGTGCCGGCGGGACAGAGCCTACGAAGCGCACCTGCAGCCGTCGTGCTTGCCGCAGGACGGGCAGACGACACGGCGGCGCTTCAGCTCGAGGGCGTTCTTACCGAGCCCCGCCCTCATCATCAGGTAGCCCGCCGCCGACGCCAGCGCCATGATCAGTTCGACGTGCGGATCGATCGACAACGTTGGTTTCCTCCGTATTCCTTCGTCGAGCGTGTGGATGCGCTCGGTAATACAACTCCCGACGCCGCCGATCGGTTACGTGGGTATAGAGCTCCGTGGTCGAGAGATCGGCATGCCCCAGCATCTCCTGGACGGAGCGGAGATCGGCACCGCCCTCCAGCAGGTGAGTGGCGAAGGAATGACGAAGGAGATGCGGGTGGATGCGCGTCGGCTCGAGGCCCGACCTCTCGGCGATCCGGCGCAGGATCAGGAAGGCGCCGGCCCGGGTCAGGGGGCCGCCGCGCGCGTTCAGGAAGACCTCCGGCCGGTGCCTCGAGTCCAGATACGGCCGTCCCCGCGAGAGGTATCGGCGCAGCGCCTCGACCGCGGGTCTCCCGACCGGCACGACGCGCTCCTTGCCGCCCTTGCCGAGCACGCGCACGAGCCTGCCCTCGAGGTCGACCCCGGTGCGCTCGAGGCCGACGGCCTCGGAGACGCGCAGCCCGGCGCCGTAGAGCAGCTCGACGAGCGCGTGGTCGCGCAGCGCGCGCGGCGCGGTGCCGCGCGCCGCGTCGATCAGGCGCTCCACCTCGCCCGGCGAGAGCGTCTTCGGGAGCGGCTTCGTGCGGCGGGGGAGCGGCACGGCCGCGGCGGGGTTGTCGTCCCGGGCGCCGAGCAGCTGCTGGTGCCGGTAGAAGCTCCGCACGGCGGCATGGCGCCTCGCGATCGTGGCGGCGGAGAGGCCGTCGGCGCGCAGCCGCGCCGTGTAGCGCTCGAGCTCCTCGACGGTCGCGGTGGCGACGGGCCGGCCGAGGAACGCCTGCAACGCGCGAAGATCGCGTGCGTAGGCCTCCACCGTCCTGGGCGCGCGACGCGCCGCGAGCAGGGCCAGGAAGCCCTTGACGTCCGGGTCGCGCTCCACGGCAGCGGGCTTCGCCTCGCGTGGGTCGAACCCTGCGCTCTCACCGCCGTGCGTTTCACCCCGCGTGCCGTAGGAATCTCGATGCCTACGGCGGCCGCCGGGTGAAGTGGAGACGGTGTGTGGATGTGCTTCTTCCGGCGGTCGGCTACCTCGTCCGTAGGCGCTTCGTGCCCAGGACGAGCGCGGCGAAGACCACGACCGCGGCACCCGCGAGCACCGTCAATCCCTGTGCGGCGACGGCGAAGGCGACCGCCTGGCGGCTGTCGACTCCCGCCGCGGCGAGCACTGCCGCGCCGACCCCCGCCTGCGTCGCGGCTCCGGCCGGGCCGATCGGCAGCGCGCTGGAAGCGGCACCCGCAGCGAGATACGAGAGTGCGAGCGGGAACGAGACCCCGAAACCGACCGCGTCGAGGAGCACGAAGAGCCCCGCGGCCCGCGTGACCCACGACGTGGCGACGAGCGCCCAGGCCGCGAATGCATCGCGGCCCGAGGCCGGAGCGTGCTTTCCCAGCCAGTGGGCGATCCGGTAGCGGCCGAGCCGGTCGTGCCGCGGCAGCTTCGGCAGCGCGGCGAGCAGGACGACCGCCCCGATCCCGCAGAACGCCACGATCGCGAGCCCGATGCGCGCGCCGATCGAGAGCGGCGCGATCGCCGCCGCCGTCGCGGCGAGCGGGGCGAGCGCGCCCGCATCGATCAGGCCGAGCAGGAAGAGTGAGAGCACGAGCGTCCCCACGCCGGGGTGGCGTCCGGGCATCCGGCGCACGATCGCGACGCGCAGTGCGTCGTCGAAGCGTCCGGGCAGGGCGAGCCCGGCGACCGACGCCGCTCCGGTCGCCGCCGCCAGGGTCAGCGAGCGTGGCCGCTCCGCCCGCCGGAAGAGGCGCTGCCAGCCGAGCGACTTGAACGCGAACGCGAGCAGGAAGAATGCGCAGGAGGCGACGGTCAGCGTCACGTCCGCGCGTTGGAGCGGCCAGCCGCGGGCGCCGAACTCGCGGACGGCGAAGTAGACCGTCGCGAGCGCGGCGAGGACGAACGCGACGTTCACGATCCGGCGAGCTCGCGGCGTGCGCCAGACCGAGAGCACCGCGCGCATCAGCGTCATCCAGGGGCGCAGGGCCTGCTGCAGCCCGCTCTCGTGCTCCCGCGGCCGGTGCGCAGGCGCCGGCGCGGGCGGCAGTTGCGGCGACGGCGGCGCGCCCGCGAGCGAGCTCGTCCGCCAGCGCCTGCGCAGCGGCGTCGTCACCCTCCGCCACGCCGTCGGCGCGACTTCGCGGGCCGCCCAGAACGAGAAGAAGAGGCCGGGCAGGACGTAGAAGAAGAAGACCGCCCAGGTCGAGAGCACGTGGACGAGGGCCAGTGCCGCCACCACGAGCGACCCGCACGAGAGCAGCAGCACCACGAGCAGGACGAGGATGGGGATGCCCATCAGGATCACCTGGCCCGAACGTGACGGATGGAAACCCGGAGCCGACCGAGGATCGAGCGTCAGTCGGGGCGCGAGGGCCACCAGCTCCAGCGTCCGGTGAGCGTCACGAATGCCGGAATCAGGAACGTTCGGACGAGGGTCGTGTCGATCAGCACTCCGGCCGAGATCGCGAAGGCGAATTCCCGGAACGAGCGGAGCGGCACCAGCACGAGCGTGGCGAACGAGAACGAGAGGGCGAGCGCGGCCACCGTGATCGCGCGACTCGCGCGCGGCACCGCCGCGACGAGCGCGCGGGTCGGCGAGTGCGCGCGCGCCTCCTGCCAGATCCGTCCGATCACGAACAGGTTGTAGTCCGAGCCGAACGCCACCAGGAGCACCCCGGCCGCCAGCGGGATGTAGTAGGTGATCTCGCCGTAGCCGAGCAGACCCTGGAAGAGATAGGTCGTGAGTCCGAACGTCGCGGCGATCGCGAGCCCGCTCGCGAAGAGCAGGTAGAGAGGCGCGAGGAGCGCGCGCAGGTAGAGCGCGAGCAACAGGAAGTTGACGGCGAAGACGCTCAGCCCGACGAGCCAGAGATCGTGCTCGATCCGGCGCACGGTGTCGTGGGCGATCGCGGTGTCGCCCGCGTAGGCGACCTTCGCCCCACCGAGGCCCGATTCCCGGAGCAGTCGCGGCATGGCGTGCTGCAGCTGTGAGAGCTCGGAGATCGCGCGGGCGGAGAACGGCGTGTCGCGAAGGACGACGAGGTAGCGCGCCGCACCGCCTCCCGAGGAGCGGAAGACGGACGTGCCGGGAAGCAGCGGCGGCAGGCCGGCACCGAACGCCACGGCCACGCCGGGCACCTGCTCGATGCGACGGCCGAGCTCGAGGAGCGCCTCCGGCTGCGCGCGGATGTGGGGCTGCCGGACGATCAGCTCGGTCGGCGCGACGATGCCCGCCGCGAATCCCCGGGCGGCCTGGTCGGCCGCGTGGTGGGGAGCCGAGCCGCCGGGAAGCCCCCGGATGATGGTCAAGCCGAGCCGGATGTGCAGCAGGCCGGACGCGCCCAGCCCGAGGAGGAGAAAGGAACCGACCGCCGCCGCGGTGGCCGGTCCCCGCCGCGAGAGCAGCCGTGCGAGGCGAAGCCGGAGCGCGTGCCCCCGCCGCTCCTCGTCTGCGCCTTCCGGGTCGACGTCGCCCCGGATGCCGGGCCAGAAGGTCGCCTGCCCCAGCAGCGCCATCGCCGCCGGCGTGAACGTGAGCGCCACGAGCAGCGTGATGAAGACCACGAGCGCAAGGCCCGGCCCGAGGGCCTGCACGAACCCGACGCTTGCCACCTGCAGGGTGGCGAGGCCCGCCGAGACCAGGAGGCCGGCGGTGAGCACGATCGGCAGGAACTGTGCGGCGGTCTCGCGGGCGGCCTCGACCCGGTCCTGGCCCGCCAGGATCCGGTCGCGCATCCCGGAGAGGAAGAAGACGCTGTAGTCGGTGATCACCCCGAGCAGCAGCACCGCCACGATCGGCTCGGTCTCGCGGTGCAGCTGGATCCCGGTGCGCTCCGCCAGGTAGGTGACGGCCCGGGACGTGAGCAGGTAGACGACCGCCGCCGCGAACAGGGTGACGAGCGGGGCGAGCACCGACCGCAGGTAGATGCCGACGATCGCGAGCACGACGACGATCGACGCGATCTCGACGCGGTCGAGGTGCGAGTTGATCGTCGCCGACTCCTGGAAGCCGCCTGCCACGAGCCCTGTCGCCGCCGCCGGCGGTCCTTGCCGCGAGAGCATCGCTGCATACCGCTCGGCCAGCACGCGTTGACGCGCGAACGGGATCTTCGACGGAAACCCCATGTAGGTCACCGCCGTCGTCGCGGTCTCCCGGGTGCCGGGCAGGAACGGCACGTCGTTGATCACGGGGATCGCCACCGCGCCGGGCGGGTACCCCTGCAGGCGCCCCTGGTCGAGGTGGACCGCCGTGCGGAGGATGGTTGCCTGCTGTGAGGCCGTCAGCGGCTCGGCGTGCTGGACGACGGCGATCTGCGGCAGGATCGAGGTCGAGAACAGGCGTTGCTCGAGGTCGAGCGCGTGGAACGCCTGCGTGTCGCGGGGGATCAGCGCGTAGAGGCTGGATGTCGGCAGCGCCGAGGGCCCTTGCAGCAGGATGTAGCTCGCGGCGGCACCTCCGAGCCAGACGGCGAGGATGAGCCAGCGGAGGCGGACGATCGCGGTCGCAGCTCTACGGCTCCAGCGGCCGGTCCTGACTGCGAGCCCGCGACGTCCGGCCGACTGTTCCATCCCCGAGGTTCTGCTTCCGGGTGCGCCCGCGAAACCGTGTCTCGACGTTTTGTGGGCAAGGACCCGAGGAAGGCGAGAGGCATGACACGCCTACTCAGCATCCTCGTGTTCGCAGCCCTCGCCGTCGTGGCGGCGGGTTGCGGCGGGTCATCCTCGACGGCCGTCGGCACCACCACGGGTGGGGTCGCCGGGGCGTCGACGACGATGACCCAAACCGGAACGACGGTCTCCGCGACCGCCTCCCAGCAGGGGTGCGCAAGTGTCAGCGGGACCGCAGGCACGACCCGCACGCAGATCCGGCAGGATCTCCGGCGGGCCGCCTCGTCGTCCTCCGTCTCGCAGCTCCGGAACCGCATCTCGACGCTCCGCAAGGACGTGCAGAACGCCCGCACGAACCTGAGCGGCACGGCGTCGACCGCGGGGCAGCTGCAGACGCAGGTGACGCGGCTTCGCTCGGGCCTGAACACGCTCCAGCAGGGGCTTCAGCGGGTCCAGCAAGACCTCGGGAACAACAACTTCGTGCAGGCGCTGAACGACCTGCCGAAGAATGCTGCCACCCAGGTCGCGAACGCGAGCCGTCGCATCGTGACCATCTGTACTGGTTAGCCTCGCTCTTGAGCGTCGCGCTCGATTCCGAGCCGAACGAGTTCCGCACGGGCCAGCGCGCCCGTGCGGGACTCACGTATGTCGAGCCACGGGTTCGGCGTGATCTCCAGCACGCGCCGGTAGGGAAGGTTCTCGACCGCCCTCCGGGCGAGGAACTCGGTGAAGGCGGGATCGTCTCCGTGCGCGGCGTACGCGGCCCGCACCGAGGCGATGTCGCGCCGCCAGCCGAGACGCATGGGCAGGTAGAGCACGAGCAGCGGCAGCGTCGGGACGAAGCCGACGGAGACGCCGAGGACGACGGCCAGCTGGTCGAGTGCCTGCCGGCTCGCGATCGCGCTGTCGTGGGTGGACTGGGCGGTCGTGCGTACCTGGTCGGCGAGCGAGGAGACCTGGCCGCCGACGAACGGGATGTGCCCGATCGCGCCCAGCGTCGACGCGGTGGCGTCGAGCGTCGTCGCCGCCAACGAGACCGTGTCACTCAGGTTGCCGATCCGCACGACGTCGATCCCGACGATCGTTCCGAGCGCCAGCCAGAGCACGGTCCAGAGCACGAGCCCCCCGTCGAGGAACCGGACCGTGCGCGCATGACGGAGCATCGGTGACCGCATCCCACTCGATCGCCTACCCGATCGGAACGCCTTGAAGCGTCTCCGGCAGACCTGGGACCGTCTCAAGTGCTGGGGGCCTGTTCGCTGGGTGCTGGCGACGGAGACGCGTCGTACCGTCGCCGTGGTGGTGATCGCGCTCCTGCTCGCCGCCGGCGCCTTCGCGCTGCTCGGCCGTGCCGCGAACTTCCACAAGATCGTGAAAGCCGCCCGCCGCGCCGACAAGCTCTGGTTTCCGCTCTGCCTCGCCGGCGAGCTGCTCGCCTATGCGGGTTACATCCTCGCCTACCGGGACGTCGCGCGGGCCGACGGCGGCCCCCGGCTGCGGCTCTGGAGCGTCCTGCGGGTGGTCGTCGTGGGCTTCGGCGCCTTCGTCGTCGGCTCCTCGGCCGGCGGTCTCGCCGTCGACTACTGGGCGCTGCGGCAGGCGGGGGCGGGCCGGCACGAGTCGACGCGCCGAGTGCTGGCGCTGAACACGATCGAGTGGGCGGTGCTCGGTGCGGGCGCCGCGGTCGCCGCCGCGGCCGTGCTGCTCGGCGCCGGGCAGGGAGCGCCGCTGCCGATGACGCTCGCCTGGCTGGTCGTGGTGCCCGTGTGCTTCGCGCTCGCGCTCTGGACGACCCAGCCGTCGCGGGTCGACCGCCTGTCGGCCGTCCCGGAGCGGCGGGAGGGCGGCTCGCTGCTCGAGCGCGCGCGTCGTGGCATCCGAGCGGTGTTCGCCGACGCGATCGGCGGCGTCGCGCTCGTCCGCCACCTCTTCGCGCATCCGTTCCGCTACCCGGCGGGCGCCGCCGGGTTCGCGGTCTACTGGGCGGGCGACCTGCTGACGCTCTACGCCGGACTGCGCGCCTTCGGTGCGCGCGTCGACCTGGCCTCGCTCGTGGTCGCATACGCGACGAGCTACATCGCGACGGCGATCCCGTTGCCGGCCGGCGGCGCGGGCGGGATCGAGGCGTCACTGGCGCTGACGCTGAACGCCGTCGGGGTGCCGCTCGTGCCCGCGGTGCTCGGCGTGCTCGTCTACCGGTTGTTCAGCTTCTGGCTCCCGATCGTGCCGGCGCTCGCCTTCGTGCCCACGGTGAAGCAGTTGCGGCGCGACGTCGAGCACGCGGGCCGGGCCGGCGAGGACGCCGACAGCGCCCGGCCCGAGCTCGGCTGAATGTTTCCCTGCGGGGCGACGCGGCAGATACCGGGCGTGGAGACGTCGCGCTGATGCGGGTCGCACAGGTGTGCCCGTACTCGTGGAGTCGTCCCGGCGGCGTCCAGTCGCACATCACGGCTCTCGCGGCGGCTCTGCGCCGGCTCGGGCACGAGGTGGACGTGCTGGCGCCGGCAGACGCCCCGACGGGCGGGGTGATCCCGCTCGGGCGCAGCATCCCGATCCACGACAACGGCTCGGTGCAGCGCGTCGCGCTCGGGCCGCGCGCCGTCGCCCGCACGCTCACGCTGCTCGGGAGCCGTGACTACGACGTCGTGCACCTGCACGAGCCGATGCTGCCCGCGCCCTGCCTGACCGCGCTCGTGCGCCGGCCCGCGCCGCTCGTCGGCACCTTCCACATGGTCGCGCGCGGGCCGAAGTGGTACCGCGTCTTCGGCCCGCTCTGCCGCTGGGCGCTCGGCCGGCTCTCGGTGCGGATCGCCGTCTCCGACGAGGCGCGCGACTACGTGGCGCAGGCCTGTCCGGGCGACTACCACGTCGTGCCGAACGGCATCACCGTTCCGCGAGAGCTGCCGGAGCGGACGCGACGGGCGCCGCGTCGTCTTCATCGGCCGGGACGAACCGCGCAAGGGTTTGCCGGTGCTGCTCGGTGCCCGGCGCCTCCTGCCGGACGACGTCCGGCTCGACCTCGTCGGCCCCGAGGGCTCGTTCGGCGACCGGACGACCGCCCACGGGCGGGTCGGCGATCGCGAGCGCGACCGGCTGCTCGGGCGGGCCTCGGTTCTCTGCGCGCCGTCGGTCCGCGCGGAGAGCTTCGGGATCGTCCTGCTCGAGGCGCTCGCCGCGGGCGTGCCCGTGGTCTGCAGCGACCTGCCGGGCTACCGCCGGGTGGTTCCCGAGGAGGCCGGGATCCTGGTGCCCCCGGGGGACGAGCGCGCGCTCGCCGGAGCGCTCCGCGCGGTGCTCGACGACGAGGCGCTGCGGGAGCGGATGGCCCGCGCGGGGCGGGCCGCCGCGGAGCGCTACGACTGGGAGGCGGTCGCGCCGCAGGTCGCGGAGCTCTACGAGCAGGCGGTCGCGTGATCGCCTACCGCGCCGTCGGGCTGGGCATGGCGGCCTTTGCGCGCCTGAAGCTGCGCGTGGAGGTGCAGGGCCGGCTCGAGCTCGCGCCCGGGTCGCTGTACGTCGTCACCCATCGCTCGAACCTCGACTCGCCGCTGCTCTGCGGCGCCGTCTACCCGCAGGTGCGCCGCGGCGCGGCGGACGACCTGCCGTGGTTCGTGGTGCGCGACGACCTGTTCCTGCCCGGCCTGCTCGCCGCCGCGCTGCCGGGACGCGCACCGCTCTCGCTGGGGATCGGCCGCCTGCTGGAGCGCGTCCGCTGCCTGCGACTCCGGCCGGCGACGCGTCTGCGCGTGGTCGAGCTGGCCCGCGCCGACCCCTCGCTCGAGCTCGACGCGTTCCCCAATGCCGACGCCTTCCGGCACCGCGCGCGCATGCTGGGCGAGCGGCCACCGCGGACAGCGGCCGACGTGCTGAGCAGCGGCTACGGCCGCGAGCTGTGGCAGCTCGTCGACCGCAGTGAGGCCCCGCGACCCGAGGCGGCCTGGACGCGGCGTGCGGCCGACGCCCGGCAGGACCTGGAGCGGCTGGTCGGGCTGATGCGGGAGGGGGCGAGCGTGCTCGTCTCGCCGGAGGGGACGCCCTCGAAGGACGGCTCCGTCGGGCCGGTTCAGCGGGGTGTCGGGCTGATCATCCGCCGGGGCCGGCCGCAGCGCGTCGTCCCGATCGGGCTGGCCTTCGATCCCGTCGGCGGGCGCAGGACGCGCGGCGTGGTCAGGATCGGTGAGCCGGTGGAGCCGCCGACGCGGGACGTCGAGGCGGAGCTGCGGACGCTGCTGTGCCGCACGCTGCCGCGGACCCGCGGCGCGCGACTCGCCTGGGAGTACCGCCACGGCCGTCGTTCCACGTTCCCGCCGCTCGCGCCCGAGCTCGTCGACCGGCTCGCGAAGGAGTACGAGAGTGCGCTCGTCCGCTGATTGGAGCGGCCGGCGGGAGGTGGCGATCGGCCTCGGCGTCTACGCCGTCTACCTCGCCGTGCGGCAGGCCGTGTTCAACGACCGCGGCCGGCGGCAGGCGGCGCGGAACGCACGTCGGATCGTGCGGCTCGAGGAGCGGCTCGGCCTGCACGTCGAGCCCGCCGTCCAGCGCTCGTGCATCGAGCGGCGGCGGCTGCTCCACTGCCTCAACCTGGGTTACGTCAGCCTGAACGTCGTGCTGACGGTGGGGAGCCTGATGCGCCTCTACTTCACCCGGCACCCCGACTTCCACCGGCTCCGGCGTGCCGCCGCGCTCGCGACGCTGGGCGCCCAGCCGGCGTTCCTGCTCTTTCCGACAGCACCCCCGCGGACGCTCGACGGGTTCACCGACACGATCCGGGAGCTGGCGGGCCTCGACCTGGACAGCGGATTCGTCGCCAGGCTGTACGACCCGATCGCGGCGATGCCCAGCATCCACTGCGCCTACGCGGTCGTCACCTCGGCCGCGGTGGCCGAGACCGCCTCACATCCGGTCGTCCGCGGCCTGGCGCGGGTCTATCCCCCGGCGGTCTTCGGCACCGTGCTCGTCACCGCCAACCACTACGTGCTCGACGGGATCGCCGGCTCGGCCCTGGGGCTCGCCGCGTTGCGTCTCGCCCGTCGGCTCGGCTGAGAAGCGCCGGGCCGACGGGCGAGACGGCTTCGATCATTGGCCTTGCTTGACGCCGGGCTCCGCCCAGTCGAGCTGGATCGGGCGGGTGACCTTGCCTCCCGGCATGTTGGCCGACTTCGAGTACTTCCCGAGCGGCAGGACGGCGCGGCCGGTCGTTCCGGCCAGCAGCATCGCCGCTGCGGTGTACCAGGCGAGGCCGGCCGAGACGACGAGCACCCAGCCGGCGACGACGACCCACGCATGCGAGCCGAAGATGAATGCTCCCGCGAGGATCCCCGAGCCGGCGGCCAGTGTCCCGAGCACGCCGGTGAGGCTGAGGCTCTCGGTCATGGCCGCCGCCAGCGCGACTGCGGTGGTGATGGCCAGTGCGAAGAACCAGAAGCCGAGCGGCACGTCGTGGTACCACGGCGTCGGTCCCGTGAGCACGTGCGTCGCGAGCAGGATGTTCAGGATCCCGTACGCGAGCCAGAACGATCCCCACGTCCCGTGGGCCAGCGTCGCGACGCCGTCGCGGGCCTTGTAGGCCCACATGCCGGCGAGGAACTGCGCGAGGCCGCCGAACATCGCGGCGAACGGCGCCAGGTACAGCGCCGACTCGGAGTTGCCCCACCAGCCGGCGAGGTTCGAGGCGACGATGAACGTCGCGCCTGCGAAACCACTCAGGCCGAGAATGGACGGGGCCGCGATCGGCTGCAGGAACACGCGGGGCCGGGCGAACCCGTCCTCCCACGCATCCTCGCCGTCGACCCCGGCGCTCGCCGTGCGTCTCCGTTCGTCGAGGGTGGACATGGTGCTAGCTCCTCCTTAGGTCGTACTACGATATGTCAACGTCGTAAGTGGTAAAATCGATACGGCCGCGCGGCGCGATTCACCGGCGGCGCGCCGGGTAGGGGTCGGGCGTGGAGATCAAGGGCAGCGCCTGCCTCGTAACGGGCGCCACGAGCGGGATCGGCCGTGCGACGGCGTTCGCCCTCGCCGACCGGGGCGCCCGGGTCGTCGCGACCGGGCGCAACGTGGGGGCGCTCGCTGCGCTCGAGGCGGAGGCGGGGGCGCGCACGATCCGACTCGACCTCGCCGAGCACCACGCGCCCGCGCGGCTCGTGCAGCAGGCCGGGCGCGTCGACGTGCTCGTCGCCGCCGCGGGCCGCGGCCTCTACGGGCCGGTGGTCGAGCTCGACCGCCGTGAGCTCGAGGAGGTCGTCGCCCTCAATCTCGTCTCGACGATCGCCCTCGTTCGCGAGGTGCTCCCCGGGATGCTCCGGCGCGGGCAGGGCCACGTGGTGGTGGTCGGCTCGATCGCGGGCCGTGTGGGCCACGCCGACGAGGCGGCGTACGCGGCGACCAAGGGCGGCCTCGCCCTCTTCGTCGACAGCCTGTGCGACGAGCTCTACGACACGGGCGTGCGCGCCTCACTCGTCACGCCGGGCGTGGTCGACACGCCGTTCTTCGAGCGCCGCGGAGCCCTGTACGACCGCACCTGGCCGCGCCCGGTCGAGCCGGCGCGGGTCGCCGACGCGATCGTGCGCGCCGTCGAGGGCGAGCGGCGCGAGGTGACGGTGCCGGAGTGGCTCAGCCTTGCCGTGCGAGCTCGCGACGCCGCGCCTTCGCTCTACCGCGCGTTCTCCGCGCGCTTCGGCTGAGCGAGCTCGAGGCGACGAGCGACCGCATCGACTCCTTCATCGAGCCCATCGACGCGAGCACGGCGGTCGGCTCGTAGCCGCAGTGGGCCATGCAGTTCGCGCAGCGCTCGTCCTTGCCGCGGCCGTAGGCGCTCCAGTCGGTCGTCTCCACGAGCTCCTTGTAGGTCTTCGTGTAGCCGTCGCCCATCAGGTAGCACGGCCGCTGCCAGCCGAAGATCGAGTAGCTGGGGATGCCCCACGGCGTGCACTGGAAGTCGACCTTGCCCTCGAGGAAGTCGAGGAACAGCGGGGTGTGGTTCAGACGCCAGCGGTCGCGACCGCCGTCGGCGAACGCGTCGCTGAAGAGCGCGCGCGTCTTCGCGACGCCCGGGAAGTGCTCCTGGTCGGGCGCCTTCTCGTACGCATAGGCGGGGGACATCTGGATCCCGTCGACCTCCAGCTCGTCGTTCAGGAAGTCGAGCACCTCGCGCACCGTCTTCGGGGTGTCCGTCGAGAGGAAGGTCGTGTTCGTGTTGACGCGGAAGCCTCGCCGCTTCGCCTCCCTGATCGCGGAGACCGCCTTGTCGAAGATGCCCTCGCGCTCCACGAACTCGTCGTGGCGCTCCCGCAGGCCGTCGAGGTGCACGACCCACGTGAAGTACGGGTTGGGCTCGAACCGCTCCATCCGCTTCTCCATCAGGATCGCGTTCGTGCAGAGGAAGACGAACTTCTTCCGCTGCACGAGCTCCTGCACCATCACGTGCACCTCGGGGTGCACGAGCGGCTCGCCGCCTGCGATCGAGACCATCGGCGCCCCGCACTCCTCGATCGCGGCGATCGCCTGGTCGACGGGCATGCGCTTCTTGAGGATGTGGTCCGGGTGCTGGATCTTCCCGCAGAACGAGCAGGCGAGATTGCACTGGAACAGAGGCTCGAGCTCGACGAGCAGCGGGAAGTGCTCCCGGCGCCGCAGCTTCTGCCCGAGCAGGTAGCGGCCGATGATCAGGTTCTGGCGAAGCGGAATGCTCAAGCTCGTACCTCCTGGGGCAACTTGAAACGAAGGGACTCGGTGGCGGTGGTCGTCTGCTCGACGTCGGCTCCGCCGAGCGCGGCGATCGACTCGATCAGGCGGTGGACGAGCGCCTCGGGCGCGGAGGCACCGGCTGAGATGCCGACGGTACCTGCGGCGGCCAGCCAGGCCAGATCGACGTCGGTCTCGTCGTCGACGAGGAACGCCGTCGTTCCCTCGCGCTCGGCGACCTCCACGAGTCGCAGCGAGTTCGACGACGTGCGCGAGCCGACGACGAGGACGACGTCCGACTCTCGCGCGATCTCACGCACCGCGGCCTGCCGGTTCGTGGTCGCGTAGCAGATGTCGTCGGAGCTCGGGCCGCGGAGCGCGGGGAAGCGCTGCCGGAGCGTCTCGACGATCTCGGACGTCTCGTCGACGGCCAGGGTGGTCTGGGTCAGGAACGTCACCCGCTCGGGGTCGGGCGCCTCGACCCGTCCGGCGTCGCCCGCGTTCTCGACCAGCACGGTCGCATCCGGCGCCTCGCCGTAGGTGCCCTCGATCTCCTCGTGGCCCGAGTGGCCGATCAGGAAGACCGTGTTGCCGGCGGACGCGAAGCGGCGCGCCTCGGCGTGCACCTTGCTGACGAGCGGGCACGTCGCGTCGATCACGTCGAGGCCGCGCGCGGCCGCCTCCTCGCGCACCGCCGGCGAGACGCCGTGGGCCGAGAAGACGGTGGTCGCTCCGGCCGGGATCTCGTCCAGCTCGTCGACGAAGACGGCGCCGCGCCGCTCGAGGTCGGCGACGACGTGCTCGTTGTGGACGATCTGCTTGCGGACGTACACCGGCGCGCCGCGCTGCTCGAGCGCGAGCTCGACGATCTCGATCGCCCGGTCGACGCCGGCGCAGAACGACCGGGGGGCGGCGAGCACGATGCGCCGGCGGCGCAGTGCCGACCGCCACTCCGAGAGGACCGGCGAGGCGCGCCGCAACGTGCGCAGTGCGCGGATGCCGGCGACGGCGCTGCGGGGGTCGTAGAGCTCGCGTCCCTCCTGCTCGACGACGACGCGGAGCACGACGAGCGGCCGGCCGGCCGCGGCTTCGGCGAGCCACGCCGACTCCATGTCGACGGCGGCGGCGCCCTGCGCGAACCGGTAGCGCCGCTCGGTGGGGCCGGCGATCTCCTCGACCGAGGCGATCGCGCCGACATGGGCGGTCAGGCCGCGCCGGCGGAGGGCGGCGGCGAGCATCCGGCTGCCGGGGGCCGGAATCGGGTCGGCTCCGTCGCGGTGGAGCTCGGAGCCGAGCACGATGTCGCCGGTCCGCAGCTTCGGGTCGGCGGCGGCGCAGAGCCCCACGATCGCGACCGCGGCTGCGTCGTCGACGGCGAGCCCGCGGGCGGCGCCGATGCGCGCCCGCCGCGGCCCCATTCCCGGACTGATCACGCGCGCGTGCGAACGGACGCCGTCGAGGGAGGCTGCCTCGAGGCGGAGCGGCGCGTAGACGAGCAGTTTCTGGTCGGTCAATCGGAGCTCCCTTCCTTCAGCACCCATCGCCCGAGGGCGGACACAGGAAACACTTGACGATACAAGTGGTAGTTCAGGTAGAAGTCGCCCGGGAAGCCGGTGCCGGTGTACCAGGGCTCGTCCCAGGAGCCGTCGGGGCGCTGGGTGCCGACGAGGAACTGCAGCGCCCGCTCGGAGACGGGCCCCTCCTCGCCGGCCGCCTGCAGGGCGAGCAGGGCCCAGGCCGTCTGCGACGCGGTCGAGGCGCCGCGTCCGCGCCACGCACGGTCGCGGTAGGAGCGCAGGTCCTCGCCGAAGCCGCCGTCGTCGTTCTGCACCGACTCGAGCCAGCGGATCGCGCGGCGCACGCTCTCGCTGCCGGCGAGGCCGCACGCCGCGAGCGCGGGCACCGCCGCCCCGGTGCCGTACACGTGGTTCGCGCCCCAGCGCCCGAACCACGACCCGTCGTCTTCCTGCGCCCGGAGCAACCAGTCGACGCCGCGCCGCGCCGCCGGCTCGCCCGCGCGTCCGGCGAGCGCGAGCGCCTCCAGGACGTGCGCGGTCACGTCGGCGCTCGGCGGATCCGTCACCTCGCCGAAGTCGCAGAAAGGGAGCCTGTTGGGGAGGGTGGAGGTGTTGTCGACGTCGAACGCGGCCCAGCCGCCGTCGGACGACTGCATGCCGAGCATCCAGTCGTAGCCGCGCCGGACCGCGTCGTCGCCGACGCCCGCCCGCGCGAGCGCCATCACGATCTCGGCCGTGTCGTCGACGTCGGGGTAGTTGTCGTTGGCGAACTCGAACGGGAAGCCGCCCGGCGCGAGCCCCGGCCGGCGCACCGACCAGTCGCCGCGCACCCGCACCTCGCGTTCGGCGAGCCAGGCCGCGCCACGCCGGATCGCCTCGTGCCCGGGCGGCACCCCCGCGTCGAGCAGGCCGATCAGCGCGAGGGCGGTGTCCCAGACAGGCGACTGGCACGCCTCGATCCGCCTCCCGTGCTCGTCCTCGATCGTGAAGGTGTCGAGTCCGGCCAAGCCGCGGGCGAGCACGGGATGGTCGAGCGGAAAGCCGTAGGCCCGGAGCGCGATCAGCGACCACACCCACGGCGGCTGGATGCCGCCCCAGGAGCCGTCCGCCTCCTGCCGTTCGACGATCCAGCGCACGGCCTTTGCGAGGGCGCGCCGGCGCAGCGGGCCGAACGGGTGCCGGCCGTAGGCGTGCAGGGCGCGGTCGAGCAGCGGCCGGGCCACCGGGGCACCGGTCAGCAGCTCCGCGACCCGGAACGGAACCGGCCGCACGGGCCGCAGCGCCGTCGCCACCTGCAGGGCGACGAGCGTCTGCCGGGCCCAGCAGCCGAAGGCGTAGATCGAGAGCGGCGCCCGGGCCGGGAGGAACATCTGCTCGGGCGGCAGCACCGGCACGGTCGCCCAGCTCCAGAGTCCGAGCAGCGCGAGCCACATGCGCGTGAAGACCCGCGTCGCCTCGATGCCGCCGAGCGAGCGAATGCACGCCGCCGCCCGGCGCAGGTGCGGGTCGTCGGCGGCGTCGCCCGCGAGCCGGAGCGCCACGTAGGCCTCGACGGTGGTCGAGACGTCGGCGGGGCCGCCGTGGAAGGTGGCCCAGCTGCCGTCCTCGCGCTGCTTCGAGCGGATCCACCGGGCGGTCTCCGCGGTCTGGCGCGGGTCGGAGATCCGCAGGAAGTGCCGCAGGAAGAGATCCTCGGAGTCGATCGTCACGTTGGTCTCGAGCTCGCCCTTCCAGTAGCCGTCGGGATGCTGGAGGGCAAGCAGCCGCTCGACGCCGCGGTCGAGCGCGTCGCGGGCCGGCGACGATGCCTTGACGGCGGTCGTCATGCCGCGGCCTCCGTGGCGCGGGAGGGGCGGCGAAGCGGCTCGGCGAGCAGGGCGGTCGCGGCCGCGACGCCGCTGCGCACCGCGCCCTCCATCGTCGCCGGCCAGCCGGTGTCGGTCCAGGCCCCCGCCAGGAAGAGACCCGGGACCGGCGTGCGGGAGCCGGGACGGAAGCGTGCGGTTCCCGGCACGGCACGGAAGGTGGCGCGCGGCTCGCGGGTCACGGCCGCTGCCAGCAGCGTCGCGGAGCGGGCGGCCGGCAACAGCTCCTCGAGCGCGGCCCGCTGCTGGCCGGCGAGCTCCTCCTGCGACAGCTCGAGCTCGCGGGTGGCGTGCGAGATCGAGATCGCCAGCACCTGTCCGCGCTCGACGCCGGCCGACGCCGTCCGGTCGAACACGAACTGCACGGGCGAGTCGACCGCTGCCGCGAAGCGATCGTCGAGCACGCGGCGGTCGTAGTGCAGGTGGACGTTGACGATCGGGCTCTCGCCGAGGGCCGCCGTCGCGCCCGGCTCGAGCACGCCCCCCGGGAGGAGGTCGGGCGCCGCCCCGTGGGGCACGGCGACGACGACCCGGTCGAACCGCTCGCTGCCGGAGGCGAGCTCGAGGCTGAGCTCCTGCCCGTCGGGACGCACGCGCCGGACGCGCGCCCGCAGCCGGATCGTGGCGCCGGCGGCCCGCAGCGCGGTCGCGGCGGGATCGCCGTGCAGCTGCTGCAGGGGGATCGCCGGGATCGCGAGGTCGCAGGCGTCGGATTCGTCGAGGAGCCCGGTGCGGAAGACCATGGCGGCGAGGGCGAGCGACGCGTCCTGCGCGGGCAGGTTGAGCGTCGGCAGCGCGATCAGGTTCCAGAGCGCCGCGATCGCGCGGGCCGAGGCGCCGTGCCGGGCGAGCCAGGGGCCGAACGCCTGCTCGTCGAGCGACGGATCGTCCGGGTCGAGCGCCCGCAGCGCCTGCACGGTCCGCGCCGCGGCCACCCGGTCGGCGAGCGAGAGGTGGCCGTAGCGCAGGAGAGACGCGCTCAGGTGCAGCGGCGCCGGCAGCGAGGTGCGCGAGAGCACGTGGCGGCGGCCGCCCGGCGCCAGCACGGGCAGGGCGAGCCGCGACTGCACCGGGAGCGACTCCTCGACGCCGAGCCGATCCAGGAAGCCGCGGTAGGCGGTGCAGCAGCGCAGCGCGATGTGCTGGCCGTTGTCGAGCACCAGCCCGTCGCGCCGGATCGAGAAGGTGGCACCGCCGAGGCGTGGCCGCGACTCGAAGAGGGTGACGTGCGCTCCGGCGTCGACGCAGGCGAGGGCGGCGGAGAGGCCGGCCAGGCCGCCGCCGACGACCGCGACGCGCAGATCGCTCACGACGGGCTCCCGCCGCGCTGCTTCCCCGGGCTGCTCCCCACCGGGCTGCTCCCGGTCAGGCTGCTGCCGACGATGCTGCGGACGAGCGTCCAGCGCTTCCGCCACGGCGGCAGCGCCACGCGCGAGCCCAGCGCCTGCGAGGGGTCGAGCGCGATGCGCTGGATCAGCCCTCGATAGGAGGAGACCATCGCGGAGACGCAGGTCGCGCTGCGGCGGTCGAGCAGCGGCACGAGCCGGAGCCCGCGGTCGAGCCAGCCGAGCGCACGCTCGGCCTCGAAGGCCACCAGCAGCTCGGCGTCGCCGGCGATCGTGCTGCCGCGCACCGCGCAGCCGAACCGGACGAAGTCCTCGGCCGGCAGGTAGGAGCGCCCGAGCCGGAGATCGTCGCCGAGGTCGCGCAGCACGTTGCCGAGCTGCAGCGCCACGCCCAGGTCGTCGGCGAGCGGCGCCGCCACGGCGCGGTCGCTGACGTCGAAGACGCCGAGCGACAACCGGCCGATCGAGCCGGCGACGCGGCGGCAGTAGCGCTCGAGGTCGGCGAAGGTCTCGTAGCGGTCGCCGCGCACGTCGGCCTCGGCGCCGTCGAGCAGGTCCTCGAAGGCCTCGAGCGGGATCGGGTAGCGGCGGGACGCGTCGTACACCGCGACGAACACCGGGTCGCGCGAATCGGCGATCGCGGCGAGCTCGCCGCGCAGCTGCTGCAGCTGCGCGTGCTTCTCCTCGTCGGGCAGCGACCCGTCGGCGACGTCGTCGATGCGCCGCGCGAGCGCGTAGACGGCGAAGAGCGGCAGCCGCCGGTCGGCCGGCAGGATCCGCATGCCGGCGTAGAAGCTCGAGCCGGACGCCCGCGCGATCTGCCGGCACAGGTCGTAGGCCGTGTCGACCTCGCTCACGGCGCGCCCCGCAACGCGGCGAGGGTCTCCCGCAGCCGCAGGGCCGCGCCGGCCTTCGGCGGCCCTGCGAGGACGTCGAACCGCGCCCGGCGGAGGGCCGCGAGGTTCGCGCGGCCGCCGCCCACGTAGCCGGCGACGGAGAGACGCGCACGGCCGCGCAGCGACGCCACCAGCGGCCGTCCGGAGGCGAGCAGATCCGCCGCCCGGGCCGTCTCGAACTCGAGCAGCCGGCACAGGGGCTCGCCGGTGCTCCCGCCGGTCAGGTCGCCCGGCGCGACGCCGAAGCGCTCGCGATCCTCGGCCGGCAGGTAGATCCGTCCGGCCTCGGCGTCCTCCCGCACGTCCTGCCAGTGCTCCACGAGCTGCAGCCCGGTGCAGACGTCGTCGGAGAGCGCGATCCGCTCCGGGGTCGCGGCGTCGAAGACGTGCAGCACCAGCTCGCCGACCGGGGTCGCCGAGAGCGAGCAGTAGTCGAGCAGCTCCTCGTACGTCTCGATCACGGGGTGGTGCTGGTCGCGGCGGTTGGCGGCGATCAGCCGGGCGAAGGGCCCCCGCGGGAGCCCGCACGCCTCGATCGTGCCGGTGAGCGCGGCGAACACGGGGTGCCGGGCGGTGCCCGCGTAGGCCCGGTCGAGCTCCCGCTCGGCCGCGTCGAGCAGGGCGAGCCGGTCTCCAGCCGCGGCGTCGCCGAGCTCGTCCACGAACCGCGCGAAGTCGTAGATCGCGAGCAGGTGAGCGGCGGTGCGTCGACCGACGAGCAGCGAGGCGACGGTGAAGTTCTCGCCCCGCGCGCGTGCGCGCACGGCGTCGGACGGCGGAAGCTCGGTGGCCGTCCCGTCTCCGGGGGCCGCCGTCGCCGTCATTCGCCGATGACCTGGATGAACACCTTGCGAGGCCGCGAGCGATCGAGCTCGCAGAAGAAGATGCGCTGCCACGTCCCGAGCATCAGCTTGCCGTCGACGATCGGCACGGTCTGCGACGCCGAGGAGAGCAGGCCGGCGCGGCAGTGCGAGTGCCCGTTCGGGAACTCCTCCGTGTCGTCCTCGATCCCCTGCGTGCGGATCTCGAGATCGTCGTGGCGGTAGTAGCGGCCCTCGGCGGGGGCGATGCTGTCGAGCAGCTCCGCGAAATCCTCGGCGAAGCCGTTCTCGAGCTCGTTGATCACGACCGCGCAGGTCGTGTGCGGCGAGTAGACGAGCGCCATGCCGTTCTGCACCTCGGAACGACGGACCACGTCCAGCACGTCGTCGGTCACGTCGATCATCTGCGTTGCGTGCTCCGTGACCAGATCGTGGTTCTCGAACCGGTGCGTCATTCGCCGTTTCCCCCGTTGTTCTGACGTGGCACTGTCTTCCACCTCCGGTCGTCCAGGTTGGTCGAGAGATGCCTGTTGCCTGAGTGGTGAAACCTTCCTGATCCTCACCCCTCGTGGCAAGTATGCGGAATCGGCTTCCCGCCGCGAAATCCGGGCGTCAGGAACGGGGATGCGAGTGGTCGTACACGCGGCGCAGGCGCTTCGCGTCGACATGGCTGTAGCGCTGGGTGGTCGAGAGCGAGGCGTGGCCCAGCAACTCCTGGATCGTGCGCAGGTCGGCGCCGCCCTCGAGCAGATGGGTCGCGAACGCATGGCGCAGCCGGTGCGGGTGAGCGACGGTGCGCCGCAGGGTGGAGGTGTCCAGCCGGCGGCCGCGGGCCGAGAGGAACAGGGCGTTCTCCGCGCCCCGGGCGAGCAGCGGCCGTGCCTCGCGCAGGTAGAGCGCCACCAGCCGGGCGGCCTCCTCGCCGAGCGGCACCACGCGGTCCTTGCCGCCCTTGCCGCGCCGCACGTGGACGAGCTCCTGCTCGAAGTCGACGTCGCCGAGGTCGAGCGACACCGCCTCGGCGCTTCGCAGCCCGGCGGAGTAGACGAGCTCGACGAGGGCGCGGTTCCGCAGCGGCAGCGGCCCGTCGCCGTCGAGCGCGTCGATCAGCTCGTCGACCTCGGCGGCCCGCGGGGCGTCCGGGAGGCGCTGGTGGCGCCGCGGGGCGAGCGAGCCGTCCGGGACCCGGCCCGGTCCGAGCGTGAAGCGCAGGAACGAGCGGACCGCCGTCAGCTTGCGGGCGATCGTGGCCGGCGCCAGCCGCCCCCGCGTGCGGGCGCGGCCGAGCTCGGCGACCCAGTCCGAGAGCACACGGATGTCGACGTCCTCGACGGGGCTGTCCGGGCCGAAGAAGCGGGCGAACTCGCGCAGGTCGCCGGCGTAGCACCGGCGCGTGCTCTCCGCCACGCCCGCTGCGGCGAGGTAGCGCTCGATCGCGGCGTCGACGTTCATCCCCGTCCGAGTTCGGCGCCCGCAGTACCATCGCCTCCCTGGATGGCCGATCGCTTCTCCCGACTCGCGGCGCTCGCGGTGCACGGCGCCAACGTGCAGCCGGGCCAGGTGGTGCTGGTCGACCTCGAGCTCGGCCATGCGGAGCTCGCCCGCGCGATCGCGGCCGCGGCTTACGACCGTGGCGCCGCCTTCGTCGACGTCCAGTACTTCGACCCCCACCTGAAGCGGGCGCGGATCGAGCACGCCGACCCCGACACGCTCGGGTTCGTGCCTGCCTGGCTCGGGGAGCGGCTGCTCGCGCACGCCGCCGGGCACGGCGCGCACATCCGGCCGCTGGGAGTCACGGCGCCGAACCTGCTCGACGACCTCGACAAGACCCTCGCCGGCAAGGACCTGCTGCCGCGCGTCCAGGAGCTCACCGGCATCGTCGCCGAGCGATCGACGAACTGGTGCATCGTTCCCGCCCCGCATCCCGCCTGGGCGCAGCTCGTCTTCCCCGAGCTCGATCGGGAGGCGGCCTACGAACGGCTCTGGCACGAGCTCGAGCACGTGCTCCGGCTGGACGAGCCCGAGCCGCAGGGGGCCTGGGAGGAGCGGCTGGCCGAGCTCTCGGGCGCGGCCCGGCGCCTGAGCGAGCGCCGGTTCGACGCGATCGAGCTGCGAGGCCCGGGCACGGAGCTCGACGTCGGCCTGCTGGGCTCGCACGTCTGGTGGGCGGCCGACTTCACGTCCACCGAAGGCGTGCGCCACCTGCCGAACCTGCCGACGGAGGAGGTCTTCACGACGCCCGACCCGCGCCGCACGGAAGGTCACGTGACCGCGACGAAGCCGCTCGTCCTGGGCGACGGGACGATCGTGCGCGGCCTGCGGGTGCGCTTCGAGGGCGGGATCGCGGTGGAGGTCGAGGCGGACGCGAACGGAGACGCCCTGCGCTCGCAGCTCGCCCGTGACGACGGGATGCCGCGCCTCGGTGAGCTCGCGCTCGTCGACCGACGCGGCCGCATCGGGCCGCTCGGCACGGTGTTCTACAGCACCCTCCTCGACGAGAACGCCGCGAGCCACATCGCCTTCGGGCACGGCTTCCCGTTCCTCGTCGAAGGCGCCGACGTCGAGCTCGTGAACGCGAGCGCGAACCACATCGACTTCATGATCGGCTCGCCGGAGCTCGAGGTGACCGGCGTCACGGCCGGGGGCGACCGCGTGCCGGTGCTGCGCGACGGCGACTGGCAGCTCTGACGCCCCCGTCTCCGTAGTTCCGGGCAGGCAGGTTCGGCGGCGCCGCGGATGCCGGCGGCCCTCGCAGAAACCACGCTCCTCGCCATCGCGACGAAAAGGAGCCCGGCATGCCAGACATCCTCAGGTTCACCGACGAGCGGAGCGGCGCGCAGTTCGAGGCGCCGATCGAGTACGGCACGGTTCGCGCCACGGAGCTCAAGCAGGCCGGGCTCGCGAGCTACGACCCCGCGTTCCTCAACACCGCCTCGGTCAAGAGCTCGATCACGTTCATCGACGGAGATCTCGGCATCCTCCGCTACCGCGGCTACCCGATCGAGCAGCTTGCCGAGCACTCGACCTACCTCGAGGTCGCCTACCTGCTGATCCACGGCGAGCTGCCGACGCAGACCGAGCTCGCGCACTGGGCGCACGAGATCACCTTCCACACCTTCCTGCACGAGAACGTCAAGCGGCTGATGGAGGGCTTCCGGTACGACGCCCACCCGATGGGGATGTTCGTGAGCGTCGCCGCGGCGCTCTCGACCTTTTACCCCGAGGCACGTGACGTCGACGACGCGGAGTCGCGCCGGCAGCAGGTGATCCGGCTGATCGCAAAGACGCCGACGATCGCCGCGTGGTCGTACCGCCACTCCCGCGGCCTGCCGTACGTGTACCCGGACAACGACCTCGGCTTCGCAGAGAACTTCCTCTCGATGATGTTCCGGATCGCCGAGCCGCACTTCCACGCGGATCCGGCGCTCGAGCGGGCGCTCGAGATCCTCTTCATCCTCCACGCCGACCACGAGCAGAACTGCAGCGCCAACGTGATGCGGTCGATCGGCTCGTCGAAGGCGGACCCGTACGTCGCGCTTGCCGGCGCCGCCGCCGCCCTCTACGGCCCGCTGCACGGCGGGGCGAACGAAGAGGTGCTGAAGATGCTCGAGGCGATCGGCGACAAGCGGAACGTGCCGGCGTTCGTCGAGCGCGTGAAGGCGGGAGAGGGCCGGCTGATGGGCTTCGGCCACCGCGTCTACAAGAACTACGACCCGCGTGCGCGGATCATCAAGCAGGCCGCCGACGCCGTCTTCGAGGTGACGGGCCGCAATCCGCTGCTCGACATCGCGCTCGAGCTGGAGAAGATCGCCCTCGAGGACGAGTACTTCGTCACGCGCAAGCTCTACCCGAACGTCGACTTCTACTCGGGCCTGATCTACCAGGCGCTCGGGCTGCCGACGGCGCTCTTCCCGGTGCTGTTCGCGATCCCGCGGACGGCCGGCTGGCTCGCCCAGTGGCTCGAGGGGGTGCAGGATCCGGAGCAGAAGATCGCCCGGCCGCGCCAGATCTACACCGGCGAGCACGAGCGGGATTTCGTCCCGATCGAGGACCGCCGCCCCTCCGCGGTCGCCTGAACGGTTCCACCGCCCCGCCGAACGGCTGAATCCGTACCATTCAGCCGTTCGGCGGGCTGCCCGTGCAGCCGAACAGCTTCCCGTGCTGACCGACCCTGCAGACACCTCGAGGAGATGCTCCGCATGACGACGACCGAGTTGCCGGGCCGGGTCGACCTCTCCGAGCACGGGATCGACGCCTCCGGCGCCGTCTACCGAAACCCGAGCACGTCGCTGCTCTATACGCATGCCCTGCAGCGGGGTGACGGGAGGCTCGCGGAGGGCGGGCCGCTCGTCGTCGACACCGGGCGCTTCACCGGGCGCTCGCCGAAGGACAAGTTCCTCGTCGACGAGCCCTCGTCGCGCGACCGGATCTGGTGGGGCGAGGTGAACCAGCAGCTCTCCGAGGCTCACTTCGCGGGGCTGCGCGAGAAGGTCACCGAGCACCTCGGCGCCGCCGACGTGCTCTACGCGGTCGACGCGTGGGCCGGCGCGGACCCGGCGCACCGCATCGGGGTGCGGGTCGTGACCGCGCACCCCTACCACGCCCTCTTCGCGAAGACGATGTTCATCGACCTGGCCGCCGGGGAGGCGGACGGGTTCGCGCCGGACGCGGTCGTGCTGCACACCCCCGACCTCGAGGCAGACCCCGAGTCGGACGGCACGCGCACCGGCACGTTCGTCGCGCTGCACCCCGGCCGCACGGAGCTGCTGGTCGGCGGCACGTTCTACGCGGGGGAGATCAAGAAGTCGATCTTCACCGTCATGAACGACCGTCTGCCGTTGCAGGGCGTGTTCCCGATGCACTGCTCCGCCAACGTCGACGACGCGGGGCGGGTGGCCGTCTTCTTCGGCCTCTCCGGCACGGGCAAGACGACGCTCTCGGCCGACCCGTCACGGCACCTGATCGGCGACGACGAGCACGGCTGGGGCGAGAACGGCGTGTTCAACATCGAGGGCGGGTGCTACGCGAAGGTGATCCGGCTCTCGCCGGAGGCGGAGCCCGAGATCTACGCGACGACGCGGACCTACGGGACGATCCTCGAGAACGTGACGGTCGACGCGTACGGGAACCTCGACCTCGACGACGAGTCGAAGACCGAGAACACCCGCGCCGCCTACGAGCTCGAGCAGATCGGCAACGCGCTGGCCGCCAAGCGCGCCGGTCACCCTGCCTCGGTCGTCTTCCTGACGGCGGACGCGTTCGGGATCCTGCCGCCGATCGCGCGTCTGTCGCGCGAGCAGGCGCTCTACTACTTCCTCTCCGGCTTCACGGCGAAGCTCGCCGGCACGGAGATCGGAGTCACCGAGCCGCAGCCCACGTTCTCCACCTGTTTCGGGCAGCCGTTCCTGCCCCGGCCGCCGGCGGTCTACGCGCAGCTCCTCGGCGAGAAGCTCGACGCCCACGGCTCGGCCGTCTGGCTCGTGAACACGGGCTGGACCGGCGGCCCCTTCGGCGAGGGCGAGCGGATGCCGATCCGGGCGACCCGCGCGATGCTCGACGCCGCGCTCTCGCGCGTCCTCGACGACATCGGCTACCGCACCGACCCCCTGTTCGGCTTCCAGGTGCCGCTGGCCGTCCCGGGGGTCGCCGACGAGCTGCTCGATCCCCGCTCGACGTGGAGCGACCCCGCCCGCTACGACGAGAAGGCGCGGGAGCTCGCCGGGCTCTTCGTCGACAACTTCGCCCGGCGGTTCGCGGACGTCGACGCCGCGGTGCGCGCGGCCGGGCCGCGGCTCTGACGGGACCCCGCAGGTCGGGCTTTCTACTGACGCCCTGGCTCCGGGCGTTTCGGTAGCGTCCTCGAACGTGGAAGCAACCCACGACGTCCTGGTCGTCGGTGCCGGCTGCGCCGGCATGCGTGCGGCGATCGAGGCCTACGACGCGGGCGCGAACGTCGGGGTGATCTCGAAGCTCCACCCGACCCGGAGCCACTCCGGCGCCGCCGAGGGCGGCATCAACGCGGCGCTCGGGAACGCGGCGGAGGACTCGCCGGAGATCCACGCGTTCGACACGGTCAAGGGCTCCGACTACCTGGGCGACCAGGACGCGATCGAGATCTTCACGCGCGAGGCGCCCGCCGACATCTACCAGCTCGAGCACTGGGGCGCGTTCTTCTCGCGGCGCGACGACGGCAAGCTCGCGCAGCGCCCGTTCGGCGCCGCCGGCTCCCCGCGTACGGTGTACGCCGCCGACATCACCGGCCACGTGCTGATCCAGGTGCTCTACGAGCAGCTCGTGAAGCGCGACATCACGGTCTACGAGGAGTTCTTCGCCTGGAAGCTCGTCGAGAACGACGGCCGCTGCCAGGGCGTGATCAGCTGGGACCTGATGGACGGCGGCCTCAAGACCGTCGGCGGCAAGACGGTCGTGCTCGCCACCGGCGGGCAGGGGCGCATCTACCGCACGACCACGAACGCCTACGCGTGCACCGGCGACGGCGCGGCGATGGCCTACGACCTCGGGGTGCCGCTCAAGGACATGGAGTTCATGCAGTTCCACCCGACGACGCTCTACCCGTCGGGGATCCTGCTGACCGAGGGCTGCCGCGGCGAGGGCGCCTACCTGATCAACAGCGAGGGCGAGCGGTTCATGAAGCGCTACGCCCCGAACGCGATGGAGCTCGCCTCGCGCGACGTCGTCTCGCGCTCGGAGCAGACGGAGATCGACCAGGGTCGCGGCATCAACGGGTCGATCTACCTGGACATGCGCCACCTCGGCGCCGAGCGGATCATCGAGCGGCTGCCCGGCTCGCGCGAGCTCGCGATGACCTTCGCCGGCGTCGACCCGATCTACGACCCCGTACCCGTGCGGCCCGGCGCCCACTACCACATGGGCGGCGTCGAGACCGACAACGAGGGCCTCACCGAGCTGACCGGCCTCTACGCGGCCGGCGAGGTGGCGTGCGTCTCGGTGCACGGCGCCAACCGCCTCGGCGGCAACTCGCTGATGGAGACGATCACCTTCGGCCGCCGTGCCGGGCGCGCCGCCGCCGAGTGGGCGCTCGCCAACACGACGATCGACGTGCCCGACAGCCTGCAGGCCGACGCGGAGCGCGAGCTGAAGGGCCTGCTCGGCGTCGAGCGGGGCGAGCGGCCCTGGCAGATCCGGCAGGACCTGGGCACCTCGATGCTCGAGAACTTCGGCGTCTTCCGCCGCGAGGAGCAGATGGCCCGGGAGGTGGAGATCCTCGAGGAGCTGAAGGAGCGCTACGACCGCGGTGTCGTGATCGAGGACAAGGGCGACGTCTTCAACACCGACCTGACGCAGGCGATCGAGCTCGGCAACATGATCGAGCTGGCCCGCTGCATGCTGCAGGCCGGGATCGCCCGCAAGGAAAGTCGCGGCGCGCACGCGCGGCCGCACGACCATCCCACCCGCGACGACGACAACTTCATGCAGCACTCGATCTCGCGCCGCGGCGCGCACGGTCCGGAGCTCTCCTACAAGGAGGTCCGGTTCACCAAGTACGAGCCGATGGAACGGAAGTACTGATGAGCCTCCGAGTGAAGGGATTCGCGTCTTGACGATGCAGGTCGGACTGAAGGTCTGGCGCTTCAACGCGCGCACCGGCGAGCGCGAGCTGCAGGAGTACGAGATCGACGCGCCCGAGGAGGCGACGCTGCTCGACTGCCTCGACATCGTCAAGGACCGCCACGACGGCACCCTCGCGTACCGCAAGAGCTGCCGGATGATGATCTGCGGCTCCTGCGGCATGCGGATGGACGGCGCGGCGGTGCTCGCCTGCCAGACCCGCATGTACGAGGTCGCGCAGGCGGGCCACGTCCCGGTGATCTCCGCGATGGGAAACCTGCCGATCGTCAAGGACCTCGTCGTCGACATGGCGCCGTTCTGGCAGAAGTTCGAGTCCGTCGACCCGTACCTGCAGCCCGGCTACCAGGAGCCCCCGGACGGCAAGGAGCACCTGATCCGCCAGGAGCGCATGAACGTGATCCACAAGGAGGCGCTCTGCATCAACTGCGGCTGCTGCGTCTCGGAGTGCAACGCGATGGAGTCCGACCCGATGTTCACGGGCCCGCAGGCGCTCGCGAAGGCGTTCCGGTTCGTCGGCGACCCGCGCGACGGCCGCAAGCTCGAGCGGCTCGAGAAGCTGAACGGCGAGCACGGCCTCTGGGAGTGCACGCGCTGCTACTTCTGCAACGAGCGCTGCCCCAAGGGCGTCGACCCGCGCGACGCGATCGCGAAGCTCGGCGCCGAGTCGATGCACGAAGGCATCGACCGCGACATGGGCGCGAAGCACGCGAAGTGGTTCGTCACCTCGGCCAAGACGACCGGCTGGCTGCGCGAGACCGAGCTCGTGCCGAAGACCCAGGGAATCGTCTCCGCGATCAAGCAGACGCGCTTCGCGCTCGACCTCGCGCGCAAGGGCAAGGTGCCGCCGCCGTTCCCGCCGCACGTCGCGAAGGACGTCAAGGAGTCGCGCCGTCTGTGGGATCTCGTGCAGGCGCAGGGACGCGGCGGTTACGCCGGCCACGTGCAGGGCGAGCGCGCGCTCGCGCGGCTGTCGCACGGCCATGCGGGCGCCGAGACGCTCGAGGAGATCTACGAGCGCCCGGGCGCATTCCACCGTCCGTACATCGCCGACGAGGAGATCCCGGCGGGCGCCGACCAGGGAATGGGCTCGCGCACGCAGGCCGACGTGACGCCGGGCGAGGAACCGACCAGGAAGCCGGGGGGTGGCGCGTGAAGAAGGTGGCGTACTACAAGGGATGCCTCGCCTCGCTCTCGGCGAAGGAGCTCGACTCGGCGACGCAGGCGCTCGCGCCGAAGGTGGGGCTGGAGCTCGTCGAGCTCGAGTCGGTCACCTGCTGCGGCGCAGGCGACATCCACGAGGCCGACCCCGACTACTACCTGCACCTGAACGCGCGGATCCTCTCCTACGCGGCGGCCGAGAACGTCGACACGCTCCTGACCGTGTGCAACGTCTGCACGCTCAACCTCCGCCAGGCGAACTTCATGCTGCTCGGCGACACGGAGCTGCGGGCCCGCGTGAACGAGAACCTCGTCTCGGTCGGCGTGCCGGCCTACGAGCGAGACGTCGACGTGCGGCACCTGCTCTGGGAGATCGCCGAGGGCGAGGGCTACGAGCTCCTGAAGGAGAGCGCCCACCGCGGGCTGAAGGGCCTGAAGATCGCTCCCTTCTACGGCTGCCAGATCCTGCGCCCGTCGAAGATCCAGGGCTTCGAGGATCCCGACCGCCCGTGGTCGCTCGAGCGGATCATCGAGGCGTGCGGCGGCGAGCCCGTCGACTACCCCGCGAAGATCAAGTGCTGTGGCTTCCCGATCATCCAGGCCCGCGAGGAGACGGCGCTCGGCGAGCTGATCCAGCCGATCGAGCAGGCGTACGAGGCGGGGGCCGACGCCATCGTCACGCCCTGCCCGCTCTGCCATCTCTCCCTCGACGCCTGGCAGTCGAAGCTGAAGAAGGCGACCGGGCGCGACTTCAAGATGCCGATCCTCCACCTCTCGCAGCTCGTGGGCGTCGCCGCCGGCCTCGAGGAGTCGGAGCTCAAGTTCAAGCGGCACGTCGTCTCCGTCGGCCCGGTCATCGAGAAGCTCGAGATCTGAGCCCCTGGCTCTGGCTGCCCGCCGGGCTCGTCGCGCTCGCGGCGGCCACCGCGGCGTACGGGTGGTTCGAGGCCGGCTGGGTCCGGCTGCGCGTCCTCGAGCTGCCGATTCCCGCGCTGCCGGTCGAGCTCGACGGGCTGCGGATCGCGCATCTCTCCGACTTCCATCTGGGCGTCCCCTCGCGCGGCGCCCGCGCGGTCGAGCGCGCCGTCGAGTGGGTGGCGAAGCGGGCGCCCGACCTCGTCTGCGTCACCGGCGACCTGCTCTCGCGCCCCGGCGGCGAGGAGCGCCTGCTCGCGCCTGCTCGCGCGGCTCGAGCATCCGTACGTCGTGCTCGGGAACCACGACCTGGCCCTCTCGCGCGATCCGTTCTCGAAGCCCGCCGCGCTCGGCCGGCTCGACCACGGCTCGCTGCTGGTCGACACCCGGGAGGAGGTCGTCCTGCGGGGGAAGCGGGTCGAGCTGGCCGGGGTCGACCCGCGCACCTGGATCGACCGCCGCAGCAGCCGCTTCCCGGAGTCTGATGCCGATCTGCGCGTGCTGCTGTGCCACTTCCCGCGACGCGCTCGACACCGTCGAGCCGGGCCGGTGGGACCTGATCCTCGCCGGTCACCTGCACGCGGGCCAGATCGTGCTGCCGTACGGGTTCGGCCGGCTCCTGCTCGCCCATCCGCGCGCCCGGTACCCCACCGGCGTCTTCGAGCGCGGGCGCACCGTGCTGCACGTCTCGCCGGGCCTCGGCACGACGTTCGTGCCGTTCCGGCTGTTCGCCCGCCCCGAGGCGACCGAGCTCGTCCTACGATGTGCGCCATGGAAGGCCACAGCGTGATCTCGCCCGACGTTCTCGCCCGCTACGTCGTCGACGCCGCGTCCGAGGTCGACGGCGTCCACCCGACGAAGCGGGGCGCTGCGCGCGTCACCGGCGCGCAGGTCGAGGTGCACGTCGTCGTCGACCACGGGGCGGAGATCCCGCGCGTCGCCGCCGACGTCCAGCGCCGCGTCGCCGAGTACCTCGTGCAGATGGCCGACCTGCGGCCGGAAGCGATCGACGTCGTCGTCGACGACGTCTCGAGGTGACGGGCCCGTGCCGCCGCACCTCACCGGGCTGACGAAGCTGACGCTCGAGACCACGCCGAGCGTGTGTCACGAGTGCGTCTGGTGGCAGACCCGCGGCCGCCGCACGACCGACAAGGACCGCTGGATGGAGAAGGTCGAGCTGGACTTCGGGGCCTTCGGCACGGTCTACTACGACGGCGACGGCCGGGTGCTCGGCTCGATGCAGTACGGGCCGGCGCAGGCGTTCCCGCGCGCGGCCGAGCTGCCCGGCGGCCCGCCCTCGGAGGGATCGATGCTCGTCACCTGCGCGTACCTGGTCGACCCGTCCAGCCCGTGGGTCCTGCAGTCGCTCTTCCTGGCGGCGATCGGCGAGGCGCGCGACCGCGGCGCCCGCTCGCTCGAGGCGTTCTCCTACCGCTACCCGGAGGGCGAGTCGGCGTACGAGCGCTTCCGGGTGCACAAGACGGTGTTCCCGCAGGACTTCCTGGCCGACTTCGGCTTCCAGGTCGTGCGGGCGGCCGGCCGCGCCGGCCTCTCGCGGCTCGAGCTCGGCGGGCTGCAGGCCGTGGAGGAGGGAACGCGCGAGAAGGTGCTGCAGGTGGTTCGCAGCGCGTTCGGCGTGCCCGACCCGGTGCCCGCGCCGAGACCCTGAGCGCTACGCCCTGAGGAGGGCGAGCGAGTCGAGGAGCGCCTCGTCGGTGTCGAGGCCGGGGCCGCCCGAGTGGGGAGCCCGCCGATCTCGAGGATCAGCGGCACCTCGAGATCGGCGAGAACGGAGAGATCCACGTTGCCGCGCCCGAGCGGCAGGTGGTGGTTGGTCTCCGGGAGCGGCGTATCGGAAACGTGCACGAGGCTGAAGCGGTCGCGCAGCGCGAGGTAGGCGGCGAGCTCGTCCGCCGGGGTGTGGTTCACGTCCCAGACGAACCGGAGCCCCGCCACCGCCGCGAGCAGCCGCCCGACCTCCTCGACGCTCGTCAGGATCCGGTGCCCGGGGGCGTTGTGCTCGACGCCGAAGACGATGCCCTGTTCGCACGCGAGCGCGAGCGCTGCTCCCAGATCGTCCGCGAGCACCGGCTCGGGTGCGTGGCCCACCGGGTGGACGTGCACGCGCCGGAAGCCGACGGCGTCGATCGCCGGCAGGCTCTTCTCGACCGCGGCCGTCAGGGTTCGCGGCGACCCGTCGGTGCGCACGAGCAGCTCGAGCACCGGCTCGAGAGCGTGCTCCGCGAACAGGCGTCCGAGCGCACGAGGCTCGATGCCGAGCTCGTCCTCGAGCTCGCCCGGCCGGTCGCTGCGAACCTGGAGCGCCTCGAAGCCGGCCTCGGCCGCGAAACGCAGCTCGGCTGCGGGCGGCCGCCAGTTCCCGCCGGTGAGGCGGCCGAAGAACCGCCCCAGCATGCCGACCCGCAACCGGCGAGCCTCAGGCGGCGGCGCGGGCGCGGCCGAGGACGACCTCGGCGATCTGGATCGCGTTCAGCGCGGCCCCCTTGCGCAGGTTGTCGCTCGCGAGGAAGAGGGCGAGCCCGTGCTCGACCGTGGGGTCGCGGCGGATCCGGCCGACGAGCACGTCGTCGATCCCGGCCGCCTTCCCCGGCGACGGGAACTCGTCCAGGCGCACCGACGGCGCCGCCGCGAGCAGCTCGCGCGCCTGCTCCGGCGGCAGGTCGTCCTCCGTCTCGAGCCAGACCGCCTCGGCGTGACCGACCAGCACCGGCACCCGGACGCACGTCGCCTGCACGGGGAGATCGGGTAGCTCCATGATCTTGCGGGTCTCGGCGCGGAGCTTCGACTCCTCGTCGAACTCCTCCCCGTCGAAGTCCCAGTCCATGCGCAGGTCGTGGTCGGCCGGCGCCTCGGCCCGCAGGCGCTCCATCGCGCGGGCGCCCGCGCCCGACACCGACTGGTACGTCGCCACGCGCACGCGCCGGAGGCCGGCCGCGTCGTGCAGCGGCTTCAGCACGCAGGTGAGGGGGATCGTGCAGCAGTTCGGGTTGGCGACGATCCCGTCGGACTCGAGCGCGCGGCTGCCGTTCACCTCGGGCACGACCAGCGGCACGCCCGGCTCGAGCCGGTAGGCGGCGGACTTGTCGATCGCGACGGCGCCGCCGCGAGACGGCGTGCGGCACGAGCTCGCGCGAGGCGCCGGTCCCGACCGAGAAGAGGAAGAGGTCGACGTCGCCGCGGGCGAGCGCCTCGGGCGTCGCCTCCTCGACCGTGTGCCGGCCGACCCGCCTGCCCGCCGAGCGGGCGGACGCGAAGACGCGGACGTGCTCGTAACCGCGCGCCTCGAGCAGCTCGAGGGTGACCGAGCCGACGGCGCCGGTCGCGCCGACGACCCCGATCCGCGGGCGGTCAGGCACTCGCGCGCACCTCGGCGTAGGAGCGGAAGCGGTCGTGCACGGCCCGGACCGCCTCCTCGACCTGGGCGGCGCGGATCACGCAGGAGACCCGGATCGACGAGGTCGAGATGATCTCGATGTTGATCCCGGCCTCGGCGAGCGCGTCGAACATGTCGGCCGCGACGCCGGGGTGGCTCCTCATGCCGGCTCCGATCAGCGAGATCTTGGCGACGTCGGGATCCTGCTCGACGCCGCGCGCGCCGATCTCCGCACCGAGCCGCTCGAGCAGCGGGCTGGCGACGGGCAGGTCGGTCTTGGGCAGCGTGAACGAGATCGTCGCGGCGCCGTCCTGCGCGACGTTCTGGACGATCATGTCGATGTTCACGCCGGCGTCGGCCAGCGCGCGGAACACCCTCGCCGCGACGCCGGGGCGGTCGGGCACGCCGATGATCGAGACCTTCGCCTCCGAGGTGTCGTGCGTGACGCCGGAGATGATCGCCTTCTCGAGCACTGCCGCGTCCTCCTCGCCGATCCAGGTGCCCTCGCCGCCCTCGAACGAGGAGCGGACCCTCAGTCGCACACCGTAGCTGCGGGCGATCTCGATCGACCGTGCCATCATCACGCGCGCGCCGCACGCCGCCATCTCGAGCATCTCCTCGTAGGTGACGACGTCCAGCTTCAGCGCGCCGGGGACGATGCGCGGATCGGCGGTGTAGACGCCTGCCACGTCCGTGAAGATCTCGCACGCGTCGGCGCCGAGCGCGGCCGCGAGCGCCACCGCGGTCGTGTCGGAGCCGCCCCGGCCGAGGGTCGTCACGTCGTGCGTCTCGGTCGAGACGCCCTGGAAGCCGGCCACGAGCACGATCCGGTCCTGTTCCAGCGCCTCGTGGATGCGGCGCGCGCGGACCTCGACGATCTTCGCCTTGGTGTGGCTCTCGTCGGTGACGATGCCGGCCTGCGAGCCGGTGAACGAGACGGCCTCGTGGCCGAGGTCGTGGATCGCCATCGCGCAGAGGGCGTTCGAGATCCGCTCGCCGGTCGAGACGAGCATGTCGTACTCGCGGGGATGCGGCTCCGGGGAGACCTCGTGGGCGAGCCGGATCAGCTCGTCGGTCGTCTTCCCCATCGCCGACAGCACGGCGACGACCTTCCTCCCGTCCTCGTGCTCGGCGACGAGCCGTTCCGCGACCCGCTTCAGCTTCGCCGTGTCCGCCGACCGATGTGCCGCCGAACTTCATCACCACGAGCCCGGGCGTGCGGCGGCGGCCCTCGACCCGCGGAACCGCTTCGAATTCGGTCGTGGCCATTTTGCGACAGTGTAGGCAGCCATGAAGCTGCCACCGACCCGGCTCCGCGAGATCGTCGTCCTCTCGTTCCTCGTGATCGGGCTCGCCCTGCTGCCGTGGACGATCTGGCTGTCGGCGTCGCTGAAGCCGCACCACGTGACGAACGACTGGGACCTCGCCTGGTCGGGGTTCGACTCCGGACTGGCGCTGCTCTTCGTCGCGACGGCCGCCGCGGCGTACCGCCGCTCGCCCTGGGTGGGGGCGCTCGCCGCGGCGACCGGGACGATGCTCGTGATCGACGCGTGGTTCGACGTCGTGCTCGAGAGTCACTGGGACGAGCGCCTCAGCGCGATCTTCCTGGCCGTGTTCGCGGAGATCCCGATCGCGATCCTCTGCTTCTGGATCGCCTATCGCACCGAGCGGTTTCTCGCGCGGGTGGTCGAGGAGGCGGCGTCACATCTCGCGGCGCCCGGAGAGGGCGCGCCCGAGTGTGACCTCGTCGGCGTACTCCAGGTCGCCGCCGACGGGGAGGCCGCTGGCGAGCCGCGTCACCCGGACGCGCCCACGTAGCCGGTCGGCGAGGAACGCCGCCGTCGCCTCGCCGGTCATGTTCGGGTTCGTCGCGAGGACGACCTCGGCGACGCCGTTCCGCTCGACGCGGCGCAGCAGCTCGTCGATGCGCAGGTCGCTCGGGTCGACGCCGTCGAGCGGGGAGAGCGCGCCGCCGAGCACGTGGTAGAGGCCGCGGTACTCGTGCGTCCGCTCGAGCGAAACCACGTCCACCGGCTGCTCGACCACGCAGATCAGGGTGTGGTCGCGGCGCTGGTCGAGGCAGATGCCGCACACCTCCTCCTCGGTCAGGTTGCCGCACTCGCGGCAGAAGCGAACCCGCTCCTTCACCTCGGCGAGCGCCGCGGCCAGGGCGAGCGCCTCGTCCTTCGGGCGCTGCAGGACGTGGAAGGCGAGCCGCTGCGCGGTGCGGGCGCCGACGCCCGGCAGGCGCTGCAGTTGCGCGACGAGGTTCTCCACGGAGGGGCTGAACACGCGGCCATTGTGCCCCGTCCCTCCGGACGGGCAGCCTGCCCGCGCAGGCCGTGGCGTGAACGGGCCTGCGCTCGCCGAGCTACGACCCACGTGGCAAGTAACAGTCTGTTACAAGCGTCGGTTGCGGAGCGGCTGTACGCGGTCGTTGTCACCCGGGAGCGCCTGCCGGGCCGGTCCGTCTGGCAAGTAACAGTCTGTTACAAGCTCCGGTGCGGGGTGCGCTTCGGGCCTGAGTGTTCTCGCGGCGCCGTCAGCTCGGCGAGAGGCGGTGCCGGCGGAGCCGCCCGGGGGACAGCGGCGGCGAGGAGAGCGGGTGCCGTGGTCCGCGCGGGCGCTCTCAGCCCGGGAGTTGGCCCAGCGTGACCGTGACCGTGCGGGGTCTCTGGCCGTCGAGCTTCACCTTCACCCGGTCGCCCGGCTTGTGGTGGGCGAGGATGCCGCTCAGCGCTTCGAGGCTCGGCGTCGGGCGCCCCGCGAGCGAGACGATCACGTCGCCCGGCTTGATGCCCGCCTTCGCCGCGCCGCTCCCGGCGTACACCTTCGCGACGACGACGCCGTTGCCGGTCTGCAGCGAGGCGGCGCTGATGCCCAGGAAGGCGCGATGTGAATTCGTCACCTTCCCGTTCTGGGCGAGCTGGGAGGCGATGTCCTTGATCGTGTTGCTCGGGATCGCGAAGCCGATGCCCGGCGCCGCGCCGCCGAACGGGCTGTTCGCGGCGAGCGTCGGGATGCCGACGACCTGACCGTTCAGGTCGACGAGCGCACCGCCCGAGTTCCCCGGATTGATCGACGCGCTCGTCTGGATCACGCCGGCGAGGGTCGCTCCCGTCGCCTCCGTGGTCGTCCGCCCCAGCGCGCTGATGATTCCCTGCGTCACGCTGGACTGGAGGCCGAGCGGATTGCCGACCGCGAGCACGATCTCGCCGATCTTCAGCTTGCTCGAGTCGGCGAAGCTCGCCGGCTTCAGGTTCCCACCGGAGACCCGGACGACGGCCAGGTCGTCGGGCACGAATGTCCCCACCACCTGCGAGTTGCGGTACGTGTTCGTCGACGTCGTCACGGTCACCGTGCTCGCGTTCCCGACCACGTGCGCGTTCGTGACGATGTCTCCCTTGCCGTCGAAGACGATGCCCGATCCGAGACCCTGCGACGTCTGGATCTGCACCACCTGCGGCAGCACCTTCGACACCACCCGCTCGTACGTCGCCTGCAGCGAGCTCGTCGCCTGCTGCTGTGCGGCCGGTGTGACGAGCACCGTCGTCGTTCCGGCAGAGCGCGTCGCCGAGCCGCAACCGGCGAGCAGGAGAACCGCGGCGAGCAGCGGCACGGCGAGGCGCATACAGACGCCCTCCCCCCGGGTCCGCCTGTGAAACGAGCCGCTACATCCCGGGGAGCAACCCGCCGAGATCCGGCGGCAGCATGCTCTTCATCTTCGCCTCGACCTTCGCGTGCGCGGCCCGCAGCGCCTCGTTGGCCGCCGCCAGCACGAGGTCGGCGAGCAGCTCGGGATCGTCGGGGTCGATCGCCTTCGGGTCGATCCGAAGCTCCTTGAGCTCGCCGCCGGCGCTCGCGACGACGGTCACCATGCCGCCGCCTGCGGAGGCCTCGGCCGTCTCCTTCGCCGCCTCCGCCTGCACCTGCTGCATCCGCTCCTGCATCTCCTGGGCCTGCTTCAGCAAAGCGTTCATGTCAAAGCTCACGTCCCTGATCTCCTTTCGCTCACGCCCGGCCCCTGGTCTCCTTTCGCTCACGCCCGGCGGAGCCGGGCTCCGCGAGCCCATCAGTCCAGCTCCCTCGCGTCGAAGGTGCTCTTCATCAGCTCGACGACGTCCTCCTCGGTCGCCGGACCTTCCTCTTCATGGCCGCCGGCCGACGCATCGGCGCTGCCGAGCTCGAACGCGACCGAGAGCTTTCGCCCCGTCACCTCGTACAGCGCGGCCCGCAGCAACTCCGCGTTCTTCGGATCCTCGGCCACCTTCAGGTGGAACGCCGCCGTCTGCGGGAACTCGAGCGTCAGGGTGTCGCCGCTGAGCGCCGCCGGGTGCGCCTCGGCGAGCGTCTTGCCGATCGGGATCGACCGCTGCTCGACCGCGGGCAGGATCGCGCGGCGCCAGGCGTCGCGCAGCTGCTCGAGCTCGACCGGGATGTCGGCGACCGCCGGCTGCGCCGCGGCAGCGTGGTCGGCCGGCGCCCCCGCCGCCGCTGCCTGCTCCCGCGTCTGCGGCGGCGCCCGGGGGCGTGCCGCGCCCCGACTCCAGAAGCTCGATCCGGTGCAGGAGCGCCTCGCGGGAGAGGTCGGCGGAGGGGCGCGTCACCTTGACGAGCGCGAGCTCGAGCGGCAGGCGGGGATCGCCGCCCTGGCGCATGTCGTCGACCGCGACCGCGAGCAGGTCGATCAGCCTGATCACCGTCGCCGCCGGCAGCTGGTTCGCCTGCTCGCGCAACCGCTCCCGCGTCTCGTCGGTGACGGGCAGCGAGTCCGGCACCTCGGTCATGTGCTGGACGAGCAACAGGTGCCGCAGGTGCTCCAGCAGGTCGTTGACGAGCCGGCCGAGGTCGTGGCCCTGCGACGACAGCTCCTCGAGGAAGAGCAGCGCTCCCGCCGGGTCGCCGTCGACGACGTGGTCGCAGAGCCTGAACAGCACCTCGTCCTCGACGGCGCCGAGCAGCTGCAGCACGTCCTGCACGCCGATCGTGCCGCCGGTCGCCGACGCGAGCTGGTCGAGCGTCGACTCGGCGTCGCGGTAGGCGCCGCGCCCGCCGCGCGCGATCAGCGCCAGCGCCGTGTCGGGGACGTCGATGCCCTCGGCGTCGGCGATCAGGCGCAGCTTGCGAACCAGGTCGGGCAGCCGGGGGCGCTGGAACACGAAGGTCTGGCAGCGCGAGCGAACGGTGGGAAGCACCTTCTGCAACTCGGTCGTGCAGAACACGAAGAGGAGATGGGGAGGAGGCTCCTCGATCAGCTTGAGCAGCGCGTTCCAGGCGGCGTCGGTCAGCTGGTGGGCCTCGTCGAGGATGTAGACCTTGTAGGTGCCCTCCACGGGCTGCAGGACGACGCGGTCGCGGATCTCGCGGATGTCGTCGATCCCCCGCTGCGAGGCGGCGTCCATCTCGATCACGTCCAGCGACGTGCCGTTCGTGATCGCCACACAGGCGTGGCAGGTGTTGTCGGGGGTCGTGGTCGGCCCGTGCGTGCAGTTCAGCGACTTCGCGAGGATCCGCGCGAGCGACGTCTTGCCCGTGCCGCGCGGCCCTGCGAACAGGTAGGCCTGACGCACCTTGCCCTGCTCGATCGCGTTCGAGAGCGTCCGCACCACCGCTTCCTGCCCGACGACCTCCTCGAAGGTCTGCGGGCGGTACTTCCGGTAGAGGGCGGCCACTCGTCGATTCAAGCAGATACGGCGCGCACCGCCGACTCGGCGTCCGGAACCGGCCCGGCCGCTTCCTCGGTGTCGGCGTGTGCCGCCCGCTCGAGCCGCAGCCGCAGCTCGAAGACGGCGCCGCCGTCCTCTCCCGGACGCGCCGTCGCCGAGCCGCCGTGGGCCCGCGCGACCGCGGCGACCATCGCCAGGCCGAGGCCGACGCCGCCCTCGCGGCGCGAGCGGGCAGAATCGGAGCGGGCGAAGCGCTCGAAGATCCGCTCGGTCGAGTCGGCGTCGATGCCGTGACCCCCGTCACGGACGCTGATCACGAGCTCGTCGCCGTCGCCGAACGCAGCCAGCTCGACGAGGTCGTAGTCGTCGGTGTACTGGACGGCGTTCTCGAGCAGGGCGTCGAGCGCGGTGCGCAGCAGGCCCTCGTCCGCCTGCACCGAGACGTCGACGACACCGCCCAGCCGCCACGCCCGCCGAGCCGTCTCCGCCCAGCGCATGAACACCTCTTCCAGGAAGGGGAGAAGCGGGACGGAGCGCAGCTCGAGCCCGTGTGTCCGCTCGACGCGGGCGAGCAGCAGCAGCCGCTCGACGATCAGCTCGATCCGCCCGAGCTCGTCGACCGCCACGCCCAGCTCCCGCTGCTCCGAGCCGAGCCGGCGGGCGAGCAGCTCGAGCTGGCCGCGCGCGATCGTCACGGGCGTTCGCAGCTCGTGCGAGACGTCGTGGAGCAGGCGCTCCTCCTGCTCGACGAGATCCGCCCGCTCCTCGGCGAGCGCCCCGATCTTCTCGAGCGCCGCCAGGCGGCGTCGCGCGTGCCAGACCATCGCGAGGAACATCGCCGACATCAGCGGCACCTCGAAGAGCTCGCCCCAGAGCTGGATGCCGTTGAACGCGTCGGACATGATCGACGCGCCGGTGCCGACGATCACGCTGCCGAGCACGAGCGACGTCGTCGCCGGCGACCAGACGCGGAAGCCGTAGAGGAACGTCAGCGTGATCCACATGAGGTGGAACGGGATCGTCTCCCACGACGGCCACACGAACATGGCGGTCACGCACGCGACCGCGAACAGGCCCCACGCGAGCTCGAGCGGGTCAGGCCACCGCGAGCCGGTACCCGGCATGCCTCACCGTCTCGATCGGCCAGGTCGGACCGAGTTTCTTGCGCAGGCGGCGCACGCACACGTCGACCACGTTCGAGCCGGGATCGAAGCTGTAGCCCCACACGTCCGAGAGCAGGCGCTCCCGGCTGATCACCTCGCCGGGGTGCGAGGCGAGGTGGTAGAGCAGCCGGAACTCGCGGTCGGACAGGTCGATCGCGCAGCCGGGGCCGGACGCCCGGCGCCGCGCCAGGTCGAGCTCGAGGCCGCCCACGCGCAGCGAGCCGGCCTCGGCCGGTTCGTGGCCGCGCCGGAGGTGGACACGGATCCGGGCGACGAGCTCGTCGAAGGAGAACGGCTTCGAGAGGTAGTCGTTCGCCCCCAGGTCGAAGCTGCGGAGCTTCGTCGGCAGGTCGGTGCGGGCGGAGAGGATCAGCACCGGGACGTCGGTTCGCGTGCGCCGCAGCTCGGTGAGCAGGCGGAGCCCGTCGAGGCGCGGCAGCAGGAGGTCGAGCACGACGAGGTCGTAGGCCTCGCCGAGCGCGAGGCGAAGCCCGGCGGCCCCGTCCTCCGCACCGTCGACCACGAACCCCTCCGCCTCGAGGCCCTCCCGCAGGAACTCGAGGATCCGGGGCTCGTCCTCGATGACGAGCACCTTCATCTCTGCCGCACCGATCATTGACCCTACAACCAGCGTGCGACGGTGTAAACCGCCAACGGGAGCGTGGCCGCCGGGCCGGCCCCTCGCGGGAGGCCGGCCCGGCGCAGGCAGCTCAGGCGGCGAGCTCGTCGCGCTCGTGCGTGCGGAACGAGACGACGTCGGCGGCCCGCGCGTGGCGTGCCTGCCGGTCGGTGTGGATGCCGTGCAGGAGGAGCCGGACGATGCCGTAGACGACGATCGCGGCGAGGACGGCGTTCAGCGTGATGAGTGATGTGGATGTCATGGGTCCAGTGTTCCCCCGCAGGCTGAGAGTTCGGTGAAGCGTTCCTAAAGGGTTGCTGTGGATGACCCCCAGATGACACGAAAATGACAAATCCGTCACAAACCTTGTGCGGGCCGATCGCACCGCGATATACACCGCCGCGGGTGAGCTCTGGTGTCCGTAAAGCGGTGGGTGTGGCCGTCGGCGTGGCCGTCGTCGGCGTGCTGATCGGCGTCTACGTCGGCTACCTCGCCGGCGGGCCGACCCCGTACAAGCTCCCGGTCGCCCAGGCGGCGGACGGCGGCAAGAGCGTCGACCTCGTGCTCGAGACGGTCGCCGCGGTCGGCCCCAAGTACTCCGACAACCCGAACTGGGTCTCCTACCTCGTCCGCGAGAACGGCGTCTTCCACCGCTCGACGGTCTGGACGCTGCCCGCCAACGCGACCGTGCACGTCACGGTCTACAACTTCGACGGTCGCAGCGGGCTCCGCAACCCGTTCCTCGCGCAGGCGCGCGGCGTCGTCGGCGGCACCTTCCAGATCGACGGCAAGGCACCGCGGGCGACGATCAACCCCGACGACGCCTCCCACACCTTCGCGATCCCCGGCATGGGAGTGATCGTGCCGATCTACGGCGTCGCCGACGACGCCCCCAAGCAGTGCGACTACGCGCCGTGCCCCATGGACAACGCGCACGAGACGACCACGTTCACCTTCAAGACCGGGAAGAAGGGGCACTACCGCTGGCAGTGCTTCGTGCCCTGCGCCGCCGGTTTCGTCTACGGCTTCGGCGGCCCGATGCAGACGGTCGGCTACATGGACGGGTACGTCGATGTTGTCTAGCCACGGCCGGCGCCTCGCGGCGCTGACGGTGATCGGGACGGCGATCGCGATGCCGCTTGTGATCTTCGTGCTCGGCCCGAACATGCCGCCGGGCAAGGCGACCGAGGTCGCCTCCGGTCAGGTGTTCGACAACACGGTGCTGCTCGCCACGATGACGCCGTTCGCGGTCTTCATCCTCGTCTACATCGGCTACGCGCTCGTCGCGTTCCGGGCGCCGAAGGGCGAGACGGAGCTCTCCGACGGCGCTCCGATCCGCGGGCACTTCCTCTCGCAGGTGGTCTGGCTCGCGACGACCACCGTCGCGGTGATCTTCCTGGCGATCTTCGGAACCGTCGAGCTCGTCGTCGACCACGGCGCCGGCGGCGGCGGCGGGCCCAAGCCGGCGTGGAAGCCCGGCGGCAGCGCGCCGATGCCGGTGCAGGTGATCGGGCAGCAGTGGGAGTTCACGTACCGCTACCCGACCTACGGCGGCGTCGAGACGGCGCAGCTGATGCTGCCCGCCGGGCAGCCCGTCGTCTTCCACGTCACCTCCCTCGACGTCGTCCACTCCTTCTGGGCCTACGAGCTCGGCATCAAGGCCGACGCGAACCCCGGGGTCGACAACATCGCCTACGTCACACCTCGGAAGATCGGGACCTTCCACATCCGCTGCGCCGAGCTGTGCGGGCTCTGGCACGGCTACATGTTCGACACCGGCCACGTCGTGGCGCCGTCGACGTTCACGGCCTGGATCGCCGCGCGCAAGAAGCAGTTCACGCCGGTCTCGAAGTACCTGCCGGACTACAGCGAGACGTATTCCCCCGACCCGCAGTACCGCGCCGGATGAACGTGCGCCGCCTGATCGGCTTCAACCTGCTGACCGCGGTCGTGCTCGGCGTGGCCGGCTACTACCTCGGCTGGTGGGTCGGCCATCTCGTCAAGGGGCCGAGCCTCGACTACTTCGGCGACACGAGCCAGAACGACATCGCGCTGTTCGTCGCCTACACCTTCGGTGTCGTCGGGTTCCTGATCGGGCTCGGCTTCCTCAACTACCCGGTGCAGCGCATGCTCGGGAAGCCCGCGTCGCTGCGCGAGAAGGAGACCGAGGGCTGGGGCCGCTACTTCGGGCTCTGCACCGACCACAAGGTCGTCGGGATCCAGTACCTGATCGGCATCGGGTTCTTCATCTTCATCGGCGGCCTGAACGCGATGCTGATCCGCTTCGAGCTGCTGCGGCCGACGCACCTGGCCTGGAACGGCAACAACTACCTGACGCTCGTCGGCATCCACGGCACGATGATGATGGGGATGATGACGAGCGGGCTGATCGGCCCGTTCGCCAACTACCTGCTGCCGCTGATGATCGGCGCCCGCCGCATGGCCTTCCCGCGGATCGAGGCGCTCACCTTCTGGCTGCTGATGGCGGCGGGCACGATCCTGGCCACCTCCGTCGCGTTCGGCGGGTTCCCGACCGGCTGGACGGGCTACGCGCCGCTCAACGAGCAGGCGAACCTCGGCATGGACGCCTACATCGCCTTCTTCGCGCTCGTCGGCCTCTCGATGACGCTGCTCGGCCTGAACATGATCGCCACCGTGATCACGATGCGCGCGCCCGGCATGAGCTGGGGCCGGCTGCCGCTCTTCGTCTGGGGCACGTTCTCGACGTCCATCCTGATGCTGCTCGCGGCGCCGGTGCTGATCTCGACCCTCTTCATGCTGGCGCTCGACCGCACCGCCCAGACCGGCTTCTTCAACGACCAGGCCGGCGGCAGCCCGTACCTGTACGAGAACCTCTTCTGGATCTTCGGGCATCCCGAGGTCTACATCCTCGCCCTGCCCGGGATGGGGATCCTGCTCGAGATCATCCCCGTGTTCTCGCGCAAGCCCGTGTGGGGTTACCGGCTGGCCGTGACGGGGATGATGGGCATCGCGATCCTCAGCTTCCTGGTCTGGCAGCACCACCTGTTCGTCAGCGGCATCAACGGCAACCTGCGGCCGTTCTACATGCTCTCGACCGAGCTGATCTCGCTGCCCACGGGCTTTATCTTCATCGCCGCGCTCGGGACGCTCTGGCGCGGGAAGATTCGCCTGACCGTGCCGATGCTCTTCGCGCTGGCGTGGCTCTTCAACTTCCTGATCGGCGGCCTCTCGGGCGTCTTCCTCTCCGACGTGCCGAGCGACGTGACCACCCACGGCAGCTTCTTCTCGATGGCCCACTTCCACTACACGATCATGGGCGGCCTGATCTTCTCGTTCTTCGGCGCCATCTACTTCTGGGTGCCGAAGATGACCGGCATCCAGCTGAACGAGCGGCTCGGCAAGATCCACTTCTGGACGATGTTCGTGGCCTTCAACTCCACGTTCGGGCCCTTGCTCGTGATCGGCTTCCTCGGCATGCCGCGGCGCGTCGTCACCTACGCCGGCTACCTGCAGGGCGCGAACGTCTGGGTGTCGGTCTCCGCCTTCGTGCTCGGCGCGTCGATGCTGGTGTTCCTCGCCAACTTCGTCTGGTCGCTCGTCTTCGCCCGGGTGCCCGCACCCGCCAACCCGTGGGGCTCGAAGTCGATCGAGTTCCAGCTGCCGTCGCCGGTGCCGGTGCACGACTTCGACCGGATCCCGACCTTCGACGCCGACCCGTATCCGTACGGCAGCGACGAGCCGCTCGCGGCGCCGGGCCGTCCCGCAATCTCTCCTGCGAGGCCCACGAGATGAGCGAGCTGGCACAGCCCACAGCGGACTACGGCGTCGTCGAGCGCGAGCCGCCGGCGGTGATGGCGTCGAACCTGCGGATCGCCGCCAAGCTCTGGTCGAGCTCGACGCTGTTCTTCTTCTTCGCGTTCCTGTTCGCCTACTTCTACCTCCGGTCGCTGAACCAGTCGCACCTCTGGCGGCCGAAGGGCGTCGACCCGTCGCTGACCCTGGGCACGCTGATCACCGCGGCCGTCGTCGCCTCCGCCGCGCTGCTGCAGCTCGCCGTGCGGAACCACCGTGCCGAGAACCGGAGCGCCTGGCGCCTGAAGGGCGGCGTCGTCCTGGCGCTGCTGCTCGCGGCGATCGTGCTCCAGATCGTCGAGTGGTCGACGCAGGGCTTCGGGCCGCTCGAGGGCGGCTACGCCAGCGTCTACCTCGGCTGGACGGGCATGCAGCTGTTCTTCCTCGTCGGCCTCTTCTACTGGGTCGAGACGACGCTCGCGACCTCGCTCCGTCACCGCAAGTCGTTCCCGTACCAGTTCGCACCGGGCGAGGCCTCGGGCGACGCGCACCGCACCGAGCCCGACATCGACAACCCCCTGTCGCTGGTTCGCCCGGCGCTGGAGTCGCTGTCGTTCTTCGCCGCGGTCTTCGCCGGCGTCGTCGTCGTCACCTGGGTCATCCTCTACCTGCTCTAGCTATGGCCGCCCTGCTCCGGTCGTCGAACTGGCCGGTCGAGTGGCCGCTGTTCGCGATCGCCGCCACCGCCGTGCTCTACCTGCTCGGCGGCCGTGCGGGCGCGACTCGCCGCTCCGGCTGGCGGGACGCAAGCTTCTACGGCGGGCTCGTGACGCTCGCGCTCGCGATCGACTCGCCGATCGACACCTATTCGGACTCGCTCTTCTGGGTGCACATGGTGCAGCACGTCCTGCTGATGATGGTCGCCCCGCCGCTGCTGCTGATGGGTAGGCCGTGGCCGCGCGTCTCGCGCGGGCTGCCGCTCTCGGCGCGGCGGCCGCTCGCCCGCACGGTGCTCGTCGGCCCGGCGCTCTCGCCGGCCCGCCGCGCCTACACCTGGCTCTCCTCGCCCGTCCAGGCGTTCGTGCTCTTCAACGCCGTGCTGCTCGCGTGGCATCTGCCGGTGCTCTACGACCTGACGCTTCGCGAGGGCCTCGTGCACTACCTCGAGCACGGCCTCTTCTTCGCCACCGGGCTGCTCTTCTGGTCGCACCTCGTGCCGACGGGGCGCGCGACGCGGCTCACCGACGTGTGGCGGGTCGGGTACGCCGTGGGAGGCCTGCTGGTCGGCTGGGCGCTCGCCGTCGTGCTCGGCTTCGCGCCCGATCCCATCTACTCCGCCTACGCGTCGCTGCCGAGCAGGCCGCTCGGGCATCTCGGCGCTCACCGACCAGCAACTGGCCGCCGGCGTGATGTGGGTGCCGGCCTCGATTCCCTACACGATCGCCATCTTCACCTCCGCCTACCGGTGGCTCGACCCCGCCGCCGGGCAGCGCAGGCGGCGCCTGACCGCAGACGACCTTCGACCGAGGGAGACCTGATGATCGCTTCGTGGACCGCAGCGGCGCTCGAGACGCTGCTCCTTCCTGCCGGGCTGCTCGTGCTGATCGCTGTCTGGTGGAGCTGGGCCCGCCGCCGCGAGCTCTAGAGAGCAGATGACCGAGATCGCCGCAGGAGCATGGCTGCGCCTGACCGCTCTCGGAGCGGTCGCCGGCACGCTGCTCGCGGCCGCCTCGGGCGCCGCCGCCCCCGGCACCGCACATCGGGTGCTCGCCGCGGTGGCGCTGCCGCCCCTCTGCGCCCTCGTCGTCGCGGCGCGGTTCGCGCACCGGCGCCTGCGCGTGCCGGCGCTCACCGCCTTCGCGTGCTTCCTGCTCGCGGCGGCCGCGCCGGCGCCCGACGCGCTGCACGTGCTCTTCGCGGCGCTCGCCTGCGCCGCCGCGGCCTGGACGGCCGCGGCCTCCTTCCGCGGCGCCCCGGTCGCCGGCGGGCCCTGGCGCGACTACGTGACGCTGACGAAGCCGCGGATCATGTCGCTGCTCCTGCTCACCGGTGCGTGCGGGATGGTGGGCGGGGCGGGCGGCTGGCCGGGAACGACGAAGTTTGCCGCCGCGATGGCCGGGCTCGCCCTCGCCTGTGGCGGCGCCTCCGCGCTCAACCACCTGCTCGACGCCGACATCGACCGGCTGATGGGCAAGCGAACCGAGAAGCGCCCGGTCGCGGCCGGCCGGGTGCCTCCGGCGCGTGCGCTCGAGTTCGGGCTCGCGCTCTCCGCGCTCTCGTTCGTGCTGCTCGCCTCGGCGCTCAACCTGCTGACGGCGCTGCTGGCGCTGGGCGGCAACCTCTTCTACGTCCTCGTCTACACGCGGCTGCTCAAGCGCTCGACGCCGCAGAACATCGTGATCGGCGGCGCCGCCGGGGCGATGCCGCCGCTCGTCGGCTGGGCGGCTGCCACCGGCCACCTGACGCTGCCGGCTCTCTTCCTCTTCGGTGTGGTCTTCCTCTGGACGCCGCCGCACTTCTGGGCGCTCGCGCTGCTCCTGCGCGAGCAGTACGCGGCCGCCAACGTGCCGATGCTGCCGGTCGTCCGGGGCGAGCGGGAGACGGCGCGCCAGATCCTCGGCTACACCGTCCTGCTGCTCGCGGCGACGGTCGTCCCGTTCGCGGTCGGTTCGTTCGGTGCCGTCTACCTCGTCGGCGCCCTCGTGCTCGGCGGCGCCTTCCTGCTGCTCGCCGAGCAGCTCCGCCGCGACCTGACCCGCCGCCGCGCGGCCCTGCTCTTCCACTACTCCCTGCTCTACCTGGCGCTGCTCTTCGTCGCCGCCGCCGTCGATCTTTCGGTGTAGCGCTCGCCGGCCTGGATCGGGACGGCGAGGCGGTTCTCGGGCGGTGCGAGCGGGCAGACCCAGCGCGGATCGTAGGAGCACGAGGGGTTGTAGGCGAAGTTGAAGTCGAGCACGAGCCGGCCGCGCTCCAGGCCGAGGTCGGCGCCCTTGACGGTGTCGAGCAGGTAGCGGCCGGCGCCGTAGGAGTCGCGGCCGCTCGTGCCGTCGGCGAACGAGCAGAAGACGCCGCCGCCGTAGCCGTCGAGCCAGAAGAGCTCGAGCGTGTGGCTCGCCTCCGCCAGCGTGAACCGTGCGAGCGCGAAGCGGGTGAACGAGTAGGGCTCCGCGCCCGACGTCGCGATCCGGCGCGTCGTGCGCTCCGCCGGCTCCACGGCGGCGAGGACGCGCAGCGCCGGGTCGTAGTCGAAGTAGCGCAGGGCGGTGAAGCCGTCCCGCTCCGGGACGGGGAGCGGCGAGCAGGGATGGGTGCGGAAGAGCTCGTCCCGGACCTCGCGCCAGCGCCGCCAGCCCCGCTCGGGATCTGCCGCGCAACGGATTTCCGCATAGAGCGCGAAGATGCGCCGCTTCCAGTCGAGGAGGTCGAGCTCGTCCAGGACGACTACGTTAACCTCGGCCGGTCGTGTGGAGGGGGCTGGCCTTCATCGTGGCGCTGCTGGCGCTGTGCGCGTCCGCCGCCGCGGCGCCGGCGTCGGGCACGCGGCCGCGGGTGACGCTGATCTCGGACTCCGTCGGAGCGTCGCTCGGCTGGGACGGCCCGGCGGGACGCATCTTCGAGCAGGGCCTCCGCGCCGACCTCGAGCTGCAGGGTTGCCGGCGGCTCGTGACGACGAGCTGCCCGGCCGGCACGGTGATCCCGCCGAGCGCGCTCGAGCTGATCCGGCGCCTGGGCTCGCGGCTCGGCCCGAACGTGATCATCGACGTCGGCTACAACGACTATCCCACCGTCTACGCGCCCGGGATCGAGCGCGTGCTGCGCGCGCTGCGCGCGAGCGCACGTCGAGCACGTCTTCTGGGTGACGCTGCACGCGTCGCGCGGGCCCCTACGAGGAGACGAACGGCGCGATCCGCGGCGCGGCGCGGCGGCACCCGAAGCTCGTCAGCGTGATCGACTGGAACGCCTGCTCGGCCGGCCACCCGGAGTGGTTCGTCGACGACGGGTTGCACCTCACGGGCCTCGGTGCCCAGGGGCACGCCCGCTGCCTCCACGACGCCGTCCTGCGCGTACTGGACGCGGTGCGGCCGCTGCAGGTCGACCTTCGCCTGCCGCAGCACCCGCCGTCGACGATGTTCCGGGCGTCGCTGCGCGCGCGCGGTGGGACGGGGCCGTACCGCTTCGCCGTGCGCGGGCTGCCGCCCGGGCTGCGCGCGACGCGGCGCGGCGAGATCACGGGTGCGGTCGTCCGGGGCGGCTCCTACGAGCTCCGGGTGCGCGTCACCGACGCGACCGGGCGCACCGCGCTCGAGCAGGTCGCGCTGCGGCTGACCTCGACCGTCTGACCCGCCCCGTCCGCGATACATTGGGGGCCGATGTCTGCGCACGAGCCCGGTATTGCAGACGGCGCGGCCCGCCGGGCGGGGCGCGGGCTGCCGGGAGGCCTGCGGTGGCTCGTCCTCGCCGCGATTCTCGTCGTCGGGCTGCTCGCCGGGATCCTGATCGCGCGGTCGCGGTCGTCGGCGCCGACGGTCCGACGGGCGCCGTCGCCCCCGCCGGCCCGCAGGTGAGCTGGGCGGCCGGCGCGCGGCCGGCGCCGGACTTCTCGCTCACCGACCAGGCGGGACAGCCGGTCTCCCTGAAGCGCTTCCGCGGGCGGCCGGTGATCGTCACCTTCATCGACCCGCTCTGCCGCAACCTGTGCCCACTCGAGGCCAAGGTGCTCGACCGGGTGGTCGCCCAGCTGCCCGCGGCGTCGCGGCCGGCGATCGTCGCGGTCAGCGTCAACCAGTGGGGGAACGCGCGCCGCCACCTCCTGCAGGACGTCGCCCGCTGGAAGCTGCCCGCCGAGTGGCACTGGGCCGTCGGCCCCCCGGCGGCGCTTCGGAAGGTGTGGCGCGGCTACAAGATCGGCGTCGAGGACCAGCCGAAGACGATCGCGGGCGTGACCGTGCACAACGTCAGCCATACCGAGGCGGCCTACGTGCTCGACCCGAACGGTGACGAGCGCGGGCTCTTCGTCTACCCGTATGTCGCGTCCGACGTCGCGCGGACGATCGCGCGTCTAGCGGCGTCGTCGTCGTAGGAGGAGGAAGCCGAGCGCGGCGGCGGCGACGAGCGCTGCCGCTCCCGCGACGGCGATCCCGGCGTGACCCCCGCCGGCGCTCGTGCCGCGGGTCGCCGGCGCCGCCGTCGTGACGGCCTTCGGCCTGACGATCACGCCGTGCAGCGCGGCGAGCCGCCGCACCGCTGCCGTCGCGTCGCGGACGTAGCCGACGGCCGACCCGGGGCCGGAGAGCTTCGCCACCAGGGCGCGCTCACGCGCCGTGTCGTGCTTCGGCCACCAGAAGCCGAAGCCGTTCGGCATCTCGGTGAGCAGCGCGTCGTGATGCGCGATCGCGAGCTCGGCGCTCAGGAACCGGGCGTAGCGCTGCGGCTGCTTCCAGACCTGGGACACCGAGCCGAGGTCGTACTCGTTCGCGATCAGCGCGACGCGGATCGGGAACCCGCCCTGGGCGGCCTGGCGGACGGCGTCGTTCAGCCGCTGCCGCTCGGCCCGCGGCACGTCGAGCCCGACCGGGTAGAAGACCCGCTGCCCGAGCAGGAAGTCGCTGGCCGGGTCGCCGTCGGCGCGGGCGGCCGGAGCCGACGCCAGCAGCAGCAACGAGCAGAGCAGCAGCAGCAGCCGCAGCCGCAGCCTCGTCATCCGGTCCCCCGTGGGAAGAGGTAGAAGCTGTGCGGCGCGACGTGCGCCCCGACCTCGACCACGATCTGCGCGTGGCGCGCGAGCGGCACCGTGCGCGGGTCGCCCGCGCGGAGCCGGCCGCCGACGTACACCGTCACCCGGCCGGGGAAGGACAGGAGCGCACGGGGACCGAGCCGACGGCCCCAGATGCGGAAGAGGTCGCCGAGCGTGTAGCCGCCCCCGCGTCGCACCTCGACCACCCCGGTCGGCGCCGTCGTCCGCAGCGGGTAGGCACAGCCGGGGCCGAGGCCGATGCGCCGCGGCACGATCACGACCCGCCGGTGCGCGAACAGCTCGACGTGCACCGGGAAGCGGCTCCCGCCCCGGGTGCAGGCGAGCCGGCCGAGGCGCTTCCCCGCCGCGACGGCCGGGTTGGCGGCGGCGGGCTGGTAGCGCGGGCCGACGCCGATCGGCCACGGGTAGACCGGGCCGGGCTCGGCCGAGGCGGCGGCCGCGCCGGCGAGCGCGACGCAGGCGAGGCCACAGGCGGCACGCAACGCCATCGACGCCAACCTAGAGGATTGATCGACAAATCGGGGCCGGTCGGGCGCCGGTGGTTGAAGTGGCGGCGGAGAGCCCCTACGATCGTTGGCAATCACTCGAGGGGAGGACGGCATGCGCTTCACGGCGATCGCGGTTACGTTGGGGCTGGTCGCCGTGGCGGCGGGCTGCGGTGGGTCGGGGTCGGCCACGAAGACGGTCGTCCCGCCGACGACGACGGCTGCGGCCCGGACGACGACCGAGGCGATGACCGCCTCGACGACGACCGAGGCGATGACCACCTCGACGACGGCCGGTTCCGGCGGCGGCAGCAAGCTCACGTTCGCGTCGACCAAGAACTGCGCGCAGCTCGAGAGCATCGGGCGGAAGTTCGCGGCGGCCCTCTCGGCCCAGAACGCCACCGGCACCTCGAGCCTCGCGAACGTCTCCGACGTCTTCAAGGCGATGGCCGACGCGGCGCCGGCGGAGATCCGTCCCGATTTCCAGACGATCGCCAAGGCGTTCGCCAACTATGCGGAGACGCTGAAGAAGGCGGGCTTCAAGCCCGGGCAGGCGCCGACCCCGGCGACGATCGCGAAGCTCGCCTCCGTCGCGAAGACGTTCTCCGACCCGAAGCTCCAGGCGGCCGAGCAGCGGCTCAGCGCCTGGGGCACGAAGAACTGCCACTTCAAGGCAGGGGGTTAGAGACCGCGCGGCTAGAGGCTTGATGTGTATTGGGGTGTGCGCGGGGATGCGCCTGACCAAGCGGATCGGCTGGGGCGGGCGCAGCGCGTAGCGGTGGCTACGGGCAAGCCCGAGGCGGCCGATCCGCGCCGCGTCGGGCGCACCAGCCGCGTGTGCCCGCAAATACACATCAAGCCTCTAGGACAGCTCGCGTAGCGCGGTCACGAGCGCCCGCAGCGCCCGGCCGCGCGGGGTCAACCGGTACTCGGTGCGCGGCGGGCGCCCGTCGAGCAGCCTCCGCTCGAGCACGCCCGCCTGCTCGAGCTCCCGCAGCCGCGCCGCGAGGGTGGCGGGCGGGATCGCGCCGAGCACCTGGACGAACTCGTTGAAGCGCGAGGCGCCCTCGTGCGAGGCCCAGATGATCGACACCGTCCAGCGGCGCTCGAGGAGGCCCGCCGCACGGCGGACCTCCTCGGGCATGGGGGCGCAGCTACGGCAGCGCATGTGCCGCCGGCGCCGGCTCCAGAGCGAGCTCGAGCACCTCGCTCAGCGTCATCACCGGGTGGAACGACATCTCGCCCTTCACGTCGGCCGGGACGTCGTCCAGGTCGGCGCGGTTCCGCTCGGGGATGATCACGTCCGTCAGCCCCGCGGCGTGGGCGGCGAGCACCTTCTGCTTCAGCCCGCCGATCGGCAGGACGCGGCCCTGCAAGGTCACCTCGCCGGTCATCCCGACCGTGTGCTTGACCGGCCGCCCCGACAGCAGCGAGGCGATCGCGGTCGTCATCGTGATGCCGGCGCTGGGGCCGTCCTTGGGGATGGCGCCCGCCGGCACGTGCACGTGGAACGCCCGATCCTCGAACGCCTCCGCATCGATGCCGAGGTCGTCGGCGTGCGACCGGATGTAGGAGAGCGCGATCCGCGCCGACTCCTTCATCACGTCGCCGAGCTGGCCGGTCAGCACGAGGCCGTCCTGCCCCTTCATCGAGGTCGCCTCGACGAAGAGCACGTCGCCGCCGGTGCCCGTGACCGCGAGCCCCGTCGCCACCCCCGGCACGGCCGTGCGCTCCGCCGACTCCTGGTGGAAGCGCTGGCGGCCGAGGGCGTCGCGGACGAGCTCCAGGTCGACGTCCACGGGCGGCTCGAGCGTGCCCGAGACGATCCGCGTGGCGGTCTTCCGTAGGAGCTTGCCGAGCTCGCGCTCGAGCTGACGGACGCCCGCCTCGCGCGTGTACTCGGTCACGACGGTGCCGAGCACCACGTCGGCGACCGACACCTCGTCCTCGCGCAGGCCGTTCCGGTCGCGCTGCCGCTTCCAGAGGTGGTCGCGTGCGATCGCGACCTTCTCGTCGACGGTGTACCCGTCGAAGCGGATCACCTCCATCCGGTCGAGCAGCGGACCGGGGATCGTCTCCGCGACGTTCGCGGTCGCGATGAACACGACCTGCGAGAGGTCGAGCTCCACGTCGAGGTAGTGGTCGCGGAACGAGTGGTTCTGCGCCGGGTCGAGCACCTCGAGCAGCGCCGCCGACGGGTCGCCGCGCCAGTCGGCGCCGACCTTGTCGACCTCGTCGAGCAGGATCACCGGGTTCATCGTCCCCGCGTCGCGGAGCGCGCGCACGAGCCGGCCCGGCATGGCGCCGATGTAGGTGCGGCGATGGCCGCGGATCTCGGCCTCGTCGCGGACGCCGCCGAGCGACATCCGCACGAACTCGCGGTTGAGCGCGCGCGCGATCGACTCGCCGATCGAGGTCTTGCCGGTCCCGGGCGGGCCGATCAGGGTGAGGATCGCACCCGAGCGGGGGTCCTCCTCGATCCCGCGCTCCTGCCGGAGCTTGCGCACCGCCAGGTACTCGACGATCCGCTCCTTCACGTCCTCGAGCCCGGCGTGGTCTGCGTCCATCACCGTCCGCGCGTGGGTGGGGTCGAGCCGCTCCTCGGAGCGCGTGCCCCACGGCACGGCGAGCAGCCAGTCGAGGTAGGTGCGGATCATCTGCGACTCGCCGGTCTGGTCGCCCATCCGCTCGAGGCGGGCGATCTCCCGCTCCGCCTGCTCGCGCACGGCCTCCGGCAGCTCGGACTCGGCGAGCTTCGCCCGGTAGTCGTCGGCCGCGGACGCGTCGTCCTCGCCGAGCTCCTTCCGGATCGAATCCATCTGGCGGCGCAGGATGTACTCCCGCTGCTGCTTCTGGGCGCCCGACTCGACGTCCTCGCGGATGCGGCGCCGCACCTGCAGCTCGGCGAGCCGCTCGCGCTGCAGCCTGAGCGACAGCTTCAGCCGCTCGACGACGTCGACCGCCTCGAGCAGGTCGACCTTCTCGGCGAACGAGATGTCGGGCGCGTAGGCGGAGGTGTCGGCGAGCGCGCCGGCGTCGGTGATCGAGCGCACGAAGTCGTGTATGCGCGCGTCGGCGTCGCGGAGGTCGAGGATCTCCTCGACGACGGCACGGTATTCACGTTCGAGCTCGGCGGTCTGGACGCGCGGCGGCTGTTCGTCGGGGCGCTCCTCGACCTCGACGCGCAGGCGGCCGTCGGGGCCGGTGTGGGCGGCGCCGGCGATGCCGCGATGCAGGCCGGTGAGCGTGACCGCCCGGCCGCCGCCCGGCAGCCTGAGCGTGTCGGTGACCGCGGCCACGGTCCCGACGCGGGCGTATTCGCCGTCGCGCACCGGGACGAGGAAGACACGGTCGACGTCGCCGACCTCGACGGTCAGCGTGACCGACATGTTCGGGAAGACGACGCTGTCCTCGAGGGGGACCAGCAACAGATTCGGCAACGAGAAAGCTCCTTTGACTCTCGATCTCACGTATGAAGTAGCTACAACGATTGTAGTTACCGGGTATTCCCCGGCGTCGGGCGGCCCGTCGGCCGTATCGTGGGGCCGTGGAGTCGGTGCGGCGCAGGGTGGTGGTGACGGGCCTCGGCCTCGTCAGCCCGCTCGGGAACTCCGTCGAGGCGTCGTGGGAGGCGCTCCTGGCGGGGCGGAGCGGCGCGGCGGCGATCACCCGGTTCGACGCGACCGACTTCCCGGTGCGCTTCGCCTGCGAGGTGAAGGACTTCGACCCCGGCGACGTGGTCGACCGCCGCTCGGCGCGGAAGATGGACCGCTGCACGCAGCTCGTGCTGGCCGCCGCACGCCAGGCCGAGCGCGACTCGGGCCTGCGGCTCGACGGCGACGCCGACCGTGCGGGGGCGGCCGTCGGCACGGCCCTCGGCGGCGTCGGCTCGCTGGAGGAGAGCGTCCTGACGCTGGCGCGCCGCGGCGCGGCGCGGGTCGGGCCGTTCGCGATCGTGCAGAGCCTGCCGAACCTGTCGGCCGGCTGGGTGTCGATCGAGCTCGGCCTGCGCGGGCCGCTGCTCACCGAGACCACCGCCTGCGCGGCGTCGAACATGGCGCTCGGCGACGCGCTCGACGCGATCAGGCTGAACCGGGCCGACGTGATGTTCTGCGGCGGCACCGAGGCGCCCGTGACGCCGTTCACGGTCGCCGGCTTCGCGGCCATGCGCGCGCTCTCGACCCGCAACGACGAGCCGGAACGGGCCTCACGGCCCTTCGACGTGCAACGCGACGGCTTCGTGATCGCCGAGGCGGCCGCGGTGCTGGTGCTCGAGGAGCTCGAGCACGCCCGCGCCCGCGGCGCGCGGATCTACGCCGAGCTGATCGGCTACGGCACCTCGTCCGACGCCAACCACGTCTCCGACCCGGATCCGGTCGGCCTCAACCCGGCGCGCGCCCTGCGGATGGCGCTCGACGACGCGGGCATCGGCCCGGAGGAGGTCGGCTACGTCAACGCCCACGGCACCTCGACCCCGGCAGGCGATCGGGCCGAGACGCGGGTGCTGAAGGCGGCGCTCGGTGAGGAGCAGGCGCGCCGGGTGGCCGTTTCCTCGACCAAGGGCGCCACCGGCCACACGCTGGGCGCGGCCGGGGCGGTGGAGGCCGTCTTCAGCGTGCTCGCGCTCGACCGGGGCGTGCTGCCGCCGACGATCAACCTCGGCGAGCCCGATCCGGGCTGCGACCTCGACCACGTCACGGGCGCCCCCCGCGCCGAGCAGGTCGACGTCGCGCTCTCGAACTCGTTCGGCTTCGGCGGCCACAACACCACCGTCGTCTTCCGGCGCGGGCCCGAGGCCCGCGCGTCCTGAGGACGGCTCAGTCCTCGATCGTCACCAGGGTGCCGATCGGCGTGTAGGGCCAGACCTTGGCGGCGGACGCGAGCGGCAGCTCGACGCAGCCGAGGCTCTGCGGCGTGCCGAACGACGCGCGGTTGAAGGCGTGCAGTGCCTCGCCGCCGTGGAAGTAGCTGATCCACCTGATCCCGGGATCGTCGTAGTGCGAGCCGTCCGGGTTCGTGCCGCTCATCCGGCCCACCGGGATGTGCTCGAAGACCGGGAACGTGCCGAGCGTCGTGGGAGCGGCCGGCACGCCGGTGTTGCCGGGCGAGGTGAGGACGACCCGCCCGTTGTGCCACAGGGTCAGGAGCTGGGGGACGTTGCGGTGCACGTACACGTAGCTGTAGCCGGCGGTGCGGTGCTTGCCCGCGACCGCGTCGGCGAGGATCGCCCGCCACACCTGCTTGCCGGCGATGCCGTCGACGGCCAGGTGGTGCTCGTCCTGGAACATCATCACCGCGCCGCGCGTGATCGTGTTCGGCTTCCCGACCGTCCAGAGCCGCTCGAGCTCGGACGGGGTGTTCGGGTAGCGCCAGCTGAAGTGACCTCCGGGTGGATCGACCGCCGCCGTCGTCTCGGCGACCGCGGTGCGGCCGACCTCCGGCGCAGCCGGCTGCCAGCGGACGGGCAGGTAGCCCTGCTCGGCGAGCAGCTGCTGCAGCCGCAGGAACGCGGCGGGGGCCACGGGCCAGCGGATCGAGCTGGTCGCCTTCGCGGCCGGCTTGCCGATCGCCGCCACGGCCAGCGCGCGGGTGAGGCCGACGTGCACCTCGCCGTCGAAGGGGGCGCCGAACCCCGAGGGATGGAAGACGAGCGTGTGGTCGTCGGCCTCCTCCCACCGACCGGGGACCCGGGGCGAGAGCGTCGGCCGCGCCGAGCCGAGCGCCCGCGCGACCGGCACGGAGAACGTCAGCCGCAGGGGCGTCATCGGCCGCAGCTCCGCGCCCGGCCCCGGCGAGGCGAGCACGACCGGGCCGGCCGCGGGCGGGAACCACGTCACCCGCACCGGCGGCCCGAGCCGCTCCCACGCGCGTGCTGCGACCCTCACCTGGACGGAGCCGCTGGGCGCCTTCGACGGGATGGGCACGGAGGCGCCGGTCGCGGTCACCCGCGACGAGCCGATCTCGACGACGCTGACGCTGCGGTCGAAGCGCAGCAGCGGCCGTGAGCCCGCGCCCGGCGAGAGCCACCGGGCGCGGAGGCTCGCCGTCGGTGCGGTCACCGTCAGCTGCTCGTGGCGCTCGGCGCCGAGCAGCCAGGCCGACCAGCCGGGGCGCTCGATCGTCACGGCCACGGTGATGCGCTCGCCGGGCTTCAGCAGGGAGCGGGGGGTGAGCGTGCCCGAGGCGACGCGCAGCGGCACCGGCCGCCCGGTCGCGGTCGACGCGGTGATCCGCACGATCCGGCCCGCGAACGGGTCGGTGCTCACCCGTGCCAGCGCGGCCGGGTCGGAGGTGAGGCTCGCGCCCGACCAGACGTAGACGGCGGCCCCCGCGGCGACCGCGAGCCCGAGCAGGGCGAGCGCCACCCAGCCCGCGCGGCGCCTGCGGCGGCGGCGGCGCTCGAGCTGCGGCGGGCGGCGCGGGCGCGCAGGGCGGACGATGGTTTCCATCAGGTCGAGAGTAGACGCACCTGCAGCTGGTTCAAGGGTCTCGGACGAGAAACTTGAGCATGCAACCATCTGCTAGGGTAGCGGCCGTGGAGCTCGGCGTCTACACGTTCGCGGAGCTGACCTCGACCGAGCTGAGCGCCCGGGAGCGACTCCGGGACCTGCTCGAGGAGATCGAGCTCGCCGACCAGGTCGGGCTCGACGTCTTCGGCGTCGGCGAGCACCACCGGCCCGACTTCACGGTCTCGGCGCCCGCCGTCGTCCTCGGCGCCGCCGCGGCCCGGACGCGGTCGATCCGCCTGACGAGCGCCGTCTCGGTGCTCAGCTCCGACGACCCCGTGCGGGTCTTCCAGGACTTCAGCACGCTCGACCTGCTCTCCGGCGGGCGCGCCGAGATCATGGCCGGCCGCGGCTCGTTCATCGAGTCGTTCCCGCTCTTCGGCTACGACCTCCGACGACTACGACGCGCTCTTCGACGAGAAGCTGCGCCTCCTGCTGGCGCTGCGCGACTCGGAGCGGGTCACGTGGCCGGGCGGCCACCGGCCTGCGATCGACGATCGCGGCGTCTATCCACGGCCGCTGCAGGAGCCGCTGCCGGTGTGGGTCGCCGTCGGCGGCTCGCCCGAGTCGGCGGTGCGCGCCGGCACGCTCGGCCTGCCGATGGCGCTCGCGATCATCGGCGGCCTGCCGGAGCGCTTCGTGCCGTTCGCCGAGCTGCACCGCCGGGCGGGCGAGGCGGCCGGGCACGGGCGCCTGCCGCTCAGCATCAACTCGCACGGCTACATCGCCGAGACGTCGCAGCAGGCGCTCGACGAGTCGTTTCCCTTCGTCGCCGCGATGATGGACCGGATCGGCCGCGAGCGCGGCTGGCCGCCGCACACGCCGCGCCGACTACGACGCGGCCGCGACCCTACGCGGCGCGAACTTCGTCGGCACCCCCGAGCAGATCGTCGAGAAGATCCTCTACCAGCACGGGCTGTTCGGCCACGAGCGCTTCCTCGTGCAGTTCAGCGTCGGCACGATGCCGCACGCGCAGATCATGCGCTCGATCGAGCTCTTCGGCACCGAGGTGGCCCCGGCGGTGCGCCGCGAGCTCACCGCTGTGCCCGCCTGACCGCGTCCGCTTCAGGCGGCCGCGTGCCGTGCGTCGCTGCGGTCGTCGTCGCCGGGCTCGGCCAGCGGATGGTCGACGGCGGCGAGCAGCGCGTCGGTCGCGTGCCGGCCGTGCGCGACGAACGAGCGGAAGCGCGCCAGCAGCAGCGCCGTCAGCGTCTCCTCGTCGAGCTGCTCGACCACGTTGCTGTCGAGCTCGGCGCGCAGTGGTGCGTCGTCGTTCGTCGATAGGGCCGTCGCAGTCATCTTCAACCTCCGCAGATTGGGTCGGGATCGTGTGTATCGGCTCGAACGTGCGAGAGGTTGAGCTCGATTCGGTGCCTGCCGGCTCGCCCTGGCGTCGACGGCTCCGGCGGTTGGTAGGTTCGTCCGTCGATGAGCGAGCTCGCGATCAGCCTTCGTTCCGTCCGCAAGCGGTACGGGACGATCACGGCCGTCGACGGCCTCGACGTGGAGGTCGCGCAGGGCACGTGCGTCGGGCTGCTCGGCCCGAACGGCGCCGGGAAGTCCACGACGATGCGCCTGCTGACGGGGCAGGCGATCGCCGACGAGGGCGAGCTGGAGGTGCTCGGCTTCCGGCTCCCCGCGCGAGTCGAAGCAGGCGCGTGCGCAGCTCGGCGTGACGCCGCAGCTCGACAACCTCGACGTCACCCTCACCGTCGAGCAGAACCTGCTCGTCTTCACCTACCTCTATCGCGTCCCGCGGCGCGAGCGCCCGCAGGCGATCCAGCGCGCGCTCGAGCTGGCCCGCCTCGAGGATCGGCGCGGCGACCGGGTCGACAAGCTCTCGGGCGGCATGCGGCGACGGCTGCTGATCGCCCGCTCGCTCGTCCACCGGCCGCGCCTCGTGCTGCTCGACGAGCCGACGGTGGGCCTCGACCCGCAGATCCGGCAGGAGCTGTGGGCGCTGATCGACCGGTTGCGGAGCGAGGGGACGACGATCCTCATGTCGACCCACTACATCGAGGAGGCGCAGCGGCTCGCCGACACCGTGCTGATCATGTCGCACGGGAAGGCGGTCGCCTCGGGGCCGCCGGCGGAGCTGGTGGCGAAGCACGCCGGGCGGGAGGTGCTCGAGGTGTTCGGGGCGCCCGCGCAGCTGGCCGAGGTCGAGCGGCCGCGCGGCGCGCGCGGCCTCAGCACGCGCCGCACGGGCACGAGCGTCGCCGTGCTCGGCGCGACGAACGGCCTCGACGGCTTCGACGGCGAGCGCCGGCCGTCGAACCTCGAGGACGTGTTCGTGCTGCTGACGGGGGAGGAGATCGGGTGACGGCCGGGGTGGGGGCGAAGCGGCTGCACCGCTTCGAGCGCTCGGCGCTCGCCGGCGTGCTCGTGCGGGAGGTCGTCAACTTCTCGTCGTACTGGCGCTCGGCCACCTTCTCCTCGACGGTCGAGCCGACGATCTACCTGCTCGCGTTCGGCTTCGGCTTCGGCTCGCTCGTCTCGAAGGTCGGCGGCTACGACTACGTCCAGTTCGTCGGCACCGGCACGGTCGCGACGGCGGTGCTCTTCTCGAGCGCGTTCCCGGCGATGTTCGGGACGTTCGTGAAGTACCAGTTCCAGCGCACCTACGACGCGATCCTCGCCGCTCCGGTCGACACGGAGGAGCTCGTGACCGCGGAGGCGCTCTGGATCGCCACCCGCGCCTCCGTCTACGGGTGCGTGCCGATGCTCGTGGCGATCTGCTTCGGGCTGCAGGTGCGTCCCGAGATGCTCGTCGTGCCGCTGATCGGCTGGATCGCGGGCTTCGGCTGGGGGTGCTTCGGGATCATGGTCGCCGGCTTCGCGAAGTCGATCGAGAACTTCAACTACGTCGTCAGCGCCGTGCTGACGCCGCTCTTCCTCGTCGCCGGCACCTTCTTCCCGCTCGACCGGCTCCCCCGCTGGGCGCAGGTGCTCGGCGAGGTGAATCCGCTGCACCACTGCGTCCAGCTCGTCCGGGACGCCGCGTTCGAGCAGCTCGGATGGGTCGACCTGCTGCGGGTGGGCGCGCTCCTGCTCTTCGGCGTCGTCATCTGGCGCATCGCGATCGCCGCGATGCAGCGCAAGCTGATCGATTGATGGCCGCCCGTGTCGCCTCCGCCCCGGTCGTGCGCGTCCTGCGCGGCGTGTTCGCGCCCGCGCGCTCGATCCCGACGATGCCGTGGAGCGCCGCGCGGCCGGAGACGAGGCGGCCCCGCCTGCTCACGTGGTGCGTCCTGCTGCTCGGGCTGTGGCTGTTCGGGGTGGGCGAGGCGGGGCTGATCGACGCGAAGCTCGGGAACACCCCCTGGACGGTGCTCGCGCAGGGGATCGCCGACCACAGCCGGCTCGACATCGGCGCCGCGACGATCCTCGTCAGCGTCGTCGTGCTCGTCGGCTGGATCCCGCTCCGCCAGCGGCCGGGCCTCGGCACGCTCGCGAACGTCGTCGTGATCGGGCTCTCCCTCGACGTGATGCGATCGGTGCTGCCGCACCCGGGATCGCTGCCGGGGCGCACGCTCGAGGCGGCGGCGGCGATCGTGGCGGTCGGCCTCGGCAGCGCCTTCTACCTGACGGCGAACCTCGGGCCGGGGCCGCGCGACGGCTGGATGACGGGCATCCACCGTCGGACCGGCCGCCCGATCGCCTCCGTCCGTGCGTCGATCGAGCTGACGGTGCTCGTGATCGGCATCCTGCTCGGCGGCACGGCCGGCGTCGGCACGGTCGTCTTCGCCCTCCTCGTGGGCTACTGCCTGGCGCTGACGTTCCAGGCGTTCGAGCGGCCACGCCGGCTCTCGCCCTCGGGCGGCGCGTGAACGGCGCTTGGCGCGCGAGCTACAGCTCTCCGAGCAGGTCGCGGAGCGCGGCGGTGTAGCTCGCGAGGGCCGTGCGCCCGCTGCGGGTGAGCGCGAAGGTGGTTCGGGAGGCCTGCCCGTTGCCGGTCTTCTCGGTGTCGAGGTAGTCGGCGTCCTCGAGCTTGCGCAGGTGGGTGATCAGGTTGCCCGGCGTCAACCCGATCAGCTCCTGGAGGCGGCTGAACGAGAGGCTCTCGCCCTCGGGCAGGGCCGCGAGCGTCGCCACGATCCGCAGCCGGGCGGGCGCGTGGATCAGCGGGTCGAGCTCGGCGGCGGTCACGCGCGCTTCCTCAGCGGCGGCGCTGCCACAGCTGGCCGCCGCGCCGACGAGGAGCAGGAGCAGAGGCCGACGCCCATCACGCCCCAGACGCCGCGCGGGCCGGCGAACGAGCCGATCGCGGCGAGGGCGACGGCGGCCAGCGCGAGGGCGGCGGAGCCCCGATGGCCGCGGCCGGCCTCGTACGCGGCGGCCGCGGAGCCGACGACGAGCAGTGGCGCGACCGCGGGGTAGATGCCGTACGCGACCGCAGGGTTGTGGTCGACATGGTGGAGCGCGCCCTGGAAGACGTAGACGCAGATCCAGATCCCCGTGAACACGAGCCCTTCGAGCCGCCGTTGCGGGGAGGAGCGGCCGCTGAGCGCGCGCCGCAGGACGACCACGTTCACGACCGCCCACACGGCCAGCGTCCCGTAGAGCTCGGCGAGTGCCGTGCCGGTGGGGCCGGAATAGGGGTGCTGGTGGCGCACGGAGAGCCAGACGGCGCCGTAGGCGACGAGCACCACCAGCGAGGCGGCGAGCAGCAGGAACGGCGGCCGCAGGTCGAACCCGCGCTCGGCCGCGCTCGTCGTCTGCGCGAGCAGCGCCGCGGCCTCGCGCGGGTCGAGCTCGCGGTCCTCCTCCGCCACGGCGCTCGCGGCGGTGGTCTCGTAGAGGTCGGGCTCCGGCGGCGGCGGCCCGAACGTGTCGAAGCGCTCGGTCATCGTGCATCTCCTTCGACTTTGCTTTGCGCTACAAAGCTAGCGCACTTTGTAGTGCAAAGTCAAGTGCCGTCAGCAGCAGTCGCAGCTCTGGCCGCGTGCGCTCTCGACGCCTTCCTTCGCGGCGACGGCGGCGATCGCGAGCGCCGCGACGGGGTCGGCCCACCACCAGCCCGCGATCGCGTTCAGCAGCAGGCCCGCCAGCAGCGCGATCGAGAGGTAGGCGCAGAGCATGTTCTGGCCGGCCTCGGAGATCGTCGCCGCCGAGCTCAGCCGACGCCCGACCTGGCGCTTGGCGCGTGCGAGGAGCGGCATCGTCGGGGCGGTGAACGCCGCGAGCCCGATCCCGACCCAGCTCACGTCCGGGTGCCGACCGACGAGCAGGTCGCGCGTCGACGCGACGCCGATGTAGACGACGAGCAGGGCATAGCTGCCGGCGACGAGCTGTTGCGCGCGGCGCTCGGCCGCGTGGGAGGCGCCGCGGCCGCCGCTGAAGAGCCAGATCACGACGCCGGCGGCGGCAACCTCGATCAGGCTGTCGAGCCCGAAGCCGACGAGCGCGACCGATCCGGCCGCGATCCCCGCGCCGAGCGCGATCCCGAATTCGACGATGTGCCAGCCGTTGCCGACCCAGGCGAGGAGCTTCACGCGGCGCTCGAGCGCCGCCCGCTCGGTCGGCGACGTACCGGGCAGCCGCCGCTGGATCTCGACGGTCGAGCTCATGCGGCCAGGATAGGCGCCGATCGAGGGGGCGCCCGGTCTCACGCTCACTGATGGGAAGTCACTCGGCAGCTTCGATGCTCAACCGCGGCTGGCTCGAACGACAGCGAGCTCGCGCAGCATCCAGGAGCTCGCACTTCGTATGTTCGACCCTCGCGGCAAGCGCCTGAGCCCGAGCGCGGCGGCGGGAACGAACAGGCACGGAGCTGCGTAGCGCGTGATGCCCACCTGGCCTATCGCGGCGGGAATGGCACCCGCGACGATCGCGCCCGCTGCCGACCCGACGACGAGCGACAAGGCGCGCCGGTGGATCGAAGCTATCGGCAGGAGGAGTAGAAGCGGCCAACATGCGAGGAACAGCTCGCGGCTGCCTTCGACGAGGGCGTACGGGTGTGAAAGAACGCTGAACGCGGGCCGGTAGCTCGTCACGAGCGTCAGAGCGACACCGGCAGCGAGGAAAGCGGCGAGGGCCCACGTGGCCCCTCGCCGCGATGTCTTCGGTGTGTGCGTAACGATCACCCCCAGTATGAGCGGAAGCGTGGCGAGGTGGGTGGCCGCTGCAAGGGCTCCGAAGGCGAGTGCGACCCCTCGGCGCTCCCGGGAGAGACGCGAGGGCGCCTGCGAGAAGCAGCACCACGCCAAGCGCGTCGACCGTCGAGTGCTGGAACCAACCTCCGCCGACGAGCACGAGTGCAAACCCCTGTGCGAGCAACGGCGGGCGCCCGAGCTCCGCCGCGATCCGCGCGACGAGAACGATGATGCCGGCGCTCGCGAGCGCGTTTACCACGTCGAACGCCGGGTAGCCCCCGAGACGCCCAATGATCGTGCCGAGCGGAGAAGGAAAGAGGGACGCGCCCTGAACGAAGTAGCTGGTATCAGGTTCGAGCGGCAACCATGCGAAGTAGATTGCTACACCGAGCGCCGCCGGAAGCACGAGCAGGTAGGCAGGAGGAATTCGTCGGCTCACGCCGTTCACTATCGGCGCGACGGATAGCCGACTTGATCGCGAAGAAGGTGGACGCGACCCTCGACCTGCGGATTGGTGGACCGGAATCCGAGAGGACATCGATGAGCAGTTGGCTGGCCGGCCGGCCGGGCGGTTACCTGGGCGCACGTCTCGCGAGCTTGGCCGGGAAGGGACAACGCACACTGCGACAGGCGAGAAAACTGGTCAACCAGCCGCAAACGCGGATGATGATGGACCCAACTTGGCGTTGTACAAACCGACGCGCTTGTTGCTGCGCAAGCGATCGACATGCGTAACAGCGGGAATCTGATAATCTGATCCTGTGCGGACGCTCAGCGCAACCGAAGCCGCAAGGCGTTTCTCGGAGCTCCTCGACTCGGTGGAGCGCCGGGGCGAGAGCTTTCTGGTCGTGCGTCGTGGGCGAACCGTTGCCCGGATCGAACCCGCTCGTGCCGCAAACGGCAAGCGGGTGAAGGAGATCCTGCGCTCGACTCCGGCGGATCGGCGCTGGGCATCTGAGCTCCGAGAGCTTCGCGCCTCGTTGAGCATCGAGGATCGGCCCTGGAACGACTGATCCTCGACACGACGATCCTCGTCACAGCGGAGCGCTCGTCGGCTGAGCTCGACGCGATCATCTCCGACGAGGACGACGTGGCCATTGCGGCGATCACCGCCGCCGAGCTTCTCGTCGGAGTGGAACTCTCGCACGGCAAGGCAAAGAGCCGACGCGCCGGCTTCGTCGAGGACGTGCTGTCTTCGCTGCCGGTGGAGCCCTACGACCTCGAGGTTGCGCGAACGCACGCGGGGCTGCTGGCGCACGCACGCCGGTCCGGGCGGCCGCGGGGCGCGCACGACCTGCTGATAGCCGCGACCGCACTGACACGTGGCCGCACGGTCGTCTCGGCCGACCCTGCAGGCTTCGCTGATCTACCCGGAGTCGCGCTGCGCCTCGAGACCTGAAGCCGCTCGGTTTGCGCAACGGCAAGTTCGGCGCCCGGCAAACAGGCGCCAGCAAACGAAGTGGGCGCACCTGGGATCGAATTAGTCCATTTGCAGGACTTTTACTGATTCTACATGAGCGGAGCGCGGCTGTCGAGCGGAAGAAGAACCTCCGCGAACTCGACGCGACCCGAGTTGCACGCGGTTCCTGACACGAATCTGACACCAGCGTCTGAATCGGCCAACTCCTGCGTAAAGACGCAAGGCGAAGTCTACCGCGGGCAGGTCGTGACCACACACAGGAGAAGAGATCGCGTAGGAAAATTCCACGACGTCGGTGCGGCGGCCCGGCCCATCTCCGATTCAGCCGCCGGAGCGGGTTGGTGTGCGCAGCGTGCAGCGGTGGTCGGCGGGGAAGACTAGATGAGTAGTTCCACGGCCGTTGGCGGTGGTCGTGGTAGGGACCAGGAGCAGCCAGGTCGAAGTCGGCGGTGCCTTATTCGCCACCGTCGACCCAAGGGGGCCACGATGCTCGCCGACCTCGACCTGCTGCTGATTGCGGTGTTCTGCACCGCTGACGATCTCCTGCCTAAGCGGGCCGGCAACGCCAAACGGATCCTGACCGACGCGGAGGTCGTCACGCTCGCGGTCGCGCAGGCGATCATGGGGATCCCCTCCGACGAGCGCTTCCTCGCGGTCGCGCGCAAGCGGCTCTGCGCATCTGTTCCCGCTGCTGCCGAAGCGGCCCGGCTACTACAAGCGCCGCGAGCGGCTGGCCGACACGATCGAGGCGCTGATCGCCGTGTTCGCGCGCGACAGCCCCGGCTTCCACGACGACCTGCTGCTGGTCGACTCGACCCCGGTCGAGTGCGCCCGCTCGCATCGAGACGACCCGCCGCAGCCAGCTCGCCGACGCCGCCGACTACGGCTACTGCGCCAGCCACAGCCGCTACTTCTGGGGCTTCCGCCTGCACGGCCTGTTCGCGCTCGACGGCACCCCGCGCGCGCTGATGCTGACCTCGCCCAAAGACACCCGAACGCGACGTCTGCCTCACCCTGCTCGCCCGCGTCGAACGCGACCGGCCACCTGACCGTGATCGGCGACAAAGGCTACGCCGGCCGCGAGTTCGAACACGCCGCCGCCGAGCTCGACGCCACGATCATCCGCCCCACGCCGCAAAGACGAACCCGGCGCCGGCCCGCACCTCGCGCCGATCCGACAACGGATCGAGTCGATCTTCCAGACCTGCAAAGACCTGCTCACCCTCGAACGCCACGGCGCCCGCACCCTCCACGGCCTCCGCACCCGCATCAGCAGCCGCTTCCTCGCCCTCGCCGCCGCGATCAGCCTCAACCACCGACTCGGCCGACCCGCCACGCGCCCTCGTCGACTACACCGCCTGAACCCGTGGAACTACTCATCTAGAAGGCGAGCAGGTCGTCTTCTGCCCGCTCCAGTTGCGGCGACCTTCGGCAAACGAACCCGTGTGCCTCAGTCGCCGCCGTGGCAGTGTTTCCACTTGCGGCCGTTGGCGCAGGTGCAGGGGTCGTTGCGGCCACGCTTTGCGTCCTCTGCTGCGTAGGCGTTCATGATAAGCGCCGGCGGCTGGTGGTGAGCGAGGTGCTCGGCCATTTCGCGCATTGGCTGGTCGATGTGCCCGAAGAAGAGCTTGTAGCTGGGGCAGAGGTAGTTGTGGCCGGGTTCACCGAGCGGTGAGGCGACGAAGCGGTCCTTTGGGCAGCCGCCGTTGCAGGCGAAGCGCACGTCGCACTCGCGGCAGTACCGAGGCAGGGTGTCGCGCTTGTCCTGGCCGAACTGCCGCTGCTCGGGCAGGGTCACGAGTTCGAGCAGCGTGCGGCCGCCCGGCGCGATGTTTCCGAGCAGGTACTCGGGTTCGACGAAGTGATCGCAGGAGTAGACGTCACCGTTGTGCTCGAGCGCGATCTGCGTGCCACAGGTCTTCGCGTGCACGCAGATTCCGCCTGATCCATGCCCAACCAGTGCGCCAGCGCGGAGTCGAACTCCTGCACGAAGACGGTGCCGACGTCGTGTCGCACCCACTCTTCGAAGACGTCGATCAAGAACCGGCCGTAGCCAGCCGGATCGACGCTGCGGTGCGTGACATGCGCCCGCGCTGCAGGTAGAGCGGCCGCTCGGCCGGCGCACCGCGTGGCCGGCGTCGAGCAGTGGCAAGACTTCTCGCCGTCGCGCGCTCGACGATGGGGATGAACTGCATGAACGTCGCCCCGCACTCGTCGCGCAGAAACGTGTAGACCCGTCGGCCGTGGTCGCTCATTCGCGGCGTTGACCGTGGTGAGCGCGTTCCAGTCGACGCCGTGCCGGCTTAGCGCGTCGAGGCCGCGCATGACCCGTTCGAAGGTGGGCTTGCCACCCTTGTCGACCCGGTAGCGTCGTGGAGTTCGGCCGGACCGTCGATCGACATCGCCGACCAGAAACCTGTGTTCTGCGAGGAACTCCCCCCATGCGTCGTCGAGCAAAGTCGCGTTGGTTTGCAAAGTGTTCAAGACGCGCTGCCCGGGCCGGGCGAACTCGTGCTGCAACTCGACGCTGCGGCGGAAGAACTCCAAGCCCATCATCGTCGGCTCGCCACCCTGGAACGCCACGACCACTTCGGCGTCGTCGGCATGCGCGGCAAGCAACTGGCGGATGTAAGCCTCATGCACCTCGCTTGACATCCGGAACGAACCGTCCGGATAGAGCTGCTCCTTCGAGAGGAAGAAGCAGTACTCGCAGTCGAGATTGCATACCGCGCCGGTGGGTTTTGCCATGACGTGAAACACTCCCGACCTATCCGCCGACATCGTCTCGCTCGTCGCTGCTCACCCCTCTGCGGCAGGTAGACACGAATCCAGTAGAGTACAGGTGAGCAGCGCGACGGCGGTCGCGAAGAGACAGCCGGCGGCGTGGCGAGACGGACTGGGATTCATCAACGCCAGGTGCCGAGTGTTGACGCCCGTGGGAACGCCGCATCCCGACCCGCCGGGCACGCCGCGGCGCAGGAACCTCGCTGATTCACGCTACGCACGCATCGAATTCGCGGTTGTTCCCTCCCGGTTTGAGGTAGAACATCAGGGGTGGTGTACCGTAGGCACCTGGCCAGATGCGCATCTGAGGTTGCTCCACACGCGGCTAGGGATGAACATTGCAGCTAATGGCCTCCCGGGTTTGCGGGCCTCAGGATTAACACTTGCCTGAGCTCGGTTCTTACCACAGTGACTCCAGACGAGCCGTCCGACAGAGCTGGAAATCGCAATACGTGCCGTCAGGGCGAAAGCCACGTGGACGAGTCAGTAGAAACCCGCGACCTGAGGTGGCGAAGTCCCGATTCCCTGGTGGACGGGACAATCGATCCTTTCTGCATGAGCCTCCATCTTCCCATCGTTGCCGGGTTGGTGCCGGGTGCCTAACGCGCGCACCGCCGTCACCGTCGAGCGTTGTAGGGCCTGCGCCCAGTTTCGCCGGGTACGCGCTCGCGGCCAAGACCGCTCGATTGTGTGCACCGCCGATCTCGCAGCGACCGCCGTCGCGAAGCTCGTCCGCAACGTCTGAGGTTTCAGTCCTGTGCGATTGAACACTGTCGCGCGGTAGCATCTCGGCTTAATCAAGCGGAACGTCGCACTCCCGCGAACTGTCCGGATCCCGAGGAAGGCAGCTCGTCGTGTCCGTAAGGCGCCACAGTGTGTCGGATAGCAGCGCTTGCGTCTCGGTCATCAGCGTGTGGAACGCAGTCGCGATACTGGCTGCAACTACACCCCGGCTGCGTCCGTTTCTCTTCGAAACCGAACCGGGTAACGAAGGGATCACCGGGCGAACGCGTCTCCAGTGATCCCTCCGCAGAGGCCGGGTCTCCGGAAGGCTCGATCAGCCGAATTTTCGCAGATGGAACCGGGCCAGCCCGGACGGCTGCATGGATCGTAGAGAAGTTCCGAACGCGGAGTGACTGGGACGTGGACGTCGAGCGCGCCTTTGACGAGCCACCCTCTGGCGAACATCATGGTCAGCGGAGCGCGGAACAGCGTCGCGAGCGCCAAGCGCCACGATGATCTGCTACGGGTGTCTCAGGACGTGGCGCGCAGGATGCGGAACCCGCCTCCCCGCGCCCGACCGGCATCGCTGGAGCAACCGCTGGAACCCTGCCCTCAACGCCTTCGCCGTGACCTTCGAAGGACGAATCGAGATCAACGATTAACAACCTGGACAACAGGACTTACACCGAAGATCTGACACACCCCATCGCCGCCAACTCCGCCAGCGAGGGGCTGGCCGGAGTCGCCCGGCGCCAGACCAAGCACGGCTCCGGCCTGGGCCAGGTGCGTTGGGTCGTCGAGTGCACCTTCGCCTGGCTGCACAAACTCAAGCGACTGCTCGTCCGCTACGACCGTCGCCACGAGATCCACGAAGCATTCCTCGCGATCGGCTGCTGCCTTGTCTGCTTCAGGAGGCTGCAGAACTCATTGTGATTCGATCTCTTAGTTGAAGGAGGACGTAGGACTAATTCAGACCTTGAACCCAGACGCGAACGCTAGAGTTGGAATGACCAAATGACATCGGCCGGGAGGAACGCTGGCGCTCGCGGGCGCTTTCACGGCAAGGTCGCCGCCGTCACCGGAGGTGCGTCGGGCATCGGCCTCTGTATCGTGCAGCGGTACGCGGCGGAGGGTGGTCGGGTCGTCGTGGGCGACGTCGACCTGGCTCCGGCCCTCGAGACTGCGTCGCGCCTCGGGCCCGAATCGATCGCCCTCGAGCAGTGCGACGTGACGGTCGAGTCTGATCACAGGGCGCTGATCAGAACCGCGCTCGATCGTTTCGGTCGGGTCGACCATGCGGTCGTGTGCGCCGGGCGGGCAGACGCGGCCGCGATCGTCAATACCGATCTCGCCGACTTCTGCCGAACGGTCGATGTCTGTCTGACCGGCACCTTCCTGGCCATCAAGCACGCAGCGCGCGTCATGCAGGCTGGGGGAGCGATCGTCACGATAGCCTCCATCAATGCGCGGATGGCGATGCTCGGCGGCGCAGCCTACAATTCGGCGAAGGCCGGCGTCGTCCAGCTGACCGCTACGGCTGCGGTCGAGCTCGCGCATCGGCAGATCCGAGCGAACGCGGTCCTGCCGGGGCACATCATGACCCCAATGGGTTATCGCAGCGGCCGCGACCCGGACATGCTGCGGGAGTGGCGCGACAACCAGCCGCTCGGCCGGTCGGGAGAGGCCGAGGACGTCGCCGCGCTTGTGCTCTGGCTCTGCTCGGACGAGTCGTCGTACGTCACCGCCGAGTCGATCACCGTCGACGGCGGCACGCACACGCAGCGCTTTCCGCGCTTCCTTGAGGTGCGTGGCGTTCCGATCGACCCGCTGCCCGAGCCGGCGTCTCCACCACGTTTCCCCTCGAGTGAGTAGAGGAGAGAGCATTGCCACACTTCAAGATGGACGACCCGCAGTATGGGCGTCAGCTGCCCAGCTGGTTCAGCCACCGCGAGCCGGAGGAGAACGAGATCGCGGTCTTCGTCCTAGGTGGCGAGGACGAGGACTACTCGGCCCCCGCCGCCGCGACGCTCGAGATGCCTCCGAACTACGAGTTGTTCCGGCACGCCCATCCGTGCTACCGGTTCGAGGTGGTCGTCAAGGGCGAGCTGATCGCGACCGACGGCACTATCCTGACGGCGGGGGACGTGATGACGGCTGCGCCGGGCGAGGCCTATGGTCCGCATCGCGCCGGCCCCGAAGGGTGCACCACCGTCGAGTTCTTCAGCCACGCTGAGGGCATGCTGCGGCTCTACGCGGACGGCCCTGACGGGTTGACGGAGTACGATGCACGCAAGGGCGAGCTTGCGCCGGCCTACGTGCCGCTAAAGCGGATGACCATGTCCGCTCCGAGCCGTGACACCTGGTGCGGCGCGAGTCCGGCGACGGGGGCCGGCTCCGGCGGGGCCGACGTCGGGGCTGGGTGAGCGTCGCGTGGTCGAGGGCGCCGCCAGACGGATCGTGTGCGCTGATCGCCGCACGCGGGGGAAGCAGCCGGTCACCGAGGCGCTTGCATGAGGGCGGCGGAGCTCGACGCCGATGGAGAGATTCAGGTCGTCGCCCTGCCGGACCCCGAGCCGGCGCTCGGAGAGGTTGTGGTCGAGGTTGCGCTCTGCGGTGTCTGCGGCTCCGACCTTCACGCCTATCACGACCGCTCGTACTTCCGTCACGGGAGCCCCGCCGGGATCGTCTTCGGCCACGAGCTCTCCGGGACGGTGGCCGCCGTCGGTGCTGGCGTCGAGTACCTCGCGGTTGGCGAGCGCGTCGCGGTGATGCCGGCGTGGCACTGCGGGCGCTGCGATGCCTGCAGACGGGGCGAGAGCGTCCTTCTTTGCGATGAGGGAACGCGCAACTGGATAGGGCTCGGCGATCGCAGTGGCGGGATGGCGGGGTACTGCGCAGTCCCGGCGGCGGCATGTTATCCGTTGGCGCCCAGCATGTCGTTCCAGCGCGGCGCCCTCGTCGAGCCGTACTGCGTCGCCCTGCGCGCGCGGGAGCGCAGTCGTGTCGCGCGGCGGGACGCACTGGCCGGCGTCGGCGTCCTCGGAGCCGGCCCGGTCGGCCTGATGATGGTCGCCGCACTTCGGGCCGCGGGCATTGAGGATGTCCGAGTGGGCGAGCCGCGCGAGCCGCGTCGTGTCGCGGCGGCCGCTCTGGGAGCGGCTGCCGCGCCGACGATCGAGGAGGCGTCGGCGGGCGCGCCGCCGCCCGAGATCGTCTTCGACTGCACGGGGATCGTGCGCGGGCCCGAGGCCGCCGGCTACTCGACTCGTCCCGGGGGGCAGGTCGTGGTGGTGGGGGTGCCGTCGGGTGACTTCGTGATCGCGCCGAGGGCGTTCGTCCTGCGTGAGGTTGACTTCGTCAGCTCGATCGCCTACACCGCCCGGGACTTCGAGCAGGCGCTCGCCGAGTTGACCGACCCCAGCTGGGGCGATCCCGACGTAATGATCTCAGCATCTGTCCCCCTCGCGCAGACGCGCGACGCATTTCATCGGCTCGTCCAGCCCGACGGGCCGGTGAAGATCTTGATCGACCCCTGGTCGTGACGGCCCCTCCGCCGCTCGCGTAACCGTGCACTTGCCAGTGACTCGGCGGGGCATCAGCGTCCAGCCGTGCCAGGGTGGCGCGCGCGGAGCTTCGGAAATCGCCTCTCGGCGAAGAACTTCCGGTGGCGCGCACCCGACCGAGCCCCCGAACGCAATTGCAAAAAAGGGGTATTCCTCTGCCTCCAGTGAGGTTTCGGAATGCCTGTGGTGCAGCCGTTTCCTGCTTCTGAAGGGTAGAGGGTTGGCGGCGTCAGTCGAGCGCCCAACTACGGCTTGACCGAGAGCTGCCGGATCAGCGTCGCAGCCTCATCTTGCGCGAGACCCGCAAGGGCGCCTCCAGTGAAACGAAGGTCGTCGGAAACCTCCCGCAACACCCAGGGCGGAAGACGCCACTGCTCGGTCATCTGGTCGCTGGTCTCGAACCCGACTTCCGCGAGGATGAGGCCGGCGAGATGTCCGTCGAAGACATCAACGCTATACGTGCGTCCCGCGTCCTCCAGCGAGTAGCGAGTCTTGTGCAGTTCGTTTGCGGGTAGCATCGCGAACACGTCGTATTCGCTGGGCGAGAGGTAGATGTTCGTGATCGTCATCCGTGAGAAGTCCGGCGGCGATGACACTTCCTTCTGTCCGAGCTTGAGGACGGCCTCACCGCCCGCCAGCGGTTCCATCCGCCGCAGACGCAAGCGCGTTTTGTTGATGTAGCGGTCGGTGATGCGCCAGCCCTGGTCTTGGTCTTTCCGCTCGGGGAGGTGCTCGACGAGGAAACGACGCTCAAGCTCGAAGCGCGCGTATTTGCCTGCTTGTGCGCTCATCGAGTGGATGCTGCCTTACCGGACGATCCGACACGGCCCTTCTTTGCAGGAGGTCTCGTGGCGACGCGCTTCACTGCGCCTGGCGATGTCGCCGACGCGCCCGATATCGAGGCGCGAAGGGCTGGCTGGCCGGTGATCGCGCTCGTGCTGTAAGGCCGGGTGCGCTTTCGTCCGCGCCGCTTCGTTTCCGCGTTCTTCGGGCGCAAGACGATCACCTCGTAGTTCGTCTTTCGCTTCGCCACCGCGTTCTGGAGGAGCCGGTAGAAGAGCAGTCCGCGCGCGTTCGACTGGCGCCGGTTGAAACGGAAGACGAACTCGTCGAGATAGGTCTCGGCGTGCTGCTCGCCCCAGCCGCCGTGATGGGTGCCGAGCAGCCAACGCTTCAGCAGCGAAGCAACGCGATGCACCGCCGGGAGAACGACGTGAGCCGGATCTTGTCCGGCGGACACCTTCGTCGCGTCGTGCTCGTAGCCGAGAGCGGCGAGTCCCTTGTAGGCGCTCAAGCCGTCGGTGTAGATGGTTGAGCCGACCTCGCAGTTGCGCTCGACGAATGCGCGCAGGGTCTCGCCCTCCACGTTCGGCACAACCTCGATCCGTGCTCGACCGAGTTTCCATCGCTTCGACTTCTTTCCCAACCCCTTGCGCTCGACCGCGATCGCAACGATCACCTTGCCCTCTGCGCCACGCCCGCGCTTGCCGCCAGGCGAGGGGCCGCCGAGATAGCTCTCATCAACCTCGATGCCGCCAGAGAGCTTGTCGCCGTCGCGCCCCGGCCTCACCATCGCCCGACGAAGTTTCTGGAGCATCAACCACGCAGCGCGATAGCCGATCCCCAGCTCGCGTTCCAACTCCTTCGCGCTCACACCGCTCTTGCTACTCGTCAGCATCCAGATCGCGCGAAACCACGTGAGCAGCGGCAGCCGCGTCTTCTCGAAGATCGTCCCAGCCGTGATCGAGGTCTGCCTGCCACACGCCGCACACACGTAGAGATGCCGCTTCGTCAGCCACGCATCGCCAGGCCCGCAGCTCGGGCAGGAGAAACCATCCGGCCAGCGAAGACGGGCAAGGTAGGCCGCGCAGTCGGTGTCCGTCTGGAACCAGTCGAGGAACTGGCTCAACGAAGACGGGTAATCAGCTCCGGCCCTCGGGCCGGAGCGCGAGGGCCGCGCCGCAGTCACGAACCCTCATCCTACTGGAGCTAAGGGAATGCCCCCTTTGCAAAATTAGCAGACGTTCTTTTCGTGCCTCGCTTTGAGGGACAACACCCGTCTTCGTGTTGGTTTGATGTACGTTTCGTCTACCGAACGATTTCGCTCTCTTGGAGTGCGTTGGCTGGAGGCGAGCTTCATGGACGAAAACCCGCATCTGACCGTCGGGTGGCCTGCAGGGGGCGGTTGCCGTGCGGCGATGTGCGCAGCGTCCGAGCGAGCATGACGCACGCGTCCTCCAGCGTGGCCCCGCTCGTCGTTCACCCGCTTCGCCTCGGCGAGGCGAAGGTGGAGTCGGGGTGGATGGCCCAGGGGTGGGTTGTCGAAGGCAAGGTGTCGATCCCAATCACTGCGTACCTCGTGCTGGGCGGGCCGCATCCGATCCTGGTGGACGCCGGCCTGCGCCCCCAAGGCGGCGCCGACACCGTGGTCGAGGAGAACGACCTGGCTGCCCGGCTCGCGCAGCACGGCCTCGGCGTGGAGGACATCAAGACCGTCGTCTTCACGCATCTCCACATCGACCATGCGGGACTCGCCGACCGTCTGCCGAACGCGAGGCTCGTCGTCCAGCGGGTCGAGTTGCAGTACGCGGCCGCGCCGCTGTACCCCGAGTCCCTCTACGACCGTACGGACATCTCGAAGCTGGTCGAGCCCTTGTGGCCCCGCGTGGAGCTGATCGACGGCGACCTCGAGCTGGCGCCGGGCATCCGCTGCGTCCAGACACGGCGGTCATTCGGCGGGTCACCAGATGATCTACGTCGACGTCCCGTCCGGCCAGGCGGTCATCACGGGCGACAACGTTTACGTGGCTGAGATCGCGATGCGCGACGGACGTCCGCCCGGATACGTGGTGAGCCTCGCGGACGCGCTCGCGGCGATCGCGCGGATCCGCCGCGATGCGGACCACGTGCTCCCGATGCACGACAACGCGGTGTTCGACGCCTATCCGGACGGAGTGGCATGACCGGATCAGCTCCGTCTCTGCAGAGACGAGGAGGCAAGACGGGATGAGCGAACGAACCCTCCGAATTGGCCGAGGGGGGCTGTCGATGTTCCACCTGGTCACCCCAGACGGCACGCGGCTCCTCACGGATCCGTGGTTCGCGAACAACCCCGCGCTCGACCCGATGTACGAGAGACGGGAGTTCTTCGAGTCGCTCGACGTGCTCGTGGTGAGCCACGGGCACGCCGACCATGCGCAGGGCGTGCTCGGGATCGTCGAGGCGAACCCAGATATCACGATCTTTGCGCTCTGGGAGCTCGCGTCGAAGTTCAAGTCGATGGGAGTGGCGAACGCCGTCCCGATCAACTTCGGGGGCAGCGCTCGCTTCGGCGACGTGACCGCGGCGCCTGTTCCGTCCGCCCACGACTCGAGCTACGCGGGACCGGAGGGGTCAGAGTGGGCCGGAGTCGCATCCGGCTTCGTCCTGACGCTCTCCCACGGGTACCGCGTCTACTTCGCCGGCGACACGTCTGCGTCCGCCGAGATGCAGGTGATTGGCGACTACTGGCGCCCTGACCTCGCGATCCTCCCGGTGGGCGGGTTTCGCGTGACGATGGACGTGCGGCAGGCCGTGTACGCCGCGACGCAGCTCCTGCGCGTGAAGCACGTCATCCCCTGTCACTACTTCCCCGCGCCGGACGCATCGCCGACCCCAGAAGCGCTGCGCGAGCTGCTCGAGGCCGACCGCGGGTTCGCCGCCATGATGGGCGACCTCGGTCGGGAGTTCGAGGGGTTGATGGTCGAGGCGGATCCCGATGCGACGGTGACGGTGCTGGACATCGGAAGCGAGTTGGTGATCGAGCTGGAGGTGGGCGTCCGATGAGCCACACACTGGAAGAGCTGTGTAACCGGCTCGAGATCCAGCAGCTCCTCGGCACGTGCTGCCATGCGCTCGATGGCGCCGAGGCCGAGCTCTTCGAGTCGCTCTGGCATCCGGACGCGGTCTGGGAGTTCGTCGGGCGCGAGGGGGCGCGAGTCGAGGGAGAGCTGCGATCGTAGCGTTCGCGGCGGAGGCATGGGATCTATTGGAGGGGATGAGCCATCTCACGTCGATCGTCATCGACCTCGACTGCCCTGACGAGGCGAGCGGACGGAGCGTCTGCTATGCGATGACGATCGCGTCCGACGGCAGCGTGCGACGGCCCCTCATTGCGCGGTATCGCGACCGCTACGTGCAGCACGAGGGCCGGTGGGGTTCGCTCGTCGCGAGATCTGCACGGACGATCGCGGGATCGTCGTGGACAGCCTGAGGGAGCTGCGATGATCTCCTGCGAAACCGGAGGTCCTCCTCGCCAAGGGTCCGGCGGCGACGGCAGCGGCCTGCGCTCGGTGCGGCGGCGGAGTGTCGCGGGAATGAGGATCTACGAGGCTGACCGTCGGATCCTCCCTATGCGCTCGGCCTCGTCGACGAGGCCGGTTGCGCTCGACATCCGAGAGCAGGCGCCTGCGTTCGAACTCCCCGTCGACCCGACGCCGCCGCCGGGCGCGCCGAACGTCGTCGTCATCCTCCTCGACGACATGGGATTCGGCGCACCCTCGACGTTTCGGCGGTGCCGTGCGAGATGCCGGTCGCAGACCGCCTCGCGGAGGGTGGGCTCAGCTACACGCGCTTTCACACCACGGCCGTCTGCTCGCCGACGCGCGCGGCGCTCCTCACCGGCCGCAACCATCACAGTGTCGGGATGGGCGGCCTCGTCAACTGGCCGGCTGGCGCTCCGGGCTACACGGCGCGGATGCCCAGGACCGCCGCCCCGCTGGCGCGCATGCTGACCTGCAACGGCTACGCGACGGCGCGTTCGGCAAGTGCGCACGAGACGCCGCTCGCGGAGATCTCTCCGCTCGGACCGTTCGACCGCTGGCCGACTGTTGGCGGAGGGTTCGAGCGCTTCTACGGGTTCATCGGCGGAGGCGAGTGCAACCAGTACTACCCGCCGCTGTTCGACGGGACGACCCGAGTCGCGCAGCCGCGAGTCCCGCAGGAGGATACCACTTCTCCGAGGACATGATCGACCGGGCGATCGTCTGGATCCGGACGTTGGCGCGCTCCAGGCCGGGGCCGTTCTTCTGCTACCTGCCATTCGCGGCGACCCATGCGCCGTTCCATGTCGAGCGGCGCTGGTCGGAGAACTACCGCGGCAGATTCGACCACGGCTGGGAGCGCCAACGAGAGCTCACCCTCGAGCGGCAGCGGAGCATCGGGATCGTCCCGCCGGACACCGAGCTCGCCCCCTGGCCCGACGGCTTCCCTCGCTGGGACGGCCAGCCGCCGATGAGCAGCGGGTCGCCTGCCGCTGATGGAGCTCTACGCCGGATTCGCGGAGCACACCGACGCCCAAGGTCGGCCGGCTCGTCGATGCGCTCGAGCGCATCGGTGCCTCGACAACACGATCGTCATGTACGTCTTGGGCGACAACGGAGCCTCGCCCGAGGGCGGGCAGGCACGGTTTCAGCAACTACACGCTCAGCCTCGAACAGGATCGTCGAGACTGCAGGCGAGATCTCCGCGCGGGACGAGACGTCGGTGGACCCGAGCCATGGGCCTCACTATCCCATGTCCTGGGCTCTGGCGATGGACGCCCCGTACCAGTGGGTCAAGCAGGTCGCGTCCCACTACGGCGGTACCCGCAACGCGACTGGTCGTCCACTGGCCCAACGGCATCGAGGATCGGGGCGGGCCCGTCACCAGTGGCATCACGTCATCGACGTCGTCCCGACCGTGCTCGAAGCCGCCGGTCTGCCCGAGCCGACGGAGCGTCGACGGCATTCGCGCAGCAACCGATCGAGGGCGTGTCGATGGACTACATCGTTCGACGACGCGGCGGGCGGGACGCCGGACCACCCAGTACTTCGAGTCTTGGCGCGCGGGGGATCTATCACGACGGCTGGGTCGCGTGCACCACGCATGAGGTCACCCCGTGGGATCGCTACAACGACCGATTTTCCCCGTCTCGCCGAGGACGTCTGGGAACTCTACGACACCGAAGCAGACTGGAGCCAGGCAACCGATCTTGCGCACGCGCACCCGGAGCGGCTCGCCGAGTGCAAGACCTGTTCCTCGCCGAGGCGAGACGCTTCAAGGTCTGCCGATCGATGATCGCTCGCCCGGGATCGCCGGGCGCCTGAGATCGCTGCCCGGCCGACCGCGATCACCTTTCACGGACCCATTGTGAGGCTTCCGGCCGAACGGGTCCCGTACGTGGTCGGAAGGTCTTTCGACATCGACGCCACGCTCGTCGTCCACGATCGGGGCGCAGGGCGTGCTGTGCGCTCAGGCTGGGCGCTTCGGCGGATGGTCACTGGATCCGCGACGACGGCGCCCTCGCGTACTGCAGCACGCTGGGCACGATCCAGGACACCTTCGTGATTCGAAGCGCGACGGTGATCAAGCCCGGGCGGCACGAGATCGGCTTCGTCTTCACGTTCGAAGGGCAGGAGCCCGGCGGCCCTGGAACCGGACGGCTGCTTGTCGACGGCTGGGTGGTCGCTGAGGGCATCCTCGCTAGGACGCCGAGGATCTTCCAGATCAGCGAGACGTTCAGCGTTGGCCAGGATCCGAACACCCCCGTTACCGACGCCTATCCGGCCCTGCACAACGCGTTCAACGGCGAGATCGAAGTGCTCAGCCTCCGGGTCGGCGAGGGCCCCGGCATCTCGGCCGGCCGTGCTGGAGCAGCAGAGCCTGAACCGTTCAGTGAAGGTCGTGCCGCGGCAGTTCCACACAGAAAGTCCATCCGATCGACGTATGAGTTGTTAAGCTCTCTGTGTGTGTTGTTGACAAACTCCATGTCGACCTTAACACTGTCGCGGCGTGCCAATAGTTAGACGCGCGGCATCCGACAAAGGTTTGCTGCGTCCAGAAAGGCAACAGCCAAAGGAGGTCGTACGTGAAACGGCTTGCGATCGTAGGGTCGATCGTTCTCGTGGCGCTTTGCGGCGTTCTCGCCGCGTCTGCTGCCTCGGCGAAGACCAGCGCGAAGTCCCCGAGTGGAACCCTGGACGTCTTCTGGCTTAACGAGCTAGGAGGGATGGCGACCATGGTTAAGAACTTCAACAACGTGTACCCGAACGTGAAGGTCAACCTCGAGATCGTCCCGTTCGCGCAGTACCCTGCAGCGTCTTCCGACTCTGGTTCCAGGCGAACAACCCGCCCGACGTGATGTGGCTGTCCGTGGCTGCCGGTGGCTTGGCTAGCGTCTACTCGCTCGGCTCGCAGGGGAAGCTGCTCGATCTGAGCGGTAGCCCTTGGCAGAAGCGATTCCGGCGTACGCCCGGTCGGCGGTCAAGGTGCACAACCGCTTCGTCACGTCGAACATCGACATCCTCGACGTTCGGGCTCGCCGGCACCAACAGGAACATGTTCGCGTCCCTCGGCCTGAAGCCGCCGAAGACGCTCCCGGAGTTGCTCACGCTCTGCGGCAAGCTCAAGGCGGCAGGTAAGATCCCGATCGCCTTCCTGCAGGCGGTCCCGCCGCGGCTGCGTCCTGGCTGTACGCCACGAACGCCTCGATGGGCGTCTCGACGGATCCCAAGTGGCTGCAGCGTCGGTTCGCAAACAAGTCGACGTTCGCCGGCTCCAAAGCGTGGCAGAACACGATAGGCACAATCGCGCGAGCCAAGGCCGCCGGGTGCTTTTCGCCGGGAGCGGCCGGCGAGTCGATCGGCAGCTTGACGTCGAGGCGGCACGCGAGCAGGCCGGGATGGTGGTCATCGGTGGCGCCGGAATGGCCGGCATCTTCGCCATCGACCCGGCGGTAAGGGCGAAGTTCAACATGGTTCCCTTCCCGGGCGAGACCGCGAAGGACACGCTCATGGCGGTCAAACGCGAACCTCAACATCGCGGCGGCGAAGGACACGAAGAACCCGGCGCTGGCCAAGCTGTTCATCAACTTCCTGGCGCGTCCAAAGCAGGCCTCCCTGTTCGCGCGCCTGTCCGGCACGGTGATCCCGCCGACCTCGCGAAGGGGAACCTCCCCTCGAACCTCGCGGGTCTCGCGCCCGCCGCCAAGTCGGGGAAGCTCACGGCGGGATGCGGATCCCCTTCATGAAGAGCCCGTCGATCCCGCCGACGCTGTATGTGGGCCTCGTCGGGATCCTCGCGGGGGCAGACGACGCCCAAACGACCTCCTCCTGAAGGCGGACACTCTCTGGGGCTGAGCCCTCTGTAAGACGGAAGGAGTAGCGGCGCAGCGGTGTCGGAAGGGAGGCCCTCCGACACCGCGACG
>CAVXLT010000002.1:0-149542 GCA_963762715.1 uncultured Thermoleophilia bacterium | reverse complement strand
GTCATCTCGGCCTTTCCTCCGCTCGTCCCTGCCCCTCCCTTCTTCGTTCCGATGGGAGCCCGCAGGTGGGTGAAGGGCCCGTTTGCGGTGTGGTGTTCGTCGCTGAAGGAGGGCTGCGAACCACCCGAGTGCTGCCGCCCTTCTCGATTCGCGTTCGATCAGTGGTCGTTAATCGGGTAGACCCACGGCTTGTCGGGAACAAGAGGTGGAGCACTAGGACGATGATGATCGGCAGCCCGAACAAGACGAAGTACGTGAGTAACGCGTAGGGCGCGTCCTTGGCGATCTCGCGGAGTCGGCGCGGCTCGTTTCCGGCCCGCCTGATCGCGCGGCGCTCGCTTAACGCCATTAGGCCGACGACAATCCAGCACGCCGCTGCGACGAGCAGGAGCCAGTTCACAGCGAGAACCTACGTCAACCAGCGACGGCGTTGGGCCTGACGACGGAATCGGCGGCGCCCTAGCGCTAAAGAGCGGTCATCGAACCACCGGTGCAGCCTCGCCGTGACGCGGGGCGGGAGCGGGAGAGGCTCGGTGAGGGAGCGCTGTCCTCTTCTCAGCGATGATCCCGCGGTGCCGACCGCAGACACTCAGGCGATCATCGCGGAGATCGATGCGCTGTTAGCGAGGGCACACCTCGCGCCGGGTGAGATCCTGGAGTACGACGAGTCGCGCGACTGGACGTCCGGCGAGCGATCCACGCTGGCGACCAGCTGGGCTGCCGCCATCGACCGACTCGCAGGACCAGGAAGCCGGTACGCAGCAATCGCCAAGGAAGAGCTGAAGCGTGGAGCGCACGCCCCCGCGACCGCAGTTCATCTCGAGCGCATCCTCGTAGCACTCCGGAGCGATTACGACGCGGGTTACCTCCGTTCGATCGAAGAACTACTCCACGCCGATCTGTTCGCTGACTTTCTCGAAATGGCCGACGAGTTGCTGAAGAAGCACTACAAGGACCCCGCAGCGGTGATCGCAGGGAGCGTGCTCGAGGAACATCTGCGAAAACTCGCGGAGAAGAACGGCGTGCCGATCACCGCGGGCGGACACCCGAAGAAGGCAGACACGCTTAACGCCGAGCTGGCGAAGAAGACTGTCTACAACAAGCTTGAGCAGAAGAGCGTCACCGCCTGGCTGGGGCTGAGGAACGACGCAGCACACGGCAGCTACGACGAGTACGACGCAACGCAGGTGCGTCTGATGGTGGACAACGTCCGAGCCTTCTTGTCGCGCTTTCCCGCCTAGGACAGTTGCCGGTCCGAGGGGCTGGCCGACTCCACGGCAGCAACCCGCCGAACCTCGCACCTGTCAAGTCCGCTTCGCGGACTCGCTTCGCGCCCTCCGGGTGACAGGCACGAGAACCGGCGGAACGCCTCAGTTACGTCGGCCAGCCATCTCAGCACTGAACAAACAGAGAAGGCTCGAACGCAGCGCCGAGCAGGGTCACCGCCAGCGTCAGGACGAATCCGTAGTCCACGGCGCGAGGTAACCACACCCGGTTCCCTGTTGGCCGGCTGACATCCGCGTCCGTCCGAGGGCGACGGTAGCCTTCCGTTTTAGTCGCGCTCCGTTCCAGGCACCGCCGGAGAGAAAACCGGCTCAACGGGGGAGCGCCGCCGAGTCTTACTCGGCCCAAGTCAAAGTCGGTCCTGGCCCGCAGTTCACTCCCAATCACTGGAGGCAACTGTGAGGCCCGCAGAACCGCGCACAACCGACTTCACCCCTATCCCGGCAGCGCTTACCGTCGCCGAGGTAGCGTCGTCTCTCGGCGTCGCGTCCCGTACCGTCCGGAACTTGATCTACCGGGGCGACCTGGAGGCGTTCAGCGTCGGCCAGGGCGACAAGCGCCCGGCGCTCCGCGTCACCCCGGTAGCGCTCGCCGCGTTCATCGCGACGAAGACCGTTGCGCCTAAGGAGCTGAGGTAGGTGGAGCGGTTCGTCACCAGCCGCGACCTCCAGCTCCACTACGAGGTCGAAGCGATGGCAGGTTCCGGCGTGAATCGCCGCGCACCGGGGGTCTACGCCTACCTCCTCCGCCACCTTCGCGAGTCGAAGCGCTCTCGTCTCGCGAAGTCGGAGGACACGCGGCTCAAGCGGGAGGCCCGTTGGCGGGAGATCGCGACCGGTGAACGTCCCGCGCTCAGCCTCACACAGCTCGATCCCGTTGTGGCGCGTCGCCTGAGGAAGGCCGCGTGACCGTCACGGCTGACGAGAGCGCCGAGTACCGCGACTTCCTTCGGCGTCGCGGCCTTAGCGAGCACGCGGAGCGCGACCCCATCGCCGCGATGATGCGCCAGCTCTGGGAGCTGGACGAGCTGATCGACCGTGCCGCCGAACAGGTTGAGGCGGCGCACGACCGGGTGAGCCGTGGTCGTGCCGAGCGGAAGGTGGATCGCCTGGAGCGTCAGCAGGCCGCCCTCTACGACCGGATCGACGCCTACGCCCCGTTCCCCGACGTTCAGCTCGCGGTCTACACCGAGAGCCTCACGAAGCCGCCCCGTCCCCGCTACGCGCCGGGTCCTTCCGGCTTCACCCCTGTTCCCGTACCGCCCACCACCGAGGAGGACGACTAGAGATGGACGACCACACGCTGGTCGAGGGCATCCTTGCCTCCGGCATCAACACCGAGGATCAGCTCCGCGAGTTCCTGCGGGCTTCTCGTGAGCCTGCGCCGCCCACCGAAGGGAGCGTCCCGGAGGTTCCGAAACCCCAGGTGACGGAGACGCCCACCGTCTCGTCGGCTCCGGCCGAGGATTCGTTCCTGCCTCGCGCCCAGGCCGCGCTGAGCGCCCAGAAGGAGGCGGACACGCTCGTCGCCGGTGCGAAGGCGATCCTGACGGAGAAGCTCGGCCACGAGCCGGAGGGCTTCACCGACGAGGAGCTTCTCTGGCACGCGGGCCTCTCGAAGGAGAAGCCCGGTGAGACGCCGCAGCAGCGGGCGCACAGGGAGCGCCAGGAGTACGAGCACCGCCTCGCCACCGATCCGTCGATGCGCGGCGAGTACGAGAACGTGATGCGCCAGCGCGAGGTCGAGTCGTTCCGCCGCGCGTACTGGACGCTGCACCCGGCCGACCGTCGGGAGCGGATGGAGCAGCTCGGCCTCACCCCGGACACGTTCACCCCGCCCGAGTCGTTCCACGGACTCGACTGACTCAGGAAGGAGAGCAGCACAAGTGACCACCACCGCCCGCTACAACCTCCGCGAGGTGCCCGCCTTCCGGTGCCCCCGGCCAGTCGCGCTTCCTCATCTCGTCCAGCCCCACCGGGGTCGAGATGGAGTCGCCCGCGCACACGGCGATCCTCGCCTGGGGCAACCTCGTCTCAGAGGCGCTGGCGACCGCCAACCCTGTCCTGCCGCCGAGGAAGACGCTGGAGCTGTCCAGGGTTGCCACGGACGGCGAAGGCAGCTACGTCGTCGTGCCGCGCGGTCGGATCACCCGTTCGGTGACCGTCGAGGCGAGGGCGTCGGGGAAGTTCAGCTCGCTCGGTGACGACTTCGCCGGAAGCGCCCTGGATCGCGTCTTCCTCGGGGACGAACGGCTCTCGAACGGAGTCCGCCCGGAGGTCCTCTGGGAGAACTGCCGCCAGTTCGCGGAGATGCACCAGCTCGACCACGAGAGCTGCCGCCGCCTCTCCGACATCGCCGCGCTCTGGCTCTGCCTTGCCGCTGGCGTCAAGGTCGCCCCGCACGAGCTTCCGTGAGGAGCCAGGTCACCGAAGACACTCTGCGTTCGTTGCTCGATCCGAGCGACCTGGACGAGCTGACGCTCCTCGCTACTCGTCTGCACGGAACCGCTTGCACGCCATCGCAGGCCGTCAACCGCCTCCTCACCCTCGCTGCACAGGGGATCGACGCGGCGGAAGCGTTCGCGAACGGGATCGAGCCGGAGGGGAAGCGGTGACGAGTCCGGGATCGCGCGTCCGCAACACGTCCATCCGGTGGCTCGACTAGAGTTGTATATACCGAAATGGCGCGTACACCGATCACCCCCGTTCGCATCCCGCTCGCTGAGAAGGAGCGGCTGGAGGCTGACGCCGCAGAACTCGGCGTGACGCTCTCCGATGCCCTGCGGATCGGGGCTCGGATGTACCTCGACGCGCTGCTCGCAACCCCGCACCGTCGGGGACGCCAGCTCCCCCAGCACCGCTGGGAGAGACACACGAACCCGAAAGGAGAAAAGCCGGAGGCGTAACGGCCCGAGGTCACACCACGAATGGGACTTGCACAGACCGTGCCCGCCGACCCCGACGCGTTCAACAACGCAATCGAAGTCGCGCTGGCCTACGGAAACGACAGCAACGAAGCGATTGAGGCGGACCTTGCCTACCTCGAAGCCGAGAGGACTCGCCTGCTCGCGGTTCGGTCGAGAGGTTCGGCGCGTGGGACGCTTCGCCCGGTTCCGGCATCCCCGCTCACGGCTCGCGAGGCCGCAGCCGTCCTGCGGATGGCAAAGAGCGACGGCGAACCGACTGAGGCGGGCTACCGGGTCATTCGGAAGATCGGCTACCGGGCTGGCGCACGTCTTTACGTGAAGCCGGACGCTCTGGAAGCGTTCCAGCGGACCGGCGGCGAGCGGTGACGGCGGTCTACCGCTCCGGCAGTGACGACCCGTCGAAGAAGTGGGAAGCACGCCCCGGATCGAAGGGAACCGGCCCCGCGTGCACGGAAGTACCCGCGCCGATGTAGAGCGGAAGATCGCAGCACTCAAGGACGCCGCGCACCGCCGGAAGCTCGGACTTGGCGACCCGCTCGCTCGCCCTGTCGATGTCACCTACGACGCGTTGTGCGAGAAGGTGCTCGACGCATACCTCCACAGCGAGCAGGCGAAGCGAACGCTCGCTGCGAACCTCAAGCGCAGCCGCAAGAAGTTCGGACGGCTCCTCGTCCGCGAGCTGACGGCGGAAGCCGTGCAGACGTGGCTGGCGGGACTCGAACTGTCGGAGACGACCAGGCGCAGCAGCTTGAAGGCGATGCGTCAGGCACTCCAGCAGGCGGTCGAGTGGAACTACGCGCCGAAGAACGTCGCGGCGTCCGTCGAGATGCCGAAGGAGCCGCCGTACGACGCGTACCCGTTCGAGGCTTGGGCCGACGTGCTCACCGTGTCGGACGCGACGATCCGCACAGTGGACAAGGCGCTCGTGCGGTTCGCTTCCGCGACCGGGCTGCGTCCGCAGGAGTGGCTGGCCCTTCGGTGGTGCGACATCAAGCGCGGCGAGAGGATGCTCCGCGTAAACCGCGCGGTTCGCAACGGGAAGGTCGAGGATCGAGGCAAGACGGATGCGGCTCTGCGGACGGTGCACCTGACCGCACGCGCACTCCAGGCGCTCGACCTCCTCCCCGTCCCGCTCAAGCAGGAGCAGCTCGTGTTCCCGGGCGAGCAGGGCGGAACGATCAACTACCACAACTGGCGGGCACGCCAGTGGACGGACGCCCTGACGACGGCGAAGCTCACCTATCGCCCGCCGTCCGGGATGCGCGACACCTTCGCGACGCTCAACCTCGCAGACGGCGTCTCCATCGAGTGGATCGCGAAGGAGATGGGACACACAGAGGTCACGACGACGCTCCGCCACTACGCGCGGTGGCTCCCGAGCGCAGACCTCGCGATCATCGAGCGGCTCGATGCTGCTCACGCGGAGCAGACCGGACCAGAAACGGACCAGCTCGCAGAGGCGGCGGAGTGAGAAACGCCGCTGAGAACGCAGAAACCCGCTTGGTTGAGCGGGTTTCCGTAGTCGGGGCGCCGAGATTTGAACTCGGGACCTCTAGTCCCCCAGACTAGCGCGCTAACCAGGCTGCGCCACGCCCCGCGACAGGCTCAACCGTAGCAGCGATGCGCGGTTGCGCCCTTCGCGCCGCGGATCGCGGCCCCCGGGCTCGTCTGAGATACTCGCTCACGATGAATGCCGACGACCTGCGCCGGCTCGAGGCGGCCGGGACACCGGCCGAGATTCCCGCCGGGCAGGTGCTGGTCGAGCGCGGTCAGTACGGCAGCGGCGTCTTCGTGATCCTCGAAGGCACCGTGGTGGTCGAGGCGCCGGAGGGCCAGCTGCCGTTCGGCCCCGGCTCGGTGATCGGCGAGCGCGCCCTGCTCTCGGAGCACGGGCAGCGGGCGGCGCGCGTCCGGGCGACCTCCGACCTCCGCGTCGTCGCGGTCGACCGCGCGGAGTTCGAGCTGCTATGCGCCGACGACCCGTCGTTGGCGCAGCGCCTCGCCGACGCGGCCGCCTGAACCCCCACCGGAGGCCGTCCGTCACCTCCCGGCGGCCAGCCGTCGTCCCGCCCACCTGATCAGCGCGGGATAGAGGACGTAGCGGCGGGCGGGCCCGATCGCGCGGAGGTAGAGGCGGCCCCGCCAACCGTGGGGCCGCACGTAGACCGCGAGCCGCACCCGGTGGTCGACCACCGAGACATGGAGCAGCGCGGTCACCGTGGCATTGCGAATCCGGTACAGCCGCTCGCTCGGGCTCGCGTGGAGCGGCCGGAATCCCGTCGCCCCGCGGTCGAGTCGAAGGCCTTTGCCGGCCGCCGAGCGGAGCGCGAACAGGATGCGCACGACGAAGGGCAGCCGAGCCTCGCGGAGGCGCGCAGCGAGCTCGTCGAGGTCGACGCCGGCCGGAAGCGGCCGATCGAGCTCCCACACGTCGTGGAGGTGGAGCCCATCCGCTTCCGCGGGACCCGTCGCCCGCGACTCGCGCAGGAGGTGCTCGGCCACAGCCACCCTCACGCGCGCTCACGTCCCGGATGCATGACGCGATTCTGCCTGCCGCCGGTGCGGCATCCGCACCCGCCTCGGGCGGGCCGCTCACAGATCCGTTACGAGACTCTTAGCTTCGTCGCGGGATCGAGGGCTACCCTGCGCGGCAGTGGGCATGCACGTACGGCGCTTCTTCCTCCCGCTCCTCTCCGTCGCGGTCATGGCCGCCGTGGCGGCGACGGCCGGAGCGGCGGCCACGCCTGCCCGCCCGCTCTCGTTCGGGACGCTCTCCCCCACCCGTGCGGCCGAGGTCAGCTCCAACTGGTCGGGGTACGCCGCCGTCGCCGCCGACGGCGCCTCGGTCAGCTTCGGGGACGTGACCGGAACCTGGGTTCAGCCCAGGGTGCGCTGCAGCGACGGACGGCAGGACGCCGTCGCGTTCTGGGTCGGCCTCGGCGGCTACAGCTCCGCGTCCGCCGCGCTCGAGCAGCTCGGCACCGCCGCCGAGTGCAGCGGCTCGAGCAGCACCCCCGTCTACTACGCCTGGTGGGAGATCGTCCCGGCGCCGTCGGTGCCGATCCCGATGACGATCAAGCCCGGCGACCGCGTCAACGCCGCCGTGCTCGTGAACGGGCAGAAGGTGACGATGAGCCTGAAGAACCTCACCCGACACACGCGCTTCTCGAAGACGATCACCGCGACGCAGCCGCTGGACGTCAGCTCGGCGGAGTGGATCGCCGAGGCGCCCTCGAGCTGCAGCTCCGCCAGCCGCTGCCGGCCGATCCCGCTGACGAACTTCGGCACCGTCGCGTTCACGAACGCAGCGCTGATCGGGAACGGCCATCCGGGGACGATCAACGACGCCCTTGCGACGACCGGGACGGCCGCGTGGTCGGTCCTGCCGATCGAGCTCGTCGCCGACGGGTCCGGCGGCCGCTTCTTCGGCAGCGGCGACCCGCTTGGCACCGGTGTCGGGGCGGTTCCCGGCGCACTCTCGACGGACGGCCGCTCGTTCTCCGTCAGCTGGCAGCAGAAGGCGGGTTAGGGCAGGCCGAACGAGTAGGGCGGTGGGGCCCCTAACCCCCCAGTGGTCGTTACCGGGACCCCACCGGCCTACCCGAATGAGACGCCCGGAACCCGGTGCGGTTAGGTCGCGAGGCGCCGGTAGAGCCGGTCGACGAGGTCGGGCATCTCCTCGAGCCGCTCGGTGATCACGCGCAGCCGGTACTCCCGGAAGTACTCAGGCTCCACACCCAGCGCATCGGCGAGGGTCTCGATCACGTCGTTCGACGGCACCGGGCGGTTCCCGTGCACGAGGTGGTTCAGGTAGCCCGCGGAAAGCTCCGTCTGCGCCGCGAGCGCCCGGTAGGTGGTCGCGGTCTCGTTCATCAGCCGCTCGACGGCGGGGCCGAACGGATCCGATGCGTACCTGCGTCTCTTCGCCACGTCAGGAATCCTTGCCCAGCTCTGCGAGGATCACACGTCGCTCCTCGCCGGTTGTGCGATTGCGCACGTCGACCGCGCCGTCCGCGAGGCTCTTCTTCCCCGCGGTCACCCGCACCGGAATGCCGATCAGGTCGGCGTCGGCGAACTTCTCCCCCGGCCGCTGGTCTCGATCGTCGAGCAGGACGTCGCGGCCGGCCGCCGACAGCGCCTCGGCCGCCTGCGAGGCGATGTCTTCCGCGCCGGCAAGCGCGACGACGTGGACGTCGTAGGGAGCGAGGGCCGCCGGCCACACGATTCCGTGCTCGTCGTGCGACTGCTCCACCACCGCGGCCATCACGCGCGCGAGGCCGATCCCGTAGCTCCCCATCACGAGCGGGCGCTCCTTGCCGTCCTCGTCGACGAACGTCGCCCCGAGCGGCTCCGAGTAGCGGGTGCCGAGCTTGAAGATGTGCCCCACCTCGATCGCCGTCTGGAACTGCAGGCGGCCGCCGCAGTGCGGGCAGACGTCGCCCTCCCGCGATTCCCGCAGGTCGGCGAATCGCGGTTCGTAGTCACGGCCCGCCTCGGCGCCGCGGAGGTGCCGGTCGTCGCGATTCGCGCCCGCGACGAACTGTCCCTCGCGAAGCGCCTCGTCGGCGACGATCTCCCCGCCGAATCCCACGGGCCCGAGCGACCCGCCGGAGGCGCCGAACGCAGTCCGGATCTCCTCGTCGGTCGAGGGCCTCGACGGCCGGCCCAGGGCGGCTTCGAGCTTCGCGGGCTCGATCCGGTCGTCGCCGCGCACGAGCGCCAGCACGACCGTTCCCTCGTCGGTCGTCACCGGCATCGCCTTCGAGGTCGCCGCCACGTCGATGCCGAGGAAGTCCGCGAGCGCCTCGCATGTCTTGATGCCGGGCGTCTCGACCTCCTCCGGCTCGGGGAGCGCCTCGGGGTGCTCGACCGCCCGCGGCACGCCGCGCGCCACTTCGAGGTCGGCCGCGAAGTCGCCGTTCTCGCACGTGACGAGCGTGTTCTCGCCGGCGCCCGCCGGCGCGAGAAAGTCGACCGACGCCGACCCGCCCATCATCCCCGACTCGGCTTCGACGTCGAAGGCGGTCAACCCGCAACGCGCGAACACCCGCGCGTATGCCGCGCGCTGGAGGTCGAAGCTGCGCGCGAGCCCTGCGTCGTCCCGGTCGAACGAGTACGCGTCCTTCATGAAGAACTCCCGCAGGCGGATCAGGCCGGCGCGCGGCCGCGGCTCGTCGCGATTCTTGGTCGAGATGTGGTAGAGCAGCTGCGGCAGCTGCCGGTAGCTCTGGAGCTCGCGGGCGTGGAAGGTGACGGTCTCCTCGTGGGTCATCGGGAGGACGTAGGCGCGGCCGGCGCGATCCTGGAGGCGAAAGAGCTCCGGGATGAAGTCGCGGCCGGTCGCCTGCCACAGCTCGAAGGGCGTCAGGACGGGCATCAGCATCTCCTGGCAGCCGATCCCGTCCATCTCCTCGCGGATGATCTGCTCGATCTTGCGGTGCACCCGCCAGCCGAGCGGCAGAAACGTCCAGATCCCCCCGGTCACCTGGCGCACGAAGCCGCCGCGCACGAGCAGCTTGTGATTCGTCGCGTCGGCGTCGGCCGGCGCGTCGCGCAGCGTCGGGAGAAACAGCTGTGAAGCCCGGGCGATCATCGTTGCCGAGGGAGGCTACTCCAGCGGGATCGCAGACGCCTCGGCCATCGCCAGGGCCGCCGGCTTGCCCATCTTCAGGCGTTTCGGGCGGAACATGCCCTCCTCGATCCACCTGTCGATCTCGTGGAACAGCTCGTCGACCAGGATGTCCGAGGAGACCTTCTTCAGCACCCGGCCGTGCGCGTAGATGAACCCGACGTCCCGGCCGCCGGCGATGCCGAAGTCGGCGTCGCCACTCTCCCCCGGGCCGTTCACAGCGCAACCGAGCACGGCGACCTCGAACGACTGCGCATAGCCGGCGAGCCGCGCCTCGACCTCCTCGGCGAGCGTGTGCACGCCGACGTTGTCGCGGCCGCAGGACGGGCACGCGATCATCACGGGCCCCCGCTCGCGCAGCCCGAGTGCCTTGAGGATCTCGTAGGCGGTCTTCGGCTCCTCGACCGGGTCGGCGGAGAGCGAGACGCGGATCGTGTCGCCGATCCCCTCGGCGAGCAGCGTCCCGATGCCGACGGCGCTCTTGATCGAGCCGCTGAAGGTGGTGCCCGCCTCGGTCACGCCGAGGTGGAGCGGATACGGGACGCGGTCTGCGAGCTTGCGGTACGCCCGGATCATCGTCGGCACGTGGCTCGACTTGACCGAGATCTTGAAGTCGCGGTAGTCCAGCCGCTCGAGCAGCCGCACTTCCTCCAGCGCGGCCTCGACGAGGGCCTCCGCCTGATCCGACTGGGCGAGCTCCTCGAGGTGCTTCGGCAACGAGCCCGAGTTCGCGCCGATCCGCATCGGAATGCCCTTGGCCTTCGCCGCCCGGACGACTTGCTCCACCTTGTCCGGGCCGCCGATGTTGCCGGGGTTGATCCGGACGGCGGCGACACCCTGCTCGATCGCCTTCAGGGCCAGGCTGGCGTTGAAGTGGATGTCGGCGATGATCGGGACCGGCGAGAAGCGGACGATCTTGCCCAGCGCCTCCGCGTCCTCCGTCTTCGGGACTGCAACTCGCACGATCTCGCAGCCCGCACTGGCGAGGGCCGCGATCTGCGCCGTCGTCGCCGGCACGTCGTGGGTCTTCGTCGTCGTCATCGACTGGACGACCACGGGCGCGCCACCGCCGATGGTGACGTCGCCGACCGTTACCGAGCGTTCGCTGGCCACACCCTCAGCGTACCGCCCTACCCGTTGCCGCCAAACAGGTCGTTGCGGAGCCCGAAGTACATGAGCAGGGCGAAGAGCGTCAGGCCCACGATGCTGTAGCGGACGTAGACCGTCTGCGCGAACGTCCGTCCCCGGAGCTTCTCGAGGAGCGCGATCACGATGTGCCCTCCGTCGAGCGGCAGCACGGGTACCAGGTTGAGGAGACCGAGGGCGAGGCTGATCAGGCCCAGGACGAAGAGGAAGTCGCGCAGCCCCTGCCGCCACGCCTGCGCCGACACACGGACGATCCCGACCGAGCTCGAGACCTGGTTCGTGTCCCGTCCGGTCGCGAGGTGCCCGAGGCCCCGCACGGTGTCGGAGGTGATCTGCCAGGTGAGCGTCAGCGAGTCGCGCGCGGCGGCCGGCACCGACTCGCCCGCGCCGGTGCGCGCCTCGATCGCGATCCCGATGCGATAGGCACCGCCGACCTGGTGTGCCTGCATCGGCCCGAGCACCACCCGGCGCCCGTGACGGGAGACGGTGATCCGGAACGGCCGGCCGTCCGTCGCCCGGATCGCCTCCGGAATGTGCTCGGCCGCCACCGGCCGCCCTGCGACGGTGAGGATCCGGTCGCCCGCGTGGAGCCCCGCGGCTTTCGCCGGCTCGCCCTTCAGCACCTGGCCGACCACGTTCGTGTTGCGGGTCGTCGCGACGACGAAGAGCGCGGTGAAAAGGATGATCGCGAACACCAGGTTCACGGCGGGGCCGGCGAAGATGGCGGTCAGGCGGCGCCACGTCGCCTGGCGCCAGTACGCGTCGGGCTCGAGCGACCAGGCGAGTTCCTGGGCGATGCGTGAGTCCCGGAGCTCCGGGTCGAGCGCCGCGAGCTCGGCGCGGGCGCCCGCATAGTCCTCCGCCTCGATCGCGCGGTCGAAGCGGGCCAGCTCCGCGGCGTGCGCATCCCGAACGGCGGGCCGGAGCGACGCCGCGAGGTCACCGGCAGACGGCCGGCTCATGCCCGGGATCTTGACGTACCCGCCGAGCGGGAAGGAGCCGATGCCGTACTCGACCCGGCCGCGCACCTTCTTCACGATGGGCGGTCCGAAGCCCAGGTAGAACTTCCGGGGCGTCATCCCCACAGCGCGCGCAGCGAAGAAGTGCCCCGCCTCGTGGATGAGGACGAGCAGCGCGAGGCCGACGATCGCCGCGATCAGGCCCATGCCGCTCCCACCAGCTCGCGGGCCCGCCGGTCGGCTTCGCGAAGCTCTGCGAGATCGCGCGCCGGTGAGCCGTCGACGCGGCCCAGGACGTCTTCGACGAGCCGGTCGATGTCGAGGAAGCCGATGCGCCCCTCGAGGAAGGCGGCGACCGCCACCTCGTTGGCGGCGTTGAACGCGCAGGGATAGGTGCCGCCGCGCACGCCCGCCTCGCCCGCGAGCACCAGCATCCGGAAGGTCTCCGTGTCGGGTGGGAAGAACTCGAGCCTCCCGACGGCGGTCAGGTCGAGCGCCGGAACCGCCGTCGGCGCACGGTCGGGGTGCGTGAGCGCGAACGAGATCGGCACGCGCATGTCGGGGTGCCCGAGGTGCGCGATCGACGCACCGTCGCGGAAGCGCACGAGCCCGTGGACGATCGACGTCGGGTGGACGACGACCTCGATGCGCTCGTACGGCACCCCGAAGAGGAAGTGGGCCTCGATCACCTCCAGGCCCTTGTTGGCGAGCGTCGCCGAGTCGATCGTGATCTTGGCGCCCATGTTCCACGTGGGATGGTCGAGCGCCTCGGCTGCGGTGACGTCGGCGAGCTCGTCGCGCGTCCGCCCACGGAAGGGGCCGCCGCTCGCCGTGACGACGATCGTCTCGGGCTCGCCGAGCTGCGCGCACTGGAAGAGCGCCGAGTGCTCGCTGTCGACCGGGATCAGGGCGCCGCCCCCGCGGGCGCGCGCGGCGAGCGCCAGCTCCCCGGCGGCGACCAGGCTCTCCTTGTTCGCGAGCGCGAGCGTGACGCCGCGCTCGAGCGCCCACATCGTCGCGGGGAGGCCCGCGAACCCCACGGTCGCGTTCAGCACGATGTCCGGCTCGGCGCGCTCGAGCAGCTCGGTGGGGTCGCCGCCTACCTGCGTGAGCGGGGCGAGCCCGTCGATCGGGGTCGTGCCGGAGGTGGCCGCGACGAGCTCCAGCATCCCGCCCGCCCGAGAGCTGTTGGCCGCGATCACCTCGAGCGCCTGGCGCCCGATCGACCCGGTGGCGCCGAGGAGCGCGACACGCGTCATCAGGCGCGCAGCGCCGGTGTCGAGTCGCGCGGCCAGCGCTCGGCGGCACGCTGCGCGCCCAGTCGGGCCGATAGCTACGGCTATCGGCCCTCCCTGCGTCCTTGCATCGCACTCGCCGATCGCACCCGGTCGACGAACGTCATTCTGGAGCAGCTCCGCGTCGCAGACGCCGCCGTCCGCCCACCGGCGTGCAGCACCGGGACGTCTGCGCGCCCGCGGGAGGCGAGAGGCGCGAGAATCGTGAAATAGGCGGCGGGAGCCGCGAAGAAGAACGCGTCGAGCCGGTCGAGCATGCCGCCGTGGCCCGCGAGGAGGCCGCTGCTGTCCTTCACGCCCGCGTCGCGCTTGAGGAGCGACTCGTAGAGATCCCCCAGCGGCGCGGCCAGCGCGAGCACGGCGCCGAGCACGATCGACTGCGGAATCGTGAGAAAGCTCTGCTTGTAGAGCGCGACGAACGAGACGAACACCGTCGCGGCGGTGCCGAATACGAAGCCCTCCCAGGTCTTTCCCGGCGAGGTCGCAGGCGCCATCTTGTGGCGGCCGAGCAGCCTGCCCCCGAAGTAGGCGAGCGTGTCGCCCGCCCAGACGGCGATCAGGACCGTGTACAGCGCGAGCCGGCCGTGCGCGGGCAGGTCGCGGAGCAGGATCAGAAACGCCAGGCCGCCGCCGATCCAGAGGGCGGCCGCGACCGTGCTGCTGATCGCGGCGGTCGCGGCGGCGCGCGCCTCCGAGATCGCCTTCAGAGCGAAGGCGAGCACGAATGTCGTCAGGACGCCCGCGAGCATCCAGCCGGTGCCGGAGAGCTGCGCGCCGACAAGGGCGAGTGCGGCGCCCGCGTACCCGGCCGGCGCGAGCGGCGCGAGCGTCCGGGTCATCAGCCAGAACTCGTGCAGCGAGACGAGCGCGGCGACGAGCACGAGCGCGAACACCCACCATCCGCCCAGGTAGACGACGCCGAGCACCAGCGGCAGCAGCACCAGCGACGACGAGGATCCGGGAGACGAACGGGCTCATCTGCCGCCGAACCTTCGCCGGCGCGATGCGTACTCCGCCAGGGCGGAGCGCAGGTCGCGCTCGTCGAAGTCCGGCCAGAGCTTGTCGACGAAGACGAGCTCCGAATAGGCGAGCTGCCACAGCAGGAAGTTGGAGACGCGGAGCTCGCCGCTCGTGCGGATCAGCAGATCGGGATCGGGGAGCTCGGGGGCGTACAGGTTCGCGGCGAACACGTTCTCGTCGATCTCGGCCGGCTCGACGCCGCTCTCGACGATCCGCCGCGCGGCCTCGACGAGCTCCGCGCGGCCGCCGTAGTCGAACGCGACCCAGAGGTTGATGCGCGTGTTCAGGCCGGTGCGGTCCTCCATCGCGCGCATGCGCGCCTGCAGGTCCTCGGGGGCGCGGTCGCGCCGCCCGATGAACCGGACCCGCACGCCCTGCTCGGCGAGGTCGGGCAGCTCGCGCTCGATCGTCTCCGCGAAGATCTCCATCAACGCGTCCACCTCGTCCTGCGGGCGCGACCAGTTCTCCGTCGAGAAGGCGAACACCGACAGGTCGTGGATGCCGAGCTCGATCGCCGCCTCGACCGCCTTCCGGACGTTGCGCGCGCCCGCACGGTGCCCGGCCGCCACGGGCAGCCTCCGGCGCTTCGCCCAGCGACCGTTGCCGTCGAGGATGATCGCGACGGACGCCGCCACCTCGGGCAGCGGCACGTCGGGCACCGACCGGATGCGGCCGAGTGTCCTGACCCGGGAAAGAAGTCTCGCCATGGAGGTGGAGTTACACCTCCATGATCTCGGCCTCTTTGCGTTTCAGCAGCTCGTCGATCCGCGACGTGTGGTCGTCGGTGAGCTTCTGCACGCGGGTCTCGGCCGCACGCTCCTCGTCGTCGCCGACGTCGCCGTTCCGTACCAGCTCGCCCAGGTGCTTGATCGCGTCACGCCGGACGTTCCGGACCGCGACCCGCCCCTCCTCGGCCATCTGGCGGACGACCTTGACGAGCTCCTTGCGCCGCTCTTCCGTGAGTTGCGGGATCGGCAGGCGGATCAGCTTCCCGTCGTTGGAAGGCGTCAGGCCGAGGTCGGACTCCTGGATCGTCTTCTCGATCTGCTTGATCGAACCGGGATCGAACGGCTGGATCGTGAGCATCCGCGGCTCCGGGGTGTTGATCGTCGCCAGGTTCTTCAGCGGGGTCGGCGTGCCGTAGTAGTCGATCGTGATCCGGTCGAGCAGCGCCGGGGTGGCGCGGCCGGTCCGCACCGAGTTGAAGTGGTCGTGCGTCGCCTCCACCGACTTGTCCATCCGCTGGGTCGCATCGCTGATGAAGTCTTCGATCACCGGGTCTCTCCTTCGGGGGTAGAGATGATCGTGCCGACACGGTCGCCGGCCGCCACACGTGCGACGTTACCCGGCGCGAGCTCGAACACGTGAATCGGCAGGTTGTTGTCCATGCAGAGCGACAGTGCCGTCGTGTCCATCACCTTCAGCCCACGCTCGATCGCCTGCAAGTGCGTGAGCTCCGGAATCAGCCGTGCATCGGGCGAGACCCGCGGGTCGCCGTCGAGGACGCCTTCGACCCCGTTCTTCGCCATCAGGATCCCCTCGGCGCCGATCTCGAGCGCCCGCAGGGCCGCCGCCGTGTCCGTGGTGAAGTACGGATTGCCGGTACCGGCGGCGAAGATCACGATCCGGCCCTTCTCGAGGTGGCGCACGGCCCGGCGGCGGATGTAGGGCTCGGCGACCTCCTGCACGTCGATCGCCGACTGGACACGCGTGTCGGCGCCGTTCCGTTCCAGCGCCTCCTGCACGGCGAGGGCGTTCAGCACGGTTGCGAGCATGCCCATGTAGTCGCCGGTCGCCCGGTCGATGCCGTGCGCGGAGGCAGACATCCCGCGGTAGATGTTGCCGCCTCCGATCACGAGCGCGACCTCGAGGCCGTCGGCGCGGACCTCGACGAGCTCGCGGGCGAGCGCGTCGACGGTCTCGGCGTCGAGCCCGAACTCCCGCGAGCCCATCAGGGCCTCGCCGGACAGCTTCAGGAGAACCCGGCTGAACGCCACGGCTCAGCCGACTGCGTACCAGGCGTAGTCGAGCAGCTCGACGTTCTGCTCGGCCAGGAACTTCCCGACCGTCGCGGTCGACTCGTCGGCGCGGTACCACGTCTGCTCGGTGAGCACCGACTCGCCGTAGAAGCGTTTCTGCAGCTGCCCTTCGACGATCTTCTCGCGCACGTTCTCCGGCTTCGAGAGGACCTCGTCCGACCGGGCGAGGATCTCCCGCTCGGCGTCGACGAGCTCCTGCGGCACCTCGTCGCGGCTCCCGTAGGTCGGTCGCGCGAACGTGAGATGCAGCGCGAGACTGCGTGCGACCTGAGGGTCGCCGCCGCGGGTCTTCACGAGCGCGCCGACCTTGTTCGCAGGCGAGTGGACGTAGTAGGAGAGGATCTCGTCGCCCGAGACCTCCATGCGCTTGGCGCCCGCCACCTGGATGTTCTCGCCCAGCTTCGCGGCGAGCGCGACCCGCTCCTCCTCGTGCGCCGATGCGTCGCCGCCCTCCAGGACGGTCCGCAGCACCTGCTCCGCGAATGCGAGGAACTCGTCGTTCCCCGAGACCGGCTCCGTCTCGCAGCCGACGGCGGCGATCGCACCCGCGTTGTCGCGCACCATCACGCCGACCTTGCCCTCGCTCGTGAGCCGGTCGGCCCGCTTCGCCGCGGACGCCATCCCCTTCTCGCGAAGCAGCGTGACGGCCTGGTCGAAGTCGCCGTCGGTCTCCTGGAGCGCGCGCTTGCACTCCATCATCCCCGCGCTCGTCGCGTCGCGGAGCTCCTTCACCATCGCAGCCGTGATCTCGGTCATTCGGCCTTCTCCTCGCTCGTTCCGGTTTCCGGAGCGGCCTCGGGTGCGGCCTCGGGAACAGACTCGGCCGCGGGCTCTGCGGCAGGTGCGGCGGGAGCCTCGGCGGCCGGTTGCGCGGGCGCAGGGGTCTCGGTGGGCGCAGGAGCCTCCTCGGCCGGCGCGGCCTGTTCCGAGGGTGCCTGCTCGGAGGGTGCCTGCTCGGATTCGGCGTCCTCTGCAGCCTTGGCGCTCTTCAGCTCCGCGGCGGTCACCTTCTGCTTGCCGGCCTCGATGCCGTCGGCGATCGCCTTGATCACGAGCCCGCACGACCGGATCGCATCGTCGTTGCCCGGGATCACGTACTCGGCCTCGTCGGGATCGCAGTTCGTGTCGACCAGCGCGATCACCGGGACGCCGAGCCGCTTCGCCTCTCGCACCGCGAGCTGCTCCTTCCGCAGGTCGACGATGAAGACGGCGTCGGGCTGGCGCCGCATGTCCGCGACCCCGCCGAGGTTCGCCTCGAGCTTCTCGAGCTCGGCCTCCATCGAGATCCGCTCCTTCGCGGGCAGCAGCTCGAGCTGCGACTCGGTCTTCAGGGCGCGCAGCTCGTGCAGGCGCTGGATCCGGTCGGAGATCGTGCGCCAGTTCGTGAGCAGCCCGCCCAGCCAGCGGTTGTTGACGTACGGCATCCCGACCCGCCTCGCCTCGTCGCGGACCGAGTCCTGCGCCTGCTTCTTCGTGCCGACGAACAGCACGGAGCCGTTCCGCTCGCTGATCGCGCGCGCGAAGGCGTAGGCCTCGTCCAGCAGTTGCTGGGTCTTGGTCAGGTCGATGATGTAGATACCGCCGCGCTCGTTGAAGATGAAGCGCTTCATCTTCGGGTTCCAGCGGCGGGTCTGGTGGCCGAAATGCACTCCGGCCTCCAGCAATTCCTTCATGGAGACGACGGGCATGGCTGCCCCTTTCTCGGTTTCGCGATTCGGGTTGCGCCGGTGAGCCCGCGGCGGATGCCGGCAACGCCGGCCACCGTCCACCGAGGATCCCCACCGGGTCGGAGGTCCTGGAACCCTCGAATCGTAGCCGTGAGCGTGACCGTTTCGCCCGTTCGAGCGTTCAACCCACGTGACCCGCGCTGCCGCATCCTCTCCGGCTGCGCTGACGGTCGTCGGAGCCGAGCTGCGCGCGAATGCCTGGGAGCTCGCGGTCGAGCTGGTCGACGAGGCGCTCCGAGACGACGCCGTCCCCTCCCTCGCCCGCCTCGGGCGCCTGGCCCAGCTGGGCGAGATCCCCACCTTCGTCGCCCAGCTCGGACGCGAGATCGAGCAGCCGGTGCCGGAGCGGATGCGCGTCGGCGGCCCGCTGGCCGCGATCGCCCGCGACCACGCGCGCGAGCGTGAGGCACTCGGCTTCGCGCCCCGCGAGGTCGTGACCGAGTTTCTCGTCCTGCGGCGCGTGCTCTGGCGGTTCCTCGGCGAGCGGCGCACCATGCTCGGGAGCGACGGCCTGGTCGAGATCGAGCGCCGGCTCAGCGACACGCTCGACCGTCTCGTCGTCGAGTGCGTCGTGGCGTACTTCGACCGTGCGACCGCGGAGCTGGCCGACCAGGCGCGGCGGGATCCCCTCACCGGGCTGCTCAACCACCACGCGTTCACGCAGCTGCTCTCGCTCGAGATCGAGCGGGCGTCCCGCTACAGCCACGGGCTGACGGTCGTGTTCATCGACCTCGACGGGTTCAAGCAGGTCAACGACACACTCGGCCACGCCGACGGCGACCGCGTGCTGCAGCGCATCGGCGACGCCGCGGCGTCGATCCTGCGCGGCTCCGACGCGGCCGGCCGGCTCGGCGGCGACGAGTTCGCGGTGCTCCTGCTCGAGGCAGGCAAGCACGCCGGCGACCGGTTCGTCCGGCGGCTGCGCCGCGCCCTTGCTGCGCTCGCCGCCGACGGGCGGCTCCCGGACGGCATCTCGTTCAGCGCCGGTGCGGCGCACTTTCCGTCGGATGCCGGCAGCGCCGGGGAGCTGCTGCGGCTCGCGGACGAGCGTCAGTACCGCGAGAAGCGCTCCAGGTAGCCCACCAGGTCGGCGGGCAGCTCGGACACGGTCTCGACCCGCTCACCGGTCAGCGGGTGGGGAAAGGCCAGTCGCTCGGCGTGCAGGAACTGGCGGCCGAGCTCCGGGTCGGGCACGCCGTAGGCGGGGTCGCCGACCACGGGCAGGTCGATCGCCGCCAGGTGGACGCGTATCTGGTGCATCCGCCCGGTCTCGAGGCGCACGCGCAGGAGCGCATGGCCGGGCCAGAGCTGCACGACCTCGAAATGCGTGACCGCGTCGCGAGCCGCGTCGGACTCCAGCGAGACGCGCGTCGGATCGCCCCGGTCACGCCCGATCGGCGCGTCGATCTTGCCGCTGCGCGAGCGAGGACGTCCCCGCACCAGCGCGAGGTAGGTGCGCTCGAGCTTCCGCTCGCGCACGAGCTTCGAGAGCGCCTCGTATGCAGGCTCCGTCTTCGCGAGCGCGAGCAGCCCCGACGTGCCGCGGTCGAGCCGGTGCACGACCCCGGGCCGCTCCGGGTCGCCGCCCGACAGGCGCCCCTCGAGCGAGTCGACCAGGGTGTCGCCGGCGTGTCCGGCCCCGGCGTGCACGACGAGCCCCGGCGGCTTGTCGACGACCAGCAGGTGCTCGTCCTCCCAGACGATCCGCGGCGGCGGCGGCCGCTCGCCCCTCGCCGCCGGCGGGCGCTCCACGAGCGCGACCTCCTCCCCTCCCCGGAGCCGGAAGCTCTTCGGCCGGACGACGCCGCCGACGAGCACGCCCGCGGCGACCGCGCGCTCCGCCTCGGCGCGCGAGCCCAGGTGGCGGGCGAGGAACCGGTCGAGCCGCTCGCCCGCCGCCTCCGCCGGCACCTGCAGGTTCACCGGGCTGCGACGTCGAGCGGCCGCCGTCGCGGGCGCGGCGGCCGATCCGCTACGAAGAGCGCCACGAGCAGGATCGCGACGCCGACGACGATGAAGCTGTCCGCGAGGTTGAAGACGCGCAGCGCCCACCAGTGGAAGTCGATGAAGTCGGTGACGTGCCCGAGCCGCACACGGTCGAAGAGGTTCGAGACGCTGCCGCCGATCAGCAGCCCGAACGCCGCCGGCAGCACGGGATGCCGCGCGCCGGAGCGCCAGAAGAACGCGAGCATCCAGGCGATCGCACCCGCGGTGACGAGAGCCACGAGCGGGGTCGCGCTCGAGAACAGCCCGAACGCGATGCCCGGATTCTGGACGTGGTGGATCGACAGCGGGCCGATCACGTGGGTCGACTCGTCGAGCGCGAGACGCGACGTGACGAGCTGCTTCGTCACCTGGTCGGCGATCACCGCCGCGCCGGCCACGGCGGCGAGCCCGGCCCACTGCACTGCGCCGGCGCCGAGCGAGCGCTCCGCGACCGAGACCGGGCTGAGGCCGTCGGTGGTCGAACCGACCCGCACGTCGTGCGGATCGCTCACCCGACCCGGCGCTGGTCGTCGATGCAGAGCTTCGCCCACGGAATCGCCGAGAGCCGCTCCGCCCCGATCGGCTCGCCGCACACCTCGCAGATGCCGTAGCTGCCGTCCTCGATCTTCGCCAGGGCCGCGTCGATCGCCTGCAGGGTCTGCTGGGCGCCTTCCTCCAGGCCCTCTTCGAGCTCGCGGTCGAAGGTGGCACCGGCAACGTCGCCGAGGTGGTTGTCGGACGCACCGGCCGAGACCTCCCCAAGCTCCTCCTCGACGCTGCCGGCGTTGTCGCGGTCGAGGAACGCGACCGCGCCCGAGAGGCGCGTGCGCTCCTCCTCGAGACGGCGGCGAAACTCGTCGGTGTCGATCCCGGTCACGATCCTCCCTGTTCCGCACCGCTCGCCCGGGCGAGGCGGCGCTCTATCTCGTTGCTGTCGATGCCCGTCAAGGCAACCAGCTTGTCCCGCGACGTATGCCCGGAAACGATCGCGACGTCACGCGCCGGCATTCCGAGGACGTCGGCGAGCAGCCGCTCGACCGCGGCATTGGCCTTGCCGTTCTCCGGCGCGGCCGAGACGCGCACCTTCCAGCCGTCGCCGTGGCGGCCGACGACGGTCGACCGCGCGGCGCCCGGCGAGACGCGCAGTTGCAGACGGGCGGTCACACCGGGGAGGTTACCCCCAGGCGACGTCCCTGTTCGCCCACGGCCGGTCCTCGTCCCCCTCCGGGGCGCTCTCCTCCTCGACCGGCGGCAGCTGCGGTGCGCCCTCCGCCTCCGGCGGCGAGGCCGGCATCGAGACGGCTTCGAACTCCCGCGTGTCCTCGCGGTTCGGCCAGGTGGTCAGCGGCTCGCCGTCGGGTCCCGTCCGCTCGACCTGGGACTCCTCGACCATCCCGAGCGCCGCGCGCAGGAGCGTCTCGACGCGGCGGACGTCCGAGAACAGCCGCTCACGCTCCGACTGCGCCGCCCGCGTGATCGACCGTGCCTCCTGGTGCGCTTCGGCGACGATCAGCTCGGCTTCGCGCTTCGCGGCCTCGATCGCCTCGCCCGCGGCCCGCTCGGCGGCGACGAGGGTCGCCCCGAGCAGCGCCTCGCGCTGCTTCACGTCGTTCAGCGTCTTCTCCAGGTCCTCCAGCCGGTCCGCGAGCTCGCCGCGCTCGCCCCACACCTCCTCGAAGCTGTCTGCGATGTCCTCGACGAGTCGGTCGATCGCGCTTCGCTTGTAGCCGCGGAACCCGCGCGGCAAGGTGAGATGTCTGAGCTCGACCGGTGTGTAGCGCATCCGTTTCTCCTTCCGTCTAGTGCAGGCGCGCGAGCACCGCGATGACGATCCTCTCGACGACGACGAGCGCCAGCACCCCGACCATCGGCGACAGGTCGATCGGCCCCGCCGAGAACGGCAGGATCCGCCGCCACAGCCGCAGGTACGGCTCGCAGACGTCGTAGAGGAAGCGCTGGACGGGCCGCAGCGAATACGGCAGCTGGATCCACGACGTGATGATGTACGCGAGGATCGTCAGCACGTAAACGCCCACGAAGACGTTCACGAACAGCTCGACCTGCGTGATCGTGTCGAGCACCACGGCGCACCCTTCGCCCGGAACAGGGGTTCTCCTACGTCCCCGAGCCTCCGCTCGGGCCGCGGCGGGCGCTCAGGCCTGGTTGAAGAACCCGCCGCGCTCGAGGATCTGCGCGCGCTGCTCCGCCGAGACCTCGACGTTCCGCGGCGTCAGCAGGAAGACCTTGTCCGCGACCCGCTGCATGCCGCCGTTCAGGGCGTAGGTGAGCCCGCTCGTGAAATCGATCAGGCGCTTCGAGAGCTCCGCGTCGGCGCTCTGCAGGTTGAGGATCACCGGGATGCCCTGCTTGAACTTGTCGGCGATCTGCTGCGCGTCGTTGAAGCTCCGAGGCAGCACCAGGTGCACCTTGACGCTCGACGGGTTCGGCACGGCCTCGATCGCCGGACGCATCTCGCGCACGCGCGGGGATCTGCCGGACGCGGCGCGCGCCGGCGGCTGGTCGGCCTCGGACTCTGTCCAGTCGTCGAACTCCTGGTGGCGGCGCCGGGGCGTCAGCCGCCGCACGTTCGGCCGTTCGCGATAGGTCTGCTCGAGGCTCTCCTCCGCGGCGTACCCGTCCTCGTCGTCCCAGTCCTCGTCCTCCTCGGCGATTCCGAAGTAGACGAGCGTGCGACTCCACAGGTCTCCGAGCGCCATCAGCCCGCATCGTAATCGCCGAAGAGGGTCGAACCTACGCGAACGTGCGTCGCTCCCTCCTCGGCGGCCACCAGGTAGTCCTGGGTCGTGCCCATCGAGAGCTCCCGCAGGCCGTGGTCTGCGGCGAGCTCCCGCAGCCGCGAGAACCAGCGGCGCGACTCCTCCGGGCTCGCGGCGGCGGGCGGCATGGTCGAGAGGCCGACGACGCCCGCACCCAGGAAGGACGGGATCTCGGCGGGTGCGACACCCGATTTCGACCGCTCTCCTGCCAGGTTCACCTGCACGAGAGCAGGGATCTCGAGGCGCCGTGCGGCCGACTCCGAGTCGAGCGAGTGCACGAGCTCGCAGATCCGGTTCACGACCTTCACCTTGTTCGACTGCAGGTGACCGATGAAGTGCCAGCGGAACGCGTCGCCGTACTCCGCGTGCTTCGCCTCCAGGTCCTGGGCGCGGTTCTCGCCGACGACGCGGACTCCCGCTTCCACGAGCGCCGCCATCTCCGGGAGCGAGACGTACTTGGTGGCCGCGACCACCGTCACCCCCGGGCCGACCTCGCGCTGCACGCGCTCGAGCCGCTCCCGGATCTCAGCCGGCGACGGCACCGACGACTCCCTGGACGCCGCGGGCGCGGCCGCTGCGCCGATGCGAGAAGAAGAGCTCGGGATGGCAGCGGGTGCAGATGTCGACCCGCTCGACCCGCTCGACGCCGGCGCGCCGGAGCGCCCGCTCGGCGGCCTGCCAGAGGTCGAGCCTGCGCTGCACGGTCAGATCATCGTCGAAGCGGGCCGACACCTCGGGCCCGACCTCGTAGCAGCACGGGCCGATCGCCGGCCCGACGACCGCCGCCAGCTCCCCTCCGAGCGCCCGCGCCGCGGCGCCGACGACCCCCTCGGCGAGACCGCGCCACCCCGCGTGGACGACGGCGAGGGCGCGGCGTCCCGACGTGCGTGCCACCGCGATCGGGAGGCAGTCGGCGGCGAAGGCGAGCATCGGCAGGCCGGGCTCGTCGGTCCAGAGCCCGTCTCCCGGCGCCCCCCGCACGCCTCGCTGCGCACGGTGCACGGTGGGCGAGTGCACCTGCCGGTTGAAGGCGAGCGCGTCCGCCTCGAGCCCGACCCGCTCGCAGGCGATCCGGCGGTTCCGCTCGACGCGCACGGGGTCGTCGCCCGTGCCGGCGCCCAGGTTGAGCGACGCATAGACGCCCTCGCTGACGCCGCCCTCCCTGGTCGTGAAGCAGACCTCGTAGCCGGGCTCGTCCCAGCGGATCACCGGAGCCGCTCCCGCGCCTGCGCGAGCAGTGCCTCCCGTGTGTTCAGCGCCGGCTCGGAGACGACGGCCTGGAGGAGCTCGTCGAGCGTACGGCCGATCGCGGGGCCGGGCGCGTAGCCCAGCTCGATCAGATCGTCACCGTCGACCGCGAGGTCGGCCAGGCGGTGCGGCGCCGACCGCTCCGCCGCGACCACCTCGCGAAACCGCGCGAGCCTCGCCAGCTCCTCGAGCGGCTCGCCGGCGCCCTTGCCCCGCAGGTCCGCCTCCTTGTGGTCGAGCAGGTCGGCGAGCACCCCGTCGCCGTACCGGGCGAGCAGCCGCCTGGCCCGCAGCGCGTCGGCCCGACCGGGCTCGAGCATGTGCGAGCGCACGATCCGGGTGACCCGGGCCTGCAGGGCGGTCGGGTAGCGCAGCCGCTCGAGTGCCGCCGCGGCCAGCTCGGCGCCGACCTGCTCGTGGCTGCGCGACGAGCGCCCGGCCTTCGCGTAGTAGTGGAGCCGTCCGTCGTCGCCGCGCCAGGCGACGTGTGGCTTCCCCAGGTCGTGGAAGAGCGCGGCGAGCCGCACGCGCAGGGGAAGGCCGAGGTCGGCCGCCGCCTGGACGACGGCGAACGTGTGCTCGTCGACCGTCAAGCCGTGGTAGCGGCTCTCCTGCTCGAAGCCGATCGCCTGCTCGAACTCGGGCAGCAACTGCACGAGCACTCCCGTGTCGCGCGCGAGTCGCAGCGCCTTCGCGGGCTGGGCGCCCAGCAGCAGCTTCGAGAGCTCTCCGAGCCCGTCCGCGGCCAGGCCGCCGCCCACGCGTTCGCCCGAGACGTGTGCGACTGCCGCCGCCTCGTCGCGCATCTGCTCGAGTGTGCCGGCGTCCGGCTCGAGGCCCAGTTGCGAGACGAAGCGGAGCCCGCGAACGATCCGGAGCGGGTCCTCGGCGAAGCTCGTGGCCGAGACGCTGCGGAGAACTCCGCGCTCGAGGTCTTTCCTGCCCTCGTGTGGGTCGACCAGGGAGCCGTCCGCGAGCCGCCGCGCCATCGCGTTGACGGTGAAGTCGCGGCGCGCAAGGTCGACCTCGACGCTCGCCGCCGGGTCGACCACGATCTCGAAGTCGTGCCGCCCCGGCCCGGTCGAGACTTCGCGCCGCGGCGGCGCCAGCTCGATGCCGGCCGGGGCCAGCTTCCGCACCTCGCGATCGCTCGGATGGAATCGCACGCCGACGACGCGGCCGGCGACCGTCAGGTCGTCGCTTCGCCCGTGCGGTGCGAGGGCGGCCTTCAGCCCCTCGATGTCGACGCCCGGCACGAGGAAGTCGGCGTCCTTCGCCTCACGGCCGAGCAGCTCGTCCCGCACCGCACCGCCGACGGCGTAGGCGTCGAGGCCGAGCGAGCCGACGTAGTTCTCGACCTCGCTAGGCGAGTGCGATCGCCTCGATCTCGACGAGCGCGCCCGAGGGGAGCTTCGCCACCTCCACCGTCGAGCGGGCCGGCGGCAGAGCGCCGACGTGAGCGGCGTAGACCTCGTTCATGCCGGCGAAGTCGTCGAGGTTCTGCAGGAAGACGGTCGTCTTCACGAGCTGCTCGAGCGAGCTGCCGGCCTCTTCGAGGATCGCCCGGAGGTTCGCGAGCACCTGGGTGGTCTGTTCCACGATGCCGCCGGGAACCATCTCCTGCGCGCCCGGGCGCAACGCGAGCTGGCCGGAGACGAACACCAGGCCGTTGGCGCGGATCGCCTGCGAGTACGGGGCGCCCTGGAAGGGCGCGGGTGCCGCCTCCGTGCGCACGATCTCCTTCGTCACGTTGCTTCCTCCTCGTGGTAGTCGACCGGCCGGCAGGCCTGCCCCAGGGCGCCGCCGATCGCCTTGAAGATTGCGTCGAGCACATGCTGGGGCTCGGTGCCCTCGAGCAGGCGGACATGCAGGTTCAGCCGCGCCGCGCCGGCCAGCTCGGCCAGGAACCGCGAGGCGATGTCGGTCGAGACGCCACCGACCCGCTCCGCGCTGAAGTCGACGTTGGTCGCGAACCGCCCCTCCTCGACGCGTTCGAGCGACGCCGCGGCGAGCGCTTCGTCGGACGGCATGATCCCCCAGCCGTGAGCGGTCTCTCCGCGCCGGTCGAGCATCGCGCCGAAGGCGCGGCCGAGCGCGCGGCCCGCCGCGACGACAGCCTCATCGGTCGACTCCGGGGCCACCTCGAGCGAGAGCCTGAAGCGCCCGACCCGCGCCAGCTCCCCCACGAGGTGGTCGAGCACGGGCACGCCGGTCTCCACGCTCGCGGCACCTTCGGCAGCGAGCGCGACGCGTGCCCCGCTCGGCGGCTCGGTCATCGGCGCCAGCGTATCGAGTCGGGCGGTTCCCGACTTGCAACGGTGGGCCGTGCGGCCCATTGTCGATCTTGTCCCGCCCTCCTAGGGTGCAGCGGAGATGGGAAGGTGGGGTGTCCTCGGCGCGGCCACGGCGATCGCGCTCGCCTGTGCACCGGGCGCGCCCGCGGGCGCGCAGTCGTCCGCCGCGGTTGGCTACCGGACGGCGGCCGCCCTCCGCGGCCTGGCGGTGATCCGTCGCCTGCCCGCGCTCCACGTCGCCGAGGTTCGCGTGGCGGACGCCCGCGCGCTGCGGGCGCTGCGCAGGCGGCCCGGCGTCCGGTTCGCGCAGTGGACGCATGCCCGGGCGGAGACGTCGGGGCCGACGCTCGGCGCCGCGATCGGTCTGGTGGTTCCCGAATGGCAGTGGTCGGCCTCGCGCTCCGACGCGGTCCCCGCCTGGGTGCGCGCCCAGGCAGCGAGCATCACGATCGCGGTCGTCGACACGGGCGCCGACCTGAGCGTGCCCGCGCTCGGCCCGAAGGCCGCCGGCACGTGGAACGTGACGACGAACAGCAGCGAGGTCACCGACCGCGTGGGTCACGGCACGTTCGTCGCCTCGCTGGCCGCGGGTGCGCCTGATCCCACGGGCATGGCCGGTTTCGGGGGAGACGCCCGGCTCCTCGTCGTGCAGGCGAATCGCGGCGGCACCGGGTTCTCGGACGTCGACGAGGCCGCCGGGATCAGCTGGGCCGTCGACCACGGCGCGAACATCGTCAACCTCAGCATCGGCGGTGCCACGACCTCCGCGGTGGAGCAGGATGCGATTCGCTACGCCACCGGCAAGGGGGTGCTGCTCGTCGCGGCCGCGGGCAACGCGGCCCAGCAGGGAAACCCCACCATCTACCCCGCGGCGCTGATCGGGCACGCCGGCCTCGTGGTGGGAGCCGCCGAGCAGAACGGCGCCCGCGCGCCCTTCTCCTCGACCGCGCTATACGTCGACCTGCTCGCGCCCGGCGTCGACGTGCTGAGCGCCGTCGGGGCGGGCGCACAGCCGGGGCTCTTCCAGCCCGCGGTGACGCCCGCGGCGGCCGGCAGCTACGGCTACGGCAGCGGCACCTCCTACGCGACGCCGGAGGTGGCGGGGGCGGCCGCTCTCGTCTGGGCCGCCGACCCGTCCCTGACGGCCTCGCAGGTCGCAGATCTCGTCGACTCGGCGGCCTCGGGTCGCGGCACCTGGTCGACAGAGCTCGCCTACGGCGATCTCGACGTGGCCGCGGCGGTGCAGGCTGCGATCGACCACGCGGCACCGCTCCTCGAGCCGCCGGCCGACGCGCTCCGCCCGGCGTCGAGCAAGCCGAAGCCGCGGATCAGGGCGAAGGCGCCGACGAGGCCGGGCCTGCAGCAGTAGCGCCGCGGCGGGGCGCTCAGACGGTCGCGCCGGACTCGACCCGGCGGATCCGCGCGCCGAGCGTCTGCAGGCGCTCGTCGATGCGCTCGTAGCCCTTGTCGATCTGGTGTGCGTCACCGATCGTGGAGGTGCCCTCGGCGCAGAGTGCCGCGATCACCATCGCCATGCCGGCGCGAATATCCGGGCTCGACATGCGCTGTCCGTAGAGCGGCGCCGGGCCCGTGATCACGGCGCGATGCGGATCGCAGAGGATGATCCGCGCCCCCATCGACACGAGCTTGTCGACGAAGAACAGCCGGCTCTCGAACATCTTCTCGAACACGAGCACGGTTCCCTTCGCCTGGGTCGCGACGACCACCGCGATCGAGGTGAGGTCGGCCGGGAACGCCGGCCACGGACCGTCCTCGATCTTCGGGATCGCACCGCCGAGGTCGTCGGTGATCTGCAGCTCCTGACCCGGCGGCACCCGCACCCAGTCGTCGCCGAGCTCGACCTCGATCCCGAGCCGGCGGAGGACCGGGAGCACCGGCCACAGGTCGTCCGGGACGATCCCTTCGATCGTCAGGTCGCCGCCGGTGACGGCGGCCATGCCGATGAAGCTCCCCACCTCGATGTGCTCCGGCCCGACCGCATGGGCGCCGCCGAAGAGCCGCTCGACCCCGGTCACGTGCAGGACGTTCGAGCCGACACCCTCGATCTTCGCCCCGAGCGCGACCAGGAACCGGCAGAGATCCTGGACGTGCGGCTCGCAGGCCGCGTTCGAGATCGTCGTGCGGCCGGGCGCGAGCGAGGCGGCCATGACGGCATTCTCGGTCGCCATCACGGACGCCTCGTCGAGATGGATGTGCGAGCCGGCGAGCCGGCCGCCGAGGTTGTGCCGTCCGTCGTACTCGAAGGTCGCCCCCAGCTCCGCGAAGGCGTGGATGTGCGGATCGAGGCGCCTGCGGCCGATCACGTCGCCGCCCGGGGGCGGCACACTCGCCCTGCCGAGGCGGGCGAGCAGTGGCCCGGCGAGCAGGAACGACGCGCGGATGCGGCTCGCCAGCGCCTGGTCGACCTCGTGCGTCACGTCCTGGGCATGCACCCGGACGTCGTTGTCGCCGACCCAGTCGGCCTCGGCGCCGAGGCCGCGCAGGAGCGCCATCATCGTCTCGACGTCGCGGATGCGCGGCACGTTCGAGAGCTCGACCGGCTCATCCGTGAGCAGACAGCCGGCCAGGATGGGCAGCACGCCGTTCTTGTTCCCGGAGGCGCGCAGCCGCCCGGTGAGCGCGTGGCCGCCTTCGATCACGAACGACTCGGCGACGGGCGTGGTGACGGTCGAGGACACGGCGGCCACTATGCTAGCTCCGCCTTGGAACCGAGCCGTGCCAACGCCTGGGACACGCTGACCCACTACACGAAGAGCGAGCCGCTTCTGCGCCATGCGCTGGCCGTCGAGGCGTCGACCGCGTCCTATGCTCGGCGGTTCGGCGAGGACGAGGAGCTGTGGCGGGTCGTCGCGCTGCTGCACGACTTCGACTACGAGATCCACCCCACGCTCGACGAGCATCCGCAGGACGGCGCGCCGATCCTCCGCGAGGAGGGATATCCCGAGGTGGTGATCGACGCGGTCCTCTCGCACGCCAACCACCTCGGTCTGCCGCGCGACACACCGCTGAAGCGGTCGCTCTTCGCCTGCGACGAGCTCTCGGGCTTCGTGCACGCGTGCGGCCTCGTGCGGCCGACCGGCCTCGAGGGGCTCGAGCCGAAGTCGGTGAAGAAGAAGCTGAAGCAGCCGTCGTTCGCGGCCGGCGTCTCGCGCGACGACGTCTACGAGGGAGCGGCTCTCCTCGAGCTCGAGCTCGACGACCACATCGCGAACGTCGTCGCCGCGCTGCAGCCGATCGCCGGCCGGCTCGGCTTGCCGGCTTAAGACGACGAGGCCAGCTCGCCGAGCCCCTCGGCGAGGCGCTCGAGGTCGCTGCCGTCGTTCCACCAGCCCACCGACGCACGCAGCAGCCCGGTGCCCGGCAGCTCGCGCACGACGACGCCCCGCTCGTACAGCCGGGCGACCGCCTCCGCGGTGTCGCCCGAGAGGCGGAAGGAGACGAGCGTCGCCTGGCCGGGCTCGGTCACGACCTCGTGCCCCTGTCCGAGCAGCAGCTCCCGGCAGCGCTCCGTCAGCTCCCGCGCCCGCTCGAACCGTCCCTGCGGGAGGTCGACGAGCGCGGCCTCGAGACCGGCGAGCGACGTCGGAGGCGTGAAGCCGGGGTCGTGGCGGCGCGCTCCCGCCTTCGGCTCCCAGGTGCCGGCGGCGATGTCGTAGGTCTCGGCGCCCGGATAGCCGACGAGCCGCGCGGGCAGTGCCTCCGGGTCGGCGAGGTAGAGCGCGCCGGTCGCGTCCGGCCCGCACAGCCACTTCTGCGCGCTGACCGTGTAGAAGTCCGCCTCGGTCGCGTCGACGTCGATCGCGCCCGCCGCCTGCGCACCGTCCACCAGGATGGGCACCCCGGTCGAGGCGCGGAGCTCCCGCCACGGGAACACCTTGCCGTCGATCCAGGAGACGGCCGAGATCGCGACGAGCCGCGTCCGCGGGGTCATGTGGGCGAGCACCACGTCGAGGACGTCGTCCGCAGCGGCGTCGCGCACCCGGGCGATCCGCAGCCTTGCCCCGGAGGCGACGAGCGGTCCCGTCAAGCCGAAATGCTCGGCGTCGGTCGTGACGACCTCGTCGTCCTCCGAGAGGCCCAACCCGGCGACGACCACCTGGATCCCCTGTGTCGTCGACGACGTGAGCGTGACGTGGTCGGCGGGAACGGAGATCTGAGCGGCGAGCAGGCTCCGAACCCGCTCACGTGCCGCGAGCATCTCGTCGAAGTACGCACGCCCGGCGCGGCCGTGCGTCCCCTCCCACTCCCGCAACTCGTCGATCGCCGCGAGCGTGGCACGCGAGAGCGGCCCGAACGTGCCGGCGTTCAGGTAGGCGTACCGGTCGAGGACGGGGAACCGGGCGCGGGTCTCGGGCCAGGTCACGAGACCTCGAGCTCGACGGGAGCATGGTCGGAGAGCAGCCGGCCGGCGCGGAGGCGTCGCTCGTCCGGCCAGCGCCGAAGCGGCGTCGAGGCGGCTCCCCGGACGAGGATGTGGTCGATCCCCGGGGCGGCCGCGGTGAACCCCCACTCGTCGGTTGCGAGCTCCCGCAGCGTCGGCGATTCGGCGGGTGTGACGTTGAAGTCGCCGGCGAGCACGACGACGTCGGTGGGGCGCGCGCTCGAGACGGCGAACCAGGCGGCCCGGCGCAGCTCGGCGTCGGCGAGCCTCCGGTCGGCCGGGAAGCTCGTGCAATGGAGGTTCGCGACGAGCATGCCCTGCGCGAGCCGCACGGCGTGCACGACCCGGCGTTCCTTCGCCCAGGCGAGCCGGGCGACCGGACCAAGGGAGAGCTCCCGCGCAACGCCTGCTCGAAACCGGCGAGGGTTGAGCGTGAGCCGGCACCGCGCGACGACCCGGTGACGCGGTGCGACCACGATCGCGTTTCCCTGCCCCGAGAACGCCGACCGCAGCGCTCCGTGGTGGAGGTCTGTGAGCCGGCGCCCGAGCCCGGCGCCGATGGGAAGCGGGCCGAGCGTCGGCCGCGCCGCGAGCGCGGAGGCGGTGAATCGCTCGAGGGCCCAGGCTGGGACCTCCTGCAGGCAGAGCACATCCGGCTCGTCGGCAGTCGCCAGCGTCACCATCTCGTCGAGGAGGGCGTTGCGCTGGGGGGGCACCGTGTTGCCGTGGAAGAGGTTCCAGCTCCGGATGAGCACGGTTCGTAAGCTACTTCCGTGCGCGTCCTCCTCGCCGATCCGCCGGCGTTCACCCCGTGGTACGACCACGAGCTCGCCGCCGCGCTCGCCAGGGCGGGCGCCGAGGTGCGGCTCGAGACCTCGCGCTTCCGCTTCGGCGACGTGCCCGCGCCGGTCGGCTACGAGCGCAGCGAGCGCTTCTATCCGCTGTCGTCGCGGATCTTCCGCCGCTCGAGGCTGCGCCTCCCGCTGAAGGCGCTCGAGCACGCGGACGTCCTCCGCACCCTCGCCCGCGCGCGCGCCGACGTGCTGCATCTGCAGTGGGCGGCGCTGCCGCACGCGGATGCGCGAGTCTCCTACCGCTCCCCGTCCGTCTTCACGGCGCACGACCTGCTGCCGCGCCGGACCGCGTCGCGGCGCGAGCTGTGGCGGCGCCTGCTCGGCCGCTTCGACCGGGTCGTCGTGCACAGCGAGCGGGGCCGTGACGCGCTCGCCGAGCTCGGCGTCGACGCCACGGTGATCCCCCACCCGGTGTATCCGAGCAGCGCGGTGCGCGGCGACGACGGACGGACGTTGCTCTCGCTCGGCGTGATCCGTCCGTACAAGGGCCTCGCCGATGCCGTCGAGGTGACCCGCCGCCTGCCGGACGCGCGACTGCTGGTGGCCGGCGATCCGGCGATGCCGCTCGACGGCCTCCGCGAGGCCGAGCGGGTCGAGTGGCGGCTCGGGTACCTCCCGCAGGCGGAGCTCGACCGGGCGCTCTCCGAGACCACGGTCGCCCTCTTCCCCTACCGCGCCGAGCTCGACCAGTCCGGCGCGCTGCTGCAGGCGCTGGGTGCGGGAGTCCCGGCGGTCGTCTACGACGTCGCCGGGCTCGGCGAGCCGATCCGGGCCTTCGAGGCGGGCCGCGTCGTGCAACCGGGCGACCTGGACGCGTTCACCGAGGCCGTCCGGAGCCTCCTGGACGACGCGGCGGCGCTCGACGCGGCGCGCGAGGGCGCCGAGCGCGCGCGCCGTGCGCTCACGTGGGATGCGTCCGCGGCTTCCCATCTCGCGCTCTACCGGGAGCTCTGCTAGCGCTCGATGCTTGGACGCAACCGTTTCCGCGCCGTGATCGAGACGCAGCTCGACCTGTTCCGGCGCGAGCAGGCGGAGGTGATCGCCGAGGCGACCGAGCGGCTCGCGGCCTACCACCGCGCTGAGCGCGGCGACGCCGAGGAGGCCTACGGCGACTATCTCGACGCGGTCGAGACCGGCACCGAGATCCTGGCCGACCTGCGCGACCACTACGCCGCCACGCTCAACGATCCGGAGCCGTATCTGCGCGCGTTCAACCGCGCGGTTGCAAAGCGACTGGCGCCGTTCGCGCTCGAGATCGAGAATCGCTGAGGATGGCGGAGCGGATCGAGGACTACGGGCTCGTCGGCGACCTGCAGTCGGCAGGGCTCGTCGGGCGGACCGGGTCGATCGACTGGCTGGCGTTCCCACGCTTCGACTCGGGCGCGTGCTTCTCGGCGCTGCTCGGCTCGGACGGCGACGGCCGGTGGCTGCTCGCGCCGACGTCGGGCGGCCCAGCCACCGACCGCCGGTACCGCACCGACACGCTCGTGCTCGAGAGCGAGTGGCAGACCGCGTCCGGCCGCGTCCGCGTGATCGACTTCATGCCGCCGCGCGAGACGAAGCCCGACATCGTCCGGATCGTCGAAGGGCTGGAGGGGCACGTCGAGATGCGCACCGAGCTCGTGGTGCGCTTCGACTACGGCGCCGTCGTCCCCTGGCTGCGCCGCCTCGAGGGAGACACGCTCGTCGCGATCGGTGGCCCCGACGCCCTCGCGTTGCGGAGCCCTGTAGAGCTGCGGCCCGAAGGGATGACGCACGTCGCGGAGTTCACGGTGCGCGCAGGCGACCGCGTCCCGTTCGTCCTGACGTGGTTCCCGTCGAACGAGCGGCCGCCGGAGCCGGTCGATCCGGAGCAGGCGCTCGAGGACACCGAGACGTTCTGGCGCGAGTGGCTCGAGGGCTGCCGGTACCGGGGCGCCTACCCCGAGGCGGTGCGGCGGTCGCTGATCGTGCTGAAGGCGCTCACCTACCAGCCGACCGGCGGCATCGTCGCCGCGCCCACCACCTCGCTGCCGGAGCTCGTGGGCGGCGCGCGCAACTGGGACTACCGCTATTGCTGGCTCCGCGACGCGACCTTCACGCTCTTCGCTCTGATGAACGCCGGCTTCGTCGACGAGGCGCGGGCGTGGCGCGACTGGCTGCTGCGCGCCGTCGCCGGCGACCCCGCGCACGCGCAGATCCTCTACGGCGTCGCCGGCGAGCGCCGGATCGCGGAATGGGAGGTGAGCTGGCTGCCGGGGTACGCGGGCTCGGCGCCGGTGCGCATCGGGAACGCGGCGCACGAGCAGTTCCAGCTCGACGTGTACGGCGAGGTGATGGACGCTCTGCACCAGGGGCGCGCCCAGGGCCTCGAGACCGACGGGCATGCCTGGTCGCTGCAGCAGACGTTGATGGAGTTTCTCGAGGGCGCATGGTCGGAGCCCGACGAGGGGATCTGGGAGGTGCGCGGCCCGCGGCGGCACTTCACGCACTCCAAGGTGCTGGCGTGGGTCGCGTTCGACCGCGCCGTCGACACGGTCGAGCGGTTCGACGTCGCGGGCCCGCTCGACCGTTGGCGCCGGATTCGCCAGGAGATCCACGAGGAGGTGTGCAGGGAGGCGTTCCATACGGAGCTCAACTCGTTCACGCAGTCGTACGGCTCGACGGAGCTCGACGCCGCGACGCTCCTGATCCCCCTGGTCGGCTTCCTACCGGCGACCGACCCGCGCGTGCTCGGGACGATCGACGCGGTGCAGCGTGAGCTCACGCGCGACGGCTTCGTGGAGCGCTACCGCCCGCAGCAGCACAACGACGTCGACGGGCTCGCAGGCGGCGAGGGCGCCTTCCTGCCGTGCTCCTTCTGGCTCGTCGACGCGCTGCTGCTCGCCGAGCGCGACGACGAGGCACGGGCGCTGTTCGAGCGGCTGCTCTCGATCGCCAACGATCTGGGGCTCCTGTCCGAGGAATACGACCCCGCGGAGAAGCGGCTCCTCGGCAACTTCCCGCAGGCGTTCACGCACGTGGGGCTCGTCAACTCGGCCTACAACCTCTCCCACCACGCAGGGCCGGCACATCAGCGGACGGGGCGACGATGAGGTGGCATGCGTTCGCGGCTGCTGCGCCGGAGCTCGCACGACTCGGTGAGGAGCGGCTGCGCGGGCGTCAGCTCTGCCTCGTCGGCACGCTCCGCCGCAACGGCTGGCCGCGGATCTCTCCGGTCGAGCCGGAGTTCGTCGCCGGTGAGCTGATGCTCGGGATGATGTGGCGGTCGCCGAAGGCGCTCGATCTGCTGCGCGACTCGAGGCTCGTCGTCCACAGCGTCGTTTCCGACCGGTTGGGAACCGAGGGGGACTTCAAGCTCTACGGAGTTGCGGTCTCCGTCGACGAGCTGGATCGCCGGGCCCGCTACCGGGCGGCCGTCAAGGCGCGCATCGACTGGGAGCCGGCCGAGCCGGAGCACCACGTGTTCGCGGTGGACGTCGCGAGTGCCGGCTTCGTCACGTTCGCCGAACCTCGCTTCGGCCTCGCCTGGGACCCGCAGGGCGGGTTGCGACGATGGGAGCAGCGCGAGGAGTGAGGACGCGGAAATCGGGCGTGCGCGAGGCGTCGGCAGGACGGGCGCCCGCAGCGGCGCCCCTCCCCGCGAACGGTGCCAGTCACCGTCTCTGCGCGGAACCCTGGGCGTTTCCCTGCTGGGGTCAGGCCCCGCGAACGGTGCCAGTCACCGTTACAGGGGTGTCACACCTCGCCCACATCCCTTGCGGTCGCGTGGCGTAGCAGGAAGGCTTGGGGCGCGGGCGGGATGCTCGTGCCGGCGTCAGAACATTGGACGCCGCGCTGGAGTGGCGGGTGGGACGCCTGCGCAGCAGAAGTCGAGGAAGGTACGTTCAGCGGTGACCGAAGTGGTGCGCTCGCGGGAGCGCGCTGGTCACTTCCGCCTCGCTCGCGGCCCTGCGCGCGAGCGGCCCGAGCGAGACGAGCTCCGAGACGAGTACGTTGACGTTCCGGTCGTGCCGCTCGAGACGGCCGCGCGCCAGGAGGAGCGGCTCGCCCCGGACGATCGCCCGGTGCCGCTCGTAGACCGCCGCCGGCACGATCAGGTTCGCCTGGCCGTGCTCGTCCTCGAGCAGCATGAAGACGATCCCGTTGGCGGTCGCGGGGCGCTGACGGGCGATCGCCATGCCCGCGAGCTGGACGGGGACCCGTGCGGAGTCTCGTGCAGGTCGGCGCTCGTCGCGATCCCCGCCGGAAGGTGCGGGCGCAGGAGCTCGAGGGGATGCACGCCCACCGAGACCGACGTGTGCCGGTAGTCGGCGAGCATCCGCTCCCACGGAGTCTGCTCGGGCAGCGCGGGGATCTCGCTGGTCGGCTCGAGCGGCAGGGCGAGCTGACGGCTTCCGCCGCCGACTGCTTCGCCCCGTGAGACGACGCCGAGGCGCCAGAGAAGCTGCCGCCGCGGCCCCCATCCGTCGCAGGCACCTGCGGCGACGAGCGCCTCGAGCGCGTCCTTCGCGACCGGAGCCCGCCGGGCGAGGTCACCGAGATCCGCGTAGGGCTGCTCTGACTCGAGCGCCTTCGCCTCCTCCTCGCCCACCGAGTTGACGTAGCCGAGGCCGATGCGCACCGCCTGCCCATCCTCGATCGAGCACTGCGCTTCCGAGAGATTGACGTGCGGCGGGCGCACCTCCACCCGCCGTCGTTGCGCGTCTCGCACGAGCGACGAGGGCGGGTAGAAGCCCATCGGCTGCGCATTCAGGAGCGCGCAGAGGAACTCGGCGGGATAGGTGCGTCGCAGCCAGGCCGACTGGTATGCGAGCAGCGCGAAGGCCGCCGCATGCGACTTCGGGAAGCCGAAGCCGGCGAAGCCGACCAGCTTGTCGTAGATCGCGTTCGCAGTCGGCTCGCCGATCCCGTTGCCGAGGCAGCCGTCGACGAAGCGCGGTCGGAACGCCTCGATCGCCTCCTCGCTTCGCTTCCGGCTCATCGCCCGCCGAAGGCCTTCGGCCTCGCCGATCGAGAAGCCGGCCGCCGCCATCGCCACGTCGAGCACCTGGTCCTGGAAGACGACCACGCCGAGCGTGTCGCGCAGCGGCTCGCGCAGCGACTCATGCTCGACGGGCGGCTCGAACGACGGGTCGGCGCGTTTCGCATGCCGATGCTTGACGTACGGATGCACCGCCTTGCCCTGGATTGGCCCGGGCCGCACGAGCGCCACCTGCACGGTCAGGTCGTGCAGGTTCTCGGGGCGGGTCTGGAGCAGGCTCTGCATCTGCGCCCGGCTCTCGATCTGAAAGACGCCGACGGTGTCGGCGCGCTGGATCTCGGCGTACACCTCGGGATCGTCGAGCGGGATCCGCGAGAGGTCGACGACTTCCCCGCGCACGGCGGCGATACGGTCGACGGCAGTCCTCGACGGCCGAGAGCATCCCGAGCCCGAGCAGGTCGATCTTCAGGAAGCCGGCATCTCCGCAGCTGTCCTTGTCCCACTGGCAGATCTGCCGTCCCGCCATCGCGGCGGGCTGCACCGGCACGAGCTCGATCAGCGGTCGGGTCGAGATCACCATGCCGCCCGGATGCTGGCTCGCATGCCGCGGCAGCCCCGCGATCTCCTTCGTCAGCTCGCGGAACGCATCCCAGCGCGGCCCGACGTGCGCTCCGGGGACGCCGTCGAGCTCCTCGGCAACCCGCGTCGCATCCCAGCCGTCGGTCACGCGCGTGAGCCGCTCGAGCTCGGCGAACGGCAGCCCGAGCGCCTTGCCCACGTCGCGGATCGCGCCGCGGCTCCGGTAGGTCGCGAAGCTCGCGACCAGCGCGGCATGCTCGCGGCCGTAGCGCTCCGTGACGCGGACGATCAGCTTCTCGCGGATGTCGCGGGGAAAGTCGAGGTCGATGTCGGGCACGGCCGCCATCTCGTCGTTGATGAACCGGCCGAGCGAGAGCCCGGCGGCGACCGGGTCGACGTGCGAGAGCCCGGTGAGGTAGCAGACGATCGAGCCGACGCTCGAGCCGCGGCCGCGGCCGGGTGGGAGCGCGTGCCGGGCGCTGCCGGGGCCGCGCACCTCGAGCGCGCAGGCGCGGGCCAGCTCGAGCACCTCCCAGTGCAGCAGGAAGAAGCCCGAGAGACCGAGCCGCCGGATCAGCGCCAGCTCCTCGTCGAGCCGCTCCCGCGCACGCCGCTTGTGGCCGTTGGCATTCGCGTAGCGCTCGGCGAACGCGCGGCCGCAGATCTCGCGCAGCTGCACGTCGGCCGGGTCGACCCCGTCGGAGAAGTCGGGGTAGCGGTAGCCGAGCTCCTGGGTGAGGTCGAAGGCGCAGCGCTCGGCGACCTCGCGCGTGCGCAGCGCCGCCTCGCGCGGCAGCCGCTCGAGCATCTCCGCGGGCGGGCGGAGCACCGCTTCGTGGTTCCCGCGCCGCTCCTGCTCGCAGCCGTCGAGCGTCGTCCGGCTGCGAATCGCGACGAGCACGTCCTGGAGGCGGAGCGCGACGCGGATGGTGCGCATGCACGTCGCCCGTGGCGACCGTGGGCGCTCCGAGCCGCTCCGCGAGCTCGACGAGCCTCGCGTTGCGACGGACGTCGCCGCGCTCGTACGGCCGCTGCAGCTCGACGTAGAAGGCGCCCGGAAAGGCGCGGGCGAGCCGGGCCGCACCCTCCGGGTCGTGGACGCCCAGGCCGCTCCGTGCGCAGCCGGAGAGCGCGACCAGCCCCTGCGCATGCCGCTCGAGCGTGTCGATCGTCGTTCCCGGAGGAAGCAGCTCTCGCTCCCGGCCGGGCACACGCGTGCCCGCATGGGCGTCGGTGAGGATCCGGCAGAGGTTGGCATAGCCCCGCCGGTCCTCGCAGAGCAGCGTCACGTGCGAAGTCGCGCTCCCGGTCCCCTCCTCCCCGCCGCGCACCGTCACCTCTGCTCCGGTGATCGGGCGCACGCCCGCGTGCTTCGCCGCGTGCGCGAATTCGAGCGAGCCGTGGACAGCGTCGTGGTCGGTCAACGCCAGGGCCTCGTAGCCGAGTGCCGCCGCCCGCGCGGCGAGCTCTTCGGGCAGCGAGGCGCCGTCGAGAAACGAATACGCCGAGTGGACGTGCAACTCGACGTACCTCATAGGATCACGGCATGGACCCACACCTCAGCCTGCCCGGCGAGGGCGAGGTCTTCGAGCGTGAAAACCGGACGATCACGATCCGAGTCGACCATCCCGATCTGTCGGTCGTCGAGATCGCCTTCGACGAGACGTTCGTCGTGGATCCGCACACCCACGACGACCACGTCGACTCCTTCTACGTGCTCGAGGGAGAGGTCGCGTTCACGATCGCAGACGAGACGGTGGTGGCGGGACCGGGAGCGGTGGTCGTCGCACCGCCGGGGGCCCGGCACGGCTTCCGGAGCGCGGGGGGCGACGCGAGGCTGCTGAACGTGCACGCGCCCGATGCCGGCTTCGCGGGCTCCATCCGCGACGGCTAGCCGGCCGCCGTCAGGCACGCTGCGTGAACCACGATCCTGCGTCGTCGTCGTGGTAGACGACGGTGTTCTCCCCGGTCTCGAGCACGAGATCGAAGTAGCGGCGGTGAACCGGGCTCCTCCGTCCACCACCGGTCGACGACGCGCCACTCCTCACGGACGACGGCGACGTCCCGCCGGTTGACGCGGCGCGGCATGCCGTCGGCGTGGCTCTCGACGAGCGCCGGCCGCGGCTGGTTCAGTCGTCGCGCGGAACGAGCAGCGCGCGCGCTTCCGGGATGCGCGACCACGGAGCGACCTCCACCACCGTCGAGACCCCACCTGCGCCGACGGCAGCCTTCACCTGGCGCAGGCCTTCCCGGAGCCGACCCTCGAGCACCTCTCCCTCGGCGGCGAGCAGCTCGAGCTGCTCCCCCGTGTGCTCGGCGAGCTCGCCCACCTCGAGCCGGAGCTTGAGCGCGGGTGCAGGAAGCTCCTGCAGCTTCGACCCGAGCGCGGTCCGCAGGCGCGCAGGGTCGGCCGTCGGCTCCCGCAGGGTCACCGTCCGGCGCCACGAGGCGCCGCCGACCAGTCGCGCCCACACCGCGACCTTTCTCGGCGGTCGCCCCGCGCGTTCCGGTCGGGCGAGGAGCCGGTCGACGAGCACGCCGAGCCCTCGCCGGAGCGTCAGCTCGTTGCCGACCGCCTCCGGGAACTCGAGCGTCTCGTGGATGGCCGTCGCCGGCCGTCTCGGCACCACTCTCCCCTGCTCCTCACCTCTCGCCAGGCCCCAGGCGCGCCGTCCGTCCGGCCCCAACCGTTCGGCGACGGCTCCGCCCGGCAGCCCGGCAAGCTGTCCGATCGTCCGTACTCCCAGCTCCTCCAGCTCCGCGTAGCGCGCCCGCTCGAGCGGCAGGAGCTGCAACGGCAGCGGTGCGAGGAAGGAGCGCGTCCGGTCGTCGGAGACGATCAGCGCCTGCCCCGGCCGCGCGACGTTCGCCGCCGCCAGCGCCGCGAACCGCCGCTCGGCCGCGCCCGCCCGGGCGTCCCAGGCGCTCCCGACCGCGGCGAGCGCCCGCTTGAGCGCCGGCTCGAGCCCCCCGTAGAGACGCTCGACCCCCTTCGACTCGAAGTAGACGACACCGGGCTCCACCGGCTCGACGGCGAATCCCGCGTCCTCGAGCCGGCGCAGGATCTCCTCCCATGCCTGCTCGGCCGTCGCCGGGTCCTGCTCGACGAGCACGAGCTCCGGGCAGGTCGCGAGCGCCTCGCCGAGCCGCATCCCCGGCCGCACTCCCTTCGCCTCGGCCGCCGCCGTGATCGAGCCGACGAGCTGCTCCGCTCCCGGCAGCGGACCGAGTGCCGCAGCCTGCCCCTGCAGCCGTGGACGGAGTCGCAGAGCGGCCCGCAGATCGAATGCCGGGATGACGACTGCGGCGATCACGGGAACGTATGTTCTACACGAACACACGTTCTCCTGTCAAGCGATCTACGGTACTCCGGTGTTCACCCCGCTCCACCGCGGCGGCTCCGGGCCGCCACTCCTCTGCATCCACGGCTTCATGGACACCTGGCGCACCTGGGAGCTCGTGCTGCCCCGCCTCGAGGCGCACCACGAGGTGCTCGCGCCGGCCCTCGCCGGGCACGCCGGCGGGCCGCCCCTGACCGCGCATACCGGCACGGAGGAGCTCGCCGACCGTCTCGAGCACGTGCTCGACGCGGCGGGCTTCGAGACCGTGCACGTCGCCGGGAACTCTCTCGGCGGTTACCTCGCCCTCGAGCTCGCCGCGCGCGGCCGGGCGGAGTCGGTGGTCGCCCTCGCGCCCGGCGGCGGTTGGGCGGCCGACGACGACACGCTGGAGCGGGCGCTCGTCGAGCACTTCCGGGAGCTGCACGAGCTCGTCCGCCGCGCCGCGCCGCACGCCGACGAGCTCGTCTCGACGAGCGAGGGTCGCCGGCGCGCGACCCGGTACACGGCCGTGCGCTTCGACCACGTCCCGGCCGAGCTGCTCGCGCACCAGATCCGCGGCGCAGCTGCCTGCGAGACCCTGCCGTTGCTCGAGACGCGCCTGCGCGACGGCTGGCACCTCGACGCCGAGCGCATCACCTGCCCGGTGCGCATCGTCTGGGGCACGGAGGACGCGCTGCTCGGCTGGCCGGTCGCCGCGGCCCGCTACCGGGAGGAGTGGCTGCCGACCGCCGACTGGGTCGTGCTCGACGGCGTCGGCCACTCGCCCCAGCTCGACGTCCCACTCGAGACCGCCGAGCTGATCCTCGGCTTCACCACCACCGGGCGAGCTCCTCGACAGGCTCGGAGCCACTAAGCTCTCGGAAGGCGATGGAGCTCGCCTTCGACCGCCACACCGGCTGATGGCTCCTACAGGACGCAAAGGAGCCACTGCATGCCGGTGATAGCTGGAGTTGCGCTCGGTGGAGCGCTCGGAGCTTCGACTCGGTACCTGCTCGACCATCTGATCGAGCAGCGGAGCTACTCGATCTTTCCGTGGGCCACCTTCACGATCAACGTCACGGGCTGCCTGCTGATCGGGATCGCCGAGGCCGCCTTCGTCGACCGGCACCACCTGCCTCCGTGGCTGCGCGTGGGCCTGCTCGTGGGCGTGCTCGGCGGCTACACGACGTTCTCGACCTTCGCGCAGGAGTCGCTGCAGCTGTTCGACGCGCACGACGTCGCGGTCGGGCTCGCGTACACGGTCGGCAGCCTGACCACCGGGGTGCTCGCCGTCTACCTGGGGAGCCTGCTCGGGCGCACGATCTAGTCGCGCTCGAGCACGACCACGGGGATCTCCCTGTCGGTCTTCTGCGCGTACTCCGCGTAGTGCGGCCAGACCTCGTTCGCCTTCGCCCACAACCGCTCGCGCTCCTCCCCCTCCGCGGTACGGGCGCGGGCGCGGAACACGTCGTCTTCCACCTGCAGCTCGACCTCCGGCGTCTTCTGCAGGTTCTCGTACCAGCCGGGGTGCTCGGGCGCACCGCCCTTCGAGGCGACGATCACGTAGCGGCCGTCGTCCTCGGCGTAGATGAGCGGCGTCGTCCGCGGCTGCCCGCTCTTTCGCCCGGTCGTCGTCAGGAGTAGCACCGTCGAGCCCTCCTTCCAGATGTGCCCCACCTCGCCGCCGGTCTCCCGGTACCGCCGCACGTGCTCCTCGCCGAAGAGGGTTGCCGCCTCGCTCATCTCGATGCTCCTTCGTCTTCGTCGATTCGTGGCTCCAAGCAGGAACGCGCTTCGCCTCCCGCGATGTTCCTGCCACCTCCTACCGCCGCCGGCCCGACACCCGTCAGGCGACGATCTCGGCGGCGCCGTCGACCATCCGCGTGAACCGCGGCACCGTCGCGAGCAGGTCGACCTGCGCGCAGTGCTCGATGTCGGCCTCGAGCCCCGGCGGGCCGTACGTGCGCGCGTTCAGGCCCTCGAGAGGTGTCGACCAGGAGCGCGCGAGCACGCCCGCGGCGATCGCCGCGTCGGTGGGATCGCCGTCGAGCGCCTCGACGATGCGCCCGGCGCAGTAGGCGTCGTCGAGCGCGAAGCCGCCCTTGAAGCCCGAGCAGACGACCGCGACGTCCCCGCCCTCGGCGCGCGCCGCGGCGGCGAGGGCCGACAGGTTGAGGAGGGAGCCGAGCAGCACGACGTCGCAGCGCTCGGCCGCCGTCAGGATCGCGCGGGTGCCGTTGGTGGTGGTCAGGATCAGAGTCGGCGCCTTCGCACCGGCGGCGAACTCGCGCGGCGAGGCGCCGACGTCGAAGCCGTCCACGACCACCGCGTTCCGCTCGCCTCCCACCACCGCCCCGTCGCCGAGGTGCTGCCGCAAGGCGCGCGCGGTGTCGATCTCGGCGCAGCAGAGCACGCGCTCGTAGCCGGCGGAGAGTGCCTGCGCGATCGACGACGTCGCCCGGATCACGTCGACGACGATGCCGACGTGCGCCGAAGCCTCCTCGCCGGGAGTGAAAGCGACGTCGACCCGCACGGTGGATACGCTAGCCGCGTGGACGCTCCACGCACCTGTTACCGCCATCCGGACCGCGAGACGGGCCTCTCCTGCTCCGAATGCGGCAGGCCGATCTGCTACGAGTGCATGACGCCGGCCGCCGTCGGTCTGCGCTGCCCCGATCACTCCGGGAAGCCGCAGGGCGTCCAGAAGGTGCAGCGCGCCGTCACGGGTGTGGGCTCACGACGGCCCAACTTCGTCACGCTCGGGCTGATCGCGATCAACGTCGCGGTCGCGTTCGCCGAGAAGGGAAGCTTCATCTCGAGCTCGATCTTCCAGCACGGCGCGCTGTTCGCCCGCGCGTGCTGCATCAACGGGCAGTACGTCGGGGTCGCCGAGGGCGACTGGTGGCGCCTCATCACCTCGATGTTCCTGCACGCCGGCTGGCTCCACCTCGCGATGAACATGTACGCGCTCTACTTCGTGGGCACGATCCTCGAACAGATCATCGGGCGCTGGCGCTTCGTGCTGCTCTACCTGGCCTCAGGGCTCGCAGGGTCGGCCGGCGCGCTCGTCTGGAGCCCGACCACACCCACGGTCGGCGCCTCCGGCGCGATCTTCGGCGTCCTCGGCGCCCTGCTCGTGCTCGAGCGGCGCGGCAACATCTCCACCGGCGGCCAGGTGCTCGGGCTGATCGTCCTCAACCTCGTGATCACGTTCGCGTTCTCGAGCGCCATCTCCGTCGGCGGCCACGTCGGCGGGCTGATCGGAGGGGTGCTCCTGATGCTCCTGCTCGTCAACCTCCGCCGCTCGGCGGCGTACAGCATCGCGGCCTCGGTCGGCGTGGCGGCGATCGCGATCGTGGTGGCGTACATGAAGGTGCGCAACTACCAGTAGTGCCTCCGCGGACCGTTCCCCTGCGCTGGGAGGAGCTCGAGCCGGCGGAGGCACTCGAGCGGGCGCGCCGGTTTGCCGCGACCATGCAGGCGCGCCGCTCCGTACGGACGTTCTCCAGCCGCCCCGTGCCACGGGAGCTCGTCGACCAGGCGCTGCTCGTCGCGGGCACCGCGCCCTCCGGGGCGCACCAGCAGCCGTGGACGTTCGCGGTCGTCACCGATCCCGAGCTCAAGACGAAGCTTCGCTCCGCCGCCGAGTCAGAGGAGCGAGCCTTCTACGAGCACCGTGCGACCGAGCAGTGGAAGCGCGCCCTGGAGCCGATCGGCACCGACTGGTCGAAGCCGCACATCACCGAGGCGCCCTACGTGATCGTCGTCTTCGAGCAGGCGTGGCGGCCCGGGCCGGGCGGCGAACGGATCAAGCACTACTACGTGCGCGAGTCGGTCGGGATCGCCGTGGGGTTCCTGCTCGCAGCCCTTCAGGTGTCCGGTCTGTGCGCGCTGACGCACTCGCCGTCGCCGATGGGCTTTCTCCGGGAGCTGCTCGGCCGGCCGGAGCACGAGCGGCCGTTCCTGCTGATCCCGGTCGGCTACCCCGCGCCGGGCACGGTCGTGCCCGACCTCGAGCGCAAGCCGCTCGAGCAGATCGCGGTGCGCTACCCGCCGGCGACCACGTAGGAGCCCCGGCCCGACTCGGCGAGCGCCGCCTGGGCGGCCGCGAGGCGGGCGAGCGGCACCCGGAACGGGGAGCAGCTGACGTAGTCCAGCCCGAGCTCGTGACAGAACGCGATCGAGCGCGGCTCGCCGCCGTGCTCGCCGCAGATGCCGAGCTTGATCCCGGGCTTCGCGCCTCTGCCCCGCTCGACCGCGATCCGCATCAGGTCGCCGACGCCCTCGAGGTCGATCGACTCGAACGGATTGCGCTCCAGCACACCCTCGTGCAGGTACGTGGTCAGGAACTTGCCCTCGGCGTCGTCGCGCGAGAAGGCAAGCGTCGTCTGGGTCAGGTCGTTCGTCCCGAACGAGAAGAAGTCGGCGACCTCCGAGATGTCGTCCGCCCGGAGAGCGGCGCGCGGCACCTCGATCATCGTCCCGACCAGGTGCTCGACCTCGGGAGCCTCCTCCGCCCAGACCGACTCGGTCAGGTCGCGCAGCCGGGCGAGCTCCTCGCGGAAGCCGACGAGCGGGTGCATCACCTCGACCAGCGGCGGCTCGCCGCTGCGCTCGGCGACCGCGCGGGCGGCCCGGGCGATCGCGCGGATCTGCATCTCGTAGATCTCGGGGTACTGGATACCGAGCCGGCAACCGCGTGTGCCGAGCATCGGGTTCGCCTCGTGCAGGGCCCGGATGCGGCGGCGCATCTTCTCGTCGACCGCCTCGTCCTCGGAGGGCAGGAACTCGTGCAGGGGCGGATCGAGCAGCCGGATCGTCACCGGCAGGCCGGCCATCGCCTCGAAGATCCCCTCGAAGTCGGACTGCTGGAACGGCAGCAGCCGGTCGAGGGCGGCCCGCCGTCCCGACTCGGTGTCGGCGAGGATCATCTCCTGGACGACCGGGAGCCGTTCCTCGCCGAAGAACATGTGCTCGGTGCGGCAGAGGCCGATCCCCTGGGCGCCGAACTCGCGCGCGCGGGCCGCGTCCTCGGGATTGTCGGCGTTCGCGCGCACCTTCAGCCGGCGGATGTCGTCGGCCCACTCGAGCACCCGCTCGAAGTCCTCGTTGATCTGGGGCGGCACGAGCGGGACCTCGCCCACGAACACGCGCCCGGTGCCGCCGTCGATCGTGATCACGTCGCCGTCGGAGAGCTCGCGGCCGCCGATCGTCGCTCGACCGTCTGCGATCGTCAGGTCGTCGCAGCCCGCGACGCACGGCTTGCCCATGCCGCGCGCGACCACGGCCGCGTGGGAGGTCATTCCCCCGTGCACGGTCAGGATCCCCTCGGCGGCGATCATCCCGTGGATGTCGTCGGGGGTGGTCTCCCAGCGGACGAGGATCACCGGGCCGGACTTGGCCTTCTCGACTGCGGTGTCGGCGTCGAAGACGATGCCGCCGCTGGCCGCGCCCGGCGAGGCGTTCAGGCCCTTGGCGGCGGGCTCCAGTTCGGCCGACGGATCGATCATCGGGTGCAGGAGCTGGTCGAGCTGCGAGGGATCGATCCGGCCGACCGCCTCCTCACGTCCGATCAGGCTCTCCTCGACCATCGCGACCGCGGCGTGCAGCGCTGCGGCGGCGGTGCGCTTCGCCGACCGGGTCTGCAGCAGGAAGAGCTGCTCGTCCTCGACGGTGAACTCGATGTCTTGCATGTCGCGGTAGTGCTCCTCGAGCCGGCGCATCGTCTCGACGAGCTGCTCGAACGCCGCCGGCAGAGAGTCGCGCATCGCCTCGAGCGGCTGCGGGGTGCGGATGCCGGCGACCACGTCCTCGCCCTGGGCGTCGGCGAGGAACTCGCCGTACAGGCCCGACGCGCCGGTGGACGGGTCGCGGGTGAACGCCACACCGGTTCCGGAGCGGTCGCCCTTGTTGCCGAAGACCATCTGGACCACGTTGACCGCGGTGCCGAGATCGTCGGGGATCTCGTGGGCGCCGCGGTAGACCTGCGCGCGCGGCGTGTCCCACGAGCGGAAGACGGCCCGCACGGCGCGCAGCAACTGCTCGCGCGCGTCGGCGGGGAACTCGCTGCCGGTCTCCTCGCGGTAGATCTCCTTGAAGGTCTCGACGAGCTCGCGGAGGTCGTCGCCCGAGAGCTCGGTGTCCTGCTGCACACCGCGCTCCTGCTTCAGCGCCGTCAACGCGCTCTCGAAGCGGTGTCCGTCGATCCCGTCGACGACCTCGCCGAACATCTGCAGCAGGCGCCGGTAGGAGTCGTAGGCGAAGCGGTCGTTGCCGGTCGCCTGCGCGAGCCCCGCCGCAGCCTCGTCGTTGAGGCCGAGGTTGAGGATCGTGTCCATCATCCCCGGCATCGAGATCGCGGCACCGGACCGGACCGACACGAGCAGCGGGTCGTCGTGCGAGCCGAACCGCTTGCCGGCTCGGTCCTCGAGGCGCTTGATGTGCTCGTCGACCTCCTCGGGCAACCCTGCGGGCAGCTCGCCGTGCGACGCCATCGCGGCCCGGCAGGCGTCGGTCGTGATCGTGAAGCCGGCCGGGACCGGCACCCCCAGCTGCGTCATCTCGGCGAGACCGACGCCCTTGCCGCCCAGGAGCTCGCGGCCGCCGGTGGCCGGCTCGTCGAAGTCGTAAACGTAGTTGTTCGCCATGTGAAAGCTGAATCTATCCTCCATGACCTGCACTCAACCCCCGTCAGGAGTTGCGCGCATCAGGTCTTTTCACCTATGCGACTCGCACGGCGCGCCGCCGGGCGCGGAACTCGGCGATCCAGGCGAGCACGCGCAACCCGAACCAGAGCGGCGTCCCGAGGCCGTAGAACAGCACCAGGGCGACGCCGAGCGTGACGTACCAGACGGCCCAGCGCCAGAGCGGGACGGGCGGCTTCGGCTTCATCCGGCGGCGGCTTCGGCCCTGCGTTGCTGGACGAGCTGCACGATCCGGTGGGAGATCTCCTCGATCGAGAGCTCGCTCACCTCGATCACCGGGCAGCCGAGCCGGCGGTGCACCTGCTCGGCGTATTCGAGCTCGTCGTAGATCTCGAGCAGGCTCGCGTACTTCATGTCCCCGCGCATCCAGCGGATCCGCTCGCCGCGGATCTCGGCCAGCCGGCTCGCGTCGATCGTGAGGCCGACGACCTTCGACTGGTCGACGCGGAAGAGCTCGGCCGGCGGATCGATGCCCTTGACCAGCGGAACGTTCGCGGTCTTGTAGCCGAGGTATCCCAGGTAGATCGAGAGCGGCGTCTTCGAGGTGCGCGAGACGCCGACGAGCACGATGTCGGCTTCGTGCAGCCCGGCGCCGATGCCGTCGTCGAACTTGACCGCGAACTCGATCGCCGACATGCGGCGGAAGTACGCGTCGTTGAGCGGTGGCCGGGCGCCGGGCTTCATGCGCGCCGCCTTGCCGGAGACGCGCGCGACCGCGTCGATCGGATGTCCGAGAAGGTCGCAGTAGTGGAGCTTCGCGCTGCGGCAGAACTGGCGCATGCATTCGCGCAGCTCCGGCTCGACGAGCGTGTAGACGACGACCGCCGGGCGCCCCTTCATCCGCTCGACCGCGAGCTGGAGGTCGGCGACCGTTTCCACCCTGGGATGCCGGATCTCCAGGAACTCCTGCTCCGGAAACTGCGCCTCGAGCGCCTGGACGAGGCGCTGCGCGGTCTCGCCGGTGGAGTCCGAGATCATGTGCAGCTCGACGGTTTGCACGCAGGGAGCCTACTCTGGAGCCGGAGATGCTCCGCTTCGCGGCGATCCTCGCGCTCGCGGCCGCGCTCGCGCTGCCGGTGGGTGCGCTCGGCTGGGGCGGCCGCTATCCGACCGGCGGCGGCGACGGGACCTCGATCCACGTCGAGGTTTCGGGCACCTACCGCGGCCGCAGCGCGCTGCCCCGCCGCTGGGCGGCTTTCGTCGGCACGCTGCTGCACGGATCCGAGCTCTGGAGCCTGAGGCTGCGGCTCGAGCCGCGCGTCGCGGTCGAGCAGGTCTGCGGCCGTGGCTCGCCCGCCTGTTACAACCCTCGGACGCGCACGCTGCTCGCCTCGCCCGATCCCGGCCTTCGGAACGCGCACTCCCGCCAGGTGGTCGCTCACGAGTATGCGCACCACATCGCGAACTTCCGCAGCAACGCCCCCTGGCGCGCCGAGGACACCGGCACCAAGCGCTGGGCGTCGTACGAGCAGGTCTGCTCCCGCACCGCGGCCGGGCTCGCCGATCCCGGCGCCGAGACGTCCAACTACCCGATCAATCCCGGTGAGGCCTTCGCCGAGACCTACCGCGTCCTCGACCTCCGCCGGCGCGGGCAGAAGGCGTTCTCGTGGATCGCGATCGTGCCGATGTTCCGTCCCGACGCGACGGCGTTGCGGCTGCTCCAGGAGGACGTCCTCCACCCATGGACCGGCCCCACGCGCCGGCGCGTGAAGGGTGCCGGCTCGACGACGCTCGCCCTCGAGACGCCCCTCGACGGCACGTTCACGGTCCGTTTGCGCGCACCCGCCGCCTCCGCGGCACGGGTGGCGCTCTACGCCGGAGCTCGCCGTCTCCGCCGGCCGGCGACGGGGCTCGCCTACCGCGTCTGCGGCGCCCGAAAGCTCACGCTCCGCGTTACGGCGCTCGGCTCGTGGACGCTCGACCTGTCGAAGCCGTAGGTCGCAGCTCCACGCAACCGGTCCAGGTAGACGCGCCCCCTCAGCTAGGTTGGCGTGCGATGGCACCGGAGGAACTGCAGGCGTTCGAGGGCGCGGCGACGATCGAGAAGGTCGCGGCGCTCTGCCGCCGCCGTGCGTTCGTGTTCCCGTCGTCGGACATCTACGGCGGTCTCGGCTCGTCGTTCGACTTCGGGCACTACGGCGTGCTGCTGAACGACAACGTGAAGGCGGAGTGGCGCCGGTCGATGATCCAGGAGCGCGACGACGTCGTCGGGCTCGATTCCGCGATCATCCTCAACCCGCAGGTCTGGGTCGCCTCGGGCCACGTCGTGAACTTCGCCGACCCGCTCGTCGACTGCCGAACCTGCAAGCTGCGCTTCCGCGCCGACAAGCTCGCCGACAGCGCCTGTGGGAAGCGGCCGTCGAAGCGCCCGGGCGAGACCACGGACTGCGACCTCACCGAGCCGCGCCAGTTCAACCTGATGTTCGAGACGCACGTGGGGCCGCTCCGCGACTCGGCGTCGTCCGCCTTCCTCCGGCCGGAGACCGCCCAGGGCATCTTCGTGAACTTCAAGAACGTCACCTCGTCGATGCGGGTGAAGCCTCCGTTCGGGATCGCGCAGATCGGCAAGAGCTTCCGCAACGAGATCACGCCCGGCAACTTCCTGTTCCGCCTGCGTGAGTTCGAGCAGATGGAGATGGAGTTCTTCGTGCCGCCCGCCGACGCCGACGAGTGGCACCGCTACTGGATCGAGCAACGGCTGAACTGGCATCTCGGGCTCGGCCTTCGCCCCTCCCACGTCCGCGTGCGCGCCCACGGTCCGGAGGAGCGGTCGCACTATTCGAGCGCCACCTCGGACATCGAGTACCTCTACCCGATCGGCTGGCAGGAGCTCGAGGGGGTCGCCAACCGCGGCGACTACGACCTGCGCCAGCACGCAGAGCATTCGGGCACGAAGCTCGAGTGGGTCGGGCAGGAGGAGCGCTACGTCCCCCACGTGATCGAGCCCGCGATCAGCGTCGTCCGGTCGACGCTCGCGTTCCTCTGCGACGCCTACGACGAGGAGGTCGTCGCCGACCGCCCGCGCACCGTGCTGCGGCTGCATCCGCGGATCGCCCCGGTGAAGGCAGCGGTGCTGCCGCTGATCGGCAAGGACTCGGCGATGGTCGAGAAGGCGCGCGGGCTGTACGAGGAGCTGCGGCGATCGATGTCCGCCGAGTACGACGACGCGGCGGCGATCGGCAAGCGCTATCGCCGGCAGGACGAGATCGGAACGCCCTGGGCGCTGACGATCGACGAGCAGACGCTCGGCGACGGCACGGTGACGCTGCGCGACCGCGACACGCTCGAGCAGGAGCGCGTCCCGCTGGAGGGCGTGCGCCGGCTGCTCCTCGACAAGCTCGGCTGAGCGGTGGGCTGGACCCGGCACACGCTCGCGTCGGCCGCGCTGGCCGGTGAGCGGCCGCTCTGGATCTGGGCGCCCGCCGAGGCTCGACGGGAGCTGCCGGTCGTCTTCGTCCTGCACGCCCACCTGCGCTCGACGGACTCCTGGTTCAACGTCGAGCCGTTCGAGGAGTCGTACCCGGAGGCGATCGACCGGCTCGCGCCGGACGCGGTCGTGGCGCTCGTCGACGGGTGGACGTCGGTCGGCGGATCGCAGTGGATCGACTCGGCCGGCATCGGCGCCTACTCGACGTACCTCACCGACGAGGTCGTGCCGTTCGTCGAGGAGCGGCATCCGACGAGCGGCCTTCGCGGCCTGCAGGGCAAGTCGTCGGGCGGCTACGGGGCGCTCGTGAACGCGCTGCGGCGTCCCGACCTGTTCCACGCGGTCGCCGCGCACGCACCGGACGCCCTGTTCGAGGTGACGCTCCTGCAGGGGTTCCCCGAGGCGGCGCGGGAGCTTCGTCGCCGGCACGGGAGCTCCCTCGCGTCCTTCTGGGAGTCGTTCACGGGCTTCGGCTCGCCGTCGGAGTTCGCGGTCGCCGTCAACGGGGCGCTGGCGCTCGCCTTCTCGAACGGAGAGCTCCCGTTCGACGTCGAGACGGCCGAGCTCGTCCCCGAGGTCTGGGAGCGCTGGCTCGAGCACGACCCGGTGCGGCTCGTCGAACGGCACGCGGACGGCGCCCGCTCGCTGCGCGGGCTCTGGCTCGACGCGGGCGACGCGGACGAGTACTTCGCCGACCTCGGCGCCCTAGCCCTGCGCCGGGCACTCACCGCCGCAGGCGTCGGCGAGCGGGTGCTCCGCTTCGAGCTCTTCCCGGGCGGGCATCGCGGGGTCTCCTGGCGCTACCCGCTGTCGCTCGCCTTCCTCGTCGAGCGCCTCTCCATCACGCGGTAGCTCGGCGCCTCGAAGCCGAGGTTGCGGTAGAGCGCGTGCATGTCCTGCGTGTGCAACAGCCACTTGAGGTTCGCGAACGGCCCGCGCTCGACCATCTGGCGCACGAGCGCCTCGCCGAATCCCCGGCCGCGGTAGGCCGAGAGCACGTAGACGTCGGCCAGGTAGGCGATCGAGACCCCGTCGGTGAAGGCGCGGCAGAACCCGATCTGGCGGTCGCCGTCGTAGAGGCCGACCACGCGTGTCGCCTCGTCGATCAGCCGGTCCTGGACGTCGCGGGCTCGCCCCTCGGCCCAGTAGCTCTCCTCCGCGAGGAAGCGGTGCACCTCCTCCCGGTCGATCCGCGCCCGGTCGTCGTCGAGCTCGATCCCGTCCTCGAGCGTCCGCTTCATGCGAGCGGCCGCTCCCGGGCAGCCCGGCCACCTGCGCGCAGCTGGGCGAGGCCGTCGCGCCTCGACGGTACGCAGCGTCGCGTCATCCACACCGTCGCATCGTCCATCCGGCCCGCGTCCCGCGGAGCAAAGTCGTTCCTACCTCGGTTTCGGTGACTGTCACCGCCGGCGAGCCTCCCGCCCGCCCCTTCCACCGGGCCGCGGCCCGGGCGGCATCCCGCCGCTGCGCGAAGCAGCGTGCCTTCGCGGCCTCGCCGCAACAACCCCTGGGGATGCATCGTTCCACTCCTGTGTCGGTGACTGTCACCGACCGGGCTGCCACCGGCCGGGGCGGCGTGCGGCGCCGTCACGCCGAGAGCGTCCGCAGCCGGAAGCCGCCGTGCTCCTCGTACGAGGACGTGATCACGGCAAGCGCGTCCCGGGTCGCCCGGTCCGAGAGAGACGCGGCAAGCGCGTCCGAGAGCGGCGTCGAGAGCAGCAGCTCGATGCCGGCGATCCCCTCGCGGGAGAGGCGCAGCGCGCCGGCGGCATGCAGCGTGCACACGGCACCGCCCGCCCGCGGCGAGAACGCCTCGAGCCCGCCCTCCGCACCGCACTCGACACAGCTCGTCAGGTGCGGGAGGTAGCCGGCGAGCCACAGCAGCTTCAGCTGGAACGAGAGGCCGAGGGGGTCGAGAGCCGGGCGAGCCGCAGCCACCGGTGCCTCGTCGAGCAGCTCAAGGAAGCGCGCGAGCGCCCGGAAGGCCCGCTCGTTCGCCTCCGGCTCCCCGAAGAGGCGAAGCATCGCCTCCGCCCCGACCAGACCGACGTTGAGGCGGTACGGATCCTCGCGCGATGCGCGGTGCGAGTGGAGCAGCTCGACTCCCGTGATCGTCTGCAGCTCCCCGGAGCCGGCGTGGAGCATCAGCTCGACGTGCGACAGCGGCTCGAGGCGCGCCCCGAACCGCGACGTCGTCTTGCGGACGCCCTTCGCGATCGCGCCGATCCGGCCCCGTCCCGAGGTGTACAGGTGCAGGATCCGGTCGGCCTCGGAGAAGCGCAGCGAGCGGAGCACGATCGCCTCCGTCTTGTAGGTGCGACCGGCCACTTCGGCCAGTCTAGAGCGGGCACCGGGGAATCCGGCGCCACGCGTATGCGTTGTAACCACTAGTGGTCAGGATTCGGATGTATACGACTCGCTGGTGCGGCTACTGCGTGCGGGCGAAGACGCTGCTCGACGCCCGAGGCTTCGAGTACGAGGAGATCGACCTCGGCGACGACCCCTCGTTCCGGGCGCGTCTGATGGAGGCGACGGGCGGCTGGACCGTCCCCCAGATCCTGATCGACGACCGGCCGATCGGCGGCTACACCGAGCTCTGGCGCCTCGACCGCGAGGGCCGGCTCGCCGAGCTGCTCGACGACGCGGCGTAGCGCTGGCATGCGGGGCAGTACCACGTCCCCCGGCCCGCGACCCGGATCTTGTCGATCGGCGTCCCGCAGCGTTCGCACGGTTCGCCCGCCCGTCCGTACACCTTGAACTCGTGCTGGGCGCGGCCGCTCTCGCCGTCGGGGAGGCGGTAGTCGCGCAGCGTCGAACCCTGCCGCCGGATGCCCGCTCTCAGTGCCGCCCGCACGCCGCGGTAGAGCGCCGCCACCCCTGCCGCGTCGAGCTCCGCCGCCGGCGTCAGTGGATGCACCCGCGCCCGCCAGAGCGCCTCGTCGGCGTAGATGTTCCCGACTCCCGCGACGGTGCGCTGGTCGAGCAACGCTGCCTTCACCGGCGCGCGCCGTCCCGCCAGCCGCTCGCCGAGATGCTTTGCCCTGTACGCCTCCGCGAGCGGCTCCGCACCGACCCGCGCGTCGAGATAGCCGCCGACCTCGTCCGGCTCGAGCAGCAGCCACGTGCCGAACCGGCGGACGTCGCGGTAGGCGACGTCCGAGCCGTCGTCTAGCCTGACAACGGCACGCCGGTGAGGATCCCCCGGCAGATCGTCGCCGAGCGTGTGTCGCAACGACCCCGTCATCCGGAGGTGAATCAGGAGCGCTCTTCCCGACTCGAACCGAACAACCAGATACTTGCCGCGGCGGTCGACAGCCGCCACGCGCTCACCCTCGAGCTCCCGGGCGACCTCCTCGGGCGGGTCCGGGCGCGTCAGCCGCGGGTCGCCGATCTCGACGTGCACGAACGAGCGTCCTTCCAGCACGGGCTGGAGCCGGCGGCGGACGGTCTCGACCTCGGGCAACTCGGGCACGGGCCAACGGTAGTCCATGCTTGCGGGGTGAACGCGCGGATGCACCCCGACGAGCTCGACGTGCCGGCAGAGCTCGTTCGCCGACTGCTGGAGGAGCAGCTCCCCGAGCTGGCGCACCTGCCGCTGCGCCCGATGCGCTGGGGCACCGTGAATGCGATGTACCGCCTCGGAGACGAGCTGCTCGTCCGGCTCCCGCGCCGGGCCGAGTGGGCCGACGCGATCGCGCTCGAGCGGGAATGGCTGCCGTTCCTCTCCCGCCGATTGCCGGTGCCGATCCCGGAACCGGTCGGCTTCGGCGATCCGAGCGACGCCTTCCCGCTGCCGTGGGCGGTCTTCCGACACCTCGAGGGAACGCCGTTGCTCGACGCCGGTCCGGTGGACGAGGTCGCGCTCGCCGAGGACCTCGCGGCGGTCGTCAACGCCCTGCGAGAGCTGGACGAGCCGGACCGACCCTTTCCGCCCGGACGCGGACGGCCGCTCGCCGAGCGTGACGCGTACGTGCGGGAGCGGATCCCCGAGGTCGCTCCCGATGCCGACCCGCGCGCGGTCGCGCGCGTCTGGGAGCACGCGCTCACCGCGCCTCCCTGGGGCGGGCGGCCGCTGTTCGCGCACGGCGACCTCATGCCGCCGAACGTGCTGACCGCCGGCCGCCGCCTCGCGGGCGTCGTCGACTGGGGCTCGTGCGGCTCGGGCGACCCGGCCTGCGAGTCGCTGCTCGCCTGGATGACGCTGAGCGCCGCCGGCCGCGCCCGCTACCGCGCGCTCGTCCCGCACGACGACGCGACCTGGGCCCGGGCACGAGGCTGGGCGCTCTCCTGCGCCGTCATGGCACTGCCGTACTACCGACAGACCTATCCGGTCCTCGCCGACGTCGCGCGTCGCACCTTCGCCGAGGTGCTAGCGGACGACCTCGAGTAGGACGTCTCGCTCTGCCGGCGGCTCGTCGCCGAAGGAGTACGCAGCCAGCACCTCGACCGCCGCTTCCCCCGCCCGCTCCTCGCTGCGGGCGTGGATCTCCGCGAGCGTCTCGCCCGCCTGGACGCGGGCCCCGCGCTTGGCGAGGCAGACGATCCCGACCGCGTGGTCGACGTCGTCTTCCTTCGTTCGGCGGCCGGCACCGAGGTGAACGGCCGCGTTGCCGACACGGATCGCCTCGAGCGCCGTCACGTGTCCCTGACGGGGCGCCCGGACGGGCACGACGACGGGCGCCTCCGGCAGCGCGTCCGCGTCGGCTGTGCCGCCCTGCGCCTCGATCCACCGGCGCCACGTCGCCTCGGCGCTGCCGTCCGCAACGGCCGCTTCGGCCCGCCGCCGGCCCTCGTGCTCGTCGACGCCGAGGTCGGAGAGCGCGAGCAGCTTCGCGCACGCGTCGAGCACGAGCTCGGTGAAGTCCGCCGGGCCGCGGCCGCGCACCGTCTCCAGCGCCTCCCGCACCTCGAGGGCGTTCCCGACTGCGGCGCCGAGCGGCTGGTCCATGTCGGTGAGCAGGCAGACGACCTCGCGGCCCGCCTGCTGCCCGAGCGAGAGCATCGCCTCGGCGAGGTTGCGCGCGTCGTCGAGCGTCTTCATGAACGCCCCACTTCCCACCTTCACGTCGAGCACGATCGCCTGCGCGCCCGCCGCCAGCTTCTTCGACATGATCGAGGCCGCGATCAGCGACAGCTGGTCGACCGTCGCGGTCACGTCGCGGAGGCCGTAGAGCAGCTTGTCGGCCGGAACCAGATCGCCGGTCTGTCCGATGATCGCAACGCCGACGTCGCGCACCTGAGCCACGAACTCCTCGAGCGACAGGTCGACCCGGTAGCCCGGAATCGACTCGAGCTTGTCGAGCGTGCCCCCCGTGTGGCCGAGCCCGCGACCGCTCATCTTCCCGAGCGGCACCCCGCAGGCGGCGACGATCGGGCCGACCGCGAGCGAGGTCTTGTCGCCGACTCCCCCGGTCGAGTGCTTGTCGACCACCTTGCGCCCGAGCGCGGCTCCCAGGTCGATCGTCTCGCCGCTCCTGATCATCGCGTCGGTCAGCACGTACGTCTCTCGCGGCGTGAGCCCCCGGAAGTAGACAGCCATCGCGAACGCCGCCATCTGGTAGTCGGGAACCTCGCCGCGTGCGTAGCCGAGGATCAGCTCCGCGAGCTCCGCGTCGGGCAACTCCTCGCCGTCGCGCTTGCGCTGGATCAGCTCGGCCGGGCGGATCATGTCGTCGCGAAGAAGATCGTCGGACGGCTGTGGGTGACGAACGGGAGCGGCACGTCGTCGGGCACCGGGCGGGTCTCCACCTGCATCGACCGCTGGTAGGCGACGAGCGGCTCACGCTCGCGCACGGTGACCTCGACCTCCATGTCGTGCCGGGCGACCTGCGCGAAGCGCCGGCCGAGATGCTCCTCGCCGTTCTCGCCGTTGAAGTCGAACGACGGCTCGTAGCCGAGCAGCTGCCAGAGCTCCTCGAGGTGCCGCAGCGAGTTCGTGACGGCGATGAGCGCACCGCCCGGCCGCAGCACCCGCGCGATCTCGGCGAGTCCGCGGTCGAGGTCGAGCACGTGGTAGAGCATCCACGCCGCGACGACGGTGTCGAACGACCCGTCGGGGAACGGCAGCTCCTGTACGTCGCCGACCTGCGCGTCGACCCCCCGCTCACGGGCCAGCTCCACCATCCGAGGCGAGACGTCGACGAACCGGACCCGCGCGCCCAGCTCGGCCTGCATCCGCTCCGACAGCTCCCCGGGCCCCCCGCCCACCTCGAGCACCTCGCGCGGCCCCCACTCGGCGATCGTGCGCCAGAGCACCTCGCCCGGGTCCGGGCCGGAGACCTCGCGTAGAGCGACTGCCGCGCGCGCAGGTTCTCCTCGCGCGCGTACTGCTCGCGGACGGCGGCGGGATCGTCGAGCGGCATCAGTCACCTCGTTCGGCGACGAAGACCGAGCTCCCCCGCCGCGCACGGAACGGCTCCGGGATCTCCGCGGGCAGACTACCGGCGAACGGGGACATCGAGATCGACGCCCGCACGTACTCCTCGACCTCCGCGCGCGTCGCGAACTCGAGCTCGCCGTCGAGGTCGATCCGCCGCACCGCGCCGAACGACGGGCCGAGCAGCTCCTCGCCGTTCTCGCGGTTGAAGCCGAGCGTCGACGGGCCGCTGCCGACGAGCTCGCGCAGCTCGAGCAGGTGGTAGCGCGAGTTCGTGGTCGCGACGAGCCGCCCACCGGGACGCAGCACACGGGCGAGCTCGGCGATCCCGCGCGGCAGGTCGGGCACGTGGTAGAGCATCCAGGCCGCGACGGCGACGTCGAACGACCCGTCGGGGAACGGCAGCTCCTGCACGTCCCCGAGCCGCGCGTCGACGCCGCTCTCGCGCGCCAGCTCGACCATGCGCGGCGACAGGTCGAGCGCGACCACCTCCGCCCCGGTCTCGCGGGCGATCCACGCGGCGAGCTCGCCCCAGCCGCAGCCCACCTCCAGCACCCGCTCGCGGCGCCGCCTCGACCACGGCCGCGACGGCAGGCACCCGGGCGTCGGCGCCGATCGACTCGCCGGTGTAGGCGCCGGCGCGACGCGCGCAGCCGCCCCTCGTCCGCGTACTCGCGGGCGACGAGCGCCGGGTCGTCGAGTCGCGTCACGGCTCGACGATCGGGGCGCCCGGCACGCTCTTCGGCGGTTGCTTCCCGCCGAGCCACGCGTTCACGGTCGCTCCGACGTCGCCGAACTCGCCGTCCTCGTGGATCCGCCCCGCCGCGTTTCGGCCCTCCACGTAGGCGAGCAGCAACGCGTGCTCGCGCGAGTGGTCGGTGGACGGCGTCGTCGGGTCGCACCCGTGGTCGGAAGTGACGATCAGCAGGTCGTTCGGCCGAAGCGCCTCGAGCAGATCCGGCAGCCGGCGATCGAAGTCCTGCAGGCAGCGATGGAAGTTCACGGGATCGTTGCGATGACCCCAGAGCATGTCCGTCTCGACGAGGTTCGTGAACACCAGGCCGTCGTCGATCGTGCGCAGCAGCTCCTCGGTCTTCTGGATCCCCTCCACGTTCGAGCGGGTGGGAAACTCCTCGTCGACGTCCTGGTGGGCGAAGATGTCCGGGATCTTCCCGACGCCGTAGACCTTGTGACCCGCGTCGCGCACGAGCGAGAGGTAGTTCGGCCGCCTCGGCTCGAGCGAGAAGTCGTGCCGGTTCGGAGTTCGCTCGTACTCGCCCGGCTGCCCCACGAACGGCCGAGCGATCACGCGCCCGACGGCGTGCTTCCCGGAGAGGATCTCGCGAGCGATCCGGCAAGCGTCGTACAGCTCCTCGAGCGGCACCGTCTGCTCGTGCGCCGCGATCTGGAAGACCGAGTCGGCGCTCGTGTAGACGATCCACTTGCCGGTTCGTTGGTGCTCCTCCCCGAGCTCCTGGATCACCTCCGTCCCGCTCGCCGGCTTGTTGCCGAGCACGCCGCGGCCGGTGCGGTTCATGAACGGGTCGATCACCTCGTCGGGAAACCCGTACGGGTACGTCGGCATCGCCTGCGGCGTGACGATGCCCATCAGCTCCCAGTGGCCCGTGGTCGTGTCCTTGCCCTTCGAGCGCTCGAGCAGACGGCCGGCCACGGCAGGTGCCCCCGGCTGCGGCCGGCAACCCTCGAGCGGCTCCACGTTGCCGAGACCCAGCGCCTCGAGCGTCGGCAGGTCGAGCCCCCCGACCGCCCGCGCGACGTTCCCGAGCGTGTCGGATCCCTCGTCGCCGAACTCCGCCGCATCGGGAAGCGCACCCGCTCCGACGGCGTCCAGCACGATCACGCAAGCCCGAGGCACGCCGCCCATCGTACTTCGGCGGCTATCCTGCACCGGTGGCCAACGTCCTCGGACTCCTCGGGCTCGTCGTCTTCATCCTGGGCGTGATCGCGCTGGCGGCCGGCGTCACCTGGACGGTCGTCCGCATCAGTCCCACCCCGGGCGCGAAGAAGAAGCCCGCCGCCTGAGCTCGGGTCGCCCGGCGACGCGGCAGCGCGCCGAGTCGCTCAGACCGCGCTGAGCGGCAGCACGTCGTCGAGCGGCGTGTAGGGCAGGTCGTGCGCCTCGGCCACGGCCTCGTACGTGATCTTGCCGTCGATCACGTTGACGCCCTTCGCCAGGGCGGGATCGTCCGCGACCGCCTCGCGGAGGCCGCGGTTCGCGATCGCCTGCACGTACGGGAGCGTGGCGTTGGTCAGCGCCTTCGTCGAGGTGATCGGCACCGCGCCCGGCATGTTCGCGACGCAGTAGTGGACGACTCCGTCGACCACGTAGACGGGGTCGGCATGGGTCGTGGCATGCGACGTCTCGAAGCAGCCGCCCTGGTCGATCGCCACGTCGACGACCACGGCGCCCTCCTTCATCGACGCGATCATCTCGCGGGTGACGAGCTTGGGTGCGACCGCGCCGGGAATCAGCACCGCCCCCACGACGAGATCGGCGTCGGCGACCGAAGCCGCCACCTGCAGGCTCGAGCTCATCAGGAGGGAGACGCGCCCGTGCAGGACCTCCTCGAGGTGGCGCATGCGGTCGATCGAGCGCTCCAGGATCGTCACCTGCGCGCCGAGCCCGAGCGCGATCACCGCGGCGTTGTAGCCGACGACACCGCCGCCGAGGACGACGACCTTGCCCGGCGCGACGCCGGCGACGCCGCCGAGCAGCAGCCCGCGGCCGCCGACGGGCTTCTCGAGGAACGACGCGCCGGCCTGGGGCGCCAGGCGACCGGCGACCTCCGACATCGGCGCGAGCAGCGGCAGCGACCGCCCGACCTCGACGGTCTCGTACGCGACCGCCGTGATGCCCGAGTCCACCAGCGCCCGCGTCAGCGGCTCGTCGGCGGCGATGTGCAGGTACGTGAAGAGGATCAGGCCGTCGCGGAGCCGCGAATATTCCGGCGCGATCGGCTCCTTCACCTTCAGCACGAGGTCGGAGGCGCCCCAGACGTCGTCCACCGAGGCGATCCGGGCGCCGATGCGCTCGTACTCGGCGTCGGGGAACGCGCTGCCGGTGCCGGCTCCCTGCTCGACGAGCACGTCGTGCCCGTCGTTCAAGAGCTCGAGCGCGCCCGCCGGAGTGAGCGCGACGCGGGACTCGTTCTGCTTGATCTCCTTCGCGACTCCGATCCGCATGCGCCGCGAAGCCTACCGCGAGAGCAGCAGCAGGCCCACGATCGTCTTGGCGTCCTCGATCTCCGGACCAGGGCGCGGAACGTCGTCGAGCTCGACCCGCACGACCTCGATCTCCTCCCCGCCCTCCGGCGAGGGCTCACCCTGCTCCAGCCCCGGTCGCGCGAAACAGGTGCATCAGCTCGTCGCAGAACCCGGGGGTCGTATAGAACGCGGCGAGCTCCGCCCACTCGCCGCCGTGCAGACCGGTCTCCTCGCGCAACTCGCGCCGGGCGCACTCGAGCGGAGACTCCCCCTCCTCGACGCCGCCCGCCGGCAGCTCGAGCAGGGATTTGCCACCGGCGCCGGCGCGGCGCTGGCGCACGAGCACGACGCACCCGTCGTCGTCCACCGCGACGACGGCGACGGCCGGGCCGTGGACGACGACGTCCTTGCCGTCCTCGCGGACGACGTCGAAGAGCCCTCCCTCGAACAGCCGCTCCTGCCCCATCGGAGTGCAGTGTTCCAGTAGAACGGTCCCGTGCAACCTGTGACCGTCGTGATCGCGACACCCCTCGAGGACGAGCTCGTCCAGCGGCTGCGAGAGGTCGACCCGCGGCTCGACGTGCACTACGAGGCAGACCTGATGCCTGAGCCCCGGTACCCGTCCGATCATCACGGCGTGGAAGGCTTCGAGCTGACACCCGGTCAGCAGGAGCGGTACGACGCGCTGATCGCCTCCGCCGAGGTGCTCTACGGCATTCCGCGAGAGGAGCCGCCGCTGCTCGCGTGGGCCGTGCGTCTCGCGCCGCGCCTGCGCTTCGTGCAGGCCACGTTCGCGGGTGCGGGACAGCAGGTCGCCGCGGCCGGCCTGACGCGGGACGAGCTCGACCGCGTCGCGTTCGCGAGCTCCGCGGGCGTGCACGCAACCCCGCTCGCCGAGTGGAGCATGCTCGGGTTGCTCGCGTTCCGCAAGGACCTGCCGAAGCTGCGCGCCGACGCCCGCGAGCGGCGCTGGGAGCACTGGCCGATGGAGGAGCTGCGCGACGCCACGCTGCTCGTCGTCGGCGTCGGCGAGATCGGGCAGGAGGTCGCACGCCTCGCGAAGGCGTTCGGCATGCATGTCGTCGGCATCAAGCGCACCCTGCCCGGCTCCATCCCGCACGTCGACGAGCTGCACCCGCCCGAGCGCCTCGACGAGCTCGTCGGCCGGGCCGACGGCGTCGTCGTGACGCTGCCGCTGACCGACGAGACCCGCGGTCTCGTCTCGCGCAGCACGATCGGCGGGATGAAACGCGGGGCGATCTTCGTCAACGTCGGCCGAGGCGGCGTGGTCGACGAGCAGGCGCTCGTCGAGGCGCTACAGCAGGGGCGGCTGCGCGGCGCGGCGCTGGACGTGTTCGCGACCGAGCCCCTCCCGCCCGGGAGCCCGCTCTGGGAGCTGCCGAACGTGATCGTCAGCCCGCACACCGCGGCGCTCTCCTATCGCGAGAACGAGCGAATCGTCGAGCTCTTCGCCGACAATCTCGGCCGCTACCTGGCGGGCGAGCCGCTCCGCTCCCGCATCGACACCCGCCTCTTCTACTGAGCGAGGCGCTCGACGAGCGTGCGCTGCTCGGGCGTCAATGCCGGGCCCGCGCCCGCCCGGGCATTGGCCGCCGCGCGCTCCGGCTTCGACGTCGCCGGAATCACGACGTCGATGCGCTCGTCGGAGAGCGCCCAGCGCAGGAGGGCCTCCGTCCACGACTCGACCTCGAGCTCCGCGAGCTCCGACGGGGACGGCTCGACTCGCCGACGGACACCCTCCCCGGAGCCGCCGAGCGGCCGCATCGCGATCACCGCCACGCCGAGCTCCGCCGCGAGCGGCAGGAGCACCGCCTCGCAGCTGCGCTCCCACGGGTTGTAGGGCACCTGCAGCACGTCGAACCGCCCGGTCCGCAACGCCTCCGCGAGCTCGTCGAACGCGGCGTCGTCGTAGTGGGTGACGCCGAGCTTGTCCACGCGACCCGCCGCGCGCGCCTCCTCGAGCCACGGGAGGTGCTCACGCCACGAGCGAAGGTTGTGCACCTGCTCGATCTCCACGCGGCCGCCGAACCAGTCGAGCTGCCGCTCGAGCTGCTCCTGCCCCTCCTCCACCGTCGAGGCCCAGATCTTCGTCGCAACCCTCCCCCGTCCCGCCAGTGCTCGCCCGAGCGCCTGCTCCGAGCGATACATCGGCGAGGTGTCGAAGAGCTCCACGCCGGCGTCGAGCGCCGCCGTGACCACGCGGCGCGCCGGCTCCACGTCGCCGCCGAACGTGTTCCAGGTGCCGAGACCCACCACCGGGCCGAGCCGCCGTACCTCCATCGATCCGGCCTTCCCGCCGCCGGGAGGTGCCGAAACGGCCGGCCCGCGGCACCTCCCGGATGCATGATGTCGGCGGACTCAGGTAGAAACCCGCTCGATGGGGTTCGTCTCGACCGCCAGGGTGCGCATGACGACCCACGGCCTTCGCCGGGAACACGCGGCCGCCGCCGTGTTCGCCGTCGCGCTGGCGATCGAGATCGCGCTGTTCGGGCTGCCGCTCACGCCGGAGCGGTTTCTGCTGATCCCGCTCGCGGCGGCGCTCGTGCTGCGGCGCGGCCGGGCCTACGTGCGCGACTTCCTGCCGTTCTTCCTGCTGCTCCTGCTGTACGAGGAACTACGCGGGATCGCCCACCTGCTCAACCCCCATCCGTACTACCGGCCGCAGATCTGGCTCGAGCAGCAGCTCTTCGACGGCCATCTGCCCACCGTCCAGCTGCAGCACTGGCTCTGGACCGGCCATCTGCGGTTCTACGACCACCTGATCATCGACTTCAGCTCGCTGCACTTCCTCGTTCCGCCCGGGTTGGCCTTCTACCTGTGGCTCCGCGACCGCGCCTTCTTCCGGCGCTTCGTGCGCGCGTACCTCGCGCTCTCGTTCGCGGGCGCGCTCGGCTTCCTGCTCCTTCCCTCGGCGCCGCCGTGGGCGGCGTCGCGCGCGGGTGTCATCTCGCCCGTCGCGCTCATCTCGACCGACGGCGCGGGCGGCTCCACCTCGCAGGGCACCGGCCTCCTCCTGCACAACCCGTACGCCGCGATCCCGTCGCTGCACATGGGCTACGCGCTGCTCGTCTTCATCTTCTTCGCCGCGAGCGTGCGGCGGTCGCGGCTCCGGTGGCCGCTGACGCTGCTCGCCGGCCTCTACCCGCTGCTGATGGGCTTTTGCGTCGTGTACACCGGCAACCACTACGTCGTCGACCTGCTGATCGGGATGGTGTTCGCCCTGGTCGCCTTCGTCGGAGTCCCGGCGCGCGGGCACCTGCCTGCGCTGCCGGTGATCAGGCCGCGTGCGGTCGCAGCGCTCGCGACGGCGCTCGTCGCGCTCGGCCTCGCGACGGCGCTCGCGGCGGCGGCGACCGGCGAGCGCCTGCGCGTCAACGCGGCCGACAGCCTCTCGATGTCGCTCGCGGCGGCCCGTCCCGGGGCACTGGTCGATCTCGCCCGGCTCTTGCCGTTCAGCTGGTCGCGCGTCTACGTCTTCCCGGGCGACGTGCGCCCCGAGGACATCGACCTGGCGCTGGGCTTCACCTGGCCCGACGCGCCGCGTGAGACGACCTCACCGGCGCCGCGGCCCGCGGCGCTGCTCGTGTTCGTGCACAGCGGCACGCGGCGGCGCGAGGTGGTCCGCGAGATCCGCTACGAGGGCGCCGACGTGGGCATGGACTGCGTGACCGGGCACAGCTACGCCCGCGCAGACGCCCGGTTCCGGATCGCCTCGACGATCGTCGACCCGTTCCCGACCGTGCGAGAGGCACTGGTGCCCGCGTCGGCGCGCGTGGCGCCTCCGGTCTGCGTCTCCGCGGCGCTGCCGGGCGCGCCGTAGGCGTCAGCCCGCGGCCGCGGCGTCGATCAGGGCGAGCGTCACCTCGACCATCGCCTCGAGGTCGGCGACCGAGATGTGCTCGTCCGGCGTGTGGATGTTCGTCATCCCGTTCGCGAGGTTGACGCACTGGAGACCGCGGTCGTTGAAGACGTTCGCGTCCGCGGCGCCGCCCGACAGCTCGTACGTCACCTCGTGGCCGCAGCGGGCCAGCGCCTCCGCGGCGAGCGTCACCGCGCGGTCGGACTTCGCGAACCGGTAGCCGCGGTAGCTCTTGCGAGCCGTCGTCTCGACGTCGCACTCCGCCACCGACGAGGCAAAGGTGATCGCGTCCTGCATCTCCTGGACGAGGCCCGAGAGCTTCCGCTCGTCGTGCGAGCGCACCTCCGCCACGAAGGTGCACCACTCGGGGACGATGTTCGTGGCCGTCCCGCCCGCGATCGTTCCCACGTTGGCCGTCGAGTCCTCGTCGACGCGCCCGAGGCGGAACTCGGAGATCGCGCGCGCGGCGGCGAGGATCGCGGAGCGGCCGTCGTCGGGGTGCATGCCCGAGTGGGCGGCGCGGCCGTGGAAGGTCACCTCCAGCGACTGCGAGTGCGGCGCGCCGAGGATCACGACGCCGATCGGAGCCGCCTGGTCGTAGACGTACCCGATGCGGGCCTGCAGGCGCGTGTGGTCGAAGGCGAACGCTCCGACCAGGCCCACCTCCTCCTTCGGCGTGAAGAGCAGCTCCAGGCCCGCGTGCGGCCGCTGCTCGGCGAGGAGGCGCCGGACGGCCTCCAGCATCGCGGCGACGGCGGCCTTGTCGTCGGCGCCGAGGATCGTCCCCGCTGCGTTCCGGACGATGCCGTCGTCGACCACCGGCTCGATCGCCGCCGTCGGCGGCACGGTGTCGAGGTGGGCGCAGAGCAGCAACGGCTCGCCCGGGACGGTCGGCGGCAGGCGCACGTAGAGGTTGCCCATCGAGGAGCCGATCTCGGGGCCGCAGCCGTCCTCGTCCACCTCGAGGCCGCAGTCCCGGAGGTAGCCGAGGACGAGGTCGGCGACCGGTCGCTCCGATCCGGGCGGGCTCGGGACGGCGGCCAGCTCGCAGAAGAGCTCGAGGACCTCGGAGGGCACGGAGGCAGATCCTACGTGCCGCGAGCCCTTGGTAAAGACACGGTAATAGCTCTTGCGGAGCGTACGAAAACCTGCTCCAATCTCGCCACTCGATGGGAGTTTCGGAGCCACTCATCCAGGTGTCGCTGCTCGGCGAGGCGCTCGAGAACGGTCCTGCGGCCGTCTTCGTCGCCGACGAGAACGGCCGCTACATCGCCGTCAACCGGGCTGCCTGCGAGCTGCTCGGCTACACCCGCGAGGAGCTGCTCGCCCGGCGCGTCACCGATGTCGCCCGCTACGCGGAGGCCCCCGACGAGTACGGCGAGCTCGCCGCCAACGGCCGCACGTCCGGCACCTCGGTGCTCACCCGCAAGGACGGGACGACGGTCGAGTTCCGCTACGTCGCCGGCGAGACGGTGGTCGCCGGCATGCCGGTCTTCGTCTCCGTCGGCGTCTAGGACAGCCGTCTAGCCGACTTCCACGCCGGTGCGCGTGCGGGAGCGCGCCCGCTCGAGCGCGGCGGCGACGAACTCGCGGAAGAGCGGTGCGGGCCGGGTCGGCCGCGACTTGAACTCCGGATGGAACTGCGACGCGACGAACCACGGGTGGTCGGGCAGCTCGACGATCTCGACCAGCCGCCCTTCCTGGAAGGTGCCGCTGACCACGAGCCCGTCGTCGACGAGCCGGGTGCGGTAGGCGTTGTTGACCTCGTAGCGGTGGCGGTGGCGCTCGGCGATCACCGGCTCGCCTCCGTAGACCTCGCGCGTGCGAGTCCCCTCGTGGAGCTCCACCGCCTGGGCGCCGAGCCGCATCGTGCCGCCGAGGTCCTCGACCTCCTTCTGCTCCGGCAGCAGGTCGATCACCGGGTACGGCGTCTCGGGATCCATCTCGGTGGAGTTCGCGCCGTCGAGCCCGCTGACGTGCCGCGCGAACTCCGAGACGGCGACGTGCATGCCGAGGCAGATGCCGAGGTACGGGATCTCGTCCTCGCGGGCGACCCGGCAGGCGAGGATCTTCCCTTCCCAGCCGCGCGAGCCGAAGCCGCCGGGCACCAGCACGCCGTCGACGCCGGCCAGCGCGGCGCGCGCCTCCTCGAGCGTCATGTCCTCGGCGTCGACCCAGCGCACGTGCACGCGGCAGCCGTTCGAGATGCCGGCGTGCTTGAGCGCCTCGTGCACCGACAGGTAGGCGTCGTGCAGCTTCACGTACTTGCCGACGAGGGCGATCTCGATCGACTCCTTGCGATTCGCGATCCGCTCGGTCAGCGCCTCCCATTCGGCGAGATCCGCCTCGGGTAGCTCGAGGCCGAGCTTCCGGCAGACGAGCTCGTCGAGCCCCTGCTCCTTCAGGTCGAGGGGGACGAGATAGACGTCGGAGACGTCGGAGTTCGTGATCACGGCGTCGACGTCGACGTCGGCGAAGAGCGCGATCTTGTCGCGGATGTCGCGCTGCAGAGGCTCGGTGGAGCGGCAGACGAGGATGTCGGGGTGGATACCGATGCGCCGCAGCTCGTTCACGGAGTGCTGCGTCGGCTTCGTCTTCAGCTCGCCGGCGGTCTCGATGAACGGCACGAGCGTGACGTGCAGGTAGGCGACGTTCTCCGGGCCGACCTCACGCCGGAACTGGCGGATCGCCTCGAGGAACGGCAGCGACTCGATGTCGCCGACGGTGCCGCCGATCTCGCTGATCACGACGTCGGTGTCGGTGGCGTCGGCGACCGAGCGGATGCGGGCCTTGATCTCGTTCGTGATGTGCGGGATCACCTGCACCGTCGAGCCGAGGTACTCGCCCTTCCGCTCCTTGCGCAGGACGCGGTCCCACACCGCGCCGGCGGTGTGGTTCGCGGCCCGCGAGAGGTTGACGTCGATGAAGCGCTCGTAGTGCCCGATGTCGAGGTCGGTCTCGGCGCCGTCCTCGGTGACGAAGACCTCGCCGTGCTGGAACGGGCTCATCGTCCCGGGATCGACGTTGATGTAGGGGTCGAACTTCTGCACCTGCACCTTCAGGCCGCGGGCCTTCAGCAGTCGGCCGAGCGACGCCGCGGTGATCCCCTTGCCGAGCGACGAGACCACGCCGCCGGTCACGAACACGTACTTCACCATGCTTACACCCGCTCCCATTCGTCGACGCTGCGCGGCACCGGCGTCGGTCCGCCGACCCGGCCCCGAGAGGTGAGCCCGCCGAGAGCGGTGGAGCCGGCCGGCGCACCGATCGCGATCCAGCGACTCCTGCCCGTGAAACAATTCACGGAGCGCCATCCTAGCAGCGCCTCCGGCGCGCTCGATCCGGCCGCGCCGCCGCGCGCCTACAGCGCGGCGGCGGTCTGGACGAGGTCGTAGAGGCGGCGCAGCGGCTCGCCGGGGCTCCCCCGGTTGGTCGCCACGGTGACGAGCGTCCGGTCGGCCGCCGCCGCCTGCAGCCGCACCTCCGCCTCGAGCTTCGTCGCCAGCACGGTGAAGGCGAACCGCTCGAACGGCTCGACCGTCCCCACGAGCAGCATCGTCTCCGCCGGGCGCGGCCCGGCGAGGATGTTCCGCTTGCGGACGAGCACCTTCCAGCGCGCTCCCGGTGAGACGCCGCGGCGGTCGGGCTGGATGCCGGTGATCCCGGGCCACCAGTCGGACAGGTGGTACGGCTCGGCGATGAAGCTCCATACGTCGGCGCGCGCAGCCAGCAGCTCCAGCGTCGCCTCTCTCATCGGCTCCCAGGCAGCGGCTCGCGCATCAGGAGCCGAAGGAGGCGAGGAAGTCGGCGCCGCCGAGCATCCGCTCGAGCTCGTCGCGGCGCTGGGCGTCGTCGAGCGCGCGGATGGCGGTGTGCGTCGGGTCGCCCGGCACCTTCTCGACCGCGAAGTGCCGGTCGGCGACCGTCGCGATCTGCGGCAGGTGGGTGATCGTGATCACCTGCGCGTGCGTCGCGAGGCGGCGGAGGGTGTCCGCGACCGCGTGGGCGGTCTGGCCGCCGATGCCGGCGTCGATCTCGTCGAAGACCATCGTCTCGCCGCCGGCGACGGAGGCGATCGCGAGCGCCACGCGGGACAGCTCCCCGCCGGAGGCGGTCTCGGCGACCGGCCCGAACGGGAGCCCCGCGTTCGGCCTGATCAGGAAGGCGACCTCGTCGCCGCCCGCCGCCCCCGGCTCGCGCTCGGAGACGACCACGCGGAACTCGCCGTCGCCGAGGCCGACGCCGCGAAGCTCGGCGGCCACGGCCTCCGCGAACGGCTCGGCCGCGGCGACCCGGGTGCTGCGAAGCTCGACGTGGCTGCGCTCGACGCGTTCCTGCGCAGTGCGCAGCGCCGCCTCCGCCTCGTCGACCGGGTCTTGGCCGTCCTCCAGCCGGGCGAGCTCTCGGCGGGCGTCCTCGCCGCGGTCGAGCAGCTCCTCGAAGCTCTGGACGCGGTAGCGCCGGCGAAGATCGGCGAGCGCCTCTAGCGCCTCCTCGACCTGCTCGAGGCGTCCGGGCTCGGCTTCGAGCGAGGCGAGGAACGCACGCAGGTCGGACGCCGACTCCCGCAGCTGCAGCTCGGCCTGCCGCAGCGCGGCTCCCGCCGCGACGAGCTCGGGCGCCAGGTGCTCGAGCGGCGCGACCGCGCGCTCGGCGGCCGCGACGAGATCGGTCGCCCCCGCGCCGTCCTCCGGCGCGAGCGCCGCGACGGCCGCCGCCGCGCCCTCGGCGAGCTCGCTCAGGTGGCGCAGCCGCTCGCGCTCTCCGCGAAGCTCCTGCTCTCGCGCGCGATCGATGCCCTCCGTGTCGGCCGCGAGCGCGCGCAGCTCGTCGAGGCGGGCGCGGGCGGCGGTGGCGTCGCGGGTGAGCTCGTCGTGGCGCCGCCGCGCGGCCTGCAGCTCCCGCCAGGCGCTGCGTGCGCCGGCGACGTCGCAGCCCGCGAAGGCATCGAGAAGGCCTCGCTGGTGGGCGGGGCGCGCGAGCCGGCGCTGCTCGAACTGGCCGCTCATCGCGAGCAGCGCCTCGGCCGCGCCCGCGACGTCCTCCCGCGCCGCGCTGCGTCCCCAGGCGTAGGCGCGGGTGCGACCGTCGGCGAAGATCCGGCGGGCCAGCACGAGCCCCTCCTCGCCCTCCGGGCGGAGCTCGCGGAGCCGACCGAGCGCGTCGTCGTCGGCGCGGTCGAACTCGCCCTCGACGTAGGCCTCGTCGCCGGCGGCGCCGATCAGCGACGCGTCCCCACGGGCGCCGAGGAGGAGCCCGAGCGCGTTCGTGAGGATCGTCTTGCCGGCCCCGGTCTCGCCGGTGATCGCGTTCAGGCCGCCGTCGAAGACGAGCTCGGCCTCCTCGATCAGCACGAGGTTCTCGATGCGCAGCGAACGGAGCATCGACCCATCGTAGGCCGCCCTCCAGAGGGCGGCGACCGGAAGGCGGCGGGCGCCCGCGCGGCAGCGGCACTTCGTGACATCGCGGCGGACATGTCCCTGCTGTTGTGAACTATCCACAGCTCCCCGTCCCCGCGAGACGGCGACTCCACGTCCCCACGGGACCGAAACACGCCCCGGGACAGGTCCCGGCTGTGGACGGTCCGCGACGGTGGCTGCCACCAGACGGGTCTCGCCGCGGCTCGTCCGCACGGTGAGGTTCGTGACAGCACCACGGAGGCGTCGGCGCGCGGCCAGACCGGTTCCGGGCCGCCCCGGGATCGCCGCCCGTCAGCCGCCGAAGGTGGCCGCGTAGCGGCGGAAGAACGTCACCTCGGGTAGCGTCGCCAGAAGGCTGTGCGCGTCGGCGACGCGCACGACGGCGCGCTCGCCGGCCGGGAGGCTGGCGACGGCGTGGCCGTCGACGACCACCGTGCCGTCGAAGTCCGGGGTCTGGTTCGTGACCGTCACGTCGTTCCCGCGCGGCACGACGAGCGGCCTGATGTGCAGCGCATGCGGCGCGACGAACGTGAGCACGAGCGCCTCGAGCCCCCACACGAGCACGGGGCCGCCGTTCGAGAGGTTGTAGGCGGTCGAGCCGGCCGGCGTGGCGCAGATCACCCCGTCGCATGGCTGCGTCCCGAGCTCCTCGCCGCCGATCGCGTAGCCGAGCTCGATCATCCGCCCGAGCGTGCCGCCGGCGACGACCACGTCGTTCAGGGCCGCGCTCGTGGCGCCGCCGACCGTCACCTCCAGGGTCGCCAGCTCCACCGTCCGGTAGTCGCCCGCGAAGACCCGGCCCAGGCCCGTCTCGAGGTCGACGCCGGCCATCGACGTCAGGAACCCGACGCGGCCGTAGTTGACGCCGATCACCGGCACACCGGTCCCGAGGAAGCGCGTCAGCGCGCGCAGCATCGTCCCGTCGCCGCCGAGCACCACCGCGAGGTCGACGTCGTCGCCGTCGACGAGCTCGACACCGTGCGCGGCCGCGAGCTCGCCGAGGCGCCGCACGGCATCGTCGACTCCGTCGCGACCGTGCGTGACGACCGTCGCGCGGCTAACCGACTGCATCGGCGATCCAGGCGTCGAGACCTGCGGGGAGCCGGGCGTCTGCCCGGTGGCGGAGGTGGAGGACGAACTCACGGTTTCCCTTCGGGCCGGGGAGCCCGGAGTCTACGACGCCCTGCGCCTCGCCACCGCTCGCGAGCAACGCCTCGGCGACCTCCCTGATGACGCGGCGCTGCACGGCGGGGTCGCGCACGACCCCCTTCGGCACCTCGGAGCGCCCGGCCTCGAACTGCGGCTTGACGAGGACCAGGGCCTCCCAGCCCGGCAGCGCGAGCGCCAGGACCGGCGGCAGCGCGATCCGCACGGAGATGAACGAGACGTCACAGGTGACGAGCTGCGGAGCGAACGGCAGCTCGCGCACCGAGCGCGCGTTCGTCCGCTCGAGGACCGTCACGCGCGGGTCGTCGCGGATCTTCGAGTGCAGCTGGCCGTAGCCCACGTCGAGCGCGACGACCCGGGCGGCACCCCGCTGCAGGAGCACGTCGGTGAAGCCGCCCGTCGAGGCGCCCACGTCGACCCCGTCGAGCCCCGAGACGTCGACGCCGAAGCGGTCGAGCGCGTGCGCGAGCTTGTGCCCGGCCCGGGAGACGTACGGCGGGGCCTCGGTCACCTCGAGCGGGGTGTCCTCGGCGACCTGCTCCCCCGGCTTCGCGTGGCCCGGCACCCGCCCCGCCATCAGCAGCGCCTGGGCCTGCGCGCGCGACGCTGCCAGCCCGCGCTCCACGAGCAGCACGTCAAGCCGCTTCTTGGAGGCCACCGGGCACCGAGGTCGTCATCACGGCGGTCGCGAAGTTCACCGCCGCGATCGTCGCGAGCGCGGCGACGAGCGCGTAGGTGGCGTGGAGCCCGATCACCGCGAACAGCACCCCGGCGAGCGCGTAGCCCACCGGCCCGGCCACCTGGTTCGCGGTGATGATCGCCTGGATCACCTTCGCCTGCAGCGCGCGCGGCACGCGCGTCGAGAGCAGGCCGAGGTAGGGCGCGTTGATCAACGGGTTGCAGAAGCCGCTGACCGCGAGCGCGGCGATCACCGCACCGAGCGGCACGCTCGGCACGAGCACCCAGAGCGGCGCGGAGAGCCCCGCGACCGCGATCGCCGCCAGCTTCAGCGGCGCGACCCGGCCCAGCACCAGATAGGTGGCGAGCGAGCCGGCGACCTGCCCGCCGCCGAAGGCCATCAGCAGCCACCCTGCGATGCGCGCGTTGCGGTCGTACTGGGAGAAGGCGACCACCGGGAACGACGCGATGAGGATCGGGAAGAGGAACCCGTAGAGGAGGCTTGACCCGGCGGCCCGGGCGACGAGCGCGTCGCGCCGCAGGTAGCCGATGCCCGCCCAGAGGCCGCCGGACGCGCCGGGATCGTGCACCTCGCGCGCCACTCGCACGAAGGCGCCGATGACGACGAACGAGACGAGGAACGAGCCGGCGTCGAGCCACATCACGTTCGCGGCGCCCATCAGGCCGATCAGGATCCCTGCCAGGCCGGGGCCGGCGAAGCTCGTGATGTTCGTCGCGCCCTCGACGAGGCTGTTCGCCCGGGCGACCGCACGCTCGTCGGAGCCTACGATCGACGGGATCGCGACCCGCTGGCAGGTGAAGTACGCGGTCGAGAACAGCCCGTGCAGGAACGCGGCAGCGAGGATCACCCCGTAGGAGAGACCGCCGACCGCATGCAGGAACGGCACCACGGCGACGATCGGCGCCCGGGCGAGGTCGGAGACGAGCATCGTCGTGCGAGGCCCGAGCCGGTCGACCAGCGCTCCCGCCGGGATCCCGAAGAGCACGAACGGGACGAGCTCGACGGCGAAGACGATCCCCATGCGCGTCGGCGAATGGGTCAGCACGAGCACGAACCACGGCAGCGCGAGGTTCGTCATCTGTGAGCCGAGCCGCGAGACGGCTTCGCCCGTGACGAGCGCGACGATCGAACGGTCGCGAATCACGCTAGAGGCTTGATGTGTATTGGGGTGTGCGCGGGGATGCGCCTGACCAAGCGGATCGGACGGGGCGGGCGCAGCGCGTAGCGGTGGCTACGGGCAAGCCCGACGCGGCCGAGCCGCGCCGCGTCAGGCGCACCAGCCGCGTATGCCCACAAATGCGCATCAAGCCTCTCTAGGCGGTGCGCACCGCGAGCCCGTCGACGATGGAGCGAAGCACCTCGGTGTCTCCCTCGATCTCGTCGAGCCGAGCGCGCGCGCGCTCGGCCGCCTGGTCGGCGAGCCGCCGGGCGCCGTGCTCCCCGACCTGCTCGACGTAGCCGTCGCCGTCCAGGAGGTCGTCCACGATCTGGAAGAGCAGCCCGATCTCGGCGGCGAGCGCCCGCCACGGCCCGTGCTCGGCCGCGGGAACCTCGGCGGCCCAGATCCCGCACATGATCGCGGCCCCGAAGAGCGCACCCGTCTTCAGCGAGTGCAGCCGCTCCAGCTCGACGCCGCCCTGCAGGTCGAGCTGCTGGCCGCCGATCATCTTCAGCGTCGCCTCGACGAGCTCGCGGGCCACGGCCGTCGTCGAGTACGTGAGCGCCAGCCGCACGGCTTCGCCGAGCAGCGCGTCGCCGGCGAGGATCGCGGTCGCCTCGCCGTAGGCCGCCCAGACCGACGGCGCGTCGCGGCGCTCGGCGTCGTCGTCGAGCGCCGGCAGGTCGTCGTGGACGAGCGAGAACGAATGGACGAGCTCGACGGCCGCCGCTGCGGGAAGCAGGCCCTCCGGCCGGGCCCCGACGGCCTCCCCCGCGGCCAGGCACAGCACGGGCCGCACCCGCTTCCCGCCGAGGGCGTGGCGCATCGCCGGCTCGAGCGGCACCAGCTCCGGTGTCAGGGCGAGCTCGGCGAGGTACCCCTCCACCAGCTCGCGCAGCTCGTCAGCCCGCGGGTGCATCGGGCTCGGCGGGTGGCGCCGCCGCCTCCGTCTCCGCCGAGCGCTTCGCGCGCTGCAGCTCCGCCTCGACCTCCTTCGCCAGCTCGGCGAGCTCCTGCAGGGTCTCGATCGCCTGGTCGGGATCCTGCGTCTCGTCGAGCCGCGCACGCGCGGCCTCGAGCCGGGCGAGCAAGTCCTCCGCCTTCGACAGCGACTCCTCCGCGCTCATCGCCTCTTCCCTCTCTCCGTCAAGCCTACGCTCATGCCGCCTCCCTCTGGATTCGGCCGAGGATGCCATTCACGAGTCGTGCCGCGTCGTCGGATGCATACCGCTTCGCGAAGGCGACCGCCTCGTTGATCGCGACCTCCGCCGGCACCTCTCCGGTCTCGAGCTCGTGCGCCGCCACCCGAAGGGCGCTGCGCTCCACCGCTCCGAGCCTGTCGGCGGGCCAGCTGTCGGACGCCGCCGTGATGCGGCCGTCGAGCTCCGCCACCCGTCCCGCGACCGTCTCCGCGACGCCGCGCGCCCACGGGTCGATCTCGCCCGCGTACTGCGAGCCGAGCGCCTGCCCGGAGAGATCCCACTGGTAGAGCAGGAACAGCGCCTGGCGCCGCGCCTGCCGTCTCGAGAGCGGGCTCACGACCGCACCTCGGGCAGCGGCTCTCCCTGCTCTCCTCCGACGAGCTTCAGCTCCTCCAGCGTCGAGGTGGAGTACTCGCCGCTCCGGAACGGGGCGCTGCGCAGGACGCCGAGGGCGAAGTCGCGCGTCGTTGGCACGCCCACGACGACGGTCTCCTCGAGCGCCCGCTCGGCACGGGCGATCGCCGCGGGGCGGTCGGAGTCCCAGACGATCACCTTCGCGACGAGCGAGTCGTAGAACGGCGGGATCGTGGATCCCGACTCGATGAAGGTGTCGGTGCGCACCCCAGGGCCCTTGGCCGTCCGGAACGTCTCCACCCGACCGGGGGCGGGGCGAAAGTCGTGCTCGGGATCCTCGGCGTTCACGCGGATCTCGATCGCGTGGCCGCGGCGCGGCGCCCGCCCCGTCACCGACAGGCGCTCGCCGGCGGCGACGAGCAGCTGCTCGCGCACGAGATCGATGCCCGTGCACAGCTCGGTCACGGGATGCTCGACCTGGAGCCGGGCGTTGAGCTCGATGAAGAAGAAGTTCCCGTCGGGCCCGAGCAGGAACTCGAACGTGCCGGCGTTCCGGTAGCCGACGGCGCGGCACGCCCGCTCCGCCGCGGCCTCCATCTCCTCGCGCGCCTCGGCGGTGAGCGCCGCGCTGGGCGACTCCTCGATCAGCTTCTGGTGCCGCCGCTGGATCGAGCACTCGCGCTCGCCGAGCGTGAGCACGTTGCCGTGGTGGTCGCAGAGCACCTGCACCTCGACGTGCCGCGCGGGCACGAGTGCCTTCTCGACGTACATCGTCGGGTCGCCGAAGGCCGCCTCGGCCTCGGCCGCGGCGGTTCCGAACGCATCTTCGAGCTCGCCGGGGGCCTTGACGAGACGCATCCCCCGCCCGCCGCCGCCCGCGGAGGCCTTGAGCAGGATCGGGTAGCCGAACTCGTCGGCCGCCTTGCGGGCCGCCTCGACCGTGGTCGCCCCCTCCGTGCCGGGCACCGTCGGGACGCGGGCCTCGCGCATCGCCTGCTTGGCGGAGATCTTGTCGCCCATCGTCGCCATCACGTCGGCGGGCGGCCCGACGAAGACGAGGTCGTTCTCGACGCACGCCTCCACGAACGCCGGGTTCTCGGAGAGGAAGCCGTAGCCCGGATGCACCGCCTGGCATCCCGTCGTGACGGCCGCGGCGACCACGCTGGGGATGCGCAGGTAGCTCTCGGACGCGGGCGCCGGCCCCACGCAGACCGCGTGGTCGGCCATCTGCACGTGCAGCGCGTCGCGGTCCGGGATCGAGTAGACGGCGACTGCCTCCACGCCGAGCTCGTGCAGCGCACGGATCACCCGGACGGCGATCTCGCCCCGGTTCGCGACCAAGACGCGCTCGAACATCAGAACGCCGGCGGGCCGTTGACCGGTTCGAGCTCGAACAGCAGTTGACCGTACTCGACCGGCGCGCCGTCCTCCACGTGCACGGCACGCACGATCGCGGCGGCCTCGGACTTGACCTCGTTCATCAGCTTCATCGCCTCGAGGATGCAGAGCGTCTGCCCGGGTGAGACGGCCTCCCCCTCCTCGACGAACGGCGCGGCGCCGGGCGCGGGCGAGCGGTAGAAGGTGCCGACCATCGGGCTCTCGACCGGGACGAGCGAGTCGTCGCGCGGAGCCGCGGGCGGAAGCCCGTCGTCGTGCGCGCCGGTCGAGGCGGTGACGATCGCGGGCGCCGCGGCCGCCTGCTCCGAAGTGCGCCGGACGCTGACGCGCATGCCGCTCTCCTCGACCGTGATCTCGCCGACGCCGGTCTCCTGGACGATGCGGACGACCTCGCGGATGCGCTCGGCGCGTTCCTGGTCGACGCCGCGGGCGCCCAGGGACTCCTCGCCTCCGGAGCGCTCGCGGATGGAGCGGAGCAGCGCTTCCGCCTCCTCGCCGAAGAGGGCGAGCAGGAGCAGCTCCTCCTCGCTCGAGGCGAGCCCTTCCGCCTCGGCGCGCAGGCGCTCGAGGTCGAGCTCCTCGTCGGGTGGCAGGCCGTTGCCGAACAGCTCGACCGCGCGCCGGAGCGCCTGGTCGACCGGAGCAGGCGTCCGGCCGAAGTGGCCGCGGACGAGATCCCGCAGCTCGTCGATCATCGTCGAGTACCGGTTCGCGGTCAGCACGTTCAGCAGCGCCTGCGAGGCCACGATCTGCCCGATCGGCGCGGCGAGCGGCGGCGAGCCGACCTCGTCGCGCACCCGCACGACCTCGTCGAGCACCTCGTCGAGGCGGTCGCCCGCTGCGCGGGCCGCGAGCTGCTGGTCGAGCGCGCCGACGAGGCCGACGGGCAGCTTCTGCTGCGCGGCCCGCACGGCGATCCTGGGCGCCACCGGGGAGACCGGCTCGTCGCCGATGTGCTCGTCGACGAGGTCTGCTGCCTGCCAGAGCCGGTCGAGGTCGATCTCGGTGGCGAGCCCGAGCCCCGCGAGCGCCTGGGCGAGCGCCTCGGCGGAGACACGGTGCATGGTCAGCGCCACCGGGTAGACGGCGGTCGCGATCACGTCGGCGCCGACACGGGCCGCCTCGAGCGCGGACGCGAGGGCGTTGCCGGCGGCGCCCTGCGCGTAGAGGCCCACCGGGAGCCCGGAGACCTCGCGGAGCTCGACCACGAGCTCGCTCGCCCGGTGCGGCTGGAGCAGGCCCGCCGGATCGTTGAGCAGCAGCCGGGTCGCCCCGAGCTCGGGCAGGCGCTCGGCGGCGTCGACGAGCGCCTCGTGGCGCCCGCTGCCGTAGAGCAGCCCGGCCTCGAACTCCTTCCCCGCACCGACGATCGCCTCCGCGGCGGGACGGAGGTTGTCGACGTCGTTGAGCGGGTCGTGGAGCCGGAAGACGTCGATGCCGCTCTGGGCGGCCGAGGCGACGAAGCGGCGCGCGAGGTCGTCGCCGACGGGACGCGAGCCGACGAGGAAGCGGCCGCGCAGCGCCAGCGCGAGCGGCGTCGAGGTTCGGGCCTTCAGAGCCCGGATCCGCTCCCACGGGCTCTCGACGCCGCGCCGGACGGCGCTGTCGAACACGCCTCCGCCCGACACCTCCAGATAGGCGAAGCCCGCGCCGTCGAGGAGCTCGGCCAGGCGGAGCAGGTCGGCGGTGGGCATCAGCCCTGCGAGCGGCTCCTGGCTGAGCACACGGATGGTCGTGTCGACGAGGCGGGGCATGGCTCGCAGCACCTTACCGCCGTGCGCCGACCGTCATCGCCCGATCGCCCGTCAGGCGCGCTGGATGTAGCGCGACTCGCGCGGATCGACCTTGATCCGGTCGCCGACGTTCACGAAGAGCGGCACCTGCACGACCGCGCCCGTCTCGAGCGTCGCCGGCTTCGTCACGTTGGAGACCGTGTCGCCCTTCACGCCCGGCTCGGTGTCGGTCACCTCGAGCACGACGGACGACGGCAGCTCGACACCGGACGGGCTCCCGCCGACGAACATCACCTGGACGCTGGACGACGGCAGCATGAAGGGCAGCTCGTCCTCGAGGTCGGCGTGCGGGAGCGAGAGCTGCTCGAACGTCCCCTCGTCCATGAAGACGACCTCGTCTCCGGAGTCGTAGAGGTACTGCATGCTCTTCTGCTCCGTGCGGACGCGCGGGAACTTCTCGCCGGCCCGGAACGTCTTGTCGACCACGGAGCCGGCCGCGAGCGACTTCAGCTTCGTGCGCACGAACGCCCCGCCCTTGCCGGGCTTGACGTGCTGGAACTCGACGATGCGCCAGGTCTGGCCGTCGAGCTCGATGTGCATGCCGTTGCGAAACTGGTTGGTGGAGACGACCTCGGCCATCGGCGCGGGAGGGTAGCGGACGCGCTACCCGACCTCGATCAGCTCCTTCGGGAAGCTCGTGAGCAGCTCCGCCCCGTCGGCACGGACGACGGCGAGATCCTCGATCCGGACGCCGCCGACGCCGGCCACGTAGATGCCGGGCTCGATCGTGACGACGTGACCGTCCTCGAGCACGTCCTCCGACTCCGGCGACAGCCGCGGCGCTTCGTGGACGTGCATCCCGACGCCGTGCCCGAGCCCGTGGCCGAAGTTCTCGCCGTACCCCGCCTCGGCGATCGGCACCCGTGCGATCGCGTCGGCCTCGATGCCGGTCATGCCGGCGCGGATCCCGTCGCAGGCGCGCTGCTGGGCCTCGAGGCAGATGTCGTAGATCCTGTGCAGCTCGTCGGCGAGCCCCCCGGTCGAGAACGTCCGCGTGCAGTCGCTGTGGTAGCCGGCGTGGGTGACGCCCCAGTCGACGGTCACGAGCATCCCCTTCTCGATGATCGCCGTCGTCGGGTGCCCGTGCGGGCGCGAGCCGTTGAGCCCGGAGGCGACGATCGACTCGAACGCCAGGTCGTCGGCACCGTGTGCATGCGTGAGCTCACGCAGGCGCCAGGCGAGCTCGAGCTCGCTGCGGCCGACCCACGTCTCGGCGGTCAGCGCCTCGAGGGCGCGGTCGGCGATCCGCGGCCGCCTGGCCGATCTTCGCGATCTCGTCGGCCGTCTTCACCGCGCGCAGCGCCGCGACGATCCCCGCGGTCGGCACGAGCTCCGCACCGCCGGCGGCGAGCCGTTCCCACTCGAGATACGGCAGCACGTCGGCCTCGAACTGGACGCGGCCGGCGAGCCGCTCGCCGACGTCCGCGATCAGCGCCCGTCGCACGGCCTGTGCCTCGACCTCGGGCACGTCCCGTGCAGCCTCGAGGTAGCGAAAGTCGGTGTAGAGCGTCGCGCCGCCGCCGGGCTCGACGTACAGCGCCGCGTTCGTGCTGTCGAACCCGGTGAGGTAGCGGATGTTCGTGAGGTCGGTGACGAGCAGGGGCGCGTCCAGCCGTGCGGCCAGCGTCTCGAGGCGCGTGCTCATGCGATCGACCTCCGCTCCCGTGCCGGCATGTCCGTGCTCATGCCTGCTCCGTCCCGGCGAGAAACTGCAGCGCGTCGCGGTACCCGTCGGGGCCACGGCCGATGAACCTCCGCGTGGCGAGTGCCTCGACGACGCTGAAGCGCCGCCACTCCTCCCGCGACTCGACGTCCGAGAGGTGCACCTCGACGATCGGCACCTCGAGCAGCTCGAGCGCGTCGTGGATCGCCCAGCTGTAGTGGCTCCACGCGCCGGGGTTGACGATCACGGCGTCGACGTTGTCGTAGGCGTCGTGGATCCACCCGATGTACTCCCCTTCCGTGTTCGTCTGGCGGCAGCGCGCCGTCACCTCGAGCGCATGCGCCCACTCGTAGATGCGGCTCTCGAGCTCGTTCAGCGTCAGCCCGCCGTACAGCGCGGGGTCGCGCCGCCCGAGGACGTCCAGGTTCACGCCGTTCAGCACCAGCACCTGCATCAGGCGATGAGGCTATCGAGCGCGGCCCGCACCTCGTCGGCGGGGCGTTCCTCGACCACCGGTCCGTCGTCGCCGAGCAGCACCAGCACGACCCGCTCGCCGCTGCGCTTCTTGTCGCGGCCGAGCGCCCGCCACGCCCGCTCGCGGTCGACGCGGACAGGCTGCGGAGCGAGCGCGTCCTCCACGGGCCGGGTGTCGCGCCCCGACAGCCGCAGCGCGGCGAGCAGGCCCAGCGCGACGGCGTCGCCGTGCGAGAGGCCGTAGCCGGAGCCCGCCTCCAGCGCGTGCGCGAAGGTGTGGCCCAGGTTGAGCCAGCGCCGCTCCGCCCGGTCGTGCGGGTCGCGTAGGCAGAGCGCCGCCTTGACCGCCGCGGCGCCCCGCGGGTCGAGCGGACGGCCCGCGATCAACTCGGTCTTCACGAGCTCGGCCGTCCCCTGCCGCCGCTCGCGCTCCGGCAGGGTGGCGAGCAGCGCCTCGTCGATCACGACGCGGGCGGGCCAGTGGAACGCGCCGACGAGGTTCTTGCCCTGGGGCACGTCGATCGCCGTCTTCCCGCCGATCCCGGCGTCGACCTGGCCCACGAGCGTCGTCGGCACCGACACCCACGGCACGCCCCGCAGGTAGGCGGCGGCCGCGAAGCCCGCCGTGTCGGTGAGGGCGCCGCCTCCGAGCGCCACCACGGTGCCGGAGCGGTCGAGGCTCAGCTCGTGCCAGAGCCGCTCGACGACGGGCAGCTGCTTCGCCTCCTCGCCCGGCGGCAGCTCGTGCGTCGAGACGAGCCGGTCGCCGAGCGCGGTCTGCGCGGCCGGGCCGTGGATGCCCATCACGTTCGCGTCGGCGACGAGCGCGACCGCCCCGTCGCCGGGAACGAGCTCGCCCAGCCGCTCCAGCGCTCCCAGCTCGTGCCGGATCCCCGCGGCTCCGAGCACGGCGCCGTCTGCGTCCAGCGGCCAGCGAGTCGGCGGCCGCCCGGTAGGCCGGCAGCCGCTCCGCGTGCAGCCGGCGGAACTGCTGCTCGTCCCGGGCGAGCGGCCGATCGCTGCCGCGCACACGCTCCCAGGCCGTGTCGGGGTCGACGTCGACGAGGACGCAGAACGTCTCGGCGAGCGCCTCGCGGCTGCGCTTGTCGGCGAGGATCCCGCCGCCCGTCGCGATCACCGCGTTCTCGCGCCGCCCGACCGCCTGGAGCAGCTCGATCCGCTCCCGTCGCCGGAAGCCGTGCTCGCCCTCGCGCTCGAAGATCTCCGGGATCGACGCGTCCGCTCCCTCCTCGACCGCCGCGTCGATCTCCACCGCCGGGCGGCCGAGGCGCCGCGCGAGCTCGACCGCGAGGGTCGACTTGCCCGCGCCCATGTACCCGACCAGCGCGACGTGCCGGTCGAGTGCGTTCAGCGCCATTCGAGCCGGTCGAGGTAGGCGCGGTGCGCTGCGACGAAGTCGCCGATCGCGTCGCCGCCGAACTTCTCCCGCGCGACGACCGCCAGCTCCCACGCGACCGCGGCCTCGGCGACGACCGCGAGCGCCTCCACCGCGGCGACGTCCGAGCGCTCGACGAGCGCGCTCGCCGGCTCCCCCGTCGCGAGGTCGACCGACTGCAGCGGCTTCATCAGCGTCGGCAGGGGCTTCATCGCCGCGTGGACGACGATCTCCTCGCCGTTCGAGACGCCCGCCTCGACGCCGCCCGCACGGTTGGAGGAACGGCGCCGGGTGAGCTCGATCTCGTCGTGTGCCTGCGAGCCCCGCAGCCCGGCCAGCGCGAAGCCGTCGCCGATCTCGACCCCCTTCACGGCCTGGATGCCCATCACGGCGCCGGCGAGCCGGGCGTCGAGGCGGTCGTCCTTGGCGGCGTACGAGCCCAGCCCCGGCGGGACGCCGGTCGCCCGGATGCTGACGAGCCCCCCGACCGTGTCCCGCTCCGCACGCGCCTCGTCGATGCGCGCCTGCAGCACCTCCTCGTCGACGGTGCTGCCGGCGACCTGGATCCCGATCGTGGCGAGCAGCGCCTTCGCGACCGACGCCGGCGGCGACATGCACGGCCGTGTGCCGCGCCGAGGCGCGCTCGAGGGCGTCGCGCACGTCGTCGAGCCCGAACTTCTGCACGCCCGCGAGGTCGGCGTGACCGGGCCGCGGCAGCGTCACCGGCTTCGTCCCCTTCCCCGAGGCCTCGCCCTCGGGCGGCCACGGCGACATCCCCCACGCCCAGTTGCGATGGTCGCGGTTCGCGACGACGAGCGCCAGCGGCGTTCCGAGCGTGCGCCCGTGCCGGAGGCCCGCCAGCACCTCGACGCGGTCCTGCTCGATCTGCTGCCGTGGCGAGCGGCCGTAGCCGGCCTGGCGCCGGGCGAGGTCGGCGTCGACGGCGGTGCGGTCGAGCTCGAGCCCGGCGGGGAGCCCCGTCAGGATCGCGACGAGCGCAGGGCCGTGCGATTCACCCGCGGAGGCGAGGCGGAGGGACATGGGCAGAGCCTACGCGCCGCCCCTACCGGTGGCATGGCGGCTCGCCTCGGTCGCTCTAGAGTGAGGCCGGCGTGGCCGTCGCTCTTCAGATCCTCGCGAGCGGCTTCGCCGCCGGGGCCGTCTACGGCCTCGTCGGCGTCGGCCATTCGCTGGTCTTCCGGCTGACCGGCGTCGTCCACTTCGCCTTCGGCGAGTTGATCGCGCTCGGCGTGTTCGTGACGTTGCTCGTCGCCGCCGGCTCGGGGCCGGTCTCGCGCACGAACATCGGCGGCGGACGGTTTCTGCTCGCGCTGGCGGCGGGGGTCGCCGTGACCGCGGTCGCGAGCGCGGGCTCCTACTTCCTCGCGATCGAGCCGTACCGGAGACGAGGGTCGGTGATCGGCTGGGTCGGCGCCTCCCTGGCGGTCGCCTACGCGGTGCGGACGCTGCTCGTCGTCGCCTTCGACCGGCCCGCGTACGTGTTCCCCGATCCGCTGCCGTTCGGGGTATGGCAGCTCGCCGGCGCCACGATCCAGCAGCGCTCGCTGTTCGTCGCCGCGGCCGCGCTGATGCTCGCCGCGCTGGGCGGCGGCCTTGCTGCGCCGGACGCGCTCCGGGCGCGCGCTGGAGGCGATCGCACAGGACTTCGACGCGGCGCTCGTCGTGGGGCTGCCGGTCTCCCGCCTCGTCGGGATCGCGTTCGGCTTCGCCGGCGCCGCGGCCGGCATCGCGGCGGTCCTGGCCGCGCCGTCCGCCGCCTTCGACGTCGACGCGGCGGCCCGCTACGGCCTCTACGGCCTGCTGGCGGCGGTCGTCGCCTGGTTCGAGCCACGCCGGGCGCTCGCGGCCGGAGTGGCCCTCGGGCTCGTCCAGGCCGCCGTCACCTCGGCACACGTGGGCAATGCCCAGCTCGGCCCCGCCTACCGCGACGCGATCCCGCTCGTGCTGGGGCTCGCGCTGCTGGCCGTGTACGCGCGCAGGACGGCGGAGGCCGCCGAGTGACCGTCTTCGCGGACGCCGTGGTCGACGTGCGCCGGGCGTGGAGCAGGACCACCTCGCTCGCGGTCCTCGCCTTCGCGGCCGCGGCGCTGGTTCCCCTCTTCACGGGCACTGCCCGGACGGCCGATCTCGCCGGCGGCCTCTACCTGGCCTGTGCGGCCGTCGGCCTCGCGTTCGCCGTCGGCCTCGGCGGTCTTCCGTGCCTCGCCCAGGGGTCGTTCATGGCGGTCGGGGCGGTGGTCGCCGCCCACCTCCTGGGCTGGGGCGCGCCGACCGCGGCGGCCGCCGTCGCGGGGGGCGCGGCGGGTGGGGCCGGCGCGGCGCTCGTTGGCCTGTGCTTCGCGCGGCTTCCGCCCGCCGGCCTCGCCGCCGCGACCTTCGTCGTCTCCTGGCTCGTCGCGCTCTCGCTGCAGTCGCTGCCGTCCCTCCTGGGCGGGCCGCGCGGCATCGTCGTCGCCGGCGGCCCGAGCCCGTCGGGTCACTACGAGCTCGCGCTCGCGCTCACAGCACTCGCCGCGCTCGGGTTCGCCGCGCTCGCGCGAGCGCCGCTCGGCCTCCGCCTGGCAGCGGCACGCGACCGGCCGGCTGCGGCGCGCGCCCTCGGCGTCCCCGTCCGCTCCGCGCGCGTGACCGCCCTCGGGCTGGCGGGCACGGTGGCCGGTCTCGCGGGCGCGCTCGACGTGCAGCTCGCCGGTGTCGGCGATCCGAGCAGCTACGGGCCGTACCTGTCGTTCAAGCTGTTCGTCGTCGTGCTGATCGGCGGCGCGCTCGCCCCGCTCGGCGCCGCGGCGGGCGTGCTCGTGCTCGGCGCGGTCTCCGTCGCCGCCGGGGCCGTGGGCGCCCTCGAGAACGTCGCCGCCTCCCGATCGCACCCGCTGCTCGCAGCGATCATGCTGCTCGGCGTGGTCTCGCTCGGACTGGGCGGCCTCGTGCCGCCCCCGCGGCGGCGCTATCGGGGCACCGCGGGGGGAACGCTGCCGCGCGACCCGCCGGGGCGACTCGCGGCCACGGGTCTCGGCAAGCGCTACGGCGAGGTCGTCGCGGCCGAAGGCGTCTCGCTCGCCGTCGAGCCCGGGCAGGTGACGCGCTCGTCGGGCCGAACGGCTCGGGCAAGACGACGGTGCTCCGCATGCTCGCCGGCACGGTGCAGCCGGACGCCGGGCGAATCGACCGGACGGGGTCCGCCGTTCGCACCCTCCAGGCGACGGCGGTCTTCCCGACTCTGACTCCCCTCGAGCACGTGCTCGTCGCCTCCGCGGCGCGCCGGCGGCACGGCGGCGTGCTGCGCTCGCTCTTCAGCACGCCGAAGGCACGCAGCGAGGAGGAGCGGTTCGCGTCGGCGGCGCGGGCGCTGCTGCAGCGGTTCGGCCTGCCCGACTCGACGCCGGCCGCGGAGCTCCCTGTCGGCGACCAGCGGGCGCTGATGCTTGCCGCGGCGACCGCGACCGGAGCGCCCGTCCTGCTCGTCGACGAGCCGACGGCAGGCGCCTCGCTGCGGGAAGCCGAACGCCTCGCCTCGCTCGTCGCGGCGCTGCGCGACGACGGCCTCGCGCTGCTCGTGGTGGAGCACAACGTCCGGCTCGTGACGCGCCTCGCCGACACCGTGGTCGAGCTCCGGTGAGGCGCCTACCCGTCCTCCTCCTGCTCGCGGCGCTCCTCGCGGGCTGCGGCGGTTCCACGCCCTCCGCCAGAGGGAAGCTGCTCGTGGTCGTGAACGCCCCGTTCTCCCGCACGCCGTACCTGGGGCGCGCGATCGAGAACGGCACACGGCTGGCCGTGGCCCAGGTGAACGTGAGCGGCGTGCACGTCGGCGACCGGACCTACGACCTGACGGTGCGGACGATGGACTCCGGCCTCTCCCCCGCCAGGGCGGTGGCGAACGTCCGCCGCGCCGTCGCCGAGCACGCGATCGCGATCGTCGACGAGGGCACCGGGATCGACGCGACCCGCCCCGTGGCCGCCCGCGGCGGCGTCCCGATCTGCGTCGTCTTCCAGGGCTCCGGCAGCATCGACCCGGCGACCGAGCCGAACCTCTTCCGCATCGCGCCCACCGACCACGGCGTGGCGTTCCGGCTCGCCGAGTACCTGATCCCCAAGGGGTTGAAGATCGCGCTCCTGCACGACGACTCGGACTACGGCACGAGCGGAGCCGCCGCGCTCCGCCGGGCATTCGCCGGGAACCGCTCCTCGGTGGCGATCGACGAGACGGTGCCGGCCGACGCGCTCGACCTCGGGCCGCAGGTGCTGCAGGCACGCCGGGCGCACGCCACCGCACTGCTCGTGTGGGGCCGGCCCGCGACGATCGCCGCCGCGATCACGGCCGCACGCTCCGCCGGCTGGCAGGTTCCCGTCTTCACGCCCCCCACCGGCGCCGACCCCTTCGTCCGCCAGCAGCTCGCCGACCACCCCCGGTGGGTCGACGGCCTCACGTTCGCGGGGGGACGCCTGACGGCGGAGGTCGGCACCGGTCCCTTCCTCGCCTTCGCCCGGCACTACGAGCAGGCCTACGGGGTCGACCGGGTCGGCGTGCGGACGAAGGCGGGCCGCGAGGTGATCGAGCCGCCGGAGACGCCCATGTACGCCTACGACTTCGTCGACCTGCTCGCCGCGGCGATCGTCCGCGCAGGCTCGACCGACCCGGCGAAGATCACCGCGGCCCTCGAGGAGGTGACGACCGAGGGAGCGAACGGGGACTCGCGCTCGTTCAACCGCGTCAACCACGACGGGGTCGTCGACGACGACGTCTACTTTGCCCGGTTCTCGGACATGACGTACGCTCCCGTCCGGGACGACCCCCTGTCCGCGACGCTCCCGGAGGTTCCTCAGACATCGTGAAGCTGCTTCCCCTCACGACCCTGCTCGCGTTTCTCACGCTCGGGCTTGCCGCCTGCGGGGGCGAGAAGGACAAGGAGGCCCTGAGCGCCCCCTGCTCGAAGGCGCCGACCCCGCTCCGGGCGAGGCCCGCCGACCTGAAGAGCTTCCCGCCCGTCCCGGGCGCCCGGTACGTGCACGCCGAGCAGAAGGGACCCACGAGCGTCGTCACCGGCTGGCTGCAGGCCGCCATCTCCCCTGCACATACGCGTTTCGCGAGCGCTCTCGAGGCGGCGTCCGGCTACCAGGTGACCAAGGAGGAGCAGGACGTCGCCGACGCCGAGGTGACCTTCGCCGGCGGACGCACGAGCGGGCAGGTCAAGCTGGTTCAGCAGTGCAAGAGCCGGACAGGGTTCACGATCACCATTCGCCCCGCCTGAGGCGCCTCGCCGTCCTCGCTCCGGCGCTGGCGCTGGCGCTGGCCTGCGCGCCGGCGGCGGCCGCGAGAAGCGGCGGCGCGCCGGTGCCCCTCCCCTCGCCGACCGCGGCACTCTCCCCGGCGCCGCCGCTCGGCGGAGGCGCGACGGCCTCGCGGGAAGGGATCGCCCACCGGGTCTCGGCGGCCACCGTCGTCCGCGTCGCGGTCGACCCGGCGGGCCGGCCGATCCGCGTCGAGTCGACGCAGAAGCTCCGGGTGCGGGGCCTGGGCGACTACGTCTTCACGATCGGCGCGCCGGTGCTCGACGTCCGCGCGGCACCGGGCTCGGCGTCGACGCCGGGCTTTCGCGACGGCGCGATCCTCTGGCAGGGCTTCGACCCGGGTAGCCGCCTGCTGGCCGCCACGGCGACGCTTGCCCCCTCGGCCGCCGCGCGAGCCCTGCCGCTCCGGATCGAGCGCGTGAGCGGCGGCACGCGGATCGAGAACGCGACGAGGGTGTCGGCGACCGCCCTGCGCGGCGACGGCTCCCGCGCCGCCCTGCTCGACTACCTCGCCCGCCTGCGCGCAGCGCTGACGCGGGGCTCGCGGCCGCCGGCCGGGACGGTCGACGTCGCCGGCACGGTCTCGCGACTGCCCGTGCAGGTGACGGCGCCGCTCGCCGTCTCGGGGACGATCGGCGGGCGGCCGGTGCATCTCCGGCTCACCGGTGCGGTCACGGTCGGCGTCACCGGCGCCGTGCGGCTCCGTGCGGTCCCCGTGTTCCCCCGGATCCCCGACCTGTCCGGCGCCCCCACGGCCCGCCTGCTCGAGCAGGCGAGTCGCATCGTCCTGACGGTCGCGCGGGTCGGCCAGTACCGCGCCTTCCTCGGAAACCCCGACCCGGCGGGCCGCTCGAGCACGGTCTACGACTACCGCTCCGGCGCCCGAGCGGCCGCTCCCGCCGGGGCCGCTCTGACCGGGAGCGGCGGCGGCGTGCGCACGCTGCTCGTCGCCCTCGCGCTCGCCGCCGCTGCCGGGCTCGGTCTCGTTGTCTGGGCTAGGTCCTGACCGCGGCGCGCATGACGTCCAGGGGCGGCTCGAGACCCGTCCAGAGCCGGAAGCTCTCCGCCCCTTGCCTCACCAGCGCCTCGCGTCCGTCGACCACCTCGCAGCCGGCGGCGCGGGCCGCGGCGACGAGCGCGGTCTCACTGGGGCCGTAGGCGAGGTCGACGACCGTCTGACCGGGCCGGGGCGACACGAGCAGCTCGTCTCGCACCGGGCTCGCGTTCACGATCAGGTCGCACCCGGAGGCGTCGGGCGGCCAGGCCCCCGAGCGGGAGAAGACGCGGGTGTCGGCCGGAAGCGCCGGAGCGAGCGCCTGCGCCGCGCCGCCGGCTCCGATCACGCACGCGCTCGTCGCCCGGATCCCCGCGAGGATCGCGCGGTCGGTGTTGCGCCCCGCGATCTGCCCGCCGGCGAACAGGAGCGTGTTCACGGCGTCTCCCTCGCTCTCGTCGCAGACCGCGGCCGCGGTCTGCTTGTGCGGGATCGTCACGTTGGCGCCCACGAAGCCGAGCGTCTGCAGCGCGCGGATCGCCGCTTCGACGTCCTCGACGTCGAACGCCGAGTAGTGCCACGCGAGCCCGCGGGCGGCGAAGGCGGCGTTCTGCATCCGCGGCGAGAGCGAGTGCTCGACCGGGTGGCCGAGCAGCGCGACCTGCCGGGTCAGCACCCGTACCCGTGCTGGCACTCGTAGCGCTGGAAGGCGCTCGCGCTGGCGGTGAAGAAGTGGTGGATCTTGTCGGGCTTGCGGACGAAGTACAGGTAGTCGACCTTCGCCGGGTGTGCGGCGGCCCGGATCGAGGCGAGGCCGGGGTTCGCGATCGGCGTCGGCGGCAGGCCCTGGTGGTTGCGGGTGTTGTACGCGCTCGAGCTCTGCAGCTGCGACTCGCGGATCGACTGCGTCGGCGGGATGTGCAGGCCGTAGCGCAGGGTGGCGTCGATCCCGAGCGTCATGTGCGCGTGCAGGCGGTTGTAGATGACGGCGGCGACGAGCGGGCGCTCGCTCGGCGCGAGCGTCTCCTTCTCGACCATCGAGGCGATCGTGAGCACGTCGTACGGGGTCAGGTTCTTGGACTTCGCGTACGACAGGTCGACGTGGCTCCAGTTCTGGCAGAAGGCGGCGAGCTGCGACTTGACGAGCCGAGCCGACGTCGTGGTGGCCAGGAAGTCGTAGGTGGCCGGGAAGAGGAACCCCTCCACCTGCTTCTGCGTCTTCGGGGTGAAGCAGGTGACGCGCACCTTGCGGGTCGCCTTGAGGTACGCGGTGCGGCTGAGCTTGACCGGCTTGTGCTTCTTCCGCTCGGCGATCTTCGCGACCGCCTTGACGCGGTCGGCCATCTGGTCGCGCGTGAACCCCTCCGGGAAGACGACCCGGAACGGCTTCGGCGGCGGCGGCAGCGCGGTCGTTGTCGGGGGCGGCGCTGCTGTCCGCTGGACGTGCGGCAGCGCGACCACGACGGCCGCCGTGCCGGCGGCGATCGCGAGCAGCACCGCGAGCACCGCGACGAACCGGCGCCTGCGCACCTGCGCCTTCGAGGGCCCCCGCGGATGCGGTGGCCTCAGCGGCTCGTGCTCCGCCATACCAGGTAGCTCGAGAGGATGTGGGCCGCCGCGCGCGCGTCGTCGCCGCCCGCCAGCACCGAGGTGAAGCGCTCGTCCCAGGTCTCCACCGGGGCGGCGAGCCGCTCCCGCAGCCGGGCGACGAAGGCGGCCGTCTCCCGTGCCTGCGCTCCGTGCTCGCCGCGCAGCGTCAGCGGCAGCCCGACGACGACCAGCTCCGGCTCCTCGGCTTCGATCACGGACAGGAGCTTCTCAAAACCGGCGTCCGCTGCTCGTTCCACGACCGAGTGCGGCCGCGCGAGGGTGCCGGTGGGGTCGGAGACCGCGACGCCGGTGCGGGCCCGGCCGAAGTCGAGCGCCACGAGCTTCAAGCGAGCGCGGCGGCGAGCCTGTCCCGGCCGGCCTCGAGCGCCGCGCGCACCGAGTCGACGTTCCGGCCCCCGGCCTCCGCCAGCGTCGGGCGGCCCCCGCCGCCGCCGCCGATGATCGGGCCGAGCTCCCGTACGATCCGTACGGCGTCGAGCTCGGCGAGCGAGTTGTCCAGATTCACGACGAGCGCCACCTTGCCGTCGTCGGTCGACGCGAGCACGACCGCGTCGGCTCCCGCACGCTGCCGCAGCTGGTCGGAGAAGTCGCGGAGCGCGCCGCCGCGGGCGCCCTTCACCTCGGCGACGAGCACCCGCCCCGTGTGCTCCTCCCAGACGATCTCGGGACCTGCCGCGGCCGCCTGCGGGCGCTTCGCCTCGCGGCGCGACTGCTCGAGCTCGGCGCGTATCGCCTCGAGCTCGCGCGAGCGACCCTCGAGCACGCTCCAGCCCTCACCCGCGGTCACCGCCTCGATGCGGCGGACGCCCGAGCCGACGGCCTCCTCCTTCATGATCACGAACGGCCCGATCTCGGCGGTCGTTCGTACGTGGGTGCCGCCGCAGAGCTCCCGCGAGTAGCCGTCGATCTCGACCACCCGCACCTCCTCGCCGTACTTCTCGCCGAACAGCATCATCGCCCCGAGCTGCCGGGCTTCCGCGATCGGCGTCACGAAGGTGCGCACCGGGGTCGCCGCGAAGACCTGCTCGTTCACGAGCCGCTCGACCCGGTCGCGCTCCTCGGGGCTGAGCCGCTGCGGGTGCGTGAAGTCGAACCGCAGCTTGTCGGGGCGCACCGCAGAGCCGGCCTGCTTGACGTGGTCGCCCAGCACGTCCCGAAGCGCCTGGTGGAGCAGATGCGTCGCGGTGTGGTTCGCCATCGTCGGGAACCGCGCCGACCAGGCGACGACGGCGCGCACGCGGTCGCCGGCCGCGAATCCGGTGCCCTCGAAGAGGAGCGCCTGGTCGTCACCGAGCTTGTAGGCGGCGCGGAGCACCGCCGTGGCGCCGGTCTCCTCGTGCACGAGCTCGCCGCTGTCGCTCACCTGCCCGCCGCTCTCCGCGTAGAACGGCGATTCGCGCAGCTTGCAGAGGAACGTCCCGTCCCCGAGCTCCTCGACCGCTCCCGCCTGCGTCAGCACGTCGGTCTTCGCATACCCGACGAACTCGGTCTGGAAGCCGGCGTCGAACGCGAACTGCGCTGCGCGCTGCGCCTCGGTGCGGTCGCCGCCGGCCCGGGAGACGGATCGGTGCTCCTCCATCAGCTCGCGGAAGCCGTCGACGTCGACGCGCTGGCCCCGCTCCTCCGCAAGCTCCTGCGTCAGCTCGATCGGAAAGCCGAACGTGGCGGCGAGCCTGAAGGCGTCCTTGGCATCGATCGCCTCGTCGCCCGCAAGCTCCTCGAACTCCTTCATGCCGCGCGCAAGCGTCTCGGAGAACCGCTCCTCTTCGGCACGGAGCACACCATGGATCGCCTCGCGGCTCTCGACGAGCTCCGGATATGCGCCGCCCATCTGCTCGATCACGGCGTCGGCGAGCCCGGGCAGGAACGGCGAGGAGAGCCCGATGCGAAGGCCGTGCTGAACGGCACGCCGGATCACCCGCCGCAGCACGTACCCGCGCGCCTCGTTCGACGGCGTCACGCCCTCCGAGACGATGAAGCACATGCCACGAGCGTGGTCGGCGAGTACACGGTGCGCCTTGGTCGCATCGGGCGTGTCGCCGTAGCCGACGCCGGAGGCGTCGGCGATCCAGCTCATGATCGCCTGGTAGCCGTCCGTGTCGTAGACGGAGGCCACGTTCTGCAGGATCCGCGCCGTCCGCTCGAGCCCGAGACCCGTGTCGATGTTCTGCTTGGGAAGCGGGGTCAGCGTATTGTCGGGATGGAGCTCGTACTCCATGAAGACGAGGTTCCAGAACTCGAGGAACCGTTCGCAGCGCGTGCAGCCCGGCTTGCAGTCGGGCTCGCCGCAGCCGGCCTCCTCTCCCCAGTCCCAGTAGATCTCGGAGTCGGGCCCACACGGGCCGGGCCCGCCGACCGACCAGAAGTTCTCGGACGACGGCAGCGGGACGATGCGCTCGCGTGGCATCCCGACCGCTAGCCAATGCTCGATCGCCACCTCGTCCGGGCCGAGTCGAAGCTGCGGGTCGCCGGCGTGCACGCTCACCCAGATGCGTCTCCAGTCGAGCCCGAGCCGTTCGGTCATGAACTCCTTCGCGAGCTCGATCGCGCCTTGCTTGAAGTACTGGCCGAACGAGAAGTTGCCGAGCATCTCGAAGAACGTCAGGTGGTAGGTGTCCCGCCCGACCTCTTCGATGTCGACGGTCCGGAACACTTTCTGCGACGTCGTCGTGAGCGGTGCCGGCGGGCTCTCACGACCGAGGAAGAACGGCATCTGCGGCTGCATCCCCGCCGACGTGAAGAGCGTCGAGTGGTCGTCGGCGCGAGGAATCAGCGGATACGAGGGCGAGCGAAGATGGCCACGCTCCTCGAAGAAGCTGAGGAATGCCTCGCGCGCCTCGTTCGTCGTCATCGCCATCGGGCGACAGTGTACGGAGCGTCGCGGCGGCGCTCAGGCGCGGTCGACGCCGAGCTCGTCGGCGGCGATCTCCTCGCGGATCTTCTCGAGCGCCCGGCGGATCAGGCGCGAGACGTGCATCTGCGAGATCCCGACCTGCTGGGCGATCTGCGACTGCGTCAGGCCTTCGAAGAAGCGGAGGTGGAGGATCGTCCGCTCGCGGTCGTCGAGCACCTTGAACCCGGGTGCGAGCACCGCCCGGTCCTCGGAGACCTCGTACTGGTGCTCGATCTCGCCGAGCGACTCCAGCGGGTCGAGCTCCTCGCCGTCCTCGGTGCCGCCGCCCGTCGAGAGCGAGAGCGACGAGTAGGCGCGCCCGGATTCGAGCGCCTCGAGCACCTCTTCCTCCTCGACGCCCGCGGCCTTCGCGAGCTCCGGGACGGTCGGCGACCGGCCGAGCTGCACCGTCAGCTGCTCGAGCAGCTTCGAGAGCTGGACGTTCAGCTCCTGCAGCCCGCGCGGCACGCGAACGGCCCAGCCGCGGTCGCGGAAGTGGCGCTTGATCTCGCCGATGATGTTCGGGGTGGCGTAGGTCGTCAGCTCGACGCCGCGCTCGATGTCGAAGCGGTCGATCGCCTTGATCAGCCCGATCGACCCGATCTGCACGAGGTCGTCGAGCTGCTCGCCGCGGTAGCTGTAGCGGCGCGCGAGCGAGCGGACGAGCGACATGTACTGCTCGATCAGCTGCTCCCGCGCCTGCAGGTCGCCGTGCTCGTGGTAGCGGCGAAGCAGAACCTTGTCGCTCTCAGCCACGCGCCCGCACCTTCTTCGTGAGCCGGACCCAGTCACCGTCCACGTGGACGTCGTCGACCGTGCCCTCGAGCACGCGGCGAAGGCCGAGCTCCTCGGTCGGCTCCTCCTCGATCTGGTCGAGGACACGCGCGGTGAGCGGCCCCACGAGCGTCTGCAGCGCACCGTCCTCGACCAGCATCCGCACGGTCACGTCGCCGGCGGTGGGGTCGGTGCGGTCGAGGATCGCGTCGAGCGCCAGCTCGATGTCCTCGAGATTCTCGATCGTCAGGTCGAGGCGAACCGCGAGTCCGCCGAGGACGAGATGCGCAACCCGATGGAACTCGCGTTCGCGAGGGATCGTGAGCGTGATCTCGTCATGCATGCGGCGCTTTCAGCTCCTCCTCGAGGTCGCGTTCCCGCCGCGCGGCGGCCTCCTTGCCCTCCTCGACGGCGTCGTGCCAGTTCCGGCGCGTCCGCAGCGACGCCCAGCCGTGCGAGACGCCGGCGGAGACGCCCGCCAGCTTCTGCACCGGGCGCTTCACGGCGAAACTGACGGTGCGGACGGCCTCGTCGACCGCCTCGACCGCGTCGACCGCGCTCGTGGTCGCCGTGTCGAGCTTGTCGAGCTGTGTGTTCACCCGGTCCACCGATCCCCCGACTTTGTTGATCACGGGCAGAACCTCTCGTTCCGTCCCTCGGATCAACGAGGAAAGTCGGTCAAAAGTTACGGCCAGGCGTAGAAACGCCCAGCCGAGCGCCAATCCGACCACGACGAGGAAGAGCGCGAGGGCAAGCCTGGCGACATCTCCGTAGGAGAAAGCGACGACCACCGCGTACCAGCCTAGATGAAGCTCGCGCTGACGAGCCCCGAACCGACGACGGCGTCGGCGGCGTAGAGCACCGCCGCCTGCCCGCGGGCGACCCCGAACGCGGGCTCGTCGAGCTCGAGCCGGAAGCCCGAGGCCGTCGCGTGCACGGTGGCGGGCACCGCCGGCGAGCGGTAGCGGAGCTTCGCCTGCACGCGCCCGACGGGGACGTGAAGGCGCCCGCGCGCGGTCACGCGCGTCCGCGCGAGCGACGCGCGGGGGCCGACGACGACCGTGTTCGATCGTGCGTCCGAGCCGACGACGTAGAGCGGCTCGGCGGCCGCGACGCCGAGCCCCCGCCGCTGGCCGGGCGTGAACCGCCAGTAGCCGTCGTGGTCGCCGAGACGGCGTCCTTCCTCGTCGACGAGCTTGCCGGGGCTCCGGTCGAGCCCGCGCCGCTCGAGGAACGACCGGTAGTCGTCTCCGGCGAGGAAGCAGGCCTCCTGGCTCTCGGCGCGCCCGGCCGCCGCGAGCCCGGCGGCCGTCGCCTGGCGCCGCGTCTCGTCCTTCGTCTGGCCGCCCAGCGGGAAGCGGATGCGGTCGAGGAGCCGCGGGTCGAGGCGGGCCAGCATGTAGCTCTGGTCCTTCCGCTCGTCGGCGCCGCGCGCCAGCAGCAGCCGGCCGTCGCGCTCCACGATCCGGGCGTAGTGCCCGGTCGCGAGCACCGCGGCGCCGGCCCGGCGCGCGAACGCGAGCAGCTCCGCGAAGCGGAAGCCGCCGTTGCAGCGGATGCACGGGTTCGGCGTCTCGCCCCGAGCGTAGCCACGCACGAACGGCGTCACGACGGCGCGGCGGAAGGCCTCGCGACGGTCGAGCGTGACGTGCGGGCGGCCGAGCGAGTGGCAGAGCGCGCGCGCGGCCAGCACCGCTTCGGGCGAGCAGCAGGCTCGCTCGGCGTCGGGGCCGTGCGGGTCGAGCCAGAGACGGAGCGTCACCCCGACCGCCTCGGGGCCCGAGCGGAGGAGCGCGACGGCGCTGTCGACGCCGCCGCTCATCGCGACCGCCACCCGGTCGGGGCGCGGCGTGGCACGGAGCGCCGGGCCGAGCGCGTTCGCGAGCGCATCGACCGGCAGGGTCTCTCCGCCGACCGCCGCGGCTTCGAGCAGGGTCAGCCCGCGCAGATCCGTGTCGAGCCCTGCGGCGTCCGCGTCGACGATCCGGTCGCCGTCGACCCGGAGGCGCACGGCTGCCCACTGCTCGCCGCGCGCGGAATCTCCGACCAGCTCGCGCATCCCCGTCTGAGGGTACTGCGGAAAGGTGTGGGGGGAGCAATGCTCCCCCCACCGCGCTCCGACACCGCCGATCTGCCACGTCCGTGTGAACCTGGACAAGCCAGGTGGGTGCCGTGCGGGACGTCGGACGCGAGGCGCCTATTCCCGACGCGGGCTCCCTTTCACATGGTGTTGGTTCTACATGGATACGCGGCGCACGAACGACGTCGAGCACTCCCCGGGACGATAGCGCCAACCCCCCGCTACGGCATGCGCGCGTACGACCAGCGCACCGGCTTGACGCCCTGCAGGCCGAGCCGGGCGGCGAGCGCGTCGGTGAGGTCGAACTGGCGGCCGGGACGGTGCGGGCCGCGGTCGATCACCTGCGTCAGCACCGTCGTGCCGTCGAACGTGACGAAGATTCGCGCGCCGCACGGCAGCGTCGGATGGGCGATGCCGAGCGTCTCGACCCCGATCACGCCTCCACACGCGGTGCGCCGGCCGAGGACGCCCGCGCCCATCGAGCCGGCGAGCGCCCGGTAGGAGCCCACCGGCTGCGGCGAGCCGCGCGAGGCGCCGCGGGTCTGGGCGGTGACCGCGAGCGCCGCCACCGCCGCCAGGAGGGCCACCCCGGCGAGCGCGACCTCCCGGACCGCCAGCCCGGGCTTCACCGCTCCCGGCCGCCGCCCGGCAGCGGCCGAACACCGGCCGGCCGTGCGGGCACGTCGACGGCCGCGACGACGGGCGCCGCTCCCCCGCCGCCCCGCAGAAACCGCCGCCGCGTCGCGGGCGGTGCGAGCGGGTCGAGCGTGTAGCGGGCCGTACCGCGGCTCGTGCGGATGACGACCACGTCGACCACCGCCTCCTCGAGCGGGGCGGCGTCGGCCGGGGCGGGGTCGGACGGGGCGGCGTCGGGCGCGGCGCCGATGTGCTCCGCGCCGGCGGGCTCGAGTCGAACCGGCTCGACCTGGTCCGGCTCGACCTGACCAGGCCCGGCCGGGCCGGAGAGCACGGCCGGCGCCTCGATGCCCTCGGGCTCCTCGTCCACCGCCTCATGCCCGCCGTCGTCGGCCTCCTCGAGAGACAGAACCGGCGGCAGGGCGACACGATCCCCGTCCTCCAGCTCGGTGTCGTCGAGCCCGGTCTCGTCGAGCTCGGCATCCTCGCCCCCGGTCGCCTCGGGCGGGGCGTCGGCCGGCTCGTCAGGCCCGGCGTCCGGCACCGGGATCGCGAGCGGCCAGTCGCCCAGCACCTCCGAGCGCAGCGCCGCCGAGGCGATCCAGGTGGGCGCCTCGTCGCGCGAGACCTCGGGGTAGCCGCCGCGGGCGACCTGCTCGAGCGGCTGTGCGGGCGGCAGGTCGAGGCGCGGCACGTAGTAGCGGGGCGGCAGCCCGCTGCCGTAGTGCGGCTCGTTGCGCCACGCAGCCCATTCGAGCAGCGCCACGATCAGCCAGCCCAGGAGCATCGCGCCGGCGATCTCGAGCGCGGTCAGGCGGGCGAGCGTCACGCCGACCGCGACGGCGGCGAGGAACAGAACCTCGAGCAGGAACCTCGACCCGCGACGATCGGTCACTCGGGCTCTTCCGGTCGGCGGGCTATGCACATGAGGTTCAGCGCGCGGGCGAGTTGTCCTGTGGCAGGGCGGCGATGCCCAGCTCGCGCAACACGTCCTCGGGCATCGCGGTGGGCGCGCCGGTGAGCGGGTCGGAGCCACTCGAGACCTTCGGGAACGCCACGACCTGGCGGATGTCGGCCTCGCCGGCCAGCTGCGCGACGAACCGCTCGATCCCCATCGCGAAGCCGCCGTGGGGCGGCGCGCCCATCGCGAGCGCCTCGAGCAGGAAGCCGAACTTCGAGTGCGCCTCCTCCTCCGACAGGCCCATCGTGCGGAACACCTTCTCCTGCGTGGCGACGTCGTGGATCCGGATGGAGCCCGAGCCGAGCTCCCAGCCGTTCCAGATCAGGTCGTAGTGCTGTCCGCGCACGGCGGCCGGGTCCGCCTCGTCCCACTCCTCGTGGCCGGACGCCGGCGCCGTGAAGGCATGGTGCATGAACGTCCAGCCGCCCGAGTCCTCGTCCTGCTCGAAGAGCGGGAACCCGAGCACCCAGTGGAAGTCCTGCACCTCGGCGTCGACCAGGTCGAGCTCGCGCGCGAGGTGCAGGCGCAGCAGGCCGAGCACCTTCGCGGCGACCGACTCGGTGTCCGCGACGAAGAGCGCCGTCGAGCCCTCCGGGACCGCGAAGGCCTCGAGCTCGCGCTCGGAGAGGAACTTCGAGACCTGCGAGAGCATCGCGAGCCCCTTCGCCCCCCACTCCTTGGCCATCGCCTCGAGCCGCGCGTGCTCCGAGCGCGAGAGGGCCTGCGGCACGACGAGGTAGCGGACGCACGGCGCCTTCGCGAACACGCCGAACTCGGAGCCGCGCGTCACCTCGGTCGCGTCCTGGATCTCGAGCCCGAAGCGGCGGTCGGGCTTGTCGGAGCCGTACCGCAGCATCACGTCGTCGTAGTCGAGGCGCTCGAACGGGCGCGCGGGCGGCTCGCGGCCGACGGCCTCGAACGCGCCGCACACCGCGCTCTCCATCACCTCGAGCACGTCGTCGGCCTCCACGAACGCCATCTCGAGGTCGAGTTGGCGGAACTCGAACTGCCGGTCGGCACGGAGATCCTCGTCGCGCCAGCAGGTGGCGATCTGGTAGTAGCGGTCGATCCCGCCGATCATGCAGAGCTGCTTGAAGAGCTGCGGCGACTGGGCGAGCGCGAAGAACTTTCCGGGCTGCAGGCGGACCGGCGTGAGGAAGTCGCGCGCGCCCTCGGGCGTGCCGCGCGTCATCGCCGGCGTCCACACGTCGACGAAGCCGAGCCCGTCCATCGTGCGCCGCATGCCGACGATCGCCGCGTGCGCGACGCGCAGGTTGTGCTGCATGCGCTCGCGGCGCATGTCGAGCCAGCGGTAGCGCAGGCGCAGGTTCTCGTCGACGTTCTCCTCGTCGAGCTGGAACGGCAGCGGCGTCGAACGCGCGAGGATCCGCAGCTCGTCGACCTGGACCTCGACCGCTCCCGTCGCCAGGTTCGGGTTGACGGCGTCCGGGGCGCGCGCGACGACCTCGCCCACGGCCTGCACGACGAACTCGTTGCGCAGCTCGTGGGCGGCGTCGGTCTCCTTGAGCACGAGCTGCACCTTGCCGGTGTGGTCGCGCAGGTCGACGAACACGAGCCCGCCGTGGTCGCGGCGCGTGTCGACCCAGCCGGCCACGGTCATGCGCCGCCCGACGTGCTCGGGCCGTAGCTCGCCGCAGTGGAGGTCGCGCCAGCTCACGTCGTGAGCGTAGCGACGAGCTCGTCGAGCGCGACCGCCCGCTCGGCGCCGCCGCGGCGGATCGCCGCCTCGTCGCCGCGGACGATCACGATCGTGCGGGCGCCGCTGCGACCGGCCTGGGTCATCTGTCCCTTGAACGACCGGCCCGCGTAGTCGGCGTCGGCGGAGAGACCCGCGCCGCGAAGCGCTGCGAGGGTCAGCAGCACGCGTTCGCGGTCGGCTCCCTCCGCCGTGACGAGAAAGACGTCGATCCCTGCCGGCTCGGCCGAGCGGCCCTCGGCCTCGAGGGCGATCAGGGCGCGCTCGATGCCGGCGCCGAAGCCGATCCCGGGTGTCGAGGGGCCGCCGAGCTGCTCGACGAGCCCGTCGTAGCGGCCGCCGGAGCAGATCTGCGGCTGCGCCTTCTCCGCCGGGTTCACGAACTCGAAGACGGTGCGCGTGTAGTAGTCGAGGCCGCGGACGAGTGTCGGCGCGACCTCGTAGCGGATCCCGAGGCCGTCGAGCAGCCGTCGCACCTCGCGCGAAGTGCTCCCCGCACTCCGCGCAGAGGTGGTCGCCGATCTTCGGGGCGCCCGCGAGCGCGGCGCGGACGGCCTCGTTCTTGACGTCGAACACGCGCAGCGGGCTCCGCTGCCGCTTCTGGCGGGCGTCCTCGTCGAGCTCGTCCGCGTGCTCGTCGAGCCACGCGTTCAGCTGCTCGAGATAGGCGGGGCGGCAGTTCTGGTCGCCGATCGAGTTCACCTGGAGGACGTAGCGGGTGATCCCGACCCGCCGCGCGAACTCGCGGTAGAGGTCGATCACCTCCGCGTCGACGCCCGGGTCGCCCGAGCCGAAAGCCTCGACGGACACCTGCCAGTGCTCGCGGTAGCGGCCCTTCTGGGGCGCCTCGTAGCGGTACATCGGGGCGACGGTGTAGAGCTTCACGGGCTGCGGGTCGCGGTGCATCCCGTGCTCGATGAACGCCCGGGCGATCGGAGCCGTACCCTCCGGCTTCAGGGTCAGCGAGCGGCCACCCTTGTCCTCGAAGGTGTACATCTCCTTCTGGACGACGTCGGAGCCGGCACCCGAGGTGCGGGCGAAGACCTCCGTGTCCTCGAAGTTGGGCGTCTGGATCCGCCGGTAGCCGTACTGCTCCGCGACGGCCGCGAGCGTGCCCGTGACGAGCTGCCACAGGGGCTGTTCGGCCGGCAGCACGTCGTGCGTGCCGCGCGGCGCCTGGAACTTCGAGCTCATCCGCGCTGGTCGGCGCGCAGCTCGCGCAGGAAGGGATTGGAGGCGAGCTCGCGGCCGAGCGTCGTCGCGGGCCCGTGCCCCGGGTGGACCACGGTCTCGGGCGGGAAGCGGTCGAGCAGGCTCCGCACCGACCGGACGAGGGTCTCCCAGTCGCCGCCGGGCAGGTCGACCCGGCCCACCGAGCCGGCGAACAGCAGGTCGCCGCCGAACAGCTCCCCGTCGTGGTGGTAGGCGACGTGGCCGTGCGAGTGCCCGGGCACGTCGACGACCTCGAACTCGATCCCGGCCACCGTGATCCGGTCGCCGCCCGTCACCGTGTGCGCCGGGTCGTGGGCGGGCACCGGAAAGCCGCCGCGGGTCGTGCCCTGGCGGAGCGCGTCCGCCTCGCCGACCGGCGCCCACACCTCGCAGCCGGTTCCCTCGGCGAGCACGGCGACACCGGCGACGTGGTCGACGTCCGTGTGCGTGACGAGGATGCCCGCGGCACGCGCGCCCATCCGCGCCAGCTCGAGCCGGAGCGGCGTCGGGTCGTCGCCGGGGTCGACGAGCGCGGCTTCCTCCGCGCCGCGCTCGCTCCTGACGACGTAGCAGTTCGACTGGAACGGGCCCATGACGAAGCTGTCGACGGCGAGGGTCATCGGGCGTTTGAGTGTATCCACGGGCGGAAACGCCACCGGCTGTGCAGCGCTGGGACCTGCTCGAGCTCGACGCGCCGGAGGGCACACGCGACCCTCTCGTCCTGCACTCCGACGAGGGGGCACGTGCCGTCCTGCTCGTGCTGCAGCCGGGACAGTCGCTGGGCGACCACCAGGTGAAGGAGAACGCGTGGGTGGTCGTGCTCGACGGCGAGGTCGACTTCGAGGGCGACGGTGCGTCGTCCTCCGGGGGTCGCGGGACCATGCTCCACTTCCCACCGGGTGAGCGGCATGCGATCCGCAGCGAGCACGGCGCGCGGGTGCTGCTCCTGCTCGCGCCGTGGCCCGGCGAGGGCCACTACCGGGGCGACGCGGCGGCCTGAGGGCCTGCGCGGGGCCTTCGGCGACCGCTGTTCAGCTCTTCTTGCCGGACTGCCGCTCGAGGCGCTTCAGGTACGTGCGATAGGCCGTGCGGTCGATCCAGTAGGTGAGGGGCACGAACGCGACCGCGTAGAAGACGCCGATGCCGACGCGCTGCAGGAGCGGCCCGCTCTTCAACACGAAGACGAAGACGAGCAGCATGGCGCCGCCCATCAGGCCGCCGCGACGGAGCGCACGTTCCCAGGAGGGGGGCGGCACCTCTCGACCACCGCGCGCGCCCCTGCTGCGCGTCTGCTTTCCCTTCGCGTTTCCCTTCGTGGGGGTCGGCTTCGCCTTCGACTCGTCGTGGTTGCGCAGCTCGGAGATCGGGATCTCGTTGCCCTCCTCGTCGACCTCGAAGACCCGCACGTCGTGGCGGAGATCCTTCGCGCGGCGGCGGCGCTGCTTGCGACTGGGCACGGCGCCAGGTTAGCGCCGGCAGACGATCGACCCGCCCTGCACGACCGCCGCGACGACGTCACCGCCGAGGTCGTAGGCGAGGTAGCGCCAGTCCGGCGCGTCGAGCAGCACGAGGTCGGCGCGGGCTCCCGCAGCGATTCGTCCCCGGTCGCCGAGGCCGAGGACGTGCGCCGCATTGACGGTGACTGCGGCCAGCGCCTCTCCGGGAGCGAGGTGCAGCTGGGTGCAGGCGAGCGAGCAGACCAGGGGCAGGCTGGTGGTGAAGGAGCTGCCGGGGTTGAAGTCGGTCGCGAGCGCGATCGAGGCGCCGGCGTCGACGAGCGCGCGGGCAGGCGGCATCGGCCGGCCGAGGAAGAGCGCGCTCGCCGGCAGCAGCACACCCGTGACGCCGCTCGCCGCGAGGGCCGAGACGCCCTCCGGCGCCGGTCGCCTCGAGATGGTCGACCGACCGCGCCGCCAGCTCGACCGCGAGCGGGATCGCTCCGCGTTCGGTGAACTGGTCGCCGTGGAGGCGCAGGGCCAGGCCCGCATCGCGGCAGGCGGTGAGGTAGCGGCGCGCCTGGGTCGCGTCGAAGGCGCCCCGCTCGAGGAAGACGTCGGCGGCGTCCGCGAGCCGGGCGGCCTCCGGGAGCACCTCGGCGAGCGCGAACGCGAGGTACGCGTCGGCGTCCGGGAGCTCCGGCGGAACCGCGTGCGCGCCGAGCCAGGTCGGCGACCCGCCCGCCGCCCGCACCGCCGCCAGCGAGGCGAGCTCGGTGTCGCGGTCGAGCCCGTAGCCCGACTTGCCCTCCCAGGTCGTCGTGCCGTGCCGGAGCAGACGGCCGGCGTGCGCGGCGACGCGCTCGCGCAGCGCTTCCGCGCCGAGCGCCCGCGTCGCCTGGACGGTGGAGAGGATGCCGCCGCCGGCGGCGTGCAGCTCCTCGTATCCCGCACCCGCGGCACGGAGCGAGAACTCCTCGACGCGGTCGCCCCCGAATGCCGGGTGGGTGTGGCAGTCGACGAGCCCGGGGATCGCGCAGAGCCCGGAGCCGTCGAGCTCCTCGAGCTCGCCCTCCTCGGGCCTGCCGTCGAGCGCCCGCAGGTCGCGCATCGCGCCGACCGACTCGATCGTCGCACCGTTGCAGACCACGTAGGCGTTCTCGATCACGTCGACCCGACCGAGCGCCTCTCCCCGCAGCGGCCGGCCACGCCCCGCGGGCGACGCGACCTGCGCCAGGTTCCGCAGCAGGAGGCGGCGCGGCGGCGCAGCCCCGCCGCCCGCCCGTGGGTCGCCCGCCGGGACGTCCCGGGACGGCATGCCGCTCAGGCGTCGCCCATCGGGGTCGTCAGCCCGTGCTCGCGCGCGGCGTCCCTCGCCTCGGGGTAGCCCGCGTCCAGGTGCCGGACGACGCCGGTGCCCGGGTCGGTCGTCAGCACGCGTTTCAGACGGGCCGCCGCAGCGTCGGTCCCGTCGGCGACGACGACCATGCCGGCGTGGATCGAGTTGCCGATCCCGACACCGCCCCCGTGGTGGACGCTCACCCACGTCGCTCCCGCCGCCACGTTGACGAGGGCGTTGAGGATCGGCCAGTCGGCGATCGCGTCGGAGCCGTCGCGCATCGACTCGGTCTCCCGGTACGGCGAGGCGACGGAGCCCGCGTCGAGGTGGTCGCGCCCGATCACGACGGGCGCCCGCACGCGACCGCTCGCAACGAGCTCGTTGATCGCCAGACCCGCGCGGGCGCGGTCGCCGTAGCCGAGCCAGCAGATGCGTGCGGGCAGGCCCTGGAAGGCGACCCGCTCCGGTGCGAGCGCGAGCCACTGCTGCAGGAGCTCGTCGTCGGGGAAGAGCTCCCTCAGCATCTCGTCGATCGCGGCGATGTCGGCCGGGTCACCGGACAGGGCGGCCCAGCGAAACGGCCCGATCCCGCGGCAGAAGAGCGGCCGGATATAGGCCGGGACGAAGCCCGGGTATGAGAAGGCATTCGTTACGCCGGCTGCTTCGGCCTCACCTCGCAGGTTGTTGCCATAATCGAAAACATAGCTGCCGGCCCGGACGAACTCGAGCATGCCCTCGACGTGCCGGGCGATCGACGCGCCCGCACGCCGGAGGTACTCCTCGGGGTCGGCCGCCCGCAGCTCCGCGGCCTCGTCGACCGAGAGCCCCTGCGGGACGTACCCGGTCAAGGGGTCGTGGGCGGCGGTCTGGTCGGTGACGAGATCGAAGTGCTCGCCCCGCCGCGCGAGCTCCGGGACGACGTCGGCGGCGTTGCCGAGCAACCCCACCGAGAGCGCCCGGCCGTCCCCCGCCGCGGCTCTCACCCGGGCGAGCGCGTCGTCGAGCGAGTCTGTCGCCTCGTCGAGGTAGCGCGTCCCGAGCCGGCGCTCGATGCGCGTCGGATCGACCTCCACGCAGAGGATCGCCGCGCCCGCGAGCGTGGCGGCGAGCGGCTGGGCGCCCCCCATGCCGCCGAGCCCGGCCGTGAGGATCGTGCGCCCGGCGAGCGACGGAGAGCCGAAGTGCTCGCGACCGGCCGCCGCGAACGTCTGGTAGGTGCCCTGCAGGATCCCCTGCGTGCCGATGTAGATCCACGACCCGGCGGTCATCTGCCCGAACATCGTCAGACCCTCGCGCCTCGAGCCGGCGAAACTCCTCCCACGTCGCCCAGCGCGGAACGAGCAGCGAGTTCGCGATCAGGACGCGCGGCGCCTCCGGGGTGGTCGTGAAGACGGCGACGGGCTTGCCCGACTGCACGAGCAGCGTCTCGTCGTCGCCGAGCTCGAGCAACGTCCGCACGATCGCCTTCAGCGCCTGGTGGGAACGGGCGGCCCGGCCGCTCCCGCCGTAGACGACGAGGTCCTCCGGGCGCTCGGCGACCTCGGCGTCGAGGTTGTTCAGGAGCATCCGCAGCGGCGCCTCGGTCGACCAGGAGCGCGCGTGGAGGCTCGGTGCCGCGCGGTGACCGGATGCGCGAGAGGTCGCCGCAGAGCTCCTCGACGATCCGGTCGAGCTCGGCCGCGTCTCTCACGACCGCTCCCGCGGCTCCGGGGCCTCGGCGCGGCCCCGGCGGAGCCGCTGACGCAGGCGGACGAGGCTCCAGGCGGAGGCGGCGGCGAAGAACGCGAGCGCGACCAGCACCGACCGCGAGACGTCCCCTCCGGTCGCCCAGCCGAAGAGCACGATCCCGACGGCGAGCGCGCCGTAGACGAGCAGGGTGTCGCGGACGGGATGCCTGAGCGGGGGCGGCTCGGGACCGCCCCAGCGAAGCCGCCGCTGCCTGCTCATTCGAGCTCCCCCACTGCCGCCTCGACCGCGGCGAGCAGCGAGCCGTCGCGCACCGCTGCGGCGACGGCCTCGATGTCGCCTCCGAGCGGACGGTCGTCCCGCAGCCGCGGCGAGAGGGTACGCACCTGGTCGTGGAGCGCGCGCACGCCGGCTCCCGGTTCGAGCGGCGCCAGGAACTCCACCGCCTGGGCGCCGGCGAGCAGCTCGATCGCGACCGCATGCTCGGCGTTCTCGACCACCTGCCACGCCTTCAGGCCGGAGGCGTTCCCCATCGAGACGTGATCCTCCTGCCCCGCGCTCGTCGGGATCGAGTCGACCGACGCGGGGTGACAGAGCGACTTGTTCTCGGAAACGAGTGACGCGGCCACGTACTGCGGAATCATGAACCCCGAGTTGAGCCCGCCGTCGCTCGTCAGGAACGCCGGCAGGCCGTCGCTCAGGTTCGGGTTGACGAGCCGCTCGAGCCTGCGCTCGGAGATGCTCGCCAGCTCGGCGACTGCCATCGCCAGCGCGTCGAGCGCGAAGGCGAGCGGCTGGCCGTGGAAGTTGCCCGCCGAGACGAGCATCTGGTCGTCGACGAGGACGAGCGGGTTGTCGGTGGCGGAGTTCAGCTCGGTCGCCACCGTGTACTCGACGTAGTCGAGCAGGTCGCGGGAGGCTCCGTGCACCTGCGGGGCGCAGCGAAGGGAGTAGGCGTCCTGCACCTTGTCGCACCATCGGTGCGACTCGATGATCGCCGAGCCGTCGAGCAGCCGCAGCACGTTGCGCGCCGAGGCCGCCTGCCCGCGAAGCGGCCGCAGCGCGTGTACCTGCGGCAGGAACGAGTTCCGCGAGCCCTGGAGCGCCTCCAGCGAGAGCGCGCAGGCGCAGTCGGCCGCCCGGCCGAGCCGGCGAGCGCGCACCAGCGACAGCGCGCCCTGAGCGGCCATGAACTGCGTCCCGTTGATCAGCGAGAGCCCTTCCTTCGCCCGTAGCTGCACCGGTTCGAGCCCGGCTGCGGAAAGCGCCGCGGCGCCGTCGAGCAGGTCGCCGTCGAGGAACGCACGACCCTCGCCGACGAGCGGGAGCGCGAGGTGCGCGAGCGGCGCCAGATCCCCGGAGGCGCCCACGGAGCCGCGCGACGGGACGTAGGGCAGCACGCCCCGGTTGACGCACTCGAGCAGCAGCTCGACCGTTTCGATGCGCGCGCCGGAGTTGCCCTTCGCGAGCGTGTTCGCGCGCAGCAGCATCGCTGCCCGCACGACGGAGTCGGGATACGGGTCGCCGACGCCGCAGGCATGCGAGCGCAGCAGGCGCAGCTGCAGCTCCTCCGTCAGCTCCTCCGGGATCTGCTTCGAGACGAAGCGGCCGAAGCCGGTGTTGACGCCGTAGGTGTGCTCGCTCGAGCCGTGCGCGGCTCGCTCGACGACGGCCCGGGCTGCGCGCATCCGCTCGCGCGCGTCGTCGCCGAGCGGCGCGGCCTCCCGGCCCTCGACGGCGACGGCCCAGACGTCGCCGAGCGTGAGGTCGTCGCCTGTCAGCACGTCGCTCGCGGCCACGCGGCGCATCGTAGTCCCCTCGGGCTCGATACTCGCACGGCCGTGGAGCCGCCGGACAGCGCACGGGCACTCCTCCGCCGCGCCGACTTCCGGCGGGTCTACCTGGCCGTGGCGGCGAGCGAGCTCGGCGACTCGCTGCACTACATCGCGCTGATGTGGTTCGCGTTCGAGCGCGGCGGCGCCGGCGGGGTGATCGCGGTGCGCCTCGCCGACAGCGTGCCCGCGATCCTCTTCGGCCTGCACGGCGGCCTGGCGGCGGACCGCTTCAGCCGCAGGCGCCTGATGATCGGGGCCGATGCTCTGCGTGCAGCGGTGCTCGTCCCGATCGCCGTCGCGGGCCTCACCGGCCACCTCACGATCTGGGCGCTCGCGGCAGCGGCGTTCCTGCTCGAGGCGGCAACGAGCTACTTCGACCCGGCCTACGGGGCGCTCGTGCCGACGATCGTCGAGCGTCCGAACGTCCAGCGGGCGAACGCGCTCGTGCAGTCGACGGCGGAGGCGGTCTCGATCGGCGGCAAGGGCCTTGCGGGCCTGCTCGTCGCGTTCCTGCCCGTCAGCGCCTTCTTCGCGGCGAACGCCGCCTCGTTCGCCGTCTCCGCGGCGCTGCTCGCGGGCCTGCGGGCAGGCGGCGCGCGCGGCGGCGTGCCCGGTGAGTCGCTCCACCTGCGCGCCGGGCTGCGGGCGCTCCGGCCGCGGCACCTCCTCGCGGCGGCGGTCGTCGTGTTCGCGGTCGAGATCACGCTCGTCGAGGGCTCGTGGATCGGCGGCGTACCGAAGCTGGTCGCGAACACGCTCCACCACGGCGCCGGCGGCTTCTCGGCGATGATGATCGCCTACGGCCTGGGTGGGGTCGCGAGCGGCGCCGCGCTCACGCGCGTTCCGGTGCGCCGGAAGGCGCTCACGTCGATGGTCGCGTGGGTGACCTACCTGCCCGCGTTCGGCTTGATGGCGACGGCCCCGTCGCTCTCGGTCGCTCTGGTCGGCGCGTTCTGCGCCGGGGTCGGCCAGAGCACGTCGTGGGTGCTGCTGAACACCGCCGCGCAGGAGGAGGTGCCCGACCACCTGCTCGGACGCGTGCTGGCGGTGATCGGCCTCACGCACCGTGGGGCCCATGCCACTGCGCTGCTCTTCGTCTCGCCGCTCTTCGTCGTCTTCGCAGCCCCGCACGTGTTCGCGGGGGTCGCGGTCGCCGCGCCGGCGGTCGGCGTCGCCGGTGTGCTGTGGGCTAGCGGAGCAGTCGCAGCTCCAGCACGCGCGAGGCGTCGAACCCCTCGATCCTGAGCGCCGCGCCGGCGGCGCTCGCCGCCGCGCCGGCCGGCATCAGCCCGACGAGCTCGGAGCCTGCGACCTCCGCCCCACGCGCCTCCGCCTCCTCGGCGATCCGGCTGACGAGCTCGTGCAGCGCGGCCGCCTCCCAGTCCTCGACGTTCATCGACACCTGCACGAGCCCGGCCCGCGGCAGGTCGAGCCCGAGCGCGCGCACGCCGGGGAAGCCGCCGCCGCGCTCGCGGACGAGGGCTGCGATCGCGCGGGCCACCCCGAGATCCCCGCGCAGGTTGACGTTGAAGGCGATCAGCGGCCGGCGCGCGCCGAGGATCACGCCGCCGGCGCTCTCGTGCAGCCGCGGCGGCCCGAAGTCCGGCCGGAGCTCGCCCTCCGCGAGCCGCACCGCGAGCGCGTCCGTGCCGCCCCGGCGGTAGAACGCCGGGCCGCGCTCGGGCGGTGCATAGAGGAACACCGGCAGCCCGAGCTCCGCGCCGATCCGCGCGCCGATGCGCCGGGCGGCCGCCGCAGCCCGCTCGAGGTCGCCGGGCACGAGCGGCACGAGCGGCACGACATCGGCGGCGCCGATCCGTGGATGCGCGCCCTCGTGCCGCCGCAGGTCGATCCGCTCGACCGCGACCCCGACGCCCGCGAGCAGTGCCTTCTCGAGCTCCTGCTCGGAGCCCACCAGCGTGAACACGGAGCGGTTGTGGTCGGCGTCGGCGTGCACGTCGAGCAGGCGCGCGTGCGCATCGAGTGCGGCGCCGATCGCGTCGACGACCGCGAGGTCGCGGCCCTCGCTGAAGTTCGGCACCGACTCGAGCTGGGGCACGCGCCTACTCTACGAGGCAGGTGAAGGAGTACTACGACACCCGCGCGCCGGAGTACGACGACTGGTGGCTCGGCAACGGCCTCTGGGCGGGGCGCGAGCGCCCCGGCTGGGAGGCGGAGCTGGAGGTGCTCGCCGGCGTCCTCGGTGCCCTCCCGCCGGTGCGGACGCTCGACGTCGCCTGTGGCACGGGCTTCCTGACCCGGCATTTGCCGGGAGAGATCGTCGGCCTCGACCAGAGCGAGCGCATGCTGGCGATCGCGCGCGAGCGGGTGCCGCACGCCACCTTCGTCGCGGGCGACGCGCTCGCGCTCCCGTTCGCCGACGGCGCGTTCGACCGCCTGTTCACGAGCTACTTCTACTGCCACCTCGAGGAGCCCGACCGGCTCGTGTTTCTCGCCGAGGCGACGCGGGTCGCCCGCGAGCTCGTCGTCGTCGCAAGCCGCCCCGGTGACGCCGACGAGCCGTCGGCGCGCTGGGAGGAGCGCGTGCTCGACAGACGGCTCGCGCTGGCAGGTGTACAAGCGCGTATTCGAGCCCGAGGCGCTGGCCGCCGAGCTGGGCGGACGGGTGCTGCATGCCGGCCGCTGGTTCGTCGCCGTCCACCGGTGAAGCGCTACCGCTCGCTCCGCTCGCTGAAGCGAGACCAGTCCGCCTGTCGTTCCTGCCTCGCCGCCGGATACCCGCTCGAGTCGCTGCCGGTGATCGCGCCCGGCGGCGGGCAGCGCGCCTATCTCTTCGGGCAGGCACCCGGGATCGTCGAGGGCGGCGAGCGACGGCCGTGGCGGGGAAGGGCCGGCGCGACGCTGCGGCGATGGCTCGGGATGGACGAGGAGGAGTTCTACGCCACCTTCTACTGCGCCTCGGTGACCCGCTGCTATCCCGGCCGCGCGCCTTCGGGTCGCGGCGACCGCACGCCGACGCCTGCGGAGCAGCGGCTGTGCGAGCGCTGGCGCGACGAGGAGCTGCGGCTGCTGCGCCCGTCGCTGCTCGTGCCCGTCGGCGGCCTCGCCGCGCGGCGCCTGCTCGGGGTGCGCAGCGTGACGGAGTGCGTCGGCCGCCGCTACGAAGCCCACGGCGGGGTCGCGATCCCGCTGCCACACCCCTCGGGCGCCTCGGGCTGGCTGAACGACCCGGCGAACCGCGCCCGCGTCGACGGCGCCGTCTCGCTCATCCGGGCGGAGCTGCGACGGCCGCGACCATCCGCTTCGCCGCCGCCGACGCCGTGACGGCGCCCTTCCGCTCGTAGAGCGCCAGCGCCTCGGCGAGTGCCTCCCGGGCCTCGCGATCACGTCCCGCGAGCGCCAGCACCTCGGCGTGCGCAGCGGCCATGTCTCCTCGCTCCTCGAGGTACTCCGTCGGCTCGATTCGCACCCGGGCCGCGACGACCAGGCGAAGCGCCTCCTCGTGGTCGCCCCGGCGGGCGAGCGCGCGCGCCAGCGCGGCGCGGCAGCGCGCCTGCGCCTCGACGTCTCCCTCCTCGGCGAGTCCGAGCGCCTCTTCGGCGATCGCCTCGGCCTCGTCGATCCGCCCGAGCTCGACGAGCGCCTGCGCGAGCACCCCGCCGACGGTCGAGCGGTAGCCGGTCTCACCGAGGTCGGCCAGGCGGGTCCAGCCGTCGCGCGCGATGCGCTCGGCGGCCGACGGGTTGGCCGCCCTGAGCTCGATCGCGGCGGCGGGTGCGGTCAAGCCGCCGCGAACCACGCGTAGCCCGCGCTGCTCCGCATCGGCGAGGACCTCCGTGGCGTCGGCACGCGCCGCCTCGAAGTCGCCGGCCAGCGCCGAGAGCTCGCCGCGGCAGGCGAGGGCGAACCCTTGGTGTCGCACGCCGCGCCTCGACGCGAGCTCGTCGAAGAACGCGCGTCCCTGCGCGACGCTCGAGGGGCCGAAGCGAATTGCGCCGCACCACCACTCGGCCGCCGCGGAGGCGATCCTGCGGAGGCCGGCCCTCGCGGCGGCGTCGACCGCCTCCTCGCAGGCGCGCGCGCAGCCGGAGCAGTCGCCGAGCGTGAAGAGCAATGCCCCGGCAGCGGCTCTCGCCGCTGCGAGCACGGTGTCGTCGCCGCGCGCGCGTGCCTCGTCGGCCAGCCGGTCGAACGTCGCGAGCGTCGTCTCCGCGCGCGACCCGGCGCCGCCGAACTGGCCGGCCGCGGCCAGGCGGAGGAGCTCGACGCGCGCCTCGACGTGGGTGTCGCCGGCCGAGCGGGCGAGCGCATCCGCCTCGTCGGCCACCGTCTCCAGGGCTTCGGGCTCGCCCGCGTGGAGGTGCGCCTCCGCAAGCGACACGAGCACCCGCCGGCGCAGCGGATCGTCGGGCTCGAGCAGCGCCGCCGCACGCGAGAGGAGGGCGGCCGCAGCATGCACGTCGAGCCGGTCGAGCGTCACCTCGCCGGCTGCGGCGAGATGCCCTGCCGCGCGTCGACCGAGGCTCGCGTCGGCGCGGCCCAGCTCCTTCCGGTAGGCGTGTGCCTGCTCGAGGTGGTAGCCGGCCAGCTCGTCGAACTCCACGAGCGACGAGGCGCGGGCCGCGAGCCATTCGGCGAACCGCTCGTGCAGCTCGGCGCGGCGGGTCTTCGGGAGCGAGGCGTATGCCGCGTCACGGATGAGCAGGTGCCGAAAGCGGAATGCGTCCTCGCCCGGCAAGACGGCCGGCGCAGGCCGCACGAGCTCCTTGCGCACCAGCCCGAGCAGGTGTGCGGCCACGTCGGCTCCGCCGTCGGCCAGCGCAACGACCCCGCTGCGGTGAAAGACCTCGCCCTCGACGGAGCCGCACTCGAGCGCCGACCGCTCGTCCCCGCGGAGCTGGTCGATCCGTGCCGCGAGGAGCGCCTGGATCGTGGGCGGCACCGGCACGGACGCTCCCCCCGCCTCGTCGAGCATCGCCACCATCTCCTCGACGAACAGCGGGTTGCCGTCGGCGCTCGCCAGGATCCGCTGCCGCAGCCCGGGATCCAGGCTCGGGACGAGGCGGTCGACGAGCGCGCCCGCGTCGGCGGCGGGGAGCGCCTCGAGCAGGAGCGTCGTCGCGTTCAACCTCCCGCCGGCCCAGCCCGGGTGCCGCTCGAGCAGCTCGGGGCGGCCGAGGCAGAGCAGCAGGAGCGGCGCCCCGCCGCTCCAGTCGGCGACGTGCTCGACGAGATCGACGAACGCCGGCTCGGCCCAGTGCACGTCCTCCCAGACGACGACGAGCGGCCGCTCCGCCGCCGCCTCCTCGAGCGCCTTCCTGACGGCGTAGGCGATCTCGTCGACCGGGTTCGCGAGCAGCTCCTCGACGTCCACCCGACCGAGGCCGTTCAGCACCTCGACGACCGGCGTGTAGGTGATGCCCTCGCCGTAGGAGAGGCAGCGCCCGACGACCACGCGCGCCTCGACGCCCGCGACGAACTCCCGAACGAGGCGCGTCTTCCCCACGCCTGCGGCGCCGAGCAGCGTGAAGAGGCGGCACGACCGCTCGGAGACCGCGATCTCGTAGGTCTCGCGGAGGAGGCGCAACTCCCGCTCCCGTCCGACGAGCGGCAGGTCGAGGCGCCGCCGGAGCGACTCGTCGCCCGTGACCGCGACGAGGCGGAACGCTTCGACGGGGTCGCGCTTGCCCTTGAGCGCGAGCGGCTCCACCGCCTCCACGGCGATCGCGTCGCGCGCGAGGCGGACCGTCTCCGCGCCGAGCAGCGCTTCGCCCGGCGCGGCCGCCTGCTCGAGCCGGGCCGCGACGTTGACGGCGTCTCCGGTCGCGAGCCGTTCGACCGTTCCGGTCACCACCTCGCCCGTGTTCACGCCGATGCGGATCTGCAGGCCCAGCTCGCCGACGGCGGCGAGCATCTCCTCTGCGGCGCGAACTGCACGCAGCGCGTCGTCCTCGTGCAGCACCGGGCACCCCGAAGATCGCCATCACCGCGTCGCCGATGAACTTCTCCACCGTGCCGCCGTGCCGCTCGACGATCGTCTTCATCCGCTCGAAGTAGCGGGCGAGCAGCTCGCGCAGCGGCTCCGGGTCGATGTGCTCGCCGAGAGCGGTCGAGCCCGTCACGTCGCAGAACAGGATCGTGACCGTCTTGCGCTGCTCGCTCGCCGCCCGCGCGGTCGCGACGGGCGCGCCGCAGGCGGGACAGAACGCGAACTCGGCGGGCAGCTCGCGCCCGCACGATGCACAGGCGGACATCGCGTCGAGCCTAGTCTCCGCGCGGCGTCTGCGGCCACCCCACGGGTACCCTCGCCAGGTGGCCGAATCGCCCCGCTACCGCCGCACGTTCGTCCGTCTGGTGGGCTTTCTGCGGCCGTACCGCTGGTCGATGGCTGCGTCGGTCGTGCTCGCAGTCGTCTCGCAGGCGGCGGGGCTCGCGGCGACCTACCTGACCGGCTCGGTGGTCGGGGCGCTGCAGCACGGCGAGCGCGGCCGCCTGCCGTGGCTCGTGGCCGCCGTGGTCGGGCTGGGCGCGACGCGGGCCCTGACGATGTCGGGGCGGCGGCTGATCGCGGGCCGGCAGGCGCTCGCCGTGGAGCTCGACATGCGCACCTCGATCTACGCGAAGCTGTTGCGGCTCTCGTTCGGGTTCTACGACCGCCACCAGACGGGGCAGCTGATGAGCCGGGCGACGGTCGACCTGCAGGGCGTCCGCTTCTTCCTCGGCTACGGCCTGATCTTCTTCTTCCAGCACATCTTCACGATCCTCGGCGTCGGCGTCGTCGTGATGCTGATCTCGTGGAAGCTCGCGCTGATCGCGCTGGCGATCGGCCCGGCGATCGTCGCCGTCGCCTACCGCTACAGCCACGTCTCGCACCCGCTCCTCCGCGAGGTGCAGCAGAAGATGGCGGACGTCGCGACCGTCGCCGAGGAGAACATCGTCGGCGTCCACGTGGTCAAGTCGTTCGCGCAGGAGGGCTCGGAGCAGCGGAAGTTCGAACGGCGCTCGGCGGGCGTCTTCGACCTCTCCGTGCAGGCGAACCGGCAGCGCGCCTTCTACATCCCGGTGCTCAGCTTCCTGCCGCTGCTTGCGCAGGCGGCGATCCTGCTGGTGGGCGGACGGATGGTGGCCGACGGATCGCTCTCGGTCGCGAGCTTCGTGCGCTTCAACCTCTACCTCGCGATGCTGGTGATGCCGCTGAGGCAGCTCGGCATGTGGATCGGGCAGGCACAGCGGGCGACCGCCTCCGGCGAGCGGATCTTCCAGGTGATCGACGAGCCCGAGGAGATCTCCGACGCCGACGACGCACGGGAGCTTCCCGCCGGGCCGGGGCGGATCACGTTCGAGCGCGTGACGTTCGGCTACGACCCCGCGCGGCCGGTGCTCGAGGAGATCGACCTCGACCTCGCGGCCGGCAAGGTGGTCGCGCTGATCGGGCACACCGGCGCCGGCAAGACGACGCTGGCGTCGCTCGTGCCGCGCTTCTACGACGTGCAGGAGGGACGGGTGCTGGTCGACGGCGCCGACGTGCGCTCGCTCACGATCACGTCGCTGCGGCGTCAGATCGGCGTGATCGCCCAGGACCCGTTCCTCTTCTCCGCCACGGTGCGCGAGAACATTGCGTTCGGCCGGGCGGACGCGACCGACGAGGACGTCGAGCGCGCGGCACGGCTCGCGCAGGCCCACGAGTTCATCGAGGCCCTGCCGGACGGCTACGACACGGTCGTCGGCGAGCGTGGGATCACGCTCTCGGGCGGACAGCGCCAGCGCGTCGCGATCGCACGCGCGCTCGTGCTCGACCCACGTGTCCTGATCCTCGACGACGCGACCGCGTCGGTCGACGCGACGACCGAGTCGAAGATCCGCGACGGGCTGCGCGAGGCGATGCGCAGGCCGGACGACGATCATCATCGCCCACCGGTACTCGACCGTCGCGCTCGCCGACGAGGTCGTCGTCCTCCACGCGGGCCGGGTGCAGCTGCACGGCTCGCACGAGGAGGCCGAGCGCGAGTCGGCGGTGTACCGCGAGATCGTCGAGCACGGGCTCCTCGAGCGGGTCTTCTCGGAGGAGGTCGCGTCGTGAGGGTGCACCAGCCCGGCTCGCATCTGATGCGCGGCGGCCGGGCCGAGGTCGACGACTGGTCGTGGGCGCGGACGAAGCGCCGCCTGCGGGCGCTCTACCGCCTCGCCCGCCCGTACCGCGGACGGACGCTGCTCGCGGTCGTCTCGCTGCTCGGGGCGACGGCGGCCGCCCTGGCGCCGCCGTACCTGGTCGGCCGCGCCGTCGACGAGGTGAAGCGCGGCAACACCCATGTGCTGGCGTGGCTCGTCGTCGCCTTCGTCGGCGCCGGCGTGCTCGGCATCGCCTTCGGCTACGCGCAGACCTTCTACACCGGCTGGACGGGCGAGCGGATGCTCGCCGACCTCCGCAACGACCTCTTCCGGCACCTGCAGCGGCTCTCGCTCGGCTTCTTCGAGCGCAACCGGGCCGGGGTGATCATCAGCCGGCTGACGAACGACGTCGAGGCGCTCGACCAGCTCGTCACCGACGGCGTGACGTCGCTCGTCCAGAACACGCTGACCCTCGCCGGCACCGCGGTGGTGCTCTTCTTCCTCGACTGGCGCCTCGCGCTCGCCACCTTGACCGTGACGCCGGCGATGGGGCTCGCCACCGTGTGGTTCCGCAAGCGCTCCGGCCGCGCCTACCGGCACGTGCGCGAGACGCTCGGCGCCGTCACCGCCACGCTCGCCGAGGACATCGCGGGCATGCGGGTGCTCCAGTCGTTCACGCGCGAGCAGACCGCCGCGGTCAGCTTCGGCGGCGTCTCGAACCGCTACCGGGCGGCCAACATGCAGACCGTCGTCCTGAACGGGCTCTACTTCCCGGCCGTCGACTTCCTCTCCTCGGCGGCGACGGCGGTCGTGCTCGGCTACGGCGGCTGGCTCGCCTTCAACGGCAACGTCTCCGTCGGGACGCTCGTCGCCTTCCTCGGGCTACCTGACGAACTTCTTCGATCCCGTGCAGCAGCTCTCGCAGCTCTACAACACGTTCCTCTCGGCGGTCGCGGCGCTCGACAAGATCACGGACGTGCTCGAGGAGGAGCCGGAGGTGCAGGACGCGGCCGACGCCGTCGAGCTCGACCGCATCGCCGGCGACGTCTCGTTCGCGCAGGTTCGCTTCTCCTACGGCACCGGCCCGGAGGTGCTCCATGGCATCGACCTGGAGATCTCGGCGGGCACGACGGTCGCCCTGGTCGGTCACACGGGCGCCGGCAAGTCGACGATCGCAAAGCTTCTCGCACGCTTCTACGACCCGACCGAAGGGCGCATCACGATCGACGGCGTCGATCTGCGCGAGGTGTCGCAGGCGTCGCTCCGCCGGCAGCTCGGCATCGTGCCGCAGGAGGGGTTCCTCTTCGCGGGGACGCTGGCCGAGAACGTGGCCTTCGGCCGCCGCGACGCGACGCGGGCGGAGATCGAGGCGGCGGTCGGCGCGGTCGGCGCGGACGAGTTCGTCGCGGCACTCGAGGACGGCTACGACACGCAGCTCGGCGAGCGCGGGACGCGACTCTCGCTCGGTCAGCGCCAGCTCGTCGCGTTCGCCCGCGCCCTGCTCGCCGATCCGCGCATCTTGATCCTCGACGAGGCGACCAGCTCGGTCGACATCGGGACCGAGCGGAAGATCGAGCAGGCCCTGCGCCGCCTGCTCGACGGCCGCACGGCGTTCATCATCGCGCACCGACTCTCGACGATCCGCGACGCCGACCTGATCGTGGTGCTCGAGCACGGCCGGGTCGTCGAGCAGGGAACCCACGCCGAGCTGATCGAGCGCCGCGGCCTCTACACCTCGCTCTACGGCGACTGGGCCGACCGGGCGGCGTAGCGGCTCAGGCGGCGGGGTGCACCGGCAGCGAGCCGGCCGCCTTGTCGTGCCAGGTCTGCTTGTACGGATCCCACAGCATCCACAGGTAGCCGAGCAGCAGCACGACCGCGGAGAGGATCGAGGTCAGCCACCGGAGGAAGGCGCGCTGGTAGCCGATCGGCCCGCCGGCCGGGCTGCGGACGTCGACCACGCGGATGCCGAGCGCCGCGTTGCCCGGCGTCTGGCCGGTGCGGCCGTGGAAGTACGTGAAGTAGGCCGCGGAGACGACGATCCCGAGGAACCGCCCGGCGCCGCCGAAGGCGACGGTCAGGATCCCCTCGACGAGCCCGACGACGATCGTGTCGATGATCGAGCCGGCGAACCGCCGCCAGAACCCGGCCGCGCGTTCCACGAGCTCCTCTGCGCGACCGTCCACCGCCGCATATCGTGTCACCCGTGACGGACGACCACACCCGCCTGGACGCCGAGACCGAGGAGCTGATCGACCAGCCCGCCTCAGAGGAGGCCGAGCGCGAGACGAGGATGACCCCCCGGGAGGCGGTCGCGCAGATGCGCATCCGCGTGCCGGTGCGCGCGAACCGGACGCTGCGGACGGTGATCGAGCGCGTCAACAAGGACGACCGGCTCAAGGGCTGGTGGCACGTGGCGAACGTGAACGCGGTCGCGCGGATGCAGATCAACGACCACTCGTGGGTGCACATCCAGATCGTCACGAACATCGCGCTGAAGCTGCTTCGGCAGTTGACCAAGCACGGCATCGAGCCGGCGATGGTGCGCGACTACGGGATGACGCGCGACGACGCCGAGGTCGTGGTCGCACTGACGGCGCTCACGCATTGCGTCGGCATGTCGGTGCACCGGCACGGGCACGAGGACTTCAGCCTCTTCCTGGCCGAGCCGAAGCTGCGGGAGCTGCTCGCCGGCTTGTACGAGGAGCCGGAGCTGACCGTGATCGTCTCCGAGGTGCTGCAGGGGATCATCAGCCACCGCTCCGACGGAGCGCCGCTCACCCTCGAAGCCGGGATCCTGCGGGTCGCCGACGCGCTCGACATGGAGCAGGGCCGCTCGCGGATCGCCTTCGAGCGCGGTCTCGTCGGCATCCACTCGCTCTCGGCGGCCGCGATCGAGGAGGTCGCGATCTCCGACGGCAAGGAGAAGCCGATCCGCATCTCGATCACGATGAACAACTCGTCGGGCATCTACCAGGTGGACGGGCTGCTCAAGGCGAAGCTGCGCGGATCGGGCCTCGAGCCGTACGTCGAGGTGCTCGCGCACATCGACACGGAGGCCGAGAAGCGCCTCGTCCCGCTCTACGAGCTCGAGCTGTGAACCGGGAGGGCGGCTACAATGTGGCCGCCCTGCGGGATCGTCTAATGGTAGGACGCCTGACTCTGGATCAGGTAGTCTAGGTTCGAGTCCTAGTCCCGCAGCCTCGAAAAGCCCCGCTCAAGCGGGGTTTTTGTTTGCTCAGAGAGCAACGCTGCCGCGTCCAGTTCCGAACTACTGCCCGTTACTGCCCAATCAGCACCCTTGACCAGCGCGTCCATGCGTGCGCCGGTGTCGCGCTTGCGCTCCATCACCTTCGTGTAGATCTCGAGCGCCAACCCAGGGTCGGTGTGGCCCATCTGCGCCATCACGTAGGCGGGGCTCGCGCCGGCCTCGTACAGCAGCGAAGCGAACGTCCGACGCAGGGAGTGATTCGTGATTCCCTCCATCGGCTGCTTACCCGCCGCGCCCAGCTTCTCGTTCGCCTTCCGAATCGTCGGCGCGAGGATCTGCCGGGTGACGTTCGACCGGTTCCGGCTCGTGCCGCGCGAAGTCGCGAACACATAGTCGGCCGGTGCGTCGAACGGTGCGGCGTCGGCCCGGTGCGTCTTGAGGTCGTCCAGCAGGCTCGGGGATAGGTCGATGACCCTCTCCCCCGCGTCCGTCTTTGCGTCCTCGATCCGCAGCCTGCCGTTCGCGAGGTCGACGTCCCGCCACCGCAGCGAACACAGCTCGCCGATGCGAAGCCCGGCCAGCGTCATCGTCCCCAGCAGCGCCCTGTGGGCGCCTGCGGCCTCGAGGAGCGCCTGCACCTCGTGCAGCTCGAGCCACGTCCTGCGCGGCTTACCGGCCCGCAGACGCCGCTTCTTGCCGCGCGCCGGGTTCTCGGTTGTGTAGCCGAGGTCGACGGCGTAGTCCAGCACCTGCGCTGAGCACCTTTAGCGTCTTGTTGACGCTGTCGTTTCCGAGCGGCTTCGGCGGCATCTTCCCGCGCTTCGCCGGATCGGCCTTCTGCCACCGCTGCAGTTCCGCGGCCAGCTGCTCCCGCTCCCGCAGCTTCGCCGTCTTGTATCCCTCCACCGCCGCCACGTTGATCTGTGACGGCAGGTGCTGGCGGAAGAACGGCAGCAGGTGACACGACAGCGCCCATGTCCAGTGTTCCGCGGTGCGGTCGTCTACCTCGTGCCGTCGCCGCTCGACCCATTCCGATGCAAGCTCGTGGAACGTCGGCTCGGCTGCCGGCGCGTCGACCACGTCGACGGGTGCCGGCGGCTTCCAGATTCCGCGCCGAACGTCGGCGAGGACGTTGGCGAGTTCCTGTTCCGCCCTTCGCGTGTCCCATCCCTTCTGATGCGCCGCCCAAGGTGACGTAGCGGCGTTCGCCGTAGGCGCGGAACCTGAGCGCGTACATCGTGTCCCGCTTCCCGCGTGTCTCGACGACCTGACCTGATGCAGGTCTAGGCATTCCCTTCCTCCTTCCTGTTGCGTCGTTCGTACTTCGCGGGCGGCAGGAAGCCGCGCTCACGCGCCTGCGCCACCCACTTCTTGATGTTCGACTCGGAGTAGTTCGGATGCAGAGCTTTCAGCGCCTTGATCGGCTGGGAGCCGGCGGCGAGATACTCCTCCGCGATCCTCTCGAGTTCGTCGTCCGACTTCGCCCTGCGACCCGTCGGCCGTTTGACCGCGGTTTCCCTGGCGAGTTGAGTTTGGAAGGCGTCGCGAGCCGCGGACGCCGGCCCGGCACCGACGTTGAAGTGCCGTCCCTGTTCGTCGGTGTAGCGAAGAACGCGCTTCCGGCCCTCCTCCAACAGTCGAGCGAGCGGGAAGACACGGAGCGTCTCCCATGTGATCGCTGCCCCGTCGAATCGGTTGACGTGGAGCACGACGCACGACGCCCGGCCCTTGCTGTCGACCTCAGCGCGAAGGTACGCCTCCGACACCTGACCCTTGACCCTGACCTCGAACTCGTCGGGGATCGAGACTCGGCTGCCGAGGGAGTGGTACTTCGCCCCCGCGATCGGGTCGGCCTGGATCTCCGGGCTTCCCGACTGCGGCAGAGGATCCCCGAATTCAAGCTCGTCCCAGTTGAACTGTTCCGCCTTTGCGCGACGGGCTCTATTCGGGCTGCTCTGGGGCGTTTTTCGGGGGCGTTCATCCACCTTCTCCGCTACGGTTCTTCTACGACGTAGGTGTACCGTACAGGAAACGTAAGCCGAGCACAAGAGGCATTTGATGGAAATCGAGGCAACTGAGGTCGAAAAGCTGGTTCTCCTTGCGGGCGCTCGCCGGTTCGCCGAGGCACGGGACCGGCGCCGCGATCCGGAAGGCCGCAGGTATGAGCCAGCAGGACGTCGGCGACGCGATCGGCGTTTCGGCGGCGACCGTCTCGCGCTGGGAGCGCAACCTCCTACGCCCCACTGGCCGCCGCGGAAAGGCGTACGGACATCTGCTCAGTCGTCTTGTCGATTACCTCATCGCCGTTACTCCCACGTCGGGGGGGCAGGCACGTTGACGAAGCCGCCGATCGTCATCGCGATCCGCGCGCTACCAGAACGCGCACCGTGAGGAATGCGAGCGGGCCGCCGCATGGGTCGAGAACGTCGGCTGGCGGTTCAGCATCGAGCAGTTCGAGGAGATCCTGGCCGAGCGCAGGCGGCTCACCGAGGCCGACCGGGCGAAGCTGTGGCAGTTCCGCGGCGACCTGATCAAAGAGCGCAGCGCACCGATCGAACGGAACCTGCAGGCTTGAGCGCCGCCGACGAATCCTATTTCGCGACGACGCCCGCCGTGATCTACAACGGTTGGGCTGCGACGCCGACCAACGACACGCCAGCCGTGCCGGCAGCGCAGCCGAAGCCGAAGCCTCGGAGGCGGGCCGTCCTCACCAGCCCCGGCGACGTGGAGGTCCGCGACGTCGCATGGCTCGAGCGCGGCTACCTGCTGCCGGCGAGCTGACGATCCTGCAGGGACACGGCGGCACGAACAAAGGCAGCCACTCCTGCTACTGGGCGGCGCTCGTCACGAACGGCAACACCGACGACGGCACGTCCGGGGACGTCATCTTCGTAGCGGCGGAGGACAGCCTCGCCACAACGTTGAAGCCGAGGCTTATCGCGGCCGGCGCCGACCTCGGCCGCATCCATTTCCTGTTGTTCGCCGACGGCGGCTACAGCGACGCGCTGCGCATCCCCGACGACGTCGCCGACCTACACGCCGCCGTCGAAGAGACAGGCGCCCGGCTCGTCGTCATCGACCCGATCCTCACGCACCTCGCCGCAGGCGTGGACAGCTACCGCGACCACGACGTCAAGCGGGCTGTGCAGCCGCTCAAAGCGATGGCCGAAGCGACCGACTGCGCTGTACTCGCCGTCCACCACCTGAACAAAGACACCAGCCGCGGCGCGCTCCGCTCCGGGCAGGCATCCGGCGCGTTCATCAACACCGCCCGTGTCGTCCTCGCAATGGTCAACCACGACGAAGACGAAGACGTCCGGTTCCTCGAGGTCGTGAAAGCGAACGGCAGCCGCGTAGGCGTCCGCCAGGCCATCCGCATCGAAACAGTCGACATCCCCGGCCTCACCGACCCCGTCGTCAAAACCACCCCCGCAGGGTTCGCCGAGAAAGGCGTCGACGAACTCCTCCGCGCCGGCACCAGCGACAAGGGCGCCAAGAAGCGCAACGCCAAAGAACTCATCCTCACCGAACTCGCCGCCGGCCCGCAGCCAATGGAGCACCTGAAAGCCCGTGGCGCCGCAATCGACATCTTAGGCGACACCGTCTGGCGCGCCGCAAACGAACTCAAAGGCGAAGGCAAAGCCCGCTGCTCCAACAGCGGCCCCGGCACCAAATGGTTCTGGACGCTAACCGCCGAAGACCCCGCCCTGACTTCGGAACCGTTTCCGCAAACCCGCATGAACAAAAGACTTCCGTACATACAACACATACAGAAGTCTATCACTTCGGCAAGAAGTCAAAACAGCGAACCCTTGACTTCTTGGCTGGGTTCTACAAGCGCACCACCCGAACTCAGCAACGCCGAACGCCGCTCCGCCGACCAACACCGCCCCGACCTCGTCGGCAACCCCCACACACCCCCAACGAACGCCGACAAATCGCCGCCGTCCTCAAGCTCTACAACCAGACAGAAGCCGCCGCATGAACACCCCCAGACAGGCCGAACGGCCCCTTTTCGGTGTGGCTGCTGAAAAAAGCGGTGGCGGTTGGGTGGATGCGGCCCGGGTTGCCGCTCATCTAGGCGTTTCTCGCTGCTGGGTGTACGAGCACGCCGGCGAGCTGGGCGCCTGCCGGCTGGGCTGGGGCCGAAGGCGAGGTTGCGGTTCACGCTCAGCACGCCGACGAATACCTGGCGTCCTGCTCTGCAGGCAGGTGGCCCGAACAGCCCGCTATCCCTGTTTCTAAGCCAAAGCAGCGGCGGTCGACGGTTCGCCCAACGGGCAGTAGAACCGAGCTGCTGCCCATACGGGGCCGGGAGGCCGCATGACCATCGCCGTCGCCACGTACACCAGCAACCGCACAGAGCCGAACCCGGGGCTTTTTAACTCGCTGGCCCTCTCAGTATCGGTTCAGCCAAAACAGAATTGGTGGGGTGGGGACTCTTGGGTTAATTCTTTTATTGGCGGGTTGGTGGAGCTTTTCGGGTTGCGGGCCGTCGTTTTGGCGGCTTTTGGGGTTGCGGGTGTAGCACGGGTCTGTCATTGGCGGCGGCTGGTTGCCGCTGCCTTTTTCTGGAGTTTCTACGATGATTGGAGGCTGTTGTGAGTGAGCAGGAGTTTGGGGATTTGCTGCGTGGGACGTCGCCGGCGCGGGCGATGTTCGATTTCGTGAGGGGGACGGGTGCTGCGGAGGCGATGCTGACGTCGCCTGGGGTCCGTCGGATCCGTTCGGCGAGACGATCGACCGGATGGCTGCGGCGTGGAGGGCGTGGAGCCGCCTGCGCCGTCGACGGCGGCGGGGGTGCTGAGGGCTGCGGCCGGGCGCCTCGTGCCGTGGTGGCGGAGGAGGGGCCGGCTGGGGTTGATGTGGATGCCCTGTCGCCGGAGCAGTTCGCGCTGTTGCAGGCGGCTGTGGATAACCGCAGCGATCTGGAGTTCAACGAGGCGGCCCGCACGTTGGGGCTGACCGAGGAGACTACGGAGGAAACGACGTGAGTGAGCCTTTGCGCGGGCGCGCGCCCGGTTGCAGCGGCGTCGTTCCGGGCGTAGGACGTTCGGATGTTCTGCCCGGTTGTGCTGGGGGCCGCCGCGGCGAGCAGCCGGCCGCGGTGCGCCGCGCTAATCGAGCGTGCAGAGCGCGACATCCAGACAGGTGGAGGTTCGTTCTGTGCGGGCTGCCGCCGTGGCCGAAGTGTTGCTCGCGGCGGCCGCTGTGCGGGAGGCACGGGCTGTCCCGGAGCTGGTGCCGGGGACGGATACGGCCGCGGTCCTGCTTGATGTTCATGGCAGATGCGGGGCCGCCGTTCGCTCGGGGCGGCTCGCCTGCCGGGGAGCCGCATCGCCGCCGTGTCCGGCTCGGCTGCCCCGACGCCGACCGCATGTTCGCCCGTCCTGACTACGTGCGGGCGTGGGAGTAACCGAGTCCGGGCCGACAGCCGGGACAGAGACAACTGAGAGGAGAAGAGAGTGATGGCAAGGAAGAATCAGGACGGCCAGGTGGCTAAGGGTGTCGGCGGCCTTCGTCAGGGTGACGTTGCCGCGGGACGGTGGCGCCGAAGGCGGCACCACCAACGACATCAGCTTCGAGACGCGGGCCACGCTCGGCGACAACCAGCTCGACGGCCGCGGCGGTTCGGTGACGCCGCAGTCGGAGTGGCCGGTGCCGGGTGTTCCGCCGAGGTGGTTGTGACGGTGTCGCCGACCAGCCTCGGCGCGGCTGGAGGTTGTGCAGTTCGAGGCGAGGGCCGACGAGCTGCGGGCGAAGTCGGCAGAACTCGAGGCGCGGAAAGCGGATGCGCTCGGCGTCGACTTCGCCAGAACCCGAGCTGGGGGTTCTGATCGTCGCCGCGTCGAAGCTGCGCCGCAGCCGCGACGACTTCCCAGGCGGAAATGATCCACATCGAAGGCGAGATCGTCACCAGGTTGCGGGCCCGAGCACGCCGCCGAACAGCGGGCCGCCGCCGAGGCGTTCCTGGACGGGCAGCTCGCGGAGCTCGCCGCGCCGGAGTTCAAGAACGCGCCGGCCGCATGGGCGGCCATCAGACGGCGTTCCGGCGTTCGTCGCCGCCGCGTCGTCGAGGCGTCGGGTCGTTCGTCGAGGGGATCGGAGCGTCTGCAGGTCGAGACGCTGATCGTCTCGTCGCGTTCGGCGACCTGACTGACCGAGTTCAACCGTGAACTGGAAGACGATCACCCCGGACGCCATCCGGCTTCGGTTGCGCGACGGCGCTCGACCGGCTCCGTCCCGTCTACGGCATCGCCGCATCGACAACCCCGACCGTCATCTACCTGGAAGACCGCGGACTGGCGCCCGGTCGGGGCGTTCATCCCTGAGGCCGCATAAGTGGGCGTCACGTTCGACGACCAGCACGCGGCCTCAAGGAAGTCCGGGGCGGCCGGCGGCAACCCCGCCGCGCCCGCCCCGGCACCCGAAAAGCCTGTCCAGCTGCACCGAAGCCGCACCGTCGTTCCGGCGCCTCTCCCCCGTCCTGCTCACCAGGCGCCGCAGCGTTCACGGCCGCCGAAGCCGACCGGCCCGCCGATCGACGTGCTCACGAAAGCGAAGAGCTACTTCGGGGGTCGATCCATGACGTCAACGAGCGCGCCCAGGCCGCATATGACGCCCATACCCGCGCCTACGGCACCGCCGCCCAGCCCCGAACCTGCTTTTGGACATTGTCACGTCGCCGGTCGACAAGGCTGACTTTCCCGCGCTGTTCTCGGTGCCGAAAGACCCGCACACAGCGCGGCTGCGCGGCATCGTCCGGACGACCGACCCGAACACGCCCGCGCCGGGGCTTCCGCCCGCCAACCACGCCGACGTCGTCTCAGGGCTAACCGACGCGATCCGGCACGGCGACTACGCCCAGTATCTCGCCGACCACGGCGACGAGCTGGCGAAGGCGCTCGCCGACCCGGCACACCACGACGAGGTCGCGAAGGCGACGGCGGTAGCCGCCTACACCTCGCGGCAGCCGCGCCCCGGCGGTTCCGGCCAGAAAGGGCTTCCGTCCGACCTCGGCAACCCAGGCAACATTTCGGCGCTCGGAGGCGGGGCCGCTGCCGCACGGCTCGCGTTGCCGTTCGCGCACTTCTTCGGGACGGCGGGGCTGGCAGATCGCCGCCGGGGTGACGCTCGGCCTTCCCGTGCTCGCCTTCAAGGAAGGCCAGGCCGCCTACCAGTCCGGCAAAGAGCATTCGACCAAGCCGCTCGTGAAGACGAACGAGGAGCTGGCGAAGCAGAGCTACCACGGTGTTGGCCAGGACATCCACCATCCGGAGCAGAACGCCGGAAACCTGATGCTTGACCTGTTCGGGCTGGCGTCGGCCGGTGCCTGGAACAGCCGCCCGTCTCGCCGCCGCAGGCCGTGCCGCCGCCGAAGCGGAAGGCGTCACCGCCGCCGCCGCCGGTGTCGGGAAGGCGCTCGCGCACAGACCCGCCCCCGGCACGTACACGATGCGGAAGAGGCGACGCGACCACGGAGACGCTGCTTTCCGACAACGCCCTCGTTCGGGTTGTTCAGCGAACGGTGTTCGATATGCGGCAGTCCGGGATGGACGCCCGCCACGGCCTCGGCCTCGAAGACGTCCCCGCGGGCGCGCAGTCGTCGGTGATGCATGACCGTCTGCAAACGACGGTCGACCAGATGCTGCATCCGTTGCAGGGCGACTTCGCGTTCGAAAACAAGTTCGGCCGAACCGTGAGGGCCGAGCAGCGTGTGGAGCAGGCTGTCCGGCAGGCGTGGGCCGACCCTGTCCGCCACGCCGCCACGATCAGCGTCCGCTGGTCGAAGCTCGTTCCGCGGCTCGAGCGCGGCACTGAACACCGGCGAGCAGAAAGCGATCCAGGTTGCGCTCACCGACGTTGCCGGCGGCTGGCAGGAGCAGCTGGCAGCGAACCGGGCGTTTCATGAGCAGATGATCGAACGCGGCGTCGGCGACCCTGCCGCGCATCGCGCACAGCTGGCCGCGCTGAAGCTCGCCGACCGGGCGATGACGGCGAAGAAGCTGCGGCCGAAGTTCCGCAACGCCCTGAACAACGTCGGCCAGGTGATCGACGAGATGGAACGGCTGAAGCTCGACAACCTCGGCCTTGAACCCGCTGTGGCGCGATCACGGGTGGCGAGAGTCGGCGCTGTTCTCCGCGGCGAGGCAACCCATGAGCCCGCCTACCTGACCGACACAGGGATGCAGACCCGGATCGCCGCGCTCGAGTCGGAGCTGCAGATCGAACCTTCAGCGGCAGGCGCAGTTCAAGCCGCGCGCCCCGGTCGTTCGAGCGGGCCGCCACCAACCGTTTCACGACGACGGAGCGGCCCAGGACGGTCGAGGAGGCGAAGGCGCGCCTTGCCGAGCTTCAGCAGAAGCATTCCGCGGCGCTCGACAAGATCGCGTCGGAGATGTTCGGCCCCGCCGACAAGGGCGAGGTTCTGTTCCGGAACACCGAGAACGCGAAGGCACGCCGGCAGGCGGCAGGTGTTGACAGGTCCGGCCGCCCGTCGGGGGCGTCGGGTGCGAAGGCGCGGCTCCGTCCGACCGTGAAGGAGGAGCAGCGCCGCGAGGCTGAGAAGGTCATCGAGGCGACACTGGCCCGCAACCCCGACCATCCCGTCGTGAAGGCGTGGGCTGCCCGTACCGCCGAGATCGACAAGCTGCAGGAGGCGCTGAACCCCGACATCTTCGAGCAGGCCGACACGTCGAAGCTCGGCACCGTCACGGAGACGAAGAAGCCTGCCGCCCCGAAGGGACGCGCCCCGGATGCGTCGCTGCGCGGGCTGCGGCTCCGCGAGTCTCAGCTGCGCACACAGATCGACGAGATCAAGCAGACACAGAAGCCGATCGCGCTCGAGCGGGTCAACCCCGAGTCGCGCTACCTGCCGTACACAAGCGCCGCGCGCAGCAAGCCGGCCGGGTCGTTCTACGGGCCGACGCTCGGCCCCTACGGCATCCCCGTTCCCGGGTCGATGCCCGAACTGAACCACGAGTTCACCGGCCACTACCTGCACGCCGGCGACTTCCGTGTCGACGCGACCGGGCTTGCCGGTGAGGCGTACGGAAAGACCGTGCGGGCCGTCACGAAATGGAACGCCTGGCGGCGCATCTGGGCAAGCTCCACCCCGCACCGTCCGGCCGGGAAACTCGGCGACTACTACGAGCCGGTACGCGACGTCTCCGGGGTCCCGTCGAAGCTACGCGAGATCGTCAACAAGGCATCGCATGTGCAGCTGACGTCGGAGGAAGGCATGCAGCTCGCCGAGGGCGAACTGGCCGACCTTGAAAAGCTGCTGTTCCCGAACGCCGCCGACCTGACCCCGGAGGAAGCGCAGCACGTTCGCTGGTTCGACCGGCGCACGATCGCCGACGAGCGGCGCAGCGTCCCGTCGTCGGTTGGCCGGAAAGTCAAGAAGGGCTTTCAGATCATCAACGAGCCCGTCCGTGACTTCGGGATCTACGCGAAGCCGAGCTACATCCTGAACATGATCAACAGCGCGTCGATGGCTTTGATCGACCAGGGGCTGTTCGCGATCCCGAACGTCTACAAGGCGATAACCGCCGTCTCGAAGTGGGACCCGGCTACCGCCCGAATGCTCGACGCGATGGCCGGCGAATCGCGCACCTCGAGCTACGCGCCGCAGCAGGCGTCGTTCGCTGTCAGTCGCGCGCTCGCTGCCGGCTGGAACAAGGTGACCGACCAGATGTTCCGGCGGGCCGCCGCGATCCATTGGCTGCACCGTGCCGGGATCGCCGACGAGCAGATACCCGCCGTGCTTGCCCGGTCGCTGAAAGAGCCGGAGGCGATGCGGGTTGTCTCTGAGGCGTCACGCCGCGCGAAGAAGAGCATGGTGGAGCTTGACAACCTCACCCCGGTCGAACGCGACTGGCTGCGCCACATCGTGTTCGTGTACCCGTGGACGTCCCGGTCGCTTGTGTGGTCGCTCAGGACGATCGCGGAGCATCCGATCCAGTCGGCGCTTTACGCCGAGATCGGCAAGGAAACCGAGCAGGAGTTCCCGCCGATCCTGAAGCGGCTCCCCGGCTACATGAAAGAGATGGGCTACTTCCCGATCGGCTGGACGAAGGACGGCAGCCCGAAGATGGTCAACCCGGGCAGCGTCAACACGTTCGCGACGCTCGCCGAGTTCGCCGGGATCGCAGACGGAACGAACACCCTCGACGCGCTCCTCGGCCCCGGCGCCGAACTGGCGTTGCACGTCGCCACGAACCGCGACCAGTACGGCCGCACCTACAAAACCCCGGTTGTCGGGCCGGTCACCGACATGCTCGGCGGGCTGCCGCAGTACGCGGCGATCCGGCGGGCCGGGTTGAAGCCGGGCGAAACGAAGCCGCTCGACTACACCAACCAGCGGGCGCTGGTCGAGCAGGAGAACGCGACGCTGCGCGGCGCGACGAAACAGCCGATTTTCGTCCCGCAGGGGTTCTGGGAGTCGTTCGCGCCGTTGGCGGCCGGCGGGCTGTGGCCGCGCGTCCTCGACAAGCAGGCCGTTAACGCACGGTTCTGGAAGAACGAGCCGCCGGCGCAGCGTCACGAGCACGAACGGCAGCTGATCGACAAGATGGTCACGCTGCAGGCGGGCCTGTTGAAGCGGCCGGTGCCGCATCAGGTGATGGACGCCGTCAACCTCGCGTCCGGCCTTAACTGGCAGTTCAAAGAGTTCGCGACGAAGAACGGCCGCGGCCCGACGATCCGCGAACAGGCACAGATGGCGATCGACTTCCTCGCCGGCAAGAAACGGATCGGGAAGACCGACGTTCGGAAGTTGCAGGCGAAGCTGAAAAGCCTTCCGTCCGCCGACCTGGCGACGTTCAAGAACGGGATCTACCGCACCTACGCGTACGGGAAAGAGCTTTCACAGTGGCATGACGCGGTCCGCACGGTGGCGCTGTTCACCCCGGACGCCGTCGCCGCGCAGGTTGCCGCGCTCGACCAGTTGAAGATCGGGCAGCCGGTCGCACCGGGGAAGGCGTCGCAGGCGGCCCTGCACGAACTCGGACGCCGCTACCTCGACTACAGCGAACAGGTGAAGCAGATGCAGCACGCCCTCACGGGGATGCACGGTGCTGAGCGGGCGAAGGCGCAGGCCGACCTTGCCGCGTTCATCGACCAGCACGACCAGCCGGTGAAGATCGGCGGCGCCACGTTCCCGTCGCTGCCGCGGATCGACATCGCCCGCATGACCAGCGACCAGCGGCAGCAGATGGTCCGCAGCCTTGCCTCGCGCAGCTGGGACGGCCTCTCAACGCTCGACAAGGCCGTTCTAGGGAAACCCGTTGACCCGGTCGTGTCGCGGGCGTGGGAGCAGCTGGACGTGTGGATGGCGGAGGCGCGGCAGCAGCTGCAGCCCGGACAGACCCTGCCTACGAATACCGAAAGCTATTACGCCGGCCTGATCGCGAAGAAGGTTCCGCAGTTCAAGCAGGACTACCAGTTCGCGCAGGAGCCTTTGGCGCAGCGGCTGCAGCAGTTCCCGGCCGCCGCACCCGCCGGAAACCGCGACCTGTGGAACGAGCTTTTGGACGCCGCATCAGGCCGCTACCAGGGGATGAAGGCGCAGGGCTGGAGCCGCGACGCGATCTCCGAATACTGGCAGCGAAACGACGTCCCGCAGGTGAACGCATGGCTTGACGAACACCCCTCATTCAAAAAGGAGCTTGCCGTTATGGGAACCGATTTCGTCTGGAAGCTGGCCGGCTGATGGCCGGGCCGAAGAAGGGCGGCACCCTCAACCTTGGCGGCGCCCCGCCGCCGCCGCCGCACAAGAACGCAGGGCCGCCGTCGTCGAGCGCGGCGCTGCAGTCGCTTACGAAACTGCCGGGGGAACAGCGGTACGCACAGTGGATCGGACTCGTCAAGAACGCCGCGAAACGGTGGGGCGTCGACCCGGTCGAGCTGATGGCAACGCTGATGTGGGAAGGCGGCCAGGCGACAAGCAAACCGAACGCCGCCGGCGCGATCGGCCTCGGCCAAATCGTCGACTCGACGATCCGGGAGGAGCTGAACCCGGAGCAGTACCAGTCGTTTGTGCGGGAGGTCGCGCACGGCCACACCAAGATCACCCCGCAGATGGCCGCCGACCCCGCGTTCGGGATCGCCTACATGGCGTGGCGGATGGCGGGAAGCCGCCGCGACTACCAGTCGCTGAACGCCTGGTACTCGAGCCCCGGCTACAACCCCGGCTTTGCCGGTGACAGCCGCGGCGCCGGCCCGGAGTCGCTGCTAGTGAAGGCGCACGTCGGCGGATACCAGCCGAACATTCCGCAAAGCCCGACACAGAAGGCCGGGTCCAGCGTCGACACCAGCGGCGCCAAGGCGTCGATCACCGACCGGTGGGCGGTCATCACCCCGCAGGGAAACATCAAGTTCGTTCCGATCACCGACCTGAACACGCCGCCGCCGTACGTCCTGAGGTACGCCGGCAGCACACCGATGACGGAATTGACCTATACGCAGGCGTGGAAGCAGTCTGACGAGGACACCTATGAGGCGTACACCGGCAAGAAGGCGAACGGCCCAGCTATCCAGCAGATCCTGGCGGAGGCGCCGTCACCGACGCAGTCTGCGACGGAGCTTGCGAACCGGCCCGGATTCTCGAAGTCGCCGGCCTACAAGCGCACCGCCCCCGGCCTTGTCGCGCTGGGCCGGCAGGTGCTCGGGAACGACTGGCAGCCCTCGGGCGGAATCATCCGGGAGGCGATCGCCCAGAACTGGGATCAGCGACGTTCCTGCAGCACATACACCGCGGCCTCCCCGGCTACCAGAAGGGGCCGGAGTTCCGAACGAACCTCGCCCAGAACACCAACGCCTTCCAGAACGTCTACGGCACAAGACCCGACCGGCGACCCGACCATCCAGCAGATGCTGCGGGAGAAGACACAGGCAGGCTGGACCCCGGATCAGATCACGCTGTGGGCGCAGCAGCAGCCCGCCTACAAACACTCCCCCGCCTACCAGGCAAAGACGGTGTCGTTCCTGCAGCAGCTCGGGCTGATCACCGGGCAGCAGGCGACGCTGACGGGCCCGCAGGTCGACCAGATGCTGCAGGCCGCCCACAACGTCGCCGCCGCAACCAACGCCGCGAACTCCACCTTTCTGCTGAACCCGAGTCCGCACGCGGTTCCGCCGCCGGGGCCGGGAGGCGCACCCGCCCTGATCTCCGAGCACGGCCTAGGGCAACCCGAGTATGTTCTGCATCCACGGCATCCCCACCCGTGACCCGTGCCCTAACTGCTTCATCGAGGCGATGCACGCCGACACCGAGGCCTTCGATTTCGTGCCCACCCCGACGGGTTCCTCGCCGACGTCGCCGCCCTCATATCCGCCGACCCGGAACACCCCCAGCTCATCGCAAGGCAGCACCTCGAGCTGCTGATCAATCAGACCCGCGCCGAACAGGAGGCTGCGGAGCGCGCGCGCCGGCTCGGGTTCGTCGAAGTGTTCAAGGTGGCGATCACCAACCCGAACTCACGCGGACGACCCTTCCCCGGGCCTGGACGTGCGCAGCATAGGTACCGGGATGACACGCGAAGACGGGGGCCCGCGACGCTGACGGCTCCTGTGACGTAGTAACGTCTCACGTGTGGCAGCTGTGCTGTTCTGGATCATCGGCGTGCTGCTCATCTTCTCAGTCCGAGCCTCCGGGCAGGCGTCCGTTCGCCATCCTGGCCGGTACCCCGGGCGTGTTCGCGTGGTGGATCTCCACGATCTACCCGTATGACTTCGGCCTGCTGGTCGAGATAGTCGTCGGCTGCTTCCTCGGCATCGTCGTCTATCGCCGTCGCGTCAGCGGGGTGACGCCGGCGCTTTTCCCGAGCAGCACGCGCAAGCCGGGACGTGGACGCCGGCGTCACCATGGCCGAAAGAGCGTCTAGCCGGCGGCGGCGAAACCCGCGTAGGCCTTCCTGAGCGGGCCGGGTCGGTATGTTGTCAGCGCCGCGGCGTTCGGAACGCCGCCCCGGCCCTTTTAACGGAGTATTCGTGGTAGCCGAGGGCTAGCACGCCGCAGAGGCCGAGGAGCAAAAAACGAGCCGAGCACCGAGCGCGGCAGCACCGCCGACCCGCGTCTCATGCAACCAACGCTCGTTCTGCTCCGCGATCCCGAACGCGACAGCACCCGCAGCTATCAGAGCGAAGGCAAGCCATACGGGCATCTGCGAATCATTGCATCCGGGAAGCCGGAGGTCCAGTCACTTCTCGGCCGTCGGCGAGATCTGCCGCACGCGCTGACGCAGTCACCCTGAAATGCTCCGCCATCTCCGTGAGCGTCATCCCCTCCCGGCGGGCGTCTTCCATTGCGGCGTGAAGCGCAGCCCGAGCTTGCGCCCGCGCGGTGTCGGCGGCACGGAAGCGCTTAGCCGCTGCAAGGAACCGTGCACGGGCCTTCGCCAATCTCCACCCCGATTCTTCCGCGAAGCAAGCGACGACCCTCCGCAACGCAATAGATCGTTGACAAGCACGCCGAAACGTTGTTCACTCGGTGCATGCGGCTGATGCAAGGACGCATGCTCATTCACAGGTTGCGCATACCAGCGCACACGTAAGCCCCCGGATGCCGGCGCCTACATCGCCGCGCCGGGGGCTTCACCGCGACAGATAGAGGGAATACACCCGGCAACAACCGCCGTCGCGGTGAACCCTGCCGCCACCTACCCGATCCGGTTCGAGGACATGCGGAAGCTGTTCTCGTTCCGTCAACCGTGTCCGCGACATCGCCGAGGAATGCGACGAGATCAACGACATCCTCGACCTGCTCGGCGGCATCGACACAGAAGACGAGGCGGTCTGCACCGCCTGGTACGCGGCGATCAACCAGGACTACGACGAGAGGCCCGAAGCGCCCGCTGCTGCATAGAACGACGCGAACTTCGAGGCATCGGGGCCGTCCTTCGGGGCGGCCCCCTCAGCTTTGGTTCGGCTCAGCGGAAAAAGCCGACGCAAGACCACAGACCGAATCCAAGACAGGAAACGGATCTTCGGAACGCACGTCCTCAGTTAACCCAGGCTGCCCCGCCCCGCCGCGGACAAGCAGAATCCCCGTGGGGCGTTCAGGCTCGCCCGTCAGCCTCAGCTCGGCACCGTCGCCAGCTCTGGCCCGCACATCGTCTCTCAACGCCCGCCAGCGGTGGCGAGCCTGCGCATCCCATCCCCCGCGATCAGCGATCCAGTCCGCAACCCGATTGCTGAACAGATCGTCGACTTCCAGCGTTCCCCCATCCAGCCCACTAGGTTGCTCGAGCGGGGGTGTTGAATGCGTTCGGGAACAATCCGGTACCCGTCATGGCGAACCGTCACCCCCTCGACAGGACGCTCCGTTGTGACGTACTGCGAAGACGTCCGCATCACGCGGCCGTCAGGACGGACACGCACACGAACCTCGTAACGCCACTGATTGAAGGAATCCACCCTTCAGTGACTGTACGCCCTTCGGATCTTGCCGTTTGGGCAGTAGACGGGAACGGCTGCGCAAACCCCTCCGAATCGCCCCGAATCCTGCCCAAACGAGGCGTTCGCGCACGCCTCCCAACACCCTTAAAAACGGCTTGGATAAAGGGAAAACGCCCTGTCTGTGGCGGCCCTAGGCGCTTCCTCTGGATCAGGTAGTCTAGGTTCGAGTCTGAGTCCCGCAGCTCCAGTCGTAGAGCCAAAATCGCACGCTCCGGACCGTGAAGTTCCCGCGTTGGCTGCGAACCGAGTAAACGGCCCTTTCACCTCCGCGTGGGCCAGCTCTTTCGGAGCGTCTTCGGTCAGGCGTGAGGGACGCTTGCGCATGAGCTGCGACAGGCATCTCCGCGCGCGTCCAGCTCTGCTGCGCGAGCGAGATCAGCCCCGATGAATGTTGCGGCTACAGGATCCACAGCAATTGGGATTTGAGTCGGAAGCAGTCGGCGGCTAAGGTCGATTAGCCAGACGCTTCCGCTGCGTTCAGGGTCAGGCACGGGCAGAGCGGTCTCGGTGGTGATCGCCCACCCGTGGTCGTCGGAGAGGCTGATGGTGTCACCCACGGCGGCTCCGGGATCGCCGGTGTCGGAAGGCCGCCGTAGAAGTGGCGTACCGACTTTCATGCGCAGGTCGAGCTTCCAGATTCCGCGCGGGGAATCGCAGCCGCCTGGCACGTACAGAGACCGGCCTGCGACGGCGAACGTCAACACGTGCGCATTGGACGGCGTGAATGCGACCCGCCAGGTCCGCCGCAGACCGTTGAAGCCTTCGAGCGCCGGGGGAGTCCCAGTCGTCGCGGAACCATCCTGCGTTCCCACGAAGCTCGCCTGGCCGTGCGCCGTGGGGATGCAGCCAGCCTTCGCGGGCGCGCCGCCACAGCGGCTCCACGAGGCAAGCCCCAGATCGGCGCCGGTCGTATTCGTTCCGTGATAGCTGATCAGCAGGTGCGCTCCGTCGGGGGTAAACCGAGAGCGCGTTGACCCGGAAGCCGCCGACCCCGCTTCGACGCAGGAGAAAAGGGCGAGTCGCCGCGGCGTGAAGATCGCTTGCGACAGTTATCGCCTCGACCTGGTGGTCGCGGCGGGCATTGCCGACGACGATCAGACGCTGCCTGCTCGGATCAGCCGCCACCTGCCGGAAGACGACCTTCCGCGGCAGCTTCAACCGCCGCATCACCTTCAAGCGGACTGGATCGACGAGGACAACGTGGTCCGGGTCTGGGCCTCGAATGTCCAGACCAGGACCACGAACCCTTGTCGTGTGCGGACGATGAGGTTCCCTGCGCATCGGATTGCGGCCCCGCCCGCGGGAACCCGAACGAAGCGAACAACATGCCGCCGCCCCTAAATGGACCGCGGTTATCACGTTGTCCGCTCGAAGCACGAGCACCACTGGCCGCGGCCGCAGCGCGGGCGCGGGCCCGCAGGCGCCGCGGCCCCGGCTGCGGCAGAGATCGCCAGCACGACGGCGAGTCCTGGGGCGGACTGCACGCCTCGCCTGGACTCGGATCACATACCCGAGGTTACGCACACCGCGTGATGTCGGGGTCTCTCAGGGTGTATTCCCGGACGCTCGCGCAGGCGAGGCACGACTGGTCCGGTTCAGGGACTCCGGAACCAGTAACGCCAGCCGCCAGCGTTCGGGACGAAGTAGGCGGTGCTGTGCGAAGAAGGGATTGATTGGGCATTTGGGAAGCCGAGACGCACAGCCCAAGAAGCACTGGCGGTGCGCCCGCCGCAGCGAGCGGTAGCCGCTGCGCGCAGCCGGGGTGCGTTCGGAGCTAGCCGGGTAGCTGGTCGCGAGCGAGATCACTTCGCGGATCACGTAGCCACGCCATGCCTCCTTGCCAGCTTGGTTGGTCATGGGCGAGTAGACGTGTGGAACCGCGAGAGCGACCGCCTTGATCAGTGCGCTGACGCTGCTCGGCGTGGCAGTGCTCGGTGCTACGCCGGTTGGGCAAGGTAACCCGACGCTCTTCGCCGACGATGCGCTGGAGGCCGTCGCGCAAATCAGAGCAGCGGCAACGATTGCGATTAGGCGGCGCACGGGTTCAGTCTGGCAGGCCCGAGATGCCCTCGCCCGTACGGAGTCCGTCGGGGGTCATGCCCGAACGCTGGCCCAACCAACAGCACGCGTGGCTAGAGCGCGCCAGCCGCCTGGCGCCGGTGTAGCTCCGGAGGAACCCGCGAGCACGGAGCGAAGTCGATCCGCACTGTCGCTCGCCCACCGCCGGGAGCATGGACGAAGCGACCTGCACCGACGTAGATACCAACGTCGAGGTCATGGTGGAAGAAGACGACATGCCCGCTGGAGTTCCTGACGCGCGACGGGACGGCCGAGCTTCTTCATAAACGGTGCCGAGTGCGGAAGCTGGACGGCGCACGGCCTGACCATAGACCCACATCACGAGACCCGAAGCGTCGAAGCCGGTCTGCGGCGATGCACCGCCCCACACGTAAGGCACGCCTCGCTGCGCAAGCGCCACCGACGCAACGCGGCTTCCCGCTGCGCGTGGCGCTGCAGAGGCACCCACCCCAAGCGCAGCAAAAAGAGCGACCACGACACCAGTCGATACAGCCGTGCGCCAGAGCCTCATCAGCACCAACACCTCCTCGCGGGTTGTGCCAGATCCTTGGCAGCCCTGTCGGGCGTCTGTGAGAGTCGGTTGGTCGGTCCGTCAGGGGCCGTTGCCAGGCTGGTTGTCTCCGTGCCGCTCGTGACTCATCAGGCGTCAGGCCGCGGTTGCGTACCTTGGGAATGAATCGTCCGAGTGTGCACGGCGACGCCGGCCTGGCGCCCGCTGTTGGCTTGATCAGGAGCTTGTCCGCCTTCTCGGCGTGACTCATCACAGACCTGCCGCGCGGTTTCCCTGCTCCAGACCGGCGTACCGGACCCTACGAGTCGGAGGATCGGTTGGGAGCTTGCAGACGAACTGGACTACGTGGTCGGCGTCGATACCCATCGTGACGAGCACGCGCTTGCGATCGTCGACGCGCGTACTGGCGCGCTGATCGCGCAGGCGACGACGGCGGCCCGCGGGCGCGGCTACGCGGAGGCGCTGCGATTCGCGGATCGACACGCGCGAGGCGCACGCTTGTGGGCTGTCGAGGGCGCCGGCCACTACGGTGCCGGCCTCGTGCGCTTGCTTCAGCGCAACGACGAGCAGGTACACGAAGTCGAGCGCAGCAGCCGTGCCGAACGGCGGCTGCGCGGCAAGGACGATCAGCTCGACGCTGTCCGCGCCGCCCGCTCCGCGCTCGCACCAAGCAACGCGCAACGCCGCGGGCCGGGCAGCACGGAGAGGCGCTGCGGCTGCTGTTGCTCGCTCGACGAAGCGCTGTCGACACTCGACGCGTCGCTCTCGTCCAGCTGCGCAGCGTCATCGTCACCGCACCGGACGAGCTCCGCAACCAGCTGCGGCGGCTACCGTTCGGCGAGCTGCTCAAGCGCTGCAGCCGCTTCCGCCGCTCCTCACGCGCACCCGACGAGCTCGCCACAATCCTCGTCCTGCGCACACTCGCACGCCGCATCCAGCCGCGACCGAGGAGGCTGAAACGCTCGAGCGCGAGATCCTCACGCACATCCGCGCGCTCGTACCCCACCTCCTCGATGAGCCTGGCGTCGGCCCGATCGTCGCCGCGCAACTGATCGTCTCCTGGTCACACCACAACCGCATCGACTCCGAAGCCGCCTTCGCGCGGCTCGCCGGCGTCGCACCCGGCCCGGCCTCCAGCGGCCTGACCACTCGTCACCGACTCAGCCGCGGCGGAGACCGCCAACTCAACCGAGCACTGCACACGATCGTGCTCCACCGCCGCCAACACGACCCGGCAACACGCCTCTACATCGCCCGCCGCATCAGCGAAGGCAAGACCAGCCGCGAGGCTGTCCGCCTGCTCAAGCGCTACCTCGCCCGCCACCTCTACCGCGTCATGCAGAACTCGACCCCGCTGACCACTTGACAGTCATAGGAGCTTCATTCCGGAACTGGCGCAGCCCAGACTTTCGAGGTCGGATCCTGCAGCTCTTGCACGTCATCTAGATCCTTGCGAGGAGCGCAAGGACGCGTTCGGTGAGTAGGGCGGCTGCCGGAGGGTCGTAGTCGGGCAGAGACGAGTCGGCGAAAAGGTGCTCGGCCCCCGGGTAGAGGAACAGCTCGGCGTCGTCGGTCGAGTCCGTGAGGGCGCGCGCGGCGTCGATGTCTTCGAGGAAGAACTCGTCGTCTTCCTTCCCGTGGACCTGCACGGGACCCCCTCGGGCCACGCGCTGCCGAACTCGGAGACTGGAAGGCCGAGTCATGAGGAGCGCGCCGCGCGCGCCGGGCGCGTTGCGCCAGCTGCTGCGCGGTCATCACGCCCATCGAGAAGCCGGGTAGACGACCTCCGCCGGGAGGCTCTCCGCCGTCGCGACGCCGCGCTCGGCTAGCGCCCCGAACCCTGCCTCGCGGGCGTAGGCGAGCCCGTCCTCGATGCTGTCGAAGGTTCGCCCCTCGAACAGGTCGGGGTGTGAACGGGTGGCCCGCTGCGCGGAGCTCCCTCGCGAACGCGCGAACTCCTTCGGTCAGCCCCTGGGCGTGGTGGTACAGAACGACTTCTGCCATCTGACCCTCCTCAGCTATTGATCCAATTAGTTGGAACGATCTGGAGGTTAGTCTATTTCGACGATGGCCGCGTCGCCTCCCGACTACACGCTCCAGGAACGGCTTCCGCTCACGCGCCGGATAGGTGCGCGCGCTCGGGCACCCGCTTCGGAACACCATCCTCGGACTGCTCCACGAGCGCGCCGCGACGGTGAGCGAACTCGCCGTCGCAATCGGTCGACCGAAAAGCACCGTGGCGCATCACGTGAAAGTGCTCGTGGACGCCGGACTCCTGCAGGTCGTCCGGACGCGCCGCGTCCGCGCGATCCAGGAGCGCTACTACGGCCGGACCGCGCGGATGTTCTTCGTCGCGGTCGGGCCCGGCTCCGACACCGAGCCGATGGGCGTCGACTTCAACGACTTCGAGTCGCCGCGCGTGAATCGGAGACCGCGTTCAACGCAGGCAACTCTGGGGCTTCATCCGCCACGCGCGGATCACGGACGCGCAGGCCTCGGGCTTCTGGGAGCGCATGGCGGAGCTCGTCAGGGAGTTCGACGAACTACCGCGCGGCGGCGAAACCGTTTACGGGTTCGCCATCGGCGTCTACCCGACCGATGATCCGCGCCTTCCCCCGACCCCTGAGCGAAGCCGCTCCAGGGGAGCCCCCCAAGGCACCGGCAACGAGGGACGCTAGGACTCACCGCACCCCCGTCAGGCGTCTGTCCAGGACATTCGCGCAGGCGAACAATTAAGCGCCTGAGCTTGCTGGATCCTGAAGAACGCGAGCGTGTTGCCGTCTCTATCTGTGACGACCAGCCGCCTCGGAGCATCGCCGCCGACTTGTTCTTCAACGGCGATCCCACTCTCCTTGAGCCGCGCTCATGGGCCTCCAAGTCGTCGAGCGCAAGGGCCACGAGCCCGCTTCCAGCTCTCTTTCGTCCTCCACCACGTAGATGGAGCCTGTGGGCGTCAGACGCCAGACTGCCTCTCGGTCGTGTGGGAACATGTCTGCGGGCCGCCCAAGAAGAACGACGTACCAGTCATATGCGGCCACGTAGTCTGTGACAGGTAGCCCGGCGAACGAGTGTGAAACGGCCACGGTGTGACCTTAACCGCGCCCGGCAGCGTCCAATCCAGACACTCGGCGCAACCGACGGATCGTCTTATCATCGAGCGATGCCTGTGCGTCTGGCTGCCGGCTTGGCGGTTGCTCTCCTCGCGGCTTCGTCTGCGCTCGCCGGGCCGCCACTGGTTCGGACGCTGGCCACGGCGCACGGGGTCGGCCATGTATCCGTCGGCGTGAGCACCGGACAGCTTCGTTCTCGGCTCTGGCTTGATGGAATCAGCGGCTCAGGAGAGCTCGTGGTTCAGGGCTACGTCTCTTGCCGGCAAGAGGAGACGAGTATGGGTAGCGATGGTTCGGACACGATGTTCGCGTTCAGCTTATCACCCGCTTCCGCGTCCGCTGTTGTGGCCATATGTAAGAGCGGTGGTTCCGGCGTTCGTGCGTTGTCACAGTCTCCCTTTTCGGCAAGGGACGGCTCGTCGTTGGCTCCTGCGCGGCTACTGAGTCTCAAGCGTCACTGCTAAACAGGCCACGGAGATCACGCCGACGTGACCTAATACACGCTCGTTACCTCAGGCGGCTGTAAGAGTCGGCGGGTCGGTCCGTCAGGGGCCGTTGCCAGGCTGAGTGTTGTCGTGCCGCTCGTGACTCATCAGGCGTCGGACCGCGTGGTGTGTGTCTTGGGAATGAATCGTCCGGGTGTGCACGGCGACGCCGGCCTGGCGCCCGCTGTTGGCTTGATCAGGAGCCTGTCCGCCCTGGGGGCGTGACTCATTACAGACCTGCCGCGCGGTTTCCCTGCTCCAGACCGGCGTACCAGACCCTACGAGTCGGAGGATCGGTCGAATGCTTGCAGAGCAGGTGGACTACGTGGTCGGCGTCGACACCCATCGCGACCAGCACGCGCTCGCCGTCGTCGACGCGCACACCGGCGCGGTGATCGCGCAGACGAAGACGGCCGCCAACGCACGCGGGCTACGCGGAAGCCGTGCACTTCGCAGAGCGGTACGCGCCCGGCCGATCGGCTGTGGGCGATCGAGGGCACCGGCCATTACGGTGCCGGGCTTGCTCGACATTTGCAGCGCCAGGGCGAGCAGGTGCACGAGGTCGACCGCACCAGCCGCGGCGAGCGGCGGCTGCACGGCAAAGACGACCAACTCGACGCTGTCCGTGCCGCCCGCTCTCCACTTGCACGCGAGCGTCGGGCGAAGCCGCGGACCGGCGAGCATCAGGAGGCGCTGCGGCTGTTGTTGCTGGCCAGGCGAACCGCGGTCGAGGCGCGCGAGGTCGCGCTCGTGCAGTTGCGCAGCGTGATCGTCACCGCACCCGAGGAGCTCCGCGACGAGTTGCGTCGGCTGCCGCTCGGCGAGCTGCTCAACCGCTGCAGCCGCTTCCGCCGCTCCAGCTCGCGCACGCCCGCACAGCTCGCCACGATCCTCGTGCTGCGCACGCTCGCCCGCCGCATCCAGGCCGCCACCACCGAGGCCGACACGCTCGAGCGCGAGATCCTCGCCCATGTCCGGGCGCTCGTCCCCGAGCTGCTCGACGATCCCGGCATCGGCCCGATCGTCGCCGCCCAACTGATCGTCACCTGGTCACACCACGACCGCATCGCCTCCGAAGCAGCCTTCGCACGGCTCGCCGGCGTCGCACCACTGCCAGCCTCGAGCGGCCTCACCACACGCCATCGGCTCAGCCGCGGCGGCGACCGCCAACTCAACCGCGCCCTCCACACGATCGTGCTTCACCGACGCCAGCACGACCCGGCCACCCGCGACTACATCGCCCGCCGCATCAGCGAAGGCAAAACCAGCCGCGACACGACACGCCTCCTCAAGCGCTACCTCGCCGCCACCTCTACCGCGTCATGCAGAACTCAACCCCACTGACCACTTGACAGTCATAGGAGCTTCATTCCTGAACACTCGCGCAGCCCACGGCGTCCGGTCTAGTCGGCCGGGGCGTAGAGCGCGTATGTGCCCAGGCCTACGTTGTCGCTGTCGGTCGTGCGGCCGTGCTGGGTGTAACCCGGCGGCGGAGGCTCGCAGGTGATCCCGATTCCCTTGACGAAGATCGCAGGAACTGCGCCGCTGTAGCGCGGGTCGGTGTCGGGTTGGCCGGCGACCAGGTTGAGGAACCGTCCGGCGAGGCAGTACCCGACGCGGTTGATCTGCGGGCAGCATATAGGTCGCGAAGTTTGCATCGCCGCCCACGTCCGACCACGTCACGCCGCCGTCGGGTGTGCCCAGGCTTGACCTGCGGTGTACCAGTCGATCGATCCGGCGCCGCAGATGTCGAAGCCGGCCGGATCGCCCGTGGAGACCACGAGGGCGTACTGGCGTCCCGCAACGAGAGACGGATCACCGAACCGTAGGTCGACCCCGCCTGCGGTCGGCGCAGGCACAGCCGTCGCGGGCAGATCGAGGCTGGGATCGTCGTGCCAAGGTCGGGGTATCCAGCGCCGTCGGCGCCGGTGAGGGCCACGTGCAGAGAGCCGACGGCCCCGGTGGAGTTTCCGAGCGTCAGAACGACATCGCTGAGCCGTCCCGACAAACCCGCGGTGAATACCTGACCAATGACCTCGGTAGGCGTGAACGTGACGCAGCCCTCGGTCATGGTCTGGCTCTGATCAATCTGCGAATCAGGAGTGAGTGCAAGCGCAGCCGGGGCGACCGTGGCAGCAGCGACGACTCCAAGAGCTGCGAGCTTGGCCAGGCGGATGCGCATACTGTTCTCTCCTTCGATGTGGGTGCGTCTTAACGTCGGACGACCGGACGCTGACAGACCAGTAATCGGCAGACCCGAGCGATCCCTTGAGTGAGGGATACCCCGGACGACCCAACCGCGAGCAATTCCACCTTTTAAGCGGCATCGACAGCGACGTTTTCGGGATGGAGATGCCACGCCAGCCGCCGCGGACGTGACAGTTGTGTCTCCGCAAGAAGGCGTAGAGCCAGGCCAGCACCGAGCGCAGCGCGGCGCTGTACGAGCGGCTCGGCTTCATGCACGTGGGTGTTTATGAGCTACCGGAAGGTGGCCCGCCGGTCTGGCCGATGCGCAGGCCCCCGGCAGCGGCTCGTGACGGGCACGCTTAAGGAGATCGCCACTCAGGGACATTAGCGAACGCTGGCCCAGCCGACGATCAGCTGGCGAGCTCGCGGAGCCCGAACCGTACGCCCTGGTTGTCGGCGCACTCAACCCAGCGGCCGAACTCGGGGTTGTCATGAACTTCGCTCATGGTCTGGCCGCCGAGCTCGAGAATCTTCGCCAGCGACGCGTCGAGATCTTCGATGGTGAAGAAGACCTCGAAGTGTGCTGCCTCGTCGCCGTCGTGAATGCCGATATCAAGGCTCGACGTGCGCACTTGTCCAGGCCCCGTGTCACCAGAAGCCGTCCAACCGAACAAGCTCCCGTAGAACGAGCGCGCCAAATCGGCGTCGCGGACTCCCAATTCGATGTATGCCGGATCGCCAACCATGCTCGCTCCTCCTAAGGCCTTGGAAACCGTTCCTGCAAACGTGTTCCCAGGCTCGCTTGGTTCATACCAGCGCTGGCGTGCCTCTGTATCGGGTCTAGCCGAAGTAGGACCGGCCCAGGCGTCATGGCGGAACGCTGGCGCAGACGACGTCCATTCAGCCGCGAAGGCGGAAGACGCCGATCGCGAGGAGGTAGGCGACCCCACCGATCGCGCCGAGCCAGCTGTAGGGCGAGCCGCTTTGGCCGCGGGCGACCTCGACGGCGAAGGCGATGAGAATCGCAGTGATGACCGCCGACCCTGCGAATGCGGTCGCGGCAAGATCGATCTGCCGGAAGCGCTCGTCTCTCCCGTCGCCCCGCAGCCCCTTGATCGTCTCGCTCCGCCCGCCGAGCAAGATCAGAGCACCGAAAACCGTCATCAGGGCGAGTGCGTAGAGCCCACTCGAAAGGCTGCCGCCTATCCACATCGCGCCCAAGTAGACGACGCAGAGCGCGACGCAGAACAGCGGCAAGAACCATTTTGATCTAGTCATCTGCATGGAATATCTCCTCCACCGAGACGTCAAAGAAGCGTCCAAGCGCGAGAGCCAGCCGCAGCGAGGGCACGTACTTGCCGGTTTCGATCGAGTTGATCGTCTGCCGAGAGACGCTCAGCCCGTTCGCGAGCTCTGCTTGGGAGAGGCCGCGCTCTACCCGTCGCTCCCTGACGTCGTTTTGCACCATCCAGTGTCAAGTTAGCTTGACACTGACCCCGTGTCTAGCCTGCTTGACACGGGAGGTCTGTCGGCTAACAGGGTCTATGGAACGAAGGCCGCCGAAAAGCGGACCTTCCTGGCCCAGTCGAAGGTCGGCGCGAGCGACCCGAGCCGCTCGCGCCGACTCGACTAACGCTGAACGACGTGGTGGACGTCGAGGTACTCGATCGACGGTGGCCCGTCTCCGAAGCCCGCCTCTGTGCGGACCGCCATGACCTTCTCGCCCCAGGCCTCAGCCTGTTCACGCGAGTCCCATACCTCGAAGACTCTGACCTTTCCATCTTCGCCGACCGCGGCCGCGTGAAATACGCCTCCAGCCGGTGGGGTGTCGCCGACACCGAGCTTCTCGCGCATCTGGTCGTACTCGTCCGGGGTGATCCCCGTCTTGACGAACCTTGCTGACGCCACACCAACCTCCTGGGTAGACGCGTCGACACTACTCCGATCTGGAGCGTCAGACTCGCTTCGGTCAGGCGTCACTTGCGAACGCTGGCGCAGCCGAGGGTCGCAATCGATGCAAGGCTTGATCGTCGTGAGACTCGGTCTCTTGATTGCCGTCGCCTGTCTCGCGACGGCGTGTGGCGGCGGCTCGGGCTCCCACGCCTCGCCACCCGTGGCCACTCATCCCGCTGTGTCGCGGGTTGTCCTTGGCGGGTTCACACTCCGACCGCGCGGAGTCGCGTTTTTCATGCATCCCACCGAGGCGCGTATCACACTTGCGGCGGCGACCAACACGCTTCTCAAGGTGTGCCAGGTCGGCAGCGCAGCCTTCCCGTTTCACACGTGGAAGGGACGTTGCCGTCATCTCGGTCACCGCCCCCTTGCCCTCCCTTCGAGCGGCGGCTTCTCCCACATCGGCTTCCGGTTGGCTCCGGCGGACGGTCATCCAGCAGAGATCGCGCGTCTGGTTGTGCGCTGGCATTGCGTCGATCACTTTTTCGTCGTTGAACGCGCCGGGACTCGCGTTCGCGTGCCAAGACCGATCTTCGACTGCTAACTCTCGTTGCCGCCTTGAAGCGCGGCTGCAGGCTCTGGCGTCTGTGAGACTCGATTGGTCGGTCCGTCAGGGGCCGTTGCCAGGCTAGGTGGTCTCCGTGTCGTTCGTGACTCTTCTGGCGTCAGGCCGTCTTTGCGTGCCTTCGCAATGAATCGTCCGGGCGTGCACGGCGACGCCGGCCTGGCGCCCGCTGTTGGCTTGATCAGGAGCTTGTCCGCCTTGACGGCGTGACTCATCACAGACCTGCCACGCGGTTTCCCTGCTCCAGACCGACGTACCGGACCCTACGAATCGGAGGATCAGTCGGGATGCTCGCAGACGAGCTGGACTACGTGATCGGTGTCGACACCCATCGCGATCAGCATGCTCTTGCAGTTGTCGATGCTCGCACGGGAGCCGTTGTCGCTCAGACAACGACTGCCGCTGAGGCGCGCGGCTACACGCAGGCGCTGCGGTTCGCTGATCGACACGCGCAAGGCGCCCGGATGTGGGCGATCGAAGGCAGCGGCCACTACGGCGCCGGCTTGACACGCTTTCTCGGCGCGCGCGCTGAATCAGTGGCAGAGGTCGGCCGCAGCATCCGCGGCGAGCGGCGCCTGCGTGGCAAGGACGACCCGCTCGACGCGATCAAGGGCGGCACGCGCGGCGCTGGCAACAGACACGCAACTCCTTCCTCGCGCCGGCCAGCGGCAGGAGGCGTTGCGGGTACTGCTGCTCGCCCGCCGCAGCGCCGTCGACGTCCGCCGGCTCGCGCTCGTCCAGTTGCGCAGTGTGATCGTCACCGCGCCCGAGCGGCTGCGCCAGGAGCTGCGGCCGCTGCCCGTGGGGCAGCTGATCCGCCGTTGCAGTCGCTTCCGCCGGTCGAAGGGACGCCCGAGGGAGCGTCGCAGCTCCGCCCGCCTTCCGCGCGAGGCGGGTCACGTCCAGCTTCGCGGAGCCCCTTCCAGCATCTTGCACGCCGGTACCGAAGCGGCTACACCTGGGCCACGACCCCGGGGTAGCTCAAGAGGTAGAGCACGCGCCTGTCCAGCGCAGAGGTGCCGGTTCGAGTCCGGCCCCCGGGTCCAGGACGCCGAAGGCCCGCCGAGCGCGGGCCTTCGTGCGAGTAGCTCAGATAAACGCGCCTGTCCGAGACAACTGTACCTCAGGGTGTCTTTGCGAAGCCTCGCGCGGATGAGAGGGCGGCCCCAGGCTGCGCCGTTCCCCGGGCGGCGAGTCCGGAGATGCGCCATCGTCGGTTCCTGTCTCAGGACGGCCGAACACAGGCCGGCCGCGACCCTGGAGGAGCGGGACATGGGTGTGTTCAACGGGATGTTTCCGATTCAGGCAGGTAGAGAAGAGGACGCGCGCGCGTTCGCCGCAGAGACAGTGGGGGCTCAGCTGTCCGGATACGAAGCGCACCACGCTCGGGTGGGTAACACCCGGGAGACGTTCACGCTGCAGGAGACCCCGATGGGGAGTTTCCTACTCGTGTGGTTCGAGGGCGATGTGCAGAAGGCCTTCGTCGACCTCGCGACCGACGATTCCGATTTCATGAAGTGGTTTCGCGGCCGCGTTCTCGACCTCACCGGCGTCGACCTCGCCGCGCCGCCGGAAGGACCGCCGCCTGCAGTCCTCTTCGACTGGCGTGCCTCACCCGACGCGCGTCCGTAGCTGAGGGTCACTCCGTGAGGTTGTATTCGGCGACGAGCGCCGACTAGGCTGGGCCGGTCCCCGACCAGGCGGTCACGATGAGACGTCGGCGCACGCGCCAGACGACGCGCTCCCTGCAAGCATTGCTCCTGGCTGCGATCGCGGCAGTGACGCTCGGCGCCACACGCGGGCTCGCACAAAGCCACCGCGCGCCGGCCGTTCCGCATTCACTTGTCGGCTGCTGGAGCAGACACGTTCCGGCGCTTCCCGTCGGAACCTCGGCGGGCGTCTGGCTCGTCCGCATCAAGAGCAACGGCGCCTTCGCTGCCTATACCCCCGGCTCTACGAGATGCAACGGTTCCTCGGACTTCATCTCTCACGTCAGCGTCAGATCCGGGCGACTCACGATCGGCCATGTTCCGATCTGCGGGAGCAACGGCGTTTACACGGTGAAGGCAAGCCAGAATTCATTCACGCTCCACAGGGTCTCCGACAAGGCATGCCCCGCCCGCGTCAGCCTGCTTGCCGGCGTCTGGAAGCGCAAGACCTAGCGAGATGATCGATCGACAAGCCGGGGCCACCGCTGGGGCCTGCGCACGGCGCACGCGAGCGCGTCGACGCGCCGAGGACTACGAGCGGGCAGCGAAAAGCCGCTTCTCGGTGGCGAGGTGGGGCGCCCACTCGAGACGATCGGCGTTCGCGAAGCGGAGGTACGCACGAAGGGCATCACGCATCGCGTCGACGAAACCGTCGGCGCCGCGCGGTGTGAAGCTGTCCTCCCACCAGACGTTCAGCACCTGCACGACACCGGCCTCTTTCTCGATGCGTGGCTCGATGCGACCGACGAACCGGTCGCCGAAGACGATCGGGAGCACGTAGTAGCCCCAACGGCGCTTCGCCGCCGGGAAGAAGCCCTCCCACACGTACTCGAAATCGAAGAGGCGCGCAAGCAGCGCGGTGTCCCACAGCAGCGAGTCGAAGGGGGCGATCAACGCGACCGACGCCGTCGGCTCCGGGGGCTCCTCCAACAGCGCTACCTCCTCGCGGAGGACGAACCGCTTCCCACGTAGGCCCTCCACGTCGACAGGAACAAGCGCGCCTTGCTCGACGAGCTCCTTGTGCAGCGCCTTCCGCACATCGGGTTCGGCGATGCGGGCGAAGGTGCCGCCGGCGCCCCCGGCGCCGAGCAGGCCGTGGGCGCGGTAGCGCGAGAGCAGCTTGTGCAGGATCTGTTCCCGGTCGGGCACCTCGTGCGCGAGCACGTCGGCCGGGAGCAACCGCTCGACGAGGTCGTAGTAGCGACGGTTGCCGTCGCGTCGCGCAAGACCAACCACCCCCGTGACGGTGTAGGCCTCGAGGACGGACCGCACGGCGTTCTCGGGCACCCCGAACCAGTCCTTCGTCGCACCGGCCTCTCGCTCGAAGTCGGCCGCGGACAGCGGCCCTTCCGCACGGATGCGCTCGAGCACGCGCTCGGCCACCGCAGAGTTGTCGACGAGCGCTGCGTTGTGGAACCGCGGCCCCTTGCGGCCCATGACGTGACGAAACCACGGGAACTCACTCGTCGGAACGAACGAGAGCGCCTTGTTCGTCGCCTCGAAGATCTCACGACGTTCGTAGAGCTCGTCGCACCAGGCGGGCTCGTAGCCGGCGACGCGCGCGTGCAGAACGAGGTCGTGGTTGTGTCCGGCGACCGAAACCGGGTCGAACTGAATCGACCCGAACCTCCGAAAGACATCGAGAGCACCCTCGAGACCGGCAAGCGACCGCGCAGGCGCGAGGAAGTGCCGCGCGACGAGAAACCTGCGCGCCGCCTCAACAGTCACCTCCACATCGAGGACCCTAGACGGGCTACGCGTGCCTGCAGCGGTTCGTCAGCCGCTCAGGTTGGACGGCGCAGCCGAAGGGTGTGCAGATCCTCGGCGAGAATCGCCGTGACGTCACGACTCATCGTCTGCCAGTCGTCGGCAGCCGCGTGGATGTAGCGGCCGCTCAACCCGTCCAGGGCGCCCGATGCGAGAAAGGCGACGAGCTCGGCGGTTCGCTCGGGCGGTGTCCAGACCGACTCGTCGTCCCAGATGTCGGCGAAGACCGCCTCCGCCATCTCGGTCTTCACCATGCCCGGCGAGATCGCGAACACCGAGACGCCGAAGCTGCGGGCCTCGGCGGCGAGCGCCTCGGTGAGCCGCACGAGCGCTGCCTTGGAAGCCTGGTAGGCGGAGTCGATGCGGGCGTCCCAGTCATCCTGCAGAGGGAAGAACGCGGCGTTCGACGAGACATTGACGATGCGTCCGCCGCCGCGCCCGCACATACCGGGCAGCACCGCGCGCGAGCACAGGAACGGGCCCAGCAGGTTCACCTCCACGACGCGCCACCAGGCGGCCGGGTCCTTCGTTCCAGCTGGCGCCACCCGTCCCGCCGGTACCGGCGTTGTTGACAAGAAGATCGACCTGGCCGACCTGCGCGACGACCCGCTCGACCGCCCCGGCGTCGGTCACGTCGAGGACGAACGGCAGCGCGCCGGTCTCCTCGGCGACCTCGGCAAGGGCCCCCTCGCTGCGTGCGGCGATCGCCACCCGCCAGCCGTCGGATGCGAGCTGCCGCGCGATCGCGGCCCCGATGCCTCGCCCTCCGCCGGTCACGAGAGCCGTCTGCAGGTCGCTCACCGGATCAGCATCTCACGCAGTGCGCCTACACAATCGAAAAGTCAGGTTGCGTCGGGCCGGTTGTCCTGTTGAATCACATAGACGTTGGCGTCGGGGCCTCGGAAGAAGAACCAGCCGAAGCCTTCCATCGTCGGATCCCCGAACAGCTCATCTGCCCACACCAGGTCGCCGAGCAGTTCGACGTTCGCGGCGGCCAGTTCCTCACGGGCGGCGGCGAGATCGTCCACGGCGAACCCGACGACGATTCCTTCGCCGACCTCAGCCGGAAACACGCTCGCGTTCACGTGTTCGGGGCCGAAGACTTCGACGAAGTCGCTGCGCCCCGACGGGAGGCCGAAGATCGACCAGCCGGGCTCGCTGTGCGCGGCGCGTAGTCCGAGGACGTCGCGAAACAACGCCGACGTCGCGTCGAAGTTCGGAGTGCGGGTGCCGAGGAAGCAGATCCGCTGCACGTTCATCGGCTGATCCTCGCACGCCGAGGTCGAACGCCCCGAAAGCCGGCCGTGTCGAGTCTCCAGCGGAAGATCAGTTGCTCCCCTGCTCACCTCCGGCCCGGGCACAGGTGAGATTCCCCGCCTGGACGACGACGTGCGACCAGGCCGGAGGACGCGTCCCGTCTCGATCCGCCGGTTGCCCGCGAAGGGCTACTCCACGCGGTGGGCGGCAGCCGCCGCTGCGGTGTCGAGATAGATCTGGAATCGGGCGAGCTTCCCATCCCGGAACGTCCACACGTGTGCCTCATGATTGACGAAGGCGCGGCCTGTGTTCCGAACCGTCGCCTCGGCGTACACCAGGGACGCCACCTTGTCGTCCTGGGCGATGAAGTCTCGTGGCTCGAACGTCGTGAAGTCGAGAGTCGATGCGAGACCACCAAACCAGCCCAGGACGGCTTCCTTGCCGTTGAAGGTTCCGGCGTTCGGGTCGTCGTCGGGATTGCCGGGGCTCACCCACTCGATGTCGTCCGCCATCACGTCGGCAAGTGCCGCCATGTCACCGCGACCGAACGCCTCATACGCACTCTGGGCGAGGCGGGTGTTCTCTTCCGCTGACACCGGAACTCCTTTCGAGGATGAGTGGGCAGTATCTCCGTCTCGTGAAGGCCGTGTCGGGAGTGGACCCGATCTGGTCGAAGAGCATCCTCCGTGATGTGACCTTCCGACCACCGGCCCAGCCGAGAATCAGTGTGCGGGCGCCGCGCAGGGCGGTCCCGTACTCACACCGCGCTTCCGGGGGGCGCCACACGCTAAGAATGTGAGACGCACACCGATGATTTCTGCGCGCCGCCGCAGTCGAAGCAGCATGAGCGAAACCACCTGTCATATGTCCATCTCGCTCGACGGCTTGTCGCCGGACCGACCAGAGCCTCGAGCACCCTCTCGGCCGTCGCGGTATCGAGCTGCATCACTGGCATCTCGACGAGCCGCTACACGACGCCGACGCCCGCGCACGCGACCTGCTGCTGCGCCCACGCGGCGCGTACGTGATGGGACGCAACATGTTCGGGCCGATTCGCGGTCCGTGGCAGGGCGACTGGCGCGGCTGGTGGGGCGACGAGCCGCCGTACCACGCTCCGGTCTTCGTCCTCACGCACTACGAGCACGAGCCGATCGAGCTCGCGGGCGGGACGACGTTCCATTTCGTCGACCGACGGCTTCGACGCCGCGTTCGCGCGCGCCTCGGAGGCGGCAGGCGATCGCGGTGTCGACATCGCCGGCGGCGCGTCGACCGTGCGCCAGGCGCTTGCGGCCGGCGTGATCGACGAGCTCGTCCTCGACTTCGTCCCCGTCCTGCTCGGCTCCGGTGAGCGGCTCTTCGACGGCGTCGCCGATCCCCGCCTCGAGCCGGTCGAGGTCATCCACTCGCCGCTCGCGACGCACGTGCGCTACCGCGTCGGCCCGTGACCGCCGGAGAGCCGAGGCTCCCCTGCGCGTCGCTCCGCCGCCGTGCCGGCCTTCATGGATCGGTTGTCTGGCTCACCAGAGGTCGTTGCCGGTCAGGACGTAGACGAACGGGACGATCGGCACGATCAGGAAGACGCCCCCGGCGAGCTTCTGCATGCCACTCAGGTCGGTCCGGCCCACCAGGTTGATCCACCCGAGCACGACGGCGACCGGATGGATGAAGCAGACGATGAGCTCGAGAATCTTCTTCACGCCCTTCGCCTCCCCCGGTCCCGGCATCGCAAACCCGAGGCCCCTCGACACCGGCGCTCGTCATGCCCACTCCGTCGTTCTCCCGTGCCGGCGTGGGAGACTTCATCACCCTGAAGGTCGCGTACGACTACCACCAGCTGTACATCTTTCCCGACGCCGGAACCGGCGCCCTCGAGGGCGACGACCCGTACATCGACGCCCTGGACGCTGCG
>CAVXLT010000001.1:0-12913 GCA_963762715.1 uncultured Thermoleophilia bacterium | reverse complement strand
CGGCGACCTGAGCCGGCCGCGCACCACCCGCGGGAGTCGGGGCCGGCGCGCAGCCGCGGCGGGCGGCAGTTCGGTCAGCCGACGGCGACTTCGACGCGGTGGGCGTGCGGGAGCGTGACCCGGAAGGTCGTCCCGGAGCCCTCGACGCTGTCGAAGTCGATCGTGCCGCCGTGCGCCTCGACGATTCCGCGGGTGATCGCGAGTCCGAGGCCGGTGCCCTGGACGCCCGAGGCGCGCGCGTTCGAGGAGCGGAAGAAGCGGCTGAACAGCTGGGCCTGCTCCTCCGCCGGGATGCCGATGCCGGTGTCCCGGACCGCGATCGTCGCCGTGTCGCCGTCCTGGCGCATCGTGATCTTCACGCCGCCGCCGTCGGGGGTGTACTTGATCGCGTTCGAGAGCAAGTTGTCGACCACCTGGCCGAGCCGCGCCGGGTCGCCCTCGGCCGCGATGCCGGGCTCCGCGTCGATGTCGACCTCGATGTCCTTGCTCGCGGCAAACGGCTTCGCGGCCGCGCCGGAGCGGGCGACGAGATCGTTGAGCATGACCTCGCCGACCTGAAGCGGCACGCCGCCGCTCTGGATCTGCGCCATCAGCAGCAGATCGTCGACGATCGTGAGCAGCCGCACGGAGTTGGCGGCGATCACGCCCAGGTACTCGCGCTGGTCGGCGGTGAGCTCACCCTCGTCCTGGAGGATCTCGGTGAAGCCGCTGATCGACGTCAACGGCGTGCGCAGCTCGTGCGAGACGAGACTGATGAACTCGTCCTTGATCTTCTGCGCCGCCTCCAGCTCGTCGATCGTAGCCCGGAGCTCCTCCGACTGGCCGCGCAACTCGACCGTCTGCTCGTCCACGAGACGGACGGCCCGCGCCCGACCCGTCACCAGCACAAACCCGAGCAGACCGAGCAGCACGCTCACCGAGCCGCCACCGAACAGGACGGCGAGCGAGTTCCCCTGAGAGAACAGACCACTGCTCGGCGTGGCCGCAAAGGTCCTGACCGTCCAGCCGTTGTGGAGGTCGGCGGTCAGCACCGTGGCGTGGCGAGGAACGTCGCCGCCCGTGAACGTGACCGGTGACGCGCCTCTCGTGTAGCTGAGCGCGACGGCCATGTGCTGCTGCCCCTGGAGCGCCGTCGTCAGGATGACGGCAGGGGCGAGCGCAAGCGCGGTCCAGCCGGTGAAGGCGGCTCGCCGCGCGGCGACCGTGGCCGGGACGGCCCCGCCTCGGTAGACGGGCGTCTGGATCGCGAGCAACCTGAGCGGACCGACGGTGTACGGCTGATAGGCCCCCATACCGGAGTCTCGCGCCGACATGATCCCGACCCTGTACGCCGGATTCGCGCAATAGTCCGTGCCGGCGGGTGTGGGGGCGTTCGGAACGGGCGCGATGCCGATGAGGTCGACGAAGCAGTAGAACGGCCGCTTACCCGGGGGAACGACCTCGAAGGATCCAGCCGCGGAGAGCGTTCCGGCAGGGTCGAGCTTCGCCCGCGCAGCGTACGCGGGGAGCTCCGCCGCGGGAACGAGCACGACCCGCGCGATCCCCGCCACCTCGGGTACCGCGCGAACGCCCGGGCACCGGCCAGCCACGCGTTGAACAAGGCATTCGACGGCTGTGGGGTCGCGACGAGGAAGGCGCTGAGATCGACTACGAGGTCCTGCTCGTGCTGAAGGGCGAGCTGCAGCCGCGACCCGACGTTCGCCGAGTTCGCGGCCAGGGCACGCTGCGACGTCTGCTGGTCGCTCCGCGCGATCGCACGGGCCGCGAGCACGGACCCGGCGACGCCGAGCAGCACAACCGCGGCACCGCCCGCCAACCAGCGTCTTCGGGCGAACCGAGACTGCTCGACCACGCCCGGAGTACGACGGCCGAACATCAGCCGAATCTCGGATCAGGACACCGGCCGCCAGAAGGTGCCATCCCGCACAAGATAGCGCCGCCTCCATCCGGCAGCGCCAGTGTGTTCCCCGATTCGCGACCGGGTCGCTTCCGGGCCTCAGTCGACCCAGACCGTCGACGCCGGGACGCCGTCGCCGCCCTCGGGGCGGTCGGAGCCGATCGCGAGGACATCGAGCCCGTCCGGGCCCGCCTCGAAGGCGCGCACCGTCTGCGGGGCGACGCGGACGACGTCCCAGCGGTGCAGCTCGTGCACCTCGTCGTCGAGCCGGATCCGGCCGGAGCCGTCGAGCACGACGTAGGCCTCCTCCTGCTCGCGGTGACTGTGGGCCATCGGCGAGCGGACGCCGCCGGCGTAGCGGAAGTGGCTGATCCCGAGGTGCTCGGAGTCGAGGTGGCTGCGTGCGAAGCGGCCCTCGACACCGGGCGCGCGCTCGCCCACGGCGTCCTCGAGGTCCAGCAGGTTCGTGATCGTGAAGGGCGTCATGCGGCGTCTCCTGTCGGCGTGGGCGGTCGACGGGAAATGTAGCCCGGTTGCGGCCGTCCGCCCGTACCGCGATGGTTCGTGCGTGAGTCGCGAGAAACGCGCCTCGGGAAGCCTCGGTGTCGCCTCGCTGGTCTCGATCGGGATCGGCGGCATGGTCGGCGGCGGCATCTTCTCGGTGCTCGGGCTGACGGTGCAGATCGCCGGCGCCGGCGCGTACCTCTCGTTCCTCGTCGGCGGGATCGTCGCCGCCCTGACCGGCTGGTCGTATGCGCGCCTGTCGGTCGTCATCCGCAGCCGCGGCGGCACCGCCACGTTCCTCGACCGCGCCTTCGGCGCGCGCGTCGCCGGGCCGCTCAACCTTCTGCTCTGGCTGAGCTACTTCGTCATGCTCGGCCTCTACGCCGTCGCGTTCGGCGCCTACCTCGCCGTCCTCGTCGGACTCGACCCGCACGGCGCGTGGCGGCGGATCCTCGGCAGCGCCGCCGTGGCCGTGCTTCGCGGCGCTGAACCTGCTCGGCGCCCGCGTGATCGGCCGCGCCGAGGCGGTGCTCGTCTACTTCAAGCTCGCGGTGCTGCTCGTCTTCGTCGTCGGCGGCCTGCTCGTCGTCGACCCGGCGCGGATCGCGCCCTCGGCGTACCCTCGCTCGGGATGATCGTCTACGCGGGCACGCTGATCTTCCTCGGCTACGAGGGCTTCGAGCTGATCGCGAACGCCTCCGAGGACGCGCGCGACCCGCGAGCGGACGCTCCCGCGCGCCTACCTGATCGCGATCGGCAGCGTGATCGTCCTCTACGTGCTCGTCGCGCTCGTCGCCGTCGGCAACCTCGCCCCGGCGACGATCGCGGCGCGAGCGCGACTACGCGCTCGCCGCCGCCGCCCGGCCGTTCCTCGGCAGCGCCGGCTTCAAGCTGATCGCGGTCGCCGCCGTCGTCTCGACCGCCAGCGCGATCAACGCCACCCTCTACGGCGCGGCGAAGTTCACGTACCTGATGGCCCGCCACGGCGAGCTGCCCGCGCGGCTCGGCAAGCCGGTCTGGAACCGTCCGATCGGCGGCCTGTCGCGACGACGCTCGGCACGCTCGTCGTCGTCAACACCGTGAACATCGAGGGCATCAGCCTGATGGGCTCGGCCGGGTTCCTGATCGTGTTCGCCGCCGTCAACATCGCCGCGGTCCGGCTCGCCGGCGAAACCCGCGCCGGAGTCGTCCTCTCGCTCGCCGGGGCGGTCGCCTGCGCCGTCTCGCTCGCCGCCCTGATCGCCTACGCCGCCACGCACATCCCCGCCCAGCTCGGCGTGCTCGGCGGCCTGCTCGCCGCGGCCGCGGTCGGCGAGGCGATCCTCCGCGCGGGTCGCCGACCCGGCACCTGACGCGCCGACGCTCCTGTCCAGTCTTTGTCCTGACTATGTATAGTTATCGCCCGTGTCGCCCGACCCGGGACCGCTGCGAATCGGCGCATTCGCCCGCAAGGTGGGCGTCAACCCCGAGCTGCTCCGCGCCTGGGAGCGACGCTACGGCCTCCTGCGGCCGACCCGCTCCTCCGGCGGCTTCCGGCTCTACACGGTCAACGACGCCGAGCGGGTGGCGCGGATGCGCCGGGCTCTCGACACGGGTCTCTCTGCAGCGGAGGCCGCCCGGGCGGCGCTCGAGGAGAGCCGCCCCACCGACGTGCTCCGCGACGACACCCCGGCCCGGCTCGTCGCCGCGATCCACGCCTACGACGAGGCCGGCATCCACGCCGTCCTCGACGAGAGCCTGGCGGCGCTCGGGCTCGAGCCCGTCCTCCGCGACGTGATCCTGCCGGCGCTGACCCGGGTCGGCGCCGAGTGGAAGGAGGGCACGCTCTCCGTCAGCCACGAGCACTTCGCGAGCACCATCATCCGGGCCCGGCTCCTCGCGCTCGCCCGGCTCTGGGGACGTGGTTCGGGCCCACTCGCGCTCCTCGCGTGCGCACCCGGCGAGCCGCACGACCTCAGCCTCGTCGCGTTCGGTCTCGTCCTGCGCTCGCACGGCTGGCGCGTGCTCTTCCTCGGCGCCGACACGCCGACCTCGACCCTGATCCAGACCGCCGAGTCGACGGAGCCGGCGCTCGCAGTCGTCGCGAGCTTCGACCCGGCGCTGCTCGAGGCGGAGGCCGCGGCACTTCGGCGGCTCGCCGAGAGGACGCCGCTCGCCCTGGCGGGCCCCGGTGCCTCCGACGAGCTCTGCGCGCGGCTCGGGGTCCGGCGGCTCGACGGCGACCTCGTCGCCGCGGCGAGCGAGGTGGCCGCCGGCGAGCTCTCGCCTTCCCGGCCGCGGTAGCGCCTCCGGCGCCTACCGCCGCGAGAAGAGGTAGTGCGAGACGAGCCACTCGCGGCCGCCGCGGTAGCCCCAGAGCTCGGCGCAGGCGAGGAAGAAGACGCGCCAGTTGCTCGCCCAGGCGCGGCCGCGGCCGGCTCCGTACGCCTCCTCCAGCACCTCTTCGATCGCCGGGCGGTTCGCGTCGAGCCGCTCGAGCCACGCCTCCGCGGTCCGGGCATAGTGGCGGCCGGAGACGCGCCACTGCCCCTGCACCGCGAGGTCGCGCTGGAAGCGGGGGAGCAGATCGTCGGAGGGCATGGTCCCGGCGGTGAAGAAGCGTCGCGCCATCCAGCCGTCCTCGTAGGGATAGGCGAAGCGGCGGTGGGTGAAGACGTGGCAGAAGAAGCGGCCGCCGGGCTCGAGCCACGAGGCGATCCGGGCGAACAGCGCTTCGTAGTTGCGCATGTGCTCGAGCATCTCGACCGAGAGGATGCGGTCGAAGCGGGCGTCGAGCTCGAGCGTGTTCACGTCCGCCGTGACGACCTCGACGTTCGCCAGTCGCCGCGACTCGATCCACTCGCGCTGGGCGTGGGAGTTCGAGACGACCACGATTCGCGACCTCGGGTAGCGCTCGGCGAGCCATCCGGTCAGCGAGCCCCAGCCACAGCCGAGGTCGAGCACCGTCATCCCGTCCTCGACGCCGGCGCGCTCGCAGGTGAGGGCGAGCATCGCGTCCTCCGCCTCGGCGAGCGTGCCGACGCCGGCCGGCCAGAGGCCGGAGCTGTACTTGAGCCGGGGCCCGAGAACGAGCCGGAAGAACGCCGGCGGCAGCTCGTAGTGCTGCTCGTTCGGCGTCTCGACCTGCTCCGCGATCGAGGAGCCGCGCAGGCGCTCGACGAACGCCTGCCTGGCCTCGGGGCTACGGCGCCGCTCACGGCGCAGGCGCGTCGCGCACGCGGCCCGGATCCCCGCGCGCAGGAGCGGGTCCGGCAGGCGGCCCGACTCGATCAGGCGGTCGACGAGCGCCTCGGAAACCATGGCACGAACGCGGACGTCTCCTGCTGGTAGCGGCGGTAGGCGTCGCCCCGGGAGCGCAGCGACGACTCCTCGGCGGCCGGGATGCCGGTGACGAAGAGGACGAGGTAGAGGATGAACACCGGGGCCAGGAAGGCGAGCCAGCCCCAGGGCGCCGCCACCGCGATCAGCGCGTAGCCGATCCAGGTCAGGTCTGGAAGAAGTAGTTCGGGTGGCGGGAGTAGCGCCAGAGGCCGAAGCGCATCACCCCGCCGCGGTTCGCAGGATCGGCACGGGATGCGGCAAGCTGCCGGTCGGCGGTCGCCTCGAGCACGAAGCGGCGAGCCAGAGCGCGGCGCCCGCCCGCTGGACGGGGGCGAGCGAGGGATCGCCGTTGAACGCGGCGAGCAGCGCAGGCAGGGAGAGGATCACCGCCACGAGGGCCTGCGCCTGGTAGAAGATCGCGAACGTCGTCTGCTCGCGGCCGCGTTCCGCCAGCGGCGGCGCAGCTCCCGGTAGCGCGAGTCCTCCCCCTTCCCGAGGCGGCCGCGGACGAGGGACACGATGCGGAGGTTCTCGGCGCCGACCGCGACCGCGATCAGCAGCCGCTGCGAGAGCGCGCCCGGGGCGAGGACGGCGTAGAGCACTGCGCAGAGGACGAGCGACGCGCCCCCAGCCGGCGTCGACGGCCGTCGCGTCGCGCGTGCGCCGCTGGACGGCGTACAGGACGAGCAGCAGGAACGCCGAGAGCGCCCAGCCCGCGAGCCACAGCTCCCACCGTGTCACGGCGCGAGCCTCTCGTTGAAGGCGCGGGTCAGGGTCAGCTGGACGTCGCGCAGGGCCCGGGTGCGGAAGCCCGCCTCGCAGAAGGCGAGATAGAAGTCCCAGGTGCGCTCGAAACGCTCGTCGTAGCCGAGCCGCCGCACCTCGTCGACGTGCTCGTGGAACGAGGCCCGCCAACGATGCAGCGTCTCCGCGTAGTGCACGCCGATCTCGTCGACCTCGTGAATCAACAGCCGCGACGAGCGGGAGGCCGCCTGTGCGAGCGCGCCGAGCGAGGGGATCAGGCAGCCCGGGAACACGTAGCGCTCGATCCAGTCGGGCGTCTTGCGGTAGCGGTCCCAGCGATCGTCGGGGACGAGGATCGTCTGCACGCACGCGATCCCGTCGGGCTCGAGCAGCCGGTCGATCGCGGCGAAGTACGCGCCGAACTGGCGCTCGCCGACGGCCTCGAGCATCTCGATCGACGCGATCTTCGTGTAGCTGCCCTCGTGCTCGCGGTAGTCCTGCTCGAGGATCCGCACGTCGAGCCCGGCCGTCCGCTCGCGCGCGAGCTCGGCCTGGGCGGACGAGATCGTGAGGCCGGTGACGGCGCAACCGACCTCCGCGGCGGCGAAGTGCGCGAAGCCTCCCCACCCGCACCCGATCTCGAGCACCCGGTCGGACGGCTCGAGGCGGAGCCGCTCGCAGACGCGGCGGTACTTGCGCCGCTGCGCTTCCGCGAGCGGCTCGTCGGGCTGCTCGAAGACGGCGCAGGAGTACGTCATCGTCTCGTCGAGCATGAGCGCGAAGAGGTCGTTGCCGAGGTCGTAGTGGTAGGCGATGTTGCGGCGCGCGCGGAGCAGGCCGTTGCGCGTGTTCGGGCGGACACGCGCGTCCAGCAGCCGGCGCAGTCGCGGATGCCGCCGCGAGGCGGCGTCGGCGTTCCGGAGCAGGAGCGCGAAGAGCGCCGACGAGGTCGTCGGACTCCCACTCGCCTGCGGTGAACGACTCGCCGAGGCCGAGCTTGCCGCGGGTCGCGAGCCGCCGGAGCAGTGCCCGGTCGCGCACGCGCAGCGAGACCGGCGCGCCCTCTCCGAAGCGCCGCCGCGAGCCGTCGGGCAGCGTCCACCTCGAGGGAGCCCCCCTCGAGCTGCTCGAGCGCCCGCTCGAGGATCGAGAGCGCCGTGCGCTCGAGGATGCGGCCGCGCGGGCGCGGCTCGCGGCGGAGAGTGCGCTCGGCGACGCTCATCGCACCGATCCCCGGCCGGGCACGAACGGCGGCTTGCGGTGGAACGGGACGCGCTTGAGGAAGAGCCGTCGCGCCTGCCAGTGGATGAGGGCCGTCACCTGCAGCGGCTGCAGCGGGTACCGCACGAGCAGTCGGGCGAGGGACGTGTTCGTCAGCTCGCGGCGGCGGCCGTGGAGGATCGCGGTGAGCGGCCGCTCCCCTTCGTCGTCGCGGACGTGGATCCGTGCCCAGACCTCGTCCCCGGGCTGCGAGAACGCGTACTCGTAGCTCTGGTCGAGCCCGAAGAACGGCGAGACGTGCAGACGCTTGCGGTGCTCGTAACGCAGGTCGGGCCCGCGCAGCACCTCGGGGAGCCGCTCGCCGAACGTGTTGTTCAGCTCGGCGACCATGCAGGCGAGCTCCCACCCGTCAGCCGCGGTTTCCGGGCGGGAGCGGGCCGAGGCGGCGCCGGAGGCGGGCTCCGCCCGCCGAGAGGCTTCGCCGGCCGGGGCAGCGCGGCGGTAGCACCAGTAGAAGCTGACCGGATTGAAGACGTAGCCGAGCACGCGCGGCTGCGTGAGCAGGAGGACCCGCTCGACGGACGGATCGCCCACCAGGTCGAGCACTGCCTGCTTCAGCGGCGCCGTCCCGTCGAAGTGGTCGCGGTCGCGCAGCGCGACGACGTTTCGCCGGTTCACCGAGAACAGGGCGAGGCGCCGCTCGAGCTCGGCCAGCTCGTCCAGGTCGAAGAGCCACATCGAGACCGGGTGGCGGAACACGTGACGCGCCGGAGTCCGCCGTGCGTGCACGAGCGTCCCCGTGTAGACGGCGGACCGCATCACCACTCGACCCCGAGTGCGCGGGCGGCCGCGACGCCGCTCGCCAGCCCGTCCTCGTGGAACCCGTTGCCGAAGTAGGCGCCGGCGTAGTGCGTGCGTCCGCCGGCAAGCAGCGGCAGCTCGCGCTGGGCGCGCAGGGCGTCGACGGTGTAGAGCGGGTGCTCGTAGGTGAACCGCGCGAGCACGTGGTCGGACGCCACGTCCTCGTTCAGCGAGAGGCAGTAGTCGCGCTCCGCCTCGAGCGCCTGGAGGCGGTTGAGGTGGTAGGTGATCGTCGGCCGGCCGTCCTCGCCGAGGCGGTAGTTCCACGACGCGCGGGCCCGTCGCGCCGCCGGCAGGAACGAGGAATCCGTATGGAGGACGGCCTCGTTCTCCGTGTAGGCGAAGGCGCCGAGGACGCGTCGCTCGGCCGCCGTCGGCTCCTCGAGCAGCGCGAGAGCCTGGTCGGCGTGGGTGGCGACGACGACGTGGTCGAAGGCGTGCACCTGGCCGTCGTCGGTGCGCACCTCGACTCCGTCCGCGCCGCGCCGCAGCGAGCGGACGCCGCCGCCCAGGTGCAGACGGCCGCCGAGGCGCTCGGCGATAGCGTCGACGTAGCTGCGGCTGCCGCCGGTGACGGTCCGCCAGCCGAACCGTCCGAAGCCGAGCATGCCGTGGTTGTCGAGGAACCGGATCGCGTAGGCGGCCGGGAACTCGAGTGCGCGACCCGGAGCCGTCGACCAGAGCGCGGCCGTGAGCGGGACGAGGAAGTGGCGGCGGAACCGCTGCGAGTAGCGGTTCCGGTCGAGGTACTGCTCCAGCGAGACGTCCTCGTAGTCCGCCCGCTCCAGCGAGGCACGGGCGGTGCGCAGCCAGCGTCCGATCTCCCAGACGAGGGCGAGGAAGCCGGGGCTGGAGGCATTGCGCACACGGGCGAAGGGCCGCCGGCCCGAGTACTCGAGGCCGCAGTGCCGGCAGCTCACCGAGAAAGACATGTCGGACTCGTGGGTCGCGGATCCCGAGCTCGTCGAAGAGGCGGCAGAGGAGCGGATAGTTCGGCCCTGTTGTGGACGAGGAAGCCCGTGTCGAGCGCGAGGCCGTCGCAGGCGACGGTGTTGGCGTGACCGCCGGCCCGGCTGGCCCGCTCGAAGACGTGCACGTCGTACGCCCGCGCGAGAAGGTAGGAGGCACCGAGCCCTCGACCCCGCTGCCGACGATCGCGACCGAGTCTGGCATAATCGGTACAGATGATAGACGAAACTTGTACAACACCGCCACAGGTCGGCACCGTCCGGCCGCGAACGAGCACGGTCAGCCGGGCCGTCACGCTCGCCGCCGTGATCCTGCCGCCGCTCGGCGTCCTCTCCGCGATGGGTCTCCTGTGGGGCGCCGCCTTCCACTGGGTCGACCTCGCGCTGCTCGCCGGCTTCTACGTCGTCTGCGCGTTCGGGACGACGATCGGCTTCCACCGCTACTTCACCCATCGCGGCTTCGAGGCCCGCGCGCCCGTCAAGGCGGCGCTCGGGATCCTGGGCTGCATGACGATGCAGGGCCCGATCACGCAATGGGTCACCGACCACCGCAAGCACCACGCGCTCTCCGACCGGCCGGGCGATCCGCATTCACCCCATGTCGGCCACGGCGACGGCGTGCTCGGCGCCGTCCGCGGCTTCGTCCACGCGCATGTCGGCTGGCTCTTCTCGAACCTCGGCATGGAGCAGGGACGCGCGTACGGCAAGGATCTCTACGACGACCGGCTCGTGCGCCTGATCGACCGGGCCTACCTGCTCTGGGTCGCGCTGACGCTCGGGCTCCCGTTCGCGATCGGCTACGCGGTCGGCGGCACGACGCGGGCGGGCGTCGAAGGGCTCGTCTGGGGCGGCCTCGTCCGCATCTTCGCCTACCAGCACGCGACCTTCAGCGTGAACTCGATCTGCCACATGTTCGGGCGTCAGGACTACCGCTCCCGCGACGAGGCCCGCAACAACCGGCTGGTCGCGCTCCTCGTCTTCGGCGAGGGCTGGCACAACAACCACCACGCGTTCCCCGCCTCCGCGCGGCACGGCCTCGACCGGTTTCAGATCGACCTGTCGTGGTGGGTGGTCCGCGTCCTCGAGCGGCTCGGGCTCGTCTGGAACGTCAAGGTCCCCGACGCACGCCAGCTCGGAACGGCGCCGCGCTTCAGAAGGTCGCACAAGCTGAGCCGCAACGTGGTGCGCCCATGCATGCGCGCGCGGCAGCGGCACCGGACGGCCGACGAGCGTGACGACGGCGATCCCGTGCAGGGCGCCGGACGATCGCTCGTACGTTTCCCTCGACGCCGAGTGCACGCGCCCGCTCGAAGCCGCGCCGCGAGAGGGCAGGGGGAGACACCCGGGACACCCGGCAGCCGGCGGTCCAGCGAGCCGTGGAGAACATCGAGACGCCGGCCCTTGCAACGGCTCGAGCGGCAGGCGTTCGGGGATGCAGGGCGCGAGCCCGAGAACCCGCTCGACCGAGGGCTCGTCGGCGGCGGTGATCGCGACGGCGCCCCCCATCGAGAAGCCGAGCAGGAGCGTCCGGCCGGCACCGGCCTCGCGCCACCGCCGCCCGGGCGTCCTCGACGCACAGGTCGAGTCGCTTCCACGACTTCACGCGATACCGGACCTCGACGAACGAGAGCGACGGGAACCGGGGCGCGAGGCGGCGCACGAGCCATTCGAGCGACGCGCTCCAGGTTCCTTCCGCCACGCCCCGCCTGCCCGCCGTTGACGCAGACGACGGCCGCACGGCCCGCCTCGCCCGTCACCCGCATCGCGGCACCTGTCGACAGGCCGATGACGTCGCCCATGGAACCCCGGCCGCTAACCGGCGCCGGCAAGCGTCGCCGCGAGCCCGTCCAGGGCCGCGTCTCCCATGCGCACGAACGTCGAGCGAAGGAACGGCTCCGCAACGCGAAGGGCACCCTTCAGACGCAGGTCGGCCGCATAGGCGACCCGGGTACGCCCGCCGACGCTGCTGACGGTGATCACGTCGTCCGAGAGCGCCTTCTCGCCCTCGCCGCTCAAGGCGATTCGACGCCCGTCCTCGTACTCCGTGACGACGTACTCGAACCGCTGCAGCCTGCCACGGAAGAGCGCCATCACCTCGAAGCAGCTCCCGACCGCCGTCGGTCCCGGCGAGAGCCACCGCGCCTCGACGATCCCCGGATCCCACTCGGCGACCCTGGCGAAGTCGGCAACGACCGAGAAGACGCTGCCCGGCTCGCAGTCGACGTCGATCTCGCGCCGGTACCGCACCTCAGCATGGTATGTCCCGGCCGCAGGCCGGGGCGGCCGCGGCCCGCGAGACGCCGGTGAGGGAGGCGCAGCGTCCTGCACGGCTTCGCCTCACGCTTCCCGGCGCCGTAGGCTTGCACCGGTGGAGAGGGTCGACGTCGGCCGGACGCCGCTCTCCGTCGCCGCCGGAGAGGAGCGCCGCCCCGTGACCACCATCGAGACCGTCCGCGGCCCCGTCGAGCTCGCCGAGCTCGGGCCGACGCTGATGCACGAGCACGTCGTCGTCCTCGAGCCCGAGTCGTTCCAGAACTACAGCCACGCGTCTGGGGCGCGCCGTACTGGGACGAGGAGGCGGGCGTCGCCGACGCGATCGCGAAGCTGCGCCGGCTGCGCGAGAGCGGCATCGACACGATCATCGACCCGACCGCGCCGGGCTCGGCCGCTCCATCCCGCGCATCCAGCGGATCAACGCCGAGGTCGACCTGAACATCCTCGTCGCACCGGCGTCTACTGTTCCTGGAGCTGCCCAGCTTCCTGGCCTACCGCTCCGACGAGCAGATCACCGAGCTGTTCGTGCGCGAGATCCGCGAGGGCATCAACGACACCGGCGTGAAGGCGGCCTTCCTGAAGTGCGCGGTCGAGAAGGGGGGCTTGTCGGCGACATCCGCGGATCCTGCGCCTGAACGTCGGCGGCGGCGGTCGAGACCGGCAGTGCCGCTGATGGTCCACACGAGCGCGCCCGCCCGGACGGCGCCTGCCGCCGCTCGAGCGCCCGCCGGCCACGGCGTTCGGCCCGCGGGGATCGTGATCGCGCGGGCCGGCGACTCCAAGGACCTCGACTACCTGCGCGCGCTGCCAACACAGGGCGCTGAGCCTGGGCTGCGACCGCTTCAAGATCCCACTTCAACCCGGACGCCGACCGCGATCGAGACGCTGGCCGCGCTGGTCGCGGAGGGCTACGCCGACCGGATCCACCTCGGCCACGACGGCGTCGTGCTTCTACGACTTCATGTCGGACAACCCGCCGTTCGCGAACGAGCGGCCCGACTACCTGCACATCCGTGGCGATCTTCCCCGCGCTGCTCGAGCGCCGGCGTCGCGCAGGCCCACATCGACGAGCTGCTGGTCGACAACCCGCAGCGCTTCTTCGGCGTCTGAGCCCGGCGTGGAC